>JAJFIX010000031.1 GCA_021774575.1 Alphaproteobacteria bacterium | reverse complement strand
CGCGAAAGGATCAAACTCAAAACGATGGAGAACCGGCGCTTGCAATACCGCAAATACGCCGCTTAATATCTTGAACCAGATGGGCCAGATCCTCCTTTAGATCAGGCCGTTGTTTGTTCCATTTTATATGATGACGGACAGTCTTCCCATGATGTCCATAATTTAGCGTTTCGCCGTTAGCAGTGTTGGAATCGCCTTAGCCGTTCAAAGAATATTGGAATTATTTGAGCATTTATTGGCAGTTTATTGGAAGTTTTTGAGAATCTCAGATATAATGGCTGGAGCGTCAGGAGTTTCATGTTTCAGCCAAAATTTCAAATCAGCCCCCGTTTGAGCAAGGCACTTATGGAGATCGAAGCCTGCCGGCAGGCGGTTTCCGGTTTGCCGATAACCGTTCAGCTGCTTGATAGCCTGCGTAAGAGCGCACGCCTTATTTCCACTCACTATTCGACCCAGATTGAAGGGAATCGTTTGACGCAAGAGCAGGTCCAGGAAGTGGTTCTGCAAGGCGGTACCTTCCCAAATCGGGAACGAGATGAGGATGAGGTGCGGAACTATTACCAGGCGCTTGATTATGCGGATGGTCTTATCTCAGACAGAGGGAAGCTGACAGAAACACATATTAAAACGCTGCATGGGCTTGTCATGACCGGCGTTAAGAAGGCGACCCCTTATCGTGACGGGCAAAATGTTATCCGCGATAGTGTGTCGGGCGGCATTGTCTATATGCCTCCTGAGGCCAAGGATGTACCCGGCCTTATGACGGAACTGGTCAAGTGGCTTACAGAGCAACAAACGTCGCGTGAACTTCCGGCTCCGGCTATGGCGGGGCTCGCGCATTACCAGTTCGCAACCATACACCCTTATTATGACGGCAACGGTCGAACAGCGCGTTTGCTCACAAATTTGCTTCTTCATCACGCGGGCTATGGTCTGAAGGGGATCTATTCGCTGGAGGAATATTATGCCCGCGATTTGGGTGCCTATTACGAGGCGCTCTCCGTCGGGCCATCGCATAATTATTATATGGGACGAGAAGACGCAGACCTTTCCGGTTGGCTGGAATATTTCTGCCTGGGTATGGCAGACGCCTTTTCAGTCGTTAGAGCCAAGGCGAACGAAGGGGCAAAAAAACAAAACACAGATCAAGAAAAAGCGCTCAGAAAATTAGATGCGCGCCAACGGCAAATTCTTATATTGTTTGAAACAGATTCCACCATCACGACAAAGCAGATCGCCGAACATCTTGGAATTCACCGCCGCACGGCACTCAACCTCTGTAATGGGTGGGTCAAGAGCGGCTTTCTAGCTCAGTATGGCGAAGCGCGAAAAAGCCGAAGGTATGGCTTGGCGAGCGAATCCTAATTGACCAAGATTCTGGAATTTGGGATCAATGTTGGCGGTCTTGTTCTTCTGAAAATCGTTCAATTACATCGTAGGTTTTTGATAGGGGCGTGCCGTCTTTGAATGTCAGGTGTAGGGCGAGGGCAGGGTTGGTAAACAACCTTGTTAAGGTCCAGCAAACCCAAAAATTTTTCTCGAAAATTATATCGGAGGAATCTTGGCGGTTGGCCGCTTCGCGTAACAGTTCCTTGCGTTCGTTATCGGGTGGTTTGCGAAATCATCCATGTTTTGTTTGCTGTATTTTCAAAATAACATCGGCCATCCAACCGGGAACACGTGGGGCCGAAGCACTCAAATCTTTCATATCTCGATCATCAAGGCGGTCGGCACACTGCCTGATCATTTGGTCGTCAATATTTTTCTGGCCCAGATAGGACAGTGCCTGAAGCATAAGGTTAGCCTTAATGGTCATGCGGTCCATAATTGGCACTTTGGCATGTTTTAAAACAATGGTCCTGCCAGCCACTTTTTTGGTTCTGGCAGAGCCATTGGTCAGGTAGACGGGCCGGGCCGGTACTTGCGTGGACAGCCCCAAACTATTTGCTGCCGCCGCGCCGGAAGGGAAGACAATGTCGCCTGTTTTTGCGGCTATCGCTTGAGCTAAATCATCGGCGCTGGGAGACAGGGTGCCTAATTTGTCGTGCATCTTTGGGTAATCATACAGGCCGCGATCAAGACGCTGAATAACGCCTTTACGTGCAAGGCGCGACAGAGTCTGGTCAACTGCGGCGCGTGTACCGATATCCAAGAAGTCCTTGGGCGTGAAAACCCAACCGCGACCCTTGGCGCGAATTCTTCTGATAATGGTATTTGCGATAGCGCTCATAGCTTTAACTCCCATGTGTCAGATTATAACATAATTTTTTCTGACATGTAAAACATGAGGGTTAGAGTTTAAATATTTGATTTATATAAATTACTAAATATTTTGCCATGTTTAATGCCAACGTATTTATCCAGGGATATACCTTCAGCAAACCAAATGTTTGGAATGGACAGAAAATCTTGGCCATAAGACAACTTTAGTGGTCAGAAATGACGCTGCGGCGAACAAAAAATGTCCTCCGCGATGAACAAAGATTCCGATGGTTTAAGCCGTTCTAAGGCCGCAATTTCGTCCCGGTACTCAAGTCGAAGGGCCTCCGGGCCCACCAAGGGATTATAAAACACCGTCGGGTTTTAAGGGGGCATGGGCCGATCGTCTTCGGCGCGCCTACCGTCCGAACTCGAGATAGGCATTGCCGCTTCCTTGCAGTTTTATGATCGCGTAGTTACGCCAATGTTCGTGGGCGTCGGGTGGGTCGGCGGCGTGCCAGCCGAGCATCGCATCACGCGCGCCGCGTAGCGAGAGCCCATAGGTGTTGGCCATATAAAGCAGGGCGCGAGCGATTTCGCCTTTGGCCGCCGGGCGGGGCTCGACCGGCGCACCGCGTCCGGGGCCCCGCTCATAGTCCGGGCAGAATTCCGCGAAGCGGCGATGGGTCTCGCCGGGGATATCGGCGAAAGGGCGTTGGCCACGGCTGGCGTTGATCCGGCCGATGGCGGGCCAGAGATTGTGCAGATCGGCCGCGGCGGCATGGAAACGCGGGTCGGCGCAGGCGGCGGCGTTGGCGCAACCGAAATGTTCGGCCAGCCACTGTTGGGGATAGACATGCTCGATGGTCAGGGTTGCGTTGAACAAAGTCGGGGCCAGATTGCCGTCGCGATCAAAGGGAATGTCGCAATAGAGTGTCGCCCCGTCGAGCACATAAAATAGCGACCAGAACACCGTATCGCGTACCGCCGCATAGGTGGCAAAGGCTGTTTGCTGCGCCATCGCCGATGGGAGCCAGGCCGCACCCATGCAACCGGCAAAAACAACCAAGTCGAAAAAACGCCGGACCATGGCGGCCGACCTCCCCGAACCCCGGCGAAGCGGTACGCCCCCGCAAAGCCGGTCTTCAATCCAATCCTGGTGATCGGGGAGTTAGTAAGTCGCAAACAGACGACCCCTGTGGCCTTTAGCAAGAGGGCCTATTATATACGCCACAGGCTCCCCGACCGAAGGGGGTCAAGGACTGTGGCACTGTCACGGTCAGCGCGGACCGCTGTTTGCGGGGTTACTACGCCCCGGAGCCGCGCGTACGGCTCGCCGATACTATTGGCGCTGGGGCGGGGTCATGTCAAACGCCGGGACCGGATGGCTCGTTCGAAACAAAAACGCGAAGACTCCCGAGAGGGACATCGACACTGGTCGCACGCGTATGAGTGGAGACGGAATATGATCAAAGACAAGACTATCGGCGACACCCTCGATGATGCCCTCGCCGACCAAGACCGGCTCGAAGCGACCGAGGAACAGGCGATCAAGGTCGCCATGGCCAAGCGGATGAACACCAGTCGGCGAGAGTTTGACCGATTGCTCGAGCCGATATACCCCGGTGTTACGTGGCATACCCTGCAATGCGCCCCTGCGGCGGTTGGCTGGCGTTTGAGGATGGACCTCGTCAAAGCTAGTCGGCTGCGGCGTGCGTCGCTGGTGCTGAGATACCCGACGCCTGGAACATATCATTAAGCTGGTATCGGGCCTCCGCTACCAAAATTATGGAAATAGCATTGCAATCTCAGTGGGTTATGGGCTATTGATTTATTGGGATCGCACCAGAAACTTGTAAACTTGGTAAGGTCAATGAGTTAATGGCACAGGTTCAAATCGCCCCACGCAACCACCTTAATTTGGTACCCTTGAAATCGGTATCTGGCCAGTTGGGCGAAAAACATAGGCCCTGTCCGTCTAGAACATTATCGCAATGATGTTCGAGGCCGCGAGCATGCAGTTATTTCTGCGTTTTGTCGTCATACCGACCATCGTCCTCGGCGCTTTTACGCCTGACGTTGGAGACACGAGGATCTTGGAGCCGTATCTGACGGCTGCCGAGACGGAATGTTTTCGGCGCAAACAGGAGCGCGATGTCGGGCGGGGCGACGCCGTTCAACGGCTGCATCGCCTTTATGAAGAATCCAGCAGTGGAAATCGCGACAGTGTCACACTGGCCTTGCGCCGCCTGGACGGCGATACACGCGCGGAACTTGGCGGTCATCTGGATATGGCTCTCTTGTACGCTCTCGGGGGAAATGATCCGGGAATCATCGAGGTGCTGTTAGAGGAAGGCGCCAATATCGATTTTCTGACCTGCTACGACCGCGATACGCCGCTCATCCGTGCAAGCTCCGGTGGATATCTCGACGCAGCGGCCGCGCTCGTCGCGGCTGGTGCCGATCGCGATATTAAGGACAGATATGGCGACAGCGCGATGATCGCCGCCGCCGAAAGGGGCCACACAGGAATTGTCCAGATGTTGCTGGACGCCGGTGCAAACGCTGACACGCGAAGTAGGGGTGGACGCACCGCGCTGATTTTCGCCGTGCAAGAGGGGCATGTCGGAGTCGTTCGAGCCCTTGTAAATGCCGGTGCTGATATGACGGCGCGCAGGTATGATATTATGCATCCCAGTTTCGGTGGCCAAACCGCCTTGGATATTGCGACAGCCACGTTCGCTGCAAACGGCGAACGGCTTGACCAATTTTTCTTGGAAGCTTTGCGAGGCGGCGCTCCAACGGCATATGAGGAACGCAGTCTGGCGGCGTACCTAGCGTACCAGTCGATTGTCCGGATCCTGGAAGACGCCGGAGCGAGTCGGAACTAGAAGGACGAATTATAGAGCGAATTTTGGAGGGACACCCGCCTCAATTCGACTGGCTCGCCATGTGCTTAGCCGAGACCCGACCCAAGGCCTGAAACAATTCCTTAAGCTGGTTGTGAGCCCATACAACCGCCACAATCAACGGATTATCAATGGTTTGTGGCTCGACCTATATCTCGCGCCACGGTCAACGGATATCGTTGGTATCGAGCCCCAGCAACACACGATCTCAGCGAGGCAGGGCGTAATCGCGCGCCGATATTCTCTTGGGCTGAGTAGCAACTCTCAGGGATTATCTGTATAAGGCTTGGCTTGGTGACTTGCTCATCCCAGGAAGATATTGACGCGATGAAACTTGGTGACACGAATGGCGCCCGCTGGCTGCCGCTGGTTCTACTGCTTATTCTTGGCACGATGTGGGGGGCGAATGCGGTGTTTTCCAAAGCGATTGCCTTGGCTGGGTTGGCGCCGTTGGGGGCGGTGTTTTGGCAATCCTTGTGGGCGGGGCTGCTGCTGACCATTGTCTGCATTGTACGGCGCACGCCGATCCGGTTCGATGGGCGGCATCTGGCTTATTACGGGTTTGTCGGCTGTTTCACCATTACCATGTCTTATGCGGTTTTGATTTATGTCTCGGGTCAGATCTCGGCGGCGTTTGGCTCTGTTGTCGTGGTTTTTGGGCCGGTCTTAACCTATGTCTTTGCCATGATGATCCGGCTTGAAGGGTTTCGCCTGACCCGGGGGATCGGTATTGCGCTGGGGTTTGCCGGGGCCGGCATGCTGGTGTTTTCAAAAGGCAGCCTGCCGTCGCCGGCGTTAATTCCGGTGGCGGTCTTCGGGCTGCTGGTGCCGGCGGGCTATGCCATGTCGAATATTTATGTCCAATGGGGGCGGCCGAAAAATGCCGACAATATCGCCCTGGCGGCGGGCACGATGTTTGCGGTGGCCCTGTCGACCGGGGTGATTGGTTTGCTCGATGGCAGTTTTATTCCGATCTGGTCTGATACCAGCGGTGTCGGGATTATTTTGGGGTATGGCGCGTCGACGGCGTTTGCCTTCATTCTTTATTTTTCGATCGTCAGCATGGCCGGGGCGGTCTATCTCGGCCAGGTTGGATTTATCTCGACCATTACCGGTATTGGGTGGAGCATGTTGATTTTTGGGGAGCAGCCGCCGCTTGGGCTTTGGCTCGCGGTCGCCATTGTGTTTGTCGGTGTCGCCCTGGTCAATTTTGGCGCGCCCAAAAAGGCCTAGGCTTCGTCTAGAGTCCTGAAATCGGCGCGCTCCAACGCCCGTGACGCCCCATAGCCGATGACTAGGCCCCAGAACGGCGCGCCTATCGAAAAAATAACCAGCCCCGAAACCGTGACCAAAAACGTGACCGTCGCCCCCATGGTAAAGGCCCCTTTAAACGAGGCGATAAAGGCGCGTTGGAGCACCGGCAGTAGCGCCAACCCGGCCAGGGTGGCGATGAAGGCGCCCGGTGTCGCCAACATGTAACGGGTAAAAAGCGGCGAGAATAATCCGAAAATGAGCGCCAGCAGGGCAACCAGAACCGCGGCGCCATAGTGATATTGGCGCTCGCCCGAACTTGCCAGAATGGCGTTGGTCGGGCCGGTCAGGCAGGTCGACACTGAGCCGACTGCTGCCGTCAATATCGAGCCCGCGCCACAAGCCAGGGTAACCGCATTGACCGGTGGACGGTGCCCGGCGGCTTCAAGCACGGCGTAGCCTTGGGCATTTTGGGCCGCTAGTACGGTGATGGCCAATGGCACCACCAGCTCGATCATCGCCGGCCAGGAAAACGCGGCACTTTGAATTATTGGGCGGGCCAGGATGTCACCGCTGCCGGTGGGGTGAAACCCGCCGACAGCGGCCACGGTCGCGATGCCGACGAGGAGGGCGCCGATGAGCGGCGGAATAAGCCGCCCGGCGCGCGACCATACCGAAAGCACGATAAATGCCGCCACCATCGGTCCGGCAATGGAAAATCCATTTTCCAAGGCGCTGACCAGATCAAGGCCAAACTGCAGGAAGACCCCGGCGACCATCGCCATGACAATCGGCATCGGCAACCGGGCCATGATTTTTCGCGCCCAGCCGGTCAGGCCCAGGGCAAGCATCAGCAGGCCGGTCCCATAAAAGGCGCCGATTACTTCGGCAAAACTCAGATGGGTCAGCGCCTCACTAACCAGCACGGTACCGGGAATGGTCCAGAAGAATACAAGGGGCTGTCGGTAAACCAAGCAGAAGAGGAGGGAAATGAGGCCGTTGATGAAAAAACAGCCGAATATCCAAGAGGCAATATCGGCCTGACTGAGACCGCCTGCCTGGCCTGTGGTGAGAATGATCGCCACCGGTGCCGATGCGGCAAAAACAAAGGCGATCACCGCATGGGTAAAATATGTCCCGCCAAATCCACGCATTAAATGAGCGGGATTGAAGGCGAGTTGGGCCGGTCGTTCGATCATCATTGCGGCCGGTTATACAGGTGTTTCGAGTTTAGCCGCCGGAAATAATATTGCGCATTTCCTCGGCCTCTTTTTCGATCTCCTGCATGCGTCGCTTGACGACATCGCCGATGCTTACAATGCCGGTCAGGACTTCATTTTCCAGCACCGGCAAGTGGCGGATCCGATGCTCGGTCATCAAATGCATGAGGTGGGCGATCGTGTCGTCGGGCCCACAGGTTATGACCGGGCCCGACATATGGGATTGGACCGGATCGCCCAGGGCGTTGGGGCCTCGTTCGGCCAGCACGCGAACGATGTCGCGTTCCGATAACATACCGTCCGCTGCCTTTTTGTCGGCGCTGACAATGAGCGCGCCAACCCGGTGTTCGGCCAGTTGTTTTGCCGCCTCGGCTAATGTTGTCGACGGGGTCACGGTGTAAACCTGAGACCCTTTGCTGTGCATAATTGCGGTGACATGCATGCGTTGTGATCTCCTCTTTTGGGTGCAGAGAATCTCTAGTGTAGCGCAAAATAGATGATCTGACGTATCTCTTAAAAAGAAACCATAAGTCGTTGTAAATTAAGGTAAATGACAGGTTTCTAACGAAAGGGAAATGAACCGTGCCTCCCCCGGTGTCAGCAGAAATCGGTATTCCACCTCACCGGCAATGACCGAATGCTGAAATGGCAGAACGCCGGTGACGGTCGAACTTGTGCCGTCGATATGGGTAAATTCGACGCGCACCGGCAAGCTCGGGTCGAACCAACGCTGGGCTTGGCCGCTGCGGTCTGTCGATGCTGTGCCCGAGGCTTTCGCGACAATTCGATTTTGGGCCAAGGATGCGGAATTAAAATTGTTGTTGGAGGGGTCCGTGCGAACGATAAAATCTACTGTTTCGACCTGCACATCACATATTCGGAATGGGGTAATTGTACCGATCACGCTGGCGATACGCTCGGCTGGAATACCCTGGCGGATCCTGGCGTGCACCAGATCCAGGATGGCTCGGTCGATTTCTTCGGTTGTTGGGTTGGTCCCATTGCCTGCCGGGGCAAATCGATCCGGCGCGGCGAGGCGCTGGTTGGTTTGGCGGGCATAGCCTCGCAGGCCGGCAATTTCGTCCTGTAGCCGCAAATTTGCGTCGGTCAGGCTGATGACGACTTCGTTCAATTGGTCGGCGCGGATATCGGCCATGTCGCGGCCTGTCGCAAAGGCCCAAAGACCGCAGCCGAGCGTAACGATAATAAAGAGTAACCAGCGGACCCGCATGTTAGTGCCGTTCCCTCTGTTTGCCCTTCTAGTTGCTCACCGTCCCTAATGGGGCGCTGTGGAGATCCCATATTTATTATAGGCGACAAATACCATGGCGACAGCAATCACTAGAAAAAGGGTGCCGATGGCCCGTTCCATGGTTCGGTGGGCGATCTTGCCCTGCATTCTCGGGCCTATTTGGCCTCCAATGACCACCGCCGGTATGGCATAGACGAGAAGATGCCAGGGCACGGCACTGAGCCCGCCGCCGCCGATCAATGCCGCGATATGGGTAAATGACGTCAAAGCGACGGTGACAATGACCACCAGGACAGATGTTGCTGCAGCAACGGGAATGGGTACTCGGTGCCGTTTGGCAAGTTGGGGCATGGTGACTTCACCGATGCCGACAGATAACAGGCCGGTGAGCAAGGCGCCGATTGCCGTGATCATCGATCCAATTCCTTGGCGCGGAATATTGAAGGTATAGTCTTTACCGTCGGCACCGGTAATCGTGCGGGTGGACGGTCGTTGACTAGCAGCCGGCTTTTTCGCCATTTCCTCTTCAATTTCGCGCACGGCATTTTCGTCTTGCGGTATTTCGACCTCTTCATGGTGGCGCAGCATCACGGTTCCAAGGGCCACCATCAGCGCCGCATAGCCGCCGGTAATGGCCCAGCCGGGTACTTTACTGGCGAGTAAGGCGCCGACAATGCCGACGGGCACCGCAACGACGATGAACGGTACCGCCGACCGGAAGTCGATCAAGCGTTTGCGGTAGTAGCCGATAAATCCTGACGAGAATCCAAAGGTCTCGATAAACAGGGCCGTGCCAACCGCGGCGACCGGCGTCAGCACATATTCGGGCCCGAGCAGCGGGAAAATGACCAGGAACAAGGGGGTGAAAAATGCCGCGCCACCGATACCGCTCATCATCGCCGTTGTCGCAACGAAAATGGAAACCGGGAACATAAACCAATACAGCGTGAAATCCATCGCGCGCGCTCCGCCCTCATATTGTCTGAAAAGGCCGGATCCCGGCCATTCCTTTCGGACCGCGTTAATAACCGACGCGGCAATTGTTTGCAAGGCGAACCAAATTCGGGTAGTGCATCAGTTTGAAATTCTTTTTTTGTATGCTGCTGGCCGTCCCGGCTTCGGTGCCCGCGCGTCAATCAATCCTGCAATCCATTCCATATCGCGGACCGTATCAGATAGACCAGCTTCCATTGCTGGTGTTACCCGAAGCGTTTTGTGAATGCGGCAGAAATTATAGAAGACCGTATAGAGGGCGACCATGTGAGCGTGGTTCTCAAACTTCTTTGAAAAAGCATTCGTCAATCTTGTGAACCGGCGCATGTGCATCCGCATAGTGAGGTTCTGGCGTTCTACATATGAAGTGCTGACATGAGCTTCGTCCGGCTCGCCTTCTACACTGCGCTTCTTGATACCAGTGCAATCGGCAGGGCTATAACGGCCCTTGGCTGAGTCAGGTGCCGCACCATAAATCTTGATTAGCTGCGCGTAATCAACATCGGCTCCGAACGCACCTTCAACAGCTTCCAAATACGCCCCATGACCATCCGTTGTCATCTGGACACGATTGGCAAGCCTCGCGGCAACATCTGCCATAAACGCATTTGCATATTCAGCGTCACGACCACCAACCAGATAAGACACTATCAGTTTTGAATCCGCATCAATGGCAGTCCAGGTCCAAGTGTCTCCGGCACCTTCCGGCGCGGCCTTCGCTGTCTTGACGTTTTTTTGCTTGGCATAGGTAAAAGACCAAATTTCATCGCACTGGATACGGACGGCCTTCACGTTGCGGACCTTTTCATCGTGATACGCCGCACATGCCTCGCCCGCATCGATCAACAACTTGGCAACAGTATTGAACGAAACGCCCGTCAGCCTTGAGATAGCCCGCATTGACGAGCCTTCACAGAGAAGGTTCAAAATCATTGCGCGGGTTTTTAGGGGCAATTTGTTCATGCCTATAATATATGAACTTTTATGCCTATCGTCAAGTATATTGCTCAGATAATTATGCTCGTTGGTATCCTCCTATTTCATGTAATCTATCCACAATCATGCGGGCTCTTTAATCTTTGGGTAGTTGACTTATATGTCAATAGTACAGACAATACAAACACACGTTCAGGAGGGACGGCTTCAATGGATAGAGCCTCTGAATGATGACCCGGTCGAGCGATTAATGGCGGTTTCCGACGATATTTGGAGTTTGATTGAGGGCCCGTGGCCGGACCGATCAATTGAGCGTCGCGCCAATCGCTTGAGAGCAGATTTGGAGTTCTTCGTGCAAGGACAAAAATTGGCCATGTCTCTCATCCCCTATCATCATGGCACCGCTTATATGGGTCGGCTAGATCGACCAGAAGATGAAGTTTGGGACATTAGAAGTAGAGATCCCAACCCTGGGTTAAGGGTATTTGGCAGATTTGCTGAGCCAAATGTATTTGTGGGACTAACTTGGCGACCGAGGTCAGTAAAGTGGTTGAGCCAAAATCCCATGAGGGCCGGAAACTCATTAGAGTACCATTTGGAAATCTTGAAATGCCAACAACGTTGGAGTGAACTCTTTCCCGACACATCCGCAATACATGGAAACACCATTTATGACTATATCACGGAAAACGCTTTTCCAGTCGGAGATTCCGGACCCTAACGCTAATATTTCCGAGGGGTCATTGGAGTATTTAAGGCAACGCCTCCGTAACAATCTCTATGACTTTGTTGTTTCAAAATTCTTGGAGCAGCAAGAAAAGGGTTTAACTCAAGCGCGTCTTGCGGACCGCATTAAGTGTGATCCTGGCCGTCTGAGTAAGCTCCTAGGGGCACCAGGCAACTGGACCATAGGAACTATTAGCGACCTTCTGGCTGGCATTTCTGGTGAGGAGCTGGTCGCAAATTCTCATTCTATTTTGGGACGGCCTCGAAATTACGAGATTGCAGATTGGGTCCACATGGACCCACAAAGTGGTTCGACTACAACCACGGCTTCCGCAGAGACTGACAGCTTTTCGGACTTTTCTGCGCCGCAAAATGATAAAGCAAATCTTACCACTGGCACGGCGCTACTATACACAACCAAAGAGTTAACGCCGTGACAGCCAAATACTCAATTGTTGCTTTCTTTTGCGAAGACATTCGGACCGAGAATAATGGCAAGGAAATTATGATTGGAATACTTCCAGATAATTTACGAGTATCCACGATTCCTGGCATGATGGGCAAAATATGCATGTATGTACGTTGCCATTTTGATCCAACGTTTGAGCTAAAGTCTCTTTCGATAAGTCTAAAAACACCAACGGATGAGATACTCAGCGAGAGTAAAGTAGAAGAAGAGGTCATTGAAAAAGGTTACGCAGAGGCAGGGACCACGAACAATCTGATTGTCGGAATAATTTCACGCATGACCCTGGCTCCCTTTATCATTAAAACTACTGGGCGCTACGTCGCGACTGCCAATGTGAACGGAGAGAGTATCGTTTGTGGGGCTATTAACTTTCTTGAGCAAAGCTCCGCAAACGAGAGTTAACCGTTCTGCCACCTCTTAGTAGCGGCTTGCTTTGCTATTTCCTCCCGTCGTTTCTTGGTTAGTTTCTCAGCCCGTGCGCGTCCTCCCAACCTGCCAAGCGCAACAGCGGCCTTGTTCTTGCCCTCGTCGTCAAATTCTTCCTCGGCCTCGCCCGTAGCAATCTGCATCACCTTAACAGCGTTGCCGATCACGTCAGCGGGGCGCTTCTGGCCTTTTGGACCCTTAGGCATCAGCGTCAACTTCAGAAACAATTGTATAACCGGCAGAAATGGTACTATTCCCGCTAGTGCGACTCGGCTGCCACGTAACGCTGACAACGCGACTGCCTTCCTCGGAAATGCGATGTAGAGTGTCACGCAATGCCCCCTGATCGTCGTGGCATCCATCTACTACATATTTTATTGTCACTTAGACCCTCCTATGCCTTCCGCTAAGCATATAGGTATTCAGCCCGAGATTCGATAGGGCTGTCAATCGGGATAGATTTCAAACTGACGCACTACCCAAATTCGAGCCGGGCTATTTGGGGCTCACCCAGTCGGGTCGTTCTAGCCGCCGGTTTCTTCAGGGGGCAGCGGCGCCAATGAGCCGATATTTTCTTCCCACCGGGCCCCGTTAAATTGGCTGATCGACATGGACTTAACAGTCCCTTCGACAAGGCAGCGAACATTGACGCTGCAACCGGTGGGATGTGAGCGCGGAATGTAAAAGGATTTGATGCCGCAGACGGAGCAGAACGGATGCTCTCCGACGCCGGTATTAAAACGGTAAGTGGTCAATACGTCGCTTCCTTGCAGCAACCTAAACTGAGATTTAGGCACGATGAGGTGGAGGAAAGCGAGCTTTGCACATATCGAACAATTACAGTCTATGACCTCGATATTGGCCGGGGCATCGACTTCAAACAGCACTTTGCCGCAATGGCATCCGCCCGTATGAGTGATGAAATCGCCTTTGTCTTGGCTCATAGGCCCGTCCTTACTTGCCAGAGTTCCGGGAAAAACCGCCCGTCGAGGGCGCGTTTGAGGTAATCGACACCCAATGTCCCGCCGGTGCCGCGCTTATTGCCGATTATACGTTCGACGGTTGTTAGGTGACGGAAGCGCCATTGCTGGAACCAGTCTTCCAAGTCGATCAAATCTTCAGCCAATTGGTAGAGGTCCCAATAGGTCTGCGTATCTGCATAAACTGTTGTCCATGCAGCCAGAACCGATGGGTTCGCCGCATAGGTCTCGGACCAGTCGCGGGCCAAACATTCCGGGTCAATTTCGAACCCGCGTTTGCCCAACAAGATGATCACCAGGTCATAAAGGCATGGATTTTGCAGCGCATGGGTCAACAGACCATGGGTTTTTTCATCGTGGGCGTGGGGTTTCAACATCGCGGCGTTTTTATTGCCGAGCAAAAATTCCAGTAGCCGATACTGATGGGATTGAAACCCCGACGCGTGACCCAGAACATCGCGAAAGGCCAAATAATCGGCCGGGGTTAATGTCGAGAGCACGTCCCAGCTTTGAATGAGTTGAGACTGAATGCGGGTAACCCTGGCAAGCATTTTCGACGCCGGTGCTAAATTATCGGCCGCGATGCAGGCCATCGCCGCGCCCATCTCGTGCAGGGTGAGCTTCATCCATAATTCGGTCGCCTGATGGATGACAATAAACAGCATCTCGTCGTGATGGTCGCTGCGGGGGTGTTGGGCGCTCAAAATTTGGTCGAGCCCAAGATAGTCGCCATAGCCCATTTCCGAACTGAAATCAGTATGGGCGCCGGTATCGGTGCTGTCGTCTGGAGACTGGCTCATCTGTGAATTTTCTCCCCTACATTTATATCCCGGCTCGTCGAAGAATGGGATTATTTGGTTTTCGCGGCGGCTTGGCCTTGGGCGCGCGCCGCGCTCAGGGATTGAACCGGGGTCAGGGCCTCCGGATCGATGACGATTTCGATCAGATACGATCCCGATGCGGTCCGGGCGCGCTCCAGGGCGGCGGGAAAATCTTGGGTCCGCTCGACCCGTTCGCCTTCGGCGCCATAGGCATGAGCTAGTTGAATGAAATCCGGGTTTTCTAATTGCGTGCCGATCACCCGGCCGGGATGGTTGCGTTCTTGGTGCATGCGGATGGTTCCATACATGCCGTTATTGATGACGATGAAAATGACCGCCGCCCCGTATTGCTTGGCCGTAGCCATTTCCTGGGCGGTCATGAGGAAGCAGCCGTCTCCGGCAAAACTGACCGCAACCCGGTCTGGATAAACCAATTTAGCGGCGATCGCTGCTGGGGTGCCATAGCCCATTGAGCCGCTGGTCGGCGCCAATTGCGTTCGGTATTGGCGGTGACGGTGGAAGCGATGCAGCCAGACTGTGTAGTTGCCCGCGCCGTTGGAAATAATCGCGTCTTCGGGCAATTGGCGGGAAAGTTCGAGGACAATTTCCGTCATGTTAACTGCGCCGGGTGCCGCTAGGGGCAATTGGAAATCGATATAGTCCTGGCGCATTTTGCCGATCAGAGCTGCGCGCCGTTGGGCGCCTCCATCGGTTATCCCTTGCCCGGCGGCGGCGAAAAAAGCGGTGGCGGTTGCGGCGATAGCCAGGTCCGGCCGATAGACTTGGCCAAGCTGGTTGGCGTCGGGGTGGATATGGACCAAGCGCATTTGCGGGTTTGGACTATCGACCAGGCTATAGCCTTGGGTGGTCATTTCACCCAGTCGCGCGCCGACGACAATCAGCAAGTCCACCCGGTCGTGGACATAGGCACGCAGACTTGGCAGCGGCGCGATACCGAGGGCGCCGACATAATTGGGGTGGTCGTTATTGACATAATCCTGACAGCGAAAAGATGTGGCGACGGGCGAGCCCGCCTGTTCGGCAAACGCCTCGGCGGCGCGGGCGCAGTCGGCGCTCCATCCCGGTCCGCCGACGATCAGCAATGGGTTTTCTGCCCTATCGATCATGGTGCCGAGGGTCGTCATTGCTTCGGGTGTCGGCGCGCTGCTGGCGGGGGAAGGAGGCGTTAAGTCTTGGGTTGCAACTTCATCGGCCAGCATATCTTCGGGCAGGGCAAGCACGACCGGGCCCGGCCTGCCTGAAAGTGCGGTGGTCCAAGCCCGCGAGAGATATTCAGGAATGCGGTCGGCCCGATCAATTTGGGCGACCCATTTCGCCATCTCGCCAAAAACCCGTCGATAATCCATTTCCTGAAATGCCTCCCGGTCGGCAATATCCCGGCCGACTTGGCCGATCAGCAATATTACCGGTGTGCTATCCTGGAACGCCGTGTGGATGCCGTTGGCCGCGTTGGTCGCGCCGGGGCCACGGGTCACCGCGCAAATGCCGGGTCGACCGGTGAGCTTGGCATAGGCGTCGGCCATGTTGGCCGCACCGGTTTCATGACGGCAGGAAATAGTTTCGATCGCGGCGCGGTTTTGATAGAGCCCGTCAAGGAAACCGAGAAAACTTTCACCAGGTACGCAAAAAATTTTGTCGGCGCCGAGTATGCGTAATTGGTCGGCGAGAATATGGCCGCCGGTCCTTAAATGCTCAGTGCTTGCGGCGAGTTTGGATTGTGGCATCTTAAATGTCCTCTTGCCTTCAACTAGGTTTTGCACCGCCCGACAAATTGCCCAACAAACGGCGCAACCGCAAACCTAACAATATCACGCCGGTGCTGATCATTGCCACGGCCATTGCCGGGCGGATCCAACCCTCCATCATGTAGACCGGTACAGATAGGGTCATCAGCAAAGCCGGGCCAAAAAATTTGGTCCAGTTTGCCGTGGGGGCCTGCTTTTGATAGGCCGGGAAGAGGATCGAAAAACAGGCCAGAAGGATAAAAAACAACGCCCAGGGGCGGTCGAATATGATCCAGATATCGAGATTTTTTGCCACCATTTGGCTCAATCTCTGCTCGGCTATTTGGCCGAGCACGGCGCCCAGAACGATCGGCACAATCGGAAACTTCAGCGCCCGCATAATAAAACCGAGGACACCGAAAATTAACAAGGTCCACATGTCAAAGGCGATATTGTTCAGGGCAAAAACTCCAACCGCCGTATAAAATAAGACGACGGCGGTCACCATATACATGCTGACTTTAGTGATCAGCACAAAGCCGCGCAGGGTAATCGACTGCAATCCCAGCATCATGAAATTGGCGATAAAAAAGGCGATGAAGATCGAATAGGAGATCACCGGCTCGTCGGCGATAAAGGACGGGCTCGGGATCACGTCATGAATGAGCAAGGCGCCGAGCATAACGGCCGTGATGATATCGCCAGGAATGCCCAGGGCCATCATCACCACCAGGGCGCCGCCGGCGGTTGCGTTGTTGGCCGCTTCCGGGGCGATGATCCCGTCGATGGCGCCGCTGCCGAATGTCTCGGGCTCTTTGGCCGCTTTTTTTGCTTGATCATACGCAACAATGTTGGAGATTGTGCTGCCGGCAGCGGGCAGAATGCCGATAAAGACACCGATCAGGGATGATCGAACCAGATTGACCCAACGCGCGAGGACGATGCGGGCCGACGCCCAATAGTCGATTTTGACAATATGGGTGTCGTCGCCTCCAAGTCGCCGTCGTGAGGCGTCGCGATCGCGCACATCGCCGAGCAGGCGACTAAAGGCAAACAATCCTATAAGCACCGGCAGAAACGAAAACCCCGACGCCAGGGCATTTTGGCCAAAAGTAAATCTTTGATAGCCAAAGACAACGTCGCTGCCGACGGTGGCCGCCAGCAGGCCGAGTAACGCCGATATCAGACCTTTTAGCAGTTGGTCGCCGGTCAGGCTGGCGGTAATGGTCAGGGCAAATAGAATGAGCGCGAAATAGTCCACCGACTGAAACTCAAGTCCGATTTGCGCCAATTGCGGAGCGACCAGAATAAGGATGACCGAGGCGATGACACCGCCAAAAAACGATGACCAGACGCCGATGCCCAGGGCCAGGCCGGGTTTACCCGCACGGGCCAAGGGGTAGCCGTCAAAGGTGGTGGCAATGGATGACGGCGTACCGGGAATGCCGGTCAATATGCCCGACATGAGGCCCCCCGATAGGCCGCCGACATAAACCGCTATCATCGTCGCCAGGCCTTCGACCGGGTTCATGGTAAAGGTAAACGGCAGAACTAGAACGACGGCCATGGCAATTGTGAAGCCGGGGATTGCGCCGGCCAATAGTCCGGCTGCGGTGCCGACGATCATCAGAGCCATAATTTTGACGGTGAAGAGCGCCGGCAGGGCGACTAAAATATTTTCAACAAGCCCCATTACAGCAACCGAAAAATTTGACCTTCGGGCAGAAATACTCCGAGCCCTTGGGTGAAGAGGGCCCACATGCCGACAACGAAAACCGATGTGATCGCTGCGTGGAGGAATAACCGGCGTCGTTCCCAACCCCCAAGCACGCAAAGGGTCAAAAAGACGTAGCCGAGACCGCCGATCAGCATGCCAAAAATGGGCATCGTGAAAATGAACAGAAAGAACAAGACAAAACAGATAATCGGATTGATATTATCGCGCAGCCATTGTCCCAATTTTCCAATATGCGGCGCGTCGGCGTTTGCCTTGCGTTGGGATTGGATGAGCAGCCCAAAGGATAGAAATGCGAGTGGCGCCAGGATTATTCGTGGCCACAATGCACTGGATAATTGCCCGGAGATCGGAGGGCGTAGGTCAAGCGTAGCGTAGAAAAACACGCCGCACATAAACAGTAGCGCTATGGCGGCAAACGCGTCGCGGTTCAAGCGCATGGTTTTATTCAAAACGCCCGATTTTGAGCGCCTCAGCCGCGTCAAGGAACCCTTGCGCAGTCTCTGCCCACCAGGCTCGATAGTCGTCGGGACCAAGAAACATGACCGCCGTGCCCCGGGCTTTTTGTTCTTCAATGAATGTTTCGTTCTCGGCCGCGGCTTTAAACACCTCCGCCCAATAGTCGATGGCTTCGGGCGGGGTGCCAAGCGGAGCCATGATCCCACGGGTCAGGGAATAGGTCATGTCGACGCCGAGTTCTTTGAGTGTCGGCACGTCGGGCACCAGATCACTGCGCTCGTCGGCGGCGATGGCCAAGGCCAGTAATTTGCCGTCGTCACGCTGGGTCCGCGCCGCCGCCATGTTGATCAGCCCGAGATCAATTTCGCCATTGAGCAGTCCGGTAATCCGACCTGCCGTGCCGCCTTGATAGGGCACATATTGATAATCGGTCCCGGTCAGGGACCCGAGCATGATCCAGAAAAAATGGCTCGTTGCCCCAAGGGAAACACCGGTCGGCAAGCCGCCCGGATTGGCCCGTGCGTCGGCCAGCATATCGTCAAAACTCTCATAACCCTTGTGGCCGCCAGCGCCGACGATTTCCGGCGTATCGGTTAACATGGCGACGGGTTCAAATCCATCCCAGCTAAATTCCGTCACGCCATTAATATAATTCACCACCAAATGCTGATGAATGGCAAATAGGGTGCAGCCATCCGGTGCGGCATCGTGGGCCGCCTGGGCGCCGAGGGCGCCGCCTTGCCCCGGCATGGTGACAACCTGGATCGGAATTTCGGCGCCGCTGTCGCGGATTTGCTGCTCAAAAATTCCGAAAATAACCGCCGTCCCGCCCCCGGGAGACCAAGGCACAATGAGGCGCGCCGTTTCACAAGGTAAGGCAGTTTCGACGTCATCGGCGCAGCCGATAAGCAGAGCGGCGGCCAGTGAAAGGGCGACGCCGGAAACGAGTAACTTGGACATGTGTGTCTCTCCAATAAACAAACCCTGTGAAGCCAAGCAACAATATGACTTTTGGCGAGCGAAATCTTCAACTTAGTCGTTTTCTAAAGAAATTTGACCTCGACCGGGCCAATGGCATACCCTCACTGCTCTTTCAAAGGGAGGCCGTCTGCCTTCTTTGCGATGTGATACTGGGGTGCCGCTCCGAAAAAAACCGGGTGGCTGAGAAAAACCCATGGAACCTGACCCGGGTGATACTGGCGTAGGGAGATGTCACGGATGCGCACCTCGCCGCCATTTGGGTGTTCCCGTATCTTCTTTCGGCCAGGGTTAACCCCGCCGGAGAATAATATGTTTACGCTGAATTTCCGCATTCTCGCCGTCGCGATCACCGGGTTTTTTCTGGGCAGTGGATCGGCGCAGGCCGAAACCGTTTCCATTCCGGTACTGGTGCCCGTCACCGGATTTTTATCCCTTGAAGGGACCTCTCAGCGCAACGGTGCGCTGCTGGCACTAGAAGAGGCCGCCGATAATTTGCCGGCTGATCTCGACGTTCAGTTCGAAGTTTTCGATACTGCGACCTCGCCGGAAATTGCCGTCAATGCATTCCTGCGCGCAGCTGAGGCACCCAATGTTGTGGCGGTCGTCGCACCGATTTTTGGCACCCAAATGCTGGCATTGCTGCCGCTGGCGCGCGAAGACGGGGTGCCGCTGATTACGATTTCCGGCACTGCCTCAATTACCGAGCAGGACAATCCCTACGTCTTCCGGTTTTTTCCCGGTGACGTCGTGGTTAAAGAGGCTCATGCCCGATATGCGTTGGAAGTTCTCGGGGCCGAGCGCCCGGCGCTGATAACTCAAACCACGGCCTATGGCCAGTCGGGCCAAGCGCATCTTTCCACCCGATTTATCGATGCTGGTGTCGCGCCGGTTTTGGATGAAGCGGTTGATGTGTCGGTCAATGATATGCTTCCGGTGCTGATCAAGGCACAACGGGCGGGGGCCGATATGCTGCTGTTGCATTTGCATTCGGGGCCGACGGCCCAGCTTTTGCGCCAGGCGGCTTCACTCGGTTTAGACATTCCAATTGTTGCCGGGTCCGCTCTTCATCAACCGACCACTGCCGACTTGCTGACCCAGGATGAGCTTGCCGGATCCTGCGCCGAAACCGGCTCGTCGCCAATTTCGGGTGGTGACACCGATATCGACACTTGGACCCAACGCTATCGCAGCCGGTTCGCCATTGAGCCCGATGCGTTTGCTCTTGGTCAATATGACGGGGTGCGGATGGTTTTGGCGGCACTCAACGAAGGCGCGCGGAGCGCCGCTGATGTGCGCCAATATCTCAGCCGTGAGACTTTTGATGGGTTGGCAATGGCCTACAAATCCGACGGGACCGGCAATATGGCCCATGATGCTGTGATTGTTTGCTACGGGTCCGATAGCCGGGTGCCACGGATTGAGCGCCGGTACGAGAACGTAACCGGCGTCCGTTAAACATCGATGGCGGCGCTCCAACTCTTGGTCAATGGGCTGGCGTTGGGAGCCGCCTACGGGTTGGTAGCCCTCGGTTTTGTGCTGGTTTTAAACGCCACCGGCGCGGTCAATTTCGCCCACGGGGATTGGGTGATGGCGGGAGGATTTGTCGCCATTGCATTGACCGGTGCCTTGACCAGTATATTGCCCGTGGAGTTTGCCGGAGGCGGTGCCTGGGTCGGCTTGCTATTATTGCCCACCACATTGGTGGTGATGGCCGGGTTGGGGTTGATCTTCTGCCGAGTGGCCTATACGCCGCTGAAAAACCAACCGCCGGTGACGATATTTGTCAGCACGATCGCTGTTGGCCTCATTCTCTCAAACGGCATAAATGCTCAGTTCGGTGGGGCGCCGAGGTCAACGCCGCCGCTGTTTGGAGCCGGTCAATTTTCTCTTGGCGACTTGGTCATCAGTCATCAGTCACTGTCAATCCTGGGGACAGCGATAATTTTGATCGGCGGGCTCGGTTGGCTGATGGAGCGAACTCAGACCGGGCGTCGGATGCGGGCCGCGGCCCAGGATCCAGAGATGGCCCGGGCGATGGGTATTCGGGTCGACCGGCTGATCGCGGTGAGTTTCGCTCTTGCCCTTGCCCTTGCTGGCGCCGCCGGATTGCTGCTGGCAAATCAGTTTTTTATCACCCCAAGCTCGGGCGGGGCGCTGATGTTAAAAGCCTATCTTGCGGTGACAATTGGCGGCTGGGGTAGTTTGCGCGGCGCTGTTGCCGGCGCGATGCTGATCGCCTTCTTTGAAATCGGTGTCGCCTCCCTGACCTCGCAACCGGTTGCCGAGGGCCTGCTCTACCTCGTGCTCTTCGCGATCCTGTTTGCCCGGCCCCAAGGGGTGTTCGGCGAAGCGATTGGACACAGAGCATGACAGTTGGCACGACTGGAAAAATGCGCATCTTGCCGGCCTGGTCGATCCCTACCATCGTGTTGGCGGTTGTGGGGGCGAGTGTTTTGTCCGGTGCCATCTGGGGTGGGCGGTACGATCAGCAACTCTTGGCGATGGCCGGGGTCTGGGCACTTCTGGTCATCGGCTATCAATTTTCCTTTGGTCATGCGGGGGCGCTCAACCTGGCCCATGGCGCTTTTTTTGCCATTGGCGCCTATGGCTCGGCGATCTTTTCGCGAACTTGGGGGTTAGATTTTCTCATCACCGGTCCGCTGGCGATGGCATTTTCGGCGCTGGCGGCGTTGCTGGTCGCCTTGCCCGTACTGCGACTGAGCTCTCACTATTTTGCTTTGGCAACCCTGGCCGCCGCGCAACTGGTGTTGCTTGGGGTGGTTAATCTGCAGTCACTAACCGGCGGCGCCAACGGTTTGCCCGGCGTGCCGGGACTGACGGTGTTCGGTTTCGCCGTAGCGCGCGGGTTGCCCAATCTGATTGTCGTCTGGGCATTGGTTGCAGCTGGCGCATTGGTGGCCTGGAAATTGACATCGGGTCGGCGAGGGCTGGTCTATACCGCGATGCGCGAAACGCCACTGGCTGCGGGAACATTGGGCATCGATACCAGCCGCCTGCGCATTCAAAGTCTGGTCGTCGGCGGCGCGTTTGCCGGCCTCGCGGGCGCGCTACAGGTCCATACTCTGCGCGTGGTTTCGCCTGAGGTCGCCCAATTCAGCGTGCTGGTAATTTGCCTGACCATGACCGTCATTGGCGGCCGCCTGTCAATTGCCGGAGGTCTGCTGGCCGCCCTATTGCTAAGCCATTCGCCTGAATGGTTCCGTGGGTTTGAAAGTTATTATTTGGCCGCCAATGGGGCAGTTTTACTCGCCGCTGTGATATTTGCTCCGGCCGGGCTGATTGGTCTGCTGGCGGTTTTTTCCAAACGTCCGCGCCCGTTGGTTCCGGCTGTTTCGCCGACCAGGGATTTTAAGCCAAATAGAGAAGGCGCGACATTGGAGATCAGCGATGTCGCCAAGTCATATGGCGGCGTCGTGGCCCTTGACGGCGTTTCATTTTCCGTTGGGCCGGGCGAGATTGTCGGCTTGATCGGCCCCAACGGCTCCGGCAAAACGACTTTGGCCAATATCGCAACCGGCCTCGACCGCCCGGATCGAGGCAAAATAACCTTCGGTGAAGTGACTTTATCTGGACGACCCGACTATGTAGCAGCCCGTGCCGGGCTGGCGCGCAGTTTTCAGACCCCGGAATTGCCGGTAACCCTTTCGGTACGTGATGCAGTCGCAACGGGGAGTAGGCGAGGGGATGAAAATGCCTGGCTCGCCCAGGTTGGTTTTGGGCGCAGTCGGGACCAGACCTGTGGTGCCCTCGATCATGGCTCCCGCCGCTTGGTCGAATTTGCCAGGGCTTTGGCAACCGAGGCACGTTGCGTGATTCTGGACGAACCCGCCGCCGGTCTTTCAGATGGCCAGGCCTCAGATCTTGCTGGCCTGCTCAAAAATTTGGCGGCGGAGGGCAGAGGCTTTATGGTTATCGACCATAATATGGAATTCTTGATGCCGATTTGCGATCGCCTGATTTGCCTGGATCGGGGCCGGGTGATTGCTGTTGGCACGCCGAAGGATATCGCCGGTGATCCTGCGGTGCGCCGTGCCTATTTCGGGGACCCCATATTATGACGCCGCTTTTAGAAGTGGACGCTCTGACGGCTGGATATGGGGGGGTGGCGGTTCTGCGCGCGCTCACCCTAAATGTTGGCGTAGGTGAATGTGTGGCGATCGTCGGGTCGAACGGCGTCGGTAAATCGACGCTAATTCGGGCATTGCTCGGTCAGTTGCCAAGGGTTTCGGGTACTATCCGGTTTGGCGACCGGGATGTCGCCGACCTCCCGGTCGAAGACAGGGCGCGACTCGGCATGGCTTTGGTGCCGGAAGGGCGACGGGTTTTTCCAGGTCTTACGGTTCTGGAAAACCTGGAAGTTGCGTCGGGGCAAGGGGGGGCGCGACGGCGCCAATCGCTGGATATTGTTTTTGATCTCTTTCCTGTTTTGACCAGCCGGCGTGGTCATCGCGCCTGGCAGTTATCGGGTGGCCAGCAACAGATGTTGGTCATCGGACGTGCTTTGATGACCGAGCCAAAGCTCATATTAATGGATGAACCGACATTGGGGTTGGCCCCAATTGTCTCGCGGGATGTGATTAAGGCCATTGGTAAAATCGCCAGAATCGGCACCGGCATTCTGGTTTCGGAACAAAATGAGTCCCGCTTAGGTCGATTGGTTACGCGGGTATTGAAACTGGAGGCGGGTCATCTCGCCCCTCTCTAAAGTCGGGGTAACCCGCTGGTTGGCAAACGAACTGCTTGCGAAGGGTTAAGTGCTTTAAATATCAATGTGTTATTTTCTTTTATTGATTTATAATGTTCTATTTTCTAGATGAAAATAGGCACGTTTCTCGGCTCAATTGTGGAGATATGTTCCTATTTTGTGCAACAATCCAACGCAGAATTCTAGTCACGAACAGGAAAAAGGGCCGCTACATTCTCCTGGGTAACTCGCGAGATGTTGACTTCTTCGTGATATGCTCTAAATAGAGCCACATGCGTGTTGCATTTGTTTTGAGTTACCTAAATAGCCGGTCCGCCGATTAGATTAGTTATCCCCTAACAATGTGAACGTTAATGAGACCGCGTTACCGCATGGTGTGGGGCGCAACATACAAAATGAAGACTCCAGTTAGAGGTAATGACTATGGCTATTGGTACCGTAAAGTGGTTCAACCCGACCAAAGGTTTTGGATTTATTGAGCCGGAAGACGGCTCGAACGATGCATTCGTTCACATTTCGGCCGTCGAGCGCGCCGGACTGAGTTCGCTGAATGAAGGGCAGAAAGTCTCCTATGAGCTTCAGCCCGGACAGAATGGCAAATCGTCTGCCGAGAACCTGTCCATCGTTGAGTAGCATTTGCGCCGCGTAACTTTGACGCCGAGAAACTTTGGCGTCGCATAGTTTGTGGCGAAAAGTTATTTGATTTATGCCGTCGCCGACATTTGTTGGCGGCGGCATTTTTGTTTCGCGATATTTGACTTAGGCCGTTATTTGATCGGGGCGGTCGCCTCTATTGTCTTGACCACATCGAGGAAGATGTTGGTGACTTTTTGCAGCTTGAACCCTGCGGCTTGAACATTGGCGACGGTATTGCGGTTGATTTCCGGGCCAAGGTTTCGAAAAATCGGGTTCATCACGTTTAGCATTGCACTGAACGGGAAATGCCGGGAACCGGTATGTTCAAACATGCGTAATTGACCGCCGGGTTTTAGCACCCGGACCAACGCAGTCAGTCCGCGCACCGGGTCGGTGACCGAGCAAAACGTGCATGAGGTATAAACCTGATCGAATGTGGCGTCAGGGAATGTCATCTCGTGGACATCCATTTGCGTCAAACTCATCTTGCCCGAATAGGCGGCGGCGCGTGGCGCCGCTTTTTCCAACATTTTTGCGCTGATATCGATGCCGGTAATGGTCTGGCCGGGCGGGAATGAGGCAATGTCTAAGCCGGTCCCCACCGCCAAGAATAGAATTTTGCCTTCCATTGATGAAAACAGTTTCGTTTTATGGGGGCGCCAACGCCGCTCCTCGCCGAAGGCTCCGACGAAATCGTAGGCCCGTGCCGCGGCGTCCCATTTCTTCTGTGCGCCTGTGCTCATTGCGTGTCCCTGCGGATGTTTGCATTGCCGCGCAGTTTTGCCTGAAGTAGCCAGGTGAATGCGAGACAAGCTAGGCCGGCCACTGTGCCGCCCTGCAGCGCGTCAATGTCGCTTAGGCCAAAAAACCTGTCCGTTCCGGTCTGAGCCATCCCGGCCCACATACCGCTCACCATTGCCGATAGTGAAACCGGCAGCATGACTTCCATGGCGCCAAACAATGGCGTGAAAAAGAGGCTGGCGATTGTCCCGACTGTCATGCCCAGCACCATCCCCAGCGCCATGCCGAAGATCATTGGCCAATCAGATGGGATCAAAGCCTGAACGAGCCAGGCAGTACCGGCCCCGGCTAGGCTGCAAGCCAGTAGATCACCGCAGATGAAATAGGTGCGCCACATCATAATGGACCCTCCTAAAAACGCTTCGAGGGGGGAACGGCGGTGCCGTCGCCACAGGTAACCATATAGACCCAGGGCGGGAAATCGTCTCAGGATTATCTCTTACTTACCGTAGGCTGTATCCATGACGTCCGCCAGGTCAAAATCCGATTGACTGATGCCGCCGACGTCATGGGTGATTAGGTCGACGATCACCCGATTATAGGCGTTAAACCATTCGGGATGGTGATCCAAGCGGCCCGCCTGTTCGGCAACCCTGGTCATAAAGGCGAAGGCCTCGGCAAAGCTGGCGAACCGAAAATCTTTGTGCAATTTGCCGTTCTTGATAGTCCAGCCCGTGAGATCGTTCAACTTTGACTCTATAGCTTCGTCCGTAAGCTTTTTTCGGCTGCCCATCATTTCCTCGGTTCTAAAAAACTATGCGGTGCCTTGCTCCGGCGTGGCGGGATCGTTGTTGCCGCCGCTGCGGCTTCCGTGGCAATGCTTATATTTTTTCCCCGAACCGCAGGGGCATGCGGCATTGCGCGGAACTTTGCCCCAATTTTCTGGATCGTTTGGGTCGAGATCCCCGTTCGGTCCTTTGGGGGTGGGCTGTGTCGCTTGGCGTGGTTCGGTGAGGTTCTCTTCATACGCTGCTGCCGCCGCGTTTGCTTCCGCCGCTCTGGCCTGATCCTGCTCGACGGCAGCGGCCCGCGCTTGCTCCATGATGATATCAATGCGGCTTAGATAGCTGACCACATTTTCGCGCAGCCGGACCAGCATCTCCTGGAACATTTCAAAGGCTTCGCGCTTATACTCATTGAGCGGGTTTTTTTGACCATAGGCGCGCAAACCAATGCCGCGCCGCAAATGATCGAGTTGGAGCAAATGATCCTTCCACTGGTGGTCGAGAATTTGTAGCAGTAAACTTTTCTCGTGCATCCGCATTTCGTTGACGCCGATATTGGCGACTTTCTGGGCCATACTTTCTTGGGTGGCGCGGCGTACTCTCTCTTCGATTTCTTCTTCGGCGATGCCTTCTTCTTTAAACCAGTCGGCAAAGGGAAGGTCTAAGTTGAACAGGCGCATGGTCTCGCCGTTCAAGGTCTCGGCGTCCCACCGTTCGGCAAAGGTGCGCTCTGGAATGCATCTTGTGACGAGATCCTCAATCACCTCTTGGCGCATATCCTGCAGGGTCTCAGAGACGTCTTCGGCGCGCATCAGATCTTTGCGCTGTTCGTAGATGACCTTGCGCTGGTCATTCATAACATCGTCATATTGAAGCAGCTGTTTACGAATTTCGAAGTTTCGCGCTTCGACTTTTTGCTGAGCTTTTTCCAGCGCCTTATTGATCCAAGGGTGAATGATCGCTTCGCCGTCCTTCAGCCCAAGGCGGCGCAACACGCCATCCATGCGCTCAGACCCGAAGATGCGCATAAGATCGTCTTCCAAGGATAAATAGAAGCGCGATGCTCCTGGATCGCCCTGGCGTCCGGCGCGTCCACGTAGCTGATTATCGATGCGCCGGCTTTCATGGCGCTCGGTTCCAATGACGGCGAGGCCGCCGGCCTTCAAGACGTCTTCATTGGCCAAGGCGACTTCGGCGGTAATTTTCTTGATTGCGGCTTCGCGTTCGGCCGCATCGGTGATGTCGGCCAATTCCATTTTGATGCGCATCTCGATATTGCCACCAAGCTGAATATCGGTGCCGCGACCGGCCATGTTGGTGGCAATCGTAATCGCGCCCGGCGAGCCAGCCTGGGTGATGATCAAAGCTTCTTGGTCATGGAAACGGGCGTTCAGTACGTTATGTTTGATATTACGTTTTTTAAGGGTTTCGGAAATTTGTTCCGATTTTTCGATGGAAACAGTACCGACGAGCACTGGTTGGCCGCGCTCCTGGCAGTCTTCAATGGTCTCGATCAGCGCATTGTATTTCTCGTCGAGGGTCCGATAGACCTCGTCATGAGTGTCGTCGCGAATGCAGTCAACATTGGTCGGAATATCGACGACCTCAAGCTCGTAGATTTCGGCGAACTCTCCTGCTTCGGTCATTGCCGTGCCGGTCATGCCAGAAAGTTTTGGATAGAGCCGGAAATAGTTCTGAAAGGTGATCGAGGCCAGAGTCTGGTTTTCAATTTGAACCTGAACCTTTTCCTTGGCTTCCAGTGCTTGGTGCAAGCCGTCGGAAAAGCGCCGACCGTCCATCATCCGCCCGGTAAACTCATCAATGATGATGACTTTATTGTCTTTGACAATATATTCCTTGTCCCGCTGATAGCCTTTATGGGCAGACAGGGCCTGGTTTATATGATGCAGATGAGAAACATTGGCGATGTCATATAGACCGCCTTCGGTGATTAACCCTGCTTCACGCAGAAGCTCTTCGACATGTTCAACCCCGTCTTCTGTCAGCATGGTCGAGCGCGCTTTCTCGTCGCGTTCATAATCGTCCTCGGTCATTTGAGGAATGATTTTGTCGACCGAAATGTACATTGCCGACGAATCTTCCGCCGGGCCGGAAATAATCAGCGGTGTCCGCGCTTCATCGATGAGGATCGAATCCACCTCGTCGACGATGGCGAAATTAAACTCACGCTGCGCCATGTCTTCGAGGCGAAATTTCATATTGTCGCGCAGGTAATCGAAGCCGAGTTCGTTATTGGTCGCATAGGTCACGTCGCAGGCATAGTTATTTTGGCGGGTCTGTTCATCCAGGCCTGGGATAATGACGCCGACGGTTAGCCCCAAAAATGTGTAAATCCGCCCCATCCATTCGGCATCGCGCTGGGCCAAATAATCGTTGACGGTGACAACGTGGGCGCCCTTACCCTCCAAGGCATTCAGATAGACGGCCAGGGTGGCAACAAGGGTTTTGCCTTCGCCAGTTTTCATCTCGGTGATCTTGCCGCCATGCAAGACCATGCCACCGAGGAGCTGGACGTCGAAGTGGCGCAGGCCGAGGGTCCGTTTGGACGCTTCGCGCACCACGGCAAACGCCTCAACCAACAATTCATCCAGGGTCTCGCCATTTTTCGCACGAGACCGAAATTCGCCGGTTTTTGCCTGTAGCTCTTCGTCACTTAAAGCTTCAAGGTTTGCTTCTAAGGCATTGATTGCGTCTACGTTTTTGTGCAAAGTCTTCAGGAATCTGGAATTTGCCGTGCCGAATAATTTTCGTGCAAGACCATCAACCGTTTTCATTATACCGCCGGATTTGCGCGGAGGAGGAGGCGTGTATGGGGCTGCCTTGGTTGGGGGTGCCTCGGGGGCTTGAGCCTCGGTCATGTGAACTTCCTCAATCTTCAATCCCGCGGGTCAAAAACTGATCGCGAGCGCATTCCCGGCGAATGCAATGTGGTTGTTATTACGACGGTCATTGTTTACCAGCACGCGCAAATTGGGTAGGCAATAGACCCTTTTCGACTGAATAGATAATGCGTGTCTTTAGATAATTAAAGTAGACACCGTGTCTAGGCCCCGGACCGCCGTCTGTCAATTCGAAGCGCACGGCAAGGAGGCGGTTTCTGGGGTGGTGTTCTCGAGCATGAAGCAGGCAAATTGTCGCTGGTCACTTCCTCTTGATCGCGCCTAATCGGCCTATGAACAGCTTTGCAAGACGCGCTATGTTCAACGTGAAAATTTTTGGCATAAATAATAGGCTTTTTCGATGAGACGTATGAATTGGGTGGCGGTGATCATCATTGCCATTGTGATCTTTATTGGGGCAATTTTGGCCTTTGGCGCCGGTTCTGCCGGTTCTGCCGGTTCTATTGACCCAAGCCGGGCTGCGTCTGCACCGGCAACCGGCGACGTTAGCGATTTTCAATTGGTCACCCATGAAGGTCCGGTGGTGGTGCAGGTCAACGGTTTGGCAATTACCCAAGGCGATATTGATAGAACCTTGGCTGGAATGCCGGAAAACATCCAATCATATCCGCGCGACCGGGTGATGCAGCTTGTTCTCGACCAGTTGATTAATAATCGTCTGCTGTTGTCGGCGGGACTGGAATTGGGACTGGACAACGACCCTGGGGCACTCAAACTCGTCGCTATGTACCGCGCCGCGACAATTGCCGAAGCTTATATGGAGCAGGTCACGACGCGGCTGATCACTGATGATGCTATTCGAGCTTATTATGGCGAGACAGTGGGCAATGCGGATTTACATCGTGAAGCCCATGCGCGGCAAATTTTGGTCGATAGCCAGGATTTAGCTGTGTCTTTGATTGCCGAATTGGCCGGTGGAGCTGAGTTCGCGGCTCTTGCCGCCGAACACTCGACCGATCCAACCGGGCCGTCGGGCGGGGATCTGGGGTTTATTCCACGGGATGCGATCGACCCGGAATTTGCCCAGGCAATTTTTTCTCTTGAAGAGGGAGGCGTTACCCCGGCGCCGCTGGAAACTGAATTCGGCTGGCATATCATTAAAGTACTGTCATACCGCAATCCAGAATTAGTGCCATTTGAAGCCGCGCGCGACGAAATTCGCGCGACCCTGACCAACGAAGCGATTGTCGCGCATCTGGAGGAATTGAAATCGTCGGCTGTGGTTGTTTTTGCCGAATAGAGTTGGGGGCGGGTCCGGTACGGGTGTATGAGTTTGGACAGGAACATAACCGGTTACGGATAGAGATTATGAGCAAAACATCGCCATTGGCGCCTGCGCGTTTTCCGACCATTAAAGCTGTTGCCGGTGTGGAGCTCACGGGCCGCGCCGTTGGGCTAAAGAAGACCAAGGGTGTCAAAGACCTGATGATCGCCAAACTTGCGCCGGGGACGGAAATCGCCGGGGTCTATACGCGATCAAAATGTCCATCGGCGCCGGTAACTTGGTGCCGCTCGATTTCGCGCCACGGCAAGGCGCGGTTGATCATTGCCTCTTCGGGGAACGCCAACGCCTTTACCGGCTATGATGGTGACGCCGTGGTCGAGGAAACCGTGGCCGAGGCCGCCCGGTTATTTCGAGTTCGCAAAGACGAGGTTTATGTCGCGGCAACCGGCGTGATCGGTGAAGCTCTGCCCCACGATTATATTTCCCAGAGGCTGGCCAAACTAAAAGATGCCCTCAAGCCGAATGGATGGGCGGCGGCTGCCGCTGCCATTATGACCACCGACACCTTTCCAAAGGCGGCGCAGCGCACGGCAGAAATCGGCGGAAAGAAAGTCACAATTGCCGGATTTGCCAAGGGATCTGGAATGATCGCCCCGGATATGGGCACCTTGCTTTCCTTTGTTTTTACCGATGCAAAAATACCCGCCGCTGTCCTGCGCCAAATGCTGCGCCAAGCAACGGATCGCAGCTTTAATTCAATCACTGTCGACAGCGATACATCGACATCCGACACACTGCTTTTTTGCGCAACCGGAAAAGGGCCGAAACATCCGAGCGTAACCACGCCTGGCGGCGCCCTGGTTAAAGATTTTGTACGAGCATTACGCGAGGTCTGTACCGACCTTGCCCATCAAATTGTCCGGGATGGGGAGGGGGCAACCAAATTTATCACAATCAATGTTGCCGGTGCTGAAGATCGAGATGCGGCACGCCGGATAGGTCTTTCGGTCGCCAACTCACCACTGGTTAAAACAGCCGTTGCCGGTGAAGACGCCAATTGGGGCCGCATTGTCATGGCGGTTGGTAAGGCGGGGGAAAAAGCCGACCGGGACGCGCTCAAAATTTCCATCGGCGGATTTGCCGTCGCGGAGAAAGGCAGGCGCTTGGCCGGATACGATGAGACCCCTGTCGCCGCCCATATGAAGGGGGATCACGTCGTTATCGATATTGATGTCGGGGTCGGCGGAAGTCGGGCGACGGTGTGGACCTGCGATTTGACCCACGGCTATATTTCGATCAATGCCGACTACCGAAGCTAATTGGCGGTCCAATTGGCGGCAATGACGGGGCGCCCCATTTTGATCAATCTAATGTTGGTGAGTGCGGCGGCGTTGATCGATGTTGATGACCGGGTGCTGATTCAGCAACGTCCCGAAGGTAAGCCGATGGCCGGCCTATGGGAATTTCCCGGTGGCAAGGTGGCGGCAGGCGAGACGCCCGAAGTGGCGCTCATCCGCGAACTTGAAGAAGAGCTGGGGATTGAGACCGAGACTAGCTGCCTCGCCCCGCTGACCTTCGCCAGCCATCAATATGATGAATTTCATTTGCTCATGCCGTTGTTTGTCTGCCGGGTCTGGCAAGGCATAGCTCAGCCCCGTGAGGGACAAAAACTTGCCTGGGTCAGGCCGAAGGATTTGCGCGCCTATCCAATGCCCGAGGCCGATATCGGCCTCATACCGCCGCTGCGCGATTTGGTTTAAGGCTAAAGCTCGGTCGGGGCCCAGCCGGTCAAAAATAATATCTCGAAACTGGCCGGGACGCGGCCCTCATCGTCGGAAAATCCGGTGTAATAGCGTTCCGCCGCTTCGCTCAGCAGAGTCCGTGTCACCGGCGTTCGGTTGCGCCCGGTAAGGGGATTGGATTGGCCGATAGCCTTTAGGTCGGCCATTAAATGAAGCGGGTTTTCGTACGATACGGTGATGAGGTCGCTGTCGGCGACGGGCAAGGTGAAACCGGCCCGTTGCAGCAGAGCGGCGCAATCACCGAGTTCGGCAAACGGGGCGACCCGTGGCGATGCACCGCCTTTCAGCGCCGCTTCGGCGTCGAGCCAAGATTGACGCAATTCGGCCAGGGTCCCGGACCCGAATAGGGCGGCAAGAAATAACCCGTCGGGTTTGAGCGCATGCCGGATTTGAAGCAACGCACCGGGCAGATCATTGACTGCATGGAGGTCAAGGACGCTGGTGATCAAATCAAAACTGCCGGCGCGAAAGGGCAGTGCCTCTGGGTCTGTGGCGAGTACCGGACCGGTGTCGCCGGCAGCCATCGCCATAGGGGCAGAGAGATCGGATTGGACCAATGTAGCGATTTGCTCATTTACCGCCTCGTTGGCTGCGACGCAGGCGGCAAATTCGCCGCGATGACATCCAAGGTCCAGGGCCAATGGGAACTGGCGATTAACCTCGCCGACGCGCTCGGCAATGCGTGCCGCGACTTCGCTGATCAGAAAAAAACTCTCAGTCGAGGAGGCGGCCGCGCGGTCGCGCCGTCGGCGCAATGTCGGGCGATCAAATATATCGTCTATAGGCATGGCGGGACCATAATTCATTACACCAAAAAGGAAAATAGATGTTATGATGCAATCTATGGGGGAGGACGTATCTAAGATTGTTAATGCTGGTCGGTGGTTGCGTGCCGAAAGACTGGCGCGCGCCGGTGCTACACATGCACTTAATACGGTTTTGCCACCGCGTTGCCTAGCCACGGGAACGCCGGTTGCCGAGGCGGGGCAATTGAGTGCAGCGGCGTGGGCAGAAATTGGATTTCTTGGCGCCCCCCAATGCGCAATTTGTGGTTTTCCATTCGAATTTGATCGAGGTGAGGGCGCGCTGTGTGGTCCGTGTACGCGCCAGGCGCCACCCTATGACTGGGCGCGGGCGGTGATGCGGTATGACGGCGGCGGTCGCGATCTAATCCTTGGGTTCAAACACGCCGATCGAACTCATGGCGCGCCGCTATTCGGCAAATGGCTCGGTGGACTGTGTACGGCGGCCCTGGGCTCAAATCCGGGCGTGCTATCGATCATTGTCGCGCCGGTTCCTTTACACCGGCGACGGCTGCTCACGCGGCGCTACAACCAGGCATCTATGCTTGCCTATGCAATGGTCAAAGATATTGCGGCCCACCGCAGTGACTTCGAGTTAACCGTAATTCCAGACCTTCTCGTTCGGCATCGCAATACGCCCGTCCAGGGGGGACACGCAGGCATGCGGGAGAAAAATATTCGCGGGGCCTTCGGTCTAAATGAGCGTTACCGTGACCGGTTGGAGGGGCAACGAGTTATACTGATCGATGACGTGCACACGACCGGCGCGACCCTGACCGAATGCACCCGGATCTTGCAACAAGGCGATGCCCAGGCCGTCTATGCGCTGACCTTGGCCCGGGTCGTCAGATCGGCGTGAGGGTAGAGCGGTCGCGAAATTTTGATGTGGCGGGGCGGGGCGGTATCCCTATATAAGCGAGGCGAATTATTGTCGAATTCTTTATAGAAAGCGCGGGACGATGGCCAAAATTGAAATTTATACCAGCATGCTGTGCGGCTATTGTCATGCTGCCAAGGCACTTTTTAAGCAAAAAGGCATCCAGTATACGGAATTCGATGTGATGATGCGGCCCGGCCGCAAGCGCGAAATGATGGATCGGGCCGGTGGTCGCACATCGGTTCCCCAGATCTTTATCGGGACTAAACATGTCGGCGGCTACGATGATATGGCCGCCCTTGACGCGCGTGGAGAACTCGATCCACTGCTTGGCATCAGCTAGCAAACAGTTTTTTTTACGAGTTTTGATGCAAATCAATAGTTTGGTGCGCGTACTGACCTAGTCTCCCCTCCACGCGGATATATCGCTATTTGCGATCCGACGATCCGCGTGGGTTTTGGGGAAGTTGCTTTGCTCGACTTTGGCGCTATCGCGCGGACGGACACGGTCTGTGAGCCCTTTCAGTTTTTCGCCACGCCGGGCGCGTTGGCGGCAGACGACCTCGCCGCGGTCCGAGCGGATTTTCCGGTCATCCAAAAACCGGGGATTTTTCCGCTTTCCACCCTCACCTATGGACCGGCATTCGCCGAGCTGATCGAAGATATTAGAAGTTCCGAACTGGAAGATATTCTGGCGGATAAATACGACGTCGATCTTTCCGATAAACCCCTGATGATCACTGTACGCGGCCAAGCGCAAAAGAAAGATGGCCGTATCCATAACGATGCGAAAACCAAATTCGTCACCTGCCTGCTTTATCTCAATGAGCTGTGGGATGAGGGCGATGGTCGGTTGCGGATGCTGCGCGGTCCCGACAAGCTGGACGAATTTGCAGCCGAGATCCCGCCGAGTGGCGGCACCCTGGCATCCTTCCTCCGATCCGAAAACTCCTGGCACGGGCATGCGCCCTATGTCGGCGAGCGACGGTACGTGATGTTCAATTGGATGACCTCCCAGGCGGCCTTGGACCATGATCTTGGGCGCCACCGTTTTTCGGCAAAACTCAAAAAACTCAACCCCTTTGCGTAGAGGATGGACCGATGAACCAATCGCCGGCAATTGCTACTCCTGGTGTAACTTCTGGGATAAATGAGGTCGCGCATGATTTTCTGACATGCCTTAAAGCAGCACCTCACAACACGGATCCCTATGATCATTGGTTGTTGCAAAACCCGCTGCCAGCAGAGTGTTGCGACGCCATTATTGATCTGCCATTTCCGCCGCCGGTAGGCGCGACGTTTAATGGCCGGAGGGAATCGAATAATGCTCTGCGGATATATTTTACGCCGGAAAATCAACAAAAATATGCGGTTTGCCGTCGGGTGGTTGAGGGTTTCACTGATCCCGACACAGTGCGATCCATTGAAAAAACGACCGGGGCCGACCTCACCGACACTCATTTAAGAATTGAATATTGCCAGGATACGGATGGTTTCTGGCTCGAGCCGCACACGGATATATCGGTCAAAAAATTTACCATGCTGGTCTATTTGTCTGATGATCCTGGGTTGACTGGTGCGGGAACCGATATTCTGGAAGGCCCACCGGATTTCAAATATGTCGGGTCGGCACCTTACGGGAAAAATAAAGGCGTCATTTTTATTCCGGGCAAGAACACTTGGCACGGCGTCGGTCATAATCCGGTCAAGGGCGTGCGACGGTCGATCATCATAAATTATGTGACCTCGGATTGGGGTGACACTTGGGAATTGGCCTAACAGAATTAGCATGGGGGATGTAGCACGGGGGACAATGCGTATAGGGGACAATGCGTTTAAATGAGGAGTAGGCGAAAATGGGCCTGAACGCAGAGCAGATCAAAACATTTCAAGATAAAGGATTTGTCGTGTTGGGGAGTGTTTTCAACGCGGCTGTGATGAAGAAAGTTTCCAACTATCTAGATGAGATGGCGATCAAGCATCCGGGTGAAGATGGCGAGGCGATGTATTTTGAGCGCAGTCCGGTAACCGATGAAAACGTCATCGTCCGCATCGAGCATTTCTTGGGCGAGCTAAATCCCGATCTTACAAAACTGCTGTTGCCCCCAAGCGCGATCAACTCCCTAACCCAGTTGCTCGGCGAGCCACCGGTGTTATTTAAAGAAAAAATAAATTACAAACCGCCGGGGTGCCGGGCCGACAAGCTGCACCAAGATCAGGCGGCGGGTTGGAACGCCTATTGTGATATGTTTCTCACCATGGCGATCGTGGTCGATGAAAACCGGAAAGACAATGCGGCCCTGAGTTTTCTTAAATCGGGAAACTATGAAAAACATTTGATGTCGGAGGAATGGAAGCCTCTGACCTATGATGACCCGCCCTACCAGCCTGTCGATGATTATGAGTTGTTGGAGGCCAATCCGGGGGACGTCATATTTTTTGATTCCTATGTACCCCATGGCTCGCCGGCAAATGAGAGCAGCAGGGGGCGTCGTAATATCTTTCTGACCTTTAATCGAAAATCAGACGGCGATATGCGGGAGAGATATTATCAAGATAAATGGATGAACTACGCGCCCAATATTATCGGTGACGCACGGTCCCATGAAAGTTTCAGAGTCTGACCCTGGCTATTCGGTTTGGCGATAAATATCCAGGTCGGTTCTGGTCATGATTTTGCCGTCGGTAGAGGATGTAAATCCGAGCCGGCGGTAAAGATCGTGGGCGTCCGAGGTTGCCAGCATCCATGAGCGCAGCCCTTGCAATTCGGGGTGGGCGAGGGCGCATTCAACCAGCCAACGCCCAAAGCCGCGACCGCGCCAAGGTGGCAGTACAAACACGTCTGATAGATAGGAAAATGTCGCCCGGTCCGTTACGGCCCTTGCGTATCCGACCTGCACCGGCCCAGATTTGCTTTCGGTGTAGAGGCCGAAATTAAGTGACCCGTTGACCGCGCGCTGCAAAGTCTCGATCGGGATGTCACGGCACCAATACGCATCTTTTAGAAAGCCATGCATAATTTCGATGTCCAGGCGTGCCGGATTCGTATCAATGACGAATTGATCGGTCGAGGTTTGGTCGTCCAATTGCCAAGACAAAAACTGTATCATTGCTGCTTTCCTGCTACTGGCTGATCGTGCGCAATTCATCATCGCGGACTGCGGCGATGCGGCTAATCACCGACCAGGCGCTGGTGTCGGAATTGGTCTGAATACCATGCTCGTAGGCGATAATTTGAAAACCGAACTCGGTCAAAAACAAGAGTTCACCCGGAGCCAGCAGATAATCTGGATTGCTCGGTCGACCGTATTTTTCATTGCCCCGGCCAAAGGTCTCATAGAGTAACGCTCCGCCGGGGGCGACAGCGGCAGCGATGTCGGGAAACAGTGGCCGCCACAAATAGTTGGTGATGATGACACCGGCAAAGGTGCGGCCCGCGAGAGGCCACGGGCCTTGCTCGAGGTCTGCTTCGATGCAGTTTATTTTGCCCGGCATGCCGGCGACCGCGGTGACATTAATATCAACGGCGGTAATTTCATGTTGCCGGTTGGCAAAAAAACGGGTGTGTCGTCCGCCACCACAGGCAAGGTCGAGAACCGGTCCGCCCTTGGGCACCAAATCTGCAAATCGCGTGATCCAATTTGACGGCGGTTGAATAGAGGGGGGCATCGGGCACCAAATTTATGACGGGTTTAAACGACGTCATTGCACTGTTGAGCTAGGTTGAGCTGGCGCCGACGCATCAATATCCATATAGGCTTTATGCGAACGGCAAGATATGGTTTCTATTCATTTGAAGTTTCGGCATTTTGACGTTCTGGTCGGGGCATTGGCTAGTCGGGGCATTGGAGTGAGTGACTAAATGATCCTCTTTAATTTAATTTGCTCAAACGATCACGAGTTTGAAGGCTGGTTCCAGTCGGGAACCGCCTTTGACGAGCAGCGTAAGCGCAAGCAAGTTGCGTGTCCGGCATGTGACGATTTCAAAATCAATAAGGCGCCGATGGCGCCGGCTGTTTCGGCCAAAAGCACGCAAGGCACACCACCGTTGGACCGCCGCGATGGATCAAAGCAAGATATGCACAAGGCGTTGCATGCGATTCGTGAAACGGTGGAAAAAAACTGTGAGGATGTTGGTAATCGCTTTGCCGAAGAAGCCCGTAAAATTCACTATGGCGAGGCCGAAACCCGGGGCATCTATGGTGAGGCGACGAATGACGAGGCTAAAGACCTGAATGAGGAGGGGGTTGCCTTTGCGCGGGTTCCCTGGGTCAAACGGGGCGACGCCTGACAAAATTTCGAGCGGTGAATATCGTCATATCCTGCGTTTTTCGATATGCAATTATATCTTCGCATTCTCAAATGTTTTTCGAATCTTAACTCACAATCGTGTGATTACATTAATGCTTGCTGGCCAAAATTCACGCGACTAAGCTAACCGCAATTGTAAAAATGGGCCGGCCATCGACGGACCGGTATAAAAAAACGACATACACATTGCTGGAAATGCAAAGTTAGTAAATTCGTCCGCACGTCGGATCTATGCGGTCGAACGTAACTTTGCGTATCCGCCATGAATGAGGAAACGAAACATGTATAAAAAAAGCTTACTCGCCGCCGGCGCGCTATTTGGCGCTTCGATGGCATTTTCTGCCCCTCAAGCGTCGGCCGACGATTTGGTTTTGTACTGCAGTGTACAAATCGAATGGTGCCAGGTGATGGTCGAGGAATTTGAGAAAGAAACCGGCATAAGTGTTGCGATGCAACGGAAGAGTTCTGGCGAGACATTGGCCCAGATGACGGCTGAATCACGCAATCCCCAGGGTGATGTCTGGTGGGGCGGTACGGGTGATCCCCATCTTCAAGCTGCGGAAGAAGGTTTGACGGCAGAGTATGTATCGCCGAACGCCAGTCAGTTGGCAGATTTTGCCCTTAATCAGGCGGCTGCTGCGAATAACCGGACCGTCGGTATCTACACCGGCGCACTGGGCATTGGCTATAACAGCGAATTGCTGGCCGAGAAGGGCCTGCCGGCGCCGACAACTTGGTCGGATCTTGCCGATCCTGCATATGCTGGCGAAATACAGATGGCCAACCCGAACTCTTCGGGCACGGCTTATACCACGTTGGCGACGTTGGTGCAGATTTTGGGCGAGGACGCAGCTTTTGAGCTGATGATCGCGTGGAACCCCAATATGAACGAGTACACCAAGTCCGGTTCCGCACCGATCAAGGCGGCGGCTCGCGGCGAGACGACAATTGGCATTGTCTTCCAGCACGACATGGTAACCCAGGTTGTGGACGGCTTTCCGATCGTGATCGTCTCACCGACAGAAGGAACCGGCTTTGAAGTTGGATCCATGAGCATCATCGAGGGTGGCCCCAATCCGGAAAGTGCTCGCACCTTCTATGACTGGGCACTTGAGGCCGAGACCCAGGAACTGGCGGAAGGCGCCAAAGCGTTCCAGGTTCCGTCCAATGCCAGTGCATCGCCACCAGAAGCGGCACCGGATCTGTCACAGATTAATCTCATCGATTACGACTTTGTAACCTACGGTTCCGCCGATACGCGGACGCGCCTGTTGCAGCGTTGGGACGATGAAGTTGGCTCACTGCCGCGCTAATCTCTACGGTTAATTGTTACTATGGGGCCGGTGCCGGTCGGCATCGGCCCCTATCAATTTGTTCTATTTGAGTATTGGGGGGTTTGGTGAACCGGACACTGGCCTATTGGCTTGGCCTCGGCTGGGCAGGATATTTGCTGCTGCCATGGTATGTTGCCGATGGCGGCTTCTGGTCGATGACTTGGCTGATCGAAGGTGGCCCGCTTAACCCTGAGCATGCCTCCGCCTTTACGCGTGGGATTTTGTTTGGTAATCCCTGGTGGCTGGCACCGATGGGGCTGGCGCTTGTGGCGCCGATGTTTGCGCTCACTCGGCCAAAATCCGATCCTCTTTATGCCAATATTTTGATTGCCGCCGGCGCTGGCGGCATGGTCTGGCTGGTTGCACAAGGTTTCACAATCGGCATTGATGGTTGGGAATTTCCGCCGCTCCGGGCGATATTCGATGCCACCGAATTGCGCCAAGACGGGATGGGTTTTGGCGCGGCCTTCATGGCGATGTCCTTTCTCTTCTTATTTACCCAAGGCCTCGCGGCCCGTGGGTTGATCAACGGTGATGTTTTTGTTGTCGGGGCGATCGGCTTTGTCATCGCGGTCATCACGGTGTTTATATTTTTCCCCGTTTTCCGTGTTTTGACCAGCGCGCTCCAAGATAGAGATGGGCTCTATTCAATTTCAGTTTTTCTGTCGAAAATATTCGACGACCGGATTTGGGGATTTGACTGCCTATATCGTATTCACGATGTCGATGGGGTGGCGACCGGCCAGTTCTTCAGCGGCGTGCGCTGTGGTGTCGCCTGGAATTCATTATTGCTGGGGATACTTACAGGTGTCACCTCGACCTTACTGGGGTTAGCGTTTGCTCTCATTGCCGTGCGCACCCGGTTCCGGGCTAAAAAACTTCTTCGGGTGCTGACCGTCTTGCCGATCATTACGCCGCCTTTTGTCATTGGCTTGGCGATAATTTTGATATTTGGGCGCAGTGGCGTGTTTACCGCCTTCATGTCCGACGTCTTTGGGGTTCCGCAGACGCGCTGGATTTATGGATTAACCGGCGTTTGGTTTGCCCAGTCCCTGGCCTTTGCGCCAATCTCGTTCTTGGTACTAGTCGGTGTTGTCGAAGGGGTTAGCCCGTCGATGGAGGAAGCTGCACAGACCTTGCGGGCGACGCCATTGCAGACATTTTTTACCGTGTCGCTGCCGCTCATGCGGCCGGGGCTGGCCAATGCTTTTCTGCTGGGCTTTATCGAAAGTTTGGCCGATTTCGGCAACCCTATGGTTTTGGGCGGAAACTATGACGTCCTGTCGACGGATATTTTCTTTGCCGTCATTGGGGCCAGAAACGATCCCGGGCGGGCGGCGGTATTGGCCATAGTACTGCTCGCGTTTACTTTGTCGGCATTCGCTGCCCAGCGGTTATGGCTTGGCAAAAAATCTTATGTGACCGTTACCGGCAAGGGCGATTCCGGGGTGCCGGTGGAAATTCCGGGGCGGATCAAAGCGTTGTGTTTTGGCACCGCTATTCCGTGGGCGGCCATTACAGTAATCATTTATGTCACGATCCTTGCGGGCGGTTTTGTCGAGTTGCTGGGGCGCGATAACACACTGACTTTCCGCCACTATGTCGACGCTTTCTCGATTACCTCGGGGAAATTCGGGTTGGTCTTTAGCGGTCTGGCTTGGGACAGTTTCTGGACAACGATTTGGATTGCCCTGACCTCGGCACCGCTTACCGCGATTATCGGACTGCTGACGGCCTATTTGATCGTGCGGCAAAATTTTGCCGGCAAGAATGCGTTTGAATTTGGCACTATGCTGAGTTTTGCCATTCCAGGAACCGTCATTGGTATTAGTTACATATTGGCCTTTAATGTGCCGCCGATTGAACTTACCGGGACAGCGGCAATTCTCATTATCAGTTTCATCTTCCGAAACATGCCGGTCGGGGTGCGGGCTGGTATCGCGTCGATGAGCCAAATCGACAAGAGCTTGGATGAGGCTTCATTAACCCTAGGGGCGAATAGTTTCACCACCATGCGCAAGGTCATTTTGCCCCTGCTGCGCCCGGCGATTATCGCCGCCTTGGTGTTTAGTTTTGTCCGTGCAATGACGGCTCTGTCGGCGGTTATATTTTTGGTTAGTGCAAAATATGATCTTGCGACGTCGTTTATTATCGGACGTGTTGAAAATGGTGATTTTGGAATGTCTATCGCATATTCCTCGGTCTTAATTTTGGTCATGCTGGTGGTGATTCTGATATTTCAGTTGTTGGTTGGCGAGCGCCAACTTGGGCGGCGAAAGGTCGGTGCTAAAGTGGGGCCACAGGTGGAAGGGTTGGCAGGATGACTGCGTCTAATAAGGCCGCGTCGGTTGTTTTTAAGGGCGTGTCAAAAGTTTATGGCAAAACAGTCCGGGCGGTAAACGACGTCTCGTTCACTGTGGAGCCGGGATCGTTGGTCACCTTGCTCGGCCCCTCTGGTTGCGGCAAGACGACGACCCTTCGCTTGGTGGCCGGCTTGGAAATGGCAACAAGTGGTAAAATATTTATCGATGGGGAGGATGTGAGCACGGCGCCGGCTACTGATCGGGATGTCAGTATGGTGTTCCAGTCTTACGCCTTGTTTCCCCATATGACGGTGGTCGAAAATGTTGCCTACGGTTTGACGGTCAGTGGAACAGCCAAGGCCTTGGCGCACGAGCAGGCCGAACAGGCGCTGGCGCAAATCGACCTAAAGGGATATGGCACTCGCCTGCCGAGCGAGCTCAGCGGCGGCCAGCAGCAACGGGTCGCGGTGGCGCGGGCACTTGTGCTTGAGCCGAAAGTGTTGCTGTTTGACGAACCTTTATCAAACCTGGATGCAAAATTGCGTCGCCGAGTGCGCGAGGATATTCGCGACCTGCAGCAGGATCTAAACCTGACCACAATTTACGTGACCCATGACCAGGAGGAGGCCTTGGCTGTCTCCGACAAAATCATTGTTATGCGGAACGCCGAAATTGCGCAAGAGGGCGACCCGGAAGCACTTTACGAGCGGCCCTATGATAAGTTCGTTGCCGATTTTATTGGTGATGCAAATCTTGTTAAGGGTGAAATCATTAAAGTCGATGGTGATGAGGCGGTGGTCAAAATCGCCGGACTGGAGCGCCGTATGCCGAGCTTGGGGTTAAAGCCGGGGGAGGCCGACGTCGCGATCCGCCCGATTTCAATTCATTTTGGCCCTCAAGCTGCTGGTCCTGAGGCGATTGCTGCAAAGATTTCGAAGGCGACATATTTGGGTAGCCATCTTGAATATAGAATCACCACCGAGCTGGGCGACCTTTTTGTCATTGACCATGATGTAAAGGCACTCGTGCCGGAAAATACCGAGGGATCGATCAGCCTGCGTGATCACGGGGTTGCCCTGGTTCGACCTTAGATGTCCGACCCGAATATACCGGTCGGTACTTACGAAATTTGAAAAATTTTGGGGCCTGGAAGCAGGCTCGTTACCCTTTTGTTCGAGCAAGGAGTTACCAAGCGATGGCGGTTGATATCAATGCGAGGCTCGATGCAGCGGTAGAAATAGCGACAGAAGCGGGAAAAGAGGCGCTGAAGTTTTTCGAAAATCCCGACAAGTTGACGATAGAGAAAAAAGGCCTCCAAGATATGGTGAGCCAGGTTGATCGTGAAACTGAAGTTTGGGTGAAAGAAGCGATTGCGGCAAAATTTCCCGAAGATGGGTTGCTCGGCGAGGAATATGGCCTGGTCGAGGGGGCATCTGGAAACGAGGTTATTTGGATTATTGACCCGATTGACGGCACGGCTTGTTTCGTTGCGGGCATCCCCAGTTGGTGCGTATCGATTGGAATTGTCGCCAATGGACAAGTGGTTGCCGGCGCGATCTACGATCCTTGCGCCGATGAAATTTACGCCGGAGAGATCGGTGTTGGCGCAACATTGAACGGCAAACCGATTTGTGTCAGCGATGCAAAATCGATTAAGGACGGGATGCTCGGTTTTGGTTACTCCCACCGTCTGGATAGTGCGCCGATAAATGATTTTCTAAAGCCATTTTTGGATGCCGGCGGCATGTTTTATCGTAATGGGTCGGGGGCACTGATGCTGGCCTATGTCGCGTGCGGGCGCATCATCGGCTATTACGAGGCCCACATTAATTCATGGGACTGCGCCGCCGGAATTGCCATCATCCAGGCAGCGGGTGGCTGGACCAATGACTTTCTTGCCGGAGATGGATTGCTCGACGGCAATCCCATTTTGGGCGGGGGGCCGGGAATTGAAGATGAATTGCGACGCCTCACTGGTTTGACATAAGCCCAAATTTTTACCGGAGGATATAAAACGGCCCCGCGTGGGCGCGGGGCCGGGTAAAGGCAATTGCGAGGAGAGGGACAATTGCCTCTTGCGCCTCTTGCGCGAGCTGTTATCGACACCCCTCACGACTTCCTAATGTCGCGCCAATGAAGGTGCCGGCGGCTGTTGCGGCCAGCCTGCCGTTGCCACCACCGATTTGGGAGCCGATCAGCCCGCCAAGTGCGGCGCCCAAAGCGGTCCCAGCGTTTAGTGTGCAATTCTGGCCACCCGGAGTGCTGTGGTTGGCTGTTACCAGGCTTGGGGCTTGGCCGCGCCGAGGCCAATTTGTGTTGGGGCGACCCTGGGGTGGGGGCGTGCTATTTATGATGTGGGTATCATGCCCGCTATCGCGCACATTGCTGTGGCTGTGGTCACGACCGTGGCCTCGACCCCGCCCTCGACCTCGGTTTCCACCGATTAAGCGATGGCTTCTGGCCACGTTATATTGATACCAGCTATGGTATTGGCCATGCATGCGGACCTGCCATCGGCGCGGCATATCTCTGAGGTGAGGGGCGACGCGGTTGGCGTAAGGGCGCGGGAATTCTCGGCTCATACGAACATGCCAGCGCAAAGGTTTTTCCGCCAACCACCGGATGATGCGGCGATCATTGCCTCGGGGCATGTCGGCGAATGGGCGTTGGTGTCGGCGGTTTTGAAAAATAGGACCGCGGAATTGGATGCCCGGGGTTACAACGTTATCGACTTGCGGCTGACTGTTCCGGTCACCCCGACCGTCCCGGCCATTACGACCCTGCGCCGACGCAGTGACGCTCGAGAGTGCGATGGTTCCGGCGACCAGTGCGCAGCCGACGAATTTCAGTGAGGTTTTCAGTTTTTGCGAGTTCATGTTCAGTCTCCCGATAAAGGTCTTCACACCCGGTTCCCACGAAATCAGTGGAATTGAATGATGCAACCTTAGTGGCGGAAACTTGAACTTGATCTGAAGGGGTTGTTCAGCTGATCTTCAGCAGGCTGAACGGGCGTTTAGATTTCGAATTTTTGAAACAGGGGCTCTAGAGCCGGGTCGATTTTGGGTGAAATCTCTTTGATGAATTTCAGCAATTCTTGCTCGTTCGCACAAAGGATATCGTCGCGCTCCAATCGCGATTTTAGCCAGGCGGCTTCGTCGCGTTCCACTGTTTCGTTTGCATAGGCGGCGCGCAAACCTGCTTCTTCGGCCTCTCGATATTCTCTCGCCTGTTGTACGCCGAGCGGATCAATTTCACGCCAGGCCTCGGCAAACGGTATGTCTCGATGGCCGAATGCTTGACCGATGCCGCGTAGCATCCATCCGCGGGTCGGTTTTTCGTCGAGCCAGGCCTGCCGCTTAATCTCGGCGATTGCCGTCATTGGCATCGGTTTGGGCAAGGATGATGTCAGGTGACAAGCGATCGCTTTGACGAAAACATCGTCCCATTCGCTGACCTTGTTTTCGTCGACCAAGGCGTCATTGAGATCAAAAATAAACTCTGCCTCGCGTCGAGTAACGACGATGCTGCCGTCGCCACCCGGTGCATGAATGACTTTGCGTATGATTGCGGCGTCGGCTTCCGTTACGTGGGCCGGTGCTCGGTTCGATCCGTAGGCGGCGGTTTTTGGATTGAGGATGCTTTCGCGAACCGCCTCGAGCACCGCAAGTGCAAGTTGCTCCGGACAAGAGGTGGCCTGGTCAACAATATTTATTAGCAGTTCAAGTTCGCTCATTTCATCGATATGACCGTCCTTGGCAATGTGGCGCAACAAAAGTCCGGCCAGACTTTCGTCGACATAGCCACGTGGCTCGGATTGCCAGACAAAGAAATCCGTTAGGGCCTCGACGTAGAAATCAAACCAGCTCTGATCTTTATCGCCACACGCCGTGTCGAGATGAAAAATGACGGTCGCCTCGGCGGTGCTGACGACACCATCGGGAAATACCAGACGTCGCAAATCCACCACATCCCTGGCACTAATGGTTTTTTTCGCCGACAAGGTATCGACCAAATTCTTAGTCTGGGCAGGTGTGTCTATCGCCATGCTGAATGTCGCCAAAGAAATCTATGGGACTATACTGATAGGGCTGCAAAGGTTAAGAATTGCCTAAGAGTCTGACTCGAAATGATTTGAGTAATTTCAAGTTCTTACGATTCTTCGAATGAGGATCTGAATACTGGCGATCATGATCCAGGCTTCGGCACTTTCGATGCAAGCCTCGAAGTCCTTTGCGAGACGACGGTTGCGACCGAGCCATGCGAAGGTGCGCTCGACGACCCATCGTCTTGGTAACAGGACGAAGCCCTTTGCCGCATCCGAGCGTTTGACGATTTCTAAGGTCCATTTCCCAAGTTTAGCGATTGCGGCCCGGAGTTTCGGTCCAGCATATCCGCCGTTGGCAAAGACATGACGCAGCCAGGGAAAGGCCGAACGGATCGAAGCCAGCAACGCCGGGGCACCGTCCCGGTCTTGAATATCGGCTTCGTGGACCATGGCACCGACCAGCAATCCGCCGGTATCGGTAATGATATGACGCTTGCGGCCGTTGATTTTCCTGCCCGCGTCAAAGCCCCGAGGACCGCCGCTTTCGGTGCTCTTCACAGACTGACTGTCGATCACTCCGGCAGATGGACTGGCGTCCCGGCCTTCAGCCTCGCGGGCTGTCATCAAAAGAAGATGGTTGATCGCTTTCAACGTGCCGTCCGAACGCCAAATATAGAAATATCTTTGCACGGTGCTGCGCGGCGGAAATTCCCGTGGCAACATGCGCCACTGGCAACCCGTTCGCGATATATAGAAGATCGCGTTGACAATTTCACGCGGCACCGCCGTTCTCGGGCGTCCCAGTTTTTTTCTGGCCGGTAGCAACCGCGCAATCACAGCCCATTCATCGTCGGTCATGTCGCTTGCGTAACGCAGCGTCGAACGATCATATTGGGGACGGGTAATTTCAGTCCACATGTGGTGTTCCCTCATTTGCTTCAACACAAACGAGAGAATCACAACGCGCTGAAATTACTCAATTCTTTTCGGGCCAGACACTAAGGCATCCGAACAAGATGAGGCGTGCCGAGCCGCTTTAAAAACCAAACATATGATCAAAACTAAACCCGGCATCGTCCTTAGCAATCAAACCGTGATAACCAAATAGCCGGCAACTTGTGTCGCGGATAAGGACATAGGCCGCGCCGCCTTTCGAGGCAGCCATTTTGCGTTCGCCAAGGCTGAACATTTCCGAACAACGCCATAGGTGCGACCCACCGCATGGAATTTGAATTTCGCGGGTCGCGACAATTTCGCCAGCGCCGTCATGGAGTGTGAGGGTTGTTGCCGAGTGGTCATGCCAAGGTGTCGAAGCAGCATATATAAGATGGCATTGCGTATCGAGCCCATCTTCTTCGGCCACCCCATTAGCTAGGCGCAAAAACAGCCGTGTCGATAATCCCGGCGGGCCAGCGGCATAGGATTGGGGTTCGTTTTTATAAACCAGAACAGTATTAAATATATGGGCACCGAAACTGGTTTCGGCGACATGCCCCGTGGCCCGGTCCTCATAGCGGAAGAGGGCGTGGAGCCAGCCATCGACCCCGTCTGATCCCTCGCTTTCATGGTCGAAATCATAAACTAATTCCATATGCCCAAAATCACCATCAGCCGAGAGACTATTGGTGCCGATCAAATCATCGAGGTCCAAACTGGTCGCGTGATCGCGGGGCAGGGTGCCAAAATTCTGCCTGGCAATTTCGCTGCCCGCCGCGTCATAGGCGAGCAAAGCGAGGGGAAGACGGCGCTGGCATGTGGCCATTGGGGTCGGTAGGGCAAAAGATTTAAACTGGCTAGGCGGCAAAATCGGTGCGGGAAGGACATAGCTCTTTCCCATCAGGCTGCCAATTTCGGCGATCCGCTTATCATGGGCCAGATCGTCGCGCTCGACATTGACATGGGCGATGCGCCGCCGTTTTACGCCGCCGCCGGTATAAGTCACCTCGTAGCGCGGCCGAACAACATGCTTTCCCGCCTGAATTTCAATTTGCTGCGGCCAGGATGCGTCGGGCAATAGGTCGGCCACATCGAGCAGGTAGGTGCCAAATGGCGGGACCACTCGGTCAATATGGACGGTCGTTTCGTCGCCCATCAGATTAAGGCCAACCGCGCCCGATGGAATCGGGCATGGGTGGCTGTTTTGGATCCATAATAGAACCCGTTCTCCGTCCCGAGGCGCAGGCAGTCCGGCAAAAAGATCCGATGGCCAGGCATTGGCGTCATGGGTGCAAGATAGTCGGGCCGCCCCGGTTGCATCATTGCCGCCATGGATATCCAGGGCGTATTTGACGACATCGTGACCGCGCACCCCAATGACATGGAGAAAAAGCTGGCCGATAAAATCATCGAGCCCGAAACGATCGCGAACCGTGCGGCTGTCAATTTCAATCGGCGCGGCGGAATTGGGTAGATCTTGGGTCCATTCGGCAATTTGGGAGCCTGTTTGGTCGACCAGAATTGCCCATAATTTTATGTCGCGGGCGCCATAACCGTGCCAGTAGTTGGCGGTAAAAATCACCGTGTGCAAGTTTTCGCCCGGCTCATTAGTATCGCGAAAAAATGCAAAATTCGTGGCAAAATTCAATGGGTCGAGATAACGACGTCGGTTGGTGAGCCGGTCCTCATTAATCCGCATTTCGTCGAGGGTGACGACCCGCATCCCGGCGGGAATAAGGTGGCGTATATGGTCCAATATACGCTCGGCATCAAATGCCATGCAGAGCAATACGCCGTCGGTCGGTTCTTTGGTCAAACCGGGTAAATCGGTAATCGGCTGTGTTGTACGTCCTAATATTTCATGCCCGATTTCTTCGATATTTTGCACGAGCACATGGCTGACTTTGAGCCGGCTCAAATCATGCAGTTGGGCAAACGCTCCGGTAAAACCTTGGGGGTCATAGATGATGACCTGAGCCGCCTTTTCCAAATCGGCAAAAAGTTGCCTGGCGGTCTCGGCAACCGCCGGGTGACCCACCGCTTTGAAAAAGGAAAACCCACCGCTTCTATTGGAAAAAGTCTGAATGTCGAGCACGTTTATTGCCTTTCGCAGATCAACCGTCGGCAGAGGTGACGGAGATGCGTGACGTTTTTGCATCGGGCGCACCGGTCAGGCCCTTGAAGAATGCCGAAATGCGGTGGCGGGTTGTTTCCCGGCGCAAATAGGATCTATTGACGACCCAGTTTTGCTGAATTGTGCGCCGTGGCCCGCTATAGGCTTTGTGACCGTGCCAGGCGTCGGGGGTACAACGAAAAACCAGCAACGTGCCGGCATTTGGCGGCAACTCGGTTTCATAATTGTCGATGTTGTCGGGCTGGCGCAGTAATCGCAATCGACCGCCATCGGCCTCCCAGGATTTATTCAGGTACAGCAGCATGGTGATCATTTTGCCCTTGCTGTCGATATGAATTTTACCGTCGGTTGATCGGCAATGTCCGCGAATTGTCGTCATGATCGGGTGAGAGGCGAGATCTATGTCAAATTTTTCCGAAAGTATATCGGTGATCTCGCAGCCGCGGAGCGCCTCGAGCAACTGCACGAAGGAGGGGCCACCCTCCAATCCAGTCACGGGAAAACTGCCGGGCCCGGCGATTTCGGGAAAATCTTTGTGAATATCTTCGAGCGCATCACCGTGCACGAAATCTGGAACGATCAAATGACTGAACGGCGAGGAGCGGAGCTCGCTCGCCTTTAAGCGGGCAAAATCGAAGCTTTGCCCATAGCTATGTTTGGTGTCGAGAACAGACATGATGGCGCCGCGCATCCCCCGAATTAGCAGCAATGAAAAACAAGTCGCCGACCTGGAGCGTCACATACGCGACCGCGTTTGCCAGACGGTCAGCTCAAATGCTCTCAAGCCCTGCCTTTATGTCTCAGCCAGGGCGCAAATGCAATGCGCTAGAGTTTCTTTGAACGTCAAATTCTAACTCGGAGGCCCTTGTCGTTGCGCCAGGTTCGCTTTGATTTGAGCGGCGACCTTTGCCGTATCGTCGGGCAGGTCATAACGCCATTCGTCAAGGCGACCGGTAAAGGAACGGGTAATTTTGGCACTGCGCATCGCAGTGTGAAAGCGTTTGAACTTTTCCGACCCACCATGCAGGTCGATGATATAGACGGGTTTTCCGGTGCCGGCCGCCTCGGAAACCATGTTGACGGAATCACCGGTAACCAAGATCCAGTCGGCGTGGGCGAGATAGCCAAGATAGGGATTGGGAGATGTCTCTTTGCTATTGGCGTCCAGATTGGCATCCCAAAACACGCCCGGAAGCCTATGAAGGGCTAATTTCAAGGCCGCAACTACATCCGCCGGTGTTCGTCGCGATGTTGTCACCGCGAGCGCCAAGCCATGGGCTTGGGCAAGTCCGGCCAATTGGCTGCCAAGACGCTTGGCATGGGCGACGGGAAAGTCATAAACGGCGTTCGGACCGCCAATGACCACGGTAACAATTTGGCGTCGGCGCAGCGGCTCGAAAATCGGTGCAAATTGTGTCTTGGCCGACGCCAATTGACTGGGGTCAACATCGTGAATGGCGCCAAGTGTCGACATTATGTTTGTGCCCTCTAGCTGATCGTGTTGGGGGCAGACAACAAGATCGAATTGCTTTGGGTCGACACCGGGGTTTTGCAATTGAACGCAATATGTCGCACCGCCGCTCTGGCGCCGGATGGCCAGCGCCGGGGCAACGGATTTGCGGCCGGTCGCGATGACCAAGTCCGGCCAAGGCGGCGCCAGGGCGCTGTTTTCCCCAGCCTTGGCAAGCGCCATCAGCGGCAGGGGCCAGAGTTTCGGCGGCAACCAGCGCCAAGGGGCGCGGATTTTGATGCGTTTTTGCACCGGTGTCACACCGAGCATTTTTGCCAGTGCCAGGCACTGCTTTTCCATGCCAATTGTGCCGTCGGTGACGACCCAAGTTGAGGGAAGGGGAGATGATTTTGCCATAATGTGCGGGACTATGACGAGGGTGTGCCGCAAGGGCAATATTGAAAGTGCGCAAAATGTGGCGAATCGCATTTATCTGGGTAATCCGCTACTCAAGGCGTACCGGCCCTTGCCATTGGTTGCTTTGAAACAATATTTCAAAATGATACGATAATCGCTCTCATTTCATATTTATAAGTAGTTCAATACTCGAATGCAGAACCCCCGCGTTAAGCTCGACAAAATAGATCTTCACATACTGCATGATTTGCAGGCCGATGGGCGCATGACCAATGTCGAACTGGCGCGCCGGGCGGGCATTTCGGCGCCCCCTTGTCTGCGTCGGGTGCGGGCCCTTCAGGAGGCGGGGTTTATTCGCGGCATCCATGCCGACCTAGCGCCCGAGGCATTGGGCTATGAGGTCGTTTTTCTTGCTGTGGTCGGTCTCGACAGCCAGTCGGAAACAATTTTGACCGGGTTTGAAACAATGGCGGCAAGTTGGCCCGAGGTTCGCGAATGCCATATGGTGCGCGGCGGAGGTGATTTTTTGCTCAAATTGGTGGCGCGCAATACGGCGCATGAAAATGAGTTGACGACCAAACTGACCGGTGCGGCGCATGTCACCAATGTGCAAACCTTTCAGGTGATCCGATCATCGAAAAACGAGCCCGGCGTCCCGGTCCCAGATCATGTTGAATAGCGCCGCACAGATCGATCAGACAGCGGCGTTTCTTGATGCGTTGAACGAGGTGCAGCGCGAGGCGGTGGAAACGCTGGATGGCCCGGTCTTGGTGCTTGCCGGGGCCGGGACAGGTAAGACCAGGGTGCTGACGGTGCGCCTCGCCCATCTGCTGCGCCAGGGCAAGGCCAAGCCGTGGCAAACCCTGGCCGTGACCTTTACCAATCGGGCAGCCCGGGAGATGCGCGAGCGGGTGACGGCAATGGTTGGTCCGGTTGCTGAGTCGATGTGGCTAGGCACCTTCCATTCGACCGGCGCCAAATTGTTACGCAAACATGCCGAGTTGGCGCAATTGCGGCCCGACTTTACGATCCTTGATGCCGACGATCAGACGCGGCTGCTAAAACAACTCCTTGAAGCGCGCAATATCGATAGTAAAAAATGGCCGGCGCGCATCTTGATGGGAGTTATCCAGCGCTGGAAAGATCGCGGCCTAACCCCCGATAAGGTGAATGAGGCCGACGCAGGCGACCTTGCCGGGGGCAAGCTCGTTGAACTCTACGGTGAATATCAAGAACGGCTGATTACCTTGAACGCGGCCGACTTCGGCGATCTTTTGCTGACGCCGCTGGAGATATTTACCAAACATCCCGACGTTCTCGCCAAGTATCAAAATCAATTCCACTATCTTTTGGTCGACGAGTATCAAGATACCAATGTCGCCCAATATCTGCTGCTACGGCTGCTCGCCCAAGGGCGGCAAAATATTGCCTGTGTCGGCGATGATGACCAGTCGATCTATTCATGGCGCGGCGCCGAGGTCGGCAATATTTTGCGTTTTGAAACGGATTTTCCCGGCGCGACCGTGATCCGCTTGGAGCAAAATTACCGCTCGACGGAACATATTTTGGGTGCCGCCTCGACCTTGATTGCCAATAACGATGGACGGCTTGGTAAAACCCTGTGGACCAAGGAGAGCGGCGGCGAGAAAGTCATTGTGCGGGGTGTCTGGGACGGGGTCGAGGAGGCACGAATTGTTGCCGACGAGGTTGAAGCGGCCAATCGGGGCGGCCGGTCGGCGGGAAAAATTTTGCTCAATGATATGGCGGTGCTGGTGCGCGCCGGCTTTCAGACCCGTGAATTTGAGGATCGGTTTCTTTCTTTGGGAATTCCTTATCGGGTTATCGGCGGTCCGCGATTTTATGAACGCCAGGAAATCCGCGACGCGCTGGCTTATTTAAGGGTCGTTGCCCAACCCGATGATGACCTCGCTTTCGAGCGTATCGTCAATAAGCCCAAGCGCGGCCTGGGCGAGGCCAGCTTGCAAATTCTGCATTTAGCGGCGCGGGGCGGCGGAACCAGCCTCTATCGTGCCGCGACGCAAATCTCGCAGACCGATGATTTGCGACCCAAGGCCGCTAAATCTCTGGCCGCTTTGGTTGAAAATTTTGGGCGGTGGCGAGCGGCGGCGGGGCTTGCCCCGGTGCACTCCGAAGGCGGTATTGGGGTGGTCAGGGTTGAACCTGCTGCATCGTCAAATGAAGTGCTGGGTCATAGCGATCTTGCCGAAATGATCCTTGAGGAATCCGGCTATACGGAAATGCTGCTGATGGACCGGTCGCCGGAAGCGCCGGGCCGGTTGGAGAATTTGAAAGAATTAATCGTCGCCATGGGTGAGTTCGAAACGCTGGCTGGATTTTTGGAGCATATTTCTTTGGTGATGGAGAATGCCGGCGATAATTCGGCCGACCAGGTTAATATCATGACTTTGCATGCAGCCAAGGGATTGGAATTCGACACGGTTTTCCTACCCGGTTGGGAGGAGGATCTGTTCCCCCATCGGCGCAGTTTGGACGAGTCCGGCGACGCCGGGTTGGAAGAAGAGCGGCGGCTTGCCTATGTCGGCCTCACCCGCGCCAAACGCCGCGCCATGATCCTGTTTGCCGCCAATCGGTTGACCTTTGGGCAATGGCAGTCGGCTATTCCATCGCGCTTTGTCGATGAACTTGACGCCGACCATATCGAAATAGACGCCGATGTGGGGCTGTATGGAGGAGGGGTGTCGGGTAATTTGGCGCCGGCACGACCTGCCTTCGCCCGCCGCCGTCCAACCCGTAGCCCTGGACTGGTTCAATATGACACCGACCCCGGACCCGACGAGCATTTTGATCCTCATTATGACGATGAGGATGCGAATCAAATTGTCGGCGAGCGGGTGTTTCACATGAAGTTCGGCTATGGGAAAGTGCTCTCGGTTGAGGGCGGGAAACTGGAAATTTCGTTCGACAAGGCCGGACGGAAAATGGTCATGGCGAGCTTTGTCGAGGCCGTGCATTGAATTTGCGGGCGGATTTTTTTCTGTGACCAGCATGTGTTGGAAGCTCGAATTGGTCGTTCCGGCGCAGCACGGCGAACAATATTGCGCCGCGTTGGAACCAATGTTCCCGGTTCAGCGAATGGATGTCGGAGAGCATACCGGGCTCGGGCATATATACTGTTACGCCGATGGCGAACCCGAAAACGGGGCGGTTGACGACGCGATAAGGCAAGCGGCAGCGACCGTGGGCGAAAAAGTTCCCGAATATGATTTAGTGCTGCTGCCCCAAATAGATTGGCTGGCTAACAGCCAGGCAAATTTTTCCCCGGTTCTGGCCGGGCAAATTTATATTCACGATAATGATCACCGCCCACACGGGGGCGGAAAACTAAAATCGCGCCGGCCGGCGGCAATAGAAATTACCGCCAGCGTCGCCTTTGGCACCGGTGGCCATTCAACGACATATGGCTGTTTGATGGCCCTTGATCGACTTGCCCAACAACGCATTCCGCCCCCCGGCCCAATTCTTGATATGGGATGCGGCACCGGCATTTTGGCCATTGCCGCGGCAAAACTATTCTCCCAACCGATATTGGCCACAGATATTGATCCAATTGCCGTTGAAACGGCCCGGGACAATATTTACCGAAACGGCACGGCCGGTCAGATTGTCGCTGTTCAGGGGCCGGGTTACGCGGGCGCGCAAGTGCGGCGGGCCGGTCCATATGGGCTGATCATTGCAAATATTATGGCAGGCCCGTTGGCCGATATGGCGTCGGACCTCGACCGTCATCTCATGCCCGGTGGCAGAGCCGTGCTGTCGGGGTTACTGGTCGACCAGGAACGCCAGGTTCTGGCGCCGCATTTGCACCGAAAATTGGCACTTGAAGCGCGGGTCATTCATGACGGGTGGACGACGCTGATTTTGCATAAAAAAAGACGGGGTGGCGGCCGACACCGTCTGAGGGGTCGAGGCCGCACACCGTCCGCCTAAATTGGCAACCGGTATTTGCCGACTAATTACGCGGCAAGACGGGTTTCGCCATTGGCGACGAGGTCTTGAGAAATATCCTGGACCAATGTCGGTGTTGCTTTGACTTCTGTCGCTGCGGTGCGCGTTTGCGAACGACCAAAGAGACGTCCGATAGCGCGGAAAAGGGCGCTCCAAAGATCTGCATGAGCCTGGGCGCGCAAGGCGTGGGCTCGGGCTGTGATCTCGGCTTCGTTGAGTTCTGATAGAACCAGACCCAGCTCGCGTGCATTATCGACGGCTGCCTGGGTAATGGGGTCAAGTCTGTTCGCCATGAGGGTCTCCTTTTCAAAAATTATCTGGTTCGGCGACCGCCCGGCTTATCAACCGGGAGGAGGAGTTGGCCGGGCGGCGCCTAGTGACCGACTGTATATGATGATGGACTTTGATTTACTCAGCGCTATTTTGGCAGTTCTGGCATGCAAAAAATGCATGGCTACCGGAAAGCTATTGAAATAATTAACTATATATGGCCGAAAACTGGTAAATATTGCTGTCCTATCTTTTGTTTATTATGGACTTGCTTAGGGCCGATGCCACCCCTAGCTTCGACATATGAACGATCAAACAAAAACCTCCGCACGCCTTTCGGGCTTGCGTGACACTCTGGCTCGGGCCGGGGTGGATGGATTTCTCGTCCCTCATACCGACGAGCATCAATCGGAATATTTGCCAGCGTGCGCAGAGCGACTAGCGTGGTTGACCGGGTTTACCGGATCGGCGGGAAATGCGGTCGTTCTACGGGGCAATCTGCAGGACCGGGCCGCGATTTTTGTCGATGGGCGCTACACGCTTCAAGCGGCAAATGAAGTTGATGACGAATTTTTCGAGATCTGTCATATTTCGGATATTTCGTCTGTCGACTGGCTTGCGGAAGCGGCGTCGGACGGCGGGATCATTGGTTATGACCCCTGGCTGCATACACGGAACCAGCTCAGAAAACTTGCCGATACGATCAGCCCGGCAACGCTCCAGCCAATGGTCGACAACCCAATTGACGGTTTATGGGAAGATCAACCGGCGGCGCCGAGTGGGCCGATAACCGCCCACGAAGTCGAGTTTTCCGGCCAGTCCTTCGATGAAAAAAGTCGCCGGATTGCCGATAGCCTGCTTAAAGACGGCGATCGAGCCGTCATTTTGACCAATGCCGACAGCATTGCATGGCTGTTCAATATACGCGGCACCGATGTCGATCATACGCCCGTGGCTTTGTGTTTCGCGTCTCTTGAAACCGGCGAAAATGGGCCTTTGGCCCGTCTCTTCATCGATAGTGGCCGGGTGAACGACGAAGTGAGCGCGCATTTGGGCGAACGCGTAATGCAGATGGAGCCCGGTGAATTTGCCCGATATCTGGATAGTTTGGGCGCGGAAAAAGTCCGGATACGTTTATGTCCAAATACCGGTGCGGCATGGATATATAATCGGTTGGAGAGCGCCGGAGCGGTGATCCATGAGGCTGGTGACCCGTGTACCCTGCCCAAGGCAATTAAAAATGAGATCGAATTGGCCGGGACCCGCGCGGCGCATATTCGCGATGGCGTTGCCGTGACCCGGTTCCTCGCCTGGCTTGACGCACAGCCTGCGGGCAGTGTCGATGAAATCGGCGCGGCAGACCGATTGGAAACTCAGCGGCGCGAGGATCCAAAGTTTCGTGATTTAAGTTTCACAACCATTTCGGGAGCCGGATCAAACGGCGCCATCGTTCATTATCGGGTTAACGGTGACAGTAATGCAGTGCTTGAACAAGGCCTCTATTTGGTTGATTCAGGTGCCCAATACCCGGACGGCACGACCGATATTACCCGCACGGTGGCAATTGGCGCACCGTCTGACGAAATGAGGCGCCATTTTACCTTGGTTTTGAAAGGCCATATTGCCCTTGCGTCCTGTCGTTTTCCCAAGGGAAGCCGCGGCAGTCAATTGGACCCCTTGGCCCGCCAATTTTTGTGGCAGGCGGGGCTCGATTACGATCATGGTACCGGCCACGGTGTCGGCAGTTACCTTGCCGTCCATGAAGGCCCCCACCGGATTGCAAAAGTCGGATCTGACGCACCGCTCATACCCGGTATGGTGGTTTCAAATGAGCCGGGATATTATCTCGAAGGCGCCTACGGTATTCGTATTGAAAATCTGCTCGAGGTGGTAGCGCTTGATGGGGTCGGTCAGGACGGGCGCGTCTTTTACGGGCTTAACGAGCTAACCCGCGCGCCACTGGATCGGCGCTTAATCGCCAAGGAATTGCTGACAGCGGCGGAAATTTCCTGGGTCGACAAATATCACGCGCGGGTCTGGGCGGATATTGAACCGCATCTCAAGGATGGGGACCGTACTTGGCTGATGGCGGCCACAGACTCACTTTAATTTGTTTTCAGCAGATATAGGACGGGGTTATCAAGACATTGATATTCGATTTTGCGGTTGCTGGCTAAAAGAACCGTCATCGACAAAGTTTTTCAAGAAAAAGTTTCGGACATATTTATCGCAAGGCGTTTATCCCGACCGAAATGGGCATTTTCGCGACGACGTTGTTTGTAAATTAAAGGGAGCCAGGGGCAAACATCAATTATTTTTTACGTTCGCCCTCTGACATCATTTTGAGGTTATGATTCTAATTCCCGTGCGTCAGACATAGCCGAAATCGATTCCGGTCCCAATCCCAATCCTCATCGTGAGCCCTTTGACGGCAATATTTCCATCTTTGGCCGTTAGAGCTGCTTACAAAGACAACCTGCTCGAAAGCCGGAACGAACGTGGCTTGCGTGGCGATGCCAGGCCCAGTGCTCGCAGAGACAAGTTGTGCGCCGAATACGGAAAAAATGGAAACTACCGAAAAAATTGCTAGTGCCTTCATTATACTCTCCAAAACATGTGATAAGTAATTCAACAAATACTTCCTGAAACGCCTCCAGAAATTCACGGAGTACACTTACACATATGCGTTTAATTTAAAATAACCTGGGCTGGCTATCTGTTTGGAATTCGGATGTCGTAGAATACGGGCCACCGTTTGCGCCTATGACGGAGTACTTTCGCGCCTATATTCACCAGTGATAGCCGCGTACACAATAATGCGTTCTTGATCGTTCTAAAGTTTAGGATCAATTTAAGGTCGCGTTAGCCAGAGTGATCCAGGCATCTTCGTCGATGATTTCTATGCCCAGCGCTTCGGCCTTTTTTCGCTTTGATCCGGCGCCGGGGCCGGCGACGATGAGGTCGGTTTTTTTCGACACGGAATCGGATACTTTCGCCCCCATGGATTGAGCTTTTGCTTTGGCCTCGGGGCGGGTCATTTTTTCCAATGTCCCGGTAAAAACGATAACTTTGCCGGATATTGGTGAGCTGCTTGTCGGAAGTTGAGCCGCGAGAATGGTCAATTTTTGCCCGTGCCGGTCAAGCTCGTTCCGGTTTTTTTTCACGCTCATATAGGCCAGGATATCGTTTGCCATTGCTGGCCCGATACCGTCGATCGATTCGAGTTCGAGATAGGCCGCGCCTTCGCGATCCTGGGCGGCATCCATGGCCCCGCGCCATTGGTCGTTTTCTGCATAATGTTGCGCCAGAAGGCGTGCCGAGGCCTGACCGATATGGCGAATGCCGAGAGCGTAGATAAACCGCTCGAAGCCAATTTCGCGCCGTGCTTCAATTGCTGCGAGCAAATTATCGACGGATGTATTGCCCCAGCCTTCTCGGGCCAGCAACTCGTCGCGGCGTTCCGCCAAGTCGAAAATGTCGGCGGGCGTTTTGATCAGACCGTCTTCGTAAAATGTCTCAACATTTGTCGCGCCAAGCCCTTCGATATCGAAGGCACCCCGGGAAACAAAATGTTTGAGGCGTTCGACCGCTTGAAACGGGCAGTCAAGGTCGCCGGTGCAGCGGCGCACAGCCTCGCCTTCATCACGGGCCGTCGGGGTTTTAAGGGGGCACGGGCAAGTCGTTGGTGGCTGCCAGGGCGCATTTCGATCGGACCGGCTCTGATCAAGGACCGACACGATTTGCGGGATGACATCGCCGGCGCGCTGGATGACCACCCGGTCGCCGACCCTGATATCTTTGCGGGCGATTTCGTCTTCGTTATGCAGGGTTGCGTTGGCGACGACAACACCGCCGACACTAACAGGGTCAAGTCGGGCGACGGGGGTGAGGGCACCGGTGCGACCGACCTGAATATCAATTTTGGTGAGTTGGGTTTCAGCCTGTTCGGCGGGGAGCTTGTGGGCGATGGCCCAGCGTGGCGCCCGCGCCACCGCGCCGAGGCGGTTCTGATAATCCAGCCGGTCGACTTTATAGACAACCCCATCGATCTCATAATCGAGGGTCGCGCGGGCCTGCAAAATTCCATTATAGACGTCGAGCAGTGCTTCGACCGTGTCGCACCGTTGGGTGAGTTCGTTGACGGCCAGGCCCCATTGCCGCATTTGCGCCAGTGTTTCCCAATGGGTCGGCGGCAAGGGCCCATCGGCCTGGGCGTAGGCAAAAAACCGTAGGGGCCGCGACGCAGTAATTGAAATATCGAGTTGGCGCAGAGAACCAGCGGCGGCGTTGCGCGGATTGGCAAATATCTTTCCACCAATTTCGGCTTGGTGCGCGTTGAGGGCGAGAAAGTCGGATTTGGCCATATAGACCTCGCCGCGTATTTCGACCCGGCCAGCCGGGGTTCCGGTTAACTGGTGGGCAATTCCGGCGACGCTTTTTAGATTTTTGGTGATATCTTCGCCGACCCGACCATCCCCCCGGGTGGCCCCTTGCACATAAAGCCCATCTTGATAAATGAGCGAGGCGCTGAGGCCGTCAATTTTGGGTTCGGCGACAAAGGCGAGTTGTCGGGTTTCCTCGAGCCCAAGAAAGCGGTCAATCCGTCCCGAAAAATCACTGACGTCTTGGGGGTTGAGCGCATTGGCGAGGGATAACATTGGATGGCGGTGAGTGATTTTTGCAAAGCCGGATGAGGGGGCCGCGCCGACCTCGGCCGAGGGGCTGTCTTGTGTCGCCAGTTCTGGAAAATCGGCCTCCAAAGACAGCAGGTCTTTGAACAAGGCGTCATATTGAGTATCGGTTATGGTCGGATCATCACTGCCGTAATAGGCCTTGGCATGCAACCTAATCTCGACGGCGAGAAAATTATGTTTCGCCTTGGCTTGAGCGAGGGTTAACTCGACCTTGTCTTGGCTGTCGCTCATAAGGGACCGTTTCCCTTTATGAGTTCAGATGCGGCGGCACGAGCCTCGTCGGAAATTTGTTCACCTGAGATCATCCGGGCGATTTCATCCCGTCGTTTTTCTTTGCCAATTTCGGTTACCCGGGTTGTTGCAGAGGTGCTGTCGATATCTTTTGAAATGAGCAAATGGGTGTCTCCGATCGCCGCCACCTGGGGAGAGTGGGTGACAACCAGGACTTGACGCCCTTGGGCCAGCAGAGATAAGCGCTGCCCAACGGCGGCTGCGGTGGCGCCGCCAATACCGGAATCTACCTCGTCGAAAACCAGCGTGCGGGCTGGGCTGGAAACGGCGAGCACAACCTTGATGGCCAACATGAAACGCGCCAATTCGCCTCCCGAGGCGACTTTGTCGATCGGGCCAAAATTGCTTCCGGGGTTGGTGCGAACTTCAAACCGGATTTCGTCCAGGCCCGATTGTGACCACTGACCTTCTGGAAGGCGGTCAAGGGATGTACGGAACACTGCATTTTCGAGCTTCAAGGGAATGAGTTCCGCGCCGATGGATTTATCCAAGTTTTTTGCTGCCCTTTTGCGGGCGGTGGAAAGGGTTTCTGCACTTTCCAGAAAATCACGGCGTTTGGCGGCGACTTCGCGGGCGAGCCGGGCGCTGGTTTCATCACTTTTATCAATGGCGGCGAGGCGGGTACGCAGCTCCTCCAATTCTTCGGCCAAGGCATCGACATCGACATTATGTCGCCGGGCTGCTGCACGCAGGGCAAAAAGCCTTTCCTCGGTGGCGGCGGCTTCTGCCGGGTTGAGGGCGGCTTTTGAGCCAAACGATTGGAGATCGCGCAGTGCTTCGCCCGTTTCGGCCGCGGCGCGCTCAAGGGTATCGAGAATTGTTTGGAGCTCGGGCCCGCCGACATCCCTCATGCGCTCCAATTCGCGCAATGCCTTTTGTAGTGAGGCCTCAGCGCCCCGGTCGCCGATCAGTTGTCCAACTGCCGTGCGCACCGCGCTGGCGAGTTTTTCGGCGTGTTGCATGAATTGCCTAGCTTCGGCCAGTTGTGCATCTTCGCCTGCACGCGGGTCGAGCTCTTCGAGTTTTGCGACGGCTTCGCGGAGCCATGACTCATCGCGCTTTGTATTCTCAAGTGCAGATTCTGCTTCGGCCAGTGCACTCTCTGCACTCCGCCAGGCGGCATAAGCGGATTGGGTATCGGTCGCTTGTGCCGCCAGATCACCAAAGGCGTCAAGGTGGCGCGCATGGGTCGTTGGGTCGAGCAAGCCATGGAGTTCGTGCTGGCCCTGAATTTCGGCCAGTTCGGCACCGAGGCGACGTAGCATATTTATGCTGACCGGTTGATCGTTAATAAATGCTCGGCCGCGCCCATCTGAACTCAAGGTGCGTCGCACGATAAGGGCACCGTCGCCAGAGCTGATATCGATATCAGCCAAAATGGCCGTCGCTGGATGGTTTTGGGGCAGATCAAAGACGGCGGTAATTGAGGCTTTTGGTGCGCCTGATCGAATGAGCTTTATGTCGCCACGGCCACCAAGGGCGAGGCTTAAACTGTCGAGCAAAATGGATTTTCCGGCACCGGTTTCACCGGTGAGGACGCCGAGGCCCGGCGACATGGGGATATCTAGGCGGTCGATCAAAACAATATTGCGGATCGTCAAATGACTCAGCATCTTTCGCTCACGGCATTCTGAATAAGGATTTCTAGAACGGCCAAATTCGGTCGATCAGTCCGCCTTCTTCTTCTTCAAACCCTGCACCGGGGGCGATCGCAACTTCTTCGCCGGTGACGAGTTCATAGCTGTCGACATACCATTCGCTGCCTGGGTAATTGTGCCCTAATACTGCGGCGGCCTGTTCGGCCTCGCTGATCAGACCGATAGCGCTGAACGCTTCGACCAGGCGGTGCAGCGCCTCGGGTACATGGGTCGTGGTATCAAAATTATCGACCACGCTCTGGAACCTATTGATGGCTGCAGTGTAGTTTTTTCGCTCAAGATAAAAGCGACCGACTTCCATTTCTTTTCCCGCCAGATGATCGCGGGCGAGGTCGAGTTTCAGCTCTGCGTCCCGCGCATAATCGGTTTCTGGGAAACGTCGCCGGACTTCTTCCAGGGCGATGACGGCGCGCTCGGTTGCTTCTTGGTCGCGGCGCACATCCGATATTTGATTATAGTGGGAGAGGGCGCGCAAATAATACGCATAGGCAATATCCCGGTTGCCCGGGTGGAGTTCAATATAGCGTTCAAGGGAATTTACCGCCTCGTCAAATTCCTGGTCGGCGAAGGATGCATAGGCCGACATCAGCTGTGCCTTAGTTGCAAAAACAGAATAGGGGTGCTGACGCTCAACTTCCTCGAATAGATCCACGGCTTGGGGGTAGCGTCTGGCGTCCAGCTGCGACATGGCTTGATTATAAAGGTCGTCAACAGGCTGTTCGACAAATTCCCGGTTGCTGCTGGCCGTTCCGCCAGAACATGCGGCAAGGAGCATTATGGCGGCGGCTAAACCGGCGAGCTTAGCAGGGGCCGATATGGGGGAAATTTTACAATTCTTGTGCGACATCGTTCCTACCTAGAGTCAGGATCACCGTTGGGGGCCATCTTATACGCCAACTGGGTCCAAGAGCACCAGCCACTCCGCTCCACCCATTAATGCGAAATACGCGCGAATACCCAGTTAAAACCCAATTGGGCCTATGCGTTGGGCCAATCTCACACCCGATAATATAGCATGAAGGCATCAGATACGACTACCGCCCGGAAATCCGGGCGGCGGTCGCTTCGATGTAGCCTGGTCGCAAGCGGATTGGAGGTCAATATCAAGCGATTGCGGCAGAAACATCCATAGAGTGGCCGACAATAGTCTGACTAATGTGGCGGTCGGAAGAGGCGGTTTGGATCGAGTACCGCCAGGCACTGCTGTCAGACAGCAATTTCTTCAAGAGCATGTGGTTAAGGGCATGACCTGACCGGACACCATGAAAATGACCGATGAGCGGCGCGCCAGCAAGGTAGAGGTCCCCAACGGAATCAAGGATTTTATGGCGGACGAATTCGTCGTTAAAGCGCAGACCTTCTTCGTTGAGTACGCCCTCGCTGGAAATAACAATGGCGTTGTCGAGGCTACCGCCCCGTGCCAACCCAAGGGCGCGTAGCTGCTCGACTTCATGGGTGAACCCGAAGGTCCGAGCCCGGCTCAATATGTCCTTGAAGTTACCATTGACGAGCTGGATTTCCATATCCTGCTTGCCAATCGTGGCGCTTTCGAAATCAATTTCGAAGCCAAGAGAAAATCCGGGAGCGGGGCTGATTTCCGCGCTTTTATTCCCGTCGGTGACTTTGACCGGTTTTAGAACCTCAATAGCGCGCCGGGGTGCATTCTGGGCCACTGTTCCTGTACATTCGATCAGGAACAGGAAAGGCGCTGCGCTGCCATCCATAATCGGAATTTCCGGGCCGTCCAATTCGATCAGTAAATTGTCGATACCGGCGCCGCGCAAAGCCGCCATTAAATGTTCAATTGTGGCAACTGTGGCACCGCTGGCATTGCCGATAGTCGTTCCGAGCATGGCGTCAACGACATTGTGCACATCCGCCAATACGTCACCGGCATCACCAGAGATATCGGTACGTCGGAACACTATTCCTGTGCCCGAGGGTGCCGGACGTAGCATCAAGTTGACGTCGGAACCGCTATGCAGGCCAATTCCCGTACAGCCAATAGAGTTTTTCAAGGTTCGCTGAAGAGCCGTGCCCGGCACAGAAGCAACATTATGCCCTGAGTTTGTATGCTCAGTGTTTGCCAAATGATCTTTGTCAGATGGCCGGTTGTCTAGCTGTGCAGGCAAGCCACCAGCCAACTTATCAACCGAGATATTGTGAAACTCCCCCACGAAACTCTTGCCCCCTCCTGGTGCGGTGTGCATGGCTCCGTTATTTGCGACGCTATATGAGCTGAGCTCGTTATTTTTTTTTGTCTGCGTCACAAACTTCACCTGCACTGCCTAAAAATCTATACTGCCTAACAAAACTACGCCGATTCCTTCGGAGCAAATTAGCGGTGGGCCCAAGTCTTCGTGTCTTGTTATTCCCGATCGACTAACTGCTTCGAATTGATAGTCCCAAAATGACGGGCCCATCTGGATCTTACGCCGTTGATTTAGCTCTTTCCGGCCGCAGGTCTCAAATCAATCTTTGTTTCAAAATATTTCGCCCGAAACCCCGCTGTTTCCGGGGGGTTCGGGCGGCTAATGTCAATTTGCCTGACGGCGCAAAAATGCTGGTATTTCCAGCAGATCCTCTTCGCTGGGGTTTACCTTTGTTTGGGGCGCAGGTTCACCATATTCCAAAGTAGGTTGCTCCGGGCTAGCCGGCGGCGTTTCCGGTATCGCTTCGGGAGTTGGTTCCGGGATAGGTGGCGGTGCTGCCTGGGCTGTTTCGTCAGGGAGCTGGGGGGCAGCAGGGATTTCTTCTGAGTTGAGAAGGGGGACAGGAAAAGCCGCATTTTTGGCTGGTTCGGTAGTTGGCTCAGTTGGAATTACCGTTTGATTTGCTGAGGTTGATGGAGAAATCTCCTGCGATACCTGAGCCGGATCTGAGCCTGTCGCTGTTCCCGTGCTCACCGGCGCGCTGGAAGGCGCTTCGAACGGAGCAGGGGCTACGTTTTGGGTTTGCGCCTCGACCCTTGGTGCGGGGGCGGGGACGCCGATCTGCGGCTCAGCGATGCTTTGGCCCAGACCGGTCGGGGCGATTTCTGTCTCGCTCTCTTTATCGGTGCCCGCCACCTTTTCGGTCACGCGCTGAAAGAAGCCTAAACCCTTCTTTTTGCGCGGTTCGGGCTCGGTGGGGCGTAGAACCCGCGTGGTGAAGGGATCTTGGGCCCTTTCGGGGCTCATCCCGCCGGCAGCGGTTTCGACCGGCCGGGGTGCAATAAACGGTTGGGCAACACCCGGCCCCCGCATTTGAGCCGGTTGCTCTGCTTGACTAGGCTGATACGGGGTGGCTGCGACCGGCGGTATATGCGGTGCAGTGGCAACATCGTAGCCGACAGCGGTTCTCAAGGGTTCAGCAATTGGCGCTGAGGCGGCCGTGACCGGGGCTGAGATTGCGGCGGTTGAGGTGGGAATGCGCTCAGGCTCGCGACGGGGCGACGCATTGAGCAGGCTGACACTTGCGGCGGGCCGCGCGGTTGCCGCTGCGTTGACATCGATACCCGTAGCAACGATCGATACGCGGATCACGTCTTCCAAATTTTGATCGAAGGTCGACCCGAAAATGATATTGGCCTTAGCATCGACTTCATCGCGAATTCGGTTAGCGGCCTCATCGACCTCAAACAATGTCATATCGGCACCGCCGGTAATATTGATCAGCACGCCTTTGGCGCCCTTCATCGAGACATCGTCGAGTAACGGATTGGCAATTGCCGCCTCGGCCGCGTCGATTGCCCGTTTCTCACCGCTTGCTTCGCCGGTGCCCATCATTGCTTTACCCATCTCGCTCATGACCGTGCGAATGTCGGCAAAGTCGAGATTGATCAGCCCAGGCATGACCATCAGATCGGTAACGCCGCGCACACCGGAATAAAGCACATTGTCGGCCAGCCGGAAGGCATCGGAAAAAGTGGTTTTCTCGTTACAGATGCGGAACAAATTCTGGTTCGGGATGACGATCAGCGTATCGACATATTGCTGCAATTCTTCAAGGCCTTCGTCGGCCTTTTCCATGCGGCTGCCACCCTCGAAATGGAATGGTTTGGTTACGACGCCAACCGTCAGAATGCCCAATTCGCGCGCGGCCCTGGCAATGACCGGTGCCGCGCCGGTTCCTGTGCCGCCACCCATGCCTGCGGTGACAAACGCCATGTGTCCGCCTTGGAGCTGGTCGATAATCGAGTCCATCGCTTCTTCAGCGGCGGCGCGGCCAATATCGGGGCGGGCGCCGGCACCTAGGCCGTGGGTGATGTTGGCGCCGAGTTGAATTCGCCGCTCCGCCCGGTTTTGCGCCAGCGATTGTGCGTCGGTATTCGTCACGACGAATTCGACCCCGTCGAGATCAAGGTCGATCATATTATTTACGGCGTTACATCCTGCTCCGCCGACGCCAACCACAACGATCCGTGGTTTGAGTTCCGGTCCCGCGTTTGGCACATTCAGATTCAACGTCATGTCGTTCTCCGATTTCATAACAGTCTCATATTTTGAGGCGGTATGGCATTACCGCTCCGGTGATTACCATGCCCCAGCTCCCGATTACTTGTATCGAAATCCAAAGCGATTCGCGGGCTCATAGATGATCTCGCACCCATTGAGTAACTTGGTGAGAAAACCGGCCGGTAAGACCCGCCTTGTCGCTCACATGGGCCGGCGGCGGTGCCAAAAATCCGTCCGAGTCCTGGGCGGCCACGGCAATGAGGCCGGCACAGGTGGCAAATGCGGGTCCCGATGCCGATGATGCCAGGGCCCGCATGCGTAACGGGCGACCGATACGCACCTGTTTATCGAGTATCTGCGCGGCTAGCTCGGGTACGCCTTGGAGTTGGGACGCGCCACCGGTCAGCACGACGCGTGTGCCGGCAAGCCGACTGACACCGCTTTCGGCGAGCCTGGCCCGTACAAGTTCGAAGGTTTCTTCGAGCCGCGGTCGCAATATACCGTTTAGGACCGATTTCGGGACAATATTGCCCGTTGCGTGGGTCTCCTCGCCGACTTGGGGTATTTCGATCGTATCTTGTTCGTCGTTGCTACTGGGCAATACCGTGCCGTAAAGGGTCTTAAATCTCTCCGCGTGGAGCAGGGGGGTCGATAATCCTCGCGCGATGTCGTTGGTCACATGATCGCCGCCGACCGGTAGTCCGGAGGCGTAAATTAAATGGCTGTCATAGAATACGCCCATCGTCGTCGTGCCGGCGCCCATATCGATGACCGTGGCACCGAGGTCGAGTTCGTCCTCGACGAGAGCGGATATTCCTGACGCATAGGGGCTGGCAACAAACCGGTCGACGGTAAGGTGACACTGCTCGACAGTGGTTTCTATTGTTCTGACCGTTCCCGCATTTGCCGTGACCAGATGGACCTGAACCCCAAGCCGGTCACCATACATGCCGCGGGGGTCGCGGATGCCGTTTTCGCCGTCGATTGAATAGGCGTATGGGATAGAATGGATGAGGCGCCTGGACCGTTTGATCGATGGGTCGGCGTTGGTGTTTGACCCAGTTCTGGTTGCCCCGTTATTGCCGTTAAATATGTGGTTTACGGATTTTGAGCCGTTCGACAACTCGGCGGTCGCACTGCGAAAAACGTTTAGTCGGCCATTCGAGTTGCCCTGCCGACCGCTGATTTCCACTCCCGATTTTTCCTCTGCGGCCAATACATGCCCGGTGACTTTTTGCAGGTCGGCCCCGCGCACGGGCTGACCGGAAAGAGGAAGCTCCACGCCAACGCTGCGTGACGATATTTGACCACCCGATAAATTGACCGTGACCGAGCGAATTTGTTCCCCGGCCATTTGCTCGGCGGCTTGTACCGAGTTCAATATAGCATCGCGCGCGGCGTCAACATCCGAGACCGCGCCGCCGCGTACCCCATGGGATACCTGATGACCAATACCGATAACCCGGGGCATTGAACCGGCGTCGGTTTCGTCGATTTTGGCGATCAGGCAACAGATCTTGCCGCTGCCGATATCGAGAGCTGCTAGCGTGTTGCCTCGTGGGGCGTGAATGCGTCGCGAACTCATCAGATATCCTCGCCGTCGGCCGGGGGTGTATTGGGTGGCGTGGCGGGTGCGGCGTTATAATCGCCATCGCTGGGCGAAGTGTCGGTCGTCTCGGACGGGAGACGGACGACGAGCCGATCGGGCAAACGCAGGTCAATGGAAACGATTTCCTGACCGAGCACCGTATAATCGCGTTGCATTTCGACGAGATGGACCAGGGCTGTTTCAATCGAACCGGCGGGCAATCGAACGACTGTTCCCTGGCGCATGACCAGGTTCCAGCGCCGGTCCGATATCCAGACCGCTGCGGCTATCTCTGCTTCAATTTCCGGGTGTTGGTGGAGCGCGGCAATGAGATCGCCAGCGTGAACTTCGGCATCCGGCCCGACCACTTGGATGAGGTCGGAATATTCATTCAAACCATCTTGGGTGATAACCGACCCGTTCGCGTCGATGAGTGCGAGGCGACCTTCCAACTGCCAAACGGCCAGAGGTTCGCGCTCCGTTATGGTTACAAATATTGTGTTTGGCAGTCGGCGTGCAACGGAGGCCGTCTCGACCCACCCGAGTTGGGAGATCCGGTCCCTGGCCTGTTCCGGACTAAAGGTGAATATTGGCATTCCCTGTTCGATATCGAGCGCGGCTAATATGTCGGTTTGGCCGAGTCTATTCCGGCCTTCGACCAAGACATCTGAGACAATGAACCCGGCACGACGGCTCGTGTCGGCGCCAAAACTATCAATTGCATCGAAAGCTGCATCAACTCGGCCGGTGCTATTGGCCCAAAACATACCGCCGGCCAAACCTAAAATGAGAGTGCTAATGACGCCAAGGCGCAACGCCTGCCGCCGGGCCGTTCCGGCGATATAATTGCGGCGGGACGTTGCGGCGCGATTGCGGGACGCCGCACTGCCGGCACCGTGACGCAATTCACGCCGATCCCTCGGCGCAAATACGGATATTGCGCTCAATCGCATTTTGCCCTCTCGACAAGCCAGGTTACCAATTCTGGGAATGAAATTCCGAAAAACGCCGTTTGTTCGGGAACCAACGACCCCGGTGTCATCCCAGGTTGGGTATTCACTTCAAGCATAACCAGCCCAGACGATTCGTTCATAGCTCTAGATTTGCTAAAAGCCTCTGAATCGAAACGAAAATCGGCCCTACTGATGCCCCGGCAACCAAGCTCCTTATGGGCTAGTTTTGCCCATTTAAGAGCCAGATCGGTGATCGGCTCGGGAATCGGGGCGGGCAGTAAATGCTCGGTCCGGCCGCCGGTATATTTATTGTCATAATTATAAAACCCGTCGAGCGGCCGCAATTCCGTCACCGCCAGCGCTTTCAGGCCTTGGGGATCATCCTCGCCGTCGCCGGTGACCGCTACTGTGAGCTCGGCGCCGGGGATATAGCGTTCGACCAGCACCTGGTTTTGAGCGGCGGCAATTTCTGCAAAGGGCGCAGCCCCCTTTTCAACGATATGCACGCCGACGCTAGATCCTTCGGCCCGAGGTTTGACCACATAAGGCGGCGCCATTGGGTGGGCGGCGGCGATTGCGCTGGGGGAGGCCAATATAGCCTCGGCAACGGTGATGCCTGCGCCGGCAAAGACTGCCCTGGCTTTTACTTTATCCATGGCCGTTGCCGAGGCATAAACGCCGGAGTGGGTGTAGGCAATATCCAGCATATTGAGCAGCCCTTGAATGCATCCGTCTTCGCCGAAACTGCCGTGCAGCGCGTTAAATGCGACATCGGGGGGCGGGGAGCCGTCTTTTCCTTTTAGGGCCGAAACGAGCTGGCCAATGTCGCGGCTGACATCAAACTCAGTGACGTCAAACCCGGCTTCGGTCAAACCCTGGGCGCAATGGGCGCCGCTGGCCAGCGAGACCTCGCGCTCGGCCGACCAGCCGCCTTTAAGGACGCACACCCGGGTCATGGCTGGCTCCTAGTATCGGGCGCACCCAGACGTTCTATTTCCCATTCTAATGTGATGCCGGTCGCGGCCTTGACCCGTCGACGAACCTCTTCGCCGAGTGCCTCAATATCGGCCGCCCGTGCGCCACCGTTGTTAATGAGAAAGTTGCAATGTTTCTCGGAAACCATTGCTTTTCCAACAGAAAATCCCCGGCATCCGGCCCGATCGACCAATTCCCAAGCCTTTTCGCCGGGCGGGTTTTTAAATGTGCTGCCGCCGGTTCGTGTGCGAATTGGTTGGGTGGCATCGCGGTCGGCCTGCACTTTATTCATGGCTGCCGCAATTTTAACCTTGTCGCCGGGCGTGCCCTTGAGGGTCGCGCCGACAAAAATCCAATCTGGCGGGACAGAACAGCCGCGGTAGTGCGGGCCCCATTCTTGTGGCGACAGATGGTGCAAATGACCGTCGGGATCGACGGCGTCAACCCGGGTCACAACATCAGCAAATTCAGCGCCATATGCCCCGGCATTCATTGCCAATCCACCTCCGAGCGTTCCGGGAATGCCAGCCATAAATTCAAACCCGGCTAAGCCAGCTCGCTGGCAGGCTTTGGCAATATTATAATCCAAGGCCATCGCACCCGCGTCGACCTCGTGATCGGATATGCGAATGGTGCTAAACGGTCGCCCGAGGCGGATAACAATTCCTGGGATGCCCCCATCGCGCACCAAGACATTGGCGCCGAGCCCGAGCAAGGTCACCGGCGTTTCTCCAGGTATTTGGGCGATGAAATGGCGTAAATCGTCCAAGTCGGCCGGGGTGAAGAGAATTTCCGCCGGGCCGCCAACGCGAAACCAGGTGAGCCGTCGCAGCGGTGCGTCGGCGATCAATTGGCCGCGCACTGTCGGCATATGGCTCATAAGGTTGGGTCGGCGTCCTGCCATTGCGATCATTTGCCGGAACGCTCCTTTGCCAGTGCGGCAGGCAGTGCTTCGGCCCAATTGGTGACGGTTCCCGCACCCAAATAAATAACCATGTCACCGGGGGCGGCGAGGGTTGAAATCATCGCTGGCAGATCGTCTGCATGGGCGAGGGGGCGAATATCGCGATGGCCGTGAGATTTTAGCCCTTCGACCAGCGCGTCGCGGTCGATCCCCTCAATTGGCGTCTCGCCAGCCGGATAGATGTCGGAGACGATAACCGTGTCTGCATCGTTAAAGCAGGTGCAAAATTCGTCGAATAAGTCAGCCACGCGGCTGTAGCGATGCGGTTGAAAGACAGAGATAACCCGACCCTGCTCAGTTGCGTCACCCATCGGCCCGACACCGTCCCGCCCGGCTTTGAGCACGGCGGCAATTTCGACCGGGTGGTGGCCGTAATCGTCGATAATTTTGATCTCGTCGACTTCGCCGACCAGGGTGAAGCGTCGTTTGACCCCGGCAAATGAGGCGAGAGCGGATTTCAAGACGTCTTCTTCAATGCCGAGTTCTCGCCCGAGCGCGACGGCGGCAAGGCTGTTGCGGATATTGTGGTCGCCAAGCATCGGCAAGCACCAGCCGGGGCTGAGCCGGGGCGGCGTATCGCCTGGTTCGGCAAATTCGATGCTGAAGGCGACGCTATTTGGCGCAACGGAAATATCAACGGCGCGCAGGTCGGCCTGGGGGCTGAGACCGTAGGTCACCACACGGCGGTCGGATATGCGGGAAATGAGGCCCTGGACCTCCGGGTCGTCGACGCACAGAACGGCAAATCCGTAAAAGGGAATGTTGGCGATAAAACTGGTAAACGCATCACGAAGGGCGTCGAAGGATCCGTAAAAGTCGAGATGTTCGGGGTCGATATTGGTGACGATGGCAATGGTTGCGGGCAGTTTGATGAAGGTTCCGTCGCTCTCGTCGGCCTCGGCAACCATCCACTGGCCCGCGCCGAGCCTGGCGTTGGTCCCATAAGCGTTGATGATGCCGCCATTGATCACTGTTGGATCGGCGTCGGCGGCCTCCATGATGGCGGCGATCAGCGAGGTCGTAGTGGTTTTTCCATGGGTTCCGCCAACGGCGATTGATTGCTTGAGGCGCATCAGTTCGGCCAGCATTTCAGCGCGTTGGACAACAGGGATTTTCCGCTCTCTTGCCTCGACCACCTCGGCGTTTTGCGCACTGACGGCTGAAGATATGACGACAACGGCCGCGTCCTCGACATTTTCGGCCCGGTGGCCAACATCAACCTTGATCCCCAATTTGCGCAGGCGTTTTACATTTGCCCCGTCAGCCATGTCGCTGCCGCAAACAGTGTAGCCAAGCCCGTTCAGGGTTTCGGCAATGCCGCTCATGCCGATGCCGCCAATACCAACCATATGGATGGTGCCGACATTGAGGTCGAGTGACTTCATGTGGCTGCACCTTGGCCGAAATTCGTCCCTATCGTGGGTGAACTGAAAGTTGACGGTTTGTCGGGCGAGGTGAGGTGGGGCTCGGCCGACGCATTTGCGTTCTTGGCGGCAAGGTTTGCTCTGGCGCGGCGCGAGGTGACGGCTACTTTTTGAATGAGATCTGCAAGTCGCGCCGCCGCATCGGCGTGACCCATCGCGGCCGAAACTTGCGCTGCTGTGGTTAAGGCGCACGGCTCGGCCATCAGATATTCAAGATGGCCGGCCAAGATTTCGGGAGACAATTCATTTTGGTCAAACATCCATCCGCCACCGGTAACCCTAACCGTTTCGGCGTTGGCCCGCTGGTGATCGTTTGTCGCGGCAGGGAGGGGAATATAAATTGCCGGCCGTCCGATGGTGGTAATTTCAGCAAGGGTTGACCCGCCAGCGCGGGCGATGACTAGGTGCGACCCTGCGTGCAGCTCGTCAACATTTTGAAAAAATGATGAGAGCTCAGCGGCGATGCCCAATTTTTCATAACTCATGCGCACCCGCTCTAAATCTTCCGGGCGGCACTGCTGCACAATACTGAGGCGACGGCGCAAACGATCGGGAAGCTTGGCAAAGGTGGGCGGTAGGAGATCGCTGAATATGCGCGCGCCCTGGCTACCGCCGGTGACGAAAATGCGGAACGGCCCGTCTCCCAGCGGTTGATGATAGGGCGCGCCCGCCTGGGCGATGATTGCCGGGCGCACCGGCAGGCCAACGAGGGTGGATTTTTTTGCCCCTTTGGGGCCCAGCTTTTCCGTTTGCTCGAATGAAAGGGCGATGGCGGTCATTCTTCGGGCCAGAAAGCGATTGCTGCGGCCAAGAACGGCGTTTTGTTCATGGACCAGGGTCCGCAGGCCCCGATGGGACGCTGCCAGCAGTGGTGGCAGGCTTGGATAGCCGCCAAAGCCGATAACCGCCGCTGGTTTCAAGCGTCGCAACAGCCGGTGTGCCTTGAAATAACTATGGCAAAACCCGATGACGCCGATGGCAAAGGCCTTCGGCTTTCGGCCGATTCTGCGTACCGGCAGAACGATTTGTACGATGCGGTCCGGATCCCCGGTCAGGCCGGGAAATTTCCGCCCGCGTTCGTCGGTCAACATGATCAGACGATGACCACGGTCAAGTAATTGTTGGGCCAAGGCCGTTGCCGGAAATATATGGCCGCCGGTGCCACCGGCAGCGATAACGATTGGTAAGCCGGTGCCGTCTATTTGCAGATGGTCGTTCATGATATCGACCTTTCTCCCGGTCGCCGCCGGGTGAGCGCCAGTGCCATGCCCAAGCCCATAGCCATGGCGAGCAGAGATGAGCCGCCGTAAGAAATGAATGGCAGGGTCATGCCCTTGGTCGGCATCATGTTGAGGGTGGATGCCATATTGATTAGGGCCTGAATGCCGAATTGGGCGAAAAGGCCGGCGGTTGCCAGCATGACAAATAAATTGTGATCCTGCATCGCGCGGGTGAAACCGCGCAGCACAATAAAAGCGAATAGCGCCACCAGCCCGAGGGCGACGATCATTCCAAGCTCTTCTCCGGCAACAGCGAAGATAAAGTCTGAATGGGCATCGGGCAGAACATTTTTGACCTGGCCTTCGCCGGGGCCGCGGCCTGCCAGGCCGCCATTTGAAAAGGCTTCCAAGCTGCGGCGGATCTGGTAGGTGTCGCCGGAACTGGGGTCAAGGAACCGGTCGATGCGGCTGGTAACGTGGGGCATGGTGAAATAGGCGCCGACAATGCCGCCGACGCCGGCGCCGACCAATCCCAGGACGAGATATACCGACAATCCAGCCAGAAAAAATTGCACCAGCCAGACAGCGGTCAAGACAAAGGCCTGACCAAGATCGGGTTGCAAGATGACGATGGAAAGAAGCATCCCAAGAGTAATTGCGGCGATCTTGACCCCGGGAAACTTGGGGTCGCGGATCTGCTCGGAAAGTGCCCAGGCGGTGACCACGGCAAATAGCGGCTTGATGAACTCGGACGGTTGCAATGAAAATCCGGCAATATATATCCAGCGCTTCGCGCCGTTGATCTCACTGCCAATTAAAAGGGTCAAGACCAGCAAAACGAAGACGGCCCCAAAAACCAATACCGCACACCGCTTTATTTGCTGCGGGGTCATCAATGAAATACCAAAAATAGACACCAAGGCCACCGGCAACAGGTGAAGATGGCGTTTTACAAAATAAAAATCCGCCAAATTGTGGCGCGCCGCAACCGGTGGGCTGGCGGCGGCAATCAGAATAATACCAATGCCGATCAGGATTGCGAGAGCGACCAGGGTCCAGCGATCGACCGTCCACCACCAGCGCCCGAACACACTATTATCGGCTCGTGAAAATGCGCTCATTTGATCCTCATGGTCATGCGTATGTTCTTGTGGCTGTGGTGTTTGCGTTTTGGCCGCGTGCGGCAGGCGTCTTTAGGCGCATAACCGCAGATCGAAATGCATCGCCCCGTTGCTCGAAATTATCGAACTGATCGAAGGATGCGGCGGCAGGTGAGAGCAGTACCACCGCGTTGCCGCTGGGATCCCGTTTGGCCGCGTCGACGGCCCCGGCGAGGGCGTGGTCGAGGTCGCCGCATTGGCTGGTCTCGATGGCGCCGTCCAGGCAATTGGCAAATAACCCACTTGCCTCGCCGATCAAATAGGCGTGGCGCAGGCGTTGGGATAGTGCCGTGATCGCCGTCATATCGCATTGCTGATCTTTGGCCCGCCCACCGGCGATCCAATAGATATTGTCGTAACAGGCCAGGGCGCGGGTCGCTGCATCAATGTTCGTTGCCTTAGAATCATTGATAAATTGAACACCGTCGATGGTCGCAATGAGCTCCTGGCGATGGGCGAGGCCGGGATAGGACCTAAGACCGCCCGCAATCTTTGCTGCCGGCAAGTCGAGGGCGATTGCGGCGCCATAGGCTGCCGCCGCATTCTCCCAATTATGGTTGCCGGTGAGGGCGGTGATCCCATCCAAGGGCAGTACTGGTGTTACCGGGGTCAGCGTCGCGTCGGTGAGCCGACCATTCTCGACATAAATGCCGCCTTGAGCCGCTTCGCCACTCATGCCTGAAATTGGCCAAATGCGATCCATCTTGCGACCGGTAAGGTCGTTAAAAATGGCTCGGCTCGGTTCGGTATCGACACCGATTATGGCTGTGCTTTGCCGGGGCTGGTGGGCAAAAATACGCCGCTTTGCTTCGATATATCCGGCCATCCCGTCATGATGATCGAGATGATCGGGAGAAATATTTAACAGGATCGCGATATCGAATGCTGTCGTCGGCAACAATTCGAGCTGATACGAAGATATCTCGAGTACGTAGATGCCATCTGCGGGTAAGGGCGGCAAGTCGAGGGCCGGGGTACCGATATTGCCGCCAACGGCAAATGGCCGATCGCAATTATCTAAAATATGTCCGAGCAGTGACGTCGTTGTCGATTTGCCGTTGGTGCCGGTAATGCCGATATAGGTGGCTTGCGGGCAAGCGCGAAAAAGGAGGTCGATATCGCAGACAATGTCAACGCCCTCGGCACGTGCCCGAGCGACAATTGGGTGAATGTTGGGGCCGCGCGCTGGAATGCCGGGGCTGAGCAAAATCATCGAATAATCGGCAAGGTCGGCTTGGCTGAAATCGGCCAGGGTAAACCCGGCGCTTTGGGCCGCCTCACGTCGCTCCCGAACGTCATCCCAGATCCGCACCACGCACCCGGATCGGGCCAGCGTTGCCGCGCTGGCGGCACCGGATTTTCCATATCCGAGGACCGCAATGGGCTCCCTACCAAAGATGGTTAGGTCGAGTATTTGAGCAGAGGCCATTTCGTTACCGCAGCTTCAAGGTGGATAAACCGATCAGGGCGAGGATGACCGAAATAATCCAAAACCTGATGACGATGGTGGGTTCGGCCCAGCCTTTTTGTTCATAGTGATGGTGCAGGGGGGCCATCCGGAAAACGCGCTTACCGGTTAATTTGAAACTGGCCACCTGAACGATCACCGAGACGGTCTCAAGCACAAAGAGGCCGCCAATGATCGCCAGCACCAATTCATGTTTGGTAATGATCGCGATGCCGCCGATTGCGCCACCCATCGAAAGTGACCCAGTGTCGCCCATGAAAACCATCGCGGGGGGCGCGTTATACCAAAGAAAGCCGAGCCCAGCGCCGACCAGCGCCGCACAAAAAACGGTGAGTTCGCCGGTGCCCGGCACATAGTTGATCAGCAGGTAATCGGCAAATACCGTATTGCCGACGACCCAGGCAATAATGCCGAATGAACCAGCCGCAATCATCACTGGAACAATTGCCAATCCATCAAGCCCATCGGTCAAATTGACCGAATTAGAGGCACCGACCATGACAAAGATGGATGCCGGAATGAAGAATATACCCAGATTAATTAGCGCATCTTTGAGGAACGGCAAGGCGATGCTCGACGCAAGGTCGGGGGCGGAGAGTTTGGTTATCCACCAGGAGGCAATGCCGGCAACTATGATTTCGGCAATTAATTTCAGGCGGCCCGATATTCCTTTTGGACTGCGGCTGGTTAGTTTCTGATAATCGTCGACAAAGCCAATTAAGCCGAAGCCAATGGAGATCAAAATAATAACCCAGACGAAACCATTGGTCAGGTCGGCCCAAATCAAGGTGCTGAAAGTCATCGATAATAGAATGAGAAAACCGCCCATGGTCGGGGTGCCGGCTTTTTTTAGATGGCTTTCGGGTCCGTCATCGCGAATTGGCTGTCCGCCGGGTTGGCGGCTTTTCAGCCAGGCAATGATTGTCGGTGCGATTAGAAAACTCATCACCAAAGAGGTGACCAACGCGCCGCCACTCCGGAAGGTCAGAAACTGAACCAGGTTGAAAAATGGGACGTTCTCGCCGAGGAAAGAGTATAGGTGAAGGAGCATTGACCTATCCTTCTCGGCTCAAGCTTGCGTCTCTTGCCGCTGCTTCTGTCTTTAGGGCCTGGACAATAATATTCATATTGGCGCCTTGTGATCCTTTGACGAGAACGACGTCGCCGGGGCAAATCGCCGCCGCAAAGTTTTGTGCGAAATCTTTTGCCAGGGCTTGCGCAGTTTGGGCGTGGGCACCGCGCATTTGGGTGGGCAGGGCTTCAAAAAGTAATTTCATATGTTCGCCAACACAATAGACTAAATCGGCCCCGGCTTGCTTCAATCCGCAGGCAAGCCCTTCGTGGAGCATGCCCGCACGTGGCCCCAATTCCAGCATATCGCCGAGCACGGCGATTCGGCGTCCGCCGGCTGGTGGCGATGTAACCGCAAGGGTCGCGAATGCGGCGCGCATCGAAACAGGATTTGCGTTGTAACTGTCGTCGATGAGCAAAAAATCCTGGTCAATTCCAATTGCAACATGCGCGACTTCGCCACGTCCCGGCGAAGACTTCAACGATGCAAAACTCGCTGCGGCGCGTTCTATATCGGCTTGACCGGCATGGGTGGCGGCAAGAACGGCCAGGGAATTAAACACCCAATGGCGGCCCGGGCTGCCAATTCGATAGATAATCTGCTGGTCGCCGAATTGAACGATGACGTCGCTCCCCGCAGCGTCTTCGTGGCACTCGACAACCTGCATATCGGCGTCTGCGTGGGCGCCAAATGTCAGGATCGCGATATCGTCCCGGGCACAGGCAGCTTCATATAAAATTGGAAATTGGGCGTCGTCGCGGTTCAAGATTGCCGTACCGCCGGGCATCAGTCCGGCAAAAATTTCGGCCTTGGCCAGGGCAATCTCGGCGACGGTATTAAAATGCTCAAGATGAGCCGGGCCAATGAGGGTAATGACTGCCACATGGGGGCGGGCGAGTTCGGAGAGGCCGTTAAGTTCTCCGGCATGGTTCATACCGAGTTCAAATACCGCGTACTGGGAGTTGGCCGGCATCCTGGCCAAGGTCAATGGCGCGCCAATCTCATTGTTAAGATTACCGGTCGTACCGTGGGTCAGGCCTTGGCCCGAAAGGGCGGCGACGAGTGCATCTTTGGTGCCGGTTTTACCAACGCTGCCGGTAATGCAGATCCGGGTTGCGTTGGAACGGTCCCTTGCGTGAACGGCGAGATCGCGGAGCGCGATTTGGGTATCTTCGACATGTAATAACGGTAAATCTTGCGCGATGGAATTTGACTGATTGGATGAAATTGCGGCACGGGCCCCCTTATCAAATGCGTCGGCGATAAATCTATGTCCGTCGAAATTCGGTCCTTTGAGCGCGATATAGAGGTCACCTTGTTCTACGGTCCGGCTGTCTATCGATACGCCGCTCGCCTGCCAGTTTCCGTTTTCAACAGGGGCCGCCCTGATTGCGGCGCTGGCCTCTTCTTTTGTCCAAAGTGCATCCGTCATGACGCCGACATTTCTGCCGCAAAGCGCGTCGCAATTTCGGCGTCATTAAACTCGATAAGGCCGTCGGCTGTGATTTGTCCCGTTTCATGTCCTTTACCGGCGATGATCAAGATGTCCTTGGCTGAAAGAGATGCGATAGCCGTGCCGATAGCTGCCTGCCGATCACCGATTTCGGTGGCGCCGGGACAGGTGGCGAGGATCTGGGCACGAATATCGGCGGGATTTTCGCTGCGCGGATTATCGTCGGTCACGAATATGGCGTCAGCAAGGGCGGCAGCCGCAGTTCCCATGAGCGGGCGCTTACCTGTGTCGCGGTCGCCACCGGCCCCGAATACGACGATCAACCGCCCGGCACAATGGGGACGGATGGAGGTCAATGCTGTGGTGAGCGCATCGTGGGTATGTGCGTAGTCAACGAATATTCCAGCGCCATTTGGGTGGCTGGCGACATGCTCCATCCTGCCCGGCACGCCCCGTAATCCGGGCAACGCGGCTAGCACGGCCTGATGATCGGTTTCTGTGGCGAGCACCAGTCCGAGGGAGGCGAGCATATTATGGGCCTGAAATGCGCCGAACAGCGGCAGCGCAACTTTGTGCGATTGCCCCGCCAGCTCAAATTCAATCTCTTGGCCGTCCGCGCGCGGCGCGACTTTTATCAGCTTGATCTCACCCGCCACGCCATAGCTTGAAATATCATGGCGGCGTGCCGCGCAGATTTTTTTCAACGGGCCAAATTCGGGGATGTCGGCATTAAGCACCGCTGTGCCGCCAGCTGGCAAAATACGGTCAAAGAGCCGCGCTTTGGCAGAGAAATAATCCGCTTGATTGTGGTGGTAATCCAGATGATCTCGACCGAACGTCGTGAAGGCGGCGGCGGCGATTTCCACCGCGTCGACCCGGGCTTGATCGAGGCCGTGGGATGACGCTTCAAGGGCAACATGGGTTGTGCCAACGCGCGCCAATTCCGCCAGAGTTTTATGCAAGCTAATCGGGTCTAGGGTTGTCAGGCCAGGAGCAGCAATTGCGCCCTTGCGCGTATGAATGCCGAGGGTGCCGATGCTGGCTGGCGCATGTCCCATTAGTTGCCAAATTTGGCGCGCCATGTCGGCGACCGACGACTTGCCGTTTGTTCCGGTAACGGCGGTAACCCATTTTGGCTGAGGGCCATAAAACCGCGCAGCCATATGGGAAAGCCGGACGCGTGTATCCGGATCGGTTACCAGCCGAACGCTATGCTGCTTTATCGCCGTTCCGGGGGGGGCTAAAACGGCAGTGGCGCCACGCTCAATTGCGTCGGCGATAAAGTCTCGTCCATCATGTTGAGAGCCGGGCAGGGCGGCGAATAAATAGCCGGGTTCGACGTCGCGGCTGTCGAGGGCCAGTCCTGCAATGTCGATATCGTCGGCCGCGCCACCTTCCGACGCGCCGTGATTTTCTTGATCCGTCCTGGTCAATTCAATTAGCTGCACTTTGCTGTACTATATAAGATCCAAAAATATTTGCCGGTGTGGCCACAAGCTGGTCGGTTGTCGGCACAAATTGATCGGCGGGTAAAATGCCCAACAAGGGTGCCATGCGCGATATGACCCGTGATATGACCGGGGCCGCCGTCCAGCCGGCGGTCGCATATCCGTAACTCTCTGGGATGCCATGGGGCTCGTCGAGCATGGCGATCACTACATATTTAGGGTCGGTAATCGGAAATGCAGCAGCAAATGTTGTTAAAAGCGTTCCGCGCTCATAACGACCATTTATATTTTTTTCCGCCGTGCCGGTTTTACCGCCGACTAGATAGCCCGGTGCCTCGGCTTTGCCACCGGTTCCGTCGGCGACAACCATACGCATCAAGCCGCGCATGGCGATCGATGTCGCCGAGGAATATACTTGCCGGGTTGGAATTGGCGCGGCGTCTTCGTGCCGGTAGATGGTCGGCGGATGATAATCCCCGCCATTGACCAATGTCGCAACGGCAGCAGCGAGATGGACCGGGGTGACGGCAATGCCGTGACCAAATCCAATGGTCATGGTGTTGATATCGCGCCACTCGCTCGGATAAAGCGGTGCGCCGCGCTCGGGCAATTCAATATCGGTTCTGGTCAACAGGCCAAGGTCACCAAGATATTGTTGCTGGGTTGGTCCGCCGATATCCATGGCAATTTTTGCCGCGCCGATGTTCGACGAATGGCGCAATACTTCGGTAAAGGTGAGAACACGTGCTTGGGGTTTGTAGTCATTGATGGTGAAGCGGGCGATCCGAATTGGATGGGTTGCATCATATTGGCTGTCCATCGTCGCCGCACCGGTCTCCAGGGCAGTTGCCAAGGTGAACAGTTTGAACACCGATCCGAGCTCATAAACGCCGTAGGACATGCGGTTAAAACGTTGATCTTCGGTGGTCAATGCTGGTTGGTTTGGATCGAAATCGGGCAGGGAAACCATGGCAACGACTTCGCCGGTATGGACGTCGAGAACCAGACCACCACCACCTATTGCGCCGAAGGTTTCGATTTGCGCGGCAATTTCTTCGCGTAAAATTTGTTGGACACGTATGTCTAGGGAAAGGGCTAGAGCTTCGGTTTCGCCGGTCAAGTTTTGGTTGGCGGCCTGCTCAATTCCGGCCAGTCCATTATTGTCTATGTCGGAGAACCCGACCACATGAGCCGCCAGAGCGCCATTGGGATAGACCCGCCGTTGCTCGGTTTCAAACTCCAAACCGGGTATGCCAAGCCGATTGACTTGATAGAGTTGATCGGGCGTTAAACCGCGTTTCAGCCAGACGAAACGGCTCGACGAAGAAAGTTTCGCCGCAACCTCAATGGGGTCTAGCTCGGGCAATACGGAGAGCAACGCCTCGACTGCTTGGGCAATATCGGGAATGAGATGGGGTTTGGCAAAAAGGGAGGCGGCTTCTAGGTTCGTTGCTAACAGGACGCCGTTGCGATCAACGATATCGGCCCGGCCCATTGGTGCAGGGTCGACGACAAATCGGCTGGCGAGTTGGGGGCCGGTGGCGCCTTGATTGAACACCGCTAAGTCCACCAGCCTGGCGGAAATGGCGAGGAAGGCGGCAGCAAACATTGCTCCGCCAATCATCAAACGCAGCCGCGCCGTTTCGGCCGCCACTCTTTCGCTCTTACCGGCAAGAATTTTAACGGTCATTGCCGTCCACCTTCAGCCCGTGCGCTGGCGATTGATATGACTCGTTCGATAAAATTGAAAATCACATCGATCGGCCTGTTTTCGACCAATTCGCCAATTTCCGCCGCCTGAACTTGGGTGACCGGGCGGCGCTCAGTAACGGCAGTAAGGGTGTTGCTAATTGTCGGTCGGCGCTCCGGTTGGTAAATCGCAATAGGGCCATCGGACGCAAACTCGTCGTCGATATTTGGCCGTGTCCCGTCGATAATGTGAAAGGCGACAAACCTTTCCTGGGGCGGTTGCCGACGCACCATTTGGATTCCGGATAATGGCTCCAAATTTAGATGGCGGCTCGCAAGGTCAGCCAGGCGCTGGGGTTGGTTGAGATAACTCCATTCCGCCCTGAGCACATGGAGGGCGTCATAATCAGCTTCGATATTTTGGTTGAGCTCGCGCAGCCGGTCATCGAGGGCGGCGACTTCGTGGGAGACAAAAAACACCGCACCCACCGCACCGGCGACCAGCACCAGGAGCATGATGGTTGCGGGTCTAATCATCCCCATGCTCTCCTGCCCGCACCACGCTTTATGGAGTTACGCGTCTGCGGGAATAAAAAGGAGGATCGACACAGATCTTCGGGCACAGCCGGCAGGTGGGGGGAGGGTCCACCAAAAGCGTGCGTTAGGGGGAGGTGAAGGTCCGCTTGACGCCAATCCTCAAGTTGTTTGGCTCTGTCCCGTCGCGCAAATGACGCGGGGGAATGGGGAATGAGGGACCGCATAGCGCTTCGAGCACGGCGTGTCGGCAGGGGGGGGGATTGCCGGATCCGTGCTTGCGGGGAGGCAGAAGCGCTTTTATATGCGGTCCCCCAATTCGTTTGCGCGAAACGTGTCGCATATCGCGCAGTTATAAAAGGGGTGCCGGTACGGCGCGTCGTGTGCGGGCGGACGGTGGGGGGGGGGATCACCGATTTCAAGCCTGCGGGGGGAGTGACGCGCCGGTATGCACCGGCACCCAGTTCGGTTAACGCAAATGCAGAGCGTGACGGTGCTCCGCAGTTAAAAAAAGGAGGATCAATACAGCGCGCACAACACGGATGGTCGGCTGGGGGGGGGATTAGCCGACCATGAGCTTTAGGGGAGGTTGTCGCGCCGTCACGTATTGATCCCCAGTTCGAATATGTTGAAAAAACACTCATGCTGATGCCCCGCCTTCTTCCGGGCCCCAAATTGGCGCCTCGGTACGAATGGCGGCGCGCAAACGCGCCGAACGGGACCGTGGATTGGCTGCAATTTCCTCGGGCTGAGGTTTAATCGCACGCTTTGAGATCAGCTGGAAGGACGGTGCCCTCGCGTCACCTGCGGTAATCGGCAGGTGACGCGAGGGCGCTGCGGCCTCGCCGGCACGTAGCTTCATGAAAGATTTGACCCGGCGGTCCTCCAAAGAATGGAAGGATACGACCGCCAGGCGTCCGCCGGGCTTGAGCAAGGTTTCTGCCGCCGCGAGACCGCGGTCCAGTTCATCAAGCTCGCCATTGACGTGAATTCTAATCGCTTGGAATGTTTTGGTTGCCGGGTCCGGACCGAGGCGCCGCGCCGAATGCCGGGACGGCATGACGTCACGGACAATGTCGGCCAACGCGCCGGTTGTCAGAATGGGATCAAGGCTGCGGGCGCGCACAATAGCGCGGGCGATGCGGCGGGAAGCCCGCTCTTCACCAAAGGCATAAATGATGTTGGCAAGATTTTCTTCGCTCGCCGAGTTGACGAAGTCGGCAGCGTTGGGCCCGGCCTCGTCGCTTTGATCCATGCGCATATCGAGGGGGCCGTCGCCACGGAAGGAAAATCCACGTGCCTGGTCGTCAAGCTGGAAAGAAGATACGCCGAGGTCGAGCACGATGCCGTCGACTTTTTCAATGCCCTTGGCGTGTAGTAGAGCGCACATATTGCCGAAGCGACCATGCAAAAGGGCGAGGCGGTCATTTGTCGATTTGGCGAGTTCGGCTCCCCGCGCCAGCGCGTCGGCGTCGCGATCTATACCCCAGACCACGCAGGGAGCCGCCTCCAAAATTGCTCTACTGTAGCCACCACCACCAAATGTCGCGTCGACGATGATGGCGCCCGTTGTCGGGTTGAGCGCGGAGATGATTTCGTTGAGTAAAACGGGGGTATGGCCGATCATTTTTGCCCCCCATCATCATTTGCGGGAGCGGCTGGGCGCAAAGTGAGGCCCCGCTCGGCGACCCGCTTCATGGCGTCGGCTTGATGTTGCGCGAAGGCTTCGGGCTCCCAGATTTCAAAAAGCTTGCCGCGACCGACGAAAGCGGCCTGGTCGGTCAGCTTGGCGTGAGAGATTAGGCTTTCGGGCAACAGGATCCGACCATCGCCGTCGAAGGCGATGCGCTGGGCCGACGCAAACAATGTCGCCGAAAGCATGTCCTGTTCATCCGAAAACATGTCGTACTCACTCACTCCGCTTGAAAGCCGTTCCATCCAATCCATGCCGCCACATTGAAGTGCCGACGCTTTGAAAGAGGGCATTGCGACGATGCCGTGAAATTCCTGTCCCGCAAGCTCGCTGCGGAAGGCTGCGGGTACTGAAACCCGGCCTTTACGGTCGATCTTGTTGACCGTGGTTGACAGAAAAAGCGCCATTTAAATCGCCGGCCCGCTCTTGACGGGCTGCCTCCGTCTCCGTCCGTCGCATCGTCTGCGTTAATTAGGACGGTGTTGTTTTTTGGCCGGGGCTATCCGAATTGATTTGGTTCAGTTCCTCTGAACCCAGTTCGGTGATGTTTCCATCGCCAGTTGCTCCGACCGTGCCTCTCTAAAAAACTGCCCAGGCTCAAAATATTTCCGCCGTTTTGGGAGTCTGCCGCATCGTTCTTCGATTTGGGTGATTATGGGATAGCATGGGATAGCATGGGCGTCAATGGGTTTTCTAGGTGATTTTATGGAATATCAAGTTGAAACCGGTATTTCTGCTTGGTTTCGTTCGGACCATTTACGGGTTTCTTTGGCGGATATGGCAAATTGCTGCCCATCTATTTTACCAAACAGGCGAATATTTGTTCATGATTTGTTCTTATTGGGTGAAAGGTACCGCAACCCGACTGTAGCCCAGGGTTTCCGTGCCTAAAGAGGAGCGAGCCACCGGCCCAAGTAAAGCCCCGCTAGCGGGGTCAGACGGTCTGTAAGCCGGGTTCTGTCCACGTTCGATAAAGAACGCTGGATGACCATTCATCTGGGGTGGCCGTTACCGGACACCTCAATGCGACCCACCCGGACGGCGGCTCGAAAACGCGCCATGTGCCGTCCCTACTCGGTCTTGCTCCCGGTGGGGTTTGCCGTGACCGCCGACGTTACCGCCGACGCGGTGCGCTCTTACCGCACCCTTTCACCCTTACCACGCCTGACACCGTTTGGTGCTTGGCGGGGCGGTTTGCTTTCTGTGGCACTTTCCCTAGGGTTGCCCCCGCCGGCCGTTAGCCGGCACCGTGTTTCCGTGGAGCCCGGACTTTCCTCGCGAGCGACGGGTTTCCCCACGGGTTTCCCCATTTGCCGCCGCGCGGTCATCCAACCGTCTGACCCAGGATTGATTTACGTGGTGTCGGTGGTTTTCGCAACAAGTTCGAGGAGGGCGGCCAATCGGTCTCTGGTGAGCTCATCGGCCAAGCCGTCGACTCTGGCCGGTTGGTAATGGCGCTGAAATGCCGTGATTATCTCAGGCAGCGAGGCGATATCGACTGAATAGCCAATGGTTTCGATCGCTTCGCGTACATCCTGAATGGGTACCGGGTCGGATGGTTGTTCGGCCGGCCACAGGCCAATTCCTTCTTCGGCAAGCCGCGCCCATGGAAAACGTTCGCCGGGGTCGGATTTGCGGCCCGGTGCGATATCGGAATGGCCGACAACATTGCGCGGCGGGATCGGGTGCTGGTTCAATATTTTACCACAGAGCGCAATCACCGCGCTTATTTGTTGGGGAGGGAAATCTCCATACCCGAGTTCGTGGCCGGGATTGACGATCTCAATGCCGATGGAACGTTCATTAATATCTCGGTGACCGCGCCAAGCGCCGACACCGGCATGCCAGGCGCGCCGCGTTTCATCGACTAGGCGGTGTATTTTGCCGCCTTCGTCGACAAAATAATGGGCGCTTACTTTGGAAGCCGGATTGCGCAGCCAATCAAGGGCACCGCTGGCGGTCAGCATTCCCGTATAATGGAGCACCAATATATCGATCGGCTGGTTCGCCGGTCGGGCATCATGATTGGGCGAGGGGCTGTCTATAATCTTCATGTCGAATGCCTGTGCCAGGTTAACCTGTGCCCGGTTAGCCGGCGACTTCGGCTGCCAGGGTTTCGCGCTGCGCTTCTAAATCAAGCCAGCGGGTTTCGGCTTGTTCCAAGGCATTTTGAATTTCGACAAGTTTGGCGGCCGTTGCCGCGTGTTTGGTCGGGTCTTTGGAATAAAGCATCGGATCAGCTAATGCCGTCTCCAGACCGCTCGCCGCCGCTTCGAGTTTCTCCAGCGTGTCGGGCAGGGTGTCGAGTTCCCGCTGCTCGTTAAATGAGAGTTTCTTTTTGCGCGCTTCGGTCTGCTGTCGTTCGCGCGGTTGCTTCTTTTTCGCCTTGCCATTGCCGGCCCGTTTTGCCGCCGTGACCGCAATGCCATAGCCGCCAGCATGTTCCTCGGCTCCGCCGTGGCCATCGAGGACAATTGTCGATGTGACGATACGGTCGAGAAAATCCCGATCATGGCTGACCAGCAATAGGGTGCCGTCATAGCCGCTCAGCATGTCTTCAAGCACGTCGAGGGTTTCCATATCAAGATCGTTGGTCGGCTCGTCAAGGATCATGAGATTGGCGGCGCGGGCGAGGTTCATCGCCAATACCAACCGGTTTTGCTCGCCCCCGGAGAGGGTTTTGACCGGTGTGTTGGCCTGGGCCTCGTCGAACAGAAATTCCTTTAAGTAAGAGACGACATGACGCTGACGCCCGGCGACATCAATACTGTCACCACCTTGGGGTACCAGGGTTCGCCACAAGGTTTCTTCCGGGTCCAGAGTTTCCCGGTTTTGGGTAAAATGGGATTGGGTCAGTCCAGATCCGAGCCGAATATGGCCGCTATCGGTGGGGAGTTTCCCGGTCAGGAGATTGACCAAAGTTGTCTTGCCGCTGCCATTGGGGCCGACAATACCGATCCGGTCGCCGCGCACCACCCGGGTCGAAAAGGGCTTGATGACCTGGGTTCCATCGTAATTTTTGGAAATTTCTTCGGCATCTATAACCAGACGTCCGCTGGCCCCGCCGGTCATTGCGGTCAATCTTGTAGTGCCAACCGTATTGAGCAATGCCGCGCGCTCGGCGCGCATTTCGCCTAAGCGACTGAGGCGCCCTTGATTGCGTTTCCGGCGGGCCGTGACCCCGTGAATGTGCCAATGCTCTTCTGCTCTGATCTTTTGCTTTAGCCGGTCGGCCGCCTTTTCTTCATCGTGGGCCAATTGATCGGCCCATTTGTCGAAATTTCGATATCCCACCGGTGCGGTGATGAGGCGATCCTTGCGCAGCCAAAAGGTCTCATTGGTCAGATTGCCGAGGAAGGCACGGTCATGGCTGATGATCAGCAGCGCAGCCTTGATATCGCTAAGCTCCCGTTCGAGCCAGAGAATGGTCGGCAAATCGAGGTGATTGGTCGGTTCATCGAGCAGTAAAATATTCGGGGCACCGATCAGCGCCCGGGCAAGATGAACCCGTCTTGCTTCGCCGCCGGAGAGATTGGCGACGTCGGTCGCACCATCCAGCTCCAGCCGGTCGAGCATTTCATCGACACGGTGCGATTCGGGCGCGGACATGCCGGGAGGGGCTCCAACGAACGCGTTGGTCGTGACGCCGGGGCTCACCCGCTCGGACTGGGGCAGGTAGCTCACCGTCGTTCCGGGCTGGCGAAATAGGTCGCCGCTGTCGGAAATCAGTGCGCCGGCAAGGATTTTGAGCAATGTCGACTTGCCGCTGCCATTGCGTCCAACCAAGCAGGCCCGAGCATCAGGTCCAAGCGATAGCTCGACATTTTCGAATAGCGGGTTGCCGCCGAACGAAATTGCGGCGTTGCGTATGCTCAATATTGGCGGTGCCATGATTACCGGTTTGTCGTGTTGGCGCGGGCGTCGCGTATTTTATCGTAAGCGGCGTTGATGGCTGCCAGTTTCTCATTGGCGACGGCGACGAATTCTTCGGGCAATCCTTGGGCAATCAACTTGTCGGGGTGGTTTTCGCGGACTAAATTCCGGTGAATGGCCTTGATCTCATCATCGGTGCTGTCGCGGTCCACACCGAGAATTCTATATGGGTCGGAGGCGTCGGGACCGGTGAATTCGGCCTGAATTCGCAGAAAATCGTCTTCGCTCAGGCCAAAAATTGCCGCGACATTTCGAATATAGGCGATCTCCTCATCGGAGATATGACCGTCGGCCCGGGCAATGTGAAAAAGACACCACAACAAATCTTCCAAAACCCTTGGATTGTTCTGGAACATGGTGGCGATTTGACGGGCGTAGGGCTCGTAGCCTTCCGCATGACGCCGGGCAAGGTCGAAGACCTTGCCGACATTTTTGACCTCCTCGGGGGGCACTTTAAAGACTTTGCGGAAGGCGCGAATTTCATCTGGTGTTACGGTTCCGTCGGCCTTGGCGAGTTTGGCGCCAAGGGCAATGACCGCAATGGTAAAGGCGACCTGTTTTTCCGGCTGCCCACCGCTATGTTCCCTGCCGCTACGCTCATTGCGCGCGGTGTCGACGGCATGGCCAGCGACGACGCCAATCAGCGCGCCCAACGGCCCGCCCAGGGCGAGACCCGCGGTCCCCCCGATAATTTTGCCCAATATGCTCATTTCAGGTGAGAGGTATAGGCGATGCCGGGCTCCAGGCCTAGGGGGGGATCGTATTTCGTTTCAAAAAAGGTGGCTCTCGCAAGAGATCGCCATTAGAGCTATTGTTCGAGTATCCCAGGCGACAATATGTGTGGAGTTTTTTGGTTATGTCGGTAGCTTTTGCGCACGCGGATGACGGCGTAGTTGGCGAGCTTGAAGCGTTGCTCGGTGATCGGGTGTCGGTCTCCCAATCGGTGCGTGAGCATCATTCCCACGGTGAAGATTATTTTGACCCGGCACCCCCCGACGCCGTGTGTTTCCCCGTGAGCATCGAAGAGGTTTCGGCAATCGTCAAGATTTGCGCGGCCAATAAGATCCCGGTGATCCCCTATGGTACGGGGACATCGGTTGAGGGTCATGTGACCGCGCCTCATGGCGGCGTTTGCCTGAGTTTGGCTCAAATGAACAATGTGCTCGAGGTTCATGCCGAAGATTTGGATGTCCGCGTGCAGGCCGGGGTCACCCGCAAGCAGCTCAATGAGCATCTGAAGGATACCGGTCTATTCTTTCCCGTCGATCCGGGGGCCGATGCGTCGCTTGGTGGAATGGCGGCAACCCGGGCCAGCGGGACCAATGCGGTCCGTTATGGCACCATGCGCGAACTGGTCATGGGACTGACCATGGTCATGGCCGATGGGCGGATCATTCGCACCGGTGGGCGGGCGCGAAAATCGTCGGCAGGGTATGATCTGACGCGTTTGTTCGTTGGGTCCGAAGGGACCCTGGGAGTGATCACCGAAGTTCATCTCAGGCTATTTGGCATTCCCGAGCAAATTTCGGCGGCGATCTGTCAGTTCCCCAGCCTCGATGCGGCGGTCGATACGGTCATTTTGGCCGTGCAGCTAGGCATTCCCGTGGCACGCATCGAAATTCTCGACGCGTTGATGATGCAGGCGACAATCGATTATTCGAAGTTGGAGGGGTTTGAGGCCAAGCCGACACTGTTTTTCGAATTTCATGGCACCGAGAACGCGGTTGCAGAGCAGGCGCAGCAAGTCGGCGAGCTGGCTCAAGAGCATGGTGGCAGTGACTTCCGTTGGACTAAGGCGCAAGAAGAGCGCAACCAACTTTGGCAGGCGCGCCATGACGCCTATTACGCTTGTCTGGCCTTGGAGCCGGGTAAGCGCGGGTTGACCACCGATGTTTGTGTGCCGGTTTCTCGTCTGGCCGAGTGCATTAGAAAATGCAGCGAGATTATATCTGCTGCCGGATTTACCTCACCGGTCGTCGGTCATGTCGGCGACGGAAACTTTCATATGATCTGCCTAATTAACCCCGACGATAAAGACGAATATGCGCGAGCCAAGGCGGCGAGCGATAAGGTGACGGATTTAGCCGTTGCCATGGGGGGCACTTGTACTGGCGAGCACGGTATTGGCGCTGGGAAAATGGACTTTCTGGTTCGTGAACATGGCAGCGGCGTTGAACTCATGCAGTCGATTAAAAGCGTCTTTGACCCCGATGGGATCATGAATCCCGGTAAAGTTATTTATCCGGCCGACTAACGTTATGTCCCGGCCGACATTTCGCAAACTCCTAATAGGTCTCGGTAGCGCCGCCCTATCTTTGTTTGTTTTGATATTGGTACTGCCGCTGGTTTTGTCGCTGGCTATTCCTTGGGGGCGGCTGGAGGCAAAATTATCAGATCAAATCGAGGCGTCCATCGGCCGACGGCTGGTTGTCGATGGATCAATTTCGTTGAAATTTATGCCTTGGCCGACGGTCCGCGTGCGTGACGTCAGTCTGGCCGACCCTGTTTCGGAAACCGACGCCGAGGCGATGGTGCAGGCCGAGCAAGTTTTACTGAAGATCGATTTGGCAGCCATATTTTCCGGCGATTGGGGGGTCAGCCTGGTCACGTTGATTTCTCCAGACATCAATTTGACCCGGTTTGCCGATGGTACGGCAAATTGGTCGTTCGTCGGACAGGTGAGAACCGGAACCGGTGGTTTTGATAATGGAGCGGCGGACCTTGCGTCAACTTTGCGTGCAAACGCGATCAATATCGTTGGTGGAAATGTCACCTATCACGATGCCGGAACGGGATTTACGCGCAAGTTTTTTGGACTGAACGCTGCAATTACCGCCCAGACCCTTTCGGGTCCGTTTAACGCCGAAGGCGATATCGCAGTGGGAAATACGATTTGGCAATATCGACTTGGTGTAGACACTCTGACCGAAGGTATGGCGGTTCCTGTCGGCCTCAATTTTGGTGCTTTAGGTGCCGATATTGATTTTTCAGGGGTTCTATCCGGGTATCCGGAAAATCCACGCTTGTCGGGGAGCATTTCGGGCGATGCGCAAGATGCGCTGGCTTTTTTCCTCGCGGCGGGAATCAACGCCGAAGGAGATAACGTTCGTTCGGGGCGGAGAGGGTCTTTCGACGGCGTGATCAATGCGACCGAAAAGACCATTTTAGTCGAGCAGTTAACGGCTCAAGTCGGCACCATAGATGGGCGCGGCGAACTGCGGATCGATTTTGGCGAACCCTCGAACGTCTCGTTATTGATGACCGTCGGCACGATGGATTTCGATGCCTTCCAAGAAGCAGTGGCGCTGCAAGAAGAATTGCTCGCACCCAGTCGTGATGCGGAGGCCGAAAACACGCTGAGGCGCGACGCGGGGCTTGATACGGGGCCGCGCCCCTTTGCTTTACCGACTGGGTTCTCGATGTCTGTTGACGCCGTTGTCGACGACCTTATTTACCGGGGCCAGCAGGCCAACGATCTCGGGTTTTCGATGCACCTTGCCAATGGCCGAGCGACGTTTAATGAACTTTCGGTGTTGCTGCCCTCGGGCGCATTACTGAGTTTTGACGGTGATCTGGAGGCCCTCGACGGAGAAGCGTATTTGGATGGAAGGCTCGGCCTCGAAGGGCCGAACTTTGCGGCATTATTGAAATGGCTGGGGGCGTCGCGATATGGGGTTGGTCCATTGTTGCCGGGAAAACCCTTTAAGTCTCAGTCTGAGATAGAGCGGATCGGCGGCGTGACCCGCTTTGAAAATATTCGTGGCGATATTGGAGGCACAGACCTTTCCGGGCGATTGAACTTGGGGCGTGAGGCTGGATTAGATGCGCTCTTTACTGTCGGCTCGGTCGCGTTGACTTCTGTGGCAAAGGGGCAAGGGTCTGAATTCGAAATGAATTTTGCGATCAGCAATGCAGCTGCGCCTGAAGAAAGAGAGAACGGCACGGGATTTGATTTTGACATTCGCGGCGAAGTTGAGGGAGAGCGCGAACAGATGACCGTCGATGTGACGGCGCGGCTTGCCGGCGCTGAGTTAAACCTCGTCGGCGATGATATTGATTTCGACGCCCTGGACGGCGATCTGGAAATTACGGCGACCCATTCCGATTTTGGGGCCTTCGTCCGGCGGGTGGCTCCAAATTTGCAAATGCTAGCCCTTCAGTCGAACGATACCGTCGGTAGGGCATTGAATTTGGAAGGCAAAATTTCTCTCGATGACGGAAAAATTGAAATTTACGACCTAGGCGGGGCTATCGGCGATATTACCCTTGGCGGCGGTGCCGAAATTTCGTCCCAGGATGAACGGGTGAAAATCACGTCGCTGCTGGAGACGGGCCCTATTCCATTGGCGTGGTTTGCTTTGCCGTTTTTTATTGATGCCAGCAGAGGTGGGCAAAACGGGCTCGGTGAAATTGGGGCGCAATTTGTTTCGCCATGGCCCACTGATCTTTTTGATACTGAGCGACTGACCGCCATGGACTTTGAGTTAGGGGTAGACGCGGAGGCGCTCCTTTATAATGGGCTAATTCTTGAGGACGGCCATCTGGATTTGGCTGTTCTTGGCGGCGCGCTCGACCTCAGAACACTGGAAGGTGATTTCCTTGGAGGCCACGCAACGACCTCTGGTTCATTTGTTGGCGGTGGAGACGAGCCTCCATCGGCCTTTTTTCGCGCGCGGCTGACCGGTATTGAGGCCGGCAGGCTGAGCGAAATTGCGGCGTTGCAACAAGACGGCGGGGGATGGATCTCTGCGCTCATTTCCCCACTCGTTCCCGGTGTCGGTCTTGATCTTTCCGGCGGTACGATAGAAATCGAAGTGGATTTATCCGCGGCGGGAGAGAGCCCGGCCGACATGGCTCAAACGCTGGTCGGCCGCTCGGTGACAGTCTTTGAGGGGGTCGCGGTGAACGGCGTCGATAGTTGTGAAATCGCCGCCATTCTTTCTTCGGGACCAACGGTCTCGCCGGTTGACGAGGTAGTGGCGAACCAGGCATCGCCAGCGACGCTACTTGCGCCCTTCATTATCCAGATAAATGTTGAGGAGGGAACGGGCATTCTTAACGCACCCGAGATTTCCGCCGATTGTGCTACCGCGCAGCTTGCCGGTGCGATCGACTTTGCGGCGCGCCGGATCGATTTCGTCACTCAGGTCGGCTTTGTCGGACGTGGCGAAGATGGCGGGAATTTACCAAATCTTGAATTTGCCCAAAGCGGCGCCTTTGGAGATACAAAAATCACCCTGATAAACCGAGATGAAATTGCAGCATTCGGTCGGGTTGAGGCCGAAGAGGAGAATGAGCTCGCACCGTCAAATGAAGTCGGGAGTGAAGTCGGGGGTGAAGTTGAGGGTGGTCCGGGGGCTCAGGTGCCCCGGGATGCATTCAGAAGTTTGATTGAAAACCTACTTCGCTGAATATACTGGCCTAGCCTGGGTTCACCCCATATCCATCAGCGCATAAACGACCCAATCGAATACACCGGAAAAGAAAGTAATCGCGCCAACAAATAATGCCAACACGACGAATGTAACGACAAACGGGAAGACGATCTTACGTAGAAATTTGCGCATAATTTGCTCACTTTGATCCACGGGTATGGTAGTGGCAAGTCCCCATGGCTGGCAAGGTGGCTGGCAAGGTGGCTGGCAAGGTTTCGAATGGATTTTGGTGAAGCCCGAAGATAGTATCAGCGTTTCAAATTTAGACCCCAAAGAAAGAGCGGCACCATGGCGGAAATCATTCAGCATTTTATTGACGGTCAGGAGCAGGCAGGAACAAGCGGTCGGCTCGCCGACGTGTTTGATCCCGCGACGGGAGAAGCGACCAAACAGGTGGCCATGGCGAGTACGCAAGATGTCGAAACGGCAATTGCGGCGGCGGCCGAGGCGTTTAAAACTTGGCGCTATACGCCGGCCCTGAGACGGGCGCGGGTCATGTTTCGCTTTAATGAATTGCTCATCGAGCATCATGACGAATTGGCGGGGCTGATTACCGCCGAACATGGCAAGACATTCTCCGATGCCCAAGGCGAGGTCACTAGAGGGCGCGAGGTCGTCGAGTTTGCCTGTGGCATTACCCACCTACAAAAGGGTGAGTATTCGGAAAATGTCGGGACCAATGTCGATAGCTACTCGTTGCGTCAACCGCTTGGTGTCTGTGCGGGCATTACGCCGTTTAATTTCCCCGTCATGGTGCCGATGTGGATGTATCCAATCGCCATCGCGTGCGGAAACACCTTTGTCTTAAAGCCGTCGGAGAAAGATCCTTCGGCCTCTCTACTGATGGCCAAGCTCTTGAAGCAAGCAGGCTTGCCCGATGGTGTTTTCAATGTGGTAAACGGCGATAAGGAAGCGGTCGATACGCTGCTCACCGATCCTCGGATTGCGGCGGTGAGCTTTGTCGGATCGACACCGATCGCTGAATATATTTATCAAACCGGATCCCATCACGGGAAACGTGTCCAGGCATTGGGTGGCGCAAAAAACCACATGATCGTCATGCCCGATGCAGATCTAGAGCAGGCGGCAGATGCGCTGATGGGGGCGGCCTATGGCTCCGCGGGCGAACGCTGCATGGCGATCTCTGTTGCCGTGACCGTTGGTGATGCGGCCGACAAGCTGTTGCAAATTCTTGAGCCAAAAATTCGTAATCTCAAAGTGGGGCCGGGCCTGGATCCGGAAGCCGAAATGGGCCCGTTGGTCACGGCCCAGCATTTTGACAAAGTACACTCCTATGTCGATTTGGGCGTGGAAGAGGGAGCCGACCTCAAAGTTGATGGGCGTGGGTTGAAGCTCCAGGGCTATGAAGACGGTTATTTCCTCGGCCCATGTCTTTTCGACAACGTCGAAACCGATATGCGGATCTATAACGAGGAAATCTTTGGACCGGTTCTGTCGGTGGTGCGCCGGGATGACTTCGAGGGCGCAATGAAAGTCATTGATGAGCATGAATACGGAAACGGCACGGCAATTTTCACCCGTGACGGCGAGGCCGCGCGGACCTTTGCCGAGCGGGTGCAGGTTGGCATGGTCGGCATCAATGTGCCGATACCGGTCCCGATGGCCTTTCACAGTTTTGGCGGATGGAAGCGATCGATCTTCGGTAGCCACGGCGTTCATGGAACCGAGGGGATCCATTTTTATACCGCCCTCAAGACTGTGACTTCCCGTTGGCCGACCGGCATTCGATCCGGTGCCGAATTTGTTATGCCGACGATGAAGTAGAGGGCGAAGGCTCTATAGCGCGCCGATGAAATCGTCGAACAGGGTGAGGAACCGGTTTCGGTAACGATCTTGCTCCATCATGATTTCATGGCGCGCGCCTTCAATGATGGCGAATGACCCGTTGGGAAGCCTTGCCGCCAGGGTGCGCTGGGTCGCGTGCCCAACGACTTGGTCAGGTTTGGCGCAGATGATCAATGTTGGCGTGTCAAAAAGATCCTCGGTTGGCCATTTCGCGACCTCTGCTATCGCCGCCTGGCCGGCGGCGTACCAGCGTAGCGTTGGGCCGCCAACGGCGAGTTTGGGCTGGGCGGCGAAATAGCGATCGAGAACGTGAAACCGGTTTTCGTCACTGGTTAGGGGATTGTTTGCAAACGTGCGACCCGTTCGATAGTCGCCAAACCCCGGCATATATCTGGTCCCGAGCAACGACCAATTGCTGAAGGGTACGAACAATCCGAGTAAGGCGCGCTTAAACGGCGTTCCTGCCTCTATTTTGGTCATTGGCGTAACCAGGACAGCGCCGGCAATCGGTTGGCCAGTGCGATATAAATAAAGCAGGGCAATGAGGCTGCCGGTCGAATGGCCGAGCAATGTGATGGGGGCGCGGGATCGCTGGTGTATATGAGATCTAATTAAAATGGCGAGATCATCGACATAGGCATTGAAATCGTGAATATGGCCTTTTTGCCGATTTGGCTGGGGGCGTTCAGACAGGCCTTGACCACGCCAATCCAACACCCAGACATCGTTTCCCCGGTCGGTAAGGTCGTCGACCAGTTCCAAGTATTTCTCAATAAACTCGGTGCGTCCCGGCAAGATTACGACCGTATGATTGGGCGCCTCGGCAGACGGAAAATGGGCGCACCGCAGTATAGTCGAACCCGCTATGGGGATATATTCCTCCGTGCCGCCGAGATCGGCAATGGTCGGCAGGATGGGTTGCCAAAAAGTGCGGCTATGGCCTTCAACTGGGGCCTTTATTGAGTCGGCCATTATCCCTCGCTACGGCCCGACTTCGTCACGCACCGTTCGCAGCCGTTGCTCAATATCGTCAGCAAAAGCCGGGTCGACACTTCGATAATTTGCCGCCAGAGCGGCAAGGGCCGGCCAAACGAGCGGGTCAGCGAAATTGAGGCGAATTCGGTCCGGAGGCAAATTTAGGTACTTGTCAGATTGGAAACGCCCTTGATCGTCAATGTGCTTGCTCATGTTGTTCTCCTCGCGCGAGCCGATACGGGCTCATTCAGGGCTTGCTGCTGCCCCAGTTCATTTTGGTCGCATATGGCAGAATCATAAACAACTGATTACGGTTCGCCGACGGAGCGGCAGACCCACGAGGTGGAAATGTTACGACGACTTATAGCTTTTAGATCGGTTCTTTTAGCGTCCGGTTTGGCGGTTTTAACGCCGACGCTCGCACTAGCCCAGGATGGCGGGGTGAATGGCGCCAATACGGCTTGGATCCTCACTGCGACGGCGCTGGTGCTCTTTATGACCCTGCCGGGGCTGGCGCTGTTTTATGGTGGGTTGGTGCGCTCAAATAATGTGCTCTCGGTATTGATGCATTGTTTTGCCATCGCCTGCTTGGTGTCTGTCCTCTGGTTGGTCGCCGGATATTCAATTGCCTTTGGCAGTGGCGGTGCACTCAATCAATGGTGGGGCGGGCTCGACAAGGCCATGCTGGCAGGCGTGGGGATGGATACGACCTCCGGCGATCTGCCCGAATCGGTCTTTTTCATGTTTCAGATGACCTTCGCCATTATCACACCGGCGCTCATCGTCGGGGCCTATCCCGAACGGATAAAATTCGGCGCGGTGCTGTTGTTCACAGCGCTTTGGCTGTTGCTGGTCTATGCCCCGGTGACCCATTGGGTCTGGGGTGGTGGTTGGCTTGCGGACCGGAATGTGATGGATTTTGCCGGTGGCTTGGTTGTCCATGCGACCGCAGGTACCGCCGCGATTGTCCTCGCGCTTGCTTTGGGTGCGCGCAAAGGCTTTCCCGGCGATGTTTCGCCGCCGCACAATCCGGGAATGACCATGATCGGTGCGGCCATGCTGTGGGTTGGCTGGTATGGATTTAACGGGGGGAGTGCCTTGGCGGCGGATGGCGCGGCCGGCATGGCGATAACCGTCACCCATATTTCGGCGGCAACGGCAGCCCTCACCTGGATGCTGGTCGAATGGATAAAACTCGGGAAACCGAGCCTCATCGGTACGGTCACTGGTGCCATTGCCGGGCTCGCGACAATCACCCCGGCGTCGGGTTTTATCGGGCCAGTTGGTGCGTTGGCTTATGGTATTGTAGCGGGCATTGTCTGTTATATTGCCGTGCAATTGATCAAGCAGAAACTCAAGATCGACGATAGCTTGGATGTATTTGCAGTGCATGGTGTTGGCGGAATTCTCGGCACACTGCTAGCGGCATTGTTTGCATCGCCTGCACTGGGTGGGTTCGGGTACGGTGAAGGCATGACCATGACCAGCCAATTTACAGTGCAGGTCATCGGCGTTGTCAGCGTCGTCGCCTATACCGCTATTGTTTCGCTGATAATCATCAAAGTGACCCAAGCGGTTGCCGGTCTGCGGTCTTCGGAAGAAGAAGAAACCATGGGGCTCGACCTTAGTGAGCATGGCGAGCGTGGCTACAGCTTATAACCGACGTTTAATCGATTTGCCGCAAGGAACGAAGCGATGAAATTAATTATGGCAATTATCAAACCCTTTAAACTCGATGATGTCCGCGAAGCGCTCGGGGCCATTGGCGTTGAAGGCATGACCGTATCTGAAGTTAAGGGGTATGGACGCCAAAAAGGCCAAACCGAAATTTATCGTGGGGCTGAATATCAGGTTAAGTTCGTGCCCAAGGTCCGGTTGGATATTGCGGTTGACGATGATATTGCCGACCGGGTGGTCGAGACGATCCGTGATACTGCCAATACCGACAAGATCGGCGACGGTAAGATCTTTGTTCTCGATTTGGCTTCGGCAATGCGCATTCGTACCGGCGAGTCCGGTAACGAAGCGCTATAGCAGAGCGGCAACTTTTTTTTGATTGGAGAAGAGAACTTGGATCTCGGTTCTGACCGAAAAGAAAAGATGACCACGACACGGTGGATGGCCTTGGTTTTTAGCCTTGGTTTGCTGGCCGGCGTGATCATCGGGTATGCCATTGGGGGTCGGGGCTGGGTCACCGTTATCGATCCAAATTGTGACATTGAGGACCCGGCGACAGAGAGTTGCGAAATGATTATCCTGGAAACCGACCCTCAATAGGGTGGGAAATTATTCTGGCCGATGTCGATTGAAATTTGGTTTCTTTTTCTGATCACTGAAACGGCCCTATGCCTTTCCCCAGGGCCTGCCGTTCTTTATGTGGTATCCCAGGGGCTAGGCGGGGGATGGCGTGTGGCCGGTGTGGCAAACGCCGGAATTATCATTGCAAATACGATCTATTTTGCCCTATCGGCAACTGGTGCCGGCGCGCTCATTTTGGCGTCGGGCGAGTTTTTTACGGTGATAAAGTTGGCCGGAGCGGCCTATCTCATCTGGCTTGGGATTAGTGCATTACGGCGACGTCCGGTGCCTCTGCACGTTGAAATCGCTCGCGATGGCGCACTCTATCGCGTGTTTCGTGGGGCCATGGTCGTGCAGCTGGCCAATCCGAAAAACTTGATATTTTTTGTCGCTTTGCTACCGCAATTCCTTGATCCGACAGCGCCCATTGTTTCTCAGGTCGTTATTCTTGGGTTGACCAGTATAGTGGTTGAAGGCGCGGTTCTTGGCACCTATGGGGGACTTGCTGCCGGAATGCGAAATTGGGCCCGCGACCCGCGTCGCTTGACCTGGATTAATCGCGTTTCTGGGGGCTGCCTCATCGGTGCGGGCGTTGGCATTGCTGCGGTTGGACGCACGAGCTGACCCGGTTCCGATCAGTGCTGCCCTAATTCTCGACAATACGAATTTCAAAAACCGGATGGCTGAACCGAATGGCCAGTCCCAATCCACGATCCTGATAAAACTGGACCGGCGCCGTGTGCAGGTAATATCCCGGCTTTCCAGGGTCGGCCAGCTCGATGCTGATCGTAGTAGCTTGGTTGGAAATATCGCCACCAGTTACAAACACATTGTAAACGCCAAGCGGTCCGCGGACGGTGGCAAAACCATTTTCATCGGTTGTTGCCGCCATTTGGCCATTTGCCCCGCCGCCCAGAGAAATTTCAGCCCTGGCAATTGGGCGTTTGCTTTGATCGGCGATCAACGGTGCAAGTTGCGAGCGGGGCCTGGCCGAATTCTCCCACTCATGAACATTGACCATACCGACGGCACCCGCAGTACTCGCAAGCGATCCGGCGAATATCAGTCCGGCCAATGTTCGGTTTTTGATTTTCATGAAAATACTCCTATGCGGATGTGTGCCTCGCTAGTTCATCTGTCACCGCGCTTGGTATTTTGGGCGTTTTACGTCATCCAAATTGCGGCCTTCGATCCGGATCAGGCGCGTATCGCTTTCGCGTATTGGTGAATGTACAACGCCTTCGCCATAAATTACGACATCGCCTGGGGTCATCAGATAGTTCTTTGCCGGTTCGACCACGGCCGGACTGTCTTGGGTCGCGGCTTCGATAATGCGCCATTCGGTCATACGAGTTTGCCCCTTGGCTTGACCATAAATTGCCCAAGTTGGGCCATGGTCGTGGGGGTTGCCGTCATTGGCCCCTTGGTCGGCGTGGGCGACAATGCGGAACCCAAGGTCTGCATCTTCATAGAGGGTCTGGCGCTTGGCAGGGCCTCCCTCGGCCGTTTCGTCAAACTGTGCGTCAACAAATTTAGGGTTGGCGAGGGCCGCCATGAGCGCTTGTCGCGCTTGCTCTTGTCCCTCCAAACCAGGGTTAGTGGACAGAGCATCGTGGCAAACTCGGGCGAGGGCTTCAATCGTCTGGGGCATGTTCAAAGGTCCATTTTATAGTTACTGGTCGAACTTTACCCTCCCTGCTCGGCAAAGCAAAACGGCATCTGGCGCCGCTACGAATGCGTCTCTATGATCGGCCCATGAATGAGGAAAAACCCAAGACAATTCAGACCTATACCCATTGGGGTACCTATCATATCGAGGTCGACGAAGGTGACATTTGTGCTGTTCATCCCTTCGACGCTGACCCCGACCCGTCGGATATCGGTGCTGCTCTAGCCGATGCCGCGGACCCCGAACTTCGGGTGACCGCGCCAATGGTGCGCAAGAGTTGGCTGGAAAACGGTCCGCCCACAGGACGGGTAGAGCCCGACGGCGGACGAGGTCGCGGGGCTTTTGTTGAGGTTTCTTGGGAAAAAGCAAATGAGTTGGTGGCTGGAGAATTATCCAGGGTAAATCGAACCCATGGTCCTCAGGCAATATTTGGTGGCTCCTATGGGTGGGCGAGTGCGGGGGTGTTTCACCGGGCCTCCGGGCAGCTGCATCGTTTTTTGGGGCTTGCGGGCGGTTTTACTCGGTCGGTAAATACCTATTCCGTCGCCGCAGCCGAAACATTGATCCCGCATATTCTCGGGCGGCCGTTTTTTTTGCTGTCGAACGAACTCACCGCCTGGCCGGTGATTGCCGAGCATACGGATCTGATGGTTGCCTTTGGTGGCATACCGATGAAAAACACTCAGGTCAATTCGGGCGGGCTGGGCGCACATCGGTGCCGCGACTGGTTGGAGAAACTTCGTGCGGGGGGCGTGAATTTAGTCAATGTCAGCCCGGTTGAAGACGATATCGATCCTCAGTTTGATGCAAAATGGCTGGCTATTGCTCCCAATACCGATACGGCGATGCTGCTGGCCCTTGCCCATAGCCTGGTTGCCGAAGGGATGCATGACCAGGCATTCCTCGCTAAATATTGCGTCGGCTTTGAGCCCTTTCTACTTTATTTGATGGGGGCAGATGACGGGGTAGCAAAAGACGCAGACTGGGCGGCTGAAATCACCGGTATTTCAGGCCAAGATATCCGAAACCTAGCCCGTAAAATGGCCGGTGGCCGAACCATGATTTCTCTGGCTTGGTCATTGCAGCGCGCCGATCATGGTGAGCAGCCATATTGGGCGGCGATTGCCTTGGCGGCTATGCTTGGCCAAATCGGCTTGCCGGGGGGCGGTATCGGTTTTGGTTATGGCGCCCAGGCGGCGTATGGAAATCCGGTGACGGCGCTTGGCGGGTTGGCGCTGCCGCGCAGCGCTAATCGGGTCGCCGATTTCATCCCGGTGGCACGGATTACCGACTTACTGGAAAACCCGGGGGGGACCTTCGACTATAACGGTAAGCGCCATACCTATCCCGAGACAAAACTCATTTATTGGTGCGGCGGAAATCCGTTTCATCATCACCAGGATCTCAATCGCCTGGCGCGTGCCTGGCAACGGCCGGAAACGGTTATCGTCAACGAACCTTGGTGGACGCCGACCGCCCGTCATGCCGATATCGTCTTACCGGCGGCAACGTCCTTGGAGCGAAACGATATAGGTAAAGCCGCCAATGACCCGTTCATTGTTGCCAGTAAAAAAGTGCTGGAGCCTTTGGGGTGGGCGCGCACCGATTATCAAATATTTTCTGGCGTTGCCGAGAAAATGGGTTTCGGCGATGAGTTCAGCGAGGGTCGCAATGAGGACGCATGGTTGCGCCATCTTTGGGATTTATTCGCCCAAGGTTCGGCACGCGGCAAAGTCGAGCTGCCCCAATTCGATGATTTCTGGAATGCCGGGCATTTCGAATTGGCGGCGGATGACGACGCACGCGTGTTGTTTGAAGGCTTCAGGTCCGATCCGGACGGGGCGGGGCTGAACACGCCGTCGGGGAAAATTGAAATTTTCTCTCAGACCATCGCCGATTTTGGCTATGAGGATTGCCCCGGCCATCCGGTGTGGATCGAGCCGGCGGAATGGCTCGGGACCGAAGGCGTTGGATCAAAATATCTCCATCTAATCTCTAATCAGCCATCGACGAAATTGCATAGCCAATATGATTTCGGTCGGGTGTCGCGCGCGGCTAAAATTCAAGGTCGGGAACCGGTATCGATACATCCCGATGACGCCGCCCGAAGAGGAATTATCGACGGAGACTTGGTCCGGCTGTTCAATGATCGCGGACAATGTTTGGCCGGCGCAAAAGTGACAAATACAGTTCGTCCGGGTGTCGTCGTCTTGGCGACCGGCGCATGGTGGGACCCAGAAACACCGGGCGGTCTAGACAGGCACGGCAACGCCAATGTGCTGACCCTCGACAAGGGAACATCGAAGCTATCTCAGGCTCCGATTTCGCAAACGGCGCTCATCGAGTTGGAAAAAATAGATGGCGAGATGGCGCCGGTGCAAATATTTTCCGGCCCTGAAATCGAGCCTGGTAGTTAGAATGGGGTCAGAGTTCAGTGGCAAATTGTTGAACGGCGTCCTCATTCCAAGATATGCCGGTTCCCGGTATTTCCGTGGGTGTTAATGCACCGTCAATGACATGTGCTGGCGCGGTTAAAATTGGGGAGGCCCAATCGACAAATTCGAGCCATCCGGGGGTCGGTGTTACCGCCATCAGGTGGGCGGAAATTTCCGGGTAAATATGGGATGACATTTCAATTCCGGCAGTCTCGGCCAGTGCGGCGGCCCGAAGCCAGCCGGTGACGCCGCCGATGCGACCGGCATCGGGCATCATGAGGTCGGCGGCCTTGGCGGCAATGGCATCACCCATTGAACGGGGGCCAAAAAAATTCTCACCGATGGAAATGGGGGTCGCCACACGGTCGGCAATTTCAGCGTTCCCGCTGAGATCGTCATAGGTGATCGGTTCTTCGATCCAGAGCAGGCCTTCGTTGTCGAAGGCGAGGCCGCGCTTGATGGCCTCGGCGACATCGAGGCATTGGTTGAAATCACATGGCAGCTTTATGTCGTCGCCAATTGCCGCGCGAACTGCGCGGACGACCGCGAGATCTTCATCGACCGTTTCCCGACCGACGCGCATTTTTACCGCCTTAAAGTCGCCTTCACCAATGAGTTCGAGGGCTTCGTCAGTCGCCGCCATAGGTTCGATTATGCCAAGGCCATTGCTATTATAGGCGCGAACGGGCTCGACTTTCCCGCCGAGCAAGTCCACCAGCGGCGCGCCTGCCGCCTGAGCCACCGCATCCCAATAGGCCATATCAAGTCCCGAGGCCGCCATGGCGGTTAGTCCCTGCACGCCAAACAGGGTGTTGGCTTTGACCATACCGTCATAAAAATCTGTGGGAGAGAGGCTCTGGCCGGCAAACCGGGCGACCAGGTCGCGGATGAGAGGCGCTATATATCCGGGGCCGGACGGCAAATAGCCGAATAAATAGCTACGTCCGGTAATTCCCTCTTCGGTTTCCAGATCGATCAGCAGAAACGGCGCGGCCTCAATGGTGATCACTTTCGTTACCAATGGGCGGCGAAGGGGTACCGCAACAGCCCGCAGTCGGACATCGCGTAACGTGAGTGTGGGGATTTTCATAGGTCTTACTCTTTCTGGGCGGACTAATTGAATGCGCGCCGATTATTCTACTACTGGCTGGGCGAGGATCCATAGGCTCAGCATGGTATAGGCGATCATCAAAATGAGCATTGGAAGTTGGCTGGATAAAGCAGACCGGTGACCGGAGAATAAGCGTAATGCCATGATGTGGGCGACGAACACCGCCGCAATATGGCCGATGACGATTGCCAGGGCCGAGGCAATCCAGGAAAACTTGGCACCGATCAGATTGATGTTGATCCGGTAGTCGGCCGTGCCGAATATATCGACGCCTTCGACGCCGAGCGGATTGGAAATCAGCGGAATGATCGATTGCCCGAAGATCAGCAGGAAGGGCAAAAAATGGGCTAAATGGTAGGCAATAGCGATAGGAACGAGGGAATAGACAAACAGAGTTGCGACCTCGGTGACCGTATTTGAATGTCCCGACGCAAGTTTGATGAGCAGGGCAAAGGTCAAATAGACCATCAAAAAAGTCGAAAATACCAGGATAAACCCGAGGGTAAGATTGACCCCGGCGGTGCCCCCCATGATGTAGCTCAGGTTTAACAGGATCGGCCAGATTGCGTCCTGCTGGGCAAACCAGTCGGCGATGCCTTGCCAGAACGGTGTCTCGGCAATGCCGTCAAAGGTGACGGTGGAAAAAATCAGCAAAATAAAGGTGAGATGGGCCAAGCTCTTCGGGGCGGCGCCGAGCAGGCCAACCGAAGGCGGGCGCACAAGAATTTCATAACGCCCGTCACCATTTTCATCAACACTGGCACGGCCGGCGAATAGAGCAAATCGCGAAAAAGTGCTGAAAAACATAGTGAATGTTTCACCATGGGCGAGCCAGGTTTTACGCCCAAACCACGCCATACCGACCCAGGTGATGCCGCTATAAACCAAAATAACGGTGGCAAGTTTGGCCGGCACGATGCGGGACGGCCAAGCGATTTCCATCCAGGCAAAAGCGGCAAACAGAATGACTGCGGGCCAAGCCGAGAGCCATTTTGGGTAGGCAAATTGTGGTGGTCTCCATCCCAGGGCCTTGATGACCAGTCCGACCCATCGGCCAATGATCGACCACGGGTTGATTGCGTCCCAAATATTGCCTACCAGGGCCGCGATGAAGGCAAATCCGACCCACCATATGACCCAAACCATGGTTGGCAGAATATTTAAGGTAGGACTGCGCTGAAACCCGTCAAACCCGGCATAAATCAAAAATGCGAAGGTAAAGACCGCCGGTATCTCAAGTAGAAAGAATTTAGCGTAAAGCGGCCCTCGAGCGTCGAGCGGCCAGCTTGCGATCTGCCTTATGCTAAGCTCATTTTCATCCCGGGGTCGGACGAAAACCAGCGCCATGATGATAAACGAGGCGAGAACCGCAATCCCGCCACCGACAATATAGTAACTTAACGGCAAAGGCAGGTCGTAGCGCTGACCGAATGCATGAGCGAATGCCGGAGTGGGCAGCAATATTGCCAGGAGCGGCAAAAAGTGACCGGTAGCCTTAAGGTAGCTCATAGGGCGGTAGATCACCGGGGTAACACCTCAATATAGAGCAAAACCACTTGGGCCGGGGTCGGTGGGATGAACACAATTTGCGGCCCTTGGCTCGCATCACGCCGGGATGCGCTTGCACTAGAACTGCCTGCGCCACCACCTGCTGAGGCGATTTCACTGACAATCGAGTCGGCAAGCGACGCGAGTGCATTTTGGACAGCTTCGTTGCCCTCTTCGGATCCGCCATTGGTGTCCGCGAGGACTTGGCGACCGGCGAAACCGTGAGCTTCGACGGCGAACCTGCCGGCGACGGTCGCTTTAAATTTGAGCGTGCCCGGTGCCCCTGGTGCGAGGCCGATATTATGTCCGTAATCTTGCAGAAAAATTCGCGTGGCCTCATCGGTTGTCAAGTTGAGCGCCGTGGTCTGACCTTGGCGTACACGCAGCACCGGTGTGTTCAAGTTGGTATTTAAGCCAGTCGCGAGATGGCGCCCGGAGATTGATAAATCAAACGCCAAAATGCCCGGCGCCTGCGCGGATGCTGGTGTGGCGAAAAGAACTGCTAGGGCAGTAGCGAATAAAGTCGCCAGCAATAGACGAAAACTTTTTTTGCCTGCCGATAGAGCAAGCGCATCTGTTTGATGGTCCATAATTCCCCCCCGGGTATGAACAGGTGCGCAACCCGATCCGAGGACGGCTCAGCGTGCGCAATTTTCTAGCCTGATTGATCCAGTATTCAACTCCACCAAACGCGATTTGCCAGCGCGTTCAATCGAATCGCTCAATATCCCAGTTACCTTAGCGCCATCATTTCAGAAAAGCTACACCCCGATTTGGTTTTTTCCTGTCAACACAGAGGGTTGGGCGCAGTAATTCGATACAAAAATGAAAACGCCGGGTCAAGAATATTCCTGAACCGGCGTTTCCGTAACAAGTCGTTAGGAGTAGATGCCCCGCCTAATAGTGGTGCTGACCACCAGACATTCTTGATTGCGCCCGTATCCGTGTGTTCAGATCGCTGCGCAAATATGACATCAGGCTGTGGGTGACGGCACCATCCGTGGGCATTCCCTGATGGGTGGTGTAGCCGATGATCGCTTGCTCAGTTGCTGGACCGAAGACGCCATCCGTCCGGCCCGGGTCGAACCCAAGTTGGCGGAGAGTTGCCTGTGTTTCAGCGATTTGAGCTGGGCCAATACCCACATCTTCACTATTCGGACTCGGGACAGGGGCCTCGTGGTCAAGCCCAGGTCCATAGGGACCGTAATTGGAACGATATCCTTGGTTGCTCTGCTGATGGCCTTGATGGTGACCACTGGTATTGCGCGTCATATATCGAACGGGCGGCGCGGTCCGGTTTTGCCCAAAATAATGGTCAGGATAGTCATGTCGCTGATTGTCGAACTGGTGTCCGCCAAACGGTTGGCCGTCATTGACAATCTGGACTTCATCAAATTGGCCACCACGACTATCAGCCATGGCCATCGCGTCTTGGTGGGAATCCACTCGGGCATCCTCGACCACAGCCGGGCCATGATGGTGGTCAAACTTTGAGCTGCTATGGTCGGGTTCGTAATACCCGCCTTGATGCGACGGCGCACAAGCCGCCAAGCCAAGCACGAGCGTAGAAGCAATGATTGGGAGGGTACGCATTACTCTGTTTCCTTTGAGGTTTTTGGTCCCCTGCGCCTCATACCTGGGGCACATGATTTACTTTGTACTTCGTAGGAAATGGCACCGATTCGGGGCAAGGGATAGCCGTCCGTCATTACGTTTTAGGAAACGGCTCAGCGCTTGTTTAAAATGATGAACAAATTTCCGACCGTTGATCACGCGATATTGTGCTGGTATCACTCATAAAATTGGCCCGATACGGGCCGCAGATAAAAAGGCGGATGCATGCTTTACTCGATCAAAGTTTTTGATAAGCCGGATAGCGGCCCTGAGCGTGATGTTGCGCGCCAGGCGCATCTCGATTACCTCAAGAGTTTCGATAGCCGGACCTGGTTCGGCGGACCGATGCTGGCCGATGACGGCGAAACGGCGGTTGGTAGCCATCGGCTGATGGATTTCGACACAGTCGAGGACGCCAAAGCCCATTTGCGCGACGAGCCATATGTGATCGCCGGTATTCAACGAGGGATGGAAGTCCTTCCCTGGTCGAACAGTGTGCCTTGGACATGGCACGATTGTCCGCGGACGGAGGGCTTTATCCAATTCTTGATTATTGCGTATGATAAGCAAGGAAGTGATGATTTGCGTAACGAGTTGAGAGCCGCTCATGAGGCCTACCAAGCACAGGTAAGCGACCTCTATGTTACAAGGGGGCCTTTGATGAACGACGCTCGCGACTGCCAAATCGGCAGTTTGATGATTATCGATGTGCCCGATGATGCTGCTGGCCGCGCTTTCTGGAACGATGAGCCGTTCAATCAAGGCGGGTTATTTGAGCGATCCGAGGTCTATCGGTGGCGATTTGGCCGGGTTTTTGATCAGTTTAAACCGGAATTACAGGCTGGCGCAGGGTGAGCGTGAACGGCCACGGGAATATTCCCGGTTGCCCACCGCCGGTCGCCGGGACCACACGGCCGGGTTTTGTTGTTCCGGCCGACGCGTGTGATACCCATGCCCATCTATTCGGGCCGGAAAGCAAATATCCCTATTCACCGAAGCGGGGATACACGCCCCCCGACGCTTTGCTGGCCGATTTTTTGAAAATGCAGGACGTTTTGGGCATGGCGCGGTGCGTCCTGACCCAGCCGTCGGTTTACGGCATTGATAACGCCGCCTTGGTCGACGGTTTGCAGGCAATGGGCGGTCGCGCCCGTGGCGTGGCGGCCGTTGGCGCCGACGTTACCGATGCCGAGCTTGAACACCTGCACGTCGCAGGGGTTCGCGGTATTCGCGTCAATTTAGTCGACAAAGGTGGTATGCCGTTTGATGGCATCAAAGACGTCTATCGGATGGGAGAACGGATCAAGTCCATGGGCTGGCATATCGAGCTGCTCATTCACGTGGCAGAGGAACCAGATCTTGCCGAAATTTTTTCGGGGTTTCCCGTCGATACGGTGGTTGGGCATCTCGGCTATATCAAAGCCGGGTTGGGTGTTGCACATCCCGGCTATCAGGCATTTCTAGACATTGTCCGGGGCGGAAATTGCTGGGTTAAATTATCCGGTACCTACCGGGTGACGGCCCGCGATGCGCCACCCTATGACGATGTCGCGCCTTATGCGCAAGCCCTGGCGGCGGCGCGACCCGATCGGGTTTTATGGGCCAGCGATTGGCCCCATCCATGGTATTATAAGACCATGCCCAATGACGGTTATCTTTTAGATCAACTTGCCGACTGGGGGTTTGATGAAACGCTGCGAGAGCAAATTCTTGTGCGTAACCCGGCCGAGCTTTATGGGTTTTGAGGCTGGGACAAAAGATCAGACTGGTCCAACGGGACTGGGCCGCGCGCGGGCGCATGATTGATGAAGTTAGGTCTTCGTCCTTTGCGTTTATCTCGCGATGATACGCATATCAATTTTCTCGGAGGTACGATCTGGGCCATGTTTGGGTCCGGACTACTGATCGCCCTCTCGCTCGCCATTTTTCTCACTCAAGGGCTGAATTTTGGGATTGATTTTCGCGGCGGGATCCTAATCGAATTGCGCACCGATGGTCCGGCGGACCTTGCAAATATCAGAGAGATCGCCGGCGGCCTCGGTTTGGGCGACGTGCAGGTGCAAAATTTCGGCCGGCCCGAGGATGTGTTGATCCGCATCGAGCATCAGGTGGGTGACGCGCAAGCCCAATTGGCATCCATCGATTTGGTTCAAGCGGCATTAGGTGAGCGGGTGCTCGAATACCGGCGGACCGAATTCGTCGGCCCGACCGTCGGCGCCGAGTTGATAAGGTCGGCGACGATGGCTGTCATGTTAGCTATTAGCGCAATCTTGATTTACGTTTGGTTTCGCTTCGAATGGCAATTTGGAATAGGTGCGGTTGCGGCCTTGCTCCATGACATCATTTTGACGATAGGGTTTTTTGGACTAACCCAGATCGAGTTTAATTTGGCGTCGATTGCCGCTGTATTCACGATCGCCGGATATTCGATCAACGATACCGTGGTCATTTATGATCGTGTTCGGGAACGGGCGCGAAAATATAAAGCGGCGGCGATAACCGATATATTGAATTCTGCATTGAATGCGACTTTATCACGGACCCTATTAACCAGCGTGACGACCTTGCTAGCGCTGGCGGCCCCGATCATCATGGGCGGGCCGGTTATCCGCGATTTTGCCATGGCGATGGCGTGGGGTGTGATCGTCGGAACCTACTCTTCAATCTATATCGCGGCGCCGATGCTACGGGCAATTGGCTATGTGCCGGGCGGTACGCGGCGCGGCAAGTAAGCCGAATTCTACGCGGGTGATGCCGCAGCCCAGATCGCCGGGCGCGGTCCCCCTCCGGTCTGGATGCCAAGGGGGTCGTCGCCGTTGGCCGCAGCCGTCTCTGCAGCCGTCTCGATTGCCGCCAGTCGAGCCGATGCGGCTCGGGCGACGTCTTTTAGATTGTTTATTTCCGTTTCGGCTTCGTCGAGGCGCTGCGCGAGAATGGCTATTTGATCATGCAGTCTCGGGTTGGCGGCGGATATTTCGTCTTGGCGCTCGGAGCGGGAGAAGAAAATTAGTGGCTTTCCCGGCGATGTTTTGCCGGCATCTATTTGCGCCGTTGCAAATGGAGTTTTGCCGTCAAGGGCAACTCTTAAATCGACCTGCCTAACAACCTCGGCCTCGTCTTCATTCAAGCCGATTATCCGAACATTCAAATAGTGAGGAAGGAAATCTGAACTTGCGGGAATATAGTTCAAGCCAACCAATTGCTCGACGGAGACCGACCAGGATCCATCGCCGTTGCGCCGCCCATCTGATAGACGAGCCCTTGCTGGTAGCGCCCCTATCTTCAACAGCAGCGCATCAAACCGACTGTTTTTTTTCGGCAGTAGACTCGCCAGGTCAAGCGGGATCGGTGTTGCAGTGCTTGGGGCGCCAGATGATAGGGGCATTAAAGTCAACTTAGGCATCGTATCTTTGGTCCTCGGCCAGGGATAAGTCCTTGCTCGTCTGCAATAATGCCTGCCCAGTGTGAAGAATTTATTAACCGGTGATTTGACGCCACTCATTATTTTAGGCTGGTCTATAATTGTTTTGACCTCTTATAATTGAATTATTCTACCAGTTCTTTCCCAAAGCCCGATGGTCGCAGATATGAAGGGAGAGGGCGTGACGTTCTTAGAAGATAGGGATCAGCTCACGCGTTTGATCGCGAGCATGCCGGGGTTTTTCTTTGTATGCGAACCTGGCAAAAATCGGACGATGCGATTCGTTAGTGAGGGTGTTCGAGAAATACTTGGCTACACCCCGGACGAATTGATCGGAGATAAGCATGTTTCGTTCGGACAGCTGATAAACGCTGCTGATTTGAATGGGATTTTGACTGACCTAGATGAATGTTTAGTAGCCCATAAAACAAGTGAACATGAGTACTGTATCGATACCCGGTCTGAAGGCGAAAAATGGGTCTTGGAGAGGTCTTACGGTGTTTATGACGGGGCGGGAAATTTAACCCAAATTGAATCCTATATGGAAGACATTACCGACCGGAAACAGGCGGAGATGTCGGTCCACGAGAGTGAGGCACGATTTCGACGGTTGTTTGAAGATAGCCCGCTGGGCATGGCGCTCAGTACGCCCGACCGACGAATGTTTGCTGTCAACCGGGCCTTTTGCCGTATGCTCGGTTACCGCGAGGACGAGCTGATAGGCCGCAAGGCGGTGGATGTCACCCATCCCGATGACCTTGATAAAAGCCTGGATCATGCTAAGAAGCTGCTTGCCGGGGAAGTCGGAGCGAGCCAACGCGAAAAACGTTACCTAACAAAATCCGGTGAAATTGTTTGGGGCAATACCACTCTCAGCGTCATTCGCGATGATAGTGGGAAGCCGCTCTATAGCCTCGGAATGGCCGAAGATATTACCGAACGAAAAGAAGCGGAAAGGCGTTTACAGGAAATTCGAGAGCGGTTCGCCGCCGTTATCAACCATTCCCCCGATCTCATAATTCTCAAGGATTCTAACATACGCTACCTATTAGCCAATCGCACATTTGAAGAATGGAATGGCGTCGCAGAGGGCGCCTGGCTCGGCAAAACTGATGAGGAAATTCTGCCACCGGAAATGGCCCGTGCCGTTGCAAAATTGGATAGAGAGGTTTTAACAACCAACGAGGTCATTCACCAGGTGCTTGAAGTCGAACTCGCCGACGGCCTGGTGCATAATTTGGAGATTACCAAATTTCCCGTTAGGGACAGCGGTGGGCAAGCGCTGGGTGTCGGGACAATTGCTTCTGACGTAACCGCCGAAATGCAGGCCCTTGGGGCACTACGCGAAAGCGAAGCCAGGGTTCGAGCTATCGTCAATCATTCGCCCGACTTGATTGTTTTGAAAGATAAATCCGGAAAAATTCTGTTGGCGAACCGGCGCATTGATGAATGGCATAGCCTTGACCAAGACGCGACGGTTGGAAAAACGGATTACGATTTCTTGCCTCGTGATCTGGCGATGAGCATTGAGACGCTCGACAAACGAGCTTTGACGACCAACACCACCGTCAATCAAATTATGGAAATACCGTTTGCCGACGGTGAGCTGCATAAACTTGAAGTCACCAAATTTCCGGTGAAAGACGATCTTGAACAGGTTTTGGGTGTTGGGACGATCAGTGTCGACGTGACCCAATTGCGCGAGGCTGAGGAAAAACTTCGTCAAGCGCAAAAATTGGAAGCGGTAGGGCAACTCGCCGGTGGCATTGCCCATGAATTTAACAATTTGCTGATGGCCGTTGGCGGAAGTCTGGAGTATCTCGAATCCCACCTGCCGTCCGGAGACGAAAACCTCGCGCGCATTTTAACCGTCGCCCAACGTGCAACTCAACGCGGCGCCGACCTGACCGATCGTATGCTATCTTATGGCCGCAAGCAGATGCTCCGACCAGAACCCCTAGACATAAATGACGCCCTGGCCCAAAGCGTGTTGATGCTTGAGACGAGTTTGGGGGCGGCCATAAAAATAGAATCAGTTCTAAGCGGAGATTTATGGTCGAGCTATCTTGACCGAGGACAAACGGAAGCTGCTTTTCTCAATCTCGCAATTAACGCTCGCGACGCGATGCCCGACGGAGGGACGCTTACATTTACGACGAGCAATATTGAGGTTGATGAGGCAAACGCACGCTCATTTGATGATGTTGCGGCGGGCGATTATGTGCTGGTCAAAGTGACGGATACCGGAATGGGCATGGCTCCGGAAATAGTTGATCATGTCTTTGAGCCATTTTTTACAACAAAGGATGTTGGCAAGGGCTCCGGGTTGGGGTTGAGCATGGTGCATGGCTTTGCCAAACAGTCGGGCGGTCACGTGGGAGTGGAAAGCGTCGAGGGTGAGGGGACGTCTATTAAGCTCTACCTTCCAAGAACTGACAGGCAACCGATCGAGACGGTAATACCGACACAAGAAAGCGATACAAAGTCCGGTGGTGGAAAATCAGCCATCGTGGTTGAAGATGATAAATTGGTTCTGAGCATTATGCGTCAAGTTGTGACTGATCTTGGATATACGGTAACGGAAGCAGAAAATGCCGCCGAGGCATTGGCAGCGTTCGAGGGCCATCCGCAAGTCGAATTGGTGCTTACCGATGTCATCATGCCAGGCGATATGGACGGCATCGGGTTGGCGCGCGAGATTCAACAGCAAAATCCGGAAACAAAAATCATTGTTATGTCTGGTTACACTCAAGCCGATATTGAATCACGAGGTCTATCGGTCCGCGGACTACAACTTTTGAGAAAGCCATTTAGACGAGCTGAATTAATAGAGGCATTGCGCGCTGACTAGGAAGTAAGCCATTACGGTTTATCTATACTTGCCCCGTTCCTGAACCGATGAGATCCCGGTTGTGAACGTGGAAGATGAAGCAGTTTTCGAGCTGGGCTGGGAGCGCGTTCTGGTTGTCGAAGACGACCGGGAAGTTCGTGATATTCCGGTCTCCCTCCTTCGAGCGCGAGGTTGCGAGGTTGTCGAGGTGGAGGATGGACAGGCGGCAATTGAACAATTGGAGGATGGCCGCCATTTTGATTTGTTGTTTACCGTTATCGTCCTTCCTGGAGGGATGAACGGTACCGAGATCGCGACAGAAGCAAAGCGCCTACATCCGAAAATGAGAGTGATCTACACTGCCGGCTATGCCAAAAATACGATTCTGAATTTGAGCAATTTGCAGCCGGGTGAGGGGGTGATCAACAAACCCTATCGACGATCCGAATTGCTTGAGAAAGTACGTTTTCTACTCAACGAGCAAGGGATTTAGGTCATGCGTGGGCCGTCCGATATCAAGGGCATTTGATAGTAGCGCAATATCCACGGTTATGCCAAACCATACGCGCGACGAAAATGACATATGTCATTACGCTGCAACGTTATCATTGGTATGTGCTCTATGCTGTTTGTTCTTGTCCGTTTCATTCCTCTCGTATGCATGATTTGGCTCAAGGATTGAAGGTTGTACAAACGCATTTCGATCGTGCTGACGGCCCTCTTGGCATTGGGGGGCGGGATATTCGTCTTTCCTAGCGCCTTTGGCCAAGTTGTGAATGAGCAAGAGGTGATTTCGGCGGAAAAACCACCATGGTTGACATCAGCCGAGTGGAGTTTTCTGCGAAACCATCCAGTCATAAGAATCGCACCGGACCCTAATTTTTCACCCATCGAATCCATCGATAATGACGGTAACTATATCGGACTTTCTGCCGATTATACTCAGGTTGTCGAGGCGTTGCTTGGGGTTACATTCACGGTATTTAGTGCCAGGAATTGGGATGAGGTTCTGGAGAGAGCCGAGGCGAAGGATGTTGACGTTTTGCCCGCTGCGGCGAATACGCCACAACGTCAGGAGTATCTGAATTTCGCGTCGGCGCATCTCATACTACCGGGCGTAATTATCGTTCGGGAGCAAGCTGCGGATGCGTTAACTTTGTCCGATTTGACCGGCAAATCCGTGGCCATTGTTTCGGGGTATGTATGGCAAGAATTGGTTGAGGCGGAGCACCCGGAAATAGATGTCGTTCCGGTGCCGAATTTAGAAACTGCACTGGGCAAGGTTGCCTTCGGATCGGTGGATGCCGCAATTGCGACCCTTCCGGTGGCGATAGAAACGATTGGGCAGGCCGGCATCCCAGGTCTTCAAGTTGCTGGCGAGACCGGTTACGCAACTCATCTCTCCTTTGCTGTCAGAAAAGACTGGCCGCTTCTGGCCAGCGCAATCGAAAAAGCGCTGGCGCAAATCCCCGCGAGTGAGAGCCAGGCTATTTATAATAAGTGGATTAACTTGGGTGTTCTAGATGAACCAATTATTAAATCGCGAGCGTTTCGAGTTAGCGCAAGTCTTGGTCTTTCCATAATCGCCTTAATCTTCGTGGCTGCATCTATATGGACGAAATCGTTAAGTATTAAGGTGAAGCGAAGAACCCGCGAACTACAAGTCAGCGAGGAGAGGTTTAAGGGTTTCTTCGAGAATTCAGAGATATCAATTTGGCACGAGGATTATTCCGCAGTTTACACGACGCTACAAAATATTCGACGCGAAGGCGTTCGCGACCTCCGGCAATATTTAGAAAGTAATGCGGGTAAGGCCGGTGAAATTGCTTCCAAGGTAAAGGTTGTTCAGGTCAACAAAGCGACTCTGAAATTGTTTGGCGCGCAATCTGAAACCGACTTTATTTACCGTATAGATGAAACATTTGGGGAGGGGGCGATCAACGTATTCATCGATCAACTCTGCGCAATCTGGAATAGGGAGAAATCGTTTCGATCAGAATCAAATTATCGCTCTCTCGATGGCAAATATATTCGGGCCATAATTTCTGTTCCGATACCCGATGCCGAAATTGGTTTCAGAAATGTTCCTGTGACCATCGCCGATATAACAGAGCAAAAAAATGCTGAAGCTGCTCTGGCCAGGAGCGAGCAGCTTTTATCGGCAATCCTAGACAATGCGCCGGTCTCGATATCGGTCAAGGACCGGGACGGGATGTTGCTGTCGGCGAACCCGGTCACGCGGCGTCGATTGGGAATTCCGTTACCTGACGACCTATGGGAAAAACCCTATAAGGTTCTGGAAAATCCCCAAACCACCGAGGCAATTAAGGTGTTTGATCGCGATGTGTTTAAAACGGGGCGACATGAAACACGGGTAATTCATCGCCATCTTGAAGGTGGAGATACGGTTACATTGGCCACCAAGTTTCCAATTTTTGATGCCGACGGGAAGATCCCTTACATCGGATCTATCGGTATCGACATAACAAAACAAAGAAAAATTGAGGATGCATTGCGCCAAAGCGAGGCGCGATTTGCATTGGCTTTAAAATGCATGGTTGTCGGGTCGATCGTGATAGATGAATACGGAACAGTCGAAATATTCAACGCGGCGGCGGAGGAGATCTTTGGCCACGATTCCGATGAAGTCATCGGTCAGAATGTGAGCATGCTGATGCCCGAGACCTATGCGAGTGGCCATGACGGTTATCTCCAAAACAATATCGCAACTGGCGAAGAAACATTTATCGGCCTCGGCAGAGAGGTGACTGGGCGCCGGAAAAATGGAGATGAATTCCCCATGCATATAGGGGTTGGTGAAATGATTCTCGACAAGGGGAGTACGTTTATCTGTTCCGTCTCGGATTTAACCAGGGTCAAGGAATTAGAGGCCCAGCTTCGACAGTCTCAAAGATTGGAGGCCGTCGGCCAATTGACCAGTGGCATCGCTCATGATTTCAATAATTTGCTCGGCGTGATGATCGGCAACGCTGAAATTCTGGGCGATAAAATTGGCGGCGATAAAACAGCCATGCACAATATAGCGGGGATAATTGGTGCGGTCGAAAGGGGGGCAACGCTCACTGAACGGCTTTTGGCTTTTGGTCGGAAACAAACCTTGGCGCCCAGGGTTACCGACATCGGCGAATTGACGCGTGGCATCGACGATATGCTGCGGCGAAGTCTGGGAGAAGAAACTGAACTGCTCGTCAATACGGCGAAAGGCCTGTGGCCGGCGCTTATTGACTCGGCCCAATTGGAACATGCGCTGGTCAATATGGCGGTGAATGCCCGGTATGCCATGTCCACCGGTGGAGTGCTCCAGGTTTCTGCCACCAATGCGGTTCTCGATGCACGCCAAATTGGCACCGAAAATGATGTGGTGCCGGGTGAATACGTGGAAATTGAAGTGCGCGATACGGGAACGGGTATGCCCCCTGAAATACTTGCCAGGGTGTTTGAACCGTTTTTCACCACGAAGGAGGTTGGTGAAGGTAGCGGTCTTGGCCTCAGTATGGTTTTCGGTTTTGTTAAACAATCCGGCGGCCATATTGTTGCTGAAAGTGAAGTTGGAATTGGGACAACATTTAGGCTCTATCTTCCGCGTTCATATGGTGATGTTAGTACGGACGTAAAGGACCCCACCATCCGCGGTAACGAACGGGGCACCGAGCGTATCCTTGTTGTAGAAGACGACCGTGATCTTCGCGAAATTCCTGTAAGTGCCCTTCGTGACCATGGTTATGACGTCGAAGGAGTGGCGGATGGAAAAGAGGCAATAATTCATTTGGAGAACGATGAACCGTTCGATTTATTGTTTACCGACATGGTGTTGCCGGGGGGGATAAGTGGTGCAGATATCGCCGAACAAGCCAGAGAGTTGCAGCCCGGCATAAAAGTTATCTACACCACCGGCTATACCGACGGGGAATTCGGCGGAGATCAAAATATGGCATCGGTACCGTCTCTTATCAAAAAACCTTTCAGAATTTCGGAATTGCTTGCGGCGGTCCGGAACGAATTGGATAACCGCGTTAAATAATGCGGTGGTTGTTGGGCCCGTCAAGCAATCGCGAACTTGCTCATTACTGATTGGACGGTTGTCATCCATATGACACTGTACTACCGTTGGCAGTTTAATCAGTTTGGAGTACGTTATGCCGCGAATAACTACTGGGCAAATCATCGAAGATATTTTACGCGCCGAAGGTAGCCGCTATACCAATCATTCGGCCGACCGTGGTGGTCCGACAAAATATGGCATCACCCTAAACGCATTGCGCGCCTGGCGTGGTCAGGCGACGATTGAAGATGTCAAAACCCTGACCAGAAGCGAGGCGATTGAGATATACGCCAAGCGATATATTGAAGACCCGCTGTTCGATCAAATCTCAGACACGCCCCTTCGCGCAATGATGGTCGATATGGGGGTTTTGCATGGCCCGCGACTAGCGACCATGTGGTTGCAGAAAGCGATCGGTACCGCCGATGACGGCAAAATTGGGTCGATCACTCTCGGTAAACTCGCCGAGGTCGATCAGGCTGCATTATTGCTAAACCTTATCGGCGTCCGATGCCGCTTTATGGCCCACCTTGCCCAACAGGACGCCAACAAGGTCAATGCCGGCACTCTGCCTGCGTCAAAAAGCAACGCGCTTTTCGTCGAGGGCTGGATCAATCGCGCGACTGTGTGGTTGGGGTGAGGCTGGTAAATGAAATGGGGCTCGCTCGATCGAGCAAGAAGAGCCCCATCCGGTATCAGTTACACGGGTAAAATCTACCCGTTACCGGGTGATAACATCTGCCTGTCGCCAGCATTTCTATCGGTTCGCAAGGCCCAACGTCGAAGCAGAAGCCGTGCGAAGCATAAAATTCCATATCAACAGGGTTCGTGTTGTCCGTTATCGTGTAGCCAAGCCCTACCATTACTTCATTGAATTGAGCGGTGTTGAGGACGCTATAGCCGCCGTCGGCGGAATTCCGATAAAGAACGGCAGATTCGGAACTAGCAATAAAAGTCGCATCCATGACGTTACCCAGAAATTCAGCCTCCGCGTTTTCCAGCATGGTGCGACCATTTACTGTTATCGGAGTTGGGCTAATTTGCGCGGATCGGTCGGTGCCAAGCGCGCATTTAAAGTATGGCAGTAAGCCGGAAGACTGCGTCACGTTGATAAGTGGCGCGAGACACGGGTCGATAGGGCAACTTTCCGGATTCCTTAAACAAAAATTTGCGTCAATATCAAAGAGTCCGAAATTTTTTCCCTTGTGATCAATGAAGCCAAACGAGATCCTTGCACTTAAGTCAAATCCAAATTGCCCGTTGGTTCCAGCTGGTGCCGTGAATTCCCCAAGCGCCGTACCCACAAGCACAATTTCATAGGCGGCTGACGGTGTAAAAGTACTTTCGCCAGATTGGCCAAAAGACGGACCGTTGGTGAACAGGAAAAACGCTAAGAGTGCACTTCCAAATTGAATGCTCTTCATAATTCTGTCCTTCCGGGATCGTGTTTCGCTAATCAAGATTTTCCTGTGATCAGCGCACATAAGCACAAAATTGTAAGCATAATTTGCTTTCTCGACGCGTTCACATTGACGAGAGATTGTGGATAACTACTCGAGTGCAGGTTGTTTTATGTGACCGAGGTCAGCAGGGAGTTTGCGCGCGCGTTTACTGTTGCCAAAATTGTAGGCCGTAAGGGGCGCGTTACTCCAGGAATGTAGACGGATATGTTTTGATCTGGTCGGGTGTCCAATTGTGGGTAAGGATGTCAGTTGTAGCAATTCAGCTCGTCCAGGCTGAGGTGATCCCCAAAACCGACCTTCCCCCATCCCTAAGTGGAAGGAACTATATTTCTTAAGATTTGCAGCGGATCGTTGTGGAGCAGGGTAAACCAGTGTCGAGTTGTTACCAATGCGTTACCCAGATCGCGAAACAGATTCACGTGCCTCACGTAACCGGTTGGTCTCTTTAAAAATTTCCGTCTGAAAAATGGTGGGCGCGACAGGGATTGAACCTGTGACCCCTACGATGTCAACGTAGTGCTCTCCCGCTGAGCTACGCGCCCCACCCTGGAAGGAAATTACTTCCAATAGATGCGCTCTTACATGGGTCGAGGCGCCATTGCAAGGCCCTCTGGGAGAGACGGACAAAATAGCTGGTGGCGCGGTGAAATGGCGGGGGTGACAGGGCGCGCCAACTGGTTAGAATTGACCCATGACCGGATGCATGTCTGAACCGATCGAAATTCTTCTTCCCAAGCGGCAGAGTGCACCGGTGGTGTTTTCGTCGCCCCATAGCGGGCGGGACTACCCGCCGGGATTTGTTGCGGCCTCCAAGCTCGACCCGTTGGTATTGCGGCGGTCGGAGGATGTTTGCGTGGATTTACTCTTTGCCCGGGCGCCGGAATTTGGCGCACCATTATTGAAGGCTAATTTTCCCCGAGCATTTGTCGACCCAAATCGCGAACCCTATGAACTCGACCCCGCCATGTTCGACGGTCGGCTTCCCGAGCATGTCAATACCGGGTCGCCCAGGGTGGCAGCGGGGCTGGGTACCATTGCCCGAGTGGTCGCCAGAGGGGTTGATATTTATCGGGATAAATTGACCTTCACCCAGGCTGCTGATCGCATTGAGCGCTGTTATCGACCTTATCATGATGCCCTGACAAATCTCGTTGAGAGCACGAAAGCGCAATTTGGCCACTGTATCGTCATAGACTGCCATTCCATGCCGTCGGCCGGCGGTCCGTCGCCAAATGCTGCTGGTGATGGCGTTGGGTCAAATGCGCAGCGGGGTGTCGACTTCGTGCTTGGTAACGCGAATGGCCGGTCTTGCGAACCGCCATTGATTGAATTGGCCGAGGAGACCCTAATCAGCATGGGGTATACGGTTCGGCAAAATATTCCCTATCCCGGCGGCTTTATCACTGATCGTTACGGGCATCCAAAACAGGGCCTGCATAGTTTGCAAATCGAAATTAATCGGGCGCTCTATCTCGACGAAAAGAGCCTCGAATTAAAGAATTATTGGAAAGACCTGGCCGACGATATGGCTCAGCTCATTTCGGCTGTCTGTTGTGTAAAGTTGTAGATTGAAAAAAAAAGGGGCCGCGATGTGCCACGGCCCAAGTTTAGGGAGGAAACGCTAATACGTGGCGGCGCCTCAAAAAGCCGCAGCCACGAGATAAAATTAGGCCTCAAATGGTCAAAATTCAAGGGTGCGGGGGCACATTCTGCACTAAGACGCGAAATAAAATGCGTTCCCGGGTCCGATCTCGAGGTTAAAAGAGCGGTGATTTACCACCCTAATATGCGTGAACCTCGCCTAGGCCCTACCGTCAGAGCGAGTTTCGGCGGTTAAGGCGGGCCGCCTGGCCGGCCGGTCGGCAAGACTTGATCGGCGTCGCCGGTGAACCGGCCGATATTGCCAAATAATTCCTGGATGAAATTTGCTTCGGTGCCGCGACTCGGTGTCACACGGCTTTCGAAATCAATTGATCGCCCGTCGGCTTCGGTCAAGCTTGCCACATTTTCAAGCACGCCACCGTCATCGAAATCAAAGGCGTAGACTCTTCTATAGGCGATTTTGGGTTCGAAAAAGGCAATAGTTTCGGCTCGTTCGAACACGTAATACCAGACGTCCGAGCGAAATGTTCCTTCTGCCAAAGGCGACCCAAAAGCAGCATTTACGTCTTCTTGGCGGGTCCGGCCCAGTTCGAATGACTCGACAATGTCGCGGTTTGGCTCAATCCCGTGGGTCTCAATGATTGGCGAGCAGGCTGGAGCGGCGAAAAAACCAAAGGCGACCGCGCAAATTGCTGTTTTCCACGGGTAGGCAGACATATTGAAATTCCTATCGGGCATAATAGAGTCCAATTTACATTTATCTCTCGTGTCGTGACCCTATTTACGGCTTGTTGATCATATGGCCAACCGAAATTGCTTTTTTTGGGGGCATTATGTGATTGATAGGGCCGTTTGGGTGCGTATTCCATCTCGACTAAATTGTAATCGCAATTCGGGTCGAGTAGGGTCCGCCAGATTATTACATTCTTTCTTGTTTCTTCATGATGGGTGGAAATCCTTTGTTTGCCAGCCTTTTTCGCCGAGCGGTCGGTGCGACCGGGTCAAAACGCGTAGCGGAACGGTTATATAAGGCCGTTGTTGATCAGGCGCGCAATCCCGTATTTTATCTTGAGTTCGGCGTGCCCGATACCGAGACCGGGCGATTTGAGATGATCTGCCTGCATATTTTCCCGGTTTTGCGGCGCTTAAAGGATCTCGGTTCCGATGGTGTCGACCTTAGCCAATCCACCCACGATGTGATGTTTGCCGATATCGATCGGACCCTGCGAGAAATGGGGATAGGGGATATGGGGGTTGGGAAGCGGGTCAAAAAACTGGCAACAAGCCTCTATGGACGCATCGGCGCTTATGAGGCCGGACTGAGCGCTAAATCTTCAGGCAGCGACACAGATAGCGATACCGGCGACGCTCTCCTAATTGATGCGCTGCGGCGCAATCTTTACGGCACGCTCTTTGAGCAGGACGGTGTCACACCGACCGATGGCAAGGCACCGTCAGTCGAGCAGATCGCTGCAATAGCCGATTATTTGCGCCAAACCACGCGACATCTAGATGCAATGGATGCCGGCGTTTTGATGGAGGGCGAGCTCCTATTCCCAGTTCCCCAAAAGAGGAGGGCGCCCGCGTGACTGAAGGCACTGAGTTCACTCGGCCAATGGCTATCGTCGAAATTGGTCCCGAGCCACTTCGGCACGCGATCACGGCTACGGCGGCCGAGTGTCGAGCGGTTGCCGCCCGACTGGGGCTCGTGAAATTGACGGATTTTAGGACCGATATGGTGCTGGTCCAGAAAAACGGCGGCGCTCTTTCTGTTCGTGGCGAAGTTAGGGCAAATATCGTGCAGCATTGCGTTGTTGGTGGTGAGCCGGTGGAAGACCGCGTTGAGGATAGATTCGAGGTGGCGTTCGGGGTCGGCATGAAACCGACTGAAGCCGACCTTATTATCGACGGGGAGGACGACGAACCCCTTGAGCCACTATCGGGGCCGATGCTCGATTTAGGTGAAATTGCAGTTCAACATTTGTCGCTCAGCCTCGACCCCTATCCACATGCGCCGGGTATCGGATTTCAGACGGTGGAATCAGAGGGTGATCTGTTGGGCGAAGATATTGCGTCTGGTAGCGCGCCCAAAGCCAACAACCCATTCGCTGTCTTGGATAAATTGCGCGATAGGCTAAAAGAATAATCATCGCCGCTTGCAACCAACGGCAATATTCGCTAAGAACCGCCGTTCAAGGGACTTATAGTGGGTCGTGAGTATTGATATCCCGACAATAGGATCCCTGCATACGAATTTGCGGAGCTACTTAGAAATGGCCGTTCCAAAGAAAAAAGTGACCAAATCCCGGCGTAATCAGCGCCGGTCCCATGATGCCTTGGCGTCCGCGACCTATGTCGAAGACGGCGATACCGGCGAGCTGCACCGGCCGCATCATATTGATATGAAGACCGGGTTCTATAAAGGCCGACAGGTCTTTAAGGTCAAAGAGCGGATTTAGCCCTGGGCAGATCTGGCCTAAATATGCTTTTACTTTGGCTTTCCAGTGGATTTTCTAGTGGATTTTCTAGTGGGCCTTTGAGGGGCGTTTCGGGTGGATAAAACCGTAACATTAGCTCTTGATGCAATGGGCGGTGACAATGCACCTGAGGCGGTCATTGCTGGTGCCAATATCGCCCGCAAGCGGCATCCTGAGGTCCGATTTATATTTTTCGGCGACGCGGCAAAGTTCGGCAAACGCCTGGCCCGTTTTAAAGCCCTTTCCGCCGTTTCCAGCGTCGTGCATACCGACGAATTCGTTGCAGCCGACGCCAAGCCTAGCCAGGTCGTTCGCACCGGCCGCAATACTAGCATGTGGAAAGCCGTTGAAGCGGTTCGTGACGGCACCGCAAATGGTGTTGTCTCATCGGGCAACACCGGTGCCCTCATGGCGGTGGCGATGTTTACATTGCGCACGTTACCCGCCATCGACCGGCCAGCCATTGCGACCTTCATGCCAACCTTACGCGGAGAGACTGTGGTGCTGGATCTCGGCGCCAATCTCAAATGCAACGCGCGTAATTTGGTGCAGTTCGCGGTGATGGGCGAAGTCTATAGCCGCACCGTTTTGGGGGCGCGCGACCCTAAAGTAGCGCTGCTCAATATTGGTACCGAAGAAACCAAAGGCAATGAAGCGCTTAAAGAGGCGGCGTCAATTCTCATTAATGCCGACTTGCCGCTAACCTTTTGCGGCTATGTCGAAGGCGACGATATTCCCAACGGGACCGTCGATGTTGTCGTGACCGACGGATTTACCGGCAATGTTGCGCTTAAAACCGCCGAAGGAACGGCAAAGTTAATGACCAATTTCGTGCGACAGGCCTTTCGCAGTTCGTTGTCGGCCCGGATCGGTTATCTTTTCGCCCGGCGCGCCTTTACTAAAATGCGGATGCGGGCGGATCCACGCCGGTACAATGGCGCCATGCTATTGGGGCTCAACGGGGTCTGTGTAAAGAGCCATGGCGGAACCGATGCCCTTGGATTTGCGACTGCGATCGGTGTGGCGGTCGATATGGCTTCAAAAAACGCCATTGAATTGATTGCCGAGCATGTTGGCCAGCTTGATCTTGCGCCGGCACTGGCAGCTGAATCCTCCGTGAAGGCTGTACCGAATTGATGCGGCGGTCGCGGATAATTGGCTGTGGGTCCTATTTGCCGGAACGTGTGCTCACCAACACCGAGTTGGCGACCAGCGTCGATACGTCAGACGAATGGATCAAGGAGCGTACAGGCATCGAAAGCCGGCGTATTGCCGCCGATGGTGAGATGACGTCGGACTTGGCGCTGAAGGCGGCCCAAGGCGCCCTTACTGATGCCGGTCTCGACGCTCAATCGATCGATATGATCATTTTGGCAACCTCGACGCCCGATGAGACATTTCCGGCGACGGCGACTGTTGTTCAGTCGCGTCTCGGCATGACCGGGGGCATGGCCTTCGATATACAGGCAGTATGTTCGGGCTTCGTTTATGCGATGAGCGTGGCTGATAATTTTATTAAGGCCGGGCAGGTCAAGACGGCCCTGGTGATCGGCGCCGAGACCTTTTCGCGTATTCTCGACTGGACGGATCGATCAACCTGCATCTTATTTGGTGATGGTGCCGGTGCGGTGGTGCTATCTGGTGAAGACACCGAGGATGAGAATAGTCCAGGCATATTATCCTGCCATCTGCATTCCGATGGCCAATACCATGATTTGCTCTATGTCGATGGGGGCGTCTCTTCTACCGGTAGCATCGGCTATTTGAAGATGTCTGGGCGAGATGTTTTCAAACATGCGGTCGAAAAAATGGCGGCGGCGATGCGCGAAGCACTGGATGCACAAGGCATGTCGGCGAAAGATGTTGACTGGTTTGTGCCCCACCAAGCCAACCGCCGGATCATTAATTCCACAGCCCGCAAACTTGGCATTTCATCTGAAAACGTCATTATTACCATCGACCGGCACGCCAATACGTCCGCGGCTTCGATCCCCCTTGCGCTGGCGGAAGGCCGGGCGGATCAGCGCATTAAGGGCGGGGATATTGTGCTCTTGGAGGCGCTTGGCGGCGGGTTTACCTGGGGCTCTTGTATCCTGCGCTGGTAGCCCCTCTCGAAACTATATTTTACAGCCCATCAGCGATTCAAGCTGAGATTTAAACATTGCGGCCAAATCATTGATATTGACGGATTTCTTCTCGCAGGATACCTTTGGGAAGATTATATTCCGGGGGGGAGAAGCAAGATGGCGTCCCAAACAGTCACACGGGCGGAATTGACCGAAGCGGTCTATCAGGAAGTCGGCTTGTCGCGTAATGAGTCGGCGGAGCTCGTCGAGACGGTTATCGAGGAAATGTGTAAGGCGCTGGTCGTTGGCGAAGTAGTCAAATTGTCTTCATTTGGCAGTTTTTCCGTCCGCCAAAAAGGGGCCCGCATGGGTCGCAATCCAAAAACCGGTGAGGAAGTGCCAATTTCTCCGCGTCGGGTGCTGGTGTTTCGCCCCAGCCATGTGCTCAAAAAACGCATTAACGGCGAGGAAGTTTCCGCAATTGAGGGGGAGCATGATGGCGCTTCCCAAGACGGCCAAACTTCGTCATTCGACTGATGTTGGGTGATCCCGTGATATATTCGAATATGATAATTCCGACGATGATATTGCTGTATAGCGCTGTTGGCGGCCAGCGGTGTCGAGAGGTGCCGGTGTCATGGTGACTCAGTCGGCTCGTGATCGCGGCAAATCGGCAACGGCTTTTCGCACCATTGGCGAGGTTTCCATAGAGCTCGACCTGCCGCAGCATGTATTGCGGTTCTGGGAGACAAAATTCACCCGGCTAAAACCGATGAAGCGCGGCGGCGGCAGGCGGTATTATCGACCAGAAGATATTGATTTATTACAACGCATTAAGCAGCTGCTTTATGAGGATGGTTACACAATTAAGGGCGTGCAAAAACTGCTGCGCGACGGTGGCGCAAAACTGGACGGTTTGGGTGAACTGGCTAAAGAAGCAGACGTTAAAAGCAGTATTCAGGTGGGAGCTACAACGCCGTCGGCACCTGACAGTTTGGAACTTGGCGGGGGCAAGGTAGCCGTAAAAGAGGCGAAGGAGGTTGTGGCGACCGGTTTGGATGGTGACACTCGTACGGCCATTGAGGCGATCATTGTCGAACTGGAAGAGCTGCGGGCCATCCTAAAGAGCTCGAAATAATTTTCATTTCATCTGAAGGTCTGATTTAGAGATTAAAACTGCCAAAGGACGCATTGCCAGGGTCCCGAGACGCGCCTATAGTCCGCGCGATCGTAAAGATCGTCCGGTCGGGACGTAGCGCAGTCTGGTAGCGCATCACACTGGGGGTGTGGGGGTCGCAGGTTCAAATCCTGCCGTCCCGACCAATGAATTCAAGGTATATACCGGAGACATAGGTAACAGTTCATACCGGAGACATGGGTAACACTTTTGCACTGAATGGATTTTCCACAGGTGAGGTGTTTTTTTGAAGTAAATCTAACGTAAAGTGGACTTGACTATGTATAGCGTTCTTGCAAAAGCAGCCATCGTTCTCGCAATCACGGCAACTGGTGGAATAGCTACTTCTATCGCACAAGAAACTTCAGTCGATCCCGGTCCTTTGGCCCCGGTAATGCCTAATAGTGTCTCAGTCGATCTCTTTGGTGGTGCGTTTTACCTGTTTGGCGGCGACGATACTAACTATGGCTATAACACCACCGATTTCTCGGCCACCATTACACCCGGCGAACAGTATGACGTCGATGGGTTAGGGTGGACCGTCGGCGGGGACGTGCGCGCGCCAGTCGATTCCTTTGCCTTTATCGATAGCGGTAATCTGCACGCTGAGTATTGGGAGGTAGAAACGGACCGAGATTTCAATCGGGCGACGACTTTGTCAGGGAATTTTTTTGGGGTGCTACCAATCATTGCGGATCCGGTGGGTGCCGAAAATGCCGCCCTTTTCAATACGATCCACAGCGGCTCTATAGAGACGAAGACGTCCCAATTTGCACTGGAGTTGACTGGTTTTAAAATGATCGGCGAGCGTCAGGGCATCACCCTCGACGCTATATTCGGCATCGCAGGAGCTCAGTTTAAGACAGATACCAATATTTCGATTGCCGGGCTTGATGTAACCGATCTGTCATTAAACACTGCTTATGTCGAATCTTCCGCGTCAAAGCTAGGTCCAGTCATCGGTTTGAGAGCGAGCGGTCAGCTGCGTAACTTGAATTTCGAAGCCTTTGCGAAGGGGCTTCTCTATTTCGCTGACAACGACCTGGAGGTGGAGCAATTTCAAAGTGACGCGAGTGGATTTCCGATCGTTTCGCGTACTCAGAACGTTAATCTACATGACAATGTATTCGCGCCGGAACTCTTAACCGGGCTAAACCTTACGCACCGACTCGGCAAATTCGAGCTGTTCGCGGGCGGCGAATTCCGCGTCATCACCAATACGCCGCGCCCGCTATTTCCGACGGCATTACCTGGCAAATTCGTGACACAACAGGGTGCCCTTATACTCGAAGACGAGACACTGTTCGGCGCCACGGGTAAAATGGGATTCCGCATTTTCGTCAATTAAAAATACCAACCGTTTCTTTTCGCCCTTCGGCCCGGCGCTCATTTATTCGCCCGGTGACTCAGTTTTGCCGATAATTGTTATCGGCGTTACGCTCAATCCTGGATGTAGCGCCAGCTTAGTAGTTAGTAGGTAAGTGTGAATTTGTGATCGGCGATTTGGCCGAGATTATCGGTGAGCTGGTCCTGCGGATCGGCGGCGTCGCGAGTTGTGCGGTTTCGGCCAACCATGACTGAAGTAGAGCCTGAGCCGCGTAGTGTGGGTCAATGGATTTCAATTGTGTCTGGACGGCCCAAGATTAATTCTATCTTGCCATCATGCTGGACTTTTATTCGCGTCGTGTTTTCGGTTGGGCAACTAGTGACCTGCTCTAACGAGACATGGCTCTAAGTTCGTTGCTTCACGCCATAGCACCGCACATTTAACCGCCGGAACTGATCCACAATTTTAATCATAGCAGCCATTATTGTTCATACGAACTTCGACGGCTGCTAAAGATGTCACGTCGATATTACGTCGATGAGCGGAGACGGGAATTTCGATGACAATGCGTTGGTCGAGGTAGTGTTCAAGACCGTCAAACCCCTGCCGATCTGGCGTGCAAGCTCCCAGACAAGAAACCAGGCCAATATATCGATGGCTTCTAATATTCCGTGCGCCATATATGTTGGCCAGTCGATTTAAGCGCAAAATTTGCGTGTAGACATTTCGCCGCGCTCGACGGGAATGCTGTGAAGATGCTAATGCACGGTGGTGGTTCGGTAAATTTGGAGGGGGATAATGATGACAGCTTCGCCAGATGAACACGTCTTGCCGTCGATGCGCCTGGACGGTCTGGTCGGGCTGGTTAGCGGTGCAGGACGAGGACTTGGGCGGGCTTGCGCCCTGGCCTTGGCGCAGGCGGGGGCCGAGATTGTCGCCATGGCGCGGACCCAAGACGATATTGATAGCTTGTGTGAGGAAATAAATAGGGCGAATGGAAAGGCCGTGCCGTTGGTCTGCGATGTGACGGATACGAGTGCGGTCAAGGAGGCGATTGCCGGGTTACCGCGATTAGATATTCTGTTCAATAATGCGGGGGCAAATATCCCCGAACCAATAGAAGATGTGACCGAAGATCATCTCGACCGTATTTTAAATTTAAACGTCAAAGCTGTCTTTGTCGTTGCCCAAGCGGCAGCATTGAAAATGCGGGCCGGTGGGCGAGGCGGTGCAATCGTCATGATGTCGTCACAGATGGGTCATGTCGGTGCGCCAAACCGAACCGTTTACTGCATGACCAAGCACTCAGTTGAAGGGTTGAGCAAGGCGATGGCGGTGGAATTAGCTCCGGAAAAAATTCGGGTGAATACCATCGGGCCGACATTTATCGAGACCCCGATGACCAAGCCGTTTTTCGAGAATCCCGACTTTACCAAAGACACCTTGCAACGCATTCCGATGGGGCGGGTTGGCCAAATGAACGAGGTCACCGGGGCCGTGGTGTTCTTGAGTTCGCCCGCGGCAAGTCTGATTACCGGCGCCAGCCTGGTAATCGATGGGGGCTGGACGGCCTGGTAAGGCCGTAGATCGCCGAGTTTCTCAGAATCTTGCTCAGATTGTTGAGATGACTTTGGCGCCGGTACCGGTGAGTAATTCGCGACCTTTATGGGTCAACTTGCAGACGGTCCAATTTAGCCTGACAGGGCGGGAAAACGACGGCTCAACCCAGCCGCGTTTGACACACGCGCTGACGGTGCGTTCATCGATTTTTTGTCCATGCCGGTCAAATAGCGGGAGATGACCGCCATCGCGGTTCAGGCCACGCGACAGCCAAGCGGTTTGCCGCTTGCTAGGGCCAGTCGACCCTTCTCGGGCACGTCCGCCTTGGGCGCGCGCCGGTTGAAGTCGGGATGATTTGCGAAGTCCTGGATATAGTTGGATGACATTATCTGGCGTACTGATTGATGTACTGTCTGACGCACAGCGCGTCGCTCGGCGAAAATCCGCCATAGCATTCCTCCCCCCCGTAAACAACGTACCGGCCATCTGAGGCCAAATTGGTACGTGCCGTCTCCATCTGCCTGCCGCTTTACTGCGGCTCCCCAATTATCCTTTTCGGGTATCGGGCTCGATTTGCCAAGGCTGATTTCGAACGTCAATTCATTCTAGGTGATTTTGAGCGGAAATCCAGGAAAATCAATCGGTTCCAGGTCTATATTAGGGAAATTTATGATGCTGATCAGTCTCGTTTGCGTGATGGAGGTCAGTTCGAGTGAAGGTCGGCATGTTGCGCTGCGATGAATTGGTCGGTGCTCTTGTAGGCCCATTTGAGCAATGAAAAACCATATGGTAAAAGTTAAATAAAATAATAAAAAACAACGATATATCTGCTATTATTTAATCTAATAAATTAGGATTATGAAAATACAAATATACGACGTGCAGCGGGAAAAATGAGATGAAGGCCTGGCAAAATATGTATAAAAGGCGGTGCAAGACTTTTTGAAAATTCGGCAACCAGGAACAAGATTGAAATGAGCAATAACGCAAATTGGAACGTTTATCTTTCCGGTGAAATTCATACCGATTGGCGTGACCGCATCGCCAAAGGGATCGCGGCGGCGGATCTTCCCATCGAGCTTTCTGGGCCCAACACCGTCCATAACGATAGCGACGATTGTGGGGTCGCTGTCTTTGGTGCTGAGAACGATAAATTCTGGCACGACCACAAAGGCGCCAAACTAAACGCCATTCGGACACGTACCTTGATCGAAAACGCCGAGGTTGTGGTGGTGCGTTTTGGTGATAAATATCGGCAATGGAATGCGGCTTTCGACGCCGGATATGCCGCCGCATTGGGCAAGTCGATCATCACCCTGCATGACGGGGCGCTGACCCATGCATTGAAAGAAGTTGATGCCTCGGCCCTTGCGGTCGCCGAGACACCCGAGCAAGTGGTCCAGGCGCTTGCCTACGCCATTCGCGGCGATATGCCGTCTTAATGTTGCCGGGCGGGTGAGGCTAGGCGCGTTGGAGGCGGGGCAGTTCGATTTTTGGGCAGCGATCCATGATCACGGTTAGCCCTGCGTCTTCCGCTTTTTTGGCGGCATCAAGGTCGAATATGTCGAGTTGCATCCAGATCACCTTGGCGCCGATTTCAATCGCCTGATCGACAAAGGGAGGCACGTCGGCGCTGCGTTTAAAGATGTCGACCATGTCTACCCGGTGGGGGATTTCGCCAAGGGTCGCATAGACCGGCTCGCCGATCATGGTTTCGCCGGCGGCACCAGGATTTACCGGGAATATTTGGTAACCCTGCTCCTTTAGGTATGCGCCGACACGATTGCTCGCGCGGTCGCCGCGTCGGCTCATGCCGATGATTGCAATCGAGCGGGTTTCATCGAATATGCGGGCCAGGTCGGCGTCGAGATAGGTGAACGGTGACGGGGCGGTCATTTGCAGCCTCTTATATACGCGCCGATTTATGCGCTGGGAGATGCACTAGTACGCGATCCCCGAGACTGGATCAAAGCGCAGATATCGGCTTAGTGCTCAATATGCCTGAGTGAAATGATACCTTAATTTTAACCATTTGATATATAACGATATTTGCGCTTTGTTTGCCGTTGACAGTGCAAAAATTATGGGCATACTGCGCCATTCTTAAATACACCTGCCTAAACTCACTTGCCTAAACTCACCTGTATGTCAGATTGGACCAGGAAACAGTGAAAACATATTCAGCAAAGCCCGATGATATCGAGCGAAAATGGTGGATCGTCGATGCCGAGGGGCTGACCCTTGGCCGGATGGCCGTGGTTATCGCCGACCGATTGCGGGGCAAGCATAAGCCGCTTTTCTCGCCTAACCTTGATTGTGGTGACCATGTGGTGGTGATCAATGCCGAGAAAGTGCATTTGACCGGCCGCAAGGTGGCGCAGAAGACCTATTACCGTCACTCAGGTTATCCCGGTGGGCTTAAAAGCATCACCGCCGAGCAAATTCTGGCCGGAAAATTCCCCGAACGGATTGTCGAGAAAGCCGTCGAGCGGATGGTGCCGAAAGGCCCCATGGGCCGCACTCAGTTGAAAAAATTGAGGGTCTATGTGGGCACGCAACACCCGCACGAAGCTCAATCCCCGGCACCTTTGGATATTGCCGCCATGAACCCGAAAAACAAGAGGAGCGCGTAAGCCCATGACCGATACCACGGTAGGCGAAGCCCTCGCGCAAGCTGGTGTTGTTGCCACTGCTGCCACGGCGGCAGAAGTTGTGGCCGAAGCGATTGCCCCAGCAGAGCCGGTGATCGACGAGCATGGTCGCACCTATGCCACCGGAAAACGCAAAGATGCGGTGGCACGCGTATGGCTAAAACCCGGCAAAGGAGAGCTCAAAGTCAATGGACGCACCGGCGAGCAATATTTCGCCCGCCCCGTCCTGCGCATGATTTTAAGCCAACCCTTCCAACTGACCGACCGGGTCGGCCAGTACGACATTTTCTGTACCGTTAAGGGTGGCGGCCTCTCTGGCCAAGCGGGCGCCGTGCGCCACGGCATTTCCAAGGCCTTGGTCCTGCGTGAGCCGGAACTTCGGCCCCTGCTGAAAAAAGCCGGCATGCTGACCCGCGATAGTCGCGTCGTCGAGCGGAAAAAATACGGTAAGGCAAAAGCACGTCGAAGCTTCCAGTTCTCGAAACGCTAATAGCTTTAGGCTATTTCAAAAACGGAAAGGCCCGCTATTTTTGGCGGGCCTTTTTCGTTAGCAGACAGGAAGAGGCAGGGCGGCAATTCGCAGTTTTGGCGTTTATTTCGGGGACAGGGTTACCGCCAGTGCCGGGCCGTTAAATGAGCCTGCTTTTGGGGCAACCGAATCGGCGCTGGTTACGTCGAAATCTTTGCTACAGGCCAGGGTGGTGGATGATCCTAGTCCCGAGTTTAATGCCGGAATAGCGTTGGCGCTAATTTGGGCGCGTGCGACCAGCAGGGCTTCGCCCGACGACAGGCCGTTGGCTCGATGAGCTGTGGCGAGGGTATTGACGCAAGTCTCAAATTCTTCGGCCTCTTGGGCGCCGGCGGGGGTCGCATTTTCTGCCCAGGCAACCGCAACAAACATGAAGCTCACCAAAGCCAATTGTTTCGAAATGGGGCTAGCCATCGTCAATTTACTCCTCGGAGATGCCTTTTTTGGCAGTTTAGCGCCTTCAGCTATAGAAGGGCCGGCTCGAGTCGAATGTTGAACTTGGCTGGGGAAGGACGATTTCTTGTGGATAAGCCGAAAAATTTTCGGTCAGCTAATTTTGATTTTCGATTTTGACCTACATCAAAGCTCGGCTCACTGCGCCGCGCTAACGTCTGATTGTCCCGGGCGGTTGGGACGCCGGTGGCCGAGGTAATTACCTCTACGTTGCCGGGGTCTGACGCTCTGAAAAAGCGACGGAGACTGTCCTGCGAAAGCTCCGCCACTGAATTTGGCTGATATCACCTTTGTCCTGCCTTCGGCCACCATGCAGGAGTGTCGTTAGACCGTTCGGGATTTTAGTCTAGATATTTATCTAGCGGCAAAATGAGAACCGCCACATGACGTGGCGGTTTTTTTGCGTCCGGGTTCAGGCTGGTGCGCCCTGGCCTGGCTGGTAATAAGGGTTGTCGCCCCCGGCGTGATCGGTCACGTCCAGCACGTCGGTTATTTGGGGAACGGCGTTTTTGATCTCCACCTCGACACCCTGTTTTAAGGTGACGCTGGCCATGCCGCAGCCTTGGCAGCCGCCTTCGAGCCGGATGAAGGCTTTCTCGTCGTCGATAACATCGACCAGGGTGATATAGCCGCCATGGGATGCGACCGCTGGATTAACCTTCTCCTGGATAACCTGGGCGACGGCTTGGCCGATGGGGGTATCAAGCCCCGGCTTAGGTAAGCTATCACGATGGTCGCGCACAGCCTCGACGGCCTCAACATAGTGGCAGATCATATTTTCAATCGGCCGCAGCATTGTGTAGGCCGAACCGCCGAACTCGAGATAAAGCGTTCCTTCTTTTAGGCTATGAAAGGCAACACTGCCGCCATTTTGGCTCACCGCCGGTTGGATGCGCGTTTCGATGAGCTCATTAATCTCTGCCGTAATCTCAGCTATTTTTTCCGGCGGAACATCAGGGGCCGAGGCTGGGGTAGGGGCGGTATCGGCGGCGCCCATAACCGGATGGCCGGCCATGAAATGGTCCATGATAGCGCCGAGCACGGCGGGTTTTAACACCGCCCAATCGAGCTCTTCGTCTTTCGTTACCGAGACGAAATCATGGTCGAAGACGACACACTGCACGCCGTTCACATCAAATAGCCGCTGCGCCAACGGCGACTTTCCAGCGGCATCGATATCGGGAAATTCAGCCCGACCGTTTTCCAATACGGTCTGGCCGGGAAAAAATTTCATCACACGCTGGTCTGGCGTCGCTTCGGTTTGAATAAACATCTTTATCGTCCCGTCTGATCTTCTGCTGTTTCAACTAGTAAAGTGGGTTTAGCGGGTCATCTGTCCAGTGTCAGCGAGAAATTTCTGCCGACCTCGCGTCTCTGATATCTGTTTTAAGAATGAGTAGGGCGCGAACGGCCTCGATGGCCGGCGTTTCAATGCCGGCGATTTTCGCCAATTCGCATACAACGGTAAGGAGGGCATCTATTTCCAGCGGGCGGCCTTGTTCCATATCCTGCAGCATCGATGCCTTGAACGCGCCAAGGGATGCTCCAAGGTCGATGCGATCCTCAATCGTTGAGCCATTGTCGAGGTTGAGCCGGTCGCCGACGGCCATGGCCTCGGCCATCAGGGTTGCGATGAGGCGGCGGCTTGACCGGTTTTCGGCCATTTCCGCCAATGTCGCCCCGGTTAAGGCGGCCACTGGGTTCATTGAGAGGTTGCCAAGAAGTTTGTGCCAAATTGCGTCGTGAATGCGGGGGTGGGTGTGGGCCTTGGCACCTGCCTGCGCAATCGCAATCGCCAAGGCGTCGGCATGTTCTGACGTCGCATGAATTGGGTGGCCGAGAATAAATTCGCCGCCCGCCATATGGCGCACAGTTCCCGGTGCCGAAACCTCACATCCCCCATGTACGACGCAGCCCAGAAGTCTTTCGGGGGGAAGCAACGCGGCCAGCTTACGATCCGGGTCAACGGAATAAAGATGCCGACCTTCGAGTGGCCCGCCGACACCGGTGCAAAACCACCACGGAATGCCGTTCATCGCCGCAACGATAATCGTGTCGGGCCCGATCAACGGGGTGAGCAGCGGTGCCATGTAGATCAGCGACGGGGCCTTGACCGTCAGGATAACGAAATCCTGGGGGCCGAAATCTGTCGGGTTATCGCTGCAGGCTGGATGAACGTGCAGCATTTCGGCGCCACCGGCGTCGGTCAGCCGTAAGCCATCTTGTTGGATCACGCGTAGATGCGCGCCACGGGCGATGAGGCTCACCTGTTGGTCGGCGGCGGATAATTTGGCGCCGAGATAGCCGCCGATTGCGCCGGCACCGGCGATGCAGATTTTCATGATTGGCTGGCCGATTGGGATCAGTTTAGGAGTTTTAAAACATTCTCCGGCGGCCTGCCGAGGACGACCTGAGCCCCAATTACAACAATCGGACGCTCAATAAGGATGGGGTTTTCGACCATGGCCTTAATCAACTGTTCGCGCGAAAGAGTGGCGTCATTCAAGCCGAGTTCGGCAAATATGGGTTCTTTTTTTCGAATAAGGTCGCGCGGCTCCATTCCCAACCGTTCGAGCAATAGCTCCAGTTCGCGGCTGTCAGGCGGATCCTCCAGATATTCAATTATTTCCGGATCTAGCCCTTTTTTATTAAGTATTTCTAAGGTTTGTCGGCATTTGCTGCAATTTTGATTGAAGTAAATTTCGACGGATTCCTCCCAGTCGGCGCCGTCATTTTCCGACCCAAGATCTTCGTCGTCATTCGCAGCTTCACTCGACATTTGCTGATCCTTCAAATCGTGCGTGTGGTGATCCGATACTACCGCATCACCCTGGAAATGGCGACGCCTTGCAGCGGTTTCAATTGGTCATTCTGCTCACAATATCTTTCCGTCGAACGGGTGCCAGCCATCGCGATGTTCAATTTCGACCACCCAGACGTCGGGGTCTCGCGAAAGGGCGCGTTCGATATAGGCGTCAGCCTCGGTTTCGGCAACAAGATTGCCGCCGAGCGCCGGATACCAGCCCATATTTCCGTCGAGATCGCGGCCCTGGGTGAGGATTTTGCACCCTTTGTCGTAGAGATTGAGTTTCAACAGCACTGTACCACTCTGGTCCTCACCACGATGGACAATTGTTGCTGGAACCCCTTCGGCTGTGCAGCGGCGGATGTGGCTGGAGAGCCAAATATCGGTGCGTAGTCGATCACGCTCATACATTTGAAATGATCATGCAGGCGGTCCGAAAACCCGGTCAAAGATAGTGTCGATATGAGCGAGGTGGCGGTCCAATTCAAAGAGCTCGTCAATTTCGCCAGCGGATAAATGGGCGCCAACGATCTTGTCGTTGCCGAGTTCTGACTGGAGGTCGCCGCCTTCTTTCCATACTTTCATCGCGCAGCGCTGGACCGTGGCATAGGCGTCCTCGCGGCTGATACCGGCCTGGGTCAGGGCGAGCAGCACATGACCCGAATAAACCAGCCCGCCCAGCGCATCGAGATTGGCTTGCATGGTCTCGGGGTAGACAACCAATTTGTCGATCATGCCGGTTGCCCGTGACAGGGCAAAATCCAGCGTAACGGTGGCATCAGGAGCGATCATCCGCTCAACCGATGAATGGGAAATATCTCGCTCATGCCAGAGCGCGACATTTTCCATTGCCGGCAGGCAGTATCCGCGTACCAGCCGGGCGAGACCTGTCAAATTTTCAGACAGCACCGGATTGCGCTTGTGGGGCATGGCGCTGGAGCCCTTCTGGCCCGGGCTAAAATATTCTTCTGCCTCGCGCACTTCGGTGCGCTGCAAATGCCGAATTTCGACGGCCAGGTTTTCCAGTGAACTGGCAATAACCGCCAATGTGGCAAAAAACATTGCATGTCGGTCACGGGGGATGACCTGGGTTGAAATCGGTTCCGGGACCAGTCCCATTTTTTCGGCCACATGGGCTTCGACCTTGGGGTCGATGCCGGCAAAGGTGCCGACGGCACCCGAAATTGCGCAGGTCGAAATTTCCGCCCTGGCAGCTGCCATGCGGGTGCGGGCCCGTGAAAATTCAGCGTAAAACCCAGCAAGTTTTAAGCCGAAACTTGTTGGCTCGGCGTGGATGGCGTGGCTGCGACCGACGGTTGGCGTGGTCTTATGCTCATAGGCACGCCGCTTTAAGGCGGCTAGCAGTGCCTCCAGATCGGCGTCGAGCAGGTCGGCGGCGCGGGTTAGCTGTACTGCGAGGCAGGTATCCAATACGTCTGAAGATGTCATGCCTTGATGGACGAAACGTGCTTCATTTCCAATATGTTCTGCTAGGTTTGTAAGAAATGCGATGACATCATGCTTTACCTCCGCCTCGATTTCATCAATGCGCTCGATATCCCATTTTCCGCGCTCCCAGACGGCCTTGGCAGCGTCTTTAGGGATCACGCCGAGTGCGGCCTGGGCGTCGCATGCGTGGGCCTCGATTTCGAACCAAATTTGAAACTTGGTCTCCGGCGCCCAAATTTCCGCCATTTCATCGCGGGAGTAACGGGGTATCATATCGGGTCATATCCTAAGATGCTGGGCAACGGGCCTGGCCCAAATTCAGGCGGATAAATTTTTACAGCAAGGAATGCGTGAGTCTGCAACTATTTGACTGTATCCAGCCTAAAACCTAGGCGGCAAACGAAAAGGAAATCGCGACGATGAAAACGATGCTGGGGTTTATGGGGGCCGTAATGCGCCTGCCGATGCCGTGGCCGCTTTGGTTACTGGTTTTGGTGACGGTCAATATGGTCGCGCCGTTGTTTTTTCTAGGATCTGTCGAGGCGGTCGCGGTGCTAATCGTATTTGGTGCCAGCGCGATGATCATGATGGTGCTTTATGCCAAATACGGCTTTGTGCGCTTACTTGGCGTTGGGCATGTCGCTTGGCTTGGACTAGTTCCCTGGTTGGCATTCAGACTGTCGGAAAATGCAGTCGGCAGCTCACTTTGGCTATTTATTGCCGCCGTGATCGCCGCCGACGCACTTTCATTGATCTTCGATATTGCCGATGTAGTTCGCTACTGGCGTGGTGATCGGGCGCCGCAGGTCTAATCGGCGGCGCCGCTATTCGGCAAAAATCTTTGCCGACGACGGCCGTTCGAGGCAGCGCGCAAGCCATGTATTGATGTTTTGCCGTGTTTCCAGAAGACTGCCCTCGGGCATTTTTTGAAAATAGAAAACCGATGGCAGGAATGTCATGTCGGCCAGGCTATAGCCGTCTCCGGCCAGATAGGGCGAGGCGGCGAGGGCGGCGTCGAGTATGTCGAGATTGGGAGCAAGCCGTTCAGCGGCGGCAGCAACCACTGCCTCATCGGTTTCGCCACCGCGCCGGGGCACCAGGACCCGTTGAATGACGATTTCACGGATCATGGATGTGTCGTAATAGTCATTATAACAGCTGATCCATTGGGTCATTTTGGCGTGGCCGGCGGGGGTCTCGAGGGTCAGGGCCGGGCCGTCGAAGGCGGCATCGATATACGTGCAGATGCCAAGGGTCTCATATATCGACGTATCGCCGTGGGCGAGGGACGGTATTTTGCCGAAGGGGTGACGGGCGCGGGCCTCATCGGTTTGGGGCATGGTCTCGACAAGTTCGTAATCGACACCCTTTTCTTCGAGCGCCAACAGGCACGTTCGCGTGTAATTGCTCAAACCAATACCGTAGAGGGTCACGTCTGCCATCAAATTGTCCTTTTGCAAATTGGGGAAATTAGGGTTGGTGGCGCATCATAGTTGGATGTTGGTTGGAATGGAATCACATTGGATGGCATCAAAATGGCGTATGGCATATAGTGCGCGCCCACGCACAAATTTTGTGTCGATCGATTTAATCAGCGAGAGGATATAGGCGCTATGCGGCAACGCAAACTAGGACACTCGGATATTTCGGTTTCAGAGATCGGCCTTGGCTGCATGGGCATGTCGGCCGCCTATGGCGAGCGCGACAATGAGGCCTCAGCGGCGACCATATTGCGGGCCAGGGATTTGGGGGTCAATTTTCTCGATTCCGCTGACGCATATGGCTTTGGAACGAACGAGAGTTTAATCGGAAATACGGTTAAAGATTGCCGGCAAGATTTTGTTATTGCAACAAAGTTTGGCAATGTCCCTCCGGCAAAAGGTGGCCCCGGCGTGAATGGTCGCCCGGACTATGTCCAAGAGGCGTGCGAAGATAGTTTGAGCCGTCTGGGCATCGATACGATCGATCTATATTACCAACACCGGGTCGATCCGGACGTGCCGATTGAAGAAACAATTGGCGCCATGGTGCGGTTGAAAGAACAGGGAAAAATTCGAACTCTCGGCCTTTCTGAAGCCGCCCCCGAGACGATCCGGCGGGCCCATGCCGAGCACCCAATTTCCGCATTGCAAACCGAATATTCTCTATGGACCAGGGATACTGAGGAAGAGGTGCAACCACTCTGCGAAGAACTTGGCATCAGTTTTGTGCCCTATGCGCCCCTCGGTCGTGGGTTTTTGACCGGGACCATCACCGATCCCGATGGATTTTCTGAAAGCGACCGCCGCGGCGCCCACCCGCGTTTCATGGCCGAGAATATGGAAAAAAACCTCGGCCTCTTGGAGGCAATTAAGGCCGTTGCCGCCGATAAGGGCGCGACCACCGCGCAAATCGCAATTGCTTGGGTAATGGCGCATCGCGGCAATATCGTGCCAATTCCAGGGACCAAAAAGGTTAAATATCTGGAGGAAAATGTTGCGTCTCTGGAAATTACACTGAGCGATGACGAGGTGAAATCCTTGGCCGATGCCTTTCCGCAAGGGGCGGCTTCCGGAGAGCGCTACGACCCGCCGCAACTCAAAAAAGTTTGGCTCTAAAAAAAGAGGCTATACGCCGGTGGCTGCAGCCTTGAGCAGCGCCAGCCGCAAGCCGGGAACGAGGGCGAGCACAGCAATCGCCATCGTTCCTGCGGCGGCACGGCGTATTTGTGGGCTTTTCGGTTTCAGGCCACAGGCACGGGTGACGTGATGCTCGCAATTGTCGGTCATAAGATGCCACGTTGATCCAATGTCGGCCCGCGCGCGGGCCAGAATGTCAAAGGGGGCAAGGTTCCCGATCAACCCATGACAAGTTACTCTGGTTCCGTTGGCAAAGGCGCTAAGGCTTTCTTCTGCACAACCGCGTCGACGGCGGGAACAAGAGATGACGCTTTGTTCCCCCGCGACGCGGCTATCACCGGCAATACCGTAATGGGTAAAAAACCCTCGGTCAGTGGCCAATATTGCGCCGGGTGGGTAGGGCAGGTCCGTCGAGAACCCAATTGTAGCGTGGCTTGGTGCAGCCTGTGGCGTTGGCTGGTCTGGCGCACTGGCTTTTAAGCCCCAGTTGCGTTTGGCCGACATGTTCGTGCGTAATTTGTCGTGACCTGACATGCGGTAATTTTCCTATAATAAAATCTTGCGGTGATTTCAATTCTATAGATATATGCACGTTGCGCATATATGATGGATGCTGTCAAGCTGAGCAATGCGCTGTTTAACGAGCTGTAATTTACCTACTTGCCTTTTACAATGCTCGGTTTAATTCTGGGGGCGGTGATGATTGCTGGTAAACGTGAACCGTCACTGGGTGGCGACAGGAGTGGCGACAGGGGTGGCGGAGGCGGGAATTCTTCTCCAAGTTTTCCCGAACCGGGGGCTTTGTCTCCCGACGGACTGTCGGTTGGCGCGATGGCGACGGAAACGACCTATGCCGCCATTGTTGGCCAGGTGCTTGTCTTTTTGCGCCAAGACAAAGGCATTCGCCAGGCCGACCTTGCGGCTGCGGCGGGGGTTGGGCAATCAACATGGTCACGGATAGAAACGGGCAGATCGGCCTTGACCGTCGATCAGCTCGGCCGGACGGCGAGGGCTTTGGAAATTGAAACCGGAGATATTATCACCAAGGCGGATGAAACGGTCGCGGTGCTGGAAGCCGAAGGAATTCGTGTGCGTCGGGACAGGATCAAGGGGAAGACATTTGCCCTAGCACTCATTGGCGCGGCGGCGCTGGGCCTTCTGGTGACACGAATTTTGCGGCGCTGAGCTTACGGAATTGGCTCTACATTAAGCCCAGCCCTCGAAGGCTTGATTCGCCGTTGCGGCCGATGACCAAATGGTCGTGAACGATAATGTTGAGCGGTGCCGCGGCTTCAATGACCGCTTGGGTGATTTCAATATCATCGGTACTGGGTGTGGGGTCGCCGGACGGGTGGTTGTGCACCATAATCAAAGCCGTGGCACCGAGCTCAAGGGCCCGTTTGACCACTTCGCGGGGGTAGACCGGGGTGTGGTCAATGGTTCCGCGCTGCTGGACCTCGTCGGCGATGAGGCAATTTTTTCGGTCGAGGAATAACAGGTGAAATTGTTCGGTTTTTTCGTAGGCGAGCGCCGCCCGGCAATAGGCTTGTACCTGATCCCAGGCACTCAAAATGGGCCGATCGCTAATCGATTTGCGGGCGAGGCGCAGTCCTGCCTCACGCGCCGCTTTCAGGGCGACGATCGCGGCTTCGCCAACACCTGAAATACTGGAAAGTTCGCGCGGTTCGGCGCTAATCACACCGGCGAGGTCCCCAAAGCGTTTAATTAACTCTTTGGCTTGGGGCTTGGTGTCGGCACGGGGTTGGGCCTGGGTGAGAATCAATTCCAGTAACTCATAATCAGGCATTGCAGCGCCCGCGTCGCGCAGGAAGCGTTCCCGGAGCCGAGCCCGGTGGCCAAGTTTTTGAGGATTTTCTGACATATTTAGGTGCGCCACTAACTCAACAAAATTTACGCGAATAAAACCTATTCTAACACGCGGCGAGGTTGCTCGCCAATGCAGCGCAATTATAGGGAAGGTCAAATATTATAAGGGGGCCGGTCAAGCCCGGCTGGCGAGCGGGTGAAGACCTCGTAACCGTCTTGCGTGACGCCGAGGGAATGCTCGAATTGGGCTGAAAGACTGCGGTCCCGGGTCACTGCGGTCCAGTCGTCGGCAAGAATTTTTACATCAAACCGGCCGGCATTAATCATCGGCTCAATGGTAAAAAACATGCCTTTTTCCAGCCGCATGCCTTGGCCTGGCTCGCCGTAATGCAGAACGCTGGGTGCGGTGTGAAATATCTCTCCCAATCCGTGGCCGCAAAAGTCACGGACCACCGAAAATCGCTCCGCCTCGGCATGGGTCTGAATGGCGTGGCCGATGTCGCCGAGGGTGGCGCCGGGACGAACGGCCTCTATCCCTTTCCACATTGCGTCAAATGTTGTGTTAACCAGCCGTTGGGCGAGGCGCTTTACTTCGCCAATGAAAAACATGCGGCTGGTGTCGCCAAACCACCCGTCCAAGGTAACGGTAATATCTAGATTTAGGATATCGCCATCAGCTAAAACGCGGTCGCCGGGAATGCCGTGGCAGACCACATGATTGACCGAGGTGCATGTCGATTTTGGAAAACCGCGATAATTTAACGGCGACGGATAGGCGCCGTGATCGACGATGAAATCATGGCACATCTTGTCGATCGTTTCCGTCGTTACCCCGGGCTGGATTGAAGGTGTGATGAAGTCCAAGACCTCTGCGGCCAGCTGACCGGCACGGCGCATGGCGGCAAAATCTTCGGGCCCATGAAGGGTGACGTTGCGGGGCGGGGAAGTTTGGTCCATTGCTTTTCGTTCACTGTTTGGTCAAAAGGATCGATGGCCGAAAATCATAAAAATGCCTATCGCGTCACACGGACATAGATAAACGGTCCGAGATGTCAATGCCATGCTTTGTCACCCGCGTGCGATAGCAATAGGTTTCGACACCGGCCCGGCGGGCCGCGTCGAGGCCGGCGGCATACTCTGGGTCGATATCATCGGCGATGCGAAACCCGTCGCAATCGCCGCGTTGTATAACGTACAGCATGACCGCCCGATGCCCAGCGGCGGCGACGTCGGTGAGTTCACGCAGATGCTTTGCGCCGCGGGCGGTTACGGCGTCGGGAAATTCGGCGGTTTTTTCTGGGGTATTTTCTGGGCTCCGGCGCAGAGTAACGCTTTTAATCTCTACATAGGCGCGCCCTTTTGCCGGGTCTTCGAGCAAAAGGTCGATGCGCGATCGTTCGCCGTAGCGGACTTCACGGGTTATTTTTTCGTACCCTGCCAGCGGTGCGATGCGTCCGGCAAGGATTGCCTCCTCGCCGATCTTGTTGGCCAAAGCCGGGTTGACGCCAACCAAAGTTTGCCCGACCCGGATCAATTCCCAGGTGAAGGCGAGTTTGCGTTTTGGATTCCGGGCCGGAGACAGCCAAACCTCCGATCCGGGGTCGGCTAATCCCATCATCGAGCCCGAATTAGCGCAATGGGCGACGATTGGGTCTTGGGCCCCATCCAATTGGATATCAGAAAGAAAGCGCTTATAGCGCCGCACCAACTTGCCGCGAATTAAGGGGTCGGGAAATTTCATCTGTGAATTTCTCGTGGCGAATTTCTCGCGGCCAAATAGATGCGGCCAGTTTGATAATGAGCAACTCAGTATGTCGAGGGTTTTGACCCGGCGCGCCGACGCGTGCTACGCGAGTTAAATTGGCACGCTGGCAACCCGTCTTGCAACCTGCATTTTGTCGTCCAACTATTGGATACATGGCGTTGGGTATAGTTTGCGGGATGGGTAACATAATTTTGAAAACGGGAAAAGAAGAGATGAAACGAATTACTCTGGTTGGACTTAGCTTCGGCGCCCTGGCACTTGCCGCATGCGCCGGTTCGAGTAATTATGTGCGAGACGGGGCGACGGAAGAGGATTTGAGCACCGACCTCTACGACTGCCGGGGGCAGGCAAATTTATTGAGTGAGAAAGACGACGACATTACCCAGGATATAAGCGCCGGACGACCGGAAAGTCTGCGCGCCGGAAATACGGATTTTTTCCAGGAAGTGGACGATATCGAGCCCCGGCGAACCTATGAAAATGTTGTCGATGAGTGCATGAATAGACGCGGCTACCACACTGAATAGAGCCGACAAGTATCACGGTCGATAGGGCTTAAACGGGGGCAAAGAATGGCGACTGAAAAACGGGTTACGGCAGCAGCTTTGGTGATCGGCAATGAAATCTTGTCCGGTCGCACGGTGGACGCCAATCTCTCCTATCTCGGGCGGCGGCTGAACGAGTTGGGCATTCAGATGCGCGAGGCCCGGGTTGTCGCCGATGATGAGGGGGCGATTGTCGAGGCGGTGAATACCCTCCGGTCTAACTATGACTATCTTTTCACCACCGGCGGCATTGGCCCGACCCATGATGATATCAGCTCGGCCTGCATTGCCAAGGCGTTTGGGGTCTCGCTCGTCCGCCATCCAGATGCCGAGCGGGCCATTGCCGAGTTTACCCAAGCCAACGGCCGCGAGCTGACCGAGGCCCGGCTCAAAATGGCCGATGTCGCCGACGGCGCCAGCCTGATCGTCAACGAGGTAAGCGCCGCACCAGGTTTTCGCATCGAAAATGTCTTTGTCATGGCCGGCATTCCAAAAATCATGCAGGCAATGTTTGAGGCCGTTGCCGACGATCTGGTCGGCGGCGCGGTGATGAGCAGCCGAACGGTCACAACCTTCATTCCCGAAGGCGTCTTGGCGCCGACTTTGACCACACTGCAAAATGAGTATGCCGACATGGATGTCGGCAGCTATCCGTTCTTTGAGGACGGCAAGCCGGGGGTAAACGTCGTCTTGCGAGGGCCGGAAGAGGCCAAACTCGACGAGGCGGTGGCAACACTCGGCGAGCGGCTAGATGCCCTGGGCGAAGACGCGACCCGGGGCTAGTTTTGCCCTAACCGCCAAACGGCCAGCCGAAGCTCTTATAAAAATATGTCAGCGCCACAGCGGCGATGAGCCATAGCACCGCATGGCGCAAAGCCCGGGACCTGTCGCGCAAGACATAGGCCGCCGCCGGCGCAACAAGGATCAGCCATGCCAACAAATAGACCAGATGCAAATAGTCGAAACTCTGATACACCAACTCACCCAAATTAGCCGGAAAAATTCGAAATTAAGGCAGAACCTGCTGGCGAAATCTTACCGGCAATGGCATAGACTGTGAACCGCCTACCGGTATCTATGCGGCCGTGGTGGAATTGGTAGACACGACAGACTTAAAATCTGTTGCGCTCAAAGCGCGTGGGAGTTCAAGTCTCCCCGGCCGCACCAGCTCACAATATAGAATATGGTAAGTAAGCAGTCATAGAGCCGCAAAGAGTCGAGTTGGTATACAAAGCTTTGTCACCGTCACCGACGCTGTGTATTGTCAACGGAACCTAAATTCGAGACTGAACGGGCATGAGCATTGAACACCTAATTGCCTTCAACATCGCTCTTTTCGCTGCCATTGCGAGTCCGGGACCCGCATTATTGGTTGCCATTCAGACGTCGCTAGGGACAGGCCGAAAAGCCGGTATTGCCATCGGGTGCGGCCTCGGTCTAATGGCGGCGACCTGGACAATGATGGCACTCCTCGGTTTGGAAGCAATATTTCACCTCGTCCCGTGGGCGTATGCCGTTGCCAAGCTCGTGGGCGCTGGCTATTTATTTTATATCGCTTGGGGCATGTGGCGGGGCGCACGAAACAAAGTGGAAGCGCCGGTTAAACTCGCGCGTCAAGCCTTCACGCAGGGGGTTTTTATCAACGTTCTGAATCCCAAATCGGTGCTGTTTGCCGCAGCAGTTCTGGTCGTGATTTTCCCCGAGAACATGACCTTGATCGATAATGTCGTTGTCGTGCTGAACCACCTATTTATTGAGATGCTTTTCTACACCGCACTGGCTTTCGGTATGAGCACGCAATCCGCAAGCAATGGATACCTCAAAGCAAAGGTCTATATCGACCGTACCGCCGCGGTGATTCTGGGTGCATTGGGGGTTCGCTTGCTCGTCAGCCGCTGAAGAAATCGCTTGCAGAAATCATTCAGACTGTAACTGACCATTTTGAGGCATTTGCGGACGTAAATCAAACGTCATTGGGCGACATTGGTCGCACCGAACGTCCGCAACGGGTCAAAAGCCGCGGTCAAATTCTCAGGGAGGGGCGCCGACAGATTTCGCGCATAATGTATCCTATGGGCAGCTTTGCGGAATATTGATGCCGCGCTATGGCCAAATACCATAGGCGACATAATCCGAATTAGGTTAAATGCAGGTGTGCGCTGCGATTAGTACCGAATTTCGTTTTGGCTGTTTGCTCCAGCATGATTTTCTCGCAACGGTCACGCTGCGGCCAGTAGTGCAACGCCGACAAGAATGACTGATGCCCACACCAATCGCTGTTTCAATTTGCCTTCGCCCAGCAAGATGCTTCCCATGAGAACCGTCAGAAGAACGCTCACCTCACGGGTTGGAGCAACGTACATAACGGGCGTAAAGGTCAATGCGTAAAGGACAAGAATGTAGGCGAGAGGGTTGAAGATGGCGATGACGATGACGCCTGCTCGATGTTCATGCCACTGACTTTTGACCATTTCGATGCGTTTCATTGCGATTGGAGCAAGCAGGAAGGACCGTCCTACGCTCGATACGTAATCTAGTAGAAGTGGCGGTATCGACAAGGCAGATACGGCATAGGCATCCCACGCCGTATAACTGCCGATTAATAAACCTGCTCCGATGCCAAACAAGATGGATACGGATATATTTGTGGCACCACTCCGAGATTCGCCGGTTAGGCCGACAATGCCGACAATGACAACAATGGCCCCGATCGCTATTTGAGCAGTCATAGCCTCACCAAGAAAAACAACGGCAAAACAGGTTGACAAAAATGGGCCTGTCGCGCGAGCGGTCGGATAGACCAAGGACAAGTCGCCCTTCCGATAGCCTTTTTGTAAAAGTAGGAAATACCCCAGATGCAACATCGCACTGCCGCCGATAAATATGATTTCCCAGATACCAAATGCCGGTTGTTTCGTCGCGAGAATGTAGATTGCGACCGGAAGATATATCAGGACCGACATTACCGAGAACAGCCAAACAAGCTCTGGTCCGCCGTTGATGCGTTTGACGAAGAAGTTCCATGTTGCGTGGCAAAATGCGGCGGCGAGAACGAGAGCAAATCCGAGAGACGTCATGATAAACCTTACGAGTTGGAGTGAGGGCGTGCTCCATCACGCCCTTTCCACTCCCTCTGGGTTTTTCATCCTCGGGTGTCTGCCGTACACGGCTCATAACGGCGCTCGGTCCAGCTCGCAAAGCGACGGAACCCTAGCCGCACATGGATAGGTAAAAAAGAAAATAGCATACATGATGTGGCTGTAAAAGGTGGAGCAGCACGCTAAATCGAAATCTGACGACTTGGCCGTTTTAAATCAAAATCTGCGGTCGAAATTTTGGGCAGACTGTGGCTTATAGGGAAAATTGATATTCTTTCGGAGGGTTGCCTCCGCATTGAACGCATGGAACAATGCATGAACATTTATTTGCACAGAGGAAGTTCGTCATGCAAGATTTCGCTATGTATTTGCCCGGTATTTTACTCGCATATTCCGCCTTCCTCCTAGCTATTGCCAGCCCGGGTCCCAACATACTTGCTGTGCTCGGCACGTCCATGAGCGTCGGGCGGTCTTCAGGCGTGGCGCTCGCTCTCGGCGTCGCGACTGGATCATTCACCTGGGCGGTTCTCACCGTCGCCGGCCTCTCGGCGCTCCTATCGATTTATGCGTCCGCACTGCTGGCAATCAAGGTCATCGGCGGTGCCTACCTTCTGTGGTTGGCCTACAAGTCTTTCAAATCGGTTGTGTCCGAATACGACATCGAAGCGAAAGAGTTGGCAGGGGGTAAGCGGTCTCCATTCGGCTATTTGAAGCGCGGATACATAATTCAGATGACAAACCCGAAGGCGGCATTGGCGTGGATTGCAATTATCTCGCTAGGATTGAGCGACGGTGCCCCAGCCTGGGTTGGAGCGGCTATCGTGGCCGGAACTTTTGTTTTGTCTGTCGCGATCCATATGCTTTACGCCGTTGCCTTCTCGACCCCTGTGATGGTGCGTGTCTACGGAAAGTCTCGGCGCGCGATACAAGGCGTTCTTGGCACCTTCTTTGCATTCGCGGGCCTGCGTCTTATAGCCAGTCGGAGTTGATACAGCGATGATTTACAGCAATCCATCCGCCGCCTACCTGAACGAAGGCTTTGTCGTTGCCGTCAATATTGTCGCCAAGGATGGCGAAGCCGATGCCGTTGCTGACATTCTGAAGCGGTTGGTCGCTCCAACAATGGCGGAAGACGGAGTGAAATTTTTTATGCCGTATCGCTCACCGACCGATCCATTAGCGTTCTTCATCTACGAACTTTACGTCGATGAAGCTGGATGGGATGCGCACAACAAATCGGCACATTTCCTGAGTGCGGTGGAGGAGCTGCTTTCCCGTGTCTCTAAGCGGGAGCGCGTCCCATACGTGCCGTATTTTTGAGGTCGTGGTGATCGTCCGCTATAGGTCGAAGGTGCCAGACGGTTTCTCGCAGAATGTAGCTTATGGGTATTAATAGCGGAAGGATGATGCGGCACCGTGGGTGGATTTCATATGTGATATATTCCAAATTATGTTGAATGCCGGTGCGTCTGGCGAATGGCCTCGGATTTATTTTGGCTTTTGGCTCATTTGCGTTGAAAGGCAACCCGCCAATTGAGAATATTAAGTTACCTTAGAAGGCTACTGCCTCATATTTTTGAGGTATTTTGGCTCAGGAGTTCGGTGTGGTCCGCGTTGGGCGTCGGTTAATGCCGGTGTTTACTGAAAAACTGCGCCGTTAAGTCGTTCAGCGGAAAGAAATGGTCGATTGAAATACCAGCCTCGGGGCCGGTGCCGTCTTGTTCGAAGGTGAGGGGTGTTGCGCTTAACAGCAATATGAGCGCACCGAACTTTAGATGAAGCTCAAGGGGGGCGACATCTAAATTCGGCCGACTAGTCTGTGTCGTAAGCTGTGCCCAATTATCCTGCATCCAGGATTGCCGACCGGGTTTGGGGGCATCGTTGAAATTAGAAACATTTTCCGTGCCGAGCAAAATGGCGGCGGGGGCATTTGCTTTGATGATGTTGCCCGACATAGTTCTGGCGACAGCCGGATAGGGTGTGTGATTTTCCAGGATGATGCGGATCGCGCAATCTAGTCGCGGGTCCAAGGCAATTGAACGGTGATCCGAATTGGAATCGGATGTTGGGACCTGGCGGCCTATCGGACCGGACTGTTGGGCCAGGCCATTTGCGACGTTGGCCGGTGTTTCGATCATCGTAATGTCTTTTCCTGCACCGTCCGCGGGTCAAATTCAGACGGACTATAAATTCGTACTACTCATATGGCAGCAAACATGCAGGTAAAATATTAATAAATAGTTAACGCATCGATTTGGAGTGTTTTGGTCAAGGGACGGGAGTGGTCGTTTGCGCCATAACCCGCTCAGTCGATTGAGGTGCAACGAGAAAGTTTCCGTCGGGCTCAAACGTGACCAGCACCGTTCCCTCCCAACCGGTGGCATAAATGGCGCTCTGCATCTCGCGCTGGGTAAAATTGCGGGCGCTTGCTGCAACATCGACGTCGATGGGCTGCGCGCGCCGCACTGTGATCCGCCGGTCAAGTTGATCGACCGTTCTGGCTCTGGGGTGGCCATAATTCCGGGCCTTCGGCGTTTCCGATCGGCCCATCGAAATGACCGCAAGGTCCGGTGACATGGCGGTCAGCAAGTTTTCCGTCGTGCCGTTGGTCGAGCCATGATGCCCAACATGGTAGAGATCGATATCGAGCGTCCCAGTATGACGGTAAAAATCGACCATCTGGTCGATCGCATGGTCTTCCATATCACCGGTGAATAGGAGCGAGGCGTCGCCGAAATCAACCCGGATCACAATCCCCAGATTGTTCAAATTGGTGAAACTGGCGGTCGGCCAACCGGGGTTATCCGTGTAGGGACCGGCAAGGACGTGGATCTTTGGGTCCGTATCGCCGCAAGCCAAAGGGTCGATGGTGCTATTGGTTAGGCCTTCTGCTCGGTTGTTGGGGAAAATATCGTCCTGGATGATGGCCAGCGTCTCGATATCCCCGTGTCTTGGTTGCTCGCTATTGGAAATATATTCCAGGGTTGCGCGGTCGGTAACGTTAGGGCGGCCATTGTGGACCAGGCGGTTGACTTTGAAGTTTTCCAATATCGCAGGGAGAGCCAGGATATGATCTCTATGCGGGTGAGTGATCATTATCGACTCGAGGGTTCTATCTAGATCCGGTCGACGGGCGAAGAAGCGTTCGAGGTAGGAAATGAGGTTTTGCGTTGTCGCGGAGTTTTCGCCACCGGCATCGATTAAAATTGCGCCGCAAGAAAATTCCAATAGGGCGGAATTGCCCTGGCCAACATCAATGAAATGGGCCGTCATCTTCGGCCCGACGATTATGTTTGTATCGCCGACACCTTGTTGTGTTAAAGGACTTGAGAGGAAGCTGGCATGATAAAACACAACCGCCGAGGCCATGATTAAAATCGCGCAAAAAAGCGACAATTTAATTGGAGAAAAAAATTTATGTTTGGGTTTTAGTTTTCTCGACATTGTTGTTTCCTGGCGGCAATGTTTGCCTGGTGGATCGGTCTGGAGAAATACATGTAAAGGTAGTATTACTGGCGATATGTATCTTATGATAGAAATAAATTCTGACGCTAGAAAAAAAATATGTCCAAAATACAACTAGGAGGGGTGCTCTTGCCTCAAAAGTAATTTTCAGAACTCTCTGATCGTGACAAACTGAATAATGAAGTCGAGATCGACCGTTACCAGGGGGAACAATCTGAAATGAATGTCAGTTCTGACGATATATTGGAATTTTGGTTTGGAAATTTGTCGAGTTCTGATGATGTCGATCCATCAAAGAATGACTTGTGGTGGAAGGGGGAGGTGGCGACGGATCTGGAAATCGCCCGGCGGTTTGGGCCATTGGTTGCCCCAGCTCTGTTGGGTGAATTTGATGTTCACGCGACGACACCACGAAATCGTCTGGCCTTAATTCTCGTGCTTGATCAGTTCACCCGGGTTACAGGCCGCGGGACCGCAGCCGCTTTTGCTGGTGATGGCAAGGCTCTGGCGATTACTTTGGACGCGATTGAGGCCGGGGAAGACAAAGCGCTGCGCCTAATTGAGCGCAGTTTTTTCTATATGCCGTTGATGCATGCCGAAGATCGCGATATTGCCCGGCGATCGGTCGAGATTTTTGGCGCCTTGTCACAGGATATCGCAATAGGCAATGGGAGTAGGGCGAAGGCGACCGGTTTCACCGACCCTTATGAACATGCCGTTGACCATGCTGGTATTGTGATGCGTTTTGGTCGTTTTCCGCACCGAAATAGGGTGCTTGGCCGGACTTCAACCAGAGACGAAATAGAGTATCTAGCCGAAAGCGGTTCGAGTTTTGGTCAATAAATCCCTAAGGAATTGTACTGGGCGGGCGGTCGTCCTGGCGAACTTGGGTGAGGTCGGGTGCAGGCGGCGGGGGCCCATGCGGCGAAGGTTTGGTGAAAACGTGCTTTCCTAAAGCGTGTATGATCATTGCGATTATCGGTAGGCAGGAAAAGAAAAATACCGATCCGATAGTCACGAACGGGGGCAATTCGATAAACCAGCCGAGTAAGAGCCCACCGCCAAGCACCAATGTCAGGGTGAGCGGGCTTAAGAATAGCAGGGCGGTAATGAAGGTTCCGACGGCGGCAATAGAGTACATTTTGTCGCCACCCAAAGCGCCGATGGTGACAAAAAACAAGCCAAGAAAGCCAATCATCAAATTCAGACCGACTGTCAATTGGGTAGATATCACGACGATTATTAGACCCAGTAGGCCAAAGCCTTTTGCCATAATTTTCCCGCAATTTCTCCGCGTGGGTAATTTCTCCGCGTGGATTGCCTCGACTTTTTTTGGCGTTCGCTTTCAATTTGGCAATTCGCACCTGTCAAATCAAGCTTGCAACCAATATGCCCGATGCTTGGACGTCAAGAGAGGGTGATCGTAACTTGCCGTTGGCTGGCGGCGCATTGGGTTTTGCCATAAACTTGCATACCTATGAATGTTGAAGGCGGTTTTCAATCGGTAGCCATGTGGCACGTAAGCTTGAGCTGGAAATCGCGCGAAATTGATGGAGTATGGCATGGCGAAAAAACGACGCAATCTTCACGGGCGCGATATTGTGACGACGGCGCGCGGTGGTCGCCGGTCCGCTCTACAGCTTATTGGCGGATCGGTTGCGGGCACGGTTGGCAGCGCATCTGGTATGTTTGTTGGCGCTCGCCCGGTCCGGGCCGGACCCACTGACGTAACATTTGTCGGTGATCCCAAGGTTGATACCGATTTGGGCGCTTTTGCGGACCCGATTGGCGATGCGGACCAGACAGTATTTGCCGATACTGTCGGCGTAGCACCGCGCAGCGTACGTGGGGATGGCGATATTGGTCGGACTGGCGATCCGGTGGATGTCGATACCGGACGGAATGCCGATGCGGGCGATAGCGATGTTACCGAAATTTCGGATTTAGAGCGCGGGCCCCAGGGTGGCCCCCAGGGTGGTGTGGGGGGCAGTGATCCTCAGGATAATGACTTTTCGACAATTGGGGACCCTATTCCCGCCCGTGATAAAGACCCCGATGATCGACCGCTGGCCGATAGTGATGAAACGCGGGCAGCCGATGCGGCCGATACCGATTAAACGCTAATTTTTGGTTTTGAGGCGCTGATCTGCACGGCGACCACCGGTGGCGCATTACGGTGTCGGGTGATCGCGATGTCTTTAAATCCAGCGCTGGTTAACGCTTTCGTTAATTCATTCTCTTTCATCACGCCGCCGATTGAGGCGCTCCAGGCCATTGGATTGATCGCCGCCTCGGCGGGTAAGGGACCGGTGCGGATGAAATCGGCAGCCACGAGCCGGCCACCCGAGGTCAATATTCGGTAGGCTTGGGCCAGGGCAAGGGCCGGGGCGACGGCGAGGTTAAAGCTGGCGTTGGCAATGACCAGATCAACGCTCGCATTGGGTAGCGGCAGCGCTTCAATGTCAGCGACAATGGGGTGGATATTATAAGGCCGCCCCATGGCCACATGGGCGTCGGTGAGCCTGGCAATCATTGCCGGTGAGAAATCGATGGCAATCAGCTGCCCTGATTGAGGCATGGCGGCAGCGGCGAGCAGGGCATCAATGCCGGCGCCGCAACCGAGATCGGCAATATTCTGGAATAGGGAGAGATCAATATCGGCGAGCGGATTGCCGCTGCCAGAATAGGCGGCCAATACAGGCTCGGGCAATGTGCTGAGTGCGTCGGGGTCATAGCCGCCTTTAAGCGCCCGTGCCACGGGCTCGGGCGGAAAATCGTCGGCGTTACATAGATAATCATAGCGGCGGCGGATCTGGCTTTTCACCAGATCCTGCCACCCTGTTTGCTTTTGTGGGCGCGGGGCGCCCATAGGTCAGGTTCTCATTCGCGTTAAAATATACCCCGTGCAGACTTAATGGGGCATGTGATCGGGGTTCCAGAAATACCCGGTCCTTATCATCTTCGCCACCCGGTCGCCGTGGGGCATCCAGGACTCTTCACAAAACTTCGCCTGGGGCTCGAAATCGCCCTCGACGCGTTTTGCCTGACAATCCCATTTTCCATCGCCGAGATATTCGATCGTGGCGTAGGACGGGCGCGGATCGCCGTCCCAGCTCATGCCGACAGCGGCCGCGCATACGAGGGTTTTGTCGCGCACTGGGCGGACAAAAGCGCCGTGAATATGGCCGAATGAAAGAACATCGGCATTGACGTTTTTGATCTTGTCCCAAATTTGATCATCGGTCAGGCGCGGCGGAATTGCATCATCATCCCCAAGGTTATCCGGGGTCGCATGAAAAACATGCAGTGAGTGATTTTGTTCCGGCGTATAGGTCATGGAAAACGGCAGGCCGTCGAGCCAATCGATCTGATCCTGGCTTAGTCGCTCAGCCGTTTGGCGGGCCAGTTCGAGCATCCATCCGTGATAGACGTTTTTAGGCTCTTTGGTTTCCCAATGTTTATCGACGATCCAGCGGTCGAGATTGCCGACCAGGACGTCGCAATCTTTACGGTGGCGGAACCGCTCGATTACCTCTGATGGCTGCGGGCCGAGATGGATCAGGTCGCCGATGATTACTTCACGGTCGGCATTTTCCTTTTCGATCGCTTCTTGTACGGCGTCGAGTTGCGGTATCTGGGCATGGATATCGGAATAGAGAACCCATTTCATTTTTGTCACCCTTTCTTCTGATGCGTCTATTCGTAAAAAACGTCGAGTTCGATAGGCAGGGCGACGGGCTCGTTGCGAGCTGCTGAAAGGTCCATCGCCATTGTTAAAACAAGATTTCGGTGGCCGTCGGCCGCCGTCGCATGGGGCGTCTTAAGACCGGTATAGATGCGTCCAAACCAGGCATTGGTTTCTTCGCGCATCGGACCCCATAGCTGGCCGTCATACATATCGCCGGGCGGGTAGCTGGTCATGAATTCGACGTGGCGTTGGTAATCGGGCTCGAAACCGTCGGGGTTATATCCGCCGCCCTGGGGGATCTCTGTCGCCATGACGAGATCGCGATGGGTATCTTCGATGTCGATAACACCGTTGACGCCGACAATACCGATCTCCAGCCCGTAAACAGCCCCGGGCCAAACGACCGGCAGGCCCCAACTGATATTCATCGACCAGATGGTGCCGTCTTCCATGGTAAACACGCCAAAGGTCGAGTCCTTGGTGCCGTATTTAGATAAAGCCTTATCCGTCGATTGGGCATAGACCGAAACCGGCTTTTTTCCTTCCATCAGCCACATGCACATATCCAGCGCATGGGTACCCGAAACAACCATCGGAGTTAGGTTCTGGCGCTGATTGGTCCGCTGCACCGTGGCGATCGGGACCATGCGGTTCATGAAGGCCCTGGTGACCACAGAGTGAACTTCGCCGATTTGGCCGGTCCGCAGACGTTCTTTGACCGCTAGGAATCGGCGGCGGAAACGGTTGGTATAGCCGACAACGGCATCTACCCCGGCCGCCTCAATGGCATCGAGCACGGTCTGGGATTCGCGCACATCAGTCGCTAGCGGTTTTTCGATGAATAGGTCTAGGCCGCGCTCAACAGCGGCAAGTGTCGGCGCCATATGGTGGTTCTCATCGGTGGCAATGATCGCCGCCGTGACTTCCGGCCGGGCCAGTAATTCTTCAAAATTATTTGTGCAGAAATCGGCCTTGGCGTCCTTGGCCAGGTTTTGGGCCAGATTATCCTTGATGTCACATACACCAAGCCAACCGACACCGGGATAATCTCGGGCGAATTCGGCACGAATACGGCCGATTGTGCCACAGCCGATGACGGCCAAACCGATTTCTTTTTTTGTCTCAGTCATTTCGTTGTCCTGCCCATATTCCTGGCGGTTTCATTTATCCCGAATTTAAGTAATGTACTGGACGCTGGTTAGTCGAACACGCGGCCGCCGTTGGAAAATGTCACTTTCAAAGTGAATCCGCCTTCATTTACCAGCCAGGGACGAATGCGTGCGGTTTTCGCGCCACTTTTGTGCATCGGATCGGCATCGACATGGCGTTTTGCATCGGCGAGATCGGCGGCGCGATAGATGATCATGCTTTCGCCACCCATACCGTCCTCATTGTCGTCGCCAAATGGTCCGGCGGCAAATAGCACCCCGGCGGCTTCCAATTCAACTTGATAGGCCAGATGCTTGGCAAAATTCTGCTGCATCAATTCAGGGTCGGCGACGGTGGAAATAACGACATATAGCCGTTTTGCCAGCAGGCCTTTGGCCTCAGACTTTTCCACATGTTCTAGGAATTCACCCATTCTTTCCTCGCGAAGATTAAGGGGGAGTCGGTACATCGTCCGAAAACACCCGAAAAAAATCCGGCTTTCGGCCTTGTTCTGTAACCCATATATTGCTTGCTGTCGATTATAGGCACTTGCAGCAGAAATTGTCGAAATTTTTAGCGTCGCCAAAGAAATATCGATGATATTGACAAATCAATTTGCCTGATCACATATAACTGATAGGAGTCGTGTTGCGTTTGCACGCAGTGTTTCGCATTTGAATTGGAGTTCCGCAAGCCGTCAACATAGTGAGCTGGCGGGTTTTTGTGCAACTCAATAACTTTGGGATTGAAGACATGGCTGACAAACCGAAAATGATATATAACGCGCCGCGCTTCAAGGTGAAGCAGTATGACTGGGACGTTTTTGTCGGCCCGGCGGCAGGTGAGGAGGTCAAGGATTATACCTTTACCGACCTGCAGGGAAATGACGTCAAATTATCCGATTTTCGCGGTAAATGGGTGGTTTTGGAAACCGGGTCATCCACCTGCTCGATGTATTCAAAAAACATACCCGATATGAAAGAAGTGATCGCTGATTTTCCCGATGTGGAATTTTTGCTGATCTATGTTCGCGAGGCGCATCCCGGCGAGCGATTGCACCAGCATCGCTCCATTGATGAAAAGATGGCGGCTGCCAAGCTGGTGGCACCGCGTTATCAGGAATCGCGCAAGGTTCTCGTGGATAGTATCAACGGCGGCTATCATCTGGCGCACGGCGCGATGCCCAACACATGCTATATCGTGCGGCCGGACGGCGTAATCCATTACCGTTGTAACTGGACGACCGTCGACGGAATTCGTGAAGCTCTGTCCGATCGGGATAATTTTCATACGGTCGAGAACGCCGACGTTCATAGTTTGAAAGCCAGCCGGGGCATGTATACGGCCTTGCGGACGATGTGGACCGGCGGATTTGTTGCTTTGTGGGATTTTGTCAAGGCGGGGCCGCAACTGGCCAAACGACATAAGCTGGTCGATGATTATTATCGCGAGCACGGTAAGTTCAAGCAACAACCGAGCAAATAACGTTGGTATCAAAGATATCGTGAACCCAGGTTGGCCCCGGCTGGCCTGGGTTTTTTTATGATGGAGGGGAGGCGTGAAAGTTACCCTTAAGCAATTTGTGCCACGGCAGATGACCGGTGTCGCGAAAACCGCGACCCTTATCGATATATCCGTGCGCGATGTCGAATATGTCATAGATGAGCCGGCCCAACGGGGCGGCACTAATATGGGACCGGCGCCAACCGAAGCTATGCTGGGGGCGCTCATCGGCTGCACCAGTGTGATTTCGCAAAAAATCGCCAAAAAAATTGGGGTCACATTCGATGAAATGTCCATTGAGTTGGAGGCGACCCTCGATCAGCGCGGGGTTAATCTCAATACCGACGTTGCGGTGCCGTTTCCAAAAATTATTCTCAATATTGCCGTGACCACCCGTGCCAGCGACGAAGAAATGGCGACCATTAGATCGGAACTCCAACGCTTCTGCGCCGTGGCAACGGTATTTCGCGCGGCCGGAACCAATATCGTCGAAAATTGGACCGTTACTCGGCCTTAAAGTTTAAACCATGGGCGCGATTAATCTTTGAACGCGCTTGATTTAGACGAGAGGACGAGGTCGGCGACTTTCTGGCAATGATTTTGCAGCAACGCGACTGTATCATCGGACCGGCGGTCGATGGCAGCCTCCATGATTGCTCTATGTTCCTCGATATCATTTCCCGGGTCGGTATTTTTGATGCCGGCAAGTTTCCAATAACGGTCGGATTGATCATAAAGTTGCTGGGCGAAATTAAGCAGCCAGCGCGACCCGCAAGCGCCGATTAACGCCATGTGAAAAGCGCGATGGCATTGCTCCCAATTCGCATCCTGGGCGTAATCGGTGGCGTCGGAATTTCGGATCGCCCGGCTGAGGCGATGGAAGGCGAGGACAAGAGCCTCTTCCCACTCGACATCGCCGTGGGCAATCGACTGGGTGAGGGCGATGTTTTCAATCCAACTGCGGGTTTTGGCGAGTTCAAGCATATCGTCTTTGGAAACGGCGGAAACCCGGAAACCCTTTTGGTCTTCCCGCACCACCAGCCCATCGGAAGATAGCCGGTTGAGAGCCTCGCGCACTGGGCTATTGCCAACCGCATAACGCTGACGCAAAAACTCCGCCCGTAGACGTGCCCCTGGGCCCAAATCACCCGACAGAATATCGCTGCGCATCCGGGTATAGACAATTGAGGCCATCGTGCCGCTCGACGTTAATACACCGTCGCTAGGGGCATTCGACATTTCGTCGCCCATCCCGTCTTTGGCTATCGTCATGACCATTTCCAATTTTGGCTATCAATGATTTGCTTCACAAAGTATATGCCGACCGAATTAAGTTGATAAATACACCGAGTTGCGCGTCACCTCAATGTTTCGTTGATCGGCGCCCATTTCAAGAAATTTCGAAAAAAAGCCGCCGATCGCTATATTCCAGAATATTTGGCGAGCCTTTATGGTATATCGATAAATTTGGCGGCTCAACTTCGGCTGCTAGGTCAATTTGAGGCGAGTAATCGCCGTTTTAGTTTTTGGCAATCGAGAAAACATCGAGGGAACATAGAGGGAATTATGGCGAAACGTCCGAATTTTTTGTTATTTATCACCGATCAGCAACGCGCCGATCATCTCGGTTGTTATGGCAATACCGAGGTAAATACCCCCAATATCGATAGCATCGCCGCCAACGGCATGAGTTTCGACAAATTTTATGTGACCACGCCGAGCTGCATGCCGAGCCGAGCCACGCTAATGACCGGACGAACGCCATCGGCCAACGGGGTCCGCCATAACGGTTTGCCGTTGTCGGTTGAGGCGACGACATATGTCGATCTTTTGCGGGCTGCCGGTTATCGAACGGCCCATATCGGCAAATCTCATATCCAGAATATGACCATGCACCCGATTAATCCGCCTCAGTGGGTGCCCGAGGCTGGCGATCCGCCGCCCGAAGATTTGAGTGACGCAAAAAAAATGTTGCGCGGCGACGCCTACGATATGGAGAAAAATCCGCTTTGGGGCAAAAACCCGAACCGGGACATGCACCATATGCCGTTTTACGGTTTTGACCATGTGAGATTTGCCAATGGCCATGGCGATATGGTGCAGGGACATTATACCGGCTGGCTGAAAGAGCGGCACGAAGACCATATGAGTTTGCGCGGCCCGAAAAATGCCCAACCGACGGAAGGCTGGGTGGCGCCCCAGGCATGGCATACCTCAATTCCCGAGGAGCATTATCCTACTTCTTATGTCACCGAGATGGCCCTCGAATATCTCGACGGGTTGGGCCAGGGGCAAGATGATAGTGATGATCCATTCTTTCTCTATTGCTCCTATCCCGATCCACATCATCCGTTTACCCCGCCGGGTAAATATTGGGGAATGTATGACCCCGACAAAATGACCTTGCCGGAAAATTTCGGCAAAGAGGGAAATGACGAAACCGCCTTGATGCGTCATCTCCGCCAGCAATTTGTCGATGGTAGCGGGCGCATGGACCATGTCTATCCCTTCATGTGCGGCGAGCGCGAGGCGCGGGAAATTCATGCGCTGACCTATGGAATGATTTCCATGGTTGATGATGGCATCGGCCGCATTCTCGCCAAGTTGAAAGAGCTTGGGCTGGATGATGATACGGTGATCATGTTTACTTCCGACCACGGCGATTTTCTCGGAGACCATAGTTTGATGCTCAAAACCGGCCTGCATTATGAGAGTGTCATCCGGGTGCCGTTCATTTACTCAGACCCAATGCAGCCGGTTTCGGGTCGATCCGACGAACTTGGTGGGATCATCGATATCGGTCATTCAATTCTGGGGCGCGCCGGACTGGCTGCCTATAACGGCATCCAAGGGCTTGATCTCGTCGATGCAGCGCGGACCGGCAAAAGTTTGGCCCGGGACGGGGTGGCGATCGAGGAGGATGCGCTGGGGTCACATATCGGCATTGACCATCAAATGCGTCTGCGCAGCCATATTACTGAGCGCTATCGATTGACCATCATTGATGGGGAAGAGCTTGGCGAATTGTATGACCGCCAGGAGGATCCGGGCGAACTCAATAACTTATGGCGTGACCCTGGGGCCGCGACTATCAAGGCCGAACTCATGGAGCGGATGATGCGCGAGCGATTACGCATGGAAGATACGGCCGGGCTGGCTCAGTTCCAGGCCTAGATCTCACTCGGCAAGGAAACGGTCGATGCGCCGGGTGATTTCTTCGGGCTCATCGATGGTAATAAAGTGGCCGCCGCCGACAATCCATTCCAGACGCGCGTCTGGAAATTGATCGGCGGCGGGACTTTTCGGGTCGGCGTAGTAATGGACCGGTTGCCCCTTGTCGTCGTCGCCATAGAGCAGTAGCACCGGAAAGTTCATCTGCTCTAACAGCCGGGTGACCCGGTCTTCTATATGCTCGGCAAAACTTGATGCTTGAAAGTAGCGGGGGAGCGCCTCAGCAATTCCGGGATAGGAAAATTCTCTGATCAACCGGTCTCGGCGCGCGTCACTGATTGGTTTTTTCAGCATTTTAGATTGCCGCATGGCGTAAAAGTTTCGGAAAATTTCAGAACCCTTTTCCGGGTCGGCAAAGAGATTGGCCTGGGGCGAGCGGTCCGGTTCCCAGATATGCACGAGTTGAGACATGCGCACATATTTTATGACGCGCTCCGGGTGGTTTCCCGCAAGATAATCGGCGAGCACGGCCCCGCGATCATGGGCGACGATGTTGAATTGTGTCAGCCCCAACTGGTCAAACAGCGCCAGCGCTTCTTCGGCGACATTTTCCCAATGCCAATTACCGTCGCTTTTGTCCGATTGGCCGTAGCCTTTGATATCAATGGCGACGATTTTATAACGAGAGCCAAAATGGCTGATTTGCTGATGCCAGGAATGCCAAGATTCGCCATTGCCGTGTAAAAACACAATTGCCTCGCCATCATCCGGCCCGGCGGTCACATAGTGCCAGCGAATGGGGCCATGGGGGCCACCCGCTGCCGAAAAATGGTGTGTTCCCTCGACAGCGCCAATTTGTTCGGTTTCTCCGTCGACGTTCGCCTGGCCGTAATTCATGGCGTGTGATGAGCCTTTGACCGCCCGATATAGTGGCGACCAACCATGCCCGCACCGATGACGAAACATGCCATCTGGGCGGCCGGCGGAGCAAACAGCGTGGCAAAAGCCAGGACCGGTCGCGCCAGGCGTTCCAGCAGGGACAAGGGACGCTGCTCTACACCCGAAAGTGCTGTCGAGAACAGCCAGATGGCAAGGGGCATCCGCGCAAGTATCCAAATGAATTCCTGCCAGCTAAATCCGACCACCAGCAATATCGATGGATAATAGATCCAGATAAACGGGATGAGAAAACCGACAAGAGCGATGCGGACCGCTTGCATGGAAGTCGCCAGCGGGTTGGCCTTGGCCAATGGAGCGGCGGCGTAAGATGCGATGGCCACCGGTGGGGTGATGTTCGCCAGTACGGCGAAATATAGGATAAACATATAGGCCGACAAAGCCGGCACGCCGATGGTTTCAATGGTTGGCCCCATGACGACGGTGACAATTGAATAGGCGGCGACTGTGGGCAGTCCCATGCCAAGAAAAATTGCCGCAAACATCGTCAACAGAAACGGGATAAAAATACTTCCACCGGAAAACTGTACAACTTCGGCAGCAAACCTTAGGCCGAGGCCGGTTAGGTTATTTACGCCGATGATAATGCCGATCGCACCGATCAGGACGATAATCTGCGCGCTTTGATTTCCTCCTTTTATCAGCGCCCCTAATATTTGAGCGGGAAAGAGACGCAACTGGGCGTCGTGGTTCCCGCGTAGCGTAAAAACGATTTTTACAAATAATCCCGACAGAATAGCCGTGACGACTGCCCAAAACCCGGCACGCCCGGCGGTGAACCCAGCCAGCAAAAATCCGACAACGGCCACCACCGGTGCGAGTACGGTAAGCGATTGAAGGGCATCGTCAAGATTTAGCCGCACTCTCTCTTTGGACGGACCGATGCCAAGTCTCACCGCTTCGGTATATACGGACGAGAATAGAACCGCGTAATAGAGTAGCGCCGGAATGACCGCCGCCAGCGCCACGGTCGTATAGGGGACACCGGCGTTGCCGGCGACCAGGAAGGCGACCGTGGCCATGACCGGTGGGGTGAATTGTCCGGCGGTTGACGCGGCTGCTTCGACGCCGCCGGCAAAGGCGCCGGAAAACCCGATGCTGCGGATCAACGGAATGGTGAAGACACCGGTGCTGGTCACATTGGCAATCGGCGCCCCATTGATCGACCCAAAGAGCGCGCTGGCGACAATTGCCGAATGCGCCGGTCCACCGCGAATGCGTCCGGTGGCGGCGGTGGCCAGCCGGAGAAGAACTGTCACGCCGCCGGTGACTTCAAGGATCGCCCCAAAGATAATGAACGCGGTTACGACGGTGATGACGATGCTGAGAAGAGATCCAAAAACGCCGAAAGAGCTGTACCAAAGATCGGTAAATATTTTTTCAATTGTGTAGCCGCTAAAGCGAAAGATCCAGGGGAGGTCGAGGCTGTCGGGCAGCCAGTCAATTTGTAGGCCGAGTACCGAAAAACTGTGTCCGAAAAATGGATAAATGACAAAAATCGCGACGATAATCGGTATGGCCCACCCGTATGAGCGGCGGACTATTTCAACCAGGATGAGCATGCCGATCGCGCCAACGATATAATCGTCTTGGTTCAGAAAAACGAGCGCATTGCGTGAGGAAATTAGGAATTTGAAAAACCACCAGGTCGCGTAGAGAAATGCGATCAATAGGCCCGCGTCGATCAGCCAGAAAATCCCTCGCCATGCAGCCGATGTTTTTGGGTGTTTGACCGCGAGAGGCTGCGTTGACAACAGCAGAATGACGACACTGAGAGAGAGCGCGCCGATTTTTACAAAATCATCACGCAGCAGCGGAAACGGTCCGGCGATAAATAGAAACAGCAGTGCCGCGCCGAGTGCCAGTAATCCGCCGGTCCATCGGATGGGTGTTTCAAATAACTTCATTGGCTAGACCGGTCCCCACCGGGAAATGAATGTGGCTTAAAAAAAAGAAGGCCGCCGGGGTAACGCCCCGGCGGCCTTCTCAATATACGTTCGTGTTGAACGGTCTTATCCGCCAATCGGCAAAGCATTGGGTATGTCGAGCCCAATTTCGCGATAATAGCGCTCGGCTCCGGGGTGCAATCCACCGGGTATGACGGAGAGGGCAGACTCTAAATTGACATTGCCTTCCATCCAAGGCGCCAGGGCCCAGGCGTCATCAATGTTTTCCCAGAATGCTTTGACAACCTGGTAAACCGTCTCTTCATCAAGATCGGCCCGAACGGCGACATTGACAACGGCATTGAACATGACGATATCGCCGTCATTCTTGATGCCGGAGCCGTAATCGGCGGACGATGTCGTGGTCAGAAAGTTAATCGGGTTACGCAAAATTCCGGCCGTTGCGTCATTTTCTTCGACCGACAAGAGGCGTAGATCGTTGGTTTGGATCATATTGAGAATGCGCGGGTCGGGTACATTGCCCGGTATAGCGAGGACGTCGAGCTGGCGATCCTGAAAAGCCTGAACGGCGGGACCCCAACCGAGACTGATTTGCTCGAAGTCGGCGCCTGCCTCAAGACCGGCTTGGCTCATGATGATTGCCGAGGTCTGGCTAACAGCCGTGCCCGCCGGCGGTCCAAGAAAGACCTTCTTATCGGCAATATCGGCGAAACTATTAATGCCGCTATCGGCGTAAACGACAAAATGCCGGGCGCCGATCGGATGGGCCATGATAGAGAGCAGCTTAGGTGCCAATTCCGCGCCGTTGCTTAAGTTTTGGAATGGGCCGCGCTGGCCGCTCATCAACCGCAAGCTAATCAATGATGTCAGGGAAAAATCGATCTCGCCATTGGCGACCTGAACCATGTGCTGGGTTGCGGCACCCGTTGCCGAGACTTCCATGGACGTGCCGTCGACATGGTTATTCACAGCATTAGCAATGGCGTTGTGAATAATAAACTGGGCTGAACCAGGGGCAAAGGTTGCAATTTTCAAAATGCGATCTTGAGCCGCAGCGGGGCTGGCGGCGATAGTTGCCACTGCCGCACAGGCGACGATGGCACCAAATAACTTCGATTTCATCTTAGATCCTCCCAAAAGAATTCAACTTTTCGAAATCTGCGATGCTGGAATTTTAGGCCAGTGGCGCAATTTCGCTTATCCGGGGTAACCATGAGCAGATCAACCCAGTTAATACGTCTCTGATCGAGGTTCGCATACCTCGATAGACGGCCAAACAGTCAATTTATTTCGAAATTATTGGCCGCTGGTAATTTTTGTCGACTTTTTACCCCACATGCAAGGCAAATTTCCTTCTAGTGTTGTAATTTTGCCGGGTGATAGTTCGTCGTTTCGTTGGCGTGAAGGTCTATGCTCTTGCCCGTGTTTATAAACAATGGCATTGAGCAATGACTATTGGGGGCTGCAGGGCCCATCGTTCCTGCGGGAAAATAGCCCGATTGATGGGGAAATCGGAATAATCGGGCCAGCGATCTGGAGGGATAATGGATACCGCCAAGATGATGAGTGGGACATCAACATGATGAGGCCGCTAGTGGGGTTCTAGCTATCGGGTTTTCCGCCGGGTTTTCCGCGACGAGTGTTGGGCGTCACGGGCACTTTAGGAGGGTAGAGGCCGGTCTAGCGCCATTGTTCTTGCGCTTGATTTTGCGCGCATCGCCGAATTTCTATCATAGATGCGACAATTGGCGACGATGAAAGAAGCGGGATTTCGGCCCGCTAAGACCTATAATGGAGGCGATATGTCCGATTGTCCTTTTTCAAATAATTTGGCTGGAGAAAAGTTAGTATGACAAATTCAGAAAATGGAGATTCGCAAGGAGGCGGCCTGCCGACTGTCTGGATTGCTGGCGGATTGATGGCCGTTGTTGCGGTTGTCGGGGTAATTTTTTGGATTGGGTTTCGCTCGATTGATGAGCAGCCGGCCGAAATGACAATGAAGGCGGATCCGGCAAATTTGGATCAAGTGACGATCGGTGCCGAGATTTATAGAACTCAATGTGCTGTTTGCCATGGTGCAGATTTGGCTGGGCAGCCAGGCTGGGATCGGCCACCTGCTGCCGGACCACGACCGGCGCCGCCGCATAACGAAACCGGTCATACCTGGCATCATGGCGACCAACAGATCTTTGACGTTGTCAAACACGGACCCGGCATGGTGGCGGGTATCGAGAATTATGACGGCGGCATGCCTGGATTTGAAAATGACCTGAGTGATGACGAAATTTGGGCAGCCATCGCCTTTATCAAAAATAGCTGGCCCGAGACAATTCGTGCCCGTCAACATGCGGCGAGCATGGGCGAGGCGGCGGTCCATGCCGAACATAATGGCGTTGTTCAAAATGACGAAACCAGTGGTGAACATCAAGATGACCAACAACATGATCATTAGTCCAACCACCTCTCGGTAATTTTAAATACTTTGCGCCGCACCAAGCCTCGCCGCCAAAAGGCGTGGGTCGAAACACGGGGTTAGCCTGACCAGGTGGGCCGCACAGTTCCGACAATCGCTGCTACCAAAACCCGGCATGGCGATTGCGGCTTGGCCGGTTGCAAGGCAAGCATCGACAATTTCGCATTCGCGTTGCTGCTGCCAAGTGTGAACCGCAAAAATTGTACCTGCGGTGGTCAATTTATCAATATGCCAGTGGAGTTGTTTTTTCGATCTTGCGTGGCGCGTGACCCGGGCGCGAATACCGCCGGGACCATTTGCGCTGCCAGCGTAGAGATAGCGGCCGGGCATCAGCGTCCCGGGGGCGCCGGCCGGTCCAGCGTCGAGCAAACCCCGTTCCAAATTGATGAGTAGACCGTAGGCACCGCCACAATCGGGCAACGTGGAAAACGCTGTTTGGCCGACCGGTATTAAACTCATTCTTGACTTAACTGGTCTGGTTAATCTGGCGGAGGTCATAATAAACCGTGCTGGCAACAACGGCGCTCACAGTGGAAACGAGGGCCGTTGCAATCGTCGATACGGGACCGAAAAGAAATGGGATGGTTGCGCCAACCTGCAGCGCAATGAACTGGGCGAGCAATCCGCCAACGGCAAATATCACAACAAGTGCGAATATCTGCGGACGGCTGCCGGCGGTGAGTTGGGCGCTTCGTTCTAAACTTGCGTTTGCGCCTAGCCATTCGGCGATATTGCACGGAATAGCCAGCCACCAAATAACCATCATAAAGATGGCGATAGCTGCTGCGGCGACAACTGTGATGGGACCAAAAAACGGTACTGTTACCGCAAGTATAACCGAAAGCCCAACCGGCAGGCCGATATAGAGGGTTTGTAAAATCGTGACTGCAAGAATATGATATAGCCGCTGAAAAGCCAAACTTAGACATGCCGTAACGGAGCTATTCTCACCATCCAAATGGCGAAGAGTGGCGTCAACCGCCGCCGCATTCATCACTAATTGCAGTAATAGAAGTGCCAACATGTCGCGCGCTATTTTCGCCGTTTGAATTTCCGTTTCAACCTGTGGGCTGTCGGCGAAAAGCGACCAAATGAATAGCGGCATATAGATAATAGTGGCCAAGGCGACGAATAATTTGGGGTTTTCACTGATGACCTGAATGCCGCGTTGCAGGGTTGGACCGACTTGTAATTGGCCTGGATTATGGCTGGACGGTTGATTGGGCATACTCATGTGAAGAAAACTCCGGCGGCGGTTAATGGCCTTGGACTAGAATTCAATGGTTTATTTACCCAGGGTTCATTCACCCGGGGCTCATTTACCCGGCGCCAACGGTTTCTTTGGTCTTGTCGGCTCGACCAAGTTTGGTCTCTCTATACGCCATATAGCTCGTTGCGGCGACGATGACTATGGCGCCGATCCAGATAAAACGACCGGGCACCTGGCCGAAAAATATATAGCCGAACGCTGCCGCCCAAATGAGCTGAAAGAATGTGACCGGCGCGATGATGTTCGTCTCGGTTTCTTTTAGCGCCTGAGCCATCGCGTATTGGGCGCAGGTTCCGGTTATGCCAATGGCGACTAAGTGAGGCCAGAGCGCTGTATTGGGCCATTGCCAAACATAAAGCGCCGGGCCGAGGGTCAATATGGCGAGCATGATATTCATGTAGGCGGTAATAGTCAGGCTCGACTCTGTACGTCCCAGCGCCCGGACCACGGTCATGGTGCAGCCAAATAGCATCGCCGAGGCAAAAGCCAGCATGATACCGAATTCAACTTCGGCAAAACCAGGTCTGATGATCAAGAATATGCCGAAAAAACCGGCTGCGAGCGCCATCCAACGGCGCAAATGAAACGCCTCGCCGAGAAAGATCATCGATAAAATTGCGGCAAATATCGGCGCGGAAAACCAGACAGCGGTAACTTGAGCGAGGGGAGAAATGGTCAATGCGTAGAAAAAACTCAACATTGCCGATGCATTGAGCACGGCACGCACCGACAACAGGCGCCATGCTTTGGTCTTTAGCGGCGCCAACCCGTGCAGATAGAGCGCCGGCAGGAAAATTATCAGCCCCAGCACGTTGCGGAAAAAGGTAATTTCAAATGGATGCAATTGATCAGCCACTTGTCGGATCATCGCATGCATGGTGGCAAAACACACACTTGCTGCGAGGACGAGCACTATGCCTCGCAGATGGTTGGGCAGCGCCGCCCATCTTAATAAAAAAGTTTGGAGCACGGGAATAATCTCGAATTTTCGCCGACGGTATTCTTAGTTTAGGCCGTTCCTGGGGTGCGTGATAGATTATAACAAATGGGTTGGATCATAAAAAGGGAGGTTTCATGTCCGCAACGGTCTTAATTGCTGAATTAGCGCTATTCCCCGGCCAGTTGGACGCATATTTGGATAGAGGCCTGCGGCACCGTGCCATTGTGTTGGAACAAGAGGTCCATTGCCGCCAATTTGACATTCTGGTCAATAACGAGAAAGAGAATTCAGTTATCCTATATGAGGTTTATGACGATATGGCGGCGCTCGAGCATCACCGGCAAACGGCTCATATGGCCGCCTATCAGGAAGATACAAAACCGATGGTTAAGGCGCGAAACTTGACGATCACGACTAGGGCCAGCGAGCGCTAGTCGCCTGCGCGCAACCGCAACCGCCGAACTTGATTGAAGGTCCAGAAACCGTAAATGAGCGCGCCGAGGGTGCAGGCGATGAAAAAGGGCATCATCCAGCCTAACCAAGTAATTGGCCCGATCAGGTAAATGCCATCCTCCAATTCGAATCCGGCAAATTGGGGGTATCCAACTGCTTCTTCTTCTGCTTTCAGTCCATGCAGGCGATCTAGGCTCATATTGAGAAACAGCGAAATCATGGCAAAGCTCGCCGCACCAAAGCCTAGGATATAGGCCAGGGACCCAAGCTCGCTATAAAACCCGATGCCCATTCCAGCAAAAAGACTGGCGTAACTGATGCCCCCGCACCAGTAATCGAGATAATATCCAAGACGAGATGTTGTCCCTTGGGCTCGCGCCAATTCACCGTCTACATGGTCGATGAAGCGGGCGAATATAAAAAGCCCGGCGCCGATGCCGGACCAAAGGCCAGGGCCAAGGGCAAAGCCGATCGCCCCCATTATGGCAGTGACGAACGATACCAGGGTCACCATATTGGCCGTAATGGGGGTAGGCGCGAGCGCCCGCGCGATGAGTGTGCCAAGCCTCTGATCGTATGCAATGGGCCGTGATTGGCCGTCGGGGCCGTGGGCCATTAGGTCTCTGTCCTCATCCGAGTCTTGATCCATAACGAGTTGGGGCCACTTAACGCTCGACGGCAATCGCCGTTGCCTCGCCGCCACCAATACATATCGCGGCCACGCCGCGCCGCAAATCGTATTCTTCCAGTGCGGCTATGAGAGTCGTAACGATCCTGGCGCCCGATGCGCCGATAGGATGACCCAGGGCACAGGCCCCACCATGAATATTCATTTTATCATGCGGAATATCAAGAGCGCGCATTGCCGCCATTGGCACGACCGCGAAGGCTTCGTTGACTTCAAATAAATCGACACTGGCCATTGTCCAGCCAATCGTGTCGACTAAATTTTGAATGGCCTTAATGGGTGCCGTGGTAAACCAGGCTGGCTCCTGGGCGTGCACGACTTGACCGACAATCGTTGCTCGAATGGCAACGTTGTTTGTCTCGGCTCGACAGCGCTCGGTCAATATAAGGGCGGCAGCGCCATCGGAAATTGAGCTTGAGTTAGCGGCAGTCACACTGCCCTGTTGCCGAAACGCAGGTTTAAGATGGGGTATTTTTTCGGGTTTTGCCTTCATCGGTTGCTCGTCGAAATTGATGGTTTCACCGCCTCGTTTGCTCCGTGTCTCGACCGGAATTATTTGGCTGGCAAATTGACCCGCCTCGGTGGCCTTGGTGGCGCGGGCGAGGGAGGTGATGGCAAATTCATCTTGGGCCTGGCGGGTGAATTGAAAATGCTGGGCCGTGTCTTCGGCATATGTCCCCATTAAGCGTCCCGGGTCGTACGCATCTTCGAGGCCGTCTAGGAACATATGATCGGTGACGCTGCCGTGGCCCAGACGATAACCATCCCGCGCCTTGGGCAATAGGTAGGGCGCATTGGTCATGCTCTCAAACCCCCCGGCGACCATTATTTTGACCTGACCGGCACGAATGGCATCGGCCCCTTGCATGATCGCCTGCATTCCAGATCCGCACATCTTGTTGACGGTGACGCAAGGCGTTTGCCAGCCGATGCCGGCCCCATGGGCGGCCTGGCGGGCCGGGGCCTGTCCAAGACCGGCGGGCAACACGCAGCCCATAACGACATGATCGATATCGGTGGGGTCCAATTGGCTTCTGGTCACTGCACCCGCAATTGCTGCTGCACCGAGTTCGGGGGCGGTGAGCTCATTGAAGGCGCCCTGGAAACTGCCAATCGGAGTACGGGCAAAATCGACGATGACGATATCGCCGCCTGTATCGCCGCCTGTATCGCCGCCTGTATCTGTCATGGGTTAGGCTCTCCAGCTTGAAATGATAAGTTGGCTAGACTGTAGCAGACCTTAAAGATAAGGCGAGAAGAGGCTGGCGGTACCGTCGCGCAATTTTGCCGGAATGGAACGCGCGGCAAGTTTTTCGCGTGTCAGCTCCTCTCCCGCATTCATTTGGTCAACGATCAGGTCGGTAATTTCGCTGGCCAAGGGGGTGTCGTAAATTTCGACGTTCAATTCGAAGTTCAAACGAAGTGAGCGTGTATCCCAGTTCGCCGAGCCGATCAGGCACCAACTGTCGTCGACAACCAGCAGTTTTGAATGGTCGAAGGGCGGGGGAGAAAGCCAGACGCGCACGCCTTGGCCGATGATGTGATCGATCTGGGCCATTGTCGCCCAGTGGACGACAGGCAAATTGTTGCGCTGGGGGATGATTAACTCAACCCGGACGCCTCGCAGCGCCGCGAGGATAAGAGCCGAGACCAATGGCCGGTCGGGCAGGAAGTAAGGGGTGGCAATGCGCACCGTGTGTGTTGCTTGGGATAGCGCACCCATGATGAGCTGGGTCATGCGTTCAATTTCTTCATCGGGACCGCTGACGACAGCCCGCGCCTGAGCTGCACCTGTGCCGTTGGTGACCGGAAACCAAAAGGGGTCGTTTAATTTCTCGCCGGTGGTAAAGCGCCAATCTTGCGCGAATATTTCCGTTAATTGGCCGACCACCGGGCCTTCAAGGCGGAATTGGACGTCACGAATGGGGCGCCGGTGCGCCGAATGTAAAAGATGCCCGGCGCGCAAATTCATACCGCCGGTAAAGGCGACCCGACCATCGGCGATCAGCAATTTCCGATGGGATCGTAAATTCAAATAGGCCATGCGCCAGGGAAGTATGGAGTGCATAAATTTTGCACAAGGAATATTGCGGGCCCGCAATATTCTGGTGATCGGCGGTCGGGAATAATAGCTGCCGAGCCCGTCGATCAAGACCCGGACCTCCACGCCGCGATTTTGCGCACGTTCGAGGGCGTCGACAAAAGAAAGGCCCGCCGGGTCGTGGTCAAATATATAAGTTGCAATGACGACAAATTGCCGCGCCCGATCAATAGCATCGATCATGTCGGCAAAGGCCGCTTCACCGCCGACCAGCGTGGTCACGCAATTTCTGCTGGTCAACCTTGTGCCAGTAAGCGCATCACCTAATTGGACGAGCCGCTGCAAATTCTCTGCCGTTTTTGGCCGGTCGGAAGAGATGCTTTCGACGGGCATTGGCAGGGAATATGTCGGGGTGGAGGCTGGCCGCAAACGTGTGGCACGGCGCCGAATGCGGTTGATTCCCAATAGGTAATAAAGACCCGCCCCGACGAAAGGAACCAGCCATACGATGCCAACCCAGCCGATTGCCGCCCGCGAGTCGCGCTTGTGTAAGACGATATGGGCCGACGCAATGATCGACAAGACCAGACCTGCCAGTGCAATCTGGGAAATATCGAACATATTATTGTTGTGTCGTTGGGCTAGTTATTTAGGATCTCGTAGGCCACTGAAACATTGACGGTAAATGTTAGTTCGCCAGAAGCGACGGGAACGGCAGATTCTGTTGCACCGGAAAATCTGTTCAGAAGTTGTTGTACCTGTCTGCCGCTGTTTTCGGTAACGGTGACAATGGGACCGACACCAAATCCACCGGCGTCGGCCAGGATTGCGGCCTTGCGGGCGGCGTCCTTCATTGCAGCGGCGCGAGCCTGGTCTAAGAGGGCCTGGGGGTCTTCGACGGAAAAACGTATGTTTTGGATGGTGTTGGCTCCGGACTGGACGAGTTCGTCGAGGATGGCGCCAAATGCGTCGAGGTCGCGCACCCTTATGTTGACGTTGTTTTGCACCCGGTACCCAATGATACGTGGATCTTCGCGCAAGCCCTGTTCGCGAGGACGATCGGGGCGAGAAAATATCGGAGAGATCGATAGATTGCTGGTTTGAATATCGCGCTGGGCGACATTTCGCGCTGTTAGGGCGGCAAACAGCCCAGACATTTTTGCCGTATTGGCTGCCAACGCGCTGCCGGCGTCGTCGGCCTCGGTTAGCACACCGATTTGTATTAGCCCTATATCGGGAGCGGCGGCGATTTCGCCGGTTCCGGTAATCGATAGGGTGGGGAAGGGGCGGTTGTCATCGCCTTGCGCCGATTGGGCATTGAGCGGGGTCGCGCTCTCGTCAATGAGTTGAAAGAGTACAATTAGGCTCGCGAGGCCGATGACCAGGGTCGTGGCGATTTTGCGCATTGGCCAAATCCTTCCTGTTCAATTTTTGCTTCTATATGCTTTTGCTTCTATATGCGTTCGTCGGGGGCATTCCAGAACGCCGCCGTCATAAAGAGGATCGCCGAACCCGGCGCCAGATTCAAGAGATTCTCGTTTGATGGTGGCGGATTGATTCGGCTGGTTACGGTGCCCGCAGGCCCTCTTGCACTGGGTGCTGAGTGGGGATTCGATAATGCCGAAAAAGTTTTTTTATCACGTGGAATTCAGCTGAAACTGGCAGAACAATTAGGGTTTTTGTCCTATTGATTAATTTTCTTACGAGGGGTGCAGTTACGTTAACTATTTCTTAGAGGCTTACCAGCATGATGGTTCTTGTCAATTGTATTGGACGTCAACGTGGGTTTAGCCTCAAGGAGAAATTAGATATGACTAACCTTTTTAAAGAACTGTTTGCAGACGAGTCCGGCGCCACTGCCATCGAGTATGGCCTGATCGCCGCCCTGGTTTCCGTTGCCGCGATCGCCGCATTGACCGCACTTGGCGGTTCGCTGCGTGGTATCTTCGGCGCTGCGTCAGCTTCGCTCGACGGCGCTGTTACAACTGCAGCAGCGACCGGTGGTTCGGCAGCTCCGACTGTTCCGTAATATATCGGATTAGAACTTCGCGTTATGCACCCCACGATATTGGTAAGTATTACCGCCCATATTGTGGGGTGCGAACGCTTCTAGTTGGTTGAAATATATGACACCAGCGGTCAAGAAAGGCACGCCCAATGCCGATTATCGATCCTATATTTGCCTTTATAATGATTTCGTTCGTCGTTCTGCTGGCCTGGGCCGCAGTGACCGACGTTCGTTCTTTTACCATTCCGAACCGCATTAATCTGGCGATTTTAGCGCTTTATCCCGTGTATGTCGTTGCGTCACCGGGCGCAGTTGACTGGACTGGCGGATTGGTTTGTGGATTGGTGGCCTTTGGCATCGGTGCCTTTATGTTCGCCATGCGCTGGATTGGTGGTGGCGACGTCAAGATGATTGCCGTCGCTTCCGTGTGGGCTGGACCTGCATTTATCACTGAAATGATCCTCATCATCTGCCTGATCGGCGGTATTCACAGCATTTTAGAAGGCGTTCGGGGCGGTTATCCGGCGCGTTACTGGCGTTTGGCGAAAAATTTTGCCGGGCAGGTTTTCGGCAGCAAACTTTATTCTTCCATTGGTGGCGGTACCCAGTCGGGTGGGGCGGGCGCGGCCGAGGAAAAAACAGTATTTGTACCTTACGGCGTCGCAATTTTTGCCGGCGGCCTTTATGTGGCCGTAAATCTCATCAAATCAAGCGTTTAGGAGGTCGAAATGGGACCGCGTATTATCGTTTTAGTGTTGGTCGCGGGCGTTGCGGCCGTGGGCGCAATGTTTGGTGCCCAGAGTTGGCTCTCGAACCAGCGCGAGGCGCTTGAAGGGGCCGTGGTTTCGACCGAAGAAGTGAATGTGGAAGCAGTGCTGGTTTTGGTGGCGGCGCAAGATTTGCCCGCGGGCACTCTGGTCAACCCGAATAACCTGCGCTGGCAGGCATGGCCAGACGAATCCATTGACGAAAATTACCTCCTCGGCGCCGATCACAGCCGGGATGAGTTTTTGGGCAGTGTCGTGCGGAGCGGCGTTCTTGCCGGCGAGCCGGTAACCGAGGCCCGCCTGGTCCGCCCCGGTGACCGAGGGTTTGTCGCCGCCATACTGGCGCCGGGCATGCGGGCGATTACCGTTTCTGTCAATGCGACAACCGGCATCAGCGGGTTCATATTTCCCGGGGACCGGGTAGACCTGATCCTCACCCATACGATCAGCCGAGGCGAAAGTGAACGTCGTGCCAGCGAGACTGTGATGGCCGACGTGCGGGTCCTCGGCATCGATCAGTCGATCGATGATCAAGAGGGGCTTCCTGTCGTCGCGAGGACTGTGACTTTGGAGGTAATGCCAAAAGATGCAGAAATAGTGACGTTGCTCGCAGAACTTGGTAAACTAACATTAAGCTTACGCAGTTTGCAGCCCGCTGAGAATGCGTTACTCGCGGAATCTGGCGCTCAAACTGGGATAAGTGATGATGGTCAGGGGACAGGTAGCCGCCCCGACTTACAGGCTACCCAAGTCCAGGCCGATGGCGAACGCACCACCGGATATACCTGGGACAGTGAAGTCAGCATGCTCTTGGGTGGCGGCAATGACGGTGTGGCACGGGCAAGTCTGCGTGTCTTCCGTGGGGCTAGTAACTAGTTCGGCCCGGAAACCTGGAAGATTGACTGATGAAAAAAATATTGAGAGCCATGATAGTTGGCTCCGTCACCCTGTTGGCTTGGGGGGCGGTGGCATCGCCTGAAGTTCTCGCCGAAGTGGTCGTGGTGGCCCGCGGCAGCGGCCAGCAGATATCCCTCGATATCGGCCAAGGCAAATTGCTCCGCCTATCGGCGGTACCGGCGAAAATCTTTATTGGTCGCCCTGAAATAGCCGAGGTTGTGACCGAGGTCGTGGGTGCAGATGAGAGCCCGAGTTCGAACTTGGTGCAACTGCTGGGCATAGGGGCTGGCTGGACAACCTTCATTGCCGTAGATGCGGCAGATAATGTCATTGCCGATGTCCGGGTTACGGTGACCCATAATGTCTCCGAGCTCGAACATATTTTGAGCCACTCATTGCCTCAGTCAAATATCACAGTGCGGTCGGTAGGGCAGAATGTTGTACTCGCCGGGACGGCTTATTCGGCGAGCGATGCCTCAGACGCACTGCAACTTGCGACGGGCCTTGTGCAGAACGAGGGTGATAGTGGCGGGATTCTCAATCGAATAGAAATCGTCGGCCCGAACCAGGTTAATCTGCGCGTTCGGATCGCCGAAGTTTCCCGGGACACGGTAAAAGAGCTTGGGTTTAACTTTGATGTCCTCGGTGGCGCAGGTGAATTCATGGTTGGTCTTGCGACCGGCGGGCTGAACGCCGGCGGCATAGGCGCCGGGTCATTACTCAATCTAATCGGTGCTGGCGCCCAAGCCGGTCAAGGGCTTGGACTTGGGTTCCGTGGCAGCAGTACATCCGTCAACGCTTTGATCGATGCGCTGGAAGAAGAAAACCTGATCAATGTACTGGCTGAGCCAAATTTGACCGCTTTATCGGGTGAGATGGCCAGTTTCCTTGCAGGTGGTGAATTCCCGGTGCCCGTTCCTCAGGCCGACGGAACGCTCTCTGTTGAATTTCGCAGTTTCGGCGTGTCCTTGTCTTTCGTGCCGACAATCCTTGATAACGGCCGGATTTCATTGCGGGTAAAACCAGAAGTCAGCAGCATTTCTTCATTAAATGCAACTGACTTCGGCAGTTTTGTTGTGCCGACGCTAAGTACGCGCCGGTCGGAAACGACGGTCGAAATGTCCAGCGGTCAGAGCATGGCCATCGCTGGCCTGCTGAGCAGTGATACAAATCAGAGTGTCAGTGAATTTCCCGGCTTGGCGGATTTGCCGGTTATCGGTGCTCTTTTCCGGTCAACGGATTTCCGCAACCAGGAAACTGAACTGGTGATTATGGTCACGCCTTATTTGGTCCGGCCAGTGTCAAATGTCGCGTTGGCTGATCCAACAGAAGGGCTACAGGTGCCGAATGACTTCGACCGTATTGTCATGGGTAGGTTGTACCAGCAACGGGCTGCTTCAGCTTCGAGCGCACCGATCGATGGAACGAGCCAGGGGCTGATTGGTCCCGTCGGCTTTATATTGGATTGAGGAAGGAGATTATGACAATGCATAGATTTACCTTCCGCAACGTCGGTAGTGGTCTTCGTGGCTTTGTTGTCGTTGGACTGGCTCCGCTCTTGCTGGCGGCTTGCATGTCCGACCGGATTGCCAGCTACACCGACATTCAATCCTCGCGCGAGGCCGATGTGATCTGGGTGGATTTACCCCACGAGATTATGTTCGACGTCGGCGAACATCACCTATCATCGCTGGAAGAAGAACGTCTATCGGCCTTTTTGAGTGACGTGACGATTTCGCCTACCGATAGTGTCGTTATCGATCCTGGCAGCACCCGTGGTGGAATTGTTGAGCCTAGAATAGAGTCGTTGGCCGAATTTTTAGATGGTCACATTCCCGAAAGCGCCATTTCAATCAGTCATTTGGGCTGGGCGGAAACCGACGAGAGAATGCGGATTATTATCGGCAGGTATATTGTTACGCCCCCGGATTGCCCGAATTTCCAAATGCCGTCACACCGGAACTCAAATAATTTGGAATCGAGCAATCACGGCTGCGCAACGGCGACAAATCTAGCGCTGATGGTTGCCGATCCGGCCGACCTGATGCGCGGCCGCAAACCCAGTAGGCCAGACGGCTTTACATATACTGACTCTGTCACTCGTTATCGTGCAGGCGCTGTTCGGGAAGTCGCTTTCCCGTCCGGACTTGCATCCGATCAATAATATTCACGGAAGCGGACCCTTGTTATGAACGCATCCACGGCAAAGGCAGTGAGTACAAGCAATCCAGGCGCTTCTGATATTGGTCAGGTGTCCCTCGCCGCCTTTGCCGATGATGATGAGACCAGAGCAATATTGGCAGCCGCAACCGCCGGCAACTGGCCCAGCGCCGACATCAAAGCAGGTGGGGTGGGGGCGGCGACCGAGTATCTTCGCGACGGGTCGGCTCCTGACCTGTTGGTCGTTGATTTGGGTGACAGCGAAAAACCGTTTGACGATCTGATGGCCTTGTCTGAATTTTGCGACCCGGCAACCCAAGTTATTGCAATTGGCATGGTAAACGATCTCGTTCTTTACCGCCAAATCATTGGAGCGGGGGTGTCTGATTATTTGGTCAAACCAGTCAGTTCGGATGATCTCGTGCTGGCCCTGACCAAAGCTGCAACCAACAAGGTTGAGCCAGTTACGGAGAATGCCGAATCGACCAAGGCAGTGATTGTTGTTGGTGCGCGCGGTGGCGTTGGGGCTAGTTTGGTCGCGGCTAACGGTGCCTGGTTAATGGCCGAGGTCTTGGACAAAAAAACCGTTCTGCTTGATTTGGATTTGCAATTTGGCACATCCGCTCTAGCGCTTGATGTGTTGCCCGCCGGGGGACTTGTTGAGGCCTTGCAGCACCCGTCCAGGGTCGATAGCCTTTTTATGGCAAGCGCGATAACGCCAAAGACGAAAAAACTATCGATTTTGGCGGCAGAAGACGATTTGGGTCGTGACGCGCATTTCGAACAAGAAGGGTTCGACATGATGTTGAACGCGTTGACCGGATCTTTTGAGTGGATTTGGATCGACGTGCCTCGGTCATCATTTGGACAATTGGGTAATAGCCTCGACAACATTCAACAAATTATCATCGTGTCCGATCTGTCGTTGGCCGGAATGCGCGATACGCTGCGGTTTAAGACATTTTGTAAAGGCCGCGCGCCACATGTGGATGTGGCTGTCGTACTCAATCGCGTAGATAGCAGTCATGGCGATGGGTTGACTATGGCGCAATTTGAACGAGGCATCGAGACTAAGGTTACTTGCCAGATCGGCGAGGATCACAAGAATGCGGCTGCGGCGTCGACAGCGGGCAAACCTCTTGCTGAATTGACCCATAAGAAAAAACAACTGAGTGATTTCAAAACTTTTGTCAGCTCCATTGCTGGTATCGCTACGGAACCCGTGGCGAAGAAGAAGGGGTTCCTTGCGCGAGCGAAAAGGGGATAAGGCATGAGTTTCGGCCGCCGCAAAAATATCGGAGAAACAGGTTCGGGAAATGTCATCAGTCCTGAACGCCTACAGGCGCGGCGTCGGAGTCTGGCCAACAGGTCTATCGGCGGTGAACTTGGGGATTTATTGGAGAAAATGCGTCCAGCGCTGGACGATGGTTTCAGTGCAGAGGACGTTGCGAAAGCAACCCAAGCCGAACTCGCCGATCAAGTTGGCGGCAGATGCCGTGATACATTGGGCAAGAAATTTACCGCCCTAAACCTTCTTGATCAGCGCAAACTCGTCGGTGCAGCAATCGATAGTTTATTGGTGCGGGCAACAGATGAGATTACGCCGACAAATTCGCAAGATTCGGCACAAGGGTCTGCAATTGAGCCGGAGAATGATGGCGGCGTGAGTGCCGTCGACGGGGCGACCGATTCCGGGGAGGGTGCGGCGACCTTTACCCCATTTGCGTCGGAGGTCGACCCAGATTTAGACAATGATGATGGCAAAAAGGGCCCGACCGTTGTTGAGGTGGCTCGTGAACAGGTGCAGCCGGTCTTGGTTGAACGGCTCGATATTCAGGCCGCCGTTTCTCTTGATCCCGAAGAACTAAAACGCCAGGTCGGCGAAGTGGTCATGGAGATCATCGCCGAACTGAAGTTGCGGCTCAATCGGACTGAGCAACAGGAATTGCTCGCGGTTTTGATTAACGAGATGATGGGCTTGGGCCCTCTCGAACCATTGCTGGCTGACGACGGTGTCACCGACATCATGGTCAATGGCCCGAAGCAAATATATATTGAGAAGAAGGGTAAGTTGCAGCTCAGCGACGCGATATTCCGGGACAATCAGCATGTGATGAATGTCGCACAGCGGATTGTCAGCCAAGTGGGCCGCCGTGTCGACGAGACGACACCGCTGGTTGATGCGCGCCTCGAAGACGGCAGCCGAGTGAATATTATTATTCCGCCACTGGCGATTGATGGCGCCAGTATCTCGATCCGGAAATTTTCCAAACAAAGAATTACCATCGAGACTATGGAGCGTCAGGGAAACGTCTCCCCAGCTATGGGTACGGTGCTGAAAATTGCCGGTCGAGCGCGCCTAAATATTGTCATTTCCGGGGGCACCGGTTCTGGAAAAACGACCTTATTGAATGCAATTTCACGCAATATCGATACCGGCGAACGCATTGTGACAATTGAGGATGCCGCCGAATTGCAACTTCAACAGCCCCACGTTGTTCGCCTGGAAACTCGGCCGGCCAATATGGAAGGCCAGGGCGAAATATCAATGCGGGATCTAGTTAAGAATGCACTGCGCATGCGCCCTGATCGCATCATTCTCGGTGAGATCCGCGACGGTGCGGCAATTGATATGTTGCAAGCGATGAATACTGGTCACGAAGGATCTATGAGTACGGTTCATGCCAATCGTCCACGTGAGGCATTGACCAGGCTGGAAAATATGGTCGGCATGGCGGGAGTCAATTTGTCGCCGCGCGCCGTGCGCACCCAGATCGCTGACGCGGTCGATATGATTATTCAGATCAGCCGAATGCGTGACGGAATGCGGCGCATCACCCATATTTCCGAAGTCGTTGGTATGGAGGGTGACGTTATCACCATGCAAGATTTGTTCACCTTTGTGTTCAAAGGTGAAGACAGTTCTGGCAACCTTATAGGTGATTTCAACGCAAGCGGTGTCCGCGCAAACTTTGAAGAAAAAGCGTCATACTTTGGCTTGGCCAGTGCGCTGCAGGAGGCATTGCAATGACTGATTTTGGAAGTTTGTTTTTCGGTGGGGATGGAACTTTAATTATTATTGTTCTCACCGGATTGACCACGGCGCTTACTTTGGGCGGTGTGTTCTGGATATTTACCGCAGCGAATGAAAAGCGGCAAGTCGATCGGAGATTGGCCACGATTACCAGTCGTGCGGTTGGCGGGGGTATGGGCGGTGCTGATACTGTTGCCAGTATTCGCCGTTCAAACTCAGACAGTTCCGTCGTTATTCTTGATCGTTTAATTAAACAAGTTTTGCCGAACCGCCGGCAGTTACAAATGCGTCTCGTTCGGACCGGTTACAAAATAAGCATCGGTGATTATCTAGTGGCCAGCCTCATTTCAGGCATTGTCTTTTCATTGATTGCCGGGCTAGGCGTTGGTCTCTCACCTTTCTTGGTTTTGTGCGTGTTTTTGCTCATGGGGGTCGGGTTTCCGCATTTCGTTTTGGGTTATCTTGGGGGAAGACGGCGCAAAAAATTTGTCGAGCAGTTTCCCGAGGCCATCGACATGATTATTCGCGGCATAAAATCCGGTTTGCCCGTTACCGAGGCGATGGGGGTAGTCGGCAGCGAAATGATAAAACCGATGGGCACCGAATTTTCGATGATTGCCGACAATCTGCGGTTCGGTAAAACTCTTGACGAAGCGCTCCTGGAAATCGGTGAACGTATCAAAAGGCCCGAATTCGATTTTTTCGTTGTTGCTCTTTCGGTTCAACGTGAAACCGGTGGTAACCTGGCAGAAACCTTAGAAAACCTCTCGGATGTGTTACGCAAGCGCGGCCAAATGAAGAAAAAAGTGAAAGCACTTGCCGCCGAACCGAAAACCAGTGCGATGATCCTTGGCTCGCTACCCTTCATCATGTTCGCCATCATTTTCGTGCTGAATTCCGGATATATCATGACCCTTTTCGAGGATCCGAGGGGCATGTTCATTCTTGGCATTGGCTTGTTAAGCGAGGCGGTCGGCGTGGCGATCATGGTTAAAATGGTTAATTTCGAGATTTAAGCAAAGGTCAGGCCCATGTTCTCAGCAATATTTGCAGCAATAGGCAATCCATTCGGTGATGGCGCGTTTATTTCCTTGCTGATCGGTATTGCGACCTTCGTTACGGTTTTTGCCGTCTGGTACGGTTTAATCGAACCTCGCAAAATGCAGGGTCGACTTAAATCGCTGAAGGAACGGCGTGAGCAAATGGCCAAGGCCCAGTCCAAACGTGTGCGGGTAACGGGGCATCCAATCCACGATAAAAGTCTGGAGGCGGCTCAAGGGCTGGTCGAGCGGTTTCAACTGTTCCAGGGCGCGCAAACTCAGATGATTGCAGATAGCCTCGCCCAAGCGGGCTGGCGCAGCAGAGATACGCTGACATTGTTCCTTGCCGCCCGTTTGGCTATGCCAATATTGTTTGGCATGGCGGCGATCATAGTTGTCTACATTCTCCAATTATTTGATATTCCGTCCGTTGGGAAGGTTTTCGCAGTTGTCGCATCGGTGGCGCTAGGTTTTTACGCACCCAAAATATTTGTCAAAAACGCGGTGACAAAAAGACGAAAACTTCTGCAAAAAGGCATGCCAGACGGTCTTGATTTACTGGTGATTTGTGCCGAGGCCGGTCTCAGCCTTGATGCGGCCATGGCGCGCGTCAGTCGGGAATTAAAAAACCCCTGGCCTGAACTTGCTGATGAGGTAGGACATACATCGATCGAATTGGGTTTCTTGCCCGAACGGCGGATGGCAATGGAAAACCTGACCAAGCGTGTCGGCCTGCCCCATATGCGGGCGCTAGTAAATTCGTTGATCCAATCCGAGCGTTACGGCACGCCTCTGTCACAGGCGCTCAGGGTTCTGGCAGCCGAAATGCGGGTAAATAGATTGATGATTGCCGAAGAAAAAGCCGCCCGTCTACCGGCGATTATGACAGTGCCAATGATCTTGTTTATTTTGCCTGCTCTGTTTGTCGTACTGATCGGGCCGGCAATCCTTCAGGTGCTGGATCAGCTGATCAATATGTAGCGCCGGTCGCGAGCTTAGCGAGGGTCTACACTGCCAACGGCATTTGGCGTTCGGTTTGATCGGAGAATACCTAGAATTGCGACTTTTCTGGCGTGATCTTCCATCGCTTCAAGTGTCCGATAATAGGAAATATTCATGATCACTGATTGTTCATCAAGGTCCTCGCGGCCAATCTCTTCAGCGCGGACATAGTCTCCCGACAGACCATAGGCGAGAGCCAGGCTCTGTCGATTTGCCGCGCTCGAACCGGGCTCCATGACTAACTCTTCCAATATTTCAATGGCTTGGCCTGTGTTTCCGCTGAGCGCCAGGGAAAGGGCGAGATTATTGGCTAACCCGATATGGCTTGGGGTTAGGGCAAGGCCTTCGCGGTAGGATTTCTGAGCTATTTCGGCCTGGCCGAGGGCGTCATAGGCAACGCCGAGACTGTTAAAGCCAGCGGGGCTGGGTTGCATAATAACGGCCTGCTGGAGTTTGGGCAGGGCAATTTCAGGGCGATTAATTGCCATCAGCGCATTGCCAATACCGCGTAGGGTGTCCGCATCATCGGCGCCTGCATCTATGGCTCGATCAAAGGCGATTATCGCACCCTCATGATCGCCAGCATCGCTCAGTGCGTGGGCGAGGGCGAGCAATATTGCAGGGTCATTCACCGAAAGCTGTAAAGCTTCTTGGTAATAGGAAATTGCTCTGACCGGGTCGCCTGCTGCATGGATGGTCGCACCGGCGTGCATTAATGAATTCGCCCCAGCATCTTCAACCGCCCGGTCGACGGGAGACCCAAGTTTAGAACATCCGCCAACAGCAAATATTGCGCCGACGGCGAGGGCGGCAGATAGGCGACGCGATCGTGTCGAGATCATCTCAAAAGCTCCCGAAAGTGTTCAAATTCGCTCAGATTGCGTTACCTACGCATATCGGGCGTAAAAACCCTAAAAAGATAATAGATCATCATTGAAAATGATTAGACTTTTGTAAATACCGGAATGGTCTCCGATTTGGCAAAATAAAAGCCCATATCGAATTGAAAAATATCGCCTTATTTGATTGTTATGGGATTTATCGCCTTTTCCCGGGTCACTCGGCCAAGATGGCGGTTATGCGGGCCGGGTAGGCGCTGCGTGTAAGGGCCAAATCTTGCAGATGTTGTGCAAGATTCTCCATTTCACTGGCCTGGGCTTCAATGGCGTTAAGATTATTCATATAAGTAAATTGGAGGCTGGATTGCTCAAAAATCAGGGTGTCATCTTCGACTCGAAAATAACCGACGACCGTATTGAGATTGGCCGCCAGCTCGCCGATTGCCAGTAAATAACCGATCCGAGCCGAATATGATTGTTCAATATGGTTGAAATAGGTCCCTTGGACGTCATTGAGGAAAATTAGCGCCTGCCCTTTATTTTCTGTTTCAAAGTTTCTCGATTGAGCGATGAGCGCTTCGACCTCTTGGCGTTCGTGATTTAAAATAGCAGCAGCAGATGCTGGGATTTGGGCCTCCCGGCGTGCCCGGTTGATTGCGTTGATATTGGCTTGCCGAAGCAACCAGCCGTCATGGGCAAGAGCGGTTGGCACAATAACTTTTAACATTGGTGTGCCTAACTCGGCCGTTAGCTCGGTGAGTTCAGCAGTTGTCGCGCTTTCCAACGCGATTAGCGCAGCAGTCAGAGCCGCATCCGGACCTGACCCGCGTGGTGGTACTAGGGCGTAGATTGCCAGCCCGCATCCAACGGCAAGTGCGGTAATGAGTATATATTTGACTGTGCGTTTATGTTTCATGGTGATGGTCAGAGAAATAGCCGCAAAAACCAAAATGGAACAAGCCACATTGACGTGAACAATAAGGTGGGGCTTTGCCCGGCAATTATTCGTTGGCGATAATTTCGTTGTGGCCGGATCTGGTCCAATCCCGTTAGAATGCTTATATCTCCGCCGTTAAACTAATTCCTCCATGACGCCTCCCAAAGTATTAGTGAGTAACCGTGACGCAAACCTGTCTCAGCCCTAACCATTCGAGCACCGGTCGATGATCAAGGTTTTGGATGTAACCAAGACGTTTGGCGGTGTACGCGCGGTTGATAGTGCTTGTCTGACTATTGAGGCCGGGACGATAACCGGGTTGATCGGGCCGAACGGTGCTGGAAAAACAACTTTATTCAATGTAATCGCCGGCAACCTGGAACCGACTTCAGGCAAAATACTGCTGGATGACGAGGATGTGACCGGGCGTAAGCCCCACGAATTATTTCAAAAAGGCCTCTTGCGAACTTTCCAGATTGCTCACGAGTTTCCGACATTGACGGTTATGGAAAACCTGATGATGGTGCCACCGGCGCAAGCCGGTGAGCGATTAATTAGTGCGCTACTGAGGTCGCCGAAAATCCGCCAGCAGGAAAAAGCCAATCATCAAAAGGCTGAAGAGGTCGTTGAATTTCTGGGACTGACCCATGTCGCCCAGGAAGAGGCAGGCAAGTTGTCGGGTGGTCAAAGAAAGCTGCTGGAACTTGGCCGAACGATGATGACCGACGCCAAGGTAGTTTTGCTCGATGAAGTCGGCGCCGGGGTTAATAGAACGTTGCTCAACTCTCTTGGTGACGCCATTTTGCGACTAAACCAGGAACATGGCTACACGTTCTGCATGATCGAACATGACATGGATTTTATCGGCCGACTTTGTGATCCGGTCATCGTGATGGCCGATGGTAGTGTGCTCGCCCAGGGTAGCGCTGAGGAAATTAGGAATAATGAGGATGTTATCGAGGCATATCTAGGACGCGGAATGAAGAATAAAACCGGACCTGAAGCCTCATGAGTTATTTGAGCGGAGAGAATTTACGCGGCGGTTATGGGGGCGCTGACATCCTTCAGGGCTGTAGCATCGACGTCGACCGGGGTGAAATTGCGGTCATTGTCGGTCCCAATGGTGCCGGGAAATCCACCGCAATGAACGCGCTGCTCGGCATGTTGAATTTGAGTGAGGGAAAAGTCTTGTTGGACGGAAGGGATATATCGGACCTTTCTCCCCAGGATCGGGTCAAAGAAGGAATGGCCTTCGTTCCGCAGACAAATAACGTCTTTGCCAGTATGACCGTGCAGGAAAATTTGGAAATGGGCGCCTATTTGCGCCGCGACAATTATATGGAAACAATGGACCAGATTTATTCCTTGTTTCCCATTCTTGCGGAAAAACGAAATCAAGCGGCGGGCGAGCTTTCCGGCGGACAACGTCAGCAAGTCGCTGTTGGTCGCGCCCTTATGACCGACCCGACCGTCTTGATGTTGGACGAACCGACGGCGGGGGTCTCGCCGATTGTGATGGATGAACTTTTCGACCGTATCGTGGAAATTAAAAAGGCTGGAATCGCGGTTTTGATGGTCGAACAAAATGCGCGACAGGCGTTAAATGTTGCCGATCGTGGCTTCGTTTTAGTTACCGGTGAGAACCGGTTTACCGACACCGGAGACGCCTTGCTTGCTAATCCCGATGTCCGTCGCTCATTTCTTGGTGGTTGAAGGGGGGCAGATGACTGAGTTCCTAAACGCAATTATTCTCCTCTCAAATTTTGTCATCATTCCAGCCCTGTCTTATGGGTCGCAGCTGGCGCTCGGCGCGCTTGGCGTCACCTTGGTTTTTGGAATTCTGCGTTTTGCCAATTTCGCCCATGGCGATCTGATGGCCTTTGGGACGATGGTCACAATTTTTTTAACCTGGTGGCTGCAATCTCTGGGGGTATCGTTCGGGCCTTTGCCCACGGCTCTTTTGGCGCTGCCTGCCGCTATCGTCATCACCGCATTATTCGCCCTGCTAACGGATCGCCTCGTTTATCGGTATTATCGACGGATAAAGGCTGTGCCGGTGGTCTATATTGTTGCCTCGGTAGGGGTCATGTTCGTGTTGAACGGTTTGGTTAGAATACTCATCGGAACCGAGGATCAGTTGTTTTCCGATGGCCAAAAATTCATCATTCACGCCAATGACTTTAAACAAATGACCGGTTTGAGTGAGGGGTTGTCCTTTAAAGTCACCCAGGGTTTAACAATTGCTCTTGCGGTACTGGTCGTTGCCGCATTGTTTTGGTTTCTGCAACGTACCCGCACCGGTAAAGCGATGCGGGCCTATTCTGACAATGAAAACCTAGCGCTATTTTCCGGCATAAACCCGGACCGGGTGGTCATGGTCACATGGATAATTGCGGCGTCGCTGGCTACCATTGCCGGGGTCCTTTATGGCCTGGATAAGAGTTTTAAGCCGTTCATCTATTTTCAACTGCTTCTGCCGATATTCGCCGCAGCTATCGTCGGGGGTATTGGTCAACCGATTGGGGCGATCGTGGGCGGCTATATTGTCGCCTTTTCGGAAATTGCCTCGACCTATGTTTATCGAAAATTTCTCATTTACGTCATGCCAGAAAGCCTGGAGCCCACTGGCATGGCGCAGGTCCTGCCAACGGAATATAAATTTGCCGTTTCTTTCGTTCTCTTGGTGGTTGTCCTACTCGTCCGGCCCACGGGCATATTCAGAGGCAAAGTGCTATGACCCATCGCCAGCGAACTATTTTCGCGTTTTCCATATTGGCGGCATTGTTGCTGTTCGTCGGTTTCGGCCAGTCATGGTCGGTCGCTCTGGTGATTATAAATTTGTGCCTGGTTTCAGCAGTTATGGCCCTGGGGCTCAATCTTCAATGGGGATATGCCGGGCTATTTAATGCTGGTGTAATGGGCTTTGCGGCGTTGGGTGGGGTTGCTGCGATTTTGGTCTCTCATGCGCCGGTTGAAGAGGCATGGTCCGCCGGCGGCGGTAATCTTTTAATTGCCCTGGGGTTATTCGCCCTAACAGTGGCGGTGGGGTATATTGTGCATCGGCGGATGGCGGCGGGAAATGCGCGCCGGCTAGTCATGCTGGGCGTCATACTCATTGGGTATTGGTCGTTTCGTGGTTTTTTCTCAGACGCTGTCCGTGCCATCGAATCTGTTGATCCGGTTCGCACAGGGTTCCTTGGCGGCCTCGGAATGCCAATTATTTTTTCCTGGGTTGTCGGTGGTTTGTTTGCCGCCGGTGTCGCATGGCTGATTGGTAGGATCGCACTGGGGTTGCGGGCTGATTATTTTGCCATTGCGACCCTGGGTATTTCGGAAATCGTTGTCGCTCTGCTGAAAAACGAAGATTGGCTGACCCGTGGGCCCAAAAATGTATCGGGGTTGAAACGCCCGGTTCCATATGAAGTTGAGTTGCAATCGAGCGACTGGTTTATCGCAGCTATCGAGCGCCTTCATGCGGGGGCGCTCTCATCTGCTGCGAGCGCTGCCGAGCGGCAAGATATTCTGGCCCAGTTTATTATTAGTGGGTCGAGTATTTTTGTGAAACTTTGCTATATGGGCCTGTTTGGGACGGTTCTGCTGATCGTTCTGGGGCTGAGTGTGCGGGCCCTCAATTCACCTTGGGGCCGAATGATGCGGGCCATTCGGGACCGGGAAGATGCCGCGAGCGCCATGGGCAAGAATGTTATCTTCCGGCACCGCCAAATTTTTATCCTTGGCTCGGCAATAATTGGTGTCGCGGGGGCCATGCTGACCACTATCGATGGGCAATTTACCCCCGGTTCCTATAATCCCCTGCGATATTCTTTTTTGATTTGGGTGATGGTGATTATCGGGGGGAGCGGCAATAACCTTGGCGCAGTACTGGGTGGTTTCCTCATTTGGTTTTTCTGGATCGAGGCCGAGCCGGCATCTCTTTGGGTCCTTGGTCATGCCATAGCGGTGCTTGGAGATGGCAGTGCCATCGCCCAACGAATGATTGATGCGGCACCCCATATGCGTCAACTGCTGATGGGGTTGACCTTGATCATGGTTCTCAGATTTAGTCCGCGCGGAATATTGCCGGAATATGTTCGTCATATTCGTTGAGGCACAAAAAAGGCCCGGCAGCAGTGCTGCCGGGCCTCTTCGGTTTGAGTTGTATTAAACTCTAACGGACACTAATTGTCTCAAAGCTATCACCCTGAATTTCGAGCTCTTTGTAGGAGCCGGCAGCTTCGCCGACTTCACCAAACTCGACATCGCTGGCGCCTTGGTAGTTGATCTCACCGCCGTCGGCCAGAATTTGCAGGCCTTTAGCTAGCTCACCTGGGAAAATTTCAACACCCGGGGCATTGGCGACATTCATGATGTTGGCGGAAATTCCCTCGCGATCAGCGGATCCGGCCGCTTGGATCGCCAGTGCGAGTAATGCGCCGGCATCGTAGGACTCGCCACGGAACGGGCCAGCGCCATCGACACCACCAGCAGCTGCAACATCAAGGAAAGTCGCGGCACCCTGGGAGTCGGTGCCCGGCAATGTGCCAAATGAACCGGACAGGTCGCCATCAACCGTGGTCAGTGCGTCGCCAACCATACCGTCGGCGAAAATGAAGCGGTCAAAAGCGCCAGCGTCCAGTGAAGACTGGATGATGCCGCGCCCGCCTTGATCGACATAGCCGAATACGACCAGCTCATCGGCGCCGGATGCGGAAAGGGCGCCGACTTCGGCCGAATAATCTGCCTTGCCATCTTCGTGCGGTGCTTCAAAGATCACATTGCCGCCGAGGGCGCTAAAGGCTGACCCGAAGGATTCGGAGAGACCTTTGCCATAATCGTTATTGGTGAAGGTCACGGCGACTTCATCAATACCGCGTTCTTTGACGATTTGAGCCAGGATTTCGCCTTGGCGTGCATCGGACGGGGCAGTGCGGAAGAACAACCCATTGTCGTCAATGGTGGTAAGCGCCGGCGATGTGGCCGAGGGAGATATAACCGTCAGGCCATTTGGCACTGCGACGTTATTTGTCACAGCAATGGTAACGCCCGAGCAATCGGGTCCGAAAAGAGCGGCAATGCCGTCGGATGTCACCAGGCGTTCGACTGCGGCTGTTGCAGCTGCACTATCGATACAGGTTGAATCGGCACGGACCGGCGTGATCGTGTCACCACCAAGCAGCAAACCCGAATCGGAAGCTTCCTTGAAAGCCAGTTCGGCCGACGCGGCCATTTCAGGTGTCAAAGATTCGATCGGTCCGGTGAAACCGAGGATAACGCCGATTTTAATTTCGGCTGCGCTCGCGGCTGCCGGAAGCAGCATCGCACTCGCCAGACCGAGTGCAACAAGATTAACAGAGATTTTCATAGCATTCCTCCAATTGAAGATATTGTTATTGTTGTCCCGAATATGGGTATCAGAGTTGGTGTCACAATAATAAGGCATTATTATGTGCTCTTTAAGCCCCCCCTTATGCACAAGCGCTCGATTAGGCCGAAACATAATTTATATCCAGACCGGCAGCCAATTTTACCGATGCAAGTGTTTTGGGAAAGGATGGGCTATGGTTTTCACTGACAGGCAAGGTAACATTGCCAAAATTTCGGGCATATATGTACTAGTCCTAGGTTATGGCCTAGCAAATTTGATCCCCAGGGACTTGATGCCTCTATGGCGGGCGGTCTAGCGAATGTGATAGGAATCACATATCCGGGTGGGGCTGTCTGCGAACAAAGGGCGCCGATCGATGATGCGAAAGATAACGATCTTAGCTGGTGTTGTGGTGTTAATCGGACTGAGTGGTGCCGCTGCTTGGCGTTTCTTTGGTCCTTCTGCGGAATTGCCGGTAACGGCGAGAATTGGCGGGCTATTACCGTTAACGGGCAGCTTGAGTGCCTTTGGGCAGGCCAGCCTCATTGGCGTTGAACTTGCGATTAGGGAGGTAAATGATGCGGGCGGTGTCCTTAATGGCCGGCTCGAATTGGTAACGGCGGACACCGAGACGAACCCCCAGGCCGGTGTTATGGCGGCCCAATCGTTGACGAATATCGATGGAGTTTCGGGTATTGTTGGCGCAATGGCCAGCAGTGTTACCATACCGGTTGCCCAGTCCGTGGCGAAATTTACCGGCGTTTCTTTGATCTCTCCTTCTTCGACGTCGCCAATTTTATCCGACCTTGCCGACGATGATTTTCTGTTCCGCACCACCCCGCATGACGAAATCCAGGGCAAATTACTGGCCCAGTTGGCGGAGGATCAAGGGGTTGAAACCGTTGCTATTCTTTTCCGCAACGATGATTACGGGCGCAGTTTGGCGGAAATTTTTTCGCTTAACTTCGACGGTATCGTCACTGCGATTGTCGGCTATGAGCCGGGTCAACCAATATATACTGCGGAAATTGAGCAGGCGGCAATTGGCGGAATTTCAGACACCTTGGTGTTGATATCGCATTTGGAAGAAGGCATTCCAATATTGCAAAAATCAATCGACGGCAGTTATTTTAAAAACTTTATATTTGCCGATGGCATGAAAGCAAATGAAGTCGTCCAAGCAATTGGACAAGAATATCTTGAAACTTCATTCGGCACGGCGCCGGAGGGGTCCGACAGCGAAAATTATGCGCTTTATAAAAATCAATACGAAATCGCATATGGGGAATTTCCCGAAGATCAGCCATTTGTCGGAAATGCATATGACGCGGCAATTCTGCTTGCCCTGGCAATTGAGTCTGCCGGGTCTGCAGAGCCGAGCGCTGTGCGCAATGCCTTGCGCGTTGTCGCCAATCCTCCTGGTGAAATTGTTCGGCCGAGTGAATTTGCGCGGGCTAAAGAGTTAATCGCCGCCGGTGCAGATATTAATTACGAAGGCGCAGCTGGTCGCCAAAATTTTGATAATGCGGGTGATGTCGACGGATCTTTCGCCCACTGGGTATTTCGCAATGGGTCGATTGAGATAGTGAAAATAATTGGTAATTAGTATTCGCAATTGAAAAGGGGGTCACATGAATTGACCCCCCGATTTAATTGACTTTACCGAGATTTGCGTTTCTTCGTCTTCCGGTTGCCGCGGCCAAGCCCGATTTTCTTAGCAAACTGTGAACGCTGTTTGGCGTAATTTGGGGCGACCATTGGGTAGTCAGCCGGCAAGCCCCACTTTGCGCGATATTCGTCTGGCGTCAAATTATAAGTGGTGCGCAAATGACGTTTCAGCATCTTCAGCTTTTTGCCGTCTTCCAAGCAAATGACATAGTCCGGCGTGATCGATTTCTTGATCGGAACCGCTGGTTTTTGATTGAGCTGTCGCGTGCCGGATCCGTCGCCGATTTCGACAAGGCTCGCGTGAACTGACTTAATGACTTCCGAAATTTGCCCGGACGGGACCGAGTTATTGCCCAAATAAGCTGACGCAACTTGCGCGGTCATTTGCAGCAGTTCGCTATTGTTGGTGTTTTCTGTTTCGTTATCCGGCATGACTTCGGTCCTTTGGCATTTCAATGTTCGATAAATATTGACTCGCATGGGGTTATTTGCATGTCAAGTATAAACAATACTTATAAAATAAATCTAATTGGCTTCGCTCTTTAATTTCGGTTTAGCATTTAGAACTAAATGTTTCGAACATTTGGTATCCCAAGTCTTCAAGGTAATTGTGCGAATGGTAAATTAGGGCCATGGGGAATGTGTGGGAAATGGGTGGGAAGGCGCTGAGCGAGCGGCGCGACAATATGAAATCACCGTCAGAAGTGAATAAGTAGTAGTGCGTCGGGCTATAATGGCGATATATAGTGTCTCGAGTGGATGTTTGGCGATCTGGAAAAATAAATTCGATGGGTGATCCAATTAACCAGGCTGATGAAAATCGTCGGCGCATAGTTTTCGCGTCCGATCACGCAGGCTTTGCGTTAAAGCACATGCTTTATCAGACGGCCGGTGAAATTGGCTACGAAGTTGTCGATCTGGGGACGACTGACGCCGAAAATTCTGTGCATTACCCTGAATATGGATTTGCCATTGCGCGGGCCATTGCCGGTGGGGACGCGGAACTGGGTATTGCTGTTTGCGGCAGCGGTATCGGAATTTCGATCGCCGCCAATCGCCAGTCTGGTGCCCGGGCTGCCCTCTGCCACGATGCAACAACGGCACGGCTCTCGCGTCAGCATAATGACGCAAATATTTTAGCACTCGGTGCTCGAATAGTAGGAGCCGAAGTCGCGCTTGAATGTATGAAGGTTTTTTTGACAACTGAATTTGAGGGCGGTCGGCATGCCGGTCGCGTTGCCATGTTGTCGGCTGGGGCGCATTTCGATGCGACGCAATCAGGCAAGTAATGAACTGTAAAAAATTGATTTGGGGGACCTTGCGCCGATGAGTTCAGTAAATGCCAATATGACGGTTTCGGGCTTTTTTGAGCAGAGTTTGGCCGAACGGGATGACTTGGTGGCGGCATCCGTCGTCGGTGAATTGGCCCGGCAGCAAAATCAGGTTGAGCTCATTGCATCGGAAAATATAGTTTCACGGGCGGTGCTTGAGGCGGCGGGCTCTGTGTTGACAAATAAATATGCTGAAGGGTATCCGGGCAGACGGTATTATGGCGGCTGCGAATATGTCGATGTTGCCGAAGAGATTGCGATAGAACGCGCCACCCGGCTCTTCGACTGCGCCTTTGCAAATGTTCAGCCTCATTCTGGCGCCCAGGCCAATCAGGGTGTTTTTCTCGCCTTGCTGCAACCCGGTGACACGATCATGGGCATGTCTTTGGCTGCCGGTGGGCATTTGACCCATGGGGCGCCGCCAAACCAGTCGGGTAAGTGGTTTAACGCGGTTCAATATGGCGTGCGCCGTCAGGACGCCCAAATAGATTACGACGCCGTTGCCGACCTCGCGGCCGAGCATAAGCCAAAACTGATTGTAGCTGGTGGGTCGGCTTATCCGCGTTTTATTGATTTTGCCAAATTTCGGGAAATAGCCGACAGTGTCGGTGCTTATTTAATGGTCGATATGGCGCATTTTGCCGGCTTGGTTGCCGGCGGCGTTCATCCAAGCCCGCTTCCGGTGGCCGATGTTGTTACGACAACGACCCATAAAACGCTGCGAGGGCCGCGGGGCGGTATGATTTTGTCGAGAGACGCCGACTTGGGAAAGAAGATTAATTCGGCGATATTTCCCGGGCTGCAAGGTGGCCCGCTGATGCATATCATCGCCGCCAAAGCAGTGGCTTTTGGCGAGGCACTGGAGCCGTCTTTCAAGGTATACGCGCAAGCCGTCGCAGATAATGCAAAAGCGCTCGCGGCAAAACTGCAAACCAAAGGCCTAGATATCGTGTCGGGGGGGACCGATACCCACCTGATGCTGGTCGATTTGCGCCCCAAAGGGTTGACGGGGAATATTGCCGAGGCAGCGCTGGAGCGGGCCGGACTCACTTGCAATAAAAACGGTATTCCTTTCGATCCGGAAAAACCGACTGTAACGTCGGGGGTACGTCTGGGGTCACCGGCCGGCACGACCAGAGGGTTCAGGACTGCGGAATTTGACGAAATCGGCGATTTGGTTGCCGAAGTGCTCGATGGTCTTGCCACTGATAGTGAGGCGGGCAATGGAGGTATTGAAGCGGCTGTTAGAGCGAAGGTCGAGGCTTTGTGCGCTCGATTTCCAATATACTGAGAACTGAGGCCTCGTCACTTGCGACCTGGCAAAACATAGATAATGAGGCTTTAAAATGCGGTGCCCATTTTGCGGACATGACGACACGCAAGTTAAGGATTCGCGGCCGACCGAGGATAACGCCTCGATACGGCGTCGACGTCTTTGTGCCAATTGCGGGTCTCGGTTTACGACTTTTGAGCGCGTGCAGCTGCGCGACCTCGTTGTATTGAAGAAAAACGGAACCCGGGCGCCTTTTGACCGGGATAAGCTGGCACGCTCGATCAATATCGCGTTGCGCAAGCGAGCGGTTGAACCCGAGCGGATTGAACGCATGATCAACGGCATTGTGCGACGACTTGAATCCGCCGGGGAACCGGAGATAGATGCGGCGCAAATCGGCTCCGCCGTTATGGACGCGCTGGCAAATATTGATCCGGTGGCGTATGTGCGTTTCGCCTCAGTATATAGAAACTTCAGGGAAGCCAAGGACTTTGAAGATTTTATCGGCAACGAAAAATTAGCCGGAGAGGACGATTAAGCCCGGAATGCACGACCGTTTTATGTCGATGGCGCTGCGACTTGGGCGTCGGGGGCTCGGCGATACATGGCCAAATCCGTCGGTAGGGGCGGTTATTGTAAGGCCCCAGGATGGTCGGGTCTTGGGCCGCGGCTGGACCCAGAAAGGGGGGCGGCCCCATGCCGAAACCCAGGCATTGGACCAGGCGTTGACTTTGTATGGGGCCGATTTGGTGAAGGGGGCAGCCGCCTATGTCTCTCTCGAACCGTGCAGCCATAAAGGTCAGACACCGCCCTGCGCCAAGGCCCTAATTGCCGCCGGAATTTCGCGAGTTGTCATGCCGATGGAGGACCCGGATAAGCGTGTGTCGGGCAAGGGCGTAGCGTTGCTTGAAGCTGCCGGGGTCGAGGTCATAAACGGGATCGACCAAGAGCTTGGCGTGCAAGCAAATGAAGGTTATTTGACCCGTGTCCTTTCCGGACGACCAATGGTCACCTTAAAAACCGCCACTAGTCTTGACGGTAAAATTGCTACCCATAGTCGCCAATCCCAATGGATCACAGGTGTTGCCGCACGTCGGCGTGCCCATCTTATGCGGGCCGAATTTGATGGTGTCATGGTCGGAACAGAGACCGCGATCTTGGATGATCCTAACCTAACCTGCCGTTTGCCCGGACTGGCGGATAAGTCGCCGGTCCGCATCGTTGTCGATTCCCGTTTGCGATTGCCGTTAACGGCGGACCTGGTCGTGTCTGCTGCGCAAACCCCAACCTATATAATCACCATTACCGGCGGCGACAAAAGCCGCGCCCGAGCGTTTAAAGATGCTGGCGTAAAAATAATCCAGACGCCACCGGATGACGAAGGGCGGGTTGACCTTGGGGTGGCCTTGTCCAAGCTCGGCGAGCTCGGTTTGACGCGAATCCTAGTCGAAGGCGGTGCGCAGCTGTCGGCCTCATTGTTGCGCGCAGACCTAATTGATCGCATCGCTTGGTTTCGTGCCCCGATGATTGTCGGCGGTGACGGTTTGTCGGCGATCGCCGGGTTTGGTGTCGATACGGTGGACTTGGCATCGCGCTGGGGACTTGCTGATACAACTCGGTATGGCGATGACATTCTGGAAACTTACCGACGGTTAGCCTAATACGGTAGACGAAATATCTTTTTTTTTAAAATGAGTTGAAAGACGGGCGATGTTTACAGGCATCATCACCGATATCGGCACAGTGCGAACCGTTGAGGGTACCAGCAAAGGCAGATATACGCTGGATACTGGCTATGACACGGGGTCATTTCCGCTGGGCGCATCCATTTCCTGCAATGGTGTCTGTTTGACCGTGGTCGAAACCGGAGTTGGATGGTTTGGGGTAGACGTTTCTCTCGAAACGAAATCTGTGACGAGCCTTGGGCGCTGGCGTCCGGGGGACCGGATTAATTTGGAACGACCGCTGGTAATTGGCGACGAGCTCGGTGGGCATATTGTGCTCGGCCATGTTGATGGTGTCGCTAAGCTATTACGTGTCGACGATATCGGGGATAATCGCCGATTGGTGATCGCGTTGGAGCCTGCCGCACAAGATCTCGCTGTCTTTTTGGCACCGAAAGGGTCGGTCGCGGTAGATGGTGTTTCTTTGACGGTTAACGCTGTGAGTGACGCCGGTGCCGACCCACAAACATTTGAGGTTAATATTATTCCCCATACCCTGGCGAACACGCATTTCGGTGAAATGGTTCCAGGCACGATAATGAATATTGAAGTCGACATGATGGCGCGGTATGCAGCGCGCCTGACGGCTTTTGAATAATGAGTGGAAACTGGAATAAAGGGTTTGGGTATGGGCGACCAAGGCGACAGTGAACGCGCGGAAACCGATCTAGCCTATCTTTCGCCAACCGAGGATATAATCGAGGAAGCCCGGAATGGGCGCATGTATATCCTGATCGATGATGAGGGGCGCGAAAATGAAGGCGACCTCGTCATTCCGGCGCAAATGGCGACACCCGACGCGATCAATTTCATGGCGACCCATGGCAGGGGCCTGATTTGCCTGAGCCTGCTGCGCGAGCGGGTGCAACAGCTCGGTTTGCCGCTCATGCCTCAGACTAATTCGTCCCGACTGGAGACCAACTTTACTGTTTCTATGGAAGCCAAGGACGGGGTGACGACCGGCATATCCGCGCCAGATCGAGCGCGCACGATTGCCGTGGCCATTGATCCGCGCAGCGGCCCGGACGAAATAACCACCCCAGGGCATATTTTTCCGTTGGCCGGGCGTGACGGTGGGGTCCTGGTTAGGGCCGGTCATACCGAAGCGGGAATAGACTTGTCGCGACTAGCGGGTCTCAACCCGTCCGCGGTGATCTGCGAAATCATGAACGACGATGGCGAGATGGCCCGTTTGCCGGATCTCATAAAATTTGCCCAGTTTCATGGCATGAAAATTGGCTCAATTGCCGATTTGATCGCCTATCGTCGGCGCAATGATCGCATTGTCGAACGTCTCAAAGAAGTCGTATTGGATAGTCGTTTTGGTGGCGAATTCAAGATGATAGTCTATTTTAATAAAGTAGAATATGCGGAACATGTCGCCCTTGTTAAAGGCGATATAAGCGCTGAATCCCCGGTGCTGGTGCGTATGCATGCGCTCAATCTAATGGGCGATGTATTGGGTGATTCGACCCACGGTGGCGGGGGTCTGCACGACGCGATGAGCCAAATTGGTGAAGCCGGAACCGGGGCCATTGTCGTCATACGTGAGCCACGGGCAACGGGGCTCAGTGACCAATTGAATGCCGAGGCCGGCAAGCAAGTGGGAAAACACAGCGGTGATTTGCGCGATTATGGTGTTGGGGCCCAAATCCTATTAGACCTGGGGGTGCGCGACATGATTTTATTATCGAATTCGGAGCGGTCGATTGTCGGCCTTGATGGATTTGGATTGCGGGTCGTCGAGCGACGCGCGGTCGGGTAACGAGAAAGGTTTTAAGAGCCCGAATATGGAAAATGCTCATATAATGATCGTCCAGGCGACTTTTTACGAAGATATTGGCCGGGCACTTGAACTGGGGGCGATTGCCGCAATTGAGGCCGCCGGGGCGCGCTTTGAAAGTTTCAAGGTGCCGGGCGCTTTTGAGATCCCCGCTGCCATCAGCATGGCGGAAGCAGCAGAAGGGCAAAAATTTGACGGTTATGTCGCCCTGGGTTGCGTCATTCGCGGTGAGACGAGCCACTATGATTATGTTGCCGGGGAAACCGCTCGGGCCCTCCAAGACCTTGCTGTTGGGGGCGGATTGGCGATTGGAAATGGCATTTTGACGGTTGAAAATATGGGGCAAGCCGAGGAACGCGCCGCTGTTGATCGGCGCAATAAGGGCGGCGGTGCCGCCGACGCCTGTTTGGCGATGATTGCCTTGAAAAATCATCTCAACGGTGGACAGGGCCAGGGATAAAACATGTCGGACTCAGTCATGGCGAAAAAAGAGAAAAAATCAGGCGACCCACGGAGTTTGGCGCGCCTTTACGCGGTCCAGGCCCTATATCAGAATGACCTGACGGGGAGGCCGGTCGCGGAAATTGTGCAGGATTTCCAAGCCCGGGAATTCATTCTCGGAGATGGCGACGAGGATGTCTCCGGCATACCCGATGTGGATCTTTTTGAGGGGGTTCTTGCGGCGGCATGTGATGGTGCCGCACCAGTCGACATGTTAATCGCCGATGCTCTATCGGAAAAGCGGGAGGTTGCCCGCCTCGAAGCCGTATTGCGCGCGATTTTGAGATGTGGCGCGGGCGAATTACAGTCGAATAAGGACCGTTCGGCATCGGTGGTGATAAATGAATATGTCGATATTGCCCACGCATTTTATTCGGGGAATGAGCCAGGCCTGGTCAATGGCGTCTTAGACAGCATCGCCAAATCCGTTCGCGCCGGGCGAAAGAGCTAAACGGGCGACGCCGCCATGTCCGAACAAAAAAGCGACCCCGAGGGGCTTGATGAATTCGCAATTATAGCAAAATATTTTGCCCCGTTAAGCGAGGCAAGCACAGGGGCGGTGGGGCTGACCGACGATGGGGCCCTATTAGCCTGCGAAAATGTCGTGCCGGGAAGCCAAGAACGGCTCGCCGTGACCACCGATACAATTGTTGCTGGGATACATTATTTCCATGACGCGCCGGCAAAGTTGGTTGCGCAAAAATTACTGCGGGTCAATCTGTCGGATCTCGCAGCGATGGGGGCGAGGCCTTATGCGTATAATCTCAGTTTGGCGATTAATGACCGGGTTGACCACGCGTGGCTCGGCGATTTTGCCGCTGGTCTTGGGGTCGAGCAAAAAAACTGGGGAATAAGTCTCGTTGGCGGTGACACGGTTCGAACCCCAGGTCCGGTGACGCTGACCGTTTCGATGTTTGGATGGGTAGAACCGGCAAAACGCCTTTTGCGTTCAAATGCGCGGCCGGGCGATATCATATATGTCTCGGGCACGATCGGGGACGCGGGTTTGGGGTTGAAAATATTGCGCGGCGAAATAGAGGCTGGCGGTGCCGCCGATGTTGAATTTTTGAAGAACCGCTACTACTTGCCAGCCCCACGTACAAAACTGGCCGCGGCTATTGCCGAATTGGCCGGTAGCGGGATCGACGTTTCAGACGGGCTGGTGGCCGATCTTGGCCATATTTGTCAGGCGTCGGGCATTGGCGCGGACGTGAAGCTCGCTGATATTCCCTTTTCGGAACCGGCGCGGCGGGTGATCGAGCATTCCAATCTTCGCGATGATGCCTGCCTTGACTTGATCGCCAGCGGCGATGATTACGAATTACTGTTTACCGTGCCTGGTTGGCATGGTGGGGAAGTTGAAGCCGTGTGCGCTGGCCTCAAAATACCGGTTTCGCCCATTGGAACAATATCCGCCAGCGGCGGCCGGGTGCGGATACTTGACACTAACGGTCAAGAAATGAAGATAGAAACCCACGGGTACAAACACTTTTAGTCGATATTTGCTGCGTTAATATGGCGGTTGCTATTCGAACCTCTTTTTGGCATGTTCCCCCGCGACTCAAGTCAGGCCTGATACAGGATGGACGCGAACGCAGGTTGACGGTGTTTAACACCGATAAATTATTTCTGATCCAAATTCCATCTATGGCAATTTCCACTTACGAAGGAACGGAAACTCGATGACTGAAGCTCTTTGGTTGGCCTTAGGCTGCGGTGTACTGGCGCTTGTATATGGCGCTTGGGCCTCGTCCTCCGTCTTGTCGGCCAGCGCCGGCAGCGAAAAGATGCAAGAGATATCGCGCGCGGTGCAAGAAGGCGCTGCCGCTTACCTCAATCGGCAATACCGCACCATTTCTATTGTCGGGGCTGTCATATTCGTCGCCATTTTACTTTTGCTGGGGTGGCGTGAAGGGCTTGGTTTCTTGATCGGTGCCATTCTTTCAGGCGCGGCTGGTTATATCGGCATGAATATCTCGGTGCGAGCCAATGTCCGGACGACCGAGGCTGCACGGACCGGCTTGGCCCAAGGACTGGCTGTTGCCTTTCGGGCCGGCGCGGTTACCGGCATGTTGGTGGCCGGGCTCGCGCTGCTGGCAGTTGCTGGGTATTACGCTTCGCTGTTGTCTATGGGTGTTGATGGGCGCGAGATGATTGACGCGCTGGTTGCTCTTGGCTTCGGCGCTTCGCTCATTTCCATTTTTGCCCGCCTCGGCGGCGGTATTTTCACCAAGGGCGCCGATGTTGGTGCCGACCTTGTCGGTAAGGTGGAAGTCGGTATCCCCGAGGATGACCCGCGTAACCCGGCGGTTATTGCCGATAATGTTGGCGATAATGTTGGTGATTGCGCCGGTATGGCCGCCGATTTGTTTGAAACCTATGCGGTGACGATTGTTGCGACGATGGTGCTGGCCTCGATTTTCTTTGTCGGTTCGCCGATCTTAGAATCGCTGATGCTTTATCCCCTCGCGATTGGCGGCGTTTGCATTGTGACGTCAATTATCGGCACATTTTTTGTCCGTTTGGGCGCCAGCCAAAATATCATGGGGGCGCTCTATAAAGGCTTTGTCGTCACGGCCGTTTTGTCGTTGATCGCAATTGCTGGGGTCACACATTGGTTAATCGGCTTCGATCAAAGTTTTACCGTCGATGGCAAAACCTTCACCGGCATGTCGCTGTTGCTTTCCGCAACCGTCGGCTTGGTGGTGACCGGATTACTGATCTGGGTGACTGAATTTTATACCGGTACCGAGTATCGGCCGGTTCGCTCCATTGCTAAGGCCTCGGAGACGGGACACGGTACAAACGTCATTCAGGGCCTCGCTGTTTCAATGGAAGCAACAGCTATTCCGGCGCTAATAATCGTGATTGCGATTGGCGTGACTTACGCGTTGGCCGGATTGTTCGGCATCGCTATTGCGGTAACGGCCATGCTGGCCTTGGCCGGGATGGTTGTCGCCCTCGACGCTTACGGTCCGGTGACCGATAATGCCGGCGGCATTGCCGAGATGGCTGAGCTGGATGAAGCCGTGCGTAAAACCACCGATGCCCTTGATGCGGTCGGCAATACGACCAAAGCTGTAACCAAGGGGTACGCGATCGGTTCGGCCGGTCTCGGTGCACTTGTACTGTTTGCGGCCTATACGTCGGATCTGGATTTCTTTATCGCCGACAGCGGAACTTATCCATTCTTTGCCGGGGTTGAGCTTAACTTCTCGCTGACCAATCCTTATGTGGTCATCGGCCTTTTGCTGGGGGGCCTGCTGCCATTCCTGTTCAGTGCGTTGAGCATGACGGCTGTTGGGCGTGCTGCGGGCTCGGTGGTCGTTGAGGTCCGTCGCCAGTTCAAGGAAATCCCTGGTATCATGGAAGGGACGGGCAAACCCGACTATAGCCGGGCGGTCGATCTTTTGACCAAGGCGGCGATTAAAGAAATGATCGTGCCCTCCTTGCTGCCGGTTTTGGCACCAATTGTTGTGTTCTTTGTCATGTGGGGCATTGCTGGCAAGTCTGCGGCGTTTTCCACCGTTGGCGCGATGCTGCTCGGTGTTATTGTGACCGGGCTTTTTGTCGCGATCTCCATGACCGCTGGTGGCGGCGCCTGGGATAATGCCAAGAAATACATTGAGGACGGCAACCATGGTGGTAAAGGCTCCGAGGCGCATAAGGCTGCGGTAACTGGCGACACCGTTGGCGACCCCTATAAGGACACGGCGGGGCCGGCGGTAAACCCGATGATCAAGATCACCAATATCGTCGCCTTGCTATTGCTGGCAGTGTTGGCAGGTCTATAAATCCTCGATCAAGTTAAGTTTTTCAAATATGCGCCCGTCCGGAAATTCCGGACGGGCGCTTTTATTTTGCTAAGGCGTCGTCGATCATTGAGCTGACCTCGCGGAGGCTAAGCGGTTTCCGTAAAATAGATTTTACATCCAGTTCTTCTGCGTCAAGCCTGTGGCCTGCAGCTGGCTGACCGGTCATGAGGGCAATTGGAACGTCGGGGGTATGGAGCCGAATTGCAGCGATCATCTCTTGGATACTCATGCCCGGCATGCGGATGTCGGAAAGAATGAAATCTATTTTTGTGGCGGCAACGATCTGGACTGCGATCTCGCCGGTTTCGGCCGTATGAATCTGATAGCCGCGCCGCTCGAGGAATAAGCGTAATTCCCGCAATGCCGATCGATCATCATCGACGACCAATATCTCAATGAGGGGCGTGTCTTGATTTAATGGGGGCATGTGCTGCTAACACGCTAGTCATTGATTAAGGGCAGGCTGACGACAAATTGAGCCCCATTCGGAATATTTTTGGCGATGATACTGCCCCCCATCCGATTGACGATTTCCCGTGCGACAGAGAGACCGAGACCGGTGCCGCGTCCCGCTGGCTTTGTCGTAATGAATGGGTCAAAAATCTGCTCCAATAATGACGGAGAAATTCCACCGCCATCATCGTTGACGGTGATCAAAATCAGTTTCATTTTTTTATGCACCTCTGCGGCAATATCGATGCGTCCTTGGGGATTTTCTACTTTGTTATCTCCCTGGCGCCCCAAAATTGCATCGCGGGCATTTTGAATGAGCGTAACAAATAGCTGCTCGAAGAGTATTCTTTGTCCGTGTATTTCAATTTGAATATCAGGCAGGTCGAAAGAGAGCAGAATATTTTCAGTTCTAAACATTTCGGTAAAAAATCCACCGCTACGGCGAATTGTCATGAGGGGGTCCAGGGGTAGTGCATGTTCGTTATCTATGCGGGCAAACTCGCGCATATGGTTGATAATTTCAGCCATGCGAATGGTTTGACCGGCTATCGTTTCAAATTGTCGATAATCAAAATCGATATCGTGTCCGTTGTCATTTTTTTGATCCTCGATACCAAACATGCCGTTGTCAGCAGCCATGCGAATTACGTTTAGCGGCTGGGCCAACTCATGAGCCATGCCTGCAGCGATTTCGCCGAGGGAGGCAAGTTTTGACGATTGCATTATTTGTGCTTGGGCGGTGTTGCGCGCGGTTATGTCCCGGCAGACAAGTTGCACCGCCGGCTTGCCTTCAAAAATAAGTTTGATGCTCGAGAGCTCAACGGCAAAGCAGGTGCCGTCGTTGCGGGTCAGCATGAGTTCTTCGAATTGCACTGGACCGTCCAGTTCAGCGACAGGCGGAGAGAGCTTAAAATATTTCCCGTCAATAAACTCGTCGATATAGCGGCCCAGCAATTCCGTTTTTGCGGCACGTAGGAGAGACGCCGCCGCCGTGTTTACAAATAGAATAATGCCGTCATGGTGAACGAGAATTATGTCGGGAGAGCTTTCGATCATCCGGCGAAATCTATTTTCGCTTTCCTCCAAGGCGCGGGTCGTTCGTAAATGCTCCGAGAGATCTGTGACCACACTGAAAAAGCCGTGCACAGCGCCGCCGGGCGAAAAGTTCGGCACATATGACCATTGGACGAAGCGTTCGCCGGCATTTTGATACGGCACCTTGCCTTCAAAGGTTGAGGCATTACCAGATAGTACATTCTCCATTTGGCTCTGCAGGGTTGCGAAGGCTACTTCACCGATCACTTCTTTTGCATGGCGGCCGATGATTTGTTCACGTGATTTTTTAAACCATTTTTCATAAGTTTCGTTGACCATCTGATAACAGCCATCTGCACCTATGTAGGCGATGCAGACAGGAAGGGCGTCGATTACCAGGCGCAACTGGCGTTCAGCCTCGCGCGCGGCTTCCTCTGCAATAATGCGATCGGTAATTTCGCGCCCCGATGCCTGATAGCCCAGTATGGCGCTATGTTCGTCGATGAAAACTGTTGTCGCCCACAACATCCAGGTGACGGTTCCCTGGCTGTCGACTATTCGGCTTTCGATCTCGACATGGCGCTTTTCCGGGCCGAGCGATTTTATCTCCGTCAATACGCCTTGGCGATCATCGGGGTGTGTGAGGCCATAGGCCTTCTGACCCTTAACGGAGCCAGGAGAGATTCCCCGGAGCCGGCAATAAGGTTCATTGGCGTATGTCAGTAGCCCATCGGGTCGCCACCGGCATACCGCCTCTGAGTTCGAATCGACGATACTCCGGTACCGCTGCTCGCTACGGCGCAGTTTTACCTCTGTGTTATGCTCTGCAGTAATATCCCGGAAGATAGTAAGTCGGCAATTTTTGGCCGTTGGCTTACTGGAAATGTTTAGGACCAGCCCATTTTTAAATAGGTGCACAAATTCATACTTATCGTCCGCAGACAGTGCTTCGGAAAACCGAAAACCAATGGACATTCCTTTGGATTCGGAGCCTTCGCGATTAGCGAGGTGAGTGACAATATTTTCGTGAGGTGTGCCGATACTTACTAGATCGGCGGGCAGGTCCAACAAATCTAGGGCCCTACGGTTGATCAGCTTCAATCGATCATTGGCGTCGAGAAGGATCAAACCTTCGTCCATCGCCTCAATGGTCGCGGCAAAAAATGCGGAGGCGTCTGCGGGATCGTTTGTATCAATGTTTGATCTGTTGTCCGGCATGGGCAGTCCACTAGGCATATATTAGGTGATACCCATGGTAGCTGTTTTATCCGGTTTTGTCTCGTATTAGGATTGGCCTTCTAAGCTGTCGGGAAGAATTGGGCTGTATTTCGACGGGGAAAATCCCTAAAAAACATGCGATGACCGCGGTCGTGGAAGCGCCTGCCGGCAACTGATTTATAGGAGCAGCGCTATGTTCACCACCCGTCCGGAAATTCGCGGCACCAAAGCCGTTATCGCATCAACCCATTGGTTGGCCAGTATGGCTGGCTGGTCGATGATTGAGGCGGGAGGGAACGCGTTCGACGCGGCAGTCGCCACCGGGATGGCTTTACATGTTGTTGAGCCGCACCAAAGTGGCCTCGGCGGAGATATGCCGATTATCTTACGAAGCGCTGAAAAACGAGTGGTTGAAGTAATTTGCGGCCAAGGTGTGTCACCTCAAGCGGCGAGTATTGAGGCTTTCCAGGCCCGCAATATCGACGTTACGCCAGGGACAGGGTTACTCGCGGCGTGCGTTCCGGGGACATTTGATGGCTGGATGACCCTGTTGCGAGATTACGGAACCCTCGAAGTATCCCAAGTTTTGGCGCCGGCTATTTCCTATGCACGTGACGGGTTTGCGGTTATTCCGATGCTGCATCAGACATTGGAGGCGATTGCCACGTTTTTTACCGCCGAATGGACGAGTTCGGCCGATACTTATCTGAAAAACGGCAATGTGCCCAAGGTTGGTGAATTATCGAGAAATACCAAACTTGCAGAGACTTTGGCCCGTCTGGCTACCGAATCCAGCGCCGGGAAAAACCGTGAAGATCGCGTCGAAGCGGCCCGGTCGCAATTTTACCAAGGGTTTATTGCCGAAGAGATCGACCGGTTTTGCCGTGAAACTAAATGGTTAGACGGGACCGGCGAACGGCAAAACGGATTTTTGACCGGCGACGATATGTCAAATTGGCGCGCGACCAAGGAAACTGCCGTCTCGCTCGATTACGCTGGGTACGAGGTTCACAAAACCGGGCCGTGGGGGCAGGGGCCGGTGGCGTTGCAACAACTCAGCATTTTAAAGGGTTATGACCTTGGCAAGCTCGATCCACTTGGCCCGGATTTCATCCATTTAGTTGTCGAGGCGGCAAAACTGTCATTTGCCGATCGCGAAGCATGGTACGGCGACCCCGAACATTTCGACGTGCCGATAGAAACGCTTATCAGTGACGCGTACGGTGCTGAGCGACGCGAATTGATTGGTGAGATGGCGCTAAACGAACTGCGTCCCGGCGCCCCCGATGGCCGCCAACCGGAGCTACCAGCCTACGTCACCGATGAACGAGGCCAACCCCAGGCTCAGGGCCCTGGCATCGATAAGCCCAATAAGGCACTCGACATTGGCGATCCGACGAGCGGCCCTGCAAGTGGCCCAAACTGTGGCGACACGGTTCATTTGGACGTGGTCGATGCTGCCGGAAACATCGTTTCGTGTATGCCGAGCGGTGGCTGGCTGCAATCTTCGCCGGTGATACCGGCGCTTGGGTTCTGCCTCGGGACGCGAATGCAAATGTTTTGGCTGGAGGAGGGGCTTGCCTCCTCGTTAAAACCGGGTGTTCGCCCCCGTACCACGCTGAGCCCATCGCTGGCGACGCGGGATGGCGCGCCGGCAATGGCCTTCGGGTCGCCGGGCGGTGATCAACAGGATCAATGGGCTCTGACTATGTTTTTGCGGCACGTGCATCATGGCATGGATCTGCAAGCCGCCTGTGATGCGCCGTCATTTAATTCAGCCCATATGCCGTCGAGTTTCTACCCACGTGGGTCGCGGCTCGGTAGCTTGGAGGTCGAAACCCGGCTGCCAACGGATACTCTCGATGAATTGCAACGGCGTGGGCATAAGCTCGAACGGGCCGGGGATTGGGCCCTTGGCCGAATGACTGCGGTCGGTATCGAGACGTCGGATGGGGACACAATTTTAAAAGGCGGTGCTCAGCCACGTGCGTCACAAGCCTATGTCGTCGGCAGATGATACCCAAGGTTGCTGAATTTCGAAAAATTTGGCGGCTGGCTTGGCCGGTTATTATTTCAAACCTTTCGGTGCCGTTGCTGGGCGCAGTGGATACCGCCGTCGTTGGACATCTGCCTGACCCGGCATTTATTGGTGCTGTCGCGCTGGGCGCCATGATTTTCTCTTTTCTCTATTGGGGTTTCGGCTTTTTACGCATGGGCACAACCGGGTTTACCGCCCAGGCCCTGGGTTCTGGCGATCTGATGGAGATACGCGACATTATTTTGCGCGCGCTGATCCTTGGTTTTGGGCTTTCTCTTTGCATTTTTATGCTTCAACGCCCAGCAGCCTGGGTAGCATTTTCAGTGCTCGAGGCAGACCCGTTTGTCGAAACACTGGCCCGCCAGTATTTCGACATCCGAATTTGGGGTGCGCCGGCGACATTGGCAAATTATGCGGTGCTTGGTTGGCTGCTGGGTATGCAGCGGCCGCGGCTGGCCCTCCTCATTCAAATATCGATGAATGGCCTGAATATTATCCTCGATTTTGCCTTTGTTTCCGGTTTTCACATGGATGTTGCCGGCGTAGCTTTGGCGACGGTTTTTGCCGAATATTTTGCCGTGATACTTGGCTTGGCGATCATCTTTCGGATATGGCCACGCCCGGCTGGGGCTGATCTGTGGCGGTGGGGGCGCATCGCCGAGCGGGCTCAGCTCATCGCTATGCTTCGGGTCAATGCCAATATATTTATCAGGACCCTGTGCCTGATTTTTGCCTGGGCATTATTTACCGCTAAGAGCGCAACATATGGCACCGCGGTGCTGGCAGCGAACGCGGTATTGATGAATTTCCAAACTTTCCTTGCCTATGGCCTCGACGGATTTGCCCACGCGACCGAGGCGCTTGTCGGCAGCGCAAAGGGCGCCGATGATCGTCATGCATTTCGAAACGTGGTGATAACATCGACCATTTTGGCGGCCGCCGTGGCTGTGTTGTATATTCTCATATATTTAATTTTTTCAAAATATATCATATGGTTATTGACGGATATTGATGTTGTTAGAGAGATGGCTGATAGTTTTTTGATTTGGGTGTATCTCAGTCCGTTAATTTCCGTCTGGAGTTATCAGCTGGACGGAATTTTCATTGGAACGACGCGATCCCGGGAAATGCGAAATGGCATGATTATTTCGCTGGCCGTCTATTTGGCGTGCATCTCTATTTTCCCCACATATTTTGGTGCGCATGGGCTGTGGCTGTCGCTTTTAGTTTTTATGGCGACTCGTGCACTGACGCTAGGTTTTTGGCTACCGCGCATCGACCGTGCCCTTCTGGGGTGATAATTGGCGTTTTGTGTAGCTAACGGGGAGAAGGTTGCATGCTTTTAGACGGCACAGCCGCTAGTTGGTTTTGTTCCGATCCGGTTCGGAAATAGCGTGATTTCGAGTAAATTTCGAGTGAATATAGTGCATCATTTTGTTGACATGAAAACCGCTCTGGGCGATCTTATCTCTAGAAAAATAAGGCTATTTTCAGGTTCGGCGAGAGAGGTCTTGACACCTGGTCTGGCTACCGGTTGGAAGAGGTTTTTTTATATGCGTTTCAGGGAACTGACCCTGGCGGGCACTTTTGGTGCCATCGTTTTTACTTCGGGGCTTGGCGCCTACGCTTTGTACGCACCTGATATCAGTCAGGTGGGCGGTACAGCGGAGAGTGAAACCGTTGGCTCGGGGGTGAATACGTCCGATAGTGATGCGGCGCTAGATGGATTTATCCAGGTGGCGGCTTTTTCCCATTGGGAAGGCATGTCGGCGAGCTCGTCTTTGGCTCCGCCACCGGATGAGGCAACTAACCCGCTGGAGTTATTGTTGATTTCTGAAACAGGACCGGTCGGATTTCCCGACCCGGATTCTGTGACGGTCGAATCTGGCGACAATCTTTTCAGCGTTTTGACCAAAGCCGGGGTGCTGACCAATCATGCCGAGAAAGTCATAGAATCTCTGGGCGAACTATATGATCCACGCCGCGACTTAAGAGCCGGACAACAACTCGCGTTGATTTTTGATCAGGAATTGGAGTTGCGTGGGGATGAAGGCGAGGGGCGTCAACTCGCCTCAATGATCTTGCCGGTGGCATTCGACCGGAATGTGATCATCCGCCGCGATGGCGATGATTTCCGGGCTGAAGAGGTTGTTCGGGAGCTTGAGACACGCAATACCCATGGCGCGGGCTATATCAATAATAGCTTATTTGCCGATGGCGCGGCGGCCGGTGTGCCGCAAGCAGTCTTGGCGAATATGATCCAACTTTACAGTTTCGACATCGATTTCCAGCGTGAAGTGCGTCAAGGTGATGGGTTCGAAGTCATTTATGAAACCCTCTATGACGGTCTAACCGGCGAAGAAATCCAATATGGCGATATCGCATTTGCAATGTTGACGATTAGCGGCACCCGCCTGCCTCTCTATCGATTTGAGGCTCTGGACGGTGAAGTCGATTATTACGATCATGACGGGCAAAGCGTGCGTCGCGCTCTGATGCGGACACCGATTGAAGGGGCGCGGGTTTCGTCGAATTTCGGCATGCGTCATCATCCTATTCTCGGTTATAGCCGCATGCACACGGGCACGGATTTCGCCGCGCCGAGTGGTACGCCGATTTATGCCGCCGGTGACGGGTTGATTGAAAGTATCGGCACGAACGGTGGCTACGGAAATTACATCCGGATCCGCCATAACGGCAGTCATAAGACCGCTTATGCTCATATGAGCCGTTTCGCCACGGGCTTGCGTCAAGGCAGTCGTGTTCGGCAAGGGCAAATTATCGGCTTTGTCGGGACCACCGGTCGTTCGACGGGACCGCACTTGCATTACGAAGTGATCCAGGACGGCAATAAGATCAATCCGCAGTCCTTGGATTTGCCGCGGGGCGAAAAATTAGACGGCGATGAGCTGGCCGCCTTCCAGGATTTTCGTGACGAGATGGACCGGCGCTACAATCTGATGGCCCCGGCAACATTACTCGCGGAAATTCCACCCGAAAGCGAATAAATCGTTTAATTCCATATAGTTTCCATATCTTCCTAATCTGCTGCTGCGCTTAGCTTTGCGCGAACCTTGATGGCGAGCTCGTGGTCGCCCGCGGTAACTTCGATAGAGGCACCGTCATTAATTCGGCCTTCGAGCAACAGCCTTGATAGCGGATCTTGGACGCTCTGCTGGATCACCCGTTTTAGCGGGCGCGCACCGTATGCAGGGTCAAATCCTTTCTCGGCCAACCAGCGGGTCGCACCTTCACTGATAGTGATCTCAATTCGGCGATCTGCAAGGCGCTGACGTAGTTCGCTGAGCTGTATTTCAACAATTTTGGCCATGTGGTCGCGTGTCAGGCGATCAAACAGCAATATTTCGTCAAGTCGATTGAGGAATTCCGGACGAAAGGCGTCGCGAACGACAGCCAAGACATGCTCTTGCACGTCTTCACTACGGCCGTCAGGGCCGAGTTCAACTAAAAACTCACTGCCGAGGTTCGAGGTCAAGATGATCAGCGTGTTGCGGAAATCGACTGTGCGGCCTTGCCCATCGGTCAATCTGCCATCGTCAAGCACTTGAAGCAGTACATTGAAGACGTCGCGATGGGCCTTTTCAACCTCGTCAAACAGAATTACCTGATAGGGCCGCCGCCGCACGGCTTCGGTTAAAGCGCCACCTTCGTCGTAACCAACATAACCTGGCGGGGCGCCGATCAGTCGGGCAACCGAGTGTTTTTCCATATATTCCGACATATCGACCCGGATCATGGCCTGGTCGTCGTCGAACAAGAATTCGGCCAGGGCCTTTGTCAGTTCCGTTTTGCCGACGCCTGTTGGACCCAAAAACAGGAAAGAGCCAATTGGTTTGCTCGGATCTTGCAGGCCGGCGCGGGCCCGTCGAACGGCGTTTGAAACCGCAGTAACGGCAGGCTTTTGGCCGATGACACGCCGCCCAATGGCGTCTTCCATGGTCAGCAATTTGTCACGTTCTCCGGCAAGCATGCGGTCAACAGGAATGCCGGTCCAGCGCGATACGATGGACGCAATATCTTCCTCGGACACTTCCTCTTTAAGCAAATGGCCGTCGGGCTGCTTTTCAGATGCGTCGAGTTTTTCCTCGAGCTGTGGAATTAATCCATAACGGAGCTCCCCGGCGCGTTCCAAATTTCCGTCACGCTGTGCGGCCCCCAGCTCTTGTCGCGCCCGATCAAGCTCTTCTTTTATTCGCTGGGCGCCGGCTAGTTTTTCTTTCTCTGCCTGCCAGACAGCGGTTAAGTCCGCAGATTGTTTTTCCAAATCGGTGAGCTCTGTTTCGAGTTTATCCAGCCGGTCTTTTGAAGCTGTATCGACTTCCTTGCGCAACGCTTCGCGTTCAATTTTGAGCCGAATTATGCGCCGATCAAGCTCGTCAATATTCTCGGGCTTGCTATCAACTTCCATGCGCAAACGCGAGGCCGCCTCATCGACTAAATCAATGGCTTTGTCGGGCAGAAAGCGATCGGTGATATACCGGTTTGACAATGTGGCGGCGGCAACGATTGCGGTGTCCGTGATGCGCACGCCGTGGTGCAGCTCATATTTCTCGTTTAGCCCGCGTAGAATGGAAATGGTGTCGGCAACGGTCGGTTCGGCGATGGTGACAGGTTGAAAACGGCGGGCAAAGGCGGCATCTTTTTCAACATGCTTGCGATATTCGTTTAAGGTCGTGGCGCCAACGCAATGCAATTCGCCTCTAGCCAGGGCGGGTTTCAGCATATTTGATGCATCCATTGAGCCTTCGGCTGAGCCAGCGCCGATCAAGGTATGCATTTCGTCGATAAACAGAATAACGTCGCCAGCGGCATCGGAGATTTCTTGTAAAACGGCCTTCAACCGTTCTTCAAATTCTCCACGAAACTTTGCCCCGGCGACCAGCGCGCCAAGATCAAGGGCCATTAGGCGCTTGTTGCGCAGACTTTCGGGAACGTCGCCATTTACGATACGGTTTGCCAGGCCCTCGGCAATTGCGGTTTTGCCGACACCCGGTTCGCCGATCAATACGGGATTATTCTTGGTGCGACGTGAGAGGACCTGGATCGCCCGCCGGATTTCCTCGTCGCGACCAATGACCGGGTCGAGCTTGCCCGCACGAGCAGCCTCGGTCAGGTCGGTCGCATATCGTTTTAGGGCATCGTAATTGGCTTCTGCATTTGCAGTGTCTGCGGTGCGGCCCTTTCTCAAACCTTCTATGGCTTTGGTCAAACCTTGGGCAACAACGCCGTTGTCGGCCATAATTTTTGCTGAGGGGCAATTTTTTTCGCCGGCCAGCGCCTGCAAAATACGCTCGACGGTTACAAACTGGTCGCCGGATTTTTCGGCAATTTTTTCTGCGCTGGCAAAAACTCGGGCTGTTAGCGGGGCGAGATAGAGAGAGCCGGCACCGCCGCCTTCAACTTTCGGTAATTTACCTAGTTCGTCATTTACCTGGTCAGAGATCACCTGCGGGTCACCGCCACTGGCGCGGATTAAATTGGCGGCGAGCCCTTGGTCGTCGTCGAGCAAAACGCGCAAGACGTGTTCCGGTGTAAACTGTTGGTGATACTCGCGTTGAGCCAGCCCCTGAGCTGACTGCAGAAAACCTTTTGAGCGTTCTGTGTATTTTTCCTGGTTCATTCTGTCCCCGAATCTCCGGCGTCCCCTCTATCGAGCGAGACGGGCGGGCACACCCAATTATTGGCGTGCGCCCCAAAGAACGGCGTCGGCGCAGGACCCGAAAAAAACAACATTGAAGAAATTCTACAATGCCTGCCTGTGGGCTGAGCAGTTGCCGTACCAATCACAGGCCTTATATGGGAACGCAGGCAGCCAAGCTCAATATGCAGACAGAAGTGAAAACACGATACACCCTCGTTGGGCCTGCCTTGACCGGTTTATCCGTCTAATTGCTGGTTAAATAAGGCTAAGCGACTTTCTGGTTATCGCTTTCAATAGTGCCGTCACTTGCGTCTCCGGATTTTGCTCCCCGCGATCGGCGACCGCGCCGTCGCGGTTTACTTGCTGGCTTTTCTTCTTGGGAGTCCGGTGTTTCCCCAACGGGCGCCTCGGGTGCAGTTGCGTCGGGCGCTTCAGACTTGGCCTCTACTACAGTTTCCGGCTCGGCAATAGCACCATTTAATGCCGGCTGAGAGGTTTGGGCGGTCGTCGAGCTGGCGCGATGCCTTTGCCGCTCTGGTGCATCGGCGGACGTATCACTAGGTTGGGATGTTCGATTGTTTTGGCGATCGGCCGGAGCAGCATTCTGCCCAAGATTTTGAGCGGTATTCTGTCCAGTATTCTGGTCCGGAGAATTGCCGTTCTGACGTGCGGCTGTGTTTGTATTTACCGGAAGCCCGTCTTCGTCGAGGACGGGCGTGGGGATCGCACCATTTGCCGAAGCAACACGATAATAATGTTCGGCATGTTGTTGTAGATTTTCCGCGCCAACTCGATCGCCTGATGACGATGCGTCTCGAGACAATTGCGTATATTTCTCAAAAATTTGGAGAGCGTGACCGCGAATTCGGACACTGGGCCCATTGCTGTCAAAAATTTGGTTTCGCGGACTTGCGCTTTTACGATTATGTCTGCCGCGTGATCGCTTGGAGTTGTTGTTTTGTCTCATGCCAATTCGCTTTGTATTATTTCAATCTGAAACTTCATCATTTCACTGAAACCCTTACCTGCAACGACCAGTACCTGAAAAAAGAACGGCACACAAAATGCCACACCTAGCGGTACTTCAGCTATCGCCCAAGGCGACCTGACGTACCGGTAATCAATGTTTTTTGTCCCCGACTTATTCCACCGGACCATCCGGCCAATTCTTCATTCCCGTTCGCAAATTCGTGAAAACGAATCCGGCGTCATTCAGGGATCTTTACGGCTTTGCTCATCACTCGGATGTTCCCTAGCGGATGTTCCCCAGCAAAGACCGAAAAGTTTTACCATTCCAGCAGAGCCAATATGGCTTCCGTCGCTTGAAATGGTTTTTTTGCAACAGGTTTACTGTTACCACAGTATTGAGAGACCTGCCAATTTCAAAGGCTTTTTTCAACTTTGCTGCAGGTTTGGCTCTAACTGTGGCGAATTTGCAAAGTCACACATCTCTCAATCTCAGCAAGATCTAAGTCGACTTCTTTTGTCATCAATCCTTCCGTCTCGGCCAATGCGGAAACAGATTTCGCTTGGCCGGAACCAAACTCCAAAATCAGACGCCCATCCGGCTTCATCAGCCGCCTTGCTTGCGGCAGCAAAGTTCGATAGGCGTCGAGCCCATCATACCCTCCATCCAAGGCGGAGACGGGTTCGAACGCTGTGACTTCCGGTTCCAAATCCGCCAGGCTATCTGTTGCTATATAGGGCGGGTTCGAAACGATAATATCAAACTCGCCTGTCAGCGGTGCCGCCCAGTCGCTCACACAAAATAAAGATCGGTTAGCTAAGCCAAGCTGAAGCGCATTTTTTTGCGCCACGGCGATAGCATCTTCACTTATGTCAATACCGATGCCGTGCGATTCGGGCAATTCGCTCAAAAGTGCCAATAACAGGCACCCCGAGCCGGTTCCCATGTCTAATATGCTTGCCTTCGGTAAAGATGCAGCCGACCGGCAAATTGCTTCGATCAGCGTTTCGCTATCGGGGCGTGGCGTCAATACCGCTTGGGTAACCGTGAAGGCAAGGGACCAGAATTCTTTCTCGCCCAGGATTTGCGCCAGGGGTTCTCGCTGTTCTCGGCGCGTTATCGCCGCTTCGACTTTTTCGAGTTGGTCGAGGGGGACAGGATCACGGCTCGCCGCAATCAAATTGGCGATATTGCCGCCAAGACTACGGGCAACGATTAATCTGGCGTCAAGTCGTGCGGTCGTGATGCCGACATTTTCCAGGCGCTCAGCGCCGCGAATTGTGACTTCGCCAAACGTCGGTCGCGTTTGGCCTGCTGGCATTATTGAATCGCTGCGAGAAGTGCGGCTTGATCGTCGGCAATCAGCGGTTCGATGATTTCGTCGAGGGCTTCCCCAGCCATGACTTTGTCGAGTTTGTGGAGGGTTAGATTTATTCGATGATCGGTCACTCGGCCTTGGGGAAAGTTATAGGTCCGAATTCGCTCAGACCGGTCACCCGTGCCGATCTGGTCTTTACGCGCTGCCGCTCGTTCGGCGTTGGCTTCACTTCTTTGCAACTCGTATAGCCGTGAGCGCAGGACCCGCAACGCCTTGGCTTTATTCTTGTGCTGAGATTTTTCGTCTTGCTGGCTGACCACCAGGCCGGTCGGTAAGTGGGTGATGCGAATGGCGCTGTCGGTGGTGTTTACCGACTGGCCGCCGGGGCCCGAGGCACGGAACGTATCGATGCGAAGATCGCTATCCTCGATCTGCACGTCGATTTCCTCGGCTTCGGGCAACACGGCGACGGTGGCGGCCGAGGTGTGGATCCGGCCGCTGCTTTCCGTTGACGGCACCCTCTGTACGCGATGCACACCGGACTCAAATTTCAGTTTCGAAAAGACATCGCGTCCAGTCACCGTGGCGGTGATGTCTTTCAGGCCGCCAATATCGGTGTTGCTGGTGTTCATAACTTCAATTTTCCAGCCTCGAAGGTCGGCATAGCGTTGGTACATACGAAATAGATCAGCGGCAAACAGAGCGGCCTCGTCGCCGCCGGTGCCGGCGCGTACTTCGAGAATGGCGTTTTTGGCGTCGGCCTCATCTTTTGGCAGTAATAGGATGAGCAATTTATGTTCAAGTTCCGGCTGAGCCAGCTCGAGTTCGGTAATTTCCGTGCGTGCCATTTCCGACATCTCGGCGTCGGTATCGGGGTCGGACAATAGGCTCTCGAGGTCGGAAATTTCTCCCTCAATTTGCCGCATTTCACCAATGGCTCCAACGACGGGCGTAAGCTCGGCATATTCGCGCGACATTGCAGCGAACTCGCCAGGATTTTGAGAGCCACCTTCGGCCATCATTGCCGCCAATTCCTCGTAGCGGGCGGCGACCCTATCGAGTTTTTCGTCAATATTCATGCGCCGCCAAAATCCTCTCTAAAAGGCATCAATAGATTTGCCAGCTCGTTGAGCGGTACATGCTGCTGCTCACCGCTATCCAAGTCGCGCAGGGTTGCGCTGTCACGCCCCAACTCGTCATCGCCAATAATAATGGCGGCTCGGGCTTGAAGCTTGTTGGCGCGTTTTAGCCGTTTAGATAAATTCCCGCGATAGGCCATATCGATGGCAAAGCCGTCAAGGCGAAGGTCGTAGGCAAGTTTTCTGGCCATGCGGTCGGCCTCCGCGCCCATTGAGATGATGGCAATTGGGCGAATTGGGGCAGGGACGTCGTCGAGTAGCATTGAAAGCCGTTCAATGCCCGCCGCCCAGCCAATACCGGGGGTGGCGGGCCCGCCCATCATTTCGATCAACCCATCATATCGTCCGCCAGCCAGCACCGTGCCCTGGGCGCCGAGCTTATCAGTGACAAATTCGAATGCTGTATGACTGTAATAGTCGAGCCCGCGAACGAGTTTGGGGTTAAGGACATAGGAGATATCGAGATCATCGAGACCGGTCCGAACTTGAGTGAAAAAAGCGCTGGCCTCGGTCGTGAGGTAATCTGAATATGCTGGGGCATTGGCAATGATTGATTGATCTTCGGTTGCTTTTGAATCCAAAATTCGCAGCGGATTTTTCGTCAAGCGCTCGCGGCTGTCTGAAGAAAGAGTTTTTTCATGGCCCTTAAAATAGTCGACCAGGACGGCAAGATAGGCCGACCGGCTTTCGCTGTCGCCGAGGGTATTCAAGTGCAAGACCGTATCGTTCAGCAATCCCAATTCACGCAATAGGGCGACGCCCAGGGATATGACCTCAACATCAGCGACCGGTTCGCCAACACCGATCAATTCGACGCCAATTTGATGAAACTGGCGCATGCGTCCTTTTTGCGGCCGTTCATGGCGAAACATTGGGCCGCTATAAAAGGCTCTGTAGGGCGTCTGTTGTTTTAAACCCTCTGAAATAAATGCGCGAGCGACCCCTGCGGTTCCCTCCGGGCGTAAGGTTAGGCTATCGCCGCCCTTATCTTGGAAGGTGTACATTTCCTTTGTAACGATATCGGAGGTATCGCCCAAGGTGCGCGCAAATACATTAGTGAATTCGAATATCGGCGTGGAAATTTTGGCATAGCCAAATCGCCCGGCAATATGCTCGGCCGCTGTTTCAACAAGGCTGTGTCGGCGCATTTCTTGCGCCAAGAGATCTTTGGTGCCGCGAACCGGCTGTACATTCGACAATTGCTTAGCCTCTTACGGGTTTTTAGCCTTTTCATGGGACGTGGGGCCAGCGTCTCCATCTTGGGCCATGTGCTAAATTAGGTGGGTAAAATGCGCGTAAGCCCGCTGGATATCAAGCGGTCGATATCCAGCGAACTATTTAAGTCTGATCGTTGTGTTTGGCTATTGTATTCGATGCGCACGCAACCGTTGGGGCTCTAGCGCAATATTGCGTCGAACTTCTCCAATGGAGCCGAAAACCGGTATGTCACTACCATCGACATAGATCGCCATTCCGCCAGCATTTCCCGTGGACAGCGTTTGGCCGACGAGATCGTTTACATAGTAACGGTCGCCGGGCGCCAGTAATTTTGCAAATACTATATTTCCCTTAGGGTCGGCAATTTCTATCCAGCTATCGTCGTCTGCCCAAAGCACTATGCGGGACGTGGCGCTATCATCGCCGTAAATGGCGCCCGGCTCGGCCAGCGCCAAACGTTTTTCCAACGGCGAAGTTGTTGAAGCGATGGCGGATCTCGGGTCAATCCTCGCGGGATGGTTAGCCGCTTGATTGGCCCGCAGAATCTCGCCTGGATCCGGTACAGGTTGAACGTTTTGCTGATTATCTGTGCCGGTGGAGAGTCCGGCCCAAGATGCGAGGATGGCAACAACGAGCACTAACGGCAGGGCAAGGAAAAACCGAGCAGCGGCCAATGGTTTGCGAACCGGGCGGTTATTGCTCTCGATATTCGGAGCGGGCGTCTGTTTGCTGAATTCGGCTAGGGCATCGGTCATTTTACTTTGGTCGACTTTTAGATATTCGGCATAGGAGCGAAGGAATGTCGCTGTATAGGGCGCGCCGGGCAACTCCCTGAAACATCCATCTTCGATGGCCGCCAGATAGTCTTGCCGAATTCGCAAATGCTCTGAAATGTCAGATAAGCGCAGCCGCCGCGCTTCTCTCGCGCGCCTAAGCAATTTGCCAGCTTGCTCTGCTTCACGCTCGACACCCACCGAAACGCTCCTGTCGTCATGAGTAGGGTCCAGATATCTATCCCGACCATCGTCGGCAATTACCCCATGACTTCGATTCGTTTCGTCTAAAATTCGAAATGAACGTACCGTACTCATAACCATTACTTTACGAACTCAACTAACTGATTAAAATATGAACGCACCAAACGTTATAAAAATATCACAGACGGGCGCGATTGTCTCGAATGTTGCTTATCATAAATCGATATTATGGTCTTTTGCATAGGCGCGGAGCCGTGTCCGCAGGCTAGAGATAGGAAGGAGCAATAATTCCTCGGTAAAAGATGAAAGTTTTGCGATGTCGGTCGACCTGATCATTGATTTGATCGGCCCGACGGAACCTGCCGACATCGATAATGATCTGTAGCCAATCCCGACGAGCGCCATGGCTTCCAGGGTCCTGCCGGCAATTTCCCCGCAAATATTAATTGGCACAGCCTGGTCTTCGGCCTGTTCCCTTAGGCTGGCCAACAAACTTAAAAATGTCGGAGACAAAGCGTCGTAACGCCCGTCGATGCGCGGATTATTTCGGTCGGCGGCAAAAAAGAATTGGGCGAGGTCGTTACTGCCAATAGACAGAAAGTCAATTTTCGGCAGTAAAGACGAAAGAGACCAAGCGAGGGCTGGTATTTCCAGCATTGCACCGACCTTGATGGTTTTTGGCCTCGGGGTACCCAAATGCTTAGCGCGCTCCAGTTCGCGCTCGAGCAATGATCGTGCTGCGCTGAACTCACCAACATCTGTGAGCATAGGAAACATGACGTGGAGGTTCCTGCCTGCGGCGGCGAGAATGAGGGCTCTCAATTGTTGACGCAACACAGCCGGTCGATCGAGGGATATGCGCAAAGATCGCCAACCCATTGCCGGGTTTTCTTCGCCGGCATCGGCAATCGAGGGAAACAGTTTATCGCCGCCGATGTCGAGAGTTCGAAAGACAATCGGCTGATCGTCATCAGTGCTGTCGAAGACTTGGCTATAGATTTCTGCTTGAGCCGCTATATTGGGAAATTCGGCCTTGGCGAGAAAGGAAATTTCCGTCCGATAGAGGCCGATACCTTGGGCGCCGACTTCGCTCAACCGCGCGGCGTCAACCGGCAAGCCGGCATTGATCATCAACCGGACTTCGGTGCCGTCTTGACTGATTGCCGGTAGGTTTTTTATTGCAGCATAGGCGCGTTGGCGGTCATCCCTGACCATCATCGCCGCGTTAAAACTCTCGAGTATGTCATCGGCGGGCCGCAGAAACACATGCCCCTCATCGGCATCGATCAACACATCGTCGCCATGGCTGACACGATCGAGGATGCCTGGAACCTGAACCACCATCGCAAGATCGAGGGCGCGAGCGACAATTGCGATATGGGCGGTCGCCGATCCTTCCTCCAAGATAATTCCGGAAAGAAGACCCGCCCGATAGCTTAAAAGCTCAGACGGGCCGAGACCCCGAGCAACCAGAATGGCGTTTTCACCAATCGGGGCCGGGGCCTGATTGCTGCCAACCAGCCGGGTCAGCATTTGGTTGGTGAGATCTTCGAAATCGAGCAGACGTTCGCGCAAATAGCGGTCGCTGGCTTGAGACAGGCGTGCCCTGGTGTCGTCTTGGACCATCTGCACCGCCGCTTCGGCTGTTAGGCCGGTCTGAATGGCTTCATTAATCCGTTTTATCCAACCGCGATCCTGGGCAAACATCCGGAACATTTCCAGAATATCGCGATGCTCTCCGGCGCCAGCTAGGTCCGGGCGTTCAAGTGCTGTGTCGAGGGCTGACTGAACCTGGGACAAAGCTTCGTCGATACGCGATTGCTCGATTTCCGGGTCGTCGGCGAGCACATTGGTGATCATAATTTTGGGCTGGTGGAGCAGGGCGGTGCCCATCGTCAACCCAGGACTGGCGCGGACCCCCTCCAATCGGCTGGGTGTCGCCAAGAGATTTGCGTCGGCGTGCAACTCTCCTGGCGCGACAAGTTCACCGCTGGTGACGATTTCGGCCAATAGCATGGCAATAGTCTCGAGGGTTTCAAGCTCCTCGTCGGCATAAGTGCGCGGTGTGCGATTTTGAACGGCCAGTACCCCAAGAACCCGACCGTCGCGAACGATCGGGACGCCCATGAAGGATGAGTAGATCTCTTCACCGGTTTCCGTCCGCAGGGCAAATTGGGGGTGGCTCTGCGCGTCCGCCAAGGCTAATGGGCGCGCATGGGCGGCGATGTCACCAACTAGACCTTCACCAAGTTGTAGTCGCGTTCGATGCACGGCGTCTTGGCTCAAGCCCTCAGTGGCAAACAGCTCCAATACGTCACCGGCCCGGCGCACATAGACCGAGCAGACCTCGGCAACCAAATTTGCCGCGATCAGGGTGACGATTTTGTGTAATCGCTGTTCGGCCGCGCCCGATCCGGCCATTAGGTCGCGCAAACGTCGCAGCAACGCCCGGGAACCAGCCCATGATCCAGCCCATGTCGATGCGTCCTGCGCCATCAGCTATCGGGTCTCCTCAGTGAAATGTAGGCGGCGATATTTAAGCGGCGTCCAGGTCATAAGCGGCGTGCAGTGTGCGCAGCGCAAGCTCGGCGAATTCCTCGGCGATCAAAACGCTAATTTTGATCTCGGACGTTGAAATTACGCCGATATTGATGCCTTTTTCGGCCAAAGTCTGGAACATTTTGAGGGCAACACCGGCATGGGTGCGCATGCCGACGCCAACGACCGAGATTTTAACCACAGTGGCGTCCGGGGCCAGGCGACCGTACCCGATTTCGCCGCGTTGCGCTTCGATAATGGACACAGCGCTATCGATATCACCTCGGGGAACGGTGAATGTAATATCGGTCTGGCGACCGTCTTCGGAAATATTTTGCACGATCATGTCGACATTGACGCCTTGCTCGGCGAGGGGACCGAAAACCTTTGCCGCAACACCAGGGCTGTCGGGCACGGCGATCAGGGTTATTTTCGCTTCGTCGCGGCTCAGCGCAACACCGCTTACCAGTTGTTTTTCCACGATCTCTTCCTCGTCGACTAGGAGTGTTCCGGGCCAATCGCTGCCGATCATATCATCGAATGATGAAAGAACCTGTACGCGAACACCATGCTTCATCGCCATTTCAACAGAGCGGGTTTGCAAAACCTTCGCGCCGAGAGACGCCATTTCGAGCATTTCTTCATAGGTGATGCGATCGATTTTACGTGCCGCCGGGACAATTCTTGGATCGGACGTGTAGACGCCGTCGACATCGGTGTAGATATCGCATCTATCCGCACCGATGGCGGCGGCGATGGCGACGGCCGTCGTATCGCTGCCACCGCGTCCTAACGTGGTAATCCGCCCCGCTTGGTCACGCCCCTGGAAACCTGCAACAATGGCGACTTCCCCCGCATCCAAGCAGGCGTCGAGATTGTCCGTTTCTATGGTGCCTATACGGGCGCGCCCGTGGTGCCCGTCGGTTCGTATGGGGATCTGCCAGCCAAGCCATGACCGCGCCGCTACGCCAATAGTTTGTAAACAAATGGCAAGCAGGCCGCTGGTTACCTGTTCGCCAGTGGCGACGACGGAGTCATATTCCGGGCTGCCCTGAGATTGACCGGCCTGACGGGCGAATTCGACAAGTTTGTTGGTCTCGCCCGACATCGCCGAAACGACGACGACGATATGGTGGCCAAGATCGACCTCACGCTTTATTTTTTGCGCGACGGCCTTAATACGGTCTATATCGGCAACAGATGTGCCGCCAAATTTTTGCACAATTTTTTGCACAGTTTTTTGCCCATTTTTTTGCATAGTGCGGGCCATGGGATTTTCTTACGCTCCCGGCATAAATTTGCCCCGACGGGTTGTTCGGGGCGACGACCGTATCCATACTCACAAGGTAACGCCCACGCAAGGGCGCAGCCCAAGCTGGTTACCATGATGTCAGAGCAAAATAGTCCTAGTGTCGACCCGTCGGAACTCGAGAAATTCGCCGCTATGGCGGCCTCTTGGTGGGATCCATCCGGCGCTTTCAAGCCACTTCATCAGCTAGCGCCGATACGGCTTGGGTTTATTCGCGACGAAGTGGACGTCCATTTTGATTTGCCGGATCGGGCTGATTCTAACCCCTTCAAGGGCTTGAGAATACTTGATGTCGGATGTGGCGGCGGCCTGCTCTCGGAACCGATGGCTCGGCTCGGTGGAACGGTAACGGGGCTTGACGCTGAGACGAAGAATATCGAAGCCGCACGGGTCCATGCCGAGGGGATGGGGTTGGATATTGATTATCGGGTTTGCACGGCCGAAGAATTAGCCGCGAGCGGTGCGGAATTTGACCTCATATTAAACATGGAAGTCGTCGAGCATGTCGCTGATATTTCATCATTTTTATCCGCTTGTGCGACGCTGTTGGCGCCCAACGGGTTGACCATTGTCTCGACCATCAACCGGACGGTCAAGGCATTCGCCTTGGCGGTCGTCGGGGCTGAATATGTGCTGCATTGGTTGCCGCGCGGTACCCACGATTGGCGAAAATTCGTCAAACCCTCGGAACTCGCCCGGGCCATGCGGCCCCACGGGTTGGCGTTAGGAACGCTTTCCGGGGTTGTCTATCGGCCTCTGAATGGTTCCTGGGGGCTAAGTCGGGATCTGTCGGTAAACTATATGTCGGCCTTTTCACGGACCTGAAACACCGCGTCGATTTCGCAGGTGATGCCGAAAGGCAAACTTTGGGCGGCTATGGCGACACGTGGGTGGGCGCCGATTTCAGTGCCAAATACATCCAGCATTAACTGGGACGCCGCGTCGATGGCGCGCGATGGGCGATTGAGTTCGGTCGTGCAGTTAACCAAGGCAAATAATTTGACCACACGCGCCACCCGATCAAGGTCGCCACCCAGGGCCGCGCTGGCTTGGGCAACGATATTGAGGGCGGATATACGTGCCGCATCGCGTGCTGCTTCTAGGTCTTGATCATCGGGTACTTTGCCGCGGTGGGTTATTTCATTTCCGCGTATCGGTCCTTGGCCGGAGATATGCAAGAAACTACCAGCTAGCACCGCACCGACATAATTTGCCGATGACTTATACGGGGCGGGCAACGTCAGGCCTAGTTCCGCCATGCGCTGGGCAACACGGCTGCTCATAGCTGCTATAATTTCGTAAATATAGCGTCAATTTCGACCGGCACGCCAAACGGTAGAGCGGCGACACCGACGGCAAATCTGCTATGACGCCCGGCATCGCCGAAAACGTCGACGAGCAGATCCGAGGCACCATTGATGACCTGCGGTTGGTCGCCAAAATCGGGGGTGCAGGAGACAAAGCCGCCGAGCTTTACGCATTGCTTTATACGGTCAAGATTGCCATCAAGCGCGGCTTTAAGCTGCGAAATGATGTTGATTGCGCATAGCCGGGCGACGGCCTGTCCGTCTTCGACCGACATGGTGTCGCCGAGGCGCCCAATCGGACCCGGTTTGCCGTCGACGAAGGGGATTTGGCCCGAGATATAAATAAAATCATCGGCAACAACATAAGGGACGTAATTTGCCTGTGCGGCCACCGCTTCGGGCAATTCAATTCCCAGCTCGGTCAGCCGACGTTCGTACTTATTGGTCATGTCCGTTCTTTCAGCTACAGCCTGTGGTCTCGCCGCAGGTCACACATTTTAGGCACGACCCATTGCGCACCATCGTAAAATTCCCGCAGGCGCTGCATGCGTCTCCTACATAGCCCATCTGGCTGGCTAAATCGCGGCCACCCTGAGGCGTCGATCCGCCATTACCGGGGCGGCGCTTGCCGACAGATTCGAGCTGTTCATCGAGGGCGAGGGCACCGGCAACTTGAGCTGCCTTGCCCTCGTTGACCAACTGGGGGCCGTCATTTGGTTCGTTAAGTGCGTCCTCACCGGCGCCGCCGGTAAGCACGACGAAATTGTTGCGGACATAACCGGTGCTGATCGCTTGGCCTGGTTCCTGCTCGGTCCGGGGGAGGGCTTCGTCATTTTTGCCGCGCCCAATGGTCCCGGTTTCGAGATCCTTTGGTTCGACATGGGCCAGGTCATTGCGCCCGAGATAGCTTACCGCCAATTCGCGGAAGATATAATCGATCACCGAACTAGCCATCTTTATCGCATCGTTACCTTCGACGACCCCGGCTGGCTCGAAACGGGTAAAGGTGAACGCATCGACAAATTCTTCCAGTGGGACGCCATATTGAAGGCCGATTGAAATGGCGATAGCGAAATTATTGACCAGCGAGCGGAAAGCGGCGCCTTCTTTATGCATATCGAGGAAAATTTCACCCAGCGAGCCGTCCTCGTATTCACCAGTACGTAGATAAACCTTATGGCCGCCGACGACGGCCTTTTGGGTGTAGCCTTTGCGGCGATGGGGCAGGCGATGGCGGGCGTACTGGCGCGCCGCTTGTTCGGCAACAACCTGTACCCGTTCGACGGATGGAATGTCGATGATGCGGTCGCCAACTGAGTCTTGCTCCGCTCCATCGGCCAAATCATCGTCCGCATCCTCCTCCAAGAACTGGGCCTGTAACGGTTGGCTCAATTTTGAGCCATCGCGATACAAGGCGTTTGCCTTCAGACCTAGTTTCCAGGACATTTCATACGCATTGCGGCAATCTTCGATGGTCGCGTTGTTGGGCATATTGATGGTTTTCGAAATCGCGCCAGTAATGAAAGGCTGCGCTGCCGCCATCATTTGGATATGGGCGACCACCGAAAGATGCCGGGTGCCGAGCCGTCCACACGGGCTGGCGCAGTCAAATACCGGCAAATGTGTGATGTCGAGATGGGGCGCGCCTTCAACGGTCATTGACCCGCAAATATGAAGATTTGCCGCCTCAATTTCCTCGGTCGTGAAGTCCAGATGGGATAATATATCGAAGGCGGGGTCATTCAGATCGGCGTCTGCTATACCTAATGTATTGGTGCAGAAATCCTCTCCTAATGTCCACTTATTAAAGACAAATTTGACATCAAATGCACCGGCAAGGTCGCGTTCAATTTTCGCCACGATGTCTGCGGTAAAGCCTTTGCCGAGGAGGCTTTCCGGATTAATTGCCGGACACCCTTCTAGACTGCCATGTCCGACGGCGTATGCAGTGATTTCGTCAATTTCTTCTGTCGAGTAGCCGAGGGCGGCCAGCGCCGGTGGGACCGATTGATTGATGATCTTAAAGTAGCCGCCGCCGGCTAATTTCTTAAACTTTACCAGGGCGAAATCTGGCTCAATTCCGGTGGTGTCGCAATCCATGACCAGGCCGATGGTGCCGGTTGGGGCGAGTACCGAAACTTGTGCATTGCGAAAGCCGTTGATTTCTCCGTGTTTGAGTGCGTCGTCCCAACTGCGCACCGCCGCATCATAGAGGTGGGGCGTCTCAGCAGTCGTCGCATCATCTATCGCGACAGGTAATATTGTCAGCCCTTCATAGCCTTGGTGCTTGCCATTGGCGGCACGGCGATGATTGCGAATTACGCGCATCATGTCGCTTGCATTTTCATCGTATCGGGGGAAAGAGCCCAATTCGCCCGCCATTTCCGCCGATGTGGCATAGGCCCTTCCGGTCATGAGGGCGGTGATTGCCGCACAGATGCCACGGCCGCGTTCACTGTCATAGGCAATGCCCGATGCCATCAAAAGGCCGCCAATATTGGCGTAGCCGAGCCCTAATGTGCGAAAATCGTATGACCTCTGGGCAATTTCCCGAGATGGGAATTGTGCCATCGTAACTGAGATTTCCAGGGTTATCGTCCATAATCGCACCGCATGCTCGAAGGCATCGGTATCGAACGAAAACCCGTTTTTGTCGCCGGTGCTCCGGAATTTCTCGAGATTAAGCGATGCCAGATTGCAGGCCGTGTCGTCCAGGAACATGTATTCCGAACATGGATTAGACGCATTGATCCGGCCCGAAGCAGGGCAGGTATGCCATTCGTTAATCGATGTATCGAATTGAACACCGGGATCGGCGCTCATCCAAGCGGCTTCGCATACCTGTTCCCACAATTTGCTGGCGGATACGGTTCGCGAGGCATTTGGGTCTGACCGGCCGGTTAATGTCCAATCGGCATCGGCTTGGGCCGCATCGAGGAATGCATTAGTTACGCGAACCGAGTTATTCGAATTCTGTCCCGATACCGTACGATAGGCTTCCGCATCCCAATCGGTATCAAACAAAGGGACATCAATTTCTGTAAAGCCTTGCGCCGCAAATTGTTGCACACGCTGAATATAGCTTTCGGGTATATGGGCGCGCCGCGCCGCGACAATGGCTCGTTTGAGGGACAAATTTTCCTTGGGATTGCTGGCATCCGAACCGCTATCGGCCCCGGTCTCTGCCCAGGTCTCTGAGATGAATTCGGGGTTTCGGTGGGCGCTCAGTATCGCATTTAGATGGGTGTTGCAGGCGTGGCTGCCGGCAACAAGAGCGGCAACCTTTTGTTCTTCGAACGCTTTCCAGCTGATGAATTCTTCGATATCGGGATGGTCGATATCCACCGTAACCATTTTGGCAGCGCGTCGTGTGGTGCCACCCGACTTTATCGCGCCGGCGGCCCGGTCGCCGATTTTGAGAAAACTCATTAGCCCCGATGACGCACCGCCGCCGGATAATTTCTCGCCACTGCCGCGAATGCGTGAAAAATTGGAGCCGGTTCCAGACCCATATTTGAACAAACGCGCTTCACGGACCCACAGGTCCATAATGCCCCCATCATTCACCAAATCGTCGCCGACGGACTGGATGAAGCACGCATGAGGCTGTGGATGCTCATAGGCGCTGTTGGAGGCTGTTAATTCACCCGATTGCCGGTCGACATAAAAATGTCCCTGGCCTGGTCCGTCAATGCCATAGGCCCAGTGGAGCCCGGTGTTGAACCATTGCGGCGAGTTTGGCGCGGCCATTTGAGTTGCCAGCATGTAGCGCATTTCATCGAAATAAGCCCGCGCGTCATCCTGGGTTTCGAAATAGCCGCCTTTCCAACCCCAATAGGTCCACGTACCGGCGAGCCGGTCGAACACTTGTCTGGCGTCGGTTTCACCAATGTCGCGTTGGTCTTCCGGCATTTTTGCCAAACGCTCGGCATCTGCGGTTTGACGCCAAAGCCATTCGGGGACGCCAGCTTCGCGCACTGGTTTTAGCACGGCTGGTATTCCTGCTTTGCGAAAATATTTTTGCGCGAGAATATCGCAGGCAACTTGCGACCAATCTGCCGGAACATGCATGTTTTCGGCGGAAAAAATCAAGCTGCCATCAGGGTTGCGGATTTCGCAACTGGTGACCCGGAACGGTATCGTCTGGTATGGACCGCTCTCGGATGAATTGAGGTCAGCTTTACTAAAACGGCGGGCAATGCGCATCGAGTCTACTCCCCAGGGGACGGAGTACGAAACCAGGTTTGCCAGATAGGCAAGGTGGGCGATCAGTCGAGCCAAGAAGCGGTGCAGCACCTGCATTTGCGAAGTTCGCGGTTTATCCCCGTTACGTTCCGCCATGCGTCTGATTCGCACCGGCCAGTGAACCTCTTTTGTTCGCCGGCAAGCCTATTTCGACATGGTCTAAGGCTATGCCACAATATGTGTGCGGCGCAACTAGATTTTGTGTGTATAACTAATTTTTTGACGATATGATGTATGGTTTGAGTTCAATAATTTTTGACTAACGATTTAGCTGGAGTCGCCGACTGTCGATTTTAATTTGGGGTATTGGAGGCGGCTATGGCGGCGGTTTTAGAGCGCTCGACAGGGCGCTGTCTTGGTGCCATATTCGCGCCGGTTTATCGAACACGAGTAAGGCGCAGCAAAAGGGCGAGGCGTGAATTCATGGTAGGTCTGACGACCCGTCTAATGACCCTGTTAACCGGCACTTTGGTTGGCCGGGACGATGAGGGAAATGCATATTATAATGCCAAGGCCCGACCCGGACGAACTGTCGAACGGCGTTGGGTGATTTATAAAGGAGATGTGGACGCCAGCCGCGTACCTCCCCATTGGCATGCTTGGCTGCACCATTTGGCCGATCAGCCGCCGTTGGAGCCGCCGGCTGCCTATGACTGGCAAGCGGCCCACAAGCGGAATTTGACCGGCACGCCGGAGGCATATCGGCCAAAAGGCAGCCCGAGAAACGAAGGTAAACGGGCGGCGACAACAAGTGACTATGAGCCCTGGACGCCAAATTAATTTGGGCGATGGAAACTCGGTTAGGCAACCGCTCGACACATTTAGCAGGACACGCGAACTAAGAGGCCAGTAGGCAATGCGGATAACGGCGGAATTGGAAATTGCAGTCGGGGTTGCCGTCTTTGGCGCGTTGGCCTTAGCCGCAGCGTCGCTGTTCAATAGCTCCGAGAGTGTCGGGTCAGATAGATATCGGATTGAGGCAAGTTATACCCGGGTCGACGGTGTCAGCGTCGGCACAACCGTAATGGCGGCGGGGATACCTGTTGGCCAGGTCGTCTCGCTGCGACTTGATGAAAACTTCTCCGCAGTGGTGACGATGGAAATCGACAAAGTGATTGAGCTCGATAGCGATGCCTCGGCCAATATTGTCAGCGAATCACTCTTTGGGGCGAAATATATACGCCTCGATATCGGTGGCGGCGAGTTTATCATTGAGGCGGGCGGGCGGGTGTTTTGGGCCGAGTCAGCCTTAATCATTGAAGATATTTTAAAACAGGTGGTTGCCATGGGCGACGCCCGGGTCGCTCGGCGAGAGGCGGCTGGCCAATGACGGCGCTTTTGCGCCAAGATGAAATGACGGTGCAGTTGCGCCAAGACGGGGAGTAGTTTGATGGGACGCAATATTGTTGAGACGATTGTTGGCGGCGCCGTTCTTGCGGTGGCTGTGGTTTTTCTGTTTCAACTTTTGAGTGCGGCGAATGTGTCGACGACTTCCGGCGGATATGAGCTTGAAGTGCGTTTTCTAAAAGCCGGCGGCCTGCAATCGGGCGCCGATGTTCGGGTTGCCGGTATCAAAGTTGGTACGGTGGTTGCAGATCGTCTCGACACTCAGATGTTTGAGGCAGTCATGACGATTGTTATAGATCCGGAAATTCAGTTGCCCTCCGACACCAAGGCGATTGTCACCGGCGACGGTCTGTTGGGCGGCAAATATCTACGACTCGAACCGGGGCATGAAGAAACTGTTCTGAGCGCTGGGGATCGCATTACAAATGTCGAAGACTTCGTCAGCATCGAGGACCTGGTCGGACGGGCCCTGTTCTTGGCAGCGAATTAGTTCCCGCCGCCGCGTCTGCGGCTCCCTACAATCCTTGAAAGGGTAGGTGGCGGTGACCAATTGGATGCTGGTAGGGGCCGGCAGTGGGTGAAATCTGAATTTAGGACATAGTATGGACGCGAGATTTGGTTACGTTTTGAGCCTCAGCGCCCAAGTCGCCGGATTGAGCGTTTTTTTGGCTATATCCAGCGCGTCGGGGGATGCCCAAAATATTTTTGATGGCCACCAGACTGAAGTTGCCCAATCCCTTTTGACCGGAACTGGTGCGGTCCTTCAAGGTTTGGATAAAGTCACGGCAACCGTGACTGTTTTTACCGCGCCCCTGGATACGGTGGTTCGTTTCGGCACACTCGATATCACCGTGCGTGCCTGCCAAAAAGCCCCGCCCACCGAGCCACCCGAAAAGGTGGCCTTTCTTGAAATCGATGAAACGAACACAAATGTTGGGGCTGCCCGGCTTTATAGCGGTTGGATGTTTGCCTCGTCGCCGGCACTAGCGGCGTTGGAACACCCGGTTTACGACGTTTGGGTGATCGATTGCATGAATGCGTCAAATACCGAACCGGATAGGTCAGACTGAAATTCGGCGTTGATTTTTAGCGCCTCGGCAAGGCGGTTTTTATAGTCGGCCCGAGAAATTTCAATAGCGCCGAAGCGCTGTAAATGGTCCGTGACGAACTGAGTGTCGAGCAGCTGAAAACCGCAATAATCTAGGTGTGCGACCAGGTGGCAAAGAGCTATTTTACTGGCATCAGTTACATGGCTAAACATGCTTTCGCCAAAAAAAGCGCCGCGCATGGCAACGCCATAAAGTCCCCCGACAAGTTTGCCGTCCAACCAACATTCCACGGAATGGGCGACCCCCATATCGTGTAGGGCGCCGTAAATCCTCTCGATCTCTGTATTTATCCAGGTTTCCGGGCGCGTTGAAGTTGTGTGTGCACACGCCCTTACGACGCCGGAAAAATCTTGATTGCAGGCTATCCGAAACGGCTTTTGGCGTAGCGTTTTACGTAGGCTGCGGGGGATGTGAAATTGACCTAACGGTAGGACACCGCGCAGGTCCGGGTCGATCCAATAAAGATCTCGGTCTTCGCGGCTCTTGGCCATCGGGAAGACGCCGCTGGCATAGGCCCCGAGCAAAAGTTGAGGAGTGAGTGCCGTCATCTCGTCCGATACCGCCTCATACTGGCCCTGGCTACGCGACAAATTTCTCCAACCAATGAATATCGTACTCACCGGCAATAATATCTGCATTTTCGACAAGTGCCTGGTGTAGCGGGATTGTGGTATCGATGCCGTCAATCACCAATTCGGAGAGCGCCCGGCGCAAACGTGACAGGCATTCTTCACGTGTCGACCCGTGGACGATCAATTTTGCGGCAAGACTGTCATAATATGGGGGGACGTCATAACCGGCGTAAAGGGCCGAATCCATGCGCACGCCGATACCGCCGGGCACATGAAAGCTTTTGATCTGCCCTGGGGAGGGGACGAATGTTTCCGGGTGCTCAGCACAGATCCGGCACTCAATTGCGTGCCCGTTAACCCGCACATTCTTTTGCTTGAAGCTAATCGCTTCGCCGGCCGCTATGCGAATTGACTCGCGGACCAAGTCGATGCCGCAAATCATTTCGGTCACCGGGTGTTCGACCTGAATACGCGTGTTCATTTCGATGAAGTAGAATTCGCCACCTTCATATAGAAATTCCAGGGTTCCGGCATTGTGGTAACCGATCTTCGCCACGGCATCGCAACAAAGTTTTCCGATCCGGGCGCGTTCGGCCTCGCTCAGGCCCGGAGCCGGCGCCTCTTCCAGCACCTTTTGGTGCTTGCGTTGCAACGAACAATCACGCTCGTTGAGATGCACCACCGAGCCGAATTTATCGGCTAAAATTTGCACTTCAATATGACGTGGCTTTTGAAGATACTTCTCTAAGTATATAACATCATTTCCAAAATTAACTGCCGCTTCGCTCTTTGCGATAGGGATGGCCGCACGTAATTCCTCGGCAGTATAAGCGATTTTCATGCCCTTACCGCCACCGCCGCCCGACGCTTTCACGATAACCGGATAGCCAATTTGTTGGGCTGCCGCCAAACCGTCCTCGACACTTTCGACGGCACCGTCGGACCCCGGAACGACTGGTATTCCGGCATCTTGGACGGCTTTTTTGGCTGAAACTTTGTCGCCCATGATAGAAATATGTTCGGCGGAGGGGCCGATGAAGGCAAGGTTATGGGCCTCGATCATTTGCGCAAATTGGCTGTTTTCCGACAAAAACCCGTAGCCCGGGTGTATGGCATCGGCACCCGAGACAATGGCTGCCGATATTATCGCCGGCGCATTTAGGTAGCTTTGAACTGCTGCTGGCGGGCCGATGCAAACTGTTTCATCAGCCAGCCGGACATGCATTGCGTTTGAATCTGCGGTCGAGTGCACGGCAACCGTAGAAATCCCCATATCTTTACAGGCACGGTGAATGCGCAAAGCTATTTCGCCACGATTGGCGATTAGAACCTTATCAAACATAATTATACATCATCTAAATGGGCCGTTCCGGCACTACTCGATGATGGCGAGGGGTTCGCCATACTCGATTGGCTGGCCGCTTTCGACCAAGATTGACACAATGCGACCCGCCTTTACCGCTTTGATATCGTTAAATGTTTTCATAGCCTCGACCAGCATAACCGTTTGTCCGGCAGTTACCGTATCGCCAGGAGTGACAAATGCCGGGTCATCGGGGGAAGGTGACAAATAGACCGTGCCAACCATTGGTGATGTTAATGTGCCGGGATGCGGTTTATCCGATGCAGCCGGTTCGGCGGCGATATTTTCGGCCATGTTGCCTGGGCCACCCACGCCAATTGACGGTTCCGGCGCGGGAGCCTGCTGGCGAACCGGTGCTGATGACGGGCGAACGACGCGGATGCGTTCGCCATTTGATTCATATTCGACCTCGCCGAGCCCCGTCTCATCAAGCAAATTTGCCAGCTTGCGGACGAGTTTACTATCGACCTTAAAATCGCCCATATTTTTAACCTTTTTCTTCAGTAAAATCACTTAACGCATTGATGGCACATGTGTATCCGTAAGCGCCGAGCCCGCAAATGACGCCATGAGCAAGGCCGCTAATGTGCGACCGTCGGCGAAACCGTTCCCGGCGGTAAACATTTGACAGGTGAACCTCAATAATTGGCGCCGACACGGCGCGCAAGGCATCGTGAATGGCAATCGAGGTATGCGTGTAGGCGCCGGCATTAATGACTATGCCCGTGGCCGAGACCGCCTGCTGTATCCAATCGACGAGGTCACCTTCATGATTGCTTTGTTTAAAAACAAGCTTGCAGCCAATTGATTTTGCATCAATTTCACATTGATCCGATATCTGTTGGAGAGTGAGTTCGCCATAAATTTCAGGCTCACGGGTGCCAAGCATATTTAGGTTGGGGCCATTTATGACCCAAATGGTAGGCTCATTTGTCACGGAATATCTCTGTGTTTTCGCTACAGCGCTGAGAGGTAACACAAGGGCCCGCATCGGTGCAATGCGCGGAACGCGGCCAAAAGGGCTTCTAACCTACGGCCCTTGCCAGAGGAGCTTTGTTACGCCTTGCGTGTGGATAGAAGTCGGCTTGGTCTACACGCACGATTTTACTTTCTGTAGAATCTCCTTATATTTTCGGCTGAGAAGTCTGCGTTTCAAAGGTTCATTCGTAATTCCGAAATTGACCTCGCTGGTTATGGGTTCAATTTGGGCGAGCGGGGTGACTAATTTGCAAACGAACACACAACAGCCGCGCCAGTTTCACCTGATCATGATCAAGCCGTCCCACTACGACGACGATGGCTATGTCATTCAATGGGTTCGCTCTTCTATTCCGTCAAATACCCTGGCCGTTTTGAACGGACTCGCGGTTGATTGTGTCGAGCGAAAGGTCTTGGGGGACGATGTTGAAATCAAGCTGACAACATTTGACGAGACCAATACGCGGATAAAGCTGGCCAAGATCATTGCCAAAATCCGCGGTGCTGGAATGAGCGGACTTGTCGCCTTTGTCGGCGTGCAGTCAAATCAATTTCCACGCACCATGGATATGGCGCGTCGGCTGCGGAGCGCCGATATACAAGTCTGCATCGGTGGATTTCACCCGTCAGGATGTATCGCCATGCTGCCCAAACTGCCCGCCGACCTTCAAGAGGCCGTTGATTTAGGGATATCGCTGTTTGCGGGGGAATCTGAAGGGCGGCTCGATGACGTTTTGCAGGATGCATTCCGCCATGATTTGAAACCAATTTATAATTATATGAATGATTTACCGGGGCTTGAGGGTGCGGTGACGCCGCTGCTGCCTTCGGAGCGTGTCCGGCGGGTTGCCGGAGGCCATACTTCATTTGATTCAGGCCGTGGCTGCCCGTTTCAATGTAGTTTCTGCACGATTATCAATGTTCAGGGACGGAAATCCCGATACCGCTCCGGCGAAGATATTGAACGCATTATTCGAGCTAATATCGAACAGGGAATACATTCTTTTTTCATCACCGATGATAATTTTGCCCGAAATAAGAATTGGGAAAAAATTCTCGATCGTTTAATCGATTTGCGGGAAAATGAGGGGCTCGGAATGAAGTTTATCATTCAGGTCGATACCCTCTGCCATACATTGCCGAATTTCGTCGAAAAGTGCCGCCGTGCAGGGGTAAGACGGGTCTTTATCGGACTGGAAAATATTAATCCTGAAAATTTGCTTGCGGTGGGCAAGAAACAAAATCGAATTTCCGAATATAAAACGATGCTGCAAGCCTGGAAACGGGCCCATGTCGTGACCTATTGCGGATACATAGTCGGTCTACCCGGCGATACGCCTGAAACTGTGGTGCGCGATGTCGGGATCATTCAGCGAGAACTGGCCATTGACTTGGTTGAATTCAATGTACTGACCCCATTGCCGGGATCGAAAGATCACCAATTTTTGGACAGCGCGGGAATTTGGATGGATCCGGACATGAATAAGTATGATCTGGAGCATATCACCACCGGACATCCGAAAATGACCGCAGAAGAATGGCGGCGATGTTACGATTTGGCCTGGGAAACCTATTATTCCGAGGCCCATATCGAGACCCTGATGCGGCGCGCGCGGGCCTGCGGGATGAGTGTCGGCAATATGCTGTTTTATTGCGTATGGTTCGCTGGCTGCAAAAAATTTGAAGGCGTTCATCCACTACAAGGTGGGTTTTTCCGACGCAAATATCGGCGCGATCGGCGCTCAAATTTACCGCGGGAAAATCCGTTGGTTTTTTATCCAAAATATTTCAGTCATATTTTTCGGTCTCAATATGGATTTCTGTCCTTGGCTCTACGTTTACGCAAAATTCGCAACCGGATCAAATCAGATCCGGCAGCCTATGATTACGTCGACGCGGCACTGAGTGATGACGATGGCGGTGAGTTCGGCCCACCGGTTTTGCAGCGGGCATCCTAGTCACCGTAAGCCGGGCAGCTAGTTGAGCTGGGCAAGGGGAATGGTAGTCGGTATTGTCCGGCGAAATTTCCTTTTTCGACGGCGTATCAGTGATGATCGACTTTCAATCAACAAAAAAAATAGAAGCATTCCTCGCCGATGCCGGCGCAGGCGATCGGCCGACCCCCTATCTTGTTCTCGACATGGAGTCTGTCGCAGTCAGGTTTGAGCGAATGCGTGACGCATTGCCGATAAGTGACTTTTACTATGCGGTGAAGGCAAATCCCGGGGCGCCGGTGCTGCGCAGGCTCGTTGGGTTGGGAGCCGGATTTGATGTTGCAAGCATTCCGGAGATTGAGGCGTGCCTGGCTGCCGGAGCTGCGCCCAATAAGCTGTCTTACGGAAATACGATTAAAAAAGAGACAGACATCGCGCAGGCACGACGTTTGGGTGTCGATCTCTTCGCATTCGATAGTGCCGCCGAGCTTGCAAAAATCGCCAAGCTTGCCCCAGGAGCGAAGGTGTTCTGCCGGATAGCACAAGACAATGAAGGGGCCAGGTGGCCGTTGGCGGGGAAATTTGGCTGTAGTGAGGTTGAGGCCGCTGAGTTGCTGTTATCGGCTTCAAGTCAAGGTCTGCAAGGTACCGGACTTTCGTTTCACGTCGGTTCTCAGCAGCTTGATTCGGCCCGATGGTCAGACGCCCTTCACGCTGCCGGTCGCGTTAGTACACGTCTTCGGGCCCAAGGGAGAACCATCGAATGGCTCAATATGGGAGGTGGGTTTCCTGTCGAATATCGTGATCCGGTTTCAGGGCTAGATGAGATTGCGACGGTAATTGAAAAGGGTGTCAGCTCTGCTTTTGGCGCGTCGGCGCCACGCCTGGCCTTTGAGCCAGGTCGAATCGTAGTCGCCGAAGCCGGTATTATCCGAAGTACAGTTGTGTTGACGGCTGATCGAGATACAAATGGGGGTGGTCGTTGGGTTTATTTAGATATCGGTAGGTTCAGCGGTCTTGCTGAGACATTAGATGAGGCGATATGCTATCGCCTGCGGACGAATAAGGACGGATCGGCGAAGCTCATTTCAAAGATTGCCGGGCCAACCTGTGATGGGCAGGATATACTTTATGAACGGCGGCATTATAAGTTACCGGCAGATCTCCAGGCTGGCGACATTGTCGACATTTTTGCCTCTGGTGCGTATACGACGTCCTACAGTACGGTCGGGTTTAACGGTTTTGCTCCATTGGTGACCTACTACATTTAAAATCTTATAAACATACGGCAATATTATGAAAATATACGATTATTTCAGATCATCTGCGGCCTATAGAGTGCGCATCGCGCTCAATATCAAGGGGCTGGACCCGGCCCGGGATTTTATTCATCTGCGGCATGGGGATCAGCACCAAGGCGACTATTTGGCCGTTAATCCGCAGGGGCTGGTGCCGGCTCTTGTTGATGGAGATGGCGAAACACATACTCAATCTCTGGCCATCATCGAATATCTCGATGAGATGCACCCTGAACCACCGCTTCTGCCAGCCGACCCTACAGGCCGGTCGCGGGTCCGCAGCCTCGCATTTTCTATCGGCTGCGACCTTCATCCGCTCAACAATATGCGGGTCTTAAAGCATCTCGAGGAAAGATTTGGCCTGACCAGTGAACAGGTTGCAAATGACTGGTATTTGCATTGGATCAATATTGGCTTTTTAGCCCTTGAACGACGGCTGGTGGCCGAGACGAGTACTGGCCGCTTTTGCCACGGTGATCGGCTTACCCTTGCCGATTGCTGTCTCGTGCCACAGGTTTTTAACGCCACTAGATATGCTGCCGATATGAGCTCATTCCCGGTAATACAGCGCATTTATGACGCGTGTATGGCTGAGTCGGCTGTCTCTTCGGCGCAACCCAGCGCGCAGCCGGACGCTGAATAAGTTGTGGGTTGGGGGTAATTAGCGGGTCGGCCGGGACAGTAAATCCTTGGCCCGGAGCCATCCTGGTGATCCTCTATCCAAAAGTCGTAGCGCCTTTTCCGCCTGAAATTCGGCCAAACTCCTGTCGCCGATTCGAAAGCCGAATTCGGCGTGGGCGAGGGCGGCATTTGCTTGATCTCCTAACCTGCCATAGGCGATGTTGAGCTGCCGCCAAGCATTGGTCATATCGGGGTCGCGGGCGAGTGCGGCGAGCAAATTGTCGCGGGCCGCCCTGGCTTGGCCGGTATTCTCTGTTTCCAGCTGCGCCCGGGCTAGGGCAAGGCGCAGCAATGGCTCGTTGGGCGCGAGCTCTACTGATTTTTCATAGGCAACGACGGAGCGCAATATTTGCTGATTATTAAAAAGAGCGTCGCCCTCCATTTCATAGATAAATGGGTCGTTGGGAAAATCTGCTTTCAAACCGTCAATGAGAGCAAGAGACGGGGCGAGGTCGCCACGGCGAAAAAAGGCAACGGCACGTGCATAGCGTCCGGCAATGCTGCGATCTCCGTCGGGGTATTGGCGTGCTACGATATCGTAGGGTAGCAGATAGCCATCGAGTTTGCCCCGCATGCGGTCGTGGCGGATGAGCATTGAAAGGGGGATTGGCTGATCGGTGTAGCGGGAAAAGCCAAGATGAACCTCGATCGCTGCGACCCGTGCTTCAGGCTCGGGGTGCGTTTGAAGATAGGGGTCGGCCCCAATCCTACGGCTCGATTGATTGCCTAAAATTGTCAGGAATTCCTTGATTCCGACGGATGAAATGCCCGCTTGGTCGAGGTAGCGGAGTGCGGCTTGATCGGCGGATGCTTCCATGGCTCTGGTAAAAGAGAGTACCCCACGCTGACTTAATTGCAGGCCGCCCGACTGGACAGCAATTCCGGCGGCGGGGCTTTCGGATACAATGCCGACGGCGATGCCGAGAACCGTCGATAAAATCGTCTTTACCGTTGCGTTTCCCAGCTCTGATCGCAAGCGCGACAAATGACCGCCGGCAACATGACCGGCCTCGTGCGCAATCACGCCAATGAGCTGGCCAGGATGTTCGGCGCGCTGCAATAATCCGGTATTAATGAAGATTCGTTGCCCGCCGAGAACGAAGGCGTTAAGTGTTGAGTCGGCAACAAGGTGGACGCGGATGGCGTTTTGATCAAGACCGGCGGCGCTAAAAACTGGAGATGCGAAGCTGCGGATCGTAGATTCGATCTCGGCGTCCCGAATCAGAGATATATTACGTGATTGAGCCGCCGCAGGTGTGGCCAAAACGGTTTCAGCGAATATGACGAACAGAATGGCGGCAAATCCAGAAATGCGCACGTTTTTCAGTACCTTTATACAATGGGACTCCAGACCTAAAAGTAGGGCCTCGACTATCGGGCGTCAACGTATCGGACGGCAAAGCATGAGACGGCGAATGAAATTTGGATCGACGAGCGGGTTGGCAGCCCTTACTCTGGCGCTGGTAATTACCGGTTGCAGCGAAAATTCTTCGATTTTGGGCTCGGCAACCCAGTCGATTTTTGGAAATGGGCAACCTCGGGGCCAAAGAGAGGTGGTGTTGGCCGATGTCGGCCCCGGCGTGATTGCAAATTTCGCCGGTGTGGTCGTTGCCGATGAGCCGCGGGCGGCGGTAATCGGGCGTAATGTGCTATCGCTCGGTGGAAATGCCGCCGATGCGGCCATCGCAGCCTATTTTGCGATGGCGGTGACCTTGCCTGGGTCGGCCGGACTTGGGGGCGGCGGGAATTGTCTAATTCATAACGTCGCCGATGGGCGCGACGACGCACTCATTTTTGTGCCGTTCAACTATCTGAACCAACTCGCGCAGGGCGCGGGGCGCTTTCCTGGTCGCGATATTGCTATGGTTCCGGGTAACCCCAGGGGCATGGCCGCTTTGCATGCGCGCTATGGTCGCAAACGCTGGGAACAGTTAATCGCGCCGGCAATCGAGCTGGCGCGCGACGGGCATACGATATCGCGCGCCTTAGCCGACCAATTGGCATCGGCGCCGGTTCAGGTGCGTAACAGTCCCGATTTTGCTCGTACTTTCGGGCGGGGTGGCTTCCTGCTTGGCGAAGGAGATGTCTTGGTCCAGCCCGAATTGGCTGATTTTTTGGGGCGGTTAACGGCCCAAGACCCGATCCTATTATATGACGGTGATTTTGCCCGCGAGTTCGTCAGTGCGGTCAATTCCACCGGTGTCGTCATGGCGTTTGACGATATGGATAATTATGCGCCCGAATTTCTGGCGCCAATCAGCCTCGAATTTGGATCGCATGTACTCAATTTTGCGCCACCACCAGGTGACGGAAGCGCATTGGCCGCGGCCCAAATGGCGTTTTTTACCGACCAAGATCGCTACATTCGTTCTGACGCCCAAAGCAAAACCCACATGTTTGCCGAGGCGCAGCTGCTGGCGATGGCCGGTCTGCAAGATTGGGTGCTGAACCTTACTGCATCGACGACCCAAAATGATCTGATCGGACCCGTTATTCTGCAAGCGATGGCGGGACGTTATGATGCGCAACGCCATATACCCCCCGGTCCAAATCTAACCCGCACGGCGCTTGATTTGGTTCATGATTCGGCTGGCCTGGTTGCGGTGGATCGGTTCGGGTCGAGCGTGGCCTGTAGCTTTTCGATGAACGCGCCCTTCGGTATCGGCAAGATTGTACCTGGAACCGGCGTTATATTGGGAGCGCCAATGGCTGATCCGGGCGCCCTGGCAACGCCGACCGGCGTCGCGATGCTGGTCAATAAAGTAAATAATTTGGTTTTTTATGCGGCCGCCTCGGGTGGCGGATTGGGTGGTGTTAGTGCGCTGGCTCAAGTCACAGCGCTGGTGCTGCACGATAACAAGACCCTCGTTGATGCAATTGCCACGCCGCGGGTGCAAGCGGCCTACGGGCGCGAAGATATCTTGCTCTACGAAAACGGTTTGGCGCGGTCGTTGATAGACGGTTTGGGAAATCGTGGCCATCGATTGATCGGCAGCGCAACTATTGGATCTGTTTCGGCCGTGCATTGCCCTGGAGGATTGCCTCGATCGCCTGTCTGTTCGGCCCAAGCTGACCCTAGGGTAAGCGGTGTCGCCGCCCCGGTTGCGAGCCGTTAGATCTCCGGGGGAGAGTTGCAATGGCGATAAAACATTCGGCCAGGGGAGCCGTCGATCCCTTCATTGTTATGGATATGATGCGCGCTGCCGGCGATCGCGAGGCAGTGGGCGAAAACATCGTTCATATGGAGGTGGGGCAGCCAAGTACATCGGCGCCTCGTGGGGTCATTGAGGCGGCAAAGCGCGGACTAGACGAGGATCGGCTCGGATATTGCGACGCATTGGGCTTGCCCGACCTTAGGCAACGAATTGCCGATCATTATCGCGACTCTTACGGTGTTGATGTTGGAGCAGAAAGAATTGTCGTAACAACAGGGTCTTCGGCAGGGTTTCTGATCGCCACACTCGCCGTATTCGACCATGGCGACCGGGTGGCGATGGCCGCGCCCGGATATCCGGCCTATCGAAATATGTTGGCGGCATTGGGTGTTGAGACTGTTTCTGTCTTGAGCACCGTTAAAGATCGATTTCAGCTGACTAGCGAATTGGCAGCGAAAATTGAGGGCCATATTGATGGATTAATCGTAACCTCCCCAAGCAATCCGGCGGGAACCGTGTTGGATGGAGATGGGTTAGAGGCTCTGTACCGCCATTGTGAAAATACCGGTATTCGTATGATTTCCGACGAGATTTACCATGGCATAAGCTATGAGGCGGCGCCGGTTACAGCGGCAAATTTCGAGCAGGCAATCGTCGTAAATAGTTTTTCCAAATATTTCTCTATGACGGGATGGCGGATCGGGTGGCTTGTTGTGCCACAAGACTTAGTCCGCTCGGTTGAACGTTTATTACAAAATCTCTTTATCTCGACGCCAACCTTGTCGCAGATCGCTGCGATGGCGGCGTTCGATTGCCATGAGGAACTGCGTGAGAATGTTGCCGCCTATGCCCGCAACCGGCAGGTTTTGCTCGACGGTCTGCCCGCAGCGGGGTTCGACAAAATCGCGCCGGTAGATGGCGCTTTTTATATTTATGCCGACGTTGGGAACTTAACAAATGACAGCACGCAATTTTGCCACTTAATGCTGCGTGAAGCCGGTGTGGCGGCGACACCGGGCATCGATTTCGATCCGTTCCGCGGCAATCGTTTTGTCCGGTTTTGCTTTTCCGGGTCCAACGAAGACACGCAAAAGGCTGTTGAGAGGCTGGTTGGTTGGCACGAGCGGCGGCGGCCCGGCTGAGGGCCGCCTCGCGGCATCATAAATTACCCGGTAACCCTATTCCACCAGCCCTTGCGTGACGAACGCTTCGTCGCCGGCACAGCGCCGCCACCGACAGGCGCGTCACTTTCGGCGATCGGTGCCTCAGGCTTGCTTTCGCTTGCTTTCGGTTTGGCAGAGGTCTCCGAGCCCGAATTGTCGTTTACCGGGGCAGAAACTTCTCCTGGCGCCGCATCTTCAGTTTCTTGTTCAGCCTTAGCCGCAGCAGGACGGCGGCCTCTGCCTCGTCCAGTGCTCGTGCGGCGCCTAGCTTTGGCTGGGCTTGGTGCGGTTTCAGCCGCTTTTGCCTCGGTATCATCTGCTGCGCTTTGCACTTCCGTTGCTTGCACGGCATCAATTGTGCTCGCATTCTCTTCAGTCGGGCTGGCTGTACTCCCGTTGCTTCGGCTTCTGGTGCCACGCCGGGATCGGCTACGGGGCGGCCGGGCAGGGGCGTCACTACTCGCGTCTTCACGTTTGTCTTCCGGTGTGACTTCGGCTGCTGCTACCTGGGTAACGCCCTCTTGTATTTCGGGCTGTGTTATTTCGGAGGTCTCAGTCCTGCCGGTATCCGGGGATGCTGCGGACTGTCCCCGACGCCCACCACGACCGCGGCGCCGACGACGGCGGCCGTCTGCATTTCTGGTTGTGTCGGCATTGCTCGGTTCATTTTGCCCGTCCGCCACTTGCTCCGTTGCACGCGCAGTTTCGTCGGTCGGAGAGGTTGTCGAAACCGCTATTTCTGTGGTCTCGGGGTTTCTCGCCTCTTCGTCTCGCCGACGGCGCGGACGGCGACGGCGACGGCCGCGATCTTCGCCATTCTCGTTATTGGCTTGTTCACCCTCTCCGGTAATTCGGTCAGGGCGCGCCGGGCCGCGTCGTTCATTATTTCTGCGCCCACCGCTACGCTCCCGCGTTTCTTTACTGTCGGCTTCGCCCGTATTTTGGCCGCCAACACGTTCGATCCGGAAATCGGGTGTGATTAATGTATTATCCGCGGTAATCGAAACGCTGAGGTCATGTCGTAGCTCAATATCGGAAAGAGATTTGCGTTTTTCGTTGAGCACATAGAGCGCGACAGATGTTGGCAAGGAAACCTTGATTTCCTGGGTGCGTTTTTGGATGCCTTCTTCTTCAATTGCCCTGAGCACTTTGAGTGATGTCGATTCTGTCGAACGCACCACGCCGGCGCCGCCGCAGATATCGCAAGTTCGGCTGCTGGCCTCCAAGAGGCTTGGGCGAAGTCGTTGGCGCGATAATTCCATTAACCCGAAATGGGAAATCCGGCCGACCTGAATACGCGCCCGGTCAACCCGCATCGATTCTTTAAGCCGCCGCTCGACCGCGTTATTGTTCCGTTGCTCTTCCATGTCGATGAAATCAATGACAACCAGTCCGGCCAAATCGCGCAAACGAAGTTGGCGGGCGACTTCTTCCGCCGCTTCCAGGTTTGTATGGAGGGCAGTTTGCTCAATATTGCGTTGGCGTGTGGCACGGCCTGAGTTGACATCAATGGCGACCAAGGCTTCTGTCGAATTTAGGACAATATAGCCGCCTGACGGCAGGTGGACGTTCAGCTCATAGATACTATCTAGCTGCGCCTCGATCCCATAGCGATGGAACATGGGTATTTGGGTGTCGGTATATTTCTGAATACGCTTTACGTGCGAAGGAACCATCATTTTCATGAAGTTTCGGGCTGTTTTATAGGCCTCATCGCCATCAATTAAGATTTCTTCAATCTCACGAGCATAGAGATCGCGTAAAGCTCTTTTGATGACATTACCTTCTTCGTGGATCAGGGCCGGGGCCGTCGATTCCAGGGTGCGATCCCGAATTTCATCCCACTGGCGTCGTAAATATTCATAATCCCGCTTGATCTCGGCCTTGCTGCGCTCAACCCCGGCAGTGCGCAAAATGACGCCCATTCCGGTCGGGACCTCTAAGTCCTGTAGAATGGTGCGCAGGCGTTTGCGGTGCTGTGGTGCCGTTATTTTTCTCGATATTCCGCCACCACGCGCGGTGTTGGGCATCAAGACGCAGTAGCGGCCGGCAAGGGACAGATAGGTAGTGAGCGCTGCTCCCTTGTTGCCGCGTTCCTCCTTGACCACCTGCACTAGCAGAATTTGCCGGCGTTTTATGACTTCTTGGATTTTATATTGGCGTGTCGCCGAACGAACGCGTCGGCGTTGGGCTTCTCCGGCGCGCTCAATATCGTCGCTCTCATCGCCGCCCAGCTCTTCGAAAGTTTCGCCTTCGGCCTGGCTTTCGACTTCGTCGCCATCATCGCCTTCTGGCTCAGGTTTGCTTTCCTCGAGTAGCGCCTCGCGGTCTTCGACCGGTATTTTATAATAATCCGGGTGGATTTCGCTGAACGACAGGAAGCCGTGCCTGTTGCCGCCAAAATCCACAAAGGCCGCCTGCAGCGAGGGCTCGACCCGGGTTACTTTGGCCAGATAAAAATTACTTTTGATTTGTTTCTTGGTGCTGCTTTCGTGATCGTAATCAATCAGCCGCTTTTCATCGGCGACAACAACGCGGGTTTCTTCGGCATGCGCTGCATCAATAAGCATTCTCTTCGTCATTTTAATCTCCGCGAACCGACTCCCCCTCCCTTGCGGTGGCGCAATAGGCCATCAATCCGCGAGGCCAAGGTTAGGCGGCCCGTCTCTGCGGGATCATGAATATCGCGGCTTTTCCGTCAAACGGCGCCCGAGTTGGGCCTCCAGGACGGGAAGCAACTAGCAACATTCACTCAGCGTTTCAGCCGAGAACGATCCCTTATGTTTCCAAAACTCAATTGCAAACCATCTAGTAAAAATTAGAATCCGATAACGAAGGATCCTGTATCGACGGACGAGCCTGTTCAGGGGGGGGGTACCCGATCAAGGTCCAGATTTGCCGCGTGCCGCCCACATAAAATATGTAAAGCGAGAGCCCAGTTTTCAATTCAAGGGCTCAATTTAACGAAACGGCCCGCAAAAGGCGTTCCCATTCAAGTCGGGAGTGCCATAAATGCAAATCCAAATTCTCGGTCGAATCTTAAGGCCCCCAGGGCCCCTCCGCTTTAAGACTTTATAGCTAATTGGCATGATTCGCGAAGGTCTGCGATCATAACATAGCGACCCTTGAACCCATTCACAACGTGTTTAACGACCGAATTCGATGAATTTAGAATTGCGTCGTTACCCAACCGCCATTTTCAATCAGCTTCTCGCCCTCATTCATCCGGTATTCAAATACGTGTGCTTACAATGGGTTGATGGGAATAGGTTGCGACGCAGCTTGCAAAACACATATAGAAGGGTCTGGCATTAAAAACATTGGTGTTGTCCGGCACCTGGATCCTGGCTTCAAAATGGACGGCAATTTGTACGATGTTTAACTTATTTTTTGGTTCTAATTTACCGTCAGGCTTGGCCCGCGGGTTTATGCGTTTGGCGCACATACCCCACTCTAGCTTTTATGCTGGCTTGGCTGTGGCGGTCATGGTCGGGGGGATGAGTATTTCGCCTGGCGACGCCGCACCGCTTTTTGTCAGTGATATTCGGCTCGGCCTGCATCCCGACAGTACGCGCGTCGTCCTCGACGTGTCGGGTGAGGCCCGGCCTGAAATATTTGAGATGACCGATCCTTATCGCATTGTCATCGATCTGCCGACGGTCGAGTTTGATATGATTTCGGACAAAACGAACGCCAGTGCAGGGGTGATAGAGACGATCCGCTACGGCTTGTTCCGCCCTGGCACCAGCCGTGTTGTGCTTGATCTTAAGGGGCCAGCTAGAGTCGCAGGACATTTTGCCTTGCCAGCGGAAGACGGCTTGCCGTGGCGATTGGTGATCGATCTAGAATCGACAGATCGGGAAAAATTTTTAGCGGCGGTCTCGTCGCGCGATAGGGCGGCATCTCCCGAAGTTGCAGATTCAGCGATCTTACCTGATGCACGGCCCGATGCCGGGCCTATTATCAGGCCATTGCGATCTCGGCCGGTAATTGTGATTGATGCGGGTCATGGGGGCGTTGACCCAGGCGCGACAAGTTATGCGGGGACTCACGAGAAAGATATCGTCTTGGCATTTGCCCGCATTCTGCGCGATCGGTTGACCGCATCGGGCCGTTATGACGTTGTGATGACCAGGGACCGGGATATTTTCCTCCCGCTACGCGACCGTGTTCGGGCAGCGCAACAGGCGCAGGGCGATCTTTTTGTCTCGTTGCACACGAATTCCCATCCAGATTCCGATACCAGAGGGTTTTCCGTTTACACACTTTCCGAACGTGCATCTGACGAGCAAACCGAAGAATTGGCCCAACAAGAGAACAAAGCCGATATCATCGGTGGGCTCGATTTGGACGTTTATGGTGACGATGTTGCTGGGATACTCATAGATTTTGCGCGAACCAGGACCAATGAATTGTCGGTCGCATTCGCCCGTGACGCGGTTGTCACCGAATTCAGCCGCGATGTGACGATGCTAAATCGGCCTTGGCGGTCGGCTGGATTTGCTGTTTTGAAGGCACCGGATGTACCGTCGGTTCTTTTGGAACTGGGCTATCTTACCAATCGGGCTGAGGCCCGATTGCTGATGGATCGTAGTTATCGCGACCAAATTGCGGAGTCGTTTTTTCGCTCAATCGACAGATTTTTCGAAAGCGAGCAAAGCGCCAGTCGCAACTAAGTTCTCGCTTAATATTTGAAATTTGGGCGCCAACTGACATGGCATTTGCAATTACGCCACATTGTGCTCATATAACGTTGCGTTGGGGGTGGGAGAATGCGCGGAGTCCGAAAGAGCACCGTGCTGAATTTTAATTTTAGAGATCACCGATAGGGTCACCCAATGGTGAGTTCGATGCTCAAACTGGCGCGGAAAATATTTTTTTATGGTTTGGGGGCTGGCGTTCTTGCCAGTCTTAGCGGTGTGCTGGCGCTTGCCGGGGCGTTTATTTATTACGGTCAGGATTTGCCCGATACGGTGGATACGCTGTCCGAATATCAGCCGTCAGTGGTCAGCCGGGTGCATGCCGGCGATGGTCGTCTGTTGGCTGAATTCTCGGCTGAGCGCCGGATTTTTATTCCGATTGAATCGGTGCCCGAATTGGTCAAGCAGGCCTTTATTTCTGCCGAAGATAAGCGGTTTTATACTCATTTGGGAATTGATCCGCAGGGTATTTTGCGCGCCATTGTGACCAATATCAAAAATATTGGACAGGGTCGCAGGCCTGTCGGCGCTTCGACGATTACTCAACAGGTCGCGCAAAATTTCTTGCTCGATAACAAGGATATTACGATTGCCCGCAAGATCAAGGAAATGATCATTGCCTGGCGGATCGAGCGAACGTTCACCAAGGATGAAATCCTCGAATTGTATCTAAACGAGATTTATCTCGGTGCTCGGTCTTATGGGGTCGCGGCTGCCGCGATCAATTATTTCGACAAAAGCCTAGAAGAACTCAGCATTGGGGAAGCCGCGTTCCTTGCCGGATTGCCCAAGGCGCCAAATAATTATCATCCCGTCCGACGGCCGGAGGCGGCGCTCACCCGGCGAAACTATGTTTTATATCGGTTGGCGATAGACGGATATATCGGCCCTGAAATCCGCGACCGGGAGTTGGCATTAGAGATTAATGTGAGCGGGTTGGGGGCAGCCGAATATGTTGACGCGCCCTATTTCGCCGAGGAAATTCGCCGGGAAATTATTGACCGCTACGACGATGAGGATTTTCTTTATAAAGAGGGGCTCTCGGTGCGGTCCACCCTAGATCCGGAATTGCAGCAGGCAGCGGTTACCGCTTTGCGTGACGGCCTGGAAGCCTATGACAGACGCCACGGTTGGCGAGGACCGGTAGAGCGTATCGCCGAGTTGAATGACTGGCAGGCTCAGTTAGTTGAAATCCCGGCCCCGGCTGGGAGCCGCGATTGGCTGTTGGCTGTCGTTCTCGATACGGTCGGCACGGCAGCCGAAATTGGCCTAATCGGCAGTGCACCAGGTGGCCGAATCGGGGGTCTGCCGCTATCCGAACTTGCCTGGGCGCGGACACCGCTGGCCAATCAGGCCCTAGGCCCCGAAATAAATGCTGTTTCTGACGTGTTGATGCCTGGCGATGTTATTTTGGTCGAGGCGGTGACAGCGAATGGTGATGGCGACGACTATCCAGCTGATAGCTTCGGATTGCGCCAGGTCCCCGAAATACAGGGCGGCATTATTTCTCTCGATCCTCATACCGGCCGTGTTTTGGCGATGGTCGGCGGCTATGATGCCGAAACCAGCGTTTTTAATCGCGCGACCCAAGCGTGGCGCCAACCGGGGTCGGCCTTCAAGCCCTTTGTTTATATGGCCGCACTGGATTCCGGCTTCACGCCTTCGACCATCGTCATGGATGCGCCGATCGTCATCGATCAGGGACCCGAGCTTGGCCGGTGGAAACCGGAAAACTACTCCAATCGATTTTATGGTCCGAGCCCGATGCGTCTCGGCATCGAAAAATCAAGAAATCTGATGACCGTTCGGCTGGCACAAGCGGTTGGTTTGGACATGGTTGCCGAGTATGGCGAGGCATTCGGCGTTGCCGACGAACTGCCGCGCATTCTTTCCATGTCAATCGGCGCCAGCGAAACCACGCTCATGCGCCTGACGGCGGCCTATGCGATGATCGTCAATGGAGGTCATCGGATCGAGCCGACATTTATCGACCGGATCCAGGATCGGACCGGGGCATCTGTGTTCCGGCATGATACGCGCCCATGTGACGGCTGCGAAAATGTTACCTGGGAAGGACAGGCACCGCCGGTCATTCCTGATATTCGCGAACAAATTGTCAGCGAAGCTACGGGCTATCAAATGGTGTCGATGCTCCAAGGTGTCGTCCAACGCGGCACGGGTGTCCGGGTGGCCACGGTTGGCAAACCTCTGGGCGGTAAAACCGGAACCACCAACGACAGTATCGACAGCTGGTTTATCGGGTTTTCACCCGACCTCGTCGCCGGTGTTTTTGTCGGGTTTGACACGCCTCGTACTTTGGGCCGCCGGGAAACGGGATCGTCCGCAGCCGCGCCAATTTTCCGCGATTTCATGGCAGCGGCCCTTGCGGATCAACCGGCGACGCCGTTTCGCGTGCCCGAAGGAGTGCGGTTGATCCGGGTGGATGCCGCCACCGGCGCGCTAGCGGGACCGTCGACGGAAAGGGTCATCCTGGAGGCTTTCAAGGAGGGTACCGGGCCGCCTGCGGTGGGTAGTCTGGCGACGGGTGGTCCGAATGGTAGTGGCGGGATTACGTCGCCAAGCGCCTTGAGCGGTGACGGTCAGTCGGGCATATATTAGGCTCACTCAGCTTTACTTTTATAAACCCGTTTTGAAATGGATTGACCATGCGCGCAGAAAACCTTCAGCTTGCAGATGAAATCAGAAGCTCGATAGAACTGCTTCGGAGGCATCTTTGACTGGGATAAGGCAAATCGACGTCTCGAGGAACTGAACGCGGCCGTCGAAGACACCGGTCTCTGGGACGATGCGGATAATGCGCAAAAAGTCATGCGCGAGCGCACCCAATTAGAAAAATCCTTGGCCGTCGTGACGGAGCTCGAAACCGGCGTTGATGAAGGTCTGGAACTCATTGAGATGGGCGAAGCCGAAGACGATCAGACGGTCATCGCAGAAGCCGAGGCCGAGCTAGAACGCCTGCGCGATCTTGCCGCTTCATTGGAATTGGAGAGCTTGCTGTCGGGTGAAGCCGACAGCAACGACTGTTTCCTCGAAATTCATGCTGGGGCGGGAGGGACCGAAAGCCAGGACTGGGCTGAAATCTTAACTCGGATGTATACGAGATGGGCCGACCAACGTGACTTCAAAGTGGAATGGATTGAAGAGAGTGCGGGCGAAGAGGCGGGGCTCAAATCCGTAACAATCAAAATCGCCGGATTGAACGCCTATGGCTGGCTAAAAACCGAAACCGGCGTCCACCGTTTAGTCCGAATTTCACCCTTCGACAGCCAATCGCGACGACACACAAGTTTTGCCTCGGTTTGGGTCTATCCGCTCATTGACGATACGATCGAAGTTGATATCGAAGACAAGGATTTGCGCGTTGATACATATCGCGCATCCGGTGCCGGTGGTCAGCATGTCAATAAAACAGACAGCGCTGTTCGGATAACCCATGAGCCGACCGGCATTGTCGTTCAATGTCAGAATGATCGCTCCCAGCACCGTAATCGAGCGCAGGCAATGGATATGCTGCGTGCCCGGCTTTATGAGCGAGAACTCAAAATTCGCGAAGATGCCGCCCAAGCCGAAGCCGATGCCAAGACGGAAATTGGCTGGGGGCATCAAATCCGATCCTATGTTTTGCAGCCCTATCAAATGGTCAAGGATTTGCGGACAAATGTCGAAATAGGGAACGCCCAATCAGTTCTGGATGGGGGCATCGACAAATTTCTGGAAGCGTCGCTTGCCAGTAAACTTGGTGGTGGCGACGAGGTTGCGACTTGACCAACAAAAATTACGAACCTGAAGAATGGCTGGACACAGCCGGAGATCCTCTGGCGTGTGACGAGAAACTTGTCGCAATGCGCGAAAATATTGCCGAGATCAATGATATCGTTCGTGAAGCCTTTGAAGACGCAATTCTGATGGGGGCAAATGAGGCGCAATTTCGCCAAACCCTAAAGCGCCTCATCGACCAGCTTGAAACCCCATATTCAAAATAATAGGTATCGGACGAAATGACGGCACGCCCCATTATCATTGATTGTGATCCAGGTCAGGACGACGCAATCATGCTGTTGCTCGCCTTTGCCGCGCCGGCGGAGCTCGATATTTTGGGTATTACGACTGTGGCCGGGAATGTCCCGTTGAACCTTACCCAACGCAATGCGCGCATCATGTGTGATATTGGCGGGCGCCAGGATATTCCAGTTTTTGCTGGCTGTATCCGCCCCATGCTTCGCCCACTGATGACCGCCGAGGCGGTTCACGGCAAAACCGGTATCGATGGGGTTGAAATCTATGACCCGGAAACACCGTTAAGGCCGGAACACAGCGTCGATTTCATTATCGAGACGCTCCTTGCCGCCGCTGATGAAAGTATCACTTTGGTGCCGACCGGGCCGCTGACCAATATTGCCATGGCCATCGTTCGTGAACCCTCTATCGTGCCAAAGATTGCCGAAATCGTTCTCATGGGTGGGGCCATGCGCGAGGGTGGAAATAGCTCGCCTTCGGCGGAATTTAATATCCAGGTTGATCCACACGCAGCCCATATCGTTTTTTCTTGCGGGCGGCCGATAACGGCAATGGGGCTGGATGCGACCCACCAAGTCATCACGACGGCGGAAAGATTGGCCGCGATTGGGGCAATCGGCAGTGATGTCGGGCGCGCGGCCCACGACATGCTCGAATTTTACGACCGTCACGATATGGAGAAATATGGGTCCGAAGGCGGGCCGCTGCATGATCCGTGTACCGTCGCGTATCTTTTGGCACCGGACTTATTTACTGGCAAGCAGGTCAATGTGGCTATCGAAACCCAGTCGGACCTGACCATGGGGCACACGGCAGTTGATTTTTGGCGAGTCACCGGGCGGCCGGAAAATACCAATTGGATCTACAAAGTCGATGCCGACGGTTTTTATGATTTGTTGACCCAACATTTGGCGAAATTATAAATATCTGACCTAAATACTATTGCAATCGCCCTGCATTCTTTGTAATGCGGGCGCCTTCCAACAAGCGAGGGCGCGATGTCCAGTATGGCGAAAAAATTGCAGATCGGTATTCTAGGGGCCAGCGGATATGCGGGCGCCGAATTGGTGCGCCTGCTTGACCAGCATCCCCAAGCCGAGATTTCCTTTTTGACCGCCAATAAATTGGCCGGTCAGTCGATGTCGGCGATTTATCCGCATCTGGCACGGCTTAACCTGCCGGACCTCATCCGCATCGAAGATGCCGACTTTGATCGGGCTGATTTCGTTTTTTGCGGATTGCCCCACGGGATTACCCAAACCGTGGTGGGAGATATTTTGAAATCAGATGGCGGCGCCAAGGTGATCGACCTGTCGCCGGACTTTCGGTTGCGTGATCCAGTTGATTACATGGAATGGTATGGGGCCGACCATCAAGCCACCCAATTGCAGGATGAGGCCGTCTACGGGTTGACCGAATTCTATCGGGAAGATATTGCCAAAGCGCGGCTGGTCGCCAACCCAGGATGTTATACGACGACCGTCGAGCTGGCATTATTGCCGCCCCTTGCCGCCGGGGTGATTGCACCAGAAAATATCATCATTGATGCCAAGTCGGGTGTCTCCGGCGCCGGGCGTGCGGTCCGCCAATCAAGCCTGCATTCGGAGGTGAGCGAAAGCCTCATTGCCTATAAAATCGCCAGCCACCGCCATACCGGCGAGATGGAGCAGGAGTTGTCGGCGGCGGCGGGTCAGCCGGTGACGATTTCCTTCACGCCCCACCTTGTCCCGATGAACCGGGGCATTCTTGCGACCTGCTACGTGACATTGGCGCCGGATGCCTCGCTTGCTGACCTTAGGGCCAGCCTGACGAAGCGCTATGTCGATGAGCCCTTCGTGCACGTCACGGCTGAAGGCGTCAGCCCGGCGACCCATGATGTGCGTGGCTCGAATTTGTGTCTGTTGGGCGTGTTCCCTGATCGGCGGCCGGGTCACGCGATAATTTTGTCGGCGACGGATAATTTGGTCAAAGGCGCGTCGGGGCAAGCCATACAGAATATGAATGTGATGGCGGGCTTTGAGGAAACTCTGGCGCTGCAACAGGGACCGATGATGCCCTGACATTAAGTCTGGACCGCGCCGATATAGGGGAGGTCACGGAATTTTTGCGCATAATCAATACCGTAACCGACGACGAATTTATCCGGAATTTCAAAGCCGATAAAGTCGGCTTTGAAGGGAGCTTCGCGGCGGGACGGTTTGTCGAGCAGGACCGCAGCGGTCACCGACTCTGCTCCCGAAGCGCCGACGAGATTACGCACCCAGTTCAAGGTGTGCCCGGTATCGAGAATATCATCGACGAGCAAAACCGACTTGTTTTCGAGGTCTTGGGGCAGGTCACCATCGACCCGAACCGTGCCCGAACTAGATGTCCGGTCGCCATAGCTCGACACTTTAAGAAATTCAATGCGGCTCGTCGTTCCACGTGCATGGAGAGCCCGCACGAGGTCAGCGGTAAACATGAAACTTCCTTTCAACAGCGATAGAATGACGATTTCCCCGGGCAGGGCAGCCGAAATTTCCGCCGCCATGCGGGTCACGCAGGTCGCGATTTCGGCGGCGCTGTATAGAGTTTCAATTTGGATATCTGCGTTTGACTGAGATGACATTGAGTTCGATCCTGAGTGCGATTTAAGTTGTGTCTATAGTGCTTGGACAAGTTTGCCAACGCCAAGTCGATATGGGTCTTGGTTGGGGCCGGGGACCCGTGGTAGCAGGTCGTCACCCGGATCGTAGAAAAAGGAGCCACCTATGCCTGGTCTCATTCAGCCCTATAAAGGGGTCATGCCCCAAATCGGCGCGGATGTCTTTGTCGCCGGTACTGCGGCGATAATCGGCGATGTTGCAATCGGTCTGGGTTGCGGCATTTGGTATGGCGTGACAATCCGTGCTGATGTCGAAGAAATTCGTATCGGCACGGGAACTAATATCCAGGACGGTACGGTGATCCACGTTCAAGACAATGTTCAGGGCACCTATATCGGCAACGACGTGACCGTCGGCCATATGGCAATGTTGCACGCCTGCACGTTGGAAGACCGGAGCTTTGTCGGCATGAAAGCCTGCATCCTGGATGGCGCGCGGGTTGAAACCGGCGCCATGGTCGCCGCCGGTGCCTTGGTCACGCCGGGAAAAATTGTTCGTAGCGGCGAATTATGGTCCGGCGTTCCAGCAAAAAAATTACGAGACCTCCGTGAAGAGGAAATCGCGAACTTTGATTGGTCGGCCAAGCATTATCAAGAATTGGCGGCAGAGTTTTTGGCCATGGAGCGCCAGTCGCCGAATTAATCCGGCTGATTACTGCTGTCGCCATCCCGTGACAAAACATAAGTCCCCGGCGCCGCCCCAAGTGATTTGAAGTTCGCTGAGCCTGGCTTTCTTGCCGCTATTTGGCCGCCGTCGTGGCGTTTCAGCCATTTGCCCCAAGCCGGCCACCAGGATCCATCTTGTCGAGCCGCACCGTCAAACCACCCGTCGGCGGATTTTGGTGTTTTCGTGTTTTCCCAGTAAAAATATTTATTAGCCGCCGGTGGGTTTACCACACCGGCAATATGTCCTGATCCGGCAAGGCAAAAACGGGTCGGCCCGGAAAATAACGACATCCCGGAATAGGTCGATTTCCAAGGGGCGATATGATCTTCCTTGGTCGAGAGAAAATAGCTGGGCGTTTTGATCGTCGAGACGTCAATTGATTGCCCGCCTAAAGTCAGTCCACCGGGCTGAACGAGCAAGTTTTCTTGGTACATTTTGCGCAGATAATAGCTGTGCATTGCTGCCGGCATGCGTGTTGAATCTGAGTTCCAATACAGCAGGTCGAAAGGGAAAGGGTCTTTGCCGAGCAGATAATTATTGACGACAAATGACCAGATTAGATCATTGGCGCGCAGCATATTAAAGGTCCCGGCCATTGATGATCCTTCGAGATAGCCGGTCTCGCTCATTTGTGCTTCAAGCGCCTGGAGCTGCTCTTCGTCGATGAAAACACCTAGCTCACCGGATTCGGCGAAATCGATCATCGAGGTGAGAAACGTCGCTGATTGGACGCGCTTATCGCCGACAGCTTCCATATAGGCCAGGCTCGCCGACAGCAGTGTGCCACCGAGGCAATAGCCGACCATGTTGATCGATGCCTCGCTGGTAATCGCCTCGACGGTATCGATGGCTGTGATCAGGCCCTCGGACATGTAATCTTCGAAACTCTTATCGGCCAGGGAGGCATCGGGGTTAATCCAGGAGATGGTAAAAACCGTATGGCCTTGAGCGACGCACCAGGCGATGAAACTCTTTTTCTCGTTAAGATCGAGAATGTAATATTTGTTGATCCACGGCGGAACGATGAGCAGTGGCCGCTTGGCGACTTTCTCGGTGGTCGGCGTATATTGGATAAGCTCAAATAAGGCGTTGCGGAATACCACCTCGCCACCGGTTAAAGCGAGGTTCTTGCCGACTTCAAATGCGTCCTCGTCAGTCTGGGTGATGCGAATTTGGCCATTGCCCTTTTCTAGATCACCCAGCAGGTTTTCCAACCCTTTGAGCAGGTTTTCGCCGCCGCTATCCAGGGTTTCTTGTAATACCGTCGGATTGGTCATGACGAAATTCGAGGGCGCCATCGCGTCGATGAATTGGCGAGTATAGAAATCGACTTTTTGGGCTGACTTATCATCCAGCCCCTCTGCTTGGCGCACGGATTCCTGGAGCCATTTTGCCGACAACAGATAAGACTGCTTGAAATAATCAAAAACTAGGTTTTCGCTCCAGGCATCGTCGCTAAATCGCCGGTCGTCGCTTGCTGGTTCCACAATGGGCTCAGCTTCTTGGCCCATCATGCGCTGGGTCGTGTTTTGCCAGAGCGAAAGATAATCTTGCCACATGCCCATTTGGGTTTCGACGACGGCGCTGGGATTACTTGCCAGCCGTTGGGTCATTTCCAAGAAGGCGCTGCCGATATTCAGCGGATCGCTATTGGGAGTATTGTCTGGCCCGAAAGACGTGTCTGCCTGGTTTTTCAAGAATTGGGACAACACTTCTTGGCTGCGCTGGGCAATCCGGCCAAATGTGGCCGAAAAATCCGCTGGATTTTGTCCCGACGCTGGATTTTGTCCCGACGATTGCTCACTCGGTTGATCGGTCATTTCACTATCCTCTATACTCAGGCCTCTATACTCAGGCCTCTATACTCGGGCACAGCCTGTTGAATTGAATTATTGAGCCTGGCAGCTATGCATATGGGTGCCAATTGCTGCGCTGCAACATATCGCAACTTAATGGCTTGTTCGCTGCCAATGCAATAGGGCAAACTTGGACTGCGGCATTTTTTGTTAGGAACGGGAAATATGCGAAATATGGTCGGTTATGCATTAAATATCCGAAAATATCTGGGAAGTGCGGTACTTGTCGCGTTTTTGGTATCGGGATGTTCGGCTGTAGACCGGTTGAACCCGTTTGAGCGGGAGGTCGTTGCACCGGAAACAGAAAATGCGATTGTCGCAAGAGACAGATCAAGGCAAGCCATTGCCGAAGCTGCTAACGATCCGTATCCAGAGCTTAGTGATGTGCCGGAACGACCGGCAATAGCGTCGCGAGACGGGATCCAACGAGCCCTTATCGCCGATCGGAGCAGTGCAACGAATTCGGGGCAAGTTTTACGCCAAAGCGGAGCGGCAATACCGCTTGGCGTGCAGACCTCGACGTCGTCCCAAGACGCGGCAATTCGCGCCGGTGCGATTGGTGGAACTTATCGCGGTCCGGCCCCCGACCCGCAAGGGATAGACCAATTGCGCCGGGAATTGGCGTTCGGCGAACAGATACGGGTGGCTGTCATCCAGTTTGACTTTAATACAACGTCGTTGGCCGATCAGGATTTTGCGATTTTGGCCCAGGTCGCGGAAATTGCGGCCCTTACCGAGGCGGATATTTTTATTGTCGGCCATGCAAGTGGTACCACCTTACGCGCGGTAACCGGCGCCGACGCGATTACTGCCGAACGTGCCAGTTTAGACGTCTCGATGGCACGGGCGAACGCTGTGGCCGATGGGCTGATCGGCGCTGGCGTGCTGGTCGAACATATTACCGTTCGCGGGGTTGGGACCAATGAACCGGCGTATCGCGAGAATTCAGTTGAAGCCGAGGCCGGCAATCGTCGGGCAGAAATTTATCTCCGTAATTAACGGCTGAAATTGACCAAAAACAACAGAAGAGAACAGAAAAAAACAAATGTCGGTTTAAATGCGCAACATGCTATTGATGTGCCGCGAGCCCCTTAGCTAGGCTCGATCGCCTGGCTGTTTACGCAACGATTGCCCACCGAGATCTCACCGATGGATGACAATTTTTATCGCATAAAACGACTGCCGCCCTACGTCTTCGCCGAAGTGAATTCGATGAAGGCTAAAGCGCGCAATGACGGACATGACATCATTGATTTTGGCATGGGCAATCCCGATTTGCCGACGCCCGCTCATATTGTCGAAAAGCTCGTCGAGACAGTTGCCGATCCGCGGACGCATCGATATTCGAACTCACGGGGCATTCCCGGTTTGCGTCGTGCCCTGGCCGGATATTATCAACGCCGGTTCAACGTCGAACTCGACACGGAACGTGAGATTGTTGCAACGATTGGATCGAAAGAGGGGCTGGCCAACTTAGCCCTGGCGATTACCGCTCCCGGCGACGTAATTTTGAGCCCCGACCCATCCTATCCAATCCATCAGTTCGGTTTTATTATTGCCAATGGCTCGGTCAGGTCGGTGCCGGTGACGCCAGGTAAGCCGATGCTCGAAGCACTTGCCAGAGCCGTCATTCACTCGGTACCCAAACCAATCGCACTGGTGCTCAATTTTCCGTCGAATCCAACCGCCCTTGTCGCTGATCTGGATTTTTACGGGGAGATTGTCGAGTTTTGCCGGTTCCACGAGATTTATATTCTGTCTGACCTTGCTTATGCCGAGATCTATTTTGACGGCGACCCGCCGCCATCCATTCTTCAGGTTCCAGGGGCCAAGGACATTGCCGTTGAATTTACATCCCTCAGCAAGACATATTCCATGCCGGGGTGGCGGATCGGTTTTGCCGCCGGGAACCCGAAGCTGATCGCCGCCCTTGCCAGGATGAAAAGCTATCTCGACTATGGTGCGTTCACCCCGATCCAAGTGGCCGCGACAACAGCGCTCAACGGCGATCAGGCATGCGTTGAGGAAACGCGGAAGATTTACCGGGGACGCAGGGATGTCCTGGTCGATGCGTTCGGACGTGCCGGTTGGACTATTCCCTCACCGCCGGCGACAATGTTTGCCTGGGCCCCGGTGCCAGAACGGTTTGCGCATTTAGGCAGTGTTGAGTTTTCGAAATTATTGTTGGAAAAAGCAGAAGTCGCCGTATCTCCGGGACTGGGTTTTGGCGAGCATGGCGAGGGATTTGTTCGCATCGCGCTGGTTGAAAACAAACAGCGTATTCGCCAGGCCGCACGCAATTTGAAACAGTTCTTTTCCGGTTCAAATGACAGCCGCGACAAGGGGTCCGTAAAAACGGAGGCGGCGGCGCAATGACAGACCCGCTAAGAATTGCCGTTGCTGGGCTGGGAACGGTTGGCGCTGGAACGATAGAGCTGTTGCATAAACATGCAGATAGCCTGACTTTAAAGGCGGGACGCCCGATTGTCGTTACAGCAGTTTCGGCCCGCGACAAATCGAAGGACCGGGGGGTCGATCTCTCGGGCGCACGGTGGTTTGACGATGCAGCGGTGATGGCCGGTGAAGCAGAGGCCGATGTTGTCGTTGAGTTAATCGGTGGTGAGGACGGCCCGGCGAAAGCGGTGTGCGATGCTGCTATTGGTGCCGGACGCGATATTGTAACGGCCAACAAAGCGCTGCTCGCCATTCACGGCACTGAACTCGCGCGATCTGCCGAATCACGTGAACTCAATATTGGGTATGAGGCGGCGGTTGCCGGAGGAATTCCGATCGTTAAGGCGATCCGCGAAGGGTTAGCCGGTAATTCCATATCCAAGATTTATGGGATCCTAAATGGAACCTGCAATTACATCCTGACCGAAATGCGGCAAACCGGCCGCGCCTTCGACGACGTCTTGGCCGAAGCGCAGAAATTGGGATATGCGGAAGCAGAACCGTCTGTTGACGTGGACGGCTTTGACGCGGCCCATAAACTCGCCCTGCTGGCCAGCCTCGCCTATGGCGCTGAGGTTGATTTCGGCGGCGTATATATCGAGGGTATTCGCGCGATTTCCCCAGTCGATATTGAATTTGCCGAAACCCTTGGCTACCGGATCAAATTATTGGGCAGCGCCCGGTTAACCGGGCAAGGGTTAGAGCAACGCGTTCATCCTTGCATGATCGATAAAGACAGTGCGATCGCCCATGTCGAGGGTGTCTTTAACGCCGTCGTCGCATCGGGCGATTTTGTCGGCGACACAATGTTTGAGGGCAGGGGCGCCGGAGCGGGGCCAACCGCTTCAGCCGTCGTTGCCGATTTGGTTGATTTGGCCGCCGGTCGCCGAACGCCGGTTTTTGGTTTGCCGGCGCCGCAATTGCAACCTTTGGCGCGGGCGCCGATGGAGGCGCATGTGGGTGCCTACTATATCCGGCTGACTGTTGCCGACCGACCGGGGGTAATTGCCGGGGTGACCGCTGCCTTCAAGGACCAGCAGGTCTCAATCGAATCAATGCTACAACGTGGCCGTTCTGAGACCGAAGCAGTCCCTGTGGTCATAACCGTTCACGAGACAAGCGAAACCTCGATACGCCGGGCTTTAGAAAGTATCGGCGCCATGGACGGCACTGTTGAGCCGCCCCACATGATCCGCATTGAGCCGCTTTGACCGGCGGCAGGATTTATAAAGGCTAGGGAAATTATGGACCGTAATCTTGCACTAGAAACCGTTCGCGTAACCGAAGCGGCCGCCTTATCGGCGGCCAAGTGGATGGGGCGGGGCGACGAAAAAGAAGCCGACGCCGCCGCCGTCGACGCGATGCGCAAGTCGTTGAACGGGATGGAGATCGCCGGCACTGTGGTCATTGGCGAAGGCGAACGCGACGAAGCGCCAATGCTTTATATCGGCGAGAAGGTTGGTTCCGGGGCCGGGCCCAAATTGGATATTGCCCTTGATCCGTTGGAAGGAACAACGATCACCGCTAAGGGCGGGTCCAATGCCATGGCGGTCATTGCGTTGGCCGAAGAAGGCGGTTTTTTGAATGCTCCGGACGTTTATATGGATAAAATTGCCGTTGGTGCCGGATTGCCCGACGGTGTGATCAATATTGACGCCAGTCCGGCCGAAAATCTGGCCGAGTTGGCCAAGGCGAAAAAAGGTGACGTTTCAGATCTTGTCGTCTGTGTGCTCGATCGACCACGGCACCAGAAGTTGATCGCAGATATTCGGGCCGCCGGGGCTCGAATTACCCAGATTTCAGATGGCGATGTCGGTGCCGTAATTGCGACCTCTCAGATTGAAACCGGGATCGATATATATATGGGTATCGGTGGCGCGCCTGAAGGCGTTTTGGCCGCCGCCGCATTGCAATGCATTGGCGGGCAGATACAGACCCGGCTGGTTTTTCGCAATGACGATGAGCGGGAAAGGGGTAGAAAATGGGGCATCGAAGATTTTGACGCAATTTACAATCTCGAGGACCTGGCCCACGGCGATGTGATGTTTGCCGCAACTGGAGTAACCGATGGCGCGATGCTAAAGGGCGTGCGTCTTTCCGGTGGTGCCGCTTATACCCATTCAATAATCATGCGGTCGAAAACAGGCACCGTGCGCGAAATTGAAGCGCACCATAATTTTAGACGCAAATCTGGTTATGACCACGGATGATCGCCTTAACTTGTCGGTCTTAGGGGTCGATAGATCTCTTTCGGGGCGCCAATGGGCCGACCGAACAGGGGACGCGCGCGCCGGGTTAACCCTGGCGCAACGGCTAGATGTTCCGGAAATTATTGGCCGCATCCTGGCAGCGCGGGGCATCAATGCCGAGACCGGCCCGGATTTTCTTAAACCGACATTGCGGGCGCATCTGACCGACCCGAGCAAATTTCGCGATATTGATAAAGCGGCAGCACGGCTCATCAAGGCGATGGGAGACGGCGAAAAGATCGCCATATTTGGCGACTATGATGTGGATGGGGCGACCTCCTCTGCCCTGTTGGCACGTTATTTTGGCGCGCTCGGCGTTCCGGTGCGCGTCTACATCCCGGACCGGATTGCCGAAGGGTATGGCCCCAACGCCCCGGCAATGCACAAATTAAAAGCCGAAGGGGCCAAAATTGTTATTACCGTCGATTGCGGTATTACCGCATTCGAGCCGCTTTTGGCGGCGCAGGAGGCTGGACTTGAGGTGATCATTGTCGATCATCATATGGCCGAGCCGAAATTGCCAGCGGCGTATGCGGTGGTAAACCCAAACCGGCTTGATGACGAAAGCGGACAGGGGAAATTAGCCGCTGTTGGCGTGACTTTTATGTTGTTGGTTGCCTTAAACCGGGCACTCCGGAATTCCGAGGGATTTAAGCAAGGTGGCGAGCCCAACCTGCTTGGGTTCTTGGATCTGGTGGCTTTGGGAACAGTCTGCGACGTGGTGCCGCTCACCGGTCTTAACCGGGCCTTCGTTGCCCAAGGGCTGGAGGTCATGGCGCGGCGCCGCAATGCCGGTCTGGTCGCCCTTGCCGATGTTGCCGGGGTTAACGAAAAACCGTCGGCATATCATTTGGGGTTTATGCTCGGGCCGCGAGTGAACGCCGGGGGGCGGGTTGGCAAGGCGGAGCTGGGTGCAAACCTTCTCCTGTCTGATGACGAGGCGGAGGTTAAAGATATTGCCGGACGTCTTGATGCATTTAACCGGGAGCGTCGCGAAATTGAAACAGAAATTCAGGATGCAGCATTAGCCCAGGTCACATCCGGACCAACCGGCACAGCGTCTCGAAGTCTCATTTTTGCCACCGGTGAGCAATGGCATCCAGGTGTCATTGGGATCGTTGCCGGCCGACTTAAGCAGCGGTTTGGCCGCCCGGCGATTGTTATCGGTCTCGATGGCGAAATTGGAAAGGGTTCGGGCCGGTCCATTGAAGGGGTTGACCTCGGTGCGGCGGTTATCGCCGCCCGCCAGAACGGGCTGCTGGAGAGTGGCGGCGGGCACGCGATGGCGGCTGGTCTGACCGTTGCCCGGGATAAACTTCCTGCCCTACAGGCGTTTCTCGAAGAGCGGGTGGCAAAAGAAATCGAAAGCAAGGCATTGGTGCCGACCCTTAATATTGACGGCACAATTACAGTTGCCGGGGCGGATCTCGGATTTTGCGATCTGTTGGCCGAGTTGGAACCGTTTGGCGCGGGCAACCCCGAGCCTCGCTTTGCCATTGCCCAGGCAACAATATCCCATGCGCAAGTGGTCGGTGACGACCATGTTCGGCTTTCAATTACCGACGGTAGCGGCAAGCGCCTCAAGGCCATCGCCTTTCGGGTGGTCGGCGAATCCCTCGGTGACGGGCTGCTAAATACCGTTGGGCGGTCCGTTCACTTGGCTGGAAAGCTGCGTCGAGACCGCTGGCGCGAACGTGACGAGGTACAGTTAATCGTCGATGATGCGGCTTGGGGCTAAAATGACCGTTTAAACACACAGACTGGCTTGCATTCTGTGGCGCGTATCGTTATGTCGAAGGCCGCAAACGTGTCCCCATCGTCTAGAGGCCTAGGACATCAGCCTTTCACGCTGAAGACGCGGGTTCGAAACCCGCTGGGGACGCCACTTTTTCCATCTATTTGTTCGCCGATCCTTTGCCTTTCGGGCGGAACGGTTTAGGGGAGCGTCGGTGTCGAGGGATTTGCGCGATGTCTTGGGGCAATTTGCCACCGGCGTGACCGTGGTGACAGCCGTGCGGGGCGACGGTTCGGCGGTCGGGATGACTGTGAACTCCTTTAGCGCGCTGTCGCTTGCCCCTCCCTTGGTCCTTTGGTGTCTGGCTGAAACAGCCCTTGGGCGCGACGTTTATCGCAATTGTGAGCGTTTCTGCATCAATATACTTGCGTCGGATCAAGCGCGTGTGGCGACACAGTTTGCCCGGGCGGAAAATGATAAATTCAAAGATATTGGATTTACCAAAGGTCCTGGTGGGGTGCCGCATTTGGACGGGTGCATCGCGTGGCTCGATTGCAGCCTGACCGCTGTTGAACCGGGTGGGGACCACGATATTGTCATCGGCCAGGTCGAGACCCACCGTCGCGCGCCGGGGGCGCCGCTATTGTTTTTTGGCGGCCAATTTATGACCAGCGTGCCAAATGTGGATGCATGAGTGAATGAAATGAAGAACACCGCCGCTCATCGCTTTTTGCGTCGATTACACCAAAACGGCGTCGCCTATATATTTGCCAATGCGGGCACCGATTTCCCGCCGCTTATTGAAGCCTACGCGGCGGCGGATGGTGTCGATATGCCGGAAATTTGGGCCATTCCTCATGAAAATGTCGCCGTTGCCATCGCCAGCGGCTATGCCGTTGCGACGGGGCATCCGCAGGTGGTCATGGTCCATGTTAATGTGGGTTTGGCCAACACGATCTGTGGCGTGATGAATGCCTCGCGCGCTCAACTTCCCCTTATCCTCGCGAGTGGACGAACACCCTGGACCGAAAAAGGCTCCGACGGTGCCCGCGATCGCTACATACATTGGGCGCAAGAAATGCAAGACCAAGGCGCATTGGTCCGCCAGCATACGAAGTGGGATTATGAATTGCGATCTGCCGGGCAGATTGATGACTTGGTCGATCGATCAGTTGCAATTTCGACCAGCGATCCGATGGGACCGACTTATTTATCGTTACCGCGTGAGGTATTGGCCGAGACGTCCGATGCGCCTGTGCAACCTTTTCCAAGGCAAATGCCCGTTAAGCTTGGCCCCCCGGACCCGACCGCAATTGCGGCGACTGCCAAACGTTTGGCAGTCGCCGAATTTCCGCTGATTATTGCTAACGGGTCTGGGCGGACCGTCGAGGAAACAGAGTTGCTGACGGCGTTGGCTGAAACCCATGCCTTTCCAGTGACTGTATTTGGCTCGAGCTATCTTGCACTTCCCGGCGACAGCCCGGCCCATGCCGGGTTTGCACCCGAACAGCTGCTGGGGCAGGCCGATGTTATTTTGGTCGTCAACAGTGATGTGCCCTGGATCCCTAGCCTGTATGAGCCCAACGACACCGCGTGGATAGCGCATCTGGCACCCGACCCGAATTTTGAAAACTACCCGGTCCGTGGTTTTGCCTGTCACCAACCCTTGAAGGGGTCGATTGCCGATGGTCTGCGTGCACTACAGGCTGCATTGGATGATATTGGCCACGCTGCCGACATGCTAGCCACACAGAGGCTGAGTGACCTACACGAGAAATCGCGAGTCTCAATTGCCGCCGCGCGCCAGAGCGGGCGGGAGAGTGGTTTGGCGCTTCCCCGTGCCGAGGCAAGCGCTATTTTGGGTGAGACGATTGGTACTGACGCGATATTGATAAATGAGCTTGGGGCGCATTTGCCCCAGGTCGACCGGCAAAAACCTGGAACCTATTTTCAATCGTCGCCAGCGGGCGGACTTGGCTGGGCGTTGGGGGCTGCTTTGGGGATGAAGCTCGCACGGCCCGGCGAGCTGGTGGTGTGCGCAATCGGCGATGGATCCTACATGTTTGGCAATCCCACTCCAGCCCATTATGTCGCCAGGGCGCATAATTTGCCGGTGTTGTTTGTTGTTTTTGACAATGGCGGCTGGGGTGCGGTCGATCGGGCAACCCAGTCCATGTATCCAGACGGCGAGGCGCTGAAAAAGAATATCGGCACTTTCTCCAGTTTTCAGGATCCACCGGACTATGCGATGGTCGCGGCTGCCTCGGGCGCTCACACATCTACCGCGCGAAACCCAGGCGAGGCGCGAGCGGCCTTGGAAGAAGCGGTCAGAGTTGTTCGCGATGATGGTCGTCAGGCATTGGTACGCCTCGTTTGTCAGGGATAGGCCCCTTGGGGGCGATATGACAGGCGAAATTGCAGGCTCTGATTTCTGGCGCTTTTCACTCAAATTCTATGGTCGTCCGGAAGTACGCGACATGTGTCTCCTACTGCAGGAGGCAAACGCCGCAGACGTAAACATAATTCTCTACCTTTTTTATATCGGTGGTGAAAGGCGCGTTCTCGCCGCAGAGTCCATTCTCGACCTTGTTGAATTTGTCGAAACTTGGCGGAAAAACGTGGTTCTACCAATGCGCCAAATACGCCGAAAATTGGACGACGGCGTCTATTTGGGACAAGGATCCGCCGAGACCTATCGCCAGCGAATAATGGGTGCAGAGATAGAGGCGGAACGCCTACAACAAGAGGCAATGTTTGAACGCGGTAAATCGTTTGTTTTTCGCGAAAACACTCCCATTCTCGCGGCGAAAGGGAATTTATCCGGGTATGAGGCCGTTTTGGGGCATTCCCTACAAATTAAGGCGAGAACTGATCTTCTTGTCGCTTTCTCAGAACATGCGAACGGTGTTTCGGATCCATAACGGGGGCCGCTTTGGACGGCCGTTAACAGGTTTTTAAGGCTTGTGACCTAGGATTCCGGACACAGAAACGACATGTAAGGCTTTTCCATGCTTATGGAATCCCCCCTGGTAATTGCCTTAATCGATCTATCGGTGATCGGATTTATCGTCGCAGCGATAGCCATGCTGTTCAGGCAACGCAAGGCATTCGGTACCGCGATCTCGCCCCTTGGGCTAATTTGCGCCGGGGCAGGAATAGCGATCTTTGGATTGCACTATTTGACTGATTTTGTGGTCATTATTTCTCGCCCGTCTGGTCAAGGCGTTGGCAGTATTCATACTTTGATCCGGTCCGACATATCCTGGTTAACCGGCTCATATGGCTTGATACTTTTATTTGCCAGCCTGTTACTCGGCTCTCGGCATATTTCGTCAAAATCAAAAAAAACCAAGAAGTCTTAAGTTTCTCGCATAAAGCCTTGAGTCGGCCAGCAAAATCAACGATACTCCGAAAGTCTTTTTCCGGGGGGGAGGACTGGCGCCTCCGCCGATTATTCTGGTGTTCTGGCAAATTCGGTGAAAATGATGAATCGGATGGCAATATTGGGGGTCGCGCTCTTAATCGCGACGACTGGCTGCGCGGATTTGGCTAATCAAGCGGATCGGGCGAGTGCGCGGGCCAACGGGTTACTCTCGTTTCTGCCCGGCGCGGGCGCGCCGGTAGGCGGCGTCCAGCAAGGTAACGGTGTGCCGGTGAATAGTCGGCAACTCGCTGCTAATCAACAATTTGGCAATCAGCAATTTGGCGGGGGTATCGCCGGCGCGGGCCAGCAACCTATTCCGCAGCAATTCGGCCAACAGCAAGCGCAGCAATTACCGCAACCGCAAATGCAATCATTTGCAATTCAAGGGCAGCCTGGCCTACAGACGGCCAGTGTGCAGCAGTCCGGTTTGCAGCAGGCAAATTTTCAGAGCGGAATGCCCGTCGGCCATGCGAGCGCGGCTCCAATCGCGGCGACCCAAGGACAAGTGACGGACGTTCAGGTCAAGCTATATTCGCTCAACATCAATCCTGGTGCGCCCAATGGCGTTCTCGGCTTGGAGACGGCAAATGCAATCGCCTTTTTCCAGCGGCGCGTGGGTATGCGGGCCGACGGTGCGATTAGTGAGATGCTGATAATGCAACTAAATGGCGCCGTTGGGCAGACACAGGGTGCCCTTCAACTAAGATGAATTCTGCCGGCCATGTTTAGTGCGGTTGTTGGCTAATCGTTGATTCAATTCAGCCTGTTTGAAAACTCTCAGTTCCTTCGCTGATGCTTGGCTGTGCCTCACAATTTGCAGAATCGCAGTAAAATGCCCATATGATGATGATCACGCGTCATTTTGCTGGAGGTTGCAATGGGGCCCTACATGCCAAGTCCGTTTTTCTTTTTTGTGCTCGCTGTTGTTGTCTTTGTAATTTTTATTATAGCTGCGGGTGTGAAGACCGTACCTCAGGCGTCTGAGTGGACGGTTGAGAGATTTGGCAGATACACCAAAACACTTCGCCCCGGACTGAACTTCATTGTGCCCTTTATTGATCGAATCTCGAACAAAGTCTCCATGCAAGAAACAGTTTTGGACGTGCCGTCGCAAGAGGTCATAACCTTAGACAATGCGACGATCACGGCCGATGGCGTGTTGTTTTTTCAGGTGGTGGACGCCCCGGCCGCTGTCTATGAAGTGCGGGACCTTAATCGGGCAATTAGCAATCTAGCGATGACCAATATTCGTTCCGTCATCGGTTCCATGCAGCTCGACGATGTGTTGTCCAAGCGTGATGATATCAATGAGCGCCTGCTTGGGGTCATCGACGCGGCAACCAACCCGTGGGGAATTAAAGTAACGCGTATCGAAATTAAGGACTTGTCTCCGCCCGATGATCTGGTCGAAGCAATGGGCCGCCAAATGAAGGCTGAGCGTGAGAAACGAGCTGAAATTTTGACCGCCGAAGGTGAAAAACAGGCCGCTATTTTACGTGCCGAGGGCAGTAAACAGGGGCAAATTCTTGATGCTGAAGGGCGTCGCGAGGCGGCTTTTAGGGACGCCGAGGCCCGCGAGCGAGAAGGTGAGGCCGAGGCAAAAGCGACGGCATCGGTTTCTGCGGCTATTGCCGCCGGCGACGTAAATGCGATCAATTATTTTGTCGCGCAGAAATATGTTGGGGCACTTGAGTCCCTTGCCTCGGCCCCAAATCAGCGAGTGATATTGCTGCCGATGGAGACATCGGGAATTCTTGGCAGTCTCGCGGGCATCGCCGAGTTGGCAAGTAGTGCCTTCAACGGGGATGGTTCTGGCTCCCAGGCGGCAAGACCATCGGCGAGTGGCACGAGTGGCACTGCAGAAAAAGGGCCTTGGGAGCAAAGTTAGGCAAATTTTGATTAGATGATGGGCTCAGAAAATGGATGAATTCATCGCCTGGTTTTGGATGGTGTCCTATTGGCATTGGCTGGCGCTTGCGGTCGGGCTGATTGCCCTCGAGGTTCTTGCGCCGACCACCTATTTTTTATGGCCGGGTGTTGCCGCCGGGGTCACCGGGGCAATTGTTTGGGTTGCGCCGAATACCGATTGGCGCCTGCAGATTTTGTTGTTTGCCGTATTGTCGCTGATCGTCGTGCTGTCGTGGAACCGCTGGCAGAAGAAGCATATGCCGGTTGATGAAACACCAGATTTAAATTCGCGGGCAAACCGATATTTGGGTCGTCGGATCACGCTGGAGGCCGCATTGGTAAATGGACGGGGGCGCGCCCGTATCGATGACGGATGGTGGCAGGTCGTAGCCGAGGACGGGGCGTCGATTGATGCAGGGATCACTGTCGAAGTAGTCGATCATGACGGGGCGACGTTGCTGGTGCGCGCAAACTCCGAAGTCAAATAAAAGCCGCAGAAGGCTAGGCTCGACGCCCTCCGCGGCCGTTACTTAAAACTCTTTTTTAGTTTGCGCGTGGTTGAGCCTTAGTTTGCGCGCGGTTGCGCCAGGGCCAATGTCAGGGCCAAGCTGTTTTGAAAGTCATGGCTGCGTGGATCGATGGCTGCCGGCATCGTGCCACGGACGCTGTGTAATTCCGTATTGCCATCACAAAATGCCATATCGACGCTGATCCGACCGGGCAGTGGGTCGCCATAGGTCTTTATGCTGTGCGGACCAAAACATAGATTGGCGCCGCTATAGTGCTCGGCTGCGTTAAAGACGACGACCGTACGAAAAGCTGGGTCTGAATTGGGACCTGGGTTTGTGGTGAAATTTGCGGGTGTATTGGAATTTCGCAAATTGAGAATTCCTGTAACAAAGGTCCCAAACTCGGCGTCACTCATCGAAAATGGATTGCCATGAATTTCGGTATAAAGGTCTTTGCCACCGGCAAAGTGCGTAAATTCCCGGGTGCCTTCAATGCCCGTATCGATCGCTTGGATTGAGCTTGAGGACTCAATCAGGCTCGTCGTCGGTGGAACGCAGGCGGAAAGGGCCAGGGCAGCCACGATAATCGTGGAACGCATCAACATCTTGTTCTCCCTCCAGAGGGTGCCAGTTTGGCGGTCCAAATCGGATGCTCGCCGAAAGATCTATCACTTTGCCGATGTCAGGATCCTCTTGATCCGTCGCCCAGCAGGATAGGGCTTTCATAATAACCAGCGTACCCAAAAAATAGCGCGATCCAAGCCTTAATCAAGGCTCCCATAGGAATCTCACTAAATATTGAACGCATGGGATAGTCAGCATACTGATCCGTTCAGAGTCGGATCTCAATTCCGGTTCCAGGGGTCAAGCCTAATTGGTCGCACGCTCGGGCCCGAAATGCCGCAATCTCAACGAGGCCATGGGCGTTTTTGAACCAAAATAGTTCGCCAGGCCGACGATCAGAAAAAGTTCTCGCCTTGGTCAGAACTTCGCCGTTGCATATTAGTTGGGCCCCTTCGGGAATTGCCGATGCGTGGATGCCCGTCATCCCATTGCCGTATCGATCTATATAAATGATTTCGGCGAAGTTATCTGGCCAGTCGGGATAACGATATTCATCGGCCAGCAATGGAGTTGCGATATCTGGCTCATTATCAGGACGCCAACCCATTGCAAGCTTGGCGGCAATCGGCGCGAATAGATCGCGACCGTGAAACGTTGCGCTAATTTCGGCGTCGGGTCGCCATTTGATCATCCATCCGATCACCGGGCTGTTCGCTGCAACGGCGTGACGTGCCAGGATTTCAATCAGACCGTTTTCCGGCCCAACGAACCAATGTCGACCGACCCGAACAATGAGCGGCAATCGCGCACCGCCGACACCAGGGTCGACAACACAGATGAATACCGTTTCCGCCTCAAATGAGAGGGCAAATGCGTTCAGGAGATAAGCCGCCCCTTTTGGCTCGAATGGTGTTAGGTCGTGACAGAGGTCGATACGAGCAACCCCGGTTGCAAGGGTTTCTAATACCGCGTGAACTTGACCCACATAGGGGCTGCCTATTCCAAAATCGGTGAAAAGGGCGATCATTTTAAATTCGGCGGTGAGTTACTTGCCCGTAGTTCCTCCGGGGTATCGATATCCATCAAAATGGCGTCGTCTGGCATCTCCACCTTTTGGACGAATGACGCGTGGGTGCCGATCAAATGCTTGGCACCTGCATCCCCATCTAGGTCTGCCATTTCGTCAAAATAGGTACGGTCCCATAGAACAGGATTGCCTTGTTTGCCCCGCCACACCGGCACGCAGATTGTTTCATCTTCGCTTTGCTCAAAAGCTGCGATAAGGCGCCCGATATGATTGGCTGTTAGCCGAGGCATATCACCCAATGCAATCAGCACGCCGGAACTTTCATCGGGCAACGCTGCAATGCCCGTTGCCAGTGACGAAGCGATTCCCGACGCATAATCATGGTTCATGGTAAATATTACATCTTGGTCGGCTAGGGCGGCTTGAACTTCGTCGGCCTGATGGCCCAACACGACAATAATTGGTTTGCATCCAGCTTCACGAAGCGCGGTCGTGGCATACGAGATCATTGGCCGTTCGCTAATTTCGGACAATAATTTATTCTGCTCGCCCATGCGCCTTGATTGTCCAGCGGCCAACAAAATCGCCGCAATAGTGGATGTTTTTTTGGTTTTTTGCACGGGTTTCCTCGGTGCTATTTGTGCTCCCGCCTCTCGTGGTTGCGGGCGCGTGGGGATCTCTTTTAGTAAGCCTCCGGCGCCCAGAGTAGCGATGTCGGCCGCACCGACATCTAAGTTTGCGGCGATCCGTTCCAATATAAGATCATTGCCGCCACGGCGTGGCGAACGGGCGGAGCCAGGAAGGCCGAGCACCGGCACCTCCTGACAGTCACAGATAACTGTCAGATTACCCGGGTCGACAGGCATGCCGAAATAAACAATCCGGCCACCGGCGGCAATAACTCCGGCCGGCACGACGTCGCGCCGGTCGGTTGTTGCCGAGGCGCCAACAACCAAAATTAGGTCGCAGCCAAGGGCGATGAGTTCGGTAACGGAATGGGCGACAGCGGTGATAGCGTGTTCAACGCGGCGTTCGGCAATTATTTTTGACCCAAGCGCCGCCGCTCGTCTTGCCAAGACATCTCGCGTTTTGTCGAGCAACTTGCCGGTGGCAAAAGGGAGCTCCGTTTGCACCAGGCCGATTGATCGGGCGCGAAATGGTGCGACGGAAAAAAGCGGCTGGTGCTTGGATGCGAGGGCGCCAATTTGAGCAATAAAATTCTCGGCAAGGCCGAACGGAATTATTTTTGCGGTTGCAATCAATTGGCCTTTTGCCACCCGTGAATACGGACTGAGCGCCGCTAGGGTCGCTGCCTCGGTCACCTTGTTGACAGCAGTCAAACGAAGTTGATCATAGACGATGAGGCCTTGTGTCTCGGCGTAGATATTTACCCGGCCGGTTGTCGCCGGGCTGGCGATTATATTTGTCCCCATTGCGGCCTTTGCGATCCGCCGGGCGCCCTCATCTTCCCCAATATCACCTCGCTCCAGTCGGGCAACTGTGATCTCGTCAATGCTGGCATCGAGAAGCTTGGCAATGTCTGTATCTTCTAGAACATGCCCCTTTTTTAGACTGATAACCCCGGTTATTCGATAGCCATGAGCGAGAATGGCGCCGGCGCAAACAGCGGTTGGTTCGGGGCCGAATTTCAATTTTTTGATCTCGGTTGCGCTGGGGCATGTAGAACTTGAGTGACTTGCGCCATAATTGAGATGGCGATTTCTGCCGGGCTCTTGGCCCCCAAGGCAAGACCAATCGGCCCGTGAATGCGGGCGCACTCGATATCGCTGAAACCCATGTCTTGCAGGCGCTCCAGGCGCGCTGCATGGGTGCGGCGGCTGCCCAGAGAGCCGATATAGAAAGCCGGACCTTTGAGGGCAATCGCCAGTGCCGGGTCATCAAGCTTGGGGTCATGGGTGAGGGTGATGATCGCCGTACGCGTATCCGGCGCAAATTTAGTCATTGCCACATCGGGCCAATCATTGGTGAGGACAATATTGGGAAAGCGATCCGGTGTTGCAAAGGCCAGTCTCGGATCGACAATGGTGACATCGAATTCGGCAAGCGCGGCCATGGGAACGAGTTTTTGGGCGATATGGACGGCGCCGACAATAATCATTCGTTTGGGTGGATTGTAAACGGCGATAAAAAAATCTCCGTTGGCGTCGGGATATCGGGTCGACTTATCGTCGCGAATAGCCTTTCCGACCGCCTTGATCAGCACTGTATTCTCAGGCCAGAGTTTGCGGTCATCTCCAGTACGAAGAGTAAACTCGGCATTTGCGATGAGGCATTGCTGGCCGGTTTGCATGTGGGTGACTACTGCCACCGCATGTCTGGCATTACGAATTTCAAGAAGTTTGTCTAGAACGATTTGCTGCATGATTAGTCCAGCGGCTCGACAAATACCTGGACTGTTCCCCCGCAGGCAAGTCCAACTTCCCATGCCATTTCATCGGTGACACCGAATTCTAATAACCGAGTTTTGCCGTCCTTCATGGCGCCGGATGCTTCGTGAATAACCGCATTTTCGATACAGCCGCCCGAAACCGACCCGATCATATTGCCGTCACCGTCGACCACGAGCTGGCTGCCGACGGGACGCGGAGAAGAGCCCCAAGTGCTGACGACAGTGGCAAGGGCGACCCTTCGTCCTGCTGAACGCCAGGCGGCAGCTTGGGTTAATATATCCTGTTGCTGAGCTGTGGTTTGCTGTTCCGTCATGCCGCGTACTCCGGTGTGGTCGCGTGTGATCTGCCCGACCGGTCGCTGAGAGCTTTTGCCAGGGCCTCCATACTATCGAGATTATGGATTGTGCGCATTTCATCGACATGCGGCGCCATCGCTGCGGCTCCGAGTGCCAGTGGCTCATAGGCATCGTAGCGCATTAGCGGATTAAGCCAAATCAGGCGCCGGCAGGATCGACGAAGTCGAGTGAGTTCGCGGCTAACACCGGCGGCCCCGGCGCGATCCAAACCGTCGGTTATCATCAAAACCGATGCGCCCTGGCCCAGAACACGACGGCCCCAAGCTTGATTGAACTGGTGTAAGCAAGCGCCGATTTGGGTGCCTCCCGACCAATCATTTACCGCGCCGCCAACATGGGCAAGGGCCTCGTCGATATCCTTTGCCTTGAGTTGGCGGGTGATATTGGTCAACTGGGTGCCAAAGACAAAGACATGACATTTTTCGTTTGTGTGTCCTAGGCCATGTAGAAAATGTAAAAACATCCGCGAGTAACTACTCATCGAACCCGAAATATCGCACAGGGCGACGAGTGGTGGACGTTTTGTGCGGCGTTGGCGGAAGGCGAGGGGAATGACGTCGGCGCCTTCGCGTACGGCTCGGGTCAAGGTTCGACCGATGTCGATTTGGCTGCCGGCGCGGTTCGGTTGAAATCGGCGCGTTCTTAGCTTTGGCACCGGAAGCTGCAGGCGAGCGATGGCACGCTTAGCGGCTTCATTTTCCGCCAAGGTCATTTGTTCGAAATCTTTTTGACCGAACTGGGCGGTTGCCGACCAAGTCATTGCTGCATCAAATTCGCCCTCTTTTTCATTTTCTTTTTGCGGTAATTGCTCGTCGCGCAAGGCGTCGGCTAGGCGGCGGGAGAGGGCGGTTAACTCACTTTCGTCGATGTCTCTGTCTTCCCCGCCCGCGGTGTTTTGTGGCGGGCCGTCCAAATTTGGATTGAGCCAGAATATCTTAAATGCTTGATCAAAAATTTCGTGCTGCTCTTGCCGGGGGACCAAAACCGCATGGAGTGCCCAATAAAAATCGTCTTGCCGGGAAACCCCAACGCGGGCGACAGCGCCGACGGCGTCCAGAACTTTTGCTGGTCCAACCGGAACACCGGCGGCCCTCAATATTCGGACGAAGCCGAGAATATTGGTGGATAGATAGCTTTTATGTTCTCGGTCTTGCGTCATTTCAAACGACACCTAAATTTGTCCCGCTTGTGCCTCTGCGACCAGGGCATCAATGCCGCCTTTTCGAACCGTCGCAATATCATCTTGATATTTGAGGACAACGCCCAGCGTGTCGTCCACGATTTGCGGCGCGAGGGTCGTGGCATTAAGGCGGGTCAAGGCGCGTGCCCAGTCGATTGTCTCGGCAACGCCGGGGGGCTTAAAAAGATCTTGCGCCCTCAAAGCTTGCACGAAGGTAACGATTTGGCCGGCAATCGACTTGCTTGCTTCGGGTGCTTTCAGCTCAAGGATGGCTAGCTCGCGCGCCGCATCTGGATAATCGACCCAGTAATAATAACAGCGCCGTCGCAAGGCATCATGGACTTCCCTGGTGCGGTTTGATGTGATGACCACCAAAGGCGGGGTACCGGCTTTGATTGTTCCCAGCTCGGGTATGGTGATCTGGAAATCGGAAAGCAATTCCAGGAGATATGCCTCGAAGGGTTCGTCGGCCCGGTCGAGCTCGTCGATGAGGAGGACCGGCGCACCGGCGTCATCTGCTTCGAGAGCTTGCAGCAACGGACGCTTGATCAGGAAACGTTGGTCAAAAATATTAGCGTTAAGTTGGTCGCGATCTTTTAACCCGGTGGCCTCGGACATGCGGATTTCGATCATCTGCGCCTGGTAATTCCACTCATAGACTGTCGCCGCGACGTCGAGGCCTTCATAACATTGCAGCCGGATTAGCTTGCGGCCCAGGGTCGCGGCAAGCACCCGCGCGATCTCGGTTTTGCCGACCCCTGCCTCGCCTTCCAAAAATAACGGTCGGGCCTCGGCAAGGGACAGATAGGTAGCGGTCGCTAGGCTGCGGTCGGCAATATATTTTCCCGAAGCCAATAAGGTCTGGGTCTCATCGACGGAACTGGGCAAGCCGATCAAATGTCTTACTCCGGATTTGGCGCGTTGCTCGTTTCACCGATTGCCCGCCACACTTTTTGGGCGGTGAGGGGCATATCAATATGGGCCGCGCCAACCGCATTGGTGACGGCATTGACCAAAGCGGCGGGGGCGGCAATGGCCCCGGCCTCGCCACAGCCCTTAACGCCCAGCGGATTGTGCGGGCAGGGCGTGTTGAGAAACTCGGTTTCCATCTTGGGTATGTCTGCGGCCCGAGGCATGGCGTAATCCATGAACGAGGCCGACAAAAGTTGCCCATCTGCATCGTAATGGCAATTTTCGAGTAGCGCCTGTCCGATACCGTGCACCACTCCGCCATTAACTTGTCCTTCGACAATCATCGGATTGACGATTTCACCGAAATCGTCGACGGCGCTCCATTTGATGATTTCGACTTGCCCGGTGTCGCGATCAACCTCGACCTCGCAGATATGACAGCCGGCGGGAAAGGTGAAATTGGCCGGATCGTAAAATCCGGTCTCGTCGAGCCCCGGTTCCAGCTCGTCTGATGGATAATTGTGCGGGACGTAAGCGGCAAAGGCGATTTCAGCGATGCCCATAGATTGATCGGTGCCGGTAACGGTGAATTTTCCATCGTCAAATTCGATATCTTCTACCGACGCCTCCAAAATATGTGCAGCGATTTTACGGCCCTTGGCAATGATTTTGTTAACCGCAATGATAATTGCCGAGCCGCCGACCGCCAGTGACCGGGATCCATAGGTTCCCATGCCAAACGGGCCTTTATCCGTGTCGCCATGGGCGACATCGATTTGGTCTAATGGGACACCGAGCTTGTCGGAGACAATTTGGGCAAATGTTGTTTCGTGGCCTTGGCCGTGAGAGTGAGAGCCGGTGAATATGGTGACATTACCGGTTGGGTTAAAGCGGACTTGTGCTCCCTCCCAGAGACCGACACCGGCACCCAGAGAGCCGACAGCCGCCGACGGCGCGATGCCGCAGGCCTCCACATAGGTCGATAGGCCGATGCCCCTCAATTTACCGGTGCTTACCGCCGCGTTCCGTCGCGCGGCAAAATCACCATAGTCGGCGATGTCCAATGCTCTATCCAAGACTGCACCATAATTGCCGGAATCGTAGGTCATGATGACCGGCGTTTCATAAGGAAACGCATCGGGCGCAATAAAGTTTCGCCGCCGAATTTCTGCCGGGTCGAGCTTCAATTGACGCGCTGCTGTTTCGACTAAGCGTTCGATAACAAAGGTTGCCTCGGGCCGACCGGCGCCGCGCACTGCATCAACGGGCACCGTGTTAGTGAAGACGGCTTTGACCTCACAATAAATCGCTGGCAATGCGTACTGGCCGGAAAGCAATGTGGCGTAGAGATAACTCGGCACACTGGTCGAAAAGGTTGACAGATAGGCGCCGATATTGGCGATTGTCGAAACCCGGAGGCCGAGGAATTTGCCGTCTTCGTTCAGGGCGAGGGCGGCCTTTGTCACATGGTCCCTGCCATGGGCGTCGGATAAAAAGGCCTCGCTGCGGCTGCTCGTCCATTTGACCGGGCGATCAATTTTTGCCGACGCCCAAAGGCAGGCGGCTTCTTCGGCATAGACGAAAATTTTTGACCCGAAGCCACCCCCGACATCGGGGGCGACAACCCGCAATTTATGTTCTGGCGCAACGTTCAAGAAGGCGGACATTATAAGACGGCAAACATGCGGGTTTTGGCTGGTCGTATGAAGCGTATAAGCCCCACTACCCCGATCAAACTCGCCAATCGCCGCCCGTGTTTCCATTGGGTTGGCCAGCATTCTGTTGTTGCGCAGATCAAGTTCAACCACATGGGTTGCATTGGCAAAGGCGCTGTCGACGGCGCTACGGTCGCCGAGTTCCCAATCGTAGCAAATATTGCCCGGGACATCGTCGTGGATCTGAGGTGCCGCGGCGTCCGTCGTCGTCGCCGGGTCACTGGCCACGGGAAGAACTGTATAGTCGATGGAGATTTTTTCCGCCGCGCCCTGGGCCGCGTCGGGGGTATCGGCAATAATCATGACCACAGGATCGCCGACATGCCTGACTTTGCCTCGGGCAAGGATTGGATGAGCCGGGGATTTATGTGGCTCGCCGTCCTTGCCGGTTATCACCCAGCCGCACGGTAGGTCGCCAATTTCATCGGCGGCCAGATCCTCGGCAACAAAAACGGCACAGACACCGGTCGCTTTTCTTGCGGTCGATATATCGATTTTGCCAAATGTCGCATGGGCATGAGGCGACCGGAGGAAATAGGCATGGGTTTGCCCGGGTCGGTCGATGTCATCGGTATAGGTTCCGGCGCCGGTCAAGAACCGGCGATCTTCGGTCCGCCTGACCGGCGCGCCGATGCCTGTATCGTTACCGGGATTGCCGGCGGCTGATTGGGTCACGATAGGGCCCTCCAATACCATGGTTGATCTATAAACATTAGGTCAGTCCGAAATAGGCCCCGACGGCAGCAACAATAATGATCAGGAGTAAAATCCAAAGGCCGGGGCTCATGCCCTTCGACTGCTCGCTTTCGGTGACCTGCGTAGCGACCCCGTCTGGCTGTTCGTCCTCGACCGGATCACTATCGACCTCCATTTGCTGTTTGAATTTATCAAAAAACTCGTCGGCAAATTTTCGGGCGGTACTATCGATCAGGCGGCCCCCAAGTTGCGCCAGCTTACCCCCGACAGACGCCGATACTTTGTAGTGCAAGATAGTTGCATCGCCATCGGGCTCCAAGGTCACTTCTGCCCCGCCTTTGGCAAATCCGGCGGCGCCACCTTTGCCTTCGCCGCTTATTTTGTAGCTGTTGGGTGGGTCGAGGTCCGACAGGGTCACCGAGCCGCCGAATTTGGCTTTTACCGGACCGACTTTCAGTGTCACTTTGGCGTTAAAATGGTTTTCTTCATCTTGCTCAATTTCTTCGCAACCGGTGATCGATTGTTTCAGGACCTCAGGGTCGTTGAGTCCGCGCCATACGGTTTCACGGGAGGCTTCGATGCGGCATTCTCCGGTCATTTCCACGAGCCGGGACTCCTCTATAAAAGATTTAGAACTGGTATAAAAGATTTAGAACTGGATGGATAAAATACGAGGTCGCAGCCGCGATGACAATGACCCTATGCAGGTCTAAACTAATTGTTGGCCTGATTAATAATAAAGCGAGTCTGTTGACGTGACCATTTCCCAAATTACCATATTATGTATCTTGGCGGCCTTGTTTGCGTTCCTTGTTTGGGGCCGGTTTCGCTACGATATTGTGGCCTTTTCAGCGTTGATTGTCTGTGTCGTGGCGGGGCTGATACCGGCCGCCGACGCCTTTTCCGGGTTCGGTCATCCCGCAACCGTGACCGTGGCCTTCATTTTGATATTGAGTCGAGGTCTGGCCGCCTCGGGGGCGACGGATATCATTGCCAAGGCGATATCGCCGACGACCGCGACAACACCCAGCCATATCGGTTCCTTAGCGGGGATCGGGGCTTTGTTGTCGGCATTCATGAATAATGTTGGAACGCTCGGGTTATTAATGCCGGTTGCCTTGGCGACGGGGCGGCGGGCCAAACGGGCGGCTTCATTATTGCTCATGCCGCTGTCTTTCGGCTGTATTCTGGGTGGATTGATGACATTGATTGGGACGCCGCCCAATATCATCGTTGCCAATTATCGCGGGCAGGTGATGGGGGAGGGGTTCTCCATGTTTGACTTCACACCGGTCGGGTTGGCGGTGGCGACGGTGGGGGTTATTTTTATCTCGGTCATTGGCTGGCGGCTGGTGCCAAGTCGGGGATCCGACAGTGATCGCGCCGATTTTTTTGAAATCGCCAATTATCTGACCGAAGCCCGGGTTGGCGAGGAGAGTAAAGCAATCGGCAAGAGCGCCCGTGAGGCCGAGGAATTGGCTCCGGATTATGACGTTCAAATTGTCGGTTTGGTGCGGGCCGAGCGGCGCGTTCACGCTCCACGTTGGCTCGAAACCATTCGCGCTGGTGATGTCTTGTTAATCGAAGCTGCATCAGATGAACTCAATCGATACGTTTCGGAACTGGGGCTGGAGCTTATTGACAGTCAGGGCGGGTTGAAAATTCTCGATGAGATAGAGGACGGACAACTTGTTGAGGCGGTCTGCGTGCCCCACTCCATGCTCGAAGGTCGATCTGTCGCCGATCTCGGTTTGGCGCGGGCACAGGGGATCAATCTCTTGGCGGTATCGCGCCAGGGGCGACCATATCGGGGGCGCTTGCGGTCATTCCGGTTTCGGGCCGGAGATGTCTTATTGCTGCACGGGGTTCAACAGGTGTTGGCTGATTTTATCAGCCGGAACGAATGTCTCCCCCTGCGCGAGCGCCGGTTGAATTTTGGAAACTCGGCGCGACCCTTGGCGGCGGTTGGCATTTTTGCTGGGGCGATCATCTTGGCATCCTTGGGATTGCTCTCGGTGACAACTGCCTTGGGGCTCGCTGCAGTTTTGATGTTGGTTAGTCGTATTCTGCCGCTGCGCGACCTTTATGATTCTGTTGATTGGCCGGTGATTATACTCTTGGGTGCACTCATACCGGTCGGTGGTGCTATAGAAAGCACGGGAACATCGCAATTGATTGCCGACTGGATTTTGACTGCGACTGTAGGCTTCGCGCCTTGGGTGGTGATTGCTGTCATTTTGACTGTGACAATGACGGTTTCCGACATTTTAAATAATGCGGCGACCGCTGTCGTGATGGCTCCGATTGCCTTTTCAGTTGCACAGGAGCTGGGGGTTAACCCGGATCCGTTTTTGATGGCAGTCGCAGTTGGTGCGTCTTGTGCATTTTTGACGCCGATCGGACATCAAAACAACGCACTCATTATGGGGGCGGGGGGGTATCGTTTTGGTGACTACTGGCGGCTCGGACTGCCGCTGGAAATTCTAATCGTCCTGGTGTCGGTCCCCGTGATAATGTGGGCATGGCCCCTTTAATACGCGGGCAGGAGGCAAAACGCGGGCAGGAGGCAAACCAATCAGAAGTCTAGGACAATCTCGGGCGACAGACAGGCCGCGCGGTCACGAATGGCGGGCCATTCGCGCCCTTGCGCCTTATTTATGGCCGGCGGGCGAATGGGGCATGAAGGCGCGGGTTCTGGCCGCTCTTTCAATGCTGGTCATGGCAAAGGCTGCCACCGTAACGGTGCCGCTACTCTTTAAGGTCATCGTCGATCAACTTGCAACTCCGGGCTCGGTCATTCCCGGCGCCGGATTGGTGCCGGAAATCATGCTGGTGCCAGTGGCGCTGATTGCCGGGTTCGGTGCTCTGCGACTGGCGTCCCAGGCATTTAACGAGCTGCGAGATTTCTTTTTTGCCCGGGTGGGTCGGCGCGCGACGCGACAGGTCGCATTGCGAATTTTTCGTTATATGCATTCGCTGGCGCTGCGGTTTCATCTCGACCGGCAGACGGGGGGGTTGAGCCGAACGATTGAGCGTGGCACACGGGCCATTGAATCCCTATTGCGGCTGAGCCTATTTAGTATCCTGCCGACATTGGTCGAAGCGGTGCTATCGAGCGCTATTTTGTGGATCATGTTCGGGTTCAAATATGCCGCCGTGACCTTTGTTACGATCATTGTCTATATCGCCTATACGATGACGCTCACGGCTTGGCGGCTGAAATATCGGCGGCGGATGAACGAAAGCGACAATGAGGCAAACACTCGCGCCATCGACAGCTTGCTGAATTACGAGACGGTAAAATATTTCGGCAACGAAGAGCACGAAGCGGCCAGATATGATCGCAGCCTCCGGACTTACGAGGAAGCCTCGGTCCGCAGTTTAACGACTCTATCACTGGTCAATATCGGCCAGGGTTTAATCATTGGCATTGGGCTTGTTGTCGTCATGGTTATGGCGGCCCAGGGCATGCAGGCTGGCACAATGAGCATCGGCGATTTCACCGCCGTATATGCCTATTTGATCCAGCTTTATTTGCCGCTGAACTTTCTCGGATTTGTCTATCGTGAGATCAAACAGTCTCTCGTCGATATGGAATATATGTTTTCGCTAATCGATGAGGAACAAGAAGTCGCAGACGCACCGGGCGCCGCGACCCTTGACATCGGCGCCGGCGAGGTTGTTTTCGAAAACGTTCAGTTCGGCTATGACCCGCGACGGCCGATACTCAAAGGGATCAGTTTCACGGTGCCGGCGGGAAAGACAACGGCCATTGTTGGGCCGACGGGAGCGGGCAAATCCACCATCAGCCGATTATTGTTTCGGTTCTATGATGTCAACCAAGGCCGCATTCTCATAGATGGTCAAGATATCCGCGAGGTGACCCAGGCGAGTTTACGCGCCGCCATAGGAATTGTTCCTCAAGACACGGTGCTGTTTAACGATACGGTCTATTATAACATTGCCTATGGCCGCCCCGGCGCAATCAAAACAGAAATTGAGGCTGCGGCTCGGCTGGCGCAAATTCATGAATTTATCGTGAGCACCCCGGATGGATACGAAACCAAGGTCGGCGAACGTGGCCTGAAACTTTCAGGCGGCGAAAAACAACGGGTTGCAATTGCCCGGACGATTTTAAAACAACCAAGAATTCTGATGTTCGATGAGGCGACTTCGGCTCTCGACACCCATACTGAAAAAGAAATTCAGGCGGCACTGAAAGAAATTTCCGCAGATAGAACGACTTTGACCATTGCCCACCGGCTGTCGACGGTCGTCGATGCCGATGAAATTCTGGTTTTTGAAGAAGGGCGGATCATTGAACGCGGTCGGCATGTGGACTTACTGCAAAAGGGTGGAACTTATTCTCGGTTATGGAGCCGACAACAAGAAACCGTTACGAGTTCTGGCGGGCTGACACGGGAATTGGCATAGAACCTGCGGGCGCGTTTGTTGAGAAAGTTCAAAGTTTACTATTTCCGGCACGGGGAATGCGGGGGTGACGGCGGACCTGCCGACTGTTGACGGGACTATCGGAAAGAATTCGATGCCGGGATCGTATGTACCGCCGGGAGCAAATCTCACATTTTCAAATTGCTCAGGTTCGATTTGATTAGGTGTGGCTGGATCGCTCGGAGTGAAGCCGCGGGCCGGCGAAAAAGGCAAGTCCACCAAAGTTACGACGCCGGGACGCGGGACAATGCGGACTCCCTGGGCGGCGGGTTGGAGCGATGTATCGGTAAATGTACGTGGGTCGAGGGCGATAACAAGTTCCTGGAACGTCGGTAGATTTGTGATGAAAGCGGTACCTTGGGCATCTGTTGACGCATTGGCGAGTTGGAAGGAAAAAGAGGGATCGAAGCCGATCCCGGGCAGGGTTGGCTCACCGGCGTCGAAGCGTCCGTTAGTGTTGTTGTCGACAAAAACTCGAATGGAGACGGCACCGCCGCTGGCGACGTTGCCCGGCTCACTGACGATTTTTCCGGAGCGTGGATCGCGGGCCGCGCCAAAGCTTAGCCCCAAGCCTATGGTGATATCCTGTTCATCATTTTCATCAATAACTTCGGCATTGGCGCTGAACGCGAACATACCAAAATTTCGACTGACCGATGGCGACCATGTCGTTGCGCCCGCCGGGCTGAAGCTTCTCCCGACTTGAATTTCAGCCGCCCAATTCTCGAACAGCAGGGTCTCGGCGGTAATGTCGACGAACGAAAGTTTTCGGACTGGTTGCAGGTTGTAGCTAAGTGATCCGGACAATCGAATGTCGCTGAGAAAGCTTTCAGTTATTCCCGGCCCGAGGGGGAGGCTGGAGGTTGCAAATAGATTGCCATTGATGCTGGTCTGGCTGGGTCCAAAAAACGGGTCATTAAAACCAAATGCGGATAAGCCATGAGATAGAAATAGATCTCCAATGGCAGTCGATGTGTTGAAATTGGTTTCTGTGCCGACGCTTCCGTCATCGGCGCGGTCGAACTTGTGCATGGCGCTATAGGAAATTTCAGGGATCATGCCGAACGTCGGCAGGCTACCGTTGACACGAAGAGTTGTTACGCGTTCAAGAACGGGTATAAAGAAATTGTTCTCTACACCCAATGTTTCGCTTTCGAGTTGGAAATACCGCCCGTGCTCAACGGAAAGATCGAGGCCGAATATATCTGTGCGGAAGGTGCCCTGCATTCCTCGACCGCTCTGCCTATCGTCCACGTGCGTGATCTCCAGGGATGTATCACCCATCGTGCCGCGAAGTCCTATGCCGTAGGTCAAGTGGCGTTCGTCGTCGCTAAGCTCGATACTCGTGACATTGCCTTTAACTGTCAAAAACCGGTTGATCATTCGTTCGTACTCGACAACCAGGCGTGCCGGTCCGACTTGGCGTGTGTCGGCAAATGGAAATACCCTGACGTTCTCCTGATTGTAGGCGACGCGGAAGAAGTTTTTTCCCGAGAGAAGAAAGTTGGGGAGCCCTGGAACCGTTAGTTCTTCCGTCCGGCGTTGGCCTTGGGGGCCAAAAAATTCCAGTCGAAAATTATTGTCTTCCAGCAATAACGGCACGTCTAAAAATTCATAGCGGCCGTCGCCGCGTGAGTCCCGTGTTCCAAGTACGACACCATTGCGAAAGAGTTCAACCGTCCAACCCTGGGGCAGGACGCCCCGAAGGGTTCGGGTGTCGAAATCAAGCCCCGAATCTAGCGGAAATGATGAGACGATAAATCCTCGCCCTTCGACTTCGGAGGTGAGCATGGGAATGCTGGGGGTGAAAATATCGCCAAACGTAATTTCTGAAATTCCCAATCGTCCAATCAGCGGAATTTCGGAAAATACTCGCCGCCTCGGATCCTGGCGGCCCAATGTGATGCGTGCATCGGAGATAAGATCTGGGCGCGATCCGCCACCGAAGATGTCGAAAAAGCTAAAACCACTGCCGTCGCTGCCTTCCAAAAACAAGTCGGCGCTCATGTAAAGGAAGTCGCCGGTAAAACGCGCTTGATAGCTTCCGTCATTGCCAAAATCGTTATGTGTGCCGGTTGCGCTAAAATCGACGAAGGGGGGCGCAATCAGCCGATATGGCGTCGTAACACGGGGGAATAGCCCTGATGGCACCGGTGGCGGCGGTGAAAATTGGACAACTTGTGGCGTGACAATTGGTTGGTAAAGAGGTGGTTGGTAAAGAGGTGGTTGGTAAAAAGGCTCGTTCTGTGGCTCGTAATAGGGTTGGTACTGGGTTTGGTAGGGTTGCCGATATGTGTTTGTTTGGGCGGGCTGGGGCGCAAAAATAGGGCCAAGAATTTGGGTAGACTGTCCCGTCGCGGCCAAAGGCCACGTCGCGCAAGCGACCGCAAATGCAGCCGCCAATAAGCGCCGATATACCCGTGTGTGCCAGAAACACACGGGCAAGGTCATTGACCGAGCCTCAATTAACTCCCCCTCGCCAGGGCAGACTCAGCAAAACGGGATAGGCCGTACCGAACGGATACGCCATTTTTGGTTTCGAACTAGTGAGCCTCCACGCCAGAGCCACTCTGCGAAAATTGGGGTCGCAAAATGACCAAAAGCGAAAACAGGAAGCCAGGTCCGATTTGCCGTCCTCGCGGGGTGCCAGCCCCACTTGGTTCCACTGCCAAAAAGTCTGCTTTATTGTTGTTATACAAGCATTTGAGCGGCATTAAGTCAACTGTACGGCCGAGCCGATCACGGGGGCAAATCTTCGGAGTATCGGCCCCATTTTCAGGGGCCCGATACGGTTGCTGATTTGCCTTGGCCGGTCATCGCCTTAGCTGGCGAGCATAGTCCTCAAGTGCTACCCGGTTTTCGATAAAACCGCGTCCATGGAGAAATTCTTCAAGCCGTAAATACCGGCTTTCATCCAGGGCCGCCGGCCGCAGAGCAAAACGGGGTAGCGTGTCCCTCCAAGCGCGCCTGTTGAGTTCGTCGTCCAATTCAGGATTGGCGCCGATGAACAGGGCCCAGGCGTCATCGGGGTGGTTGACCATGTACTGGGCGCCGGCCTCAACCGCATCCAAAAACAGTGGCAAACGGGGGTCTTCGAGGCGGTCACGATTGGCAATCAGGATCAGTTCGTCATAGGCGGGGACACCTTCTTCCTCGACAAAGAAAGCTCGACCGGGCTGGCCAACAATGTCCATTTGATTCAATTCAAAATTTCGAAAGGCACCAATCACAGCGTCAACCTGCCCCGACATGAGGGAAGGCGAAAGGGAGAAGTTGACGTTTACCAACTCGATATCGTCGAGAGTAAGGCCGTGTTTTTCCAGCATAGCCGACAAGATAGCATCTTCGAACCCACCGACGGAAAAGCCGACTTTTTTACCCCTCAAGTCGGCGATGCTATTGATTGGTCCGTTTTCCAAAACGACAAGTGAATTTAGAGGCGTGCTAACTAGCGTACCAATACGCGTGATCGGCAAGCCCTCGCTCACTTGCAAATGCAATTGCGGTTGATAGGAAACTGCGATTTCTGCTTGCCCGGCCGCAACTAATTTTGGCGGCAAATTCGGATCTGCGGGCTCGATAAATTCGACGTCCAAGCCGCGTTCGGTAAAATACCCACGCTCTTGCGCGACAAACAGTGGCCCGTGATCGGGGTTAATGAACCAATCGAGCAGAACAGTGAGTTTTTCCTGGGCCTGAGCGGTGCCCGGAGCGGCAAATAATACGCTAAGACCGAAGAGTGTGGCAGCAAAGGCGAGGGGTATACGCGACATTGGTAGTATTCCTTTATGCGTCATTGGGTTGAAAACTTAGAGTTTGTGTCATGTTGAGGGCGGCGTATCTCGGTCCGGTTGCCAGGGTAAAATCCGGCGCAAGAGATCATCGACAATAAAATAAAGGGTCACGGCGATGACCGAGAGAACGAAGAGCGCGGCAAACATTTCGGCTGTTTTGGCATTGCCGTTCATCCGCCATAAATAATGGCCGAGGCCGGATGAAGATCCGACCCATTCGCCGACAATCGCACCGATTGGCGCCACCGCAGTCGCCACCCGAAGGCCAGAGGCAAAGGCGGGCAGGGCAGCAGGCAATCGAACATGCAATAAAACCCGCCAAGGTAGTGCATTCATTGTTGCTGCAAGGTCGAGCCAACCTGGGTTGGTTCGTCTTAGGCCGTCGTAAAAGGTAGCGGTGACTGGAAAATATATAATCAATACGGCCATTGCCACTTTGGAAGCCATACCGAAGCCGAGCCAGAGCACCAGGATGGGAGCTAATGCGAACACCGGTAATGCTTGGCTGACAACGAGTACTGGCAAGACCCAGTTCCGGGCTTGGCGGAATTGAGCCATGCAGAGCGCGGTAACTGTGCCCAGGAGGGTGGCGATGACCAAGCCTAGAATGATCTCGGTTAGAGTTGTTCCAGCGTGGCCTAATAGAATTCTACGCTGGTCAATCAATGCGGAAAAAACATCTATTGGTGGTGGTAAAATAAATCGCTGGACGTTGGTTATCTCGACAATGAACTGCCATGCCGCGACCAATCCAAAAAAGGTGATGATGGGACGGAAGAATTTCATTGGTTTGACCAATTTGAGGGCGGCCGGTTTTCATTTGCCGTTATGACCTGGTCGGCCGCACTCAACTGGCCGAGTAATTCGCCTTGAAGGTGAAGAATTTCTGGGTCATTAACCGGTCGCGGCGCTGGGCCGCTTGGCGTTATCGGGGCGCTGATGTCGGCGGGTCGCCCCGACATGACATGAACCTTATCACCGAGGCGAAGTGCTTCTAAAGGGTCGTGGGTAACAAGAAGAACCGTGCGGCCACCCAAAAGTTCTACCGCTAACTCTTGCAATCGCCCTCTGGTAATTGTGTCTAAAGCAGAAAAGGGTTCATCCATTAAGGTAATCGCGCGATCTTCCATTAAGGTGCGGGCGAGGGCGACCCGTTGCCTCTGCCCCCCGGATAGAGATTGCGGACGACGATCACCAAAACCGGCCAAACCGATCCGCCCGAGCATTTTCTCGATATTTGAATGGTCCACCGGCTTACCGCGTAACTTATTTCCCAGGCCTATATTTTGAGCAACGGTCAGCCATGGCATCAATAAGTCGTCTTGGGCCATGTAACTGACTTGTTGGCTAAAATTCTGCTCTCCGGACCAGTCAATGCGGCCGGGGGCCGGGATAGCAGCCAGACCAGCGATCATCCGTAGCAAGGTTGTCTTGCCAACACCGCTGGGTCCGAGAATGCAGGTCCAACAGCCAGACTCAATAATGAAGTCGAGGTTTTCGAATAGACAAGTCGCACCGTAGGTCAACGATGCCCGGGAAACGACAATATCACCGGAAACGACACTATCGTCCGAGTGTGGATTAGTCTTGTCGACCGAACTTGGGCACATAACCCCACGCCTTCCTACGCCGGTGTTATCCGGATCAGGTTCAAGGGGTCGTCCCGGGATGGGACCTCTCAGCCACGTTGGCTCCCCCAGGTGAGTGGGGAGACTATGTAAACGGCCGTCGGCAATGTCAACATCTCTGCTATCATACTGGATTAAACCTCTTACTGGATTAAACTTGGGGAAATGGCGTATGACACTAACAATATTTTGTTGATAACGGGGCATTTGCAGTATGAAATTTGTTTTGAAATTGTTCTTAGTTGCAATTCTAGTTGGGCCGACTGCGGCCTGCGGCAACGAAGAAGAGGTGGAGTTGACGGCCCAAACTGCCGATGATGGACGGGTGAGAGAAAGCCTGACAATCGACTTGCAAAACGGTGGTACCCCGGTAGAGTTCATGGTCGAGCTGGCATTAACACCTCAGGAACAGTCGCAAGGCTTGATGCATCGCGAAGCCATGGGCGAGCGTGAGGGCATGCTGTTCGTTTTCAACGGCACCGCGCTGCATAATTTTTGGATGAAAAACACGCCATTACCGCTGGATATTATTTTCATCCGGGCGGACCAGACCATTGCCCACATTGCCGAGCGAACCGTGCCTTTTTCCGAAGCGTTGATACCGTCAAAGGTTCCGGTCCGTTCTGTTCTTGAGTTACCGGGCGGGTCGGCAGAGCGGATCGGCATCTCAATCGGCGATCTAGTCTCTCATCCGCTTCTAAACGTCGAGTAATCGACAAAATAGATAGTTGTTTCAGATGGGTTGGACAAAGTTAGCCGTTGGCGATCCGGGTTTCGTCGACATCACGCCGGAACGACTTGCCTTAATGGCGGAGGCGGCGAACAGGATCATCGGATATAATGTAGAGTTCGAAACTGCTGGCGTGACGTCTGTAAGCGCTTTGTTGCCTGCCGGCACGCAACTTTTTGAATGGAGCCACTTTCCGGAGGGTGATTGCAAAGACGGGCGCACCGGTTGCCAATTTTTTTACCATGTCCATCCAAAGTTAGAACAATGGGAGGAGCACGGGCATTTTCATCTTTTTGGACCAAATAGGGACGCGAATGGTGAGGCCGGCGGACTTTCCCACCTTGTCGCCATCTCGGTCGATTGGAACAGTCAACCAGTGCGGCTATTTACAACGAATAGATGGGTCACGGATGAAATTTGGGCCGACGGCGCCGCCGCGTTCGCCATGCAAAAGGCGTTCAGTATTGATGGGCGGGGTATGCCAGGGCTAGTAGGTCGGTGGCTAACAGATCTGAATGTTCTATATAACCCACAGATTGAGGCACTCCTGATGGCCAGAAATAGTGAAATTGAACGTCGTCTGGGGAAGAGCCTGTCGCGCGACGCCGTGTTCGAAGACCGTCAACTTGAATGCGTTAGTTATATGGAAATCGACCACGGAAAACAGTTAGATGCCGCACTAGCGAACGCTGCACCGGAATAAAAAATGCGCAGAGAATTCAGCCAAATTAGGGTAGCTGAAACTCTGCGCAAAATATTAGAGACCCAAAAACCGCGAACGACCTAATTCAGTGTTTTCAGGAATGCAATGAGGTCTGACCGGTCGGTGGCACTGGATAGGCCGCCAAATGACATTCTGTTTCCGGCAATAAAGCCACGCGGGTTTTCAAGCCAAGAATCCAGGTTTGCATCATCCCAAGTCACTGAACTGCCCGATAAGGCGCTTGAGAAGCGAAACCCGACATCTCTGCTACCGGAGTCGGACCCGGCGACGCCGAACAGATTGGGGCCGGTTTTGTTTGCGCCGCCTTCAGTGGATGTATGGCAGCCGGTGCACCGAGCCTGAAAGACCTCTTGGCCGGCCGCAACATTCTGGGCGCTCGCGGCGCCGGAAAAAAACATGGCCGACGCAATGGCGACCGATGCAATACCTAATTTTTTCATATCGTACTCCGTTTCCTACCAATTATAATTTAGCCGATCGCAAACCTGTCTTGACGAAAAATAGTGCACCCTGGGGGAGCTGCCAAGTAGGGGAACGTTTTCTCGCGCTATTGTGACCGGAAAATGATCGAAATAAGGTTGCTTTAGGGCAAAATTCGCAATCGCAGTGCGCGCGCCGAAAAATCCTATATATCTAACTGATATCAATAGAAATGCCTGTAAAACCATCGGGGGGGGCGGAATTCGATTCGGAATGATGTTCAGGCAGATCAAAGGTTTAATACATGTCTTTGATCAATCGTTTCACTTGCCCGATTGCCAAGGTGCAAAATATCGGGCAATGTTCATTCCAATCTTACTCGATAATAATATAATCATCAGGGAGAATACTTATGCAGACGAAGTTTATGCTATCTGCTTTTGCTGCTGCAGCCGCCTTTGGCGCGGTTGGTTTGAGCGCGGGAGCACAGGCCGGAACATTGCAAGACGTGCAATCCGCTGGCGTTCTGAAATGTGGTATTAACACCGGCATTCCAGGTTTTGCTTTCACCGACGATGCGGGCACATGGCAGGGCTTTGATGTCGCCTATTGTCGTGCGCTAGCCGCGGCAGTGCTCGGAGACTCAGATAAGATTGAATTCGTCAACTTGACGGGCAATCAGCGTTTTCCGGCACTCGCATCGGGTGAAATCGACGTTCTGTCGCGCAACACCACCTGGACGTTCAGCCGTGATGTTGACCTTGGGTTCACATTCCTCGGTGTGAATTATTATGACGGCCAGGGCTTTATTGGGCGGCGCTCGCTTGGTATTGGTTCGGCGACTGAGCTTGACGGTGCGTCGGTTTGTATTCAGACCGGTACGACGACCGAGCTCAACTTGGCTGATTTCTTCCGGGTCAACGGCATGGATTTTGAGCCGGTTCCAATCGAGACCAACGAAGAAGCGCGTACTGCTTATCTTGCAGAACGTTGTGACGTCTATACCACGGATGCCTCGGGTCTTGCCGCGACTAAGTCGGCTTTCGACGATCCTGACGCCCACATTGTTTTCCCGGAAATCGTTTCGAAAGAGCCGCTCGGACCGTTGGTTCGTCAGGGCGATGATGAATGGGCCGACATCGGTCGTTGGACGCTCAATGTCTTGATTAATGCCGAAGAGCTCGGTGTGACCCAAGCCAATGTCGAGCAATTGGCAGCGGGCACCGATAATCCAGAGATCAACCGTATGCTGGGTTCGGAAGGCGAATTCGGTGAGTTGCTGGGGCTGAGTGGCGATTGGGCCGTTGCGGCTATTAAAGCCGGCGGCAACTACGGCGAAATCTTCGAACGGTTCGTCGGGACAGGCACACCTCTCGGCCTGCAGCGTGGCTTGAACGCACTGTGGACCAGTGGCGGCCTTATCTACGCACCGCCGTTACGCTAAGATGACAGGGCCCGCCGCGTTTATCGCGGCGGGCCTATTTTTTTCTGAATCTTTCACTTAACAGAACTCGGACCGGATTGAGATGGCCGCTGCGGCTGGGATCGATAATGAGGCCAAGAGCACGAACGTGCTGCGGCTGTGGACAGATGAGCGGGCGCGTGGCGTAATATTGCAAGTGGTTGTGCTTGTATCGCTGGCTGCGTTTATCGCGATGATCGTTTCAAACACACTGGCGAACTTGGAGCGAGCTGGGCTGGATGTTGGATTTGGCTTTCTCGACAATCCGGCCTTTTTTGAAATTAATCAAAAGCTAATATCTTACTCATCCACGTCGAGTTACGGTCGCGCCCTTATTGTTGGTTTGCTCAACACGTTGCTGGTCGCTGCAATGGGTATTGTTACCGCGACCATTGTCGGGTTTTCTGCTGGCGTCCTCAGACTATCGCCGAACTGGCTGGTTAGTCGGTTGGTTGCGACTTATGTCGAGACTATTCGTAACATTCCAGTGTTGCTGCAGATTATCTTCTGGTGGACGATACTGATCGAATTGCCGAAAGTTGCCGATAGCGTGGTGATCGGCGGCGGTATCTATCTGAACAATCGTGGCGTCCGCTTACCGGCACCGATATTGGAAGCTGGCTTTGGCTGGGTTTTCTTTGCATTCTTATTGGCCGTCGTCGCCACCATCATGATCGCGACATGGGCTCATCGGCGCCACGATAAGTCCGGACAGACCTTTCCAGTGTTTTGGGTCGGGCTTGGCCTGATCATCGGCTTGCCGTTGGCTACTCACTTTGCACTTGGCCAACCGGTGAGTTGGGATGTTCCGGTAAAGCAGCGGTTTAATTACACTGGCGGATTTAACATTGTGCCCGAACTGGTGGCGCTTTGGTTCGCGTTGTCGGTTTATACTGGGGCCTTCATCTCTGAAATCGTGCGCAGCGGCATAATGGCGGTGAGCAAAGGGCAGACCGAGGCGGCGTCGGCTTTGGGCCTACGGTCCGGGCAAACGATGCGATTGGTCGTTATTCCCCAGGCGCTTCGAGTGATCATCCCGCCCCTGACCAGCCAGTATCTCAATTTGACCAAAAACTCGTCGTTGGCAATTGCCATTGGCTATCAAGATGTTGTTGCCACCGGCAATATTATTTTGAACCAGTCGGGACGCTCGCTCGAAATCGTCGGCATTTGGATGCTGATTTATCTTAGCCTCAGCTTGCTGACGTCGGCATTTATGAATTGGTATAACAAACATATTTCGTTGGTCGAACGATGACAGTTGATTCACAAAATACAGGCCGCGCATTCTATCGAAAACAGGCCGATTTGCTGCCCGAAAAAGCCGCTCCGGTGACCAGCGTCGGCGCGCTGGGGTGGTTGCGAACAAACATGTTTTCTGGCTGGTTCAATACCGGGCTGACTCTGATCGCGGTCTATATCCTTTGGCGGATTATTCCGCCGATCGTTGACTGGGTATTTTTGACCTCTGATGTCGAAGGGGTTGATCGATTTGCCTGCACGAACTCGGGCGCTTGTTGGGCTTGGCTTGATCAACGCATACGGCAGTATCTTTATGGGTTTTATCCGGCCGATCAGATCTGGCGAGTTAATATCGCTGTTATATTGTTGTTCCCAGCATTGGCCCCAATGCTGTTTAGCGGCATGCCCTATAAGCGTATTCTCTCTTGGTTTTCACTCGCCTATCCGGTGATCGCGACGATATTGATCATTGGTGGTCTTGGCTTAGAGCCTGTTTCGACAAATAGATTCGGCGGGTTCATGCTAAATCTGATTGTTGGGCTGTCGGGCATCGTTTTGTCTTTGCCGGTGGGTATTGTTTTGGCCCTGGCGCGGCGATCGCAACTGCCGATTGTTCGCACCCTTTCTGTATTGTTTATTGAGGCGGTTAGAGGAGTCCCACTCCTGACCTTGCTGTTCGTTTCGAATATTATTTTACCGATTTTCTTGCCGCCGGACGTGACGTTTGATTCGTTGGTCAGGGTAATTATCATGGTTACGGCCTTTTCCGCCGCCTATATGGCGGAAGTCATTCGTGGCGGCCTGCAGGCGATCCCCCGTGGCCAATACGAGGCGGCCCAAGCAATGGGGCTCAATTATTCGAAAATGATGGCTCTCATCATATTGCCGCAAGCGTTGAAAATTTCGATCCCGGGTATCGTCAATACGTTTATCGGATTGTTTAAAGACACCACATTGGTGATCTTGATCGGGTTGTTTGACATCCTGGGCATCGGCAAGGCGATGGTTGCGAACCCTGACTGGCAAGGACTTGGCACGGAAACCTACGCCTTTGTTGCTTGTTTCTTTTTCGTTGTTTGTTTTTCAATGTCGCGCTATTCGGTCTATCTGGAGAAGCGGCTAGATACTGAAGAAAGGCGCTGACCTTCATGTCCGATCAAGCCACGACTACGCCGCAGAATGGCGCGACTTCCGACCCGATCATCGAGATAACCGGTCTCAATAAATGGTTCGGCTCGTTTCATGTCCTGCGCGATATAAATTTAAAGGTAGGGCGCCAGGAAAAGATCGTCATCTGCGGGCCGTCGGGGTCGGGTAAGTCGACGCTCATTCGCTGCATAAACCGGCTTGAGAACCATCAAGAGGGCCACATTGTTGTCGACGGTACCGAACTCACCCATGATCTGAAAAAAATTGACCTCATCCGAAGTGAGGTTGGCATGGTCTTTCAGCAGTTCAATTTATTTCCTCACCTAACAGTTCTGGAAAACTGCACTTTGGCGCCGATTTGGGTTCGCAAAGTGCCGAAAAAAAGAGCCGAAGAGCTCGGCAGAGAATATTTAGAACGGGTGAAAATTCCCGAGCAGGCCGATAAATACCCCGGTCAGCTTTCCGGCGGGCAGCAGCAGAGGGTGGCTATCGCCCGGTCGCTCTGCATGGAGCCCAACATTATGCTGTTTGACGAGCCGACATCTGCTCTCGATCCAGAGATGATTAAGGAAGTGCTCGACGTCATGGTGGATTTGGCAGAATCCGGCATGACGATGCTGGTTGTCACCCATGAAATGGGATTTGCTGCCCAGGTTGCCGATCAGATTATTTTCATGGATGAGGGGCAAATCGTCGAACAAAACACCCCCGATGAATTTTTCAATAATCCAAAATCGGATCGCACCGCCCTGTTCCTTAGTCAAATATTGTCATAGATGGCGGGGGATGTGGCGTCCCTCCGACGGCCAATTCATTTACACTAGTATCTTTCCCGGGTGCCTTGCATTGGCGCACCAGCGACTGTATACGGTCCCTTGTGTCGGGAAGTAGCTCAGCCTGGTAGAGCACTACGTTCGGGACGTAGGGGCCGGAGGTTCAAATCCTCTCTTCCCGACCATTATTCTGTTGTCCGACCCGGAGAAAAGGACGGCTGAAACTATTTAAGGCATCGGTTGCCGCTCGGATGCAAATATTCTCGTTGAATGCGCCGCCGCAACACGACATGCCGCCGAGCCAATATTACCTCCATTATTTCATTTCCTGACGGTAATTATCCGTTCACGGATCTAATGCGCGCTCAAATTAGGCAATATCATGCACTTGGGTAACTTGAAATTGGTCGCCCATGGGGATCGACCGGCGGTCCCTTTGTTGGTACTTCCAGGCCGATTGTTAAATTGCCATATCCGAAACGATCAACAGGGCCGCAATTTTCGTACGGTTGCCCTGCATATCAAAATCTCATTATTAAGGTCGGGTAACCTAGCGAAAATCAGGTTTTTTGATTGTGTATGCTCAAGCAGAAGCACCTGTGGATTGATTTTTATGGACGGCATCAAAAAAAATACACTACCATAAAGCGTATTATACTTTTGGGCGTGAGAGTGTCGCGTTATTTTTGTTTTGCAGATTTCTATTTTTGCGATTGATTGGATAAATGTGGCCGGTAGCCCCAACTATTTTCACGATCTCCAGTTGTTTGGTCGCACTGCCGGGTAGAGGTTAATTAATATGCGTTGGGGTGGTGGCGGTCTATTGCTCTCGTTTTTGATACCACTTTGGGACGTGACGGTGCGCGCGCCGGGTTTGAGTCGAAAAACATGCCCGTTACCGAGCCGGATAGTCTCGTTGAGCAACATTATTCGGCAGGAGGTAACATTTGACTGCACGCTTCGGTGCGGCATGCCCGCGATGCCAGTTGTGCTGACGTTGCGTATTCCGCATCGAGCGGCGAAGGAATGTCATGGAATTTTCGATGCGGGCTTGGAGCGGTGCTTAGCAGGTCTAGTTTCAGTATTTCGCGATAGTTAGATCGAATATTTCAAATACACCCAACCAATTTGGACTGAAAAGGGGGGAGCGTTATGGTTGATGAAGTCGAAAATGAAACCGGTGACGATGAGGCGGTAGCGCAAGATAATTGTGGGCTATTGTCCAGCGATGATGTGCGGCGCGGCGTTGTCTTGGGGTTCGATTTCCAGCCATATGCGGTCGACTACGCGGTTGTCGATGGCCTCGCCATATTCGAGGGTTGCATCGTTCTGGGTACGGCGGCCGAAATGGCCGAAAATGTTCCTATTTCTGGAGCCGACGTTGATGGACCGGTCTCAGAATCTGTTGCCATTACCGGTGCAAGATATAGGTGGCGCGAGGCTATGATGCCTTACACGATACATCCCGCTTTGCCAAATCCGAGCCGCGTGACCCAGGCGATTAAGCATTGGAAGGATAATACAAAAATCCAATTTGTCGAACGGACGACAAAGAATGCCGATAAATTTCCCGATTTCGTCGTGTTTCGTCCGGCGACCGGGTGTTGGTCCAGGGTTGGAATGGCTGGCGGCAGGCAGGAAATTGGCCTGGGCAATGGGTGTACTGCGGGCAACACTATCCACGAAATTGGTCATGCCTTGGGCCTATGGCACGAGCAAAGCCGAGAGGATCGAGATCAGCACCTCACTATTCATATGAAAAATGTACGGTCCGGCAAGGAACATAATTTCCGGCAGCATATCGGGGACGGCGATGATATCGGCATGCATGATTTTGGCTCAATCATGCACTATGGAAAATATGCGTTCTCGAAAAACGGGAAGCCGACAATCACCACCAAGCCCGCCGGACAGCCGATTGGCCAACGGGACCGGTTGAGCCAAATGGATATCGACGGAATACACGAAATTTACGGATTGTAGCGTTGGTGATCGGCGGAACGAAGATGTAGACGATCTGGTCGAAATGGGCGATCAAAGGATTTACCCAATTAAATGCAGTCGGTCCGGTTTGATTTTCACATCAGAGGAAAGTCCAGTTAGATGATCGCATTCAAAACAATCGGACGGGTAATTTTTTTAATAGCTGCCTCCCTAATTTGTGCTGTGCCTTCATTCTCCCAATCTGTCCCGACACTGTCTTTAGGCACTGGGTTTCAGGGCGATATATCTCACCGATTGGGACTGGGGCTTGCAGAAATTGTGCGCCGGACATCCCCCGGCGAGACTAGCTTTGCCGCTCAATCAAAAAGCAGCGGTCAGTTTAACGATTTCGACTTAAATATTATTGGATTGCATGAGTTGAGCCCCGCCTCAAGATTGGCAGCTGAAAGCGTAGGCAACAGCGCGACTGATCTTCGAATTGTTGGCCGACTGACGACCGTTGGGTATGGCTTGTTTGTCAGGACAGACAAACAGATTACGGAGATCTTCGATCTTTCCGATAAGCGATTTCCGGCACCTTTGAGTGGGGATACTTCCAGCGGTCCGAGCCCGACCCAAATTGCCATGGACGTACTGTTATCGGCAGGAGGATTTGATCAAGGCGGCATTACCCTTGTGCCAATTTCTAGGAATGTTGACGAACGGTTGAGCGCATTGCTTGAAGATAAAATCGACTTATTGTTTGTTCCTATGACATCGAACACATTGGGCCGAATTCAGGCAGCAGGGGGGGCGATAGAATTATTTTCTCTGCCAGACACACCGGAAATGACCAAAGCATTAAATGAATTCTTCCCAGGTGCCATTTTCGGAGAGCTGGAGAACGCGCCGGCATTCGATAGCGACGATAATCCCTTCCGTGTAATCGGTGTTGACTATGTGTTGACGGCGAATGCTGAAACGCCGCAAGATTCTGTTGGTGCAATTCTTAATGCACTGGCTGAGGCCGAGTCGGATGGTGCGTTGGCTTCCGGCATTCCGGACTTTGCGGATTTCACCGTACGCTCGATGTTCAATTCATATGGGCAGTTGGGAATAGACTACCACGACGCGGCATTGAACTTTCTTCTTCAAAGTCCGTTCCAATGCGCCGATGGAGATTGTGCGTGTAGAGGAACTAATGATTGTGATTCTAAATGCTGTGAGAGTGCTTCCATATTATTCAAATAGGAGCAGGTGTAATGTCTTTCCTTTATCGATTGGATCAGTGCTTTTCTGCACTGGGAAATCGCAAGGACGGTGTTCTCACATTTATCGCGATAGTCGTTCTCTTGGTCGGCGGATTCTCCTATTTTGATTCCCGGCTCGACGCAAGAACCAGGAATGCATTGGAAATACTCGAAAGACGCGAAGCGGACACGTTCGTTAAAGCGCGTTCAATACTCGTCAGAAAATGGCTGGAAGAACCGGGGCTCAACGCAGCGTTTTCTGCGACCGGCACCTATACATCGGAGCTTATTGAAAAGACAACAGAAGCCATATTTGACGATGCCGATTATCGGTCTGCACTATTCGACATCTCCACCTATTACTCCAATGCGGTCGCATGCGTTCTGGACGGCCAGTGCGATGTACCAACGATGTGCGCTTCCCTGCGGGGTGAGATTCAAGATTATCTCGAAATTAATGAGGGTTATTTTACGGAGGCCACTGTTTTGAGACGGGAAGACGCCGTATCGCTTTATCGCGGCATGCCGGAGTTCGTAGAATTTTGTTCCGATAAACTCTTCGTGCGGGTTGCCTCCCGCCATGACGGTAGCACTGACTGCCGCATCAGCCGCTATTTGGAGCGGTTCCTCGGATTGGGTTGGGAAAGCGCGTGTACTTTCGACTATACGGCCTACGGCCAGCGTGTGACAGAGACCGCTGAAATATTGAGAGTGGACGCCAAATACCAACGGTGGTCAGAGACGGCAACGTTTGCTTGCTGGACTGAGTGGAAGGACCCTATCAAAATGGATGACCCTACCGGTACTGCTCCCATAACTTGTAATACTAAACGCCCCACATAAAGTGTGCGTGGGGAATGGAAACGGAATGCATCCATTTCCGAAATAGCTGCCGACTAAGTTGTGTTGATAGTCGCGCTCGGACAAACAAATAAATTGAGCTTTTCGATTTGGGGATTCTCGTTACATTTTGGCTGCGGTACTCCGTCCTGATCTGAGGCAGCGCACTTGGACAAGACCAGGGTCGCGGTTTTGTATGCGGTGCAACGTTAACCATCAAATCTAAACGGAGGTAACACTCCTGCTGCCAAGTGACAAAAGTACCATCCGTGAACATATAGACTGTCTCTCGGTTCTGCATCACTACGAAATATCTGAAGCGGGCAAGGGTCCGTCCTAAGAAACTGACAATGGCAAATTCTGTGGATTGAATCACCTGCTGTGAGTAGCAACCGGGATAAAAAATATTTTCTTTAAAAACAATTTATTAGTTGATTGAATTAGGCTATAACGGTGGGCATAGCGGTGGATAACCCAATTTTTTAGCCATTCGATACACATAAATCGGAGCCTAAAATACCGGGTGTTCGCTATTTAGTGCTGGTCTGCCTGATCCCGGACATGATGTCGGGGCTTACGATTTAGTTGATTTCTTGTCGATTAAGTTGAGTGCGGCGGCCCATCGGGGGGGTAATGTTATGCGGGCGCAAATTTCTGCGGGAAAATTGTTTTCTTTTTGTCTGACAACCTCAAGTTTCGCCTTGGGGTGTGTGGTGTTTGCGGGCTCCGGAGCCGCGCAAATTGGACAGCTGCCTTCGGGCCAGGCAAATTCACTGCCTTTCAATCAGAGCGAATTCGGTATCGGGTTTACCGATCCTGTGCGGATCGCCGAGGCGCAACGCTTGCTGCTTCGACTTGGCTTAAATCCTGGCCAATCTGAAGGCGTCATCGATATTCAGACATTTAATTCGGTGCGTGACTTTCAAACCCGGGTCAATGTGCCTGTGACCGGCATCGTTGACCAAGCGCTGGTCAATCAGATGCAAACTGTTGTGGCAAATATTGGGCCGTCTCAAGGGGGCGCAAGTAGTCGCTTGCCGACTGCCGGGTTTGGCCAGGCGCCGGTTATCGGTGGTTTTTCCGATGGCGTTGGCAGCGCCCCAGTAGAACTCGATGTTGGTGGGTTGGGGCAAACAAGTTTCCTCGGCGCAGTTGGCGTTTTGCCGAACGGGGGGCACCCAATGAACGGGCATCAGGGTAATATGGTGCCGAACAATACGCATCAAATGAATAACCATCCGGTCAACACCCATCCCGCCGCATCACATCCTGCGGCACATGGCCAACACGCAAATATATCTCCAGCAATTGTCCGAGAGGCGCAGATTCATCTCAATGAATTGGGCTTTGGACCCATTGTCTCCGATGGTTCGATCGGACAACGAACGGCCCAGGCAATTGCGCTGTTTCAAGCCAGTATCGGATGGTCTCAGGACGGACAGTTAACGCCCCGACTGCTCAACACATTGCGCCAAATTCGCGGTGGCCCGGCGGGTGGCACCTCAATAGTGACAACAAACAATGGTGGCGGTGAGACACGCATATATCGCACGACGACCCGGCATGAGGGCTATAGTGATAATGAAATGGAAGATAGTCATGTCGAGAACAGGGCACAATTAAGCGATCGACATCCAAACGATCAGCATCGGCAATCGGACCAAGAAATCGGCCAAATGCGGCCCCGTGATATTCACCAGGCGCAGCAGATGTTGGCTTTTTTGGGCTACGATGTCGGCGGAATTGACGGCGTTTACGGACCACGGACCGCGCGCTCGGTTTTGGAATTTCAAGAGAATTCCGGCTTGCGCGCGGATGGGCAAATCACCCCGAATTTTGTTAATAATTTGTATGAGAGAGTACAATCGATTAGAGGCGAGGGGGCAAGCGACAGCCGCAATCTTCGTACCGATAATCGCAACGCCAACAGCAACCGTAATCGTCATCGCACGACAACCCATAGCGAAGTGATTGTTCAGGGCGCGCCTCGTTCCGGAAACGCACTCGCGCAAACGGGGTACGCGCTTGTCCCGATCGTTCCCGGTTTGCCGAATGGACCGATCCTGCAATCACCGCCTATCTTGCAAGCTCCAATGCATCACGATCGCCACATTGACGACCCCAATATGGTCCCGCTGGCGAGTGCTGGTGATCCGCGGAGAGCCCCTTTTCAGGCTGGCCGGTTGCCCAACGGCCAAGGGCAGTTTTCCGGAACCATACCTGGTTTAGTGGGCGTTCCTGGAACAGGTCCTGCTGTAAACTTTGGCAATTCCGGACCGGCTATTTCCGGCGGACCAGCTATTTCCGGGGGAATTGGCGCGGCAGGTCCGGCGGTGCGGTTGAACCGGGTGCCCGATGGTGCACTCGCTCCTCTCGCAGCACCTGTCGCACCGGTGGTTGTGGCCCCAATGCCGCAAGCAAATGGTCGGCTTTCTTCGAATGGCCAGAATGTTGTGAGCCTGGAAGATCTCGTCTCCGGACGAGTGACTTTGGATGCCAACGGCAATCCAATCAGCGCTGGCGGTATTGGTTCCCCACTGACGAGCAGCCAAGACGCTGCGGTTGCCTCGACTTCGCCGGTTGAAGTCGCCGGATATACCTCTGGGTTGGTGCTTGAGGCATTCAAGTTTTTGGAAAATGGGGAACGAGAATTCCTCGGCAAAATATTTGACACATCTCCGGTTCCGTTCGGTTATGACGCGTTTCTTTTCGATGCCGGGTTGGCACCATATCGAGAAGAGGGCCGCATTGGGTTATTATGGAGCGGCGCTTTGAATATTGAGCAAACGGGAAATCACCGGATTGCGCTGGAAGGAATTTTGACCAGGCAAATCCAATGCGATGTCGAATTACTTATTAATGGTGGCGCGGTGATACAATTTAGCGCCGACCAGATCGGCGCGGTACGCGACGATACCAGCCTTGATCTAGTTGCAGGGCCTGTTCCGTTCAGCCTATTCCTTTCCTGCTCGCAAGCCGTGCCAACAGCTGAGTTATATGCGCAAGTCAGTATTGTCGGACCGAATAATAGATCTGACGGACCGCTTGCGGCAAATCGGCTGTTTGCCAAGAACCCGTTTCTGCAATAGAAGTCCGGCGGGTAACCCTACTGGGTTTCATACATTTGCCCTTCGTTTGGTCGGTCTTTCGCAATAGAGTTGGGCAGGCAATAAAGCCGCTTTGTGTTATGCTGTTAGTTTTTAATGGCGGCTGTGACCAAGAAACAGAGGCAATGGGACCGAGCGGCATGGGGGATACAGTTGCGGATATTTCCGATCAACCAGATATTGTACCGGTAGGGAGTGGGCCTGTCGCGTGGCCAATGTTCCGTTTTGATGCGGTGCATAGCGGTGGAATCGGAACCGCCGGAGACATCTCTTCTCCTAAAATTTTGTGGCAGTTCGATACCGGAAATACGATTGAATCTTCACCGGCACTTGTCGGCGACACCCTTTTTATCGGTGGCTTTTCTAAGAATCTTTACGCGATCGATGTTGCGAGCGGGGAATTGCGTTGGTCGTTCAATGTTGGTGGGTTGTTGCGTGGGTCCCCCGCCGTTGTGGCAGGGCGCGTCTATTTTGGTGCCGATGATAATCGGTTTTACGCTGTATCCGTGACCGATGGCGAACAAATTTGGTCGTTTGATCTGGGCCCTGGCGGCCAACAATCTTCACCGTCTGTGGTCGGCGGAGTTGTCTATTTCGGTGGGTTTGATGGCGACATTTATGCGCTGGATACTGCCGATGGTAGCGAAATTTGGCGCTTCCCGACAGGGCGCGGCATTCTTTCATCGCCCCTGGTGATTGACGGTCAGGTTTTTATCGGATCTTCCGACGGCGCTTTATATGCCCTGGATGTTGGAACCGGCAGAATGCTTTGGCGATTTCAAACTGGGCAGCCGGTATTTTCCTCGCCGGCGCTGGCGGGAGAAGCTGTTGTTTTCGGGTCGGACGACGGGCGAGTGTTTGCCCTTGATCGGAAAACCGGCGAACTTGTTTGGCGGTACGAAGTTGGGCGGCAAGTATTCTCATCACCTTCCGTCTCAGGCGATAGCGTCTATTTTGGTGCCCACAGCGGCTACTTGTATGCACTTGAAGTAGGTGACGGGACCGAAATTTGGAAAACGTCTTTGGGCGGCGCTATTTTTGGCTCGCCGGCGATTGGCGCGCGCACGGTTTATGTTGGATCAAGTGACGGCTATTTCTATGCCGTTGACAGGGAAGACGGGGAAATATTGTGGCGGCTTGAAATTGGAAACTATGTTTGGTCTTCCCCGGCTCTTGTCGACGGCAAGCTATATTTTGGCGCTCATAACGGTTCGGTTTATGCGGTCGGTGAAGGGCCTTAAGCTCAGGTGGCGCGCGCGACAGATGCCGTTGCGACTGACGTCAAGGCGTCGCGATAGGGAGACGCAGGAAATTGCTTGAGGGCCTCAACGGCTGCCACAGAATATTTTTCGGCCCTAGCCAGTGAAATTTCCAGCGCGTCATATTTTTTTATCAGCATCAAGGCGTGGTCGAAATCACCCTCATGGTGATCAAGCTCTTCCAAGGTACGGCGCCAAAACGCGCGTTCCTTGTCATCGGCCTGGGAAATAGCGAGGATTACCGGCAAGGTGATTTTTCCATCGCGAAAATCGTCCCCCAAGGCTTTGCCGAGTTGTTCTTCTTGGGCCGCATAGTCAAGACAGTCATCGACAAGTTGGAAGGCTATGCCCAGGTTTAATCCGTAAGTGTGTAAGGCGGTAGTCTCTTTTTCCGGGCGCTTTGCCAAAACAGCGCTGATTTGGCACGCCGCAGCAAATAGAGCGGCTGTTTTCGAGCTGATTACGTCCAAATAACCCGCCTCATCGGTCGTGATGTCGTTGGCGGTCATGAGTTGCTGGACCTCGCCTTGGGCGATAATCGCGCTGGCATGTGAAAGAATTTCCAGTATTTCCAATGACCCGGCGTGTACCATCTGCAGAAACGCGCGACTGAACAGAAAATCACCGACCAACACACTCGGCTTATTCCCCCAAACAGCATTGGCCGTGTCGGCACCCCGGCGCAACCCGGATTCGTCGACGACATCATCATGCAACAAGGTTGCGGTATGAATGAATTCGACGGTGGCCGCGAGGCCGATATGTTTTTCTCCCTGATAACCACATAGGCGGGCCGTTGACAGGGTTAAAAGTGGCCGCAAACGTTTGCCACCGGCGGCAATAATATGCCCGGCAATTTGGGGGATCAGGGAAACGTCCGACTGCATGCGCTGTAAAATCAGCGCGTTAACTGCCGTCATATCGTCTTGGCAAAGCGCATACAGTGCGGCAATGGGGTCTTCGACGTGATCTGCGGCGGCGCCGTTAGGGGACACATCCTGGTGATGGGCGGCAACGGCCAAACCGAATTCTCCTATGTTCTGTCCGGGTCAGATATTATTTGTGTAATAGAGCCTGTTCGGCGAGCATAGGGGTCCGGCCCTTCCGGTCAAGGGTGAAGACAGTGGGGACGATAAGTTGCAATATATAATTTGGCACGGGATGACCTCCAAATGCGGGAACTAACGCGAAGCAATGACCCGATCCGTTTGTCTTGGCTGGAATCATTGCTTGCAGATCAAGGCATTGAAGTCATTATTTTTGATGCACATACTTCTGTTATTGAGGGTAGCATCAATGCGATCGCCCGTCGCATCATGGTCGTTGACGACGATTTCATTCGGGCGTGCAGCGTTCTCGATGAATTTGGCGAAACCTATACACCCGTCCCTAGAACGCTATGACCGATCCGGATACAGACTTCGATGATGGTATCACCCGTGACCTGCTGCTAAATGGACAAATAGAAATTGCCCAACCGGCAAAAGGGTACCGGGTCGCCATAGATACGATTTTGCTAGCCGCGAGCATTGCCGCACGGCCGAATGAAGCGCTGGTGGAGTTCGGATGTGGTGTTGGCGCGGCAAGTCTGTGTGTGGCTCACCGGGTGCCGGGGTGCACTATCGTCGGTGTTGAACAGGACCCGCTTGTCGCACGTCTGGCCAAACGAAATTTTGCGGCGAGCGATATGGCAGAGCGGCTGTCGGTGTTTGCAGCTGGTATAACAGAGCGGGAATTTGTGCCGCCCGGTGGCTTCGACCAAGTTTTTGCTAACCCGCCCTATTTGGCTGACAAAAGCGGAACGCGTCCGGGGCCAAACCGAATGACGGCAAATTTCGAAGGAAAGACCGATCTGGACCGATGGCTTGGTGCGATGATTGGTGCGGTACGGCCAAAAGGTCGATTAACTTTGGTTCACCGGGCCGACCGGGTTGATGAAATACTCGCTGGATTTGCTGGCAAGGTGGGTGAGGCCTGTATTTTGCCTCTTTGGCCAAAAGCCGGGCAGCCGGCAAAACGGGTTATTGTGACGGGGCGCTGTGGCGTTCGCGGCCCGGCAAAACTCCTTGCAGGACTTGTTTTGCACAACGAAAATGGCGGCTATAGCGAGGCGGCGGAAGCGATATTGCGTGATGGCGCAGCGATTGAGCTTTGAGGTAGACTGGCGCGATAATGTTCTGGGTTTAGGGCCAAGGCGAAAATGGCAATACGCAACATTTTAAAGGTATTACCGATAAAGCGGTTTCGTTCTCCGCCACCGGTAGTCGGTGTGGTACGGCTGAGCGGTGTTTTGAGCGTTGGCGGCTCACCGTTACGCCGGGGTGGGTTGAACATGGAAAGTTTGGCGGGGTCGTTGGAAAAAGCATTTGGCCTGCGTGATCTTACCGCCGTTGCCCTGGTCATCAACTCGCCCGGCGGGTCGCCCGTCCAATCGTCGTTGATAGCCCAGCGAGTTCGTGCTTTGGCCGTCGAAAAAAATATCCCGGTTTTCGCTTTTGCCGAGGATGTTGCTGCATCCGGTGGGTATTGGCTGGCTTGCGCAGCAGACGAAATATATGCCGATGCAGCCTCGATCATCGGATCTATCGGCGTCATCTCGGCAGGGTTTGGCTTCCAGGAGCTTATTCAGCGATATGGAATTGAACGACGAGTTCATAGTGCCGGTGATGCCAAAAGTCAGCTCGATCCATTTCAGGCCGAAAACCCTGACGATGTGACGCGTTTGAAGGCATTACAGGTCGAGATCCACGAGGCGTTTAAAAATCATGTGCGTGACCGGCGAAGTGATCGGCTTAAAGCTGACGATGCGACGCTATTTTCGGGTGAATTCTGGGCAGGCAAAGGCGCCCTCGAAATGGGTCTGATCGATGGCATCGGCGATTTACGTAGTGTTATGCAAGAAAAATACGGCAAACAGGCTAAACTGGTGCCTGTCGGCGAACGGCGGTCTTGGATTGGGCGCAAACGAAGTGTCGTGGCAAATATGCGCGCTGAGCGCAGTTTTGAATTGAGTGAGGGCCTGATGGCGGCGGTGATCGCGGCGGTCGAAGATCACTCCTTATGGAAACGGTTTGGATTATAATGTTTGGGTTTTCGCCAACGAAATTCATGATATTGGCTGCTATTATAGCCGCCATCCTTTATGCGCCAAAAATATTACGGCAAATCGACGGTATGCGGCGCCAAAATGACAGGGCCGCCGGAGATGAGCCCAGGTCAAGAATAGATACGAAGGAATGTCCGATTTGCGGCGATTACGTTGTTCCTTCGACGGCTGGGTCCTGCGGTAGAGAAGCTTGTCCATACTGATGAGGTGCGGTTGAGTTTTAGCGGTTTCAGTTGACTCGACCGAGGCCCGGACCGAGCCCTTGACCGACCAGCCGCAGCCCCCTATGTTGCGCCGCAATAATTCGGCAATGAAGGGGCCTGAAAGTGGCGGATACTGGGGCGAATAGGGTCGGTACTCCGAGCTTTCAATCGATCATTCTTAAATTACAAGAATTTTGGGCGTCGTGCGATCTCGGCGACGGGCGCGCCTGCGTGTTGTTGCAGCCCTACGATATGGAAATGGGCGCCGGCACGTTTCATCCGGCAACAACATTGCGCGTATTGGGGCCAGAGCCCTGGAACGCCGCTTATGTGCAGCCATCTCGCCGGCCATCCGATGGTCGTTATGGTAATAATCCCAATCGATTACAGCATTATTATCAATTCCAAGTAATCTTGAAGCCGTCGCCCAAAGACCCTCAGGACCTATATCTCCAAAGCCTGGCCGCCATCGGTATTGATGCCTCGGCCCATGATATTCGCTTCGTCGAAGATGATTGGGAAAGCCCGACCCTCGGGGCATGGGGGCTTGGTTGGGAGGTTTGGTGTGATGGGATGGAAGTCAGCCAATTTACCTATTTTCAGCAGGTCGGCGGGTTTGACTGCAACCCGGTTGCGGTGGAGCTGACCTACGGTCTTGAGCGGCTGGCGATGTATATCCAGGGGGTCGAAAATGTCTATGATTTGGCCTTCAACGATGCAGGCGTGACCTATGGCGATATTTTTCAGCGGGCCGAACGTGAATATAGCGCCAATAATTTCGAATATGCCAATACCGACATGCTGTTTCGCCATTTCGCTGATGCCGAGCAGCAATGCGGGGAATTACTGAATTTGACGACGCCGTTGCCCTTACCGGCCTATGACCAGTGTATCAAGGCAAGTCACGCCTTCAATTTGCTCGACGCACGTGGAGTGATATCGGTCACTGAGCGTCAAGCCTATATTGGTCGGGTGCGGGCGCTGGCCAAGGCCTGTTGTGAGGGCTGGCTCACTTCTCAAGACGCCGTTGACACCGGTCAAACCGTGGCCGGGGAGTAGGGGCGTGGCGCAACTGATTGTCGAGTATTTTTCCGAAGAAATACCGGCGCGCATGCAAAATAATGCAGCGCGCGAAATCGAGAAACTGTTCAAGGCAGAACTGTCGCAAGCCCGGCTGACTTGCGACGAAATTACCGCTTATACAACGCCCCGGCGTCTGACGCTGAGGGTCGACGGATTGCCCTTGGAGCAGCCGGACCTAAAGTCCGAGCGCAAGGGGCCGCGTACCAACGCGCCAGTGCGGGCGATTGAAGGTTTTCTCGGTGCGACCGGTTTGACGATCGACCAGTGCGAGACCCGGGAAGATAAAAAAGGCAGCTATTACGTCGCAATCATTGAGGAAAGCGGACAGCCAGCGCCCCTGGTCCTGTCCGACATAATCAGCCGCGTAACGACCGCGATGTCTTGGCCCAAATCCATGCGCTGGGCGGGAAATAGTTTCCGTTGGGTGCGACCACTGCATGGAATAATGGCCGTGTTTGACGGCATGGCACTGGACCGAGAAATTGACCTTGGTGGCTCGTCTATTGCGCTGTCAAATCATACCAGGGGGCACAGGTTTCGGGCACCTGACGAATTCTCAGTAACGGATTTCGACGACTATTCGGCAAAGCTGAGAACGGCGCATGTAATGCTTGATCCCGCCGAACGGCGGAGTGAGATCGAGAGTACCGCGTTCAAATTAGCGGCGGATAAGAATTTTGAATTGGTCGATGACCCGGCGTTATTGACTGAAGTCGCCGGTCTCGTCGAATGGCCGACTGTTTTATTGGCCACTATTGATGCCGAATTTATGACCCTGCCGCCCGAGGTCATGCGTTCTGCGATGCGTGGCCATCAGAAGTATTTTTCCCTGACGACGAAGACCGGCGAGGCAGCGCCGAATTTTATCTTTGTTGCGAACGGGATTGCGGAAGACAGTTCAAACCAAGTAATTGCCGGAAATGAACGCGTGCTTCGTGCGCGGCTATCGGACGCGCGCCATTTTTGGGATCAAGACCGAAAGATTGCCTTGAGCGATCGCGCCGATAAGCTGCGGGATATTGTTTTTCATGCCAAATTGGGCACTCTCGACCAGCGTGTGGACCGCCTGCAAAGCTTAGCAACAGGCTTGGCAAAATATATTCCGGGGGCTGATCTAGATCAGGTGCGAACGGCAGCGTGCCTGGCAAAGGCCGACCTCGTGACCGAGATGGTCGGGGAGTTTCCGGAACTTCAGGGGATTGTCGGCAGTTATTATGCTCGGGCTGAAGGTGAAGATGAGGCGATCACGACTGCTATTGGTGAACATTATGCTCCTGCGGGGCCGTCGGATCGATGCCCGACAGCGCCCGTTAGTGTTGCGGTGGCCTTGGCGGAAAAACTCGACACTCTATTTTGGCTGTGGGCCTATGACATTCGCCCGACAGGGTCAAAAGATCCCTACGCGCTAAGAAGAGCGACGGTCGGTATCATCAGGTTAATTCTGGAAAACGAATTGCGGGTCGATCTCGGCGCCATGTTTGATTTGGCCCTTGAGACGCCGGCCGGCGACGATGAAGCGTTAATCGGGTCGGGGTCGGGCGAAAAAATTGACGAGGTGAAGGCGAGTTTAACCGAGTTTTTTGCCGACCGTTTAAAGGTTCACCTGCGTGATCGGGGCGTCCCCCACGGACATGTGGCGGCCGTTTTTGCACTGCCCGGCGAAGACGATCTAGTCCGAATAATGGCGCGTATTGCGGCACTCTCGGCATTTTTGGAAACCGATGACGGCGCTAACTTGACCGTTGCTTATCGGCGGGCTGCCAACATTGTCCATCAGGAAGAAAAGAAGGATGGAACGCGCTTTGATCCCATGGCGTATGATCCGAAATTGAATTCAGGCGATACTCAAGAAGAAGCCCAGTTGTGGGATGCGTTCAGCAACGTTGATGGCAAAATGCGAACGGCGCTTGATAAAGAAGACTATGAGGCGGCGATGACCGGCTTGGCGCAGCTTCGCGCGCCGGTCGACAGGTTTTTTGATGAGGTAAAGGTTAACCACGAAGATCCTGCCATTCGACGGAATAGGCTCAACCTGCTTGCACGGATCGTTGTGGTTATGGACGCAGTTGCAATCTTTAATGAGTTGGATGGTTAGGCCGCAAGGACGCGGCTGAAACGTTTTATTTGCGGGAGTGACGGCAGATGACCAAATGGGTTTATGGGTTTGGCAATGGCGACGCCGATGGACGCGCCGACATGAAATCTTTGCTTGGCGGCAAAGGTGCCAATCTTGCGGAAATGAGCAAGATCGGGCTCCCGGTACCCCCTGGCTTTACTATATCAACGGAAGTCTGCTCATACTTTACGGCCAATGCAAACCGATACCCCGACGACCTCAAAGATCAGTTCTTAGCCGCGATGACGGAAATCGAGGCCCAGGTTGACGCGAAATTCGGCGATGTTGCGAACCCGCTCCTGGTCTCGGTTAGGTCGGGCGCGCGGGCATCTATGCCCGGCATGATGGATACAGTCTTGAATTTGGGCCTCAACGACGAAACTGTTGAAGGCTTGGCCGCAAGAGCCGGCGACCCTCGTTTCGCATATGATAGCTATCGGCGGTTTATACAAATGTATGCCAACGTCGTTTTAGGCGCCGAGCATGAAAGGTTTGAACATGCCCTGGAAATTCACAAAGAAAATAAGAATGTTGACCTAGATACCGATCTTGACGCCGATGATTGGAAATCAATCGTGGCTACGTATAAGGCGATTGTCGACGAAGAAATCGGCCAGCCATTTCCCCAAGACCCGGTAGAGCAGTTATGGGGGGCAATTGGTGCTGTGTTTAAATCTTGGATGAACCAGCGGGCCATTACCTATCGCCGCCTGCATCGTATTCCCGAAAGTTGGGGTACGGCGGTTAATATACAAGCGATGGTTTTTGGCAATATGGGTGAAGACTGCGCAACCGGCGTTGCCTTTACCCGTAACCCTTCGACTGGCGAAAATGCAATTTACGGTGAGTTTTTGATTAACGCCCAGGGCGAGGATGTTGTCGCCGGTATTCGCACGCCGCAAAATATTTCCCTAGCGGGGAAGCAGGCTGAGCAGTCCGATCTAGCGTCAATGGAAGAAGTCATGCCCGCGCTCTATAATGAGCTGATGTCGGTTCGGACGATGCTTGAGAACCACTATCAGGACATGCAGGATATTGAATTTACAATTCAACAGGGCAAACTTTATCTGTTGCAAACCCGGTCGGGTAAGCGCACGACACCGGCCGCGGTGCGGATTGCCGTCGAGCTGGCGCAGGCCGAAACGATAAGCCAAGCTGATGCGGTTTTACGGGTCGACCCGTCGCAGCTTGATCAATTGCTCCATCCGATGCTTGATCCCAATGCAGAAAAAAACGTTTTGACCCAAGGTCTGCCTGCCTCTCCAGGCGCAGCCTCGGGCAAAATTGTATTTACAGCCGACGCCGCTGAAACTGCCGGACAAGGCGGGGAAGATGTTATTTTGGTTCGCGCCGAAACCAGCCCTGAAGATATTCACGGTATGCATGCGGCAGTGGCGATTTTGACCACCCGTGGCGGTATGACCAGTCACGCTGCAGTTGTCGCACGCGGTATGGGGCGCCCCTGCGTGGCTGGCGCGGGTGAGTTAAGCGTCGACGCAAAAGCCGAAACCCTCACGAAGGGAAATATTGTCCTGCGTGCGGGCGATGTTATCACCGTCGATGGCGGGACCGGTGAAATCATGGAAGGCGCAATGCCGACCGTGACGCCGGAACTTTCCGACGATTTTGATACGCTCATGAGCTGGGCCGACAAGTACCGACGCATGGGAGTTCGGGCAAATGCCGAAGTTCCGGCCGATGCGCGCATCGCCGTTGAATTTGGGGCGGAGGGTATCGGTTTGTGCCGTACGGAACATATGTTCTTCGATCCCGATCGCATCACCGCTGTGCGCCGGATGATCATGGCCGATGATGAGATTGGGCGCCGTGCTGCCCTAGACGAATTACTGCCCTATCAACGCGATGATTTCACCGAGTTGTTTCAGATCATGAACGGCCTACCGGTTACCATCCGGTTACTGGATCCGCCGTTGCACGAATTTTTACCGAGGACCGAGGAAGAAATTGCCCAGGTTGCATCCCTTGCCGGAATTGTACCCGAGGCGATGCGCCGACGGGTCGTCGCCCTGCATGAGTCCAACCCGATGTTGGGGCATCGCGGCTGTCGCCTCGGCATAAGTTACCCTGAAATCTACGAGATGCAGGCCCGAGCGATCTTTGAAGCGGCGGCGGACGTCGAAAAGAAAGATGGTCAGCCCGTAAAGCCTGAAATTATGATTCCGTTGGCGGCGACCGAGAAGGAAATTAGCATTTTGAAAGACGTGGTCGACAAAACGGCTGCGACAGTTTGCGAGGAACGCGGCACGGAAATTGAATATAGCGTCGGTACGATGATTGAATTGCCTCGAGCGGCTTTGGCAGCGGGGAAAATTGCCGAGACGGCGGAATTTTTCAGTTTCGGCACAAACGATTTGACCCAGACAACCTTTGGTTTGAGTCGGGATGATTCCGGTAGTTTCCTCGGCGACTATCAGCGGCTGGCGATTATGGAAGACGATCCCTTCGCAACCCTAGACACCGAAGGTGTTGGTGAGCTTATCAGTATCGCCGTCGAACGTGGAAGGGCGACCCGCAGTGATTTAAAGCTTGGCATCTGCGGCGAGCATGGAGGCGACCCGCGCTCGATCAAGTTTTGCGAGACCGTTGGGCTTGATTACGTGTCGTGCTCGCCTTTCAGGGTACCAGTAGCGCGGCTTGCTGCGGCGCAAGCCGCCATCGGGCTGTCGGCTGATGATAAAGCCGCAGCGGCCGATTAATTCAAGATCACGGGCCTGTTATTTTGTGGCAAGGGGCATGTAATAGCGTTTTAAGAACCCCGCAGTGTTTCGTGCCGCGTGATTAAGGGGGCCCTTTATCCGGCCCTTGAAATGGTCGCGGACCATTGCATGCCACGTCGATACCGGTTCCAAACCGCGCGCAGCACATGCGTAATCGAACCAGCGTCTACCGGCTGCGACATGGGTGATTTCGTCTTCGTATATTCCTTGAAGAATATTTGCTGAAACATCGTCCTCAGCTTCATTTAATTTCTTAATAATGCCGGGTGTAACGTCGAGCCCGCGAGCTTCCAGCACCAATGGCACCACGGCAAGCCGGGCCACTAAATCGTGTTTAGTTTTTGTTGCGATCTCCCAAAGACCGTCATGAGCCGGTAGTTCGCCATAGTCTCCACCAATCTCAGTTAGCCGGTTGTTGAGCGCGACAAAATGCTCAGCTTCCTGAGCCGCAACCCGGCACCAATCGTCGTAGAATTCGTAGGGCAGGGTGCGGTCGACAAAACGGGCGATTAAATCCCAGGCCAAATCAATTGCGTTGAGCTCAATATGAGCAAGGGAGTGGAGCAAGGCCTTGCGACCCTTAACGCCTCGATTTATCCGGCGACGCACCATTTGGGTCGGGTCCATCAATTCCGGCCGTGCCGGTCGCGCCGGACGGGAGGGGGGCGTGGCGTCGCCGATTTTCATGATTTTGCGACTGTGCCAAGCGGATGCGGCGGCTAGACTTAATTGGACTTTGGTTAACGGGTCGGACTCCCGTAAAACTTCGCTGGCCGCATCGGTCAGGGATTGAAAGTTTTCCATATTATTTTGCGTTTTCATAAATCTTTTAGAGTGGCCAGAACCTCTTCGACATGACCATTGACCTTAACTTTGCGCCAAACTCCGGCAATGGCGCCCTTTTTGTCGATCAGGAAGGTAGATCGCTCGATGCCCATATAGGTGCGTCCGTAATTCTTCTTTTCAACCCACACACCGAAATCATTGCAAACGCCGCCGTCAATATCGCTGCCGAGCGCAAAGGTTAGCTCGAATTTCTGTCTAAAATTTCCGTGTGATTTTATGCTGTCGCGCGAGATACCAATTATCTCCGCGCCATATTTTGAGAATGCCGCCAACTCGGCCTGAAAACCTTCTGCTTGCCGAGTACAGCCCGGCGTGTTGTCACGCGGATAGAAATATATCACTAAGAATTTGGCGCTAGTGCCCTTTAGTTTGTCCTGAAAATTGATTGGGCCCAGATCGCCCTCCAAATTAAAGTCAGGGCAGCCATCTCCCACGTCCAATGCCATAATTTGTCTTTCGTATGTCAGCCAAAATGAAATGCCAACATAGTCGGATTTTTCGTATCGTCAATCTGTGAGCGCGGCTGTCAAATCGGCAAAATTGCGATCAAACTTGTGCTGGGCTACATATCGCTTGGGCGGACAAATCTTTCTAGGTTTCCTTGGGCATGGCAAAGGTCCGACCATTTTTCGATATTGAACCGAAGAACAACCATTGAGCCCGGCGGATAACCGGAACTCACACCGTCAATAATATTTAGGTCAGTTGCCGGACCGGCCATAAAAAGTGCGGCAGTTGGCAAACCAGGGCTGTGCCCAACAAATGCCGCCGACGAGACTTGATCTGGAATTAGCTGTGCAGAGTTAGTGATGTCTTCCGGGGATGCCAAATATAGTTTGCGCGATTCCTCGGTGTTGGGTGGCGTTTCAAATTGCTCGATCATGGTTGTAACTGTTTCGCGGGCCCGCCGGGCCGGCGAATGCAGGATTAATTCCGGCGTCAATTCGTTTGCCCGCAAATAGTGAGCGACGCCAACTGCCTCCTGCTGCCCATGCTCAGTTAAGGCCCTGTCGAAATCTTTCAGCGACGGTCGCACGGACTCAGTTTCCGCATGGCGCATTAGGATCAGTGTTTTTGTCACGTATAAGGCCCGATTGGCTGCAAAATTTAGTAGCGAATTATGGACATTAATGACAATTAAGTTAATAGCCTTAACGAACAGTTAATTAAAATAGCCTGTTTGTCGATTTTTGGCATAAAAACGCCGGACATTTCCAACGTCACGGAGCCTTAAGCTCGGCAAGTGTTTGTTCAATATTGTCGCTCATCAGTTTTAGCTCTGAGGCCACGCTAACCAAGTTAAAGCCAGCCGCGATCATTTCACGTGCATAAGATGACGTGGCATTATGAATTCCGGCGAATTTTCCAGCGGCACGCGCCGCATGTAAGGCGCTCAATATGGCGTCTTTAACCGGGCCGGAGCCATGATCAAAATTCGGTGTGTATCCCATTGAAGCTGAAAGATCGCCGGGACCAATATAGATTCCATCAAGGCCATTCACGCTTATAATATCTGAAATATTTTCAATGGCTTCTGGTGTTTCTATCATCGCAAAGGTTAAGACTGTGTCATTTGCCTTCGCGTAATAGTCGGCGCCACCATATATTTTTGCGCGGATCGGGCCGTAGGATCGTTCGCCGAGTGGCGGATAGCGGCATGCGGCGACAAAGGATATTGCCTGGTCTCGGGTATTAATCATCGGGCAAATGACGCCATAGGCACCTGCGTCAAGCACCCGCATCAGGATGCCGGGCTCGTTCCAGGGAACGCGGACAATCGGCACAGTGTCGGTTGTCGATATCGCCGTTAACATATCCCACGCGTCGCGATAGCCAATATGTCCGTGCTGCATATCGAGGGTAATACTGTCAAAGTCCATCTGAGCCAGGGTTTCGGCAATCAGCGTGGAGGGCAGAGTGATCCATCCATTTGCCGCCGCGCCTCCGTCCTGCCAGATTTGTCTTAACTTATTGGCGCGCATAGATCATCCAATCAGGAAAAGGCCTTAAATGCGATTGTGGTAAAGGTATCGCGAACGCCGTTCAGGGTTTGCAGATGGCTTGTCACAAAATGTCCGGGGTCTTCGTTCTCGGGCAAAAAACACTTCATCAATAAATCATATTGCCCGGAGGTCGAATGTACTTCCGAAACCTGTTCGATCGTCAGCGCCGCTTCAGTTGCGACATCGTATGATTGGCCCAGTTCGCATTTCACGTGAACGAAAATGGTTTGCATGGCTGGCGGCAATCTCTTTTAGGGAAGCGAGTTACTGGAGAAGAGCGGGGTCGGTTAACGTCTCAGGAAGTTGGGGACGTGATCACCCAATCCGACAACATTTTCGGTGTCCTTTTCGGCGTTTCTTCGGTTGCGCCCTTCGTCGGATTTACGTGGATGGTCGACAGTGGGTTTATCTTGGCGGCGCGCAGGTTCGGTTGGGCGATCATTCCGCTGCCGAGACCTAGGGGCCTTGGTCTCTTTGCTCTGTTGTTCGCTATCGTCGGGTTTTGCTCGTCCTCGTGCGGTATCAGCGCGACGGGGATTGGCTGTTGCCTGCGCTTTTCCTGAATTTGAACTAGACCGATGTGATTTTTGCGCTACATTTTTTTCGGCATTGGCTGGTTCTGGGTCGGCCTTTGTCCCGTCCAAATTCACCCGGGAAATCTTTTCGCCTATTAGGTTTTCGATGGCGGCCAAATATTTGCGGTCTTCCGAGGTCGACAGGGTAAAGGCATGGCCGGTATTGCCGGCGCGTCCGGTTCGACCGATGCGATGGACGTAATCTTCCGCGTGACTTGGAACGTCGTAATTAATGACATGGGACATATTGACGATATCGAGCCCCCGCGCAGCCACATCGCTGGCCACCATCAATTTAAAATCGCCGTTTTTAAACCGTCCCAACGTCTCCATCCGAAGAGATTGAGCCATGTCCCCATGCAGTGAGGCGACATCAAAGCCGTGACGACTTAGAGAATTGGCGACAATGGTGACATCGCGTTTGCGATTGCAGAATATGAGAGCATTACTGACGTTTTCGCCGCGAATTAAATCCCGCAGGGCCGCTCGTTTTTCCTTGTGGCTGCCGCGGATTGTAACCAACGCCTGAGTGATGTTTTTTGATGTTGTCGCCGGCGGTGCAACTTCGACCTGCAAGGGGTCTTTGAGGTAGGTTTTCGACAGTCGGCGGATTTCAGCAGGCATTGTCGCCGAAAACATCAGGGTTTGACGTGTTTTCGGCAAAAGTTTGAAGATCCGTTCGACGTCGGGAATAAAACCCATATCCAACATTCTATCAGCTTCGTCGATGACGAATGTCTTTATATCGGCGAGCAATATTTTGCCCCGCTCCAAATGGTCGAGCAACCGGCCGGGTGTGGCGATTAATACGTCTACACCGCGCGTGAGTTTGGCTTCTTGTTCGGCAAAGGCAACACCGCCGATCAACAGAGCTTTGGTCAATTTGCTGTATTTTCCGTAAACATCGAAATTATCAGCTACTTGGGCGGCCAATTCGCGAGTCGGCTCCAGGATCAACGACCGTGGCATCCGCGCTCGAGCACGCCCAGTGGATAGTTTCTCGATCATCGGCAGGGTAAAACTCGCCGTCTTTCCCGTACCGGTCTGGGCAACGCCGATCATATCCTGGCCGGTTAAAACCAGCGGGATCGCCTGAGCTTGGATTTCCGTGGGTTCAGTATAACCGCTGTCGGAGACCGCATTTAAAACACTTTGGCCTAAGCCAAGTTCGTCAAAAGAAATGGACAAGATTTACGCCTTGTTCAAAAAAATTAGGTTCAAGAAATGCCTCGGGAGGATAGAAAGCCATAAGCTCGCGGTCCCCAAGAAAGGAAGGCACGCGCGCCCTGCGCTGTCATTTTGTCCGGCAGGGTCGTTCATTTGCGCCGGACTATAGGCAAATATGTTCTTAAATGAAAGAGCCACATTCTACCGTCATATTTATTCAATCATCATCGTTCCCTCAAACGTCAAGTTCAACAACCTCTTTTGCATGTTCTTGGATGAATTCAAATCGTGCTTCCGGCTTTTTGCCCATCAGCCGTTCGACGAGTTTCGCCGTTTCTCTCGCGTCCTCTGCTTGGGATTCGTCAAACGGGTTGGGCACGGTAACTTGTTCAAGTTGTCGGCGGGACGGATCCATCGTTGTCTCTTTGAGCTGGGCCGGTGGCATCTCCCCCAGCCCTTTAAAACGGCTGATTTCAATCTTTCCACGTCCGGTGAATTCGCTTTCCATAAGCTCATCCTTGTGGGCGTCATCAAGGGCGTAGATTGTTTTCCCGCCCTGGGCGATACGATACAGGGGAGGGACAGCGAGAAAAAGGTGACCGTCGGCGACCAAGCCCGGTATTTGCTTATAAAAGAATGTCATCAGCAGTGACGCGATATGGGCGCCGTCGACATCGGCATCTGTCATGATGATCACCCGTTCATAGCGCAGCTTACTTTCGTCATAATCCTTGCCGACCCCACAGCCGAGGGCTTGGATAAGATCCTTTAATTCCAGGTTCGCTTGAATTTTTTCCGGTCCGGCGCTGGCAACGTTTAATATTTTTCCGCGCAAGGGAAGAATTGCTTGGGTGCGCCGGTTCCGCGCTTGTTTGGCCGAGCCACCGGCAGAATCACCCTCGACAAGGAAGACTTCTGTGCCTTCGGCGGTGGTTTGGGTGCAGTCGGCGAGTTTCCCGGGAAGCCGCGCTTTGCGCGTAGCCGTTTGGCGTTTCAGTTCTTTGGACTGCTTTCGCCGCAATCGTTCTTCGGACCGTTCTATTGCCCATTCGAGCAAGATCGTCGCGGTTTCCCTATCGCCGGAAAGCCAATGGTCGAAATTGTCCCGAATATGAGCCTCGACCATGCGGGCCGCTTCGGGCATCGAGAGTTTTTCTTTAGTTTGCCCCTGAAACTGAGGTTCGGGAATGAAAACCGACAGCATAATCGCCGCGCCTGTACAAATATCGTCTGCAGTCAGCTGCGTCGCTTTCTTGTTATTAATCAGCTCTCCAAATGACTTAAGGCTTTTGGTTAAAGCATTACGTAAGCCGGATTCGTGACTGCCGCCAAGGGGGGTCGGCACCGTATTGCAGTAAGTGCTGGTCTGGCCTTCCTCATCAGCAGGCCAACAAATGGCCCACTCGGTACGGCCGCTATTTGCCTCGGCGAATTTGGCTTCACCGCTGAAGATTGCCGACACGACGAGCGGGCGATCAGCCATTGACCCGCGTAAAAAATCGAGTAGTCCACCCGGAAAGTGAAATACCTCGTTGGCCGGTATGCTGCCGCCTTCAACGAGGGATTGGTCGCAGCTCCAGCGAATTTCGACACCACGGAACAGATAGGCTTTTGAGCGGGCCATCCGATGCAACCTTGCTGGAGCAAAATGAGCATTTTGCCCAAATATCTCCGGGTCCGGGTGGAAGCTGATCGACGTGCCGCGCTTATTCTGCACAGCCTTAATTTTAGACAGTTTGTTGGATGGCAAGCCACGGGTATATTCTTGGTTCCATAGGGACTTGTCTCTAGCAACCTCAACAATCAGTTTATCGGAAAGGGCATTGACAACACTTACGCCGACGCCATTCAAACCACCCGATGTTTGATAGACCTTAGATGAAAATTTTCCGCCAGAATGGAGGGTTGTCAGAATAACTTCGAGTGCTGACTTATCTTTATACTTCGGGTGCGGGTCCACGGGGATGCCGCGCCCGTTATCGCGTACGGTCAAAAAACCGTCGGCGGAAAGGGCCAATTCGATGCGCGTTGCGTGACCGGCTACGGCCTCGTCCATGGCATTATCGAGGACTTCGGCCGCCAAATGATGTAGCGCGCGGTCGTCAGTGCCACCAATATACATTCCTGGTCTGCGGCGCACCGGCTCAAGGCCTTCAAGCACCTCAATGTCTTTAGCCGTATACGCATCTTTGACGCTCTTCGACCCGGAATTTTCAGGCGCGTCAAATAGATCGGGAGCGGAAGAATTAGCGGCATTGGCCACGTTCGGTCACCTTATTGAGTATATGATGGTTTCTAAGTACACGATATCTTGTATCGTGTGGCGCCAGCGCCAGTAAAGCCCCCCGTGATGGTTTCACGGTGAACATAATCAGGCGCACATAGGACGCCATATTAAAGGAAAAATAAATTTATGGTAAGCGATCCGAATGAAATAGCCCATCCAACGGGTGAATTGGCAATTCGTACCGTAGCAATGCCCGCCGATACCAATGCAAATGGCGATATATTCGGTGGTTGGCTGTTAGCGCAGATGGATATTGCCGGTGGCATTACTGCGGCATCCTACGCTGGCGGCAGAGTGGCGACGGTTGGCATAGAGGCAATGGCTTTTCACCAGCCGGTGCTCGTTGGCGATGTCCTTTGCGCTTACGCAAATCTCATCAAAACCGGTAGAACTTCGCTGACATATCTGATCGAAGCTTGGGTGGAACGTGTGGGCGGTCGTAGCTTGAAAGTGACCGAGGGAAAATTCACCTATGTAGCGATCGAAAAATCCGGGGTTTCTCGTCCACTGCGGTGAATGGGCCCGCATTGGGCAAATTTTGCCGATAGCCACGCAGATCATGGTGCGGTAATAGTTTTATAGAACGTATTGGAGGTCGTATGAAAATATTTGTTGGTTTCGTAGTTGGCCTATTGATATTGGGCCTCAGGCCGGTGATGGCCGGCGAAGCGGATATTGTTGCTGTCGGCTCATTCCAGGAGGGTGGGGTATGGCGATTTGAGGTCACGGTCTCCCATGCCGACACCGGCTGGCAACATTACGCCAATTCTTTTGAAGTTCTGGCGCCCGATGGGACCGTTTTGGGCACGCGGATCCTGACCCACCCCCATGTCAACGAACAGCCGTTCACTCGTTCGCTGGGCGGTGTAGTCATCCCGGTCGAATTTTCATTTATTATGGTGCGGGGTCATGACCTGGTACATGGATTTGGCGGCAAGGAAATTCGCGTCGACATCCAATAAATACGAGCTGTCATGAAATATGGAGGGGAAGCATTGCCCGACACGACGACAATTCCCGAGATCAAAATTACGCCGACATCAAAGCGGGTGCGCGCCTTACTGGGCGGTGTAACCCTGGTTGATACACAGAACGCTATTTTGGTCAAAGAAGGCCCTCGACCGCCCCGCTATTACGTCCCAATCGCGGATATTACGCAGGAATGCTTTACGTCAACGCCACATACGACCGTTTGCCCCTATAAAGGTAGCGCATCATATTGGACGATCGCGGCAGGTGGGAAATCCGTTGAAAATGCCGCCTGGGCCTATCGGGACCCCGCCGAAATTGTTGGCGCCATAAAGGGATATCTATCCCTCGAATGGGCTGCTGCCGATCAATGGCTGGAGGAAGACGAGGTCGTCATTGTTCACCCGCGCGATCCTCAAGTGCGGGTCGATGTCATCGAAAGCCATCGCCGGGTCAGAGTAGAGGTTGACGGAGTTGTTCTCGCCGAGACGCGCCGCGCCAGGTTCCTTTTCGAGACCGGAAAAGTTACCCGCTATTACATTCCGCGCGATGATGTTGCGATGGATTTTCTCGAAGCTTCCGACAAAGGGACCGCATGTCCGTACAAAGGCGCGGCTAAATATTTTTCGGTGCGCACGCCCACCCGATTTCATGCAGACCTAGTTTGGTATTACACTGACCCACTGGACGAATGCCTGAAAATAAAAGACATGCTCTGTTTTTATAACGAGAAGGTTGATTTGCTTAGCGTCGACGGGCCGTCGGAAACCTAGTCACTCGCCGCCGCTACCATACTCGCGTATGTGCTCTATTCGGTCGCCAGGGGCAGGGTGTGAGGAAAGCCAATCTACACCGTCACAGGCCTGGCCGCAGTCTTTGGTAATTAAGTTAAGCATTTCGGCGAATGCGGCGGGATCGCGGCCGATTGCCACAATAATCTCGATGGCCCGATCATCGGCGTCGGTTTCGAATGATCGCGAATAGGCCTGATCGATCAACAAAGTGGGGAAGGCGGCAACCTCTTCAAACAGCCCGCTGGCCTCCTCCGAGATCACAGAAACGAGGATGACCCAGCCCGCCGCCCGCATCATGCGGCGCAATCCGTGACGCTCCTCTATATGGCCAATTTCATGGGCAAGAACCCCGGCAAGCGCGTCGTCATTGGGTGCCAATTTAATGAGCTCATCGGTGACGATGACCGGACCGCCGGGCAGGGCAAAGGCATTTGCCTTTAAAAAACCACCCTGGCGAATATGCATGTCTACCGGAAAATCGATGTCGGAAGCGCCGACAATTTCATCGAACAATGCCCTCACTTCATCACTACGTTGCGCGTCGAGTTCGCTGTCTTTGAGGATGAGGTCAAAGGATTCGAACGCTACGCCGCCAAGCCTTGCCTCCATGCTTGCCGGAACCATTCGCGCGGCGACGTCGACGGCGACAGGGAGGGCAAAACGCAGGGATATAATAGAGGCCAGAAACAGCAAGATCAGGATGACCATGATACGCGGTCGAAAAATTTCCGCCCATGCAACAATGGATGTTAAGTTGGCGCCACTCCCTTGGTCAAAAATTTCCGCGACAGCTTGATGATCCCGGGTTACCAGCACACGACCATCGGAAAAAACCAACCGTCTAGGAACATTGGCCAGGGGATCAGATACCGAAACCTGATCTCGACCAATGTGGGTTGTCGTACCGTCGCAACGCAATTTCAGTGTGTCGCTATAGTCTTCCTCGCTGCTGAGCTCTGCCGGGCGTGATTTTGCGCTATTTTCTTCGAATAAATCACCGGTAATAGGCAATGTAGCGGCCATCTTGATTAGATACCGAAGCCAATATCAAAGCCTTCGAAATCCCCTAATTCAGACCCAAAAGCACTCACGGCCTCGCGTTGTTCATCGACGAACTCATCGATCGGTGCGCCGGGGGTGGCGCCGTAGCAGCTGGTTTGATAGCGCCACAAACGGGTCGCCGCCCATGGTTGCATCAAACCGGCGGTAAACAACACGACGACCATATTGCTAATGGTGATCCAGGCGAGTTTGGTTCCCGATAGACTTGAGGCGAAACGGTGCCCGCCTTCGAGCTGCAGCGCATTGATAACGGCATTTCGGGTGAGGGCGAGATAGACCTGGCTGGCGGCGATAAACCCAACAGCATAGACGAAAATGGCGACAAAGATCATTGAGAAAAAGGCTGGCCCAAGGGACCCAAAAATCGTTTCCAAGTCTGCGCCTTTTTTCGCACTCCCTGCCATAGCACTTCCGACAATGGCCGCAGTGATTGGGATCATCATTAAAATTCCCGCGCCAATCATCACACCGATCGAGATAAAGAACGCGGCGTAGAATTTTCCGACATCTGGGTCGGCTTCAAATTGGGCGGTGCCATAATGGAAATTCTTGGTGACATATTTCGCCGCCATTTGTCCCGCCAAAGGAAATAGCAGGCCGCCAGAAAATATACCGGCAATCGGCATTGCAACAAATACGCCGAGGGCCCCCCAGTAATTTCCCTTGAACGAAAACCGTATATTGCGCCACATCGTCATCCTGGCGCGAAACCGAAGGGCTAAATTGACGATCCAGGGAAAGAGGGGAATGAAGATAAGAGTGGCAAAAAGTTGTGCCCACGGGCTAATATATTGGCTGGCAGAGAGCGCCGCCAGCAGTACGAAGGCGATGATGCGCCCGCGAAAAATTTGCCAACCGCTGGCGAGAAACTCAAAACTATCGGCACCGAGCCTGGTATTACCGTAAAAATACCGCATACGCCGCACTTTTGCCCACGCCGACCAGATACCCAGAGTGGCAATTGTGAGTAGAAGATTAACAATCCAAATGCCAAAATATTCGCTGGCATTTCCATCGAATTCTATCGGTAATTTGCCATTACCGTCATCATGGGAACCAGAATCGGTACGATGTTTAGGCGGCAACGGTGATTGAGGTACGGAGCCCAATGTTTGAACGACTGGTTGACTGCTATCCGACATGAAATTCCTCGCGAAAATAAACACACTGGGACCAGTATGAGAACAGTATATTGGTGATTTTAGAATAAATGCATAAAATTTTTGACTGAATTCAGCCGCTTACGAGATGCCTTCCTTACTCAGTTTTTTTCGCTACAAATTTAAGGATTTCGGATGCCGAAATTTGATCCCGTCGAATGTAGGTTATCGATCTGGCGCAACGAAATATTGAACTGTCGTCGTAATCTTCTTTTTTGCTGAGCTCTGCCGGTTAGGGCTTTGCACTATTTTCATTGAATATATCACCGGTAATGAGAAGTGAACTGGCCATTTCGACTAGATACCAATGCCAATATTAAAGCCTTCGATATCTCCGAATTCAGAACCGAAAGCGCTCACGGCCTCCCGCTGCTCATCGGCGAATTCGTCGACCGGTACGCCGGGCGTGGCGCCGTAGGAGCTTGTCTGATAGCGCCATAGCCGGGTCGCGGCCCATGGCTGCATCAATCCGGAGGTAAACAAAACGACGGCCATATTACTAATTGTAATCCAGGCGAGTTTGCCCCCCGATAGGTTTGAGGCGAAACGGTGCCCGCCTTCGAGATGCAGCGTATTGATAATAGCGTTTCGGGTGAGGGCGAGATAGATCTGGCGGGCGGCAATAAAACAAACAAAGTAAATGGCGGTGGTGATCGTCGATAGAAAAGTCAGTCCAAGAAATCTGAAAATCGATCCAGTGTCAGCGCTCTTTGTCGTGCTCGCATCCAGAGTATTTTCGGCAGCGATGCCAAAGAGTGGAAACACAAATACGATAATCGCGGCTATCATCACCCCGAACGCTATGAAAAAAGCAGCGTAGAATTTCCCGACGTCGGGGTGCGCCTCAAATTCGGCTGTGCCATAACGGCAATTCTTAGCGACATATTTTCGCCGCCATTTGTCCAGCCAAGGGAAGTAAGAGGCCGAAAGATAATATGCCGACTGCCGGCATGGCGACAAAAACGCCGAAGGCACCCCAGTAATTTCCTGCAAAAGAAAATCGAATGTTCCGCCACATTATCATTCCGGCGCGAAACCGCAGAGACAAGCAGAGACAAATTGACAATCCATGGAAACAACGGAATAAAAATTAGAGTGGCAATAAGTTGCGCCCAAGCGCTGATATACTGACTGGCAAAGAGCACCACCAACAACACAATGGCGATGATGCGTCCGCGAAAAATTTGCCATCCGCTGGCGAGGAATTCAAAATTATCGGCACCGAGCCTGGTATTGCCGTAAAAATATTGCATACGCCGCACTTTGGCCCACGCCGACCAAATGCCCAAGGTCACAATTGTGAGTAGAAGATTAACAATCCAAATGCCAAAATATTCGCTGGCATTACCGTCGAATTCAACCGCCAACTTGCCACTGGTGCCCCCATGGGAACCAGAATCGGAAAAACTCTTAGGAGGTGGAGGAGATTGCGGTACAAAGTCCAATGTTTGATCGACGGGGTAAGTGCTATCCGACATGAAATTCCTGAAGGCAATAATTACAGTGGCGTCAGTATATTGGTGATCTTAGAATAAATGTATAAAATTTTGGCTGAATTCAGCCGTTTACTAAATGCATTGCTTATCTAATTTTTTTTGCGACGAATTTGAGCGTTGGGGCTGAGCGCTTATTATATCTTCTCTCTATAGTGAAACCATAATTAATAAACAATTTGGTAATCGAGTCTTGCGTAAAAAATTGAACATGGTGGGGCGGCGCTAGGACGGGCCAGTCAACCACTTTGGCGGGAACGGCAGGATGGCCAATGTCGGGCGTGGTAATAAAGAGCGTCGCGCCGGGGCGCGTAATCGTCTGTAAAAAGGACATCACTCCGTCGATGTCACCGATATGCTCCAACACTTCAGATGAATATATAAAATCGAAAGTCCGGCCGCTTGCGGCAAAATCTTCATAACCGCTCAGAAAAAATTGAGACCCAGCATAATGGCGGCGCGCGTAGGCGACGGCAACACTATCTATATCGAGGCCGGTGGCGCTTTTGGCGCCGAATTTTTGCAAGGCATTGACGATAAATCCACCGCCGCTGCCGAAATCAAGGGCATCCTTGCCGCGGAAATAGCGCCGCAAGGCGATTGCTCGAATGTAGGCGCGACGAGCTCGCGACCTTGATTTGCTATAGGTATCCGGTAGGTGTTGCGGGCCGCCGGCACTGTAGAGCTCATCCAGTTGGCCCGCGGGCGGCATGGGGTTCATAAAGACAAATCCACAATTGGTGCATTTGTCGTATCTCGAGCCGCCCTTATGGACAAATTCCTCGGTCACGCCTTTGCAGACACCGCAGGCTGTCATGGTTCGCGCACCGTCTTGAAGCATATGAATTGGCAAAAAACTAAGACCCCCACTTCGAAAAATTGAAGTGGGGGCATATTCATTTTTCGGTCGGAGCCGTTAGCTCGAGAAATACATCTGAAATTCGACCGGATGAGGTGTCTGCTCAAATAAGATAACTTCTTCTCGTTTGAGCGCGAGATAACCGTCGATCAAATCATCATCCATCACGCCGCCTTGCTTTAAGAAGTCACGATCATTGTCGAGGGCGTCGAGGGCATCGCGCAGCGAATGACAAACGGTCGGCACGTCACGCAATTCTTCCGGCGGCAGATCATAAAGATCCTTATCCATCGGATCGCCCGGGTGGATTTTATTCTGAATTCCGTCAAGGCCAGCCATCAGCATGGCTGTGAACGCGAGATAGGGATTGGCCGTGGCATCGGGGAACCGAATTTCCACTCGCTTGCCGTTGGGGCTTGCGGAATGGGGGATACGGCAGGATGCCGACCGGTTGCGAGCGGAATAGGCCAGCAAGACTGGTGCCTCAAAGCCCGGCACCAGGCGCTTATAGCTATTGGTGCTGGGGTTGGTGAAGGCATTTAGCGCTTGGGCATGCTTGATAATGCCGCCGATATAGTAAAGGCAAGTTTCGGAGAGATCGGCGTAGCCCGACCCGGCAAACAGCGGTTTGCCGTCGTTCCAGATCGATTGATGGACGTGCATGCCCGATCCATTATCGTCGAGAACCGGTTTGGGCATGAAAGTCGCCGTCTGCATGTGGCTGGCTGCAACCATGTGCACGACGTATTTATATATCTGCATATTGTCCGCGGTCCGGACAAGGGTATCGAAAACGAAACCGAGTTCGTTTTGCGACGGGGCAACCTCATGATGATGCTTTTCCATCTTCATGCCCATTTCGGCCATGATGGTGACCATTTCGGCGCGCAAATCGGTCATGCTATCGACCGGTGGCACAGGGAAATACCCGCCTTTGATAGGGGGGCGATGCCCAAAGTTGCCGCTGGCAAACTCACTGCCGGTATTATAGGGGCCTTCTTCGCTATCGATTTCATAAAACATGCGGTTCATCGAGACATCCCAGCGGACATCATCGAAGACGAAAAACTCAGCCTCGGGGCCCATATAGGCAGTGTCGCCGATGCCGGTCGATTTCAAATAGGCTTCAGCACGTTTGGCCACGCTCCGCGGGTCACGAGCATAAGGCTCGCCGGTCGAAGGTTCGACAATGTCGCAAAATAGGATGAGTTGCGGCTGTGCGGTAAACGGGTCCATCACCGCTGTTGACGCGTCCGGCATCAAAATCATGTCGGAATCATTGATTTCTTTCCAGCCGGCAATCGAAGAGCCATCGAAAAAGAAACCGTCGACAAAGCAATCTTCGTTTACCGTCGACACATGCTGGGCGGTGTGCTGCCATTTGCCGCGCGGATCCGTGAAGCGCAAATCCACATATTGCACATCATGTTGCTTGATGAGATCTAGAACATTCGAGACATCTGACATTTTTTAACATTCCTCATGATCTGGCCCGGATGGGCCTGGCTTGGATGGTTGAGAACGATTTAATAGAAGGTGAACCAAAGCTCATTGGACTTGCTAGATAGCCTCATTGCCGCGTTCACCGGTTCGAATTCTTATTGCTTCATCGACTGTCGTCACAAAGATTTTCCCATCGCCGATGCGACCGGTGCGGGCCGCATTTTGAATGGCTTCAACGGCTCGTTCGACCAGGTTGTCTTCGAGCACCAGCTCTATTTTTACTTTTGGCAAAAAATCGACCACATATTCGGCTCCACGATAAAGTTCCGTATGGCCTTTTTGCCGGCCAAATCCTTTGGCCTCGGTGACTGTAATTCCTTGCAGGCCGACTTCGTTCAGTGCTTCTTTCACTTCATCGAGCTTGAAAGGTTTGATGATGGCTTGAATTTGTTTCATCGAGCGACCGCGTTCCTCATTAGATGTATGACTGCCAGTGAGCCGTGCTCAGTTTCCTTGACGAACAGGAACAAAGCACAGTGACGAACAGGAACAAAGCACAGTGCGTGCCAATTTGCCAGTCAGGATAAAAACGGGAAGAAATTTGGAAAAATTTACGTCAAAAATCTAGCTCCAGGCATGGGTTGCTCTATTTTTAGGCAGTCTGGTGCAATTTTGTGCAGCGTTGTTTCAATCTTGCTCCAGCAACCTTCGGATACGCTGCATGGCGAGGCGGATATTTTCCGTGCTGTTGGCGTAAGAGAAACGGATATATCCCTCGCCGAGATGACCGAAACTAGTTCCGGCAACCGTTGCGACGTGAATGTCTTCGAGTAATTTGGTTTGCAGCGCTCGCGCGTCTAGTCCCGTTCCAGTGATATTGGGGAAGGCATAAAACGCCCCGGTCGGCCGCCGACAGGAAAAGCCAGGAATATCATTTAGTTCCTCGACAATAACCCGGCGCCGCTCGTCGAAGGCTTCGACCATCTTCGCTGGCCCGTCCTGGGGACCTTCCAAGGCGGCAATGCCAGCAAACTGCGCCGAAGCGTTCACGCAAGAATGGCAATTGACCGCAAGTCGGGTGACGTTCTCGATGAGATCGGCAGGCCACACCGAATATCCAAGCCGCCATCCAGTCATTGCATAGGTTTTGGACCATCCGTCGAGCAGTATCAGCCGGTCTCGCAGGCTCTCATATTGAAGCAAACTAATATGCTCTTGGTTGTCGTAGGTGATACGGGCGTAAATTTCGTCGCTCATTACCGCGACGTTAGGGTGGTCAGCCAGGCCGGTAACCAACTTATCGAGTTCAGATTTTGGTACCGAGCCACCGGTTGGGTTTGCCGGAAAATTGAGGATGATCAGCCGCGTTTTGGGCGTGATCAGATCCAAAACAGTGTCGGCGTCAAAGCTGAAGTCATTCTCCTCGAGCAATGGAATTGGCACCGGTGTTGCACCCGAATAGGCGATCGCTGATTGGTAGATCGGAAAACCCGGATTGGGGTAAAGAATTTCGGCGCCGGGCTCGCCAAACATCAAGATGGCAAAAAACATCGTCACCTTGCCGCCGGGCACGATCAATACATTGTCGGGATTGACTTCAACCTGGCGGTATTTGGCGATGTCGGCTGCCACCGCCTCGCGCAGTGGCTTGATCCCATTGGCTGGTGTGTAGCCGTGATGCCCGTCGCGAAGCGCCTTGATCGCCGCTTCGACGATATGCTCGGGTGTTTTGAAGTCTGGCTGGCCGATGCCTAAATTGATGATGTCGGCGCCTTGTGCCTTTAGGGCTTCGGCGCGAGCCAGTACCTCGAAGGCGGTTTCGGTGCCGAGACGGGACATGGCTTGCGCGATATTGAGCATGAGACGAGGTCCTTTAATATGACGCCGAGCAAAACTTTGAGTAGGCTCTGAGGGGCAAGATAAATTGATAGCGCGAGTCACGAGGAAAGCGCCATGAAATCAGCAAATTCTATTATTTCGAGCTACGGCACCACTGTATTCGAGGTTATGAGCCGCCTCGCCATCGAACACCAGTCGATAAATTTGGGCCAAGGGTTTCCCGATGATCGGGGACCTGAAGAGGTGCTTCAAGCTGGTGCCGATGCCTTGTTGACCAAACCCAATCAGTACCCGCCAATGCTCGGCATTCCTGAGTTGCGCCAAACGGTGGCGGCGCACAATAAACGCTTCTACAATATTGACGTGGATTGGCGGTCGCAGATCGTCGTCGGGTCCGGGGCAACCGAACTGCTGACGGCTTGTTTCATGGCCCTTATCGAGCCGGGCGATGAAGTGGTGCTAATTGAGCCGCTCTATGACAGCTATTTGCCGATGGTGCGGCGCGCCGGTGGCATCCCCAAACTTGTGCGCCTGACACCCCCTGAATGGTCTTTACCGCGCGCAGAAATGACGGCCGCATTTTCCGACAAAACAAAACTCATCGTCCTAAACAGTCCGATGAACCCGACTGGTAAAGTTTTTTCCAAGGACGAACTCACCTTCATTTCCGATCTGATACTTAAGCACGACACATTCGCGATTTGCGATGAAGTTTACGAGCACATCGTTTTTGACGATCAGAGCCATATTCCGCTAATGACATTGCCCGGCATGGCAGATCGCGTGGTCCGTCTGGGCTCGGCGGGCAAGACATTTTCTTTGACTGGCTGGAAAGTCGGCTATTTGACCGGCCCATCACACCTAACATCGCCAATTGCCAAGGCGCATCAATTTATTGTTTTCACCACGCCACCGAATTTGCAGCATGGGGTCGCATTCGGACTGACCCAAGATGATGTGTTTTTCGCTGACCTGAAGCGCAATATGCAGGCCAAACGGGACCGCTTGGCAGATGGTTTGACGAAATTGGGATTTAGTGTGTTGGCCTGCCAAGGCACTTATTTCCTGTCAGCGGCGCCACCCCCCGATGCCAAAGGGCCAGAACCCGGTGACGAACCCGAAGATGATGAAGCTCTCTGTCATCGACTAACCGTGGAGGCGGGAGTGACGGCAATTGGTTTGAGTGCGTTTTACCGAGATCTCGATATGCATGGGTTTTTACGGTTTTGTTTTTGCAAGCAGGATGGCGTTCTGGACGAGGCGCTTACCCGTTTCGAACAATATTATGGAGGCGTATCATGAGCCGAAAAGTTTTTGTCGTTGCGGCGGGAATTGGCCTAATTAGTTTTGGCTTTGCTGGCGGATATCAAATTGCGCCCAGGGCAAATCCACTAGTTGAAGCAAGGGGGATTGAGGCAGGCAGCGAATCTGTCGCGCAAAACACTGAAATTGAGATTTCTGACGACGGCGTGGCAACCGTCCCCTTGCCGATTATTCTACCGATCGAGGCGGTGGCAATGGATGGTATCATGCCGACGGTTGGCGATGTTACGCATCGCGATGCGCTTTTAAACTTCACTTCTTCAGTGCCATTGGCCTGTTCAGTTGTTTATGGCAAGACCGACGAATTTGGCATGATCGCGACAGATTTGGATATGGATGGCGGCGGTCATACAAACCATGCCCCCCTGATGGCCGGGCTTGAACCCGATACGGTATATTTTTATCGCGTTCAGGGAACCGCGGCCGACGGGTCGGTATATGTTGGCGAAACGAGCCAGTTTATCAGTGCGCCGGCTCCGGAACTGCCGCCTTTACGCGAAGACATCGCAGAAAACCTAGCAGAAAATCCAGCCGAGAACCTTGCAATCATCGGGCAGGGAATGGTTATCGCTTCGGTCAGCAGTAATTATGGGGATGCGGAAAATGATCAAAACTGGGGGGTAAACCGAGCCTTCGACGGGAACGAACGCACCGCGTGGTCGTCAAATGGCGATGGCGATGACGCCTCTTTGACATTGAATTTCAATGATGAGGTGGCAATTTCGGGCATCGAGGTATGGTCAAGAACCATGTCGGATGGCACCGCCCAAATAACGTCATTTACATTGACCGACGATGGAGGAACGATCCACGGCCCATTTTCATTGCCTGACGCCAGTCAAACCTATGCATTTGACGTCAACATCGAAACCGCACAACTGCGCTTCGATGTTGAGAGCAGTAGCGGGGGAAATACCGGTTTATTGGAATTTAAAGTCCTGGGGCAACGTCGCTAAGTCCAAACGGCATCACGCGACTTGACGATTTGCGGTCGCAGGCGTACATCAACGCGAAGCTTGATACGACCTTTGCGGTGGCTGTAGCTCAGTTGGTTAGAGCACCAGATTGTGGATCTGGGGGTCGGGGGTTCAATTCCCCTCAGCCACCCCAAATTTCAACTGCCTCGCCCGGTGACATGGGCAACATTTTGGGCTGAGCGAAATCAAAGGTTCTCGCGAAAAATCGTTACACCCCAAATTGTCGCACGAGAAACTGATGCGCCGAACGCTGTCATCACTTTCCTTGATACCGTAGTGCTGAGTAGAGACGGATATCGCGCTGTAGGGTAGGGTGACGTTAGGTATAATTGGTTGAGGGCGAGTGGCCCCGACCTGGTTGCTGCGGATGATGAAATGGTCATTAAGCCTATCAAAAATGGATCAAAAGATGAGCGATGACACTGACATTAATTCCTGCGCCGAGGCCATTTGCCGTGCCTGGAAATCCGGTTCACAAATAGACAGGTTGCCGGACGGGCAAATTGTACAAAGCTTAACCGAGGCCTATGCAATTCAAGATAGGTTGGACGCTCTTCTTAAAGAGGAATTGGCTGGGTGGAAACTCTATGCGTCCAGCCGCGCGGCAATGCGTGTTACCAGGATTTCCGAGCCGATTTTGGGGCGGCTGTATGAGAAGATATTGTATCGGACTGCGTCATCGGCTACCGGCGTGCCTGTCTCATTTCCTGAGGGAGAATTTGCGTCGCCAACTCTCGAGCCGGAGTTCTTGTTTCGTTTTGGGAAATCGCTTCCGATCAAGTCTGGCGCCTATACCGTTACCGAGGTGATGGACGCCGTTGAAATGATGTATTTGGGGCTGGAAATAACCGATTCTCGACTAAGTCAGCCTAAAGAATGTGGTGGTTTGGCGGCAATTACCGCCGACAATGCCGGCTCGGGCGCCTACATCATTGGTCCCGAGGCAAAAAATTGGCGGGACGTAGACTTAGAAAACTTGGAAATTAGCCTTAGGACTGGTGGCGAAGCCGTGTCACTGGGACTAACTGGCCCATCGCGCTATGTTGCAGCCGACGTTTTGACCTGGTCGGTCAATGCCCTGATAGAACGAAAGCACAGTGTCACTGCCGGAATGTTGGTAACAACGGGCACCTTGACTAAGCCCGTCACGCCGAATTGGGGAAGTGAATATTGCGCTACATTCGGCGAAATAGGCGAAATTTCAGTCACCCTCGCCTGACAAAAATTGCCGACTTGGAGACACATGGTTCATGCATCTATAAAACTATCCACAGAAGGATCGGATTGCAGCAATAATTTTACCAAAATCGTATGATAAAACATGTCGGAAACTTTAGAATACAAAGAGTTATAGAAAAAATTTGATTATTTAATTTAAGTGAATTAATTGTGGATAACTAAAATCACCAACATGCAAATTGGCGGGTATCATGTCCAGGGTAAATGGCGTTTTACATTCGTCTTCGCAACAGATTGATTCGAATTTGCGTGGTCTGGATGGTCGAAAACAACAGATACGTGGAAATGAGCCGCGAAAATTAGAAAACCTTAGCGACCCTGGCCCAGTTGGGTGGTACGGAAGCGTAATAGGAATATCCGCAGTTTGGTTGGGTTTGGTTATACTGCGGCAGCGATAAAGAGGGGCCAATCATTTGAATTGGCGCATTGTTGGCGATGGCCTTCAAGGTTGTGGGCAATTGGCATTAAACGGCGGGGAATAACATGAACATTTTGAAATCTGTCTTGGGATCTGCACTTGTATCAGTTATTGCAGCTGGCACTCAGATCCTGGGCGCGAGTAGCGTTGCAGCTGAGGAAAGGGTGTTTGAGCCCGGTCCAGTGATCTCATTTCAACTGGCTAACATGGAAGAATTATGTGGCGCCTATAATTTGGATCAATATGGCAGCACCCGTAATTTTATTCGCGCAATCACGCTGAATATTCGGTTGTTACCGGGTGACGATAAGCCAGAAAAAATCATGAAATGCGTATTTGATCTTGAAGCGGCTGCTTTTGAAGGGCGCATTCCCGATCAATTGCTCGAACTGGCTATCGGTTGGGTCCAAACGAGCTGCACGGGTATGGCAGAAACCGGGATTATCGGAATTCGGACATGCTCTCAAGTTCGCGAAATTCGTGATCGTCATATGGATTCATAAGCGTTACGCGTTTTTTGAAGAAGAGATTTTAAAAGGCCGAATACCCTATGGTATCCGGCCTTTTTTCGTTTTTACGTTTGTTCGTTCTATAAACCGTAGGCCGTCACAGAAGTTATGACGAATTCACCGCGGCGATCATTCAGGCTTATCGCATCGAACGGCACGGTGACGCTCTGATCCATGACGTTAATCCATTCAATGTCATCCACGCTAACCGACATCAGCCCGTTAATGCCTCTGGTAAACAACACATCATGGGGGCGACCATCGTTGAGGGTGCCATTTCTAACTGCACTGGCGATGATCGTATCGCCCCTGCGATCACTACGGATAACTTCTATGGTTTGGGGCCTACCTGGCGACAGAGCCAACCGGTACCCGACTTCATCTCGCCGCCGCATCAGACCAATTTCGAGCTCACCGCCGCGCCGGTTTTGAGAAATCAGGGTGGTTTCGATGGCAAAGGCGTTGGTAATAAACAGCCGTGCTTCGAGCCGCGCATCTTCGGCGATCGGCGGCTCAAACACACCTCCGGTTCCGCCGCCGGCACCACCACCGGCGAAACCGTCTCTGCTCCAGGCAACCCGCTGCAGGTCAAGTGTTCCTGGTCGGCTTGAATGGGCAATTATGGCCCGCAAGGGGGCATTTGAACGTCTTTGGAATGTGTGAATTTGCTGGCCGTCGACGGTGACTGAAATACGTCGGCCGACGCGATTGAATTCGATTTCCGCGCCATCGCGCAGCCGAATATTCGACGCAACCACCTGATTGCCGGAGACCAGCTGTCCATCGGCAAAATACCAACTTCGGCGCATTCTCTCCAACCCGCCCAGTCCAGAATTGGGGTCAAAATTAAAGTCTTCATCGGCCTCGTAGAGTCCAACTCGCAGGGATCGAGGTGAATTCGACCGACCAATTGTCGCTCGGAAGACGAAGTCGTCGGCGAAAGTGTTTTGGGTCCCAATTGCCCGTCCCGCCGTCCGACCAACAATACCGGCCCGACGATAGACAAAATCGCCTACGGCACCAAACCAAGCGTCGGAAGAGCTGGTCTCCAAGTCGTCGCCGGTATCTGGAGCAGGGCCGTTGGCGGTGCTCCAGCCAACGCCATCGAGGAAAAACCGTCTACCGGAAAAATAATTAACGATAGAGCGCAATGGTTCGACACTTTGAAGATCATAAACATGTGCAATTTGCGCATTTACCGTGATCAATATGGCGTTGTCCTCACGCCGGAATTCTACCCTGTCACCCGGGGTAATATCGATTGTTCCGACCTGTACCGGCCCCTGCATTATTTGGGAGCCATCTTTGATCCACCAGGCCTTTGACATTGCGGTTAGGCCGCTTGTCTCGTTTTCGCGTCGCCCCTCAAAGGGCCTGAATTGAGCGTCTTGCGACGCGGCGTAGAGGCCGACCCGGACTTGATCGTTATTGCCGGCAGTATAATGGAAGGTAAAATCACCGCTGATGGCTTCGTTGGAGCGGATGCCGCCGCCATTTCCGCTACCGAAAATAGCTATGGTGCCACCGGAATTGCCGCTGGAAACATTGCTGATGCCGCCGTTCGGCTGAAAAGCAAATCTATCGGAAGCGCCGTTCCAATCCCTGGCGGAACTGAGCACATCGCCGGTATTGGGAACGGGTCTCGGGTTTGAAGGCACGAAAATTGGCGGTAAATTGACGCGGCCCGTGCTTGCCAGCATCACCAAACCGCGATTTGGATCGACAACGACATTTCCACTGGTATTGGTCCATCGTGGATTGCTGGTGAAGTTCCCGTCGGCGAAGGTATCGTCAAGTAGAATGCGCTGCCATGGCCAGGTGTTTCGGCGCAGCAGATCGCGTAAGGCGGCCATAAAATTCGGATCAGCGGAATTGTTGCGCTCTCCCTGTTCGATAATCGCTTCCAATTCGCTCAATATTTGTGCCGAATCGGCCGATGCACCGTTGGCTCGTCCGCTATTTTGAGCGGAGGCATGGGTACTTATCGAGAGGCAGAGCAGGGCACCGAGTAACGCGGCAAATCCCGAAGCCCCAGTCCATTTACGTTGGTTTTCGATATCCTCTGGCACGCGTCGCATAGCAATTTCTCCTCCAGCTATAATTCCATTTGGCCTGGCAGCTTGGTGTTATGCTAGCCGCTATTTGCGGTTTGCGCTATTGGAATAGAAAACAGGTGCGTGGGCGGTTTTTAAACACCTTCTCGATGATTATTGGTTCGCCTTGACGCGGTCTGTGTCGGCAGCCATCTTAACTAAATGAATAGGCGATATTCAGTGGTGTTTGGTCTTTGGGCCGGAGTGGCGATTGCTGCATATCCTACGGTGGGGCAGGCCGATTTTGTTGACGGACTGAAATCGTTTAATGCGGGCGAATTTAATAGCGCGTTCCGTCACTGGCTGCCTTTGGCGTTAGAGGGCAATCCCGACGCCCAATTCAATATCGGCTACATGTATGCAAACGGTTTTGGCCTCGACGAAAATTTTTCCGAGGCGGCGAATTGGTATCGGCGGGCGGCAGAAAATGGCATTTCCGACGCCCAATATAATCTGGCCTTGCTCTTTTCATCGGGGCAGGGAGTCGAACGCGATTTGGAAGAATCCGCTCATTGGTTTTTTGAAGCGGCCCGTCGCGGCCATCCCGAAGCGCGGCTTAATATGGGTATGCTGCTGAGCGTCGGCGCCGGGATCGCCCCAGATTTAATCGAGGCCTATAAATGGACTGGCCTAGCCTTGGATCAATTGCCGGAAGGCGAGCGACGGGAGTTTGCCCAAGAAAACCTCAATCGATATGAGACATTAATGTCGAGTGGGGACATTGCCGAAGCAAGGTTGCGGATTGCCCGCTCCACAGCTCTATCGTCTAGTCCTCGATAAGCTAACTTTTACGCAGTCGCTCGAACCCGCCTTCAAGATCCTTAATGAGATCGTCCGGATCTTCCAGACCGGCGTGAATTCGCAGCAATGGGCCACTGCTTTCCCATTTTGTCGCCGACCTGATGCGCGCCGGATTGCGCGGCAGCATGAGCGATTCGTAGCCGCCCCAACTTTCACCCATAGAAAGTAGCTGCATGCCGTCATGCATGGCGACAATGGCCTCGCGCGAAAAGGGTTTGGCCAGAACGATGCCGAACAGTCCCGATGCGCCGGTAAAGTCCCGTTGCCAAATTGCGTAACCAGGATCATCTTCAAGAGCCGGGTATAGAATGCGCTCGACCTCGGGTTGGCGACGTAACCAGTCGATCAAAATCATCGCCGTTTCTTGATGTTGCTTTAGGCGCACAGCCAGTGTTCTCAGTCCTCGCAGGCCGAGATAAAGATCGTCGGGACCGGCGCAGTGCCCGTTAAGGGATGTCGCGCGACGGACCGGCAGCCACGCCTCTTCGGTGGTCACGGCGACACCGAGCATGGCATCTGCGTGGCCGACAATATATTTCGTTGCGGCATGGATCGAGACATCGACCCCGTGTTGGAACGCCTTAAAATAAAGCGGCGTCCCCCAAGTGTTATCCATCAATACAACCGCACCGATTTCATGGGCTGCCGCTGAAATTGCTGGAATATCCTGGATCTCAAAGGTTAATGAGCCCGGGCTCTCGGTGAAAACAAGCTTCGTGTTCGGCTTGAAGAGTGTCTTGATATCGCCGCCAATCAACGGATCGTAATAATCAATTTCGACACCGAAACCTTTGAGTATTCGGTCGCAATATGATCGGGTCGGGCCATAGACGGTATCGACGATCAGGGCGTGATCACCGGCCGTCAAAAAGGCTTGCAAGGAGGCCGTGATCGCGGCCAGCCCAGTACTGAAGGCAATGGCACGGTCGCCCCCTTCAATTTCGGCGATTGCATCTTGAAACGCAAAACTGGTTGGTGATCCCTGGGCGCCATAATGTGTGCCGACAAAGGGTGCGGCGAGAGATGCATCGAGATCATCCAATGTCGGAAAAAGGACCGTCGAGGCGTGATATACCGGCGGATTGACGATGCCGAAATTGTCGAAGGGATCGCGGCCGCTGGTAATGAGTTTTGTTTTATCGCTGCGGCCGTCATCTGCAAGCCCTTTGCGCGACCGATTGCGATCATTTTTCTCGACCATGGTCAGACCTCCACCGGCGTTTCGGAGCTGCCGCCCCATTCGGTCCATGACCCGTCATAGACCGCCCAATCCGAGCGCCCGATTAGGTGCAATCCGAGGGAAAGAATGCAAGCGGTAACCCCTGACCCACACGTAGTGACCACGGTCTTTTCTTGGGTAATGGAGGCGCTCTCAAAAGCATCGCGCAAGTCGGCGGCGGCCTTAAATGTTTGGTCGTTTGAATTTAGCAGAGCGGCATAGGGCAAATTCTTTGCCCCCGGCATATGCCCGGACCGGACGCCGGGGCGCCGCTCCGGCTCGCGTCCAAAAAAACGATCTTGGGAGCGGGCGTCGAGAACCTGGATCGTACCGTCGTCGATTTGATTTGCGAGCTCGGTCATCGACTTCATTTGTGCTTGGTTAAAATGGGCCGAGAAATCGGCAGCCACAATCTTGGTGATTTCATCGGTGACTGGATGACTTTCGGCGCGCCAGCGTGGCAATCCACCATTGAGCACCGCAATGCTGTTGTGTCCCATCAGCCGAAACATCCACCAAACGCGAGGAGCAGAAAATGCGCCCAGCGCATCATAGACGATGATTTTGCTCTCATTACTTATGCCGAGTTCCCCAACCTTGCGGGCAAATATCTCGGCCGAAGGCATGGTGTGTGGCAGACTGCTTTCCGGGTCGACAATATCGTCAATGTCGAAATAGAGCGCGCCCGGAATATGCGCGGCTCGATATTCAGCCAGCGCATCGCGATCCGTCGGGGGTAAAAACCAAGTCGCATCCAAAATTACCAGACCTGGTTCGCCGAACATTTCGGCGAGTTGGGCGGGCTCGACCAACGCGTCGCCGTTAACATAACCCGCATTAACGTTATCCATGATCGCCCTCTCAAATATTCATCAGGATTGGTGTCAAAAAAATACCCGCCTCTAGGCGCAAAAACGAATATTCACTCGCCGATTTTGGCGGCCTTTTTTCTCGATTTTGCCAACCTCGACGTCGCCGATTTCACTTGTCCGGGCGACATGGGTGCCACCGCAGGGCTGCAAATCGGCGCCGGGAATTTCAACCAATCGAACACGGCCCGCGCCAACAGGGGGCTTTACCGACATGGTTTTAACCAAGTTTGGTTGCGCCTCGAGTTCGGCATCACTGATCCAGCGAAACGCTACCTCCAGATCACTTTTGATCAACCGGTCCAACTCGCTGCCGATTTGCTGCTTATCCAAACCGGCCTCAGGGATATCAAAATCAAGACGACCTTTTTCAACACCTACCTGGCCACCAGTGACGGGGTAGGGGACGATCGATGATAAAAGATGCAGACATGTATGCATGCGCATCAGGCGATAGCGGTGGGCCCAGTCGAGGCTTGCCTCGACCACCACACCGATTGCCGGTGGCGTTTCGCCCTCGGCCAAACCATGGACGATCTCATCACTGGTGTCGCCCTTGACCGTCGTCGCGACGTCGGCTTTGCCACCGTCCCAGGTCAATTGCCCGCAATCTCCGGGCTGGCCGCCACCGGTCGGGTAAAACACCGTTTGGTCGAGGATGACGCCGCCCCGGTCATTGATCGCAACCACCGTGGCGGCGCATGTTTTTTGATACGCGTCGTCGCGAAAGAGTGGCACGCACTGCGTGGCTTGGGTCATTATTTCGGCACTCTTTCTTCTTGAGGTAAGGTCAGCCGGATATCCAATCCGGGGTCGGCAAATTCTTTTCACGCAGGAAGGCGGGATTGAACAACTTTGACGTATAACGGGTGCCATAATCGCACAGCATAGTGACGATCACATGCCCCGGGCCCAGTTCTTTTGCCAGCTTGCGTGCGCCGCCGAGATTTATGCCGCTTGAACTGCCCAAAATCAGGCCCTCATATTTTGCCAGATCGTAAATTTCGGGCAAGGCTTCCTCGTCGGTGACCTGGAAAGCGAAGTCGGGTGTAAAACCCTCCAAATTGGCGGTCACGCGACCTTGGCCGATACCTTCGGTTATCGAGGACCCTTCGGATTTCAGTTCGCCATTTGTGTAGTAGCTATAAAGCGCCGAGGCCATCGGGTCGGCGATGGCGACTTTCACGTCGCCATTTTGCTCCTTTAACGCCATGCTGATTCCAGCCAGAGTTCCACCGGTTCCAACTGCGCAAACAAATCCGTCGATTTTACCCTCGGTTTGCTGCCAAATCTCGGGACCAGTTGTTCGATAATGGCCCTGCCGGTTGGCGACATTATCGAATTGATTGGCCCAAATAGCGCCTTGGGGGTTTGACGCCGCCATCTCCTCGGCGATGCGGCCCGAGACATGCACATAGTTGTTTGGATCTCGAAACGGGACTGCGTCCACTTCCCGAAGATCTGCTCCACACAGACGAAGCATTTCTTTCTTTTCTTCGGTTTGGGTTCGCGGGATGACGATGATTGTGCGATAGCCCTTGGCGTTTGCCACTAGCGCCAGGCCGATCCCGGTATTTCCGGCCGTACCCTCGACGATCATACCGCCTGGTTTTAGCTGGCCCTTTGCTTCGGCATCCTCGACGATTGCCAGGGCCGCCCGATCCTTTACCGAACCGCCGGGGTTCAGGAACTCGGCTTTTCCAAGAATTGTGCAGCCGGTTTCTTCAGAAATGCGTTTCAAATGGATCAACGGCGTGTTGCCGATCGTACCCACAAAACCTTCGGTAACGTTCATCATATTTTCCCTATAGACGCGAATTCGTGGCGCACACTAACTGCCGCCACGCGCCCCTGCAAGTCTGTGTCTCTGCTTGGGTGCTGGATCTCATTGTCGGCGCGGCCCACGCTGCGCTAGGGTTCAGAATATATAAATACCGAACCATAAGGTGGCCAAATGCGCACAGAAAAATTGACCTTCGTTGGCGGTGGTGGAGAGACCCTTGCCGGTCGTCTGGATTTACCTGATGGAGCGGCACAAGCCTTTGCGTTATTTGCCCATTGTTTTACCTGCACCAAGGATATTTACGCGGCCACACAAATCGCCCGCGCCCTCTGCGCCCACGGAATTGGGGTCCTACGCTTTGATTTTACCGGCCTTGGCCACAGCGAAGGCGAATTTGCCAATACAAATTTCTCGTCAAATGTTGCCGATTTGGTGGCCGCGGCCGGGGCCATGGCGGCGCAAGGCAAGGCCGCACAAATTTTGATCGGACATAGTCTCGGTGGGGCGGCGGTTTTGGCTGCGGCAATTGATTTGCCGAACGTTAAAGGTGTTGTGACCATCGGTGCCCCCGCCGATCCATCCCATGTCGCGCATCTGTTTGCCGAGGATATTGCGACCATCATGCAAGATGGTGAGGCCGAGGTTTGCCTTGCCGGGCGACCCTTCAAAGTTAAAAAACAGTTCATCGACGACATCTCTGACCAAAGCCTGAAGAGTAAAATCGAGATGCTGCATCGACCGCTTCTGATCTTGCACGGGCCGCGCGATGAATTGGTGTCGGTCGATAATGCTGCGGCAATTTTCACCTCCGCCAAGCACCCTAAATCTTTTGTCTCCTTGGATGATGCCGATCATTTACTGACGCGGCGTAAAGATGCCGCCTATGTCGCCGACATTATTGCCAGCTGGGCGGGGCGGTATATTGAACCGGATGAGCAAGGTATCGATCGGGATCTTGGTACCGAATTGGAAGGCGATGTGACTGTCGCGGAAAATGGTAACGGGAGATTTGGTCAGGCGGTGAGCGTCGGCCGGCACACGCTAGTCGCCGACGAACCGGCTTCGGTTGGGGGGCAAAATCAGGGGCCGGCGCCTTATGATTATCTTCTCGCCGCCTTAGGGGCTTGCACATCCATGACCTTGCGCCTTTATGCGGATCGCAAAAAAATTGCTCTAGATAAAACCGTCGTGCATCTCAGCCATGCCAAGGTTCACGCCCAAGATTGTGCCGACTGCGAAACTCAATCTGGCAAGATTGACCGGATCGAACGGCGGATCGAACTTCATGGTGACCTTGATCAGGCAACCCGGGACCGGCTTTTGGAAATTGCCGATAAATGCCCGGTCCATCAGACATTGACCCGAGACAATCAAATTATCACCCTGGCCGCCGATGAAATGGGTGGGGCCGGCGGTGATTAAGCGCTAACCCGGCAGGGCGACGACCTTGCCGACCCAACATCCTTTTATCGGTTTGCGCAGACGGATTTTCCGATATGGCTTGCCGGTGACGTCGAAACCTCGGGCGATGCGAAACCATTTTGTACCCCGATTGAAGTTTTTCCAATCCCATGTCAGGCCACGCGACAGGAGGTTTCTGCCGATGGCCTCCCTGGTCTCGCTGCGCGATCCCTCGATAAAGCAATACGTGCCCAAGCCAATTATTTCGTAAAGATGCTCCTGCATACTCGCGTCAATAATGACCAGTTCGAAATGATCTTTTTCCGGGTCGAGTTCTTTTTGATCGGTGATCAGCTTGTGGCTCTGATCGGTTGGCGAAATATTGGCGCCAATTTGCGCCAGGCAATATGCGTTATCTTCGGTTGAGACAAGGTGTGCCGGTCGAGCTTGGTGGCTTAGCAGGAGCTGGGTGATCGTGCCAATGCCAGCACCAATTTCGAGAATAGTTTTTGGGCGAATGGCTCGCACAAAAGCGCTCAAATGGGCCATGGCAAAGTCGGAGGCGATGTGTTCGGCGCCGGGCTTGATTGAAAAATCAGCGCGCACCGCTTGCGCAAGAGCCCAATCGACGTCGTTGGGGGCCAAGTTTAATGGGTTCAGGTCCAATTTGAATTTCCCGATTTACAGAAATATTTCTAAAATTTGCGCCATTTTTCAAGCGGCGGTAGAAAAAATTCATGGCCGATCGGGTCTTTCAACATACAAACGACATCCGCAGCAATTGAAATTCGACTTTCGTTGGTCGAATTTGATTGGGTGGCATGATTGGTCTTCGATGGGAAAATAACCAGCAGATCCGTTTCAACGCCCACATTCATGTTTTGGGCGAGGAATTCAGAGGGACGGAACACGCCGTTTTTGATGTTTCTATCCTTGATTAGGCCGCTCAGAAATTCGTTCGGGTTTGTCGGCATGTCGAACATCAGCATGCCGCTATTTTTGGGCACGCGAGGATAATAGACGACCGAAATATGGGACTGCTCATGGGTGTGAAAATTTACTCTTTCCTCGCGTTTTTGAACCGTCCCCCAGCTGCGCGTGAAGTAGAGGTCAAAGATACCGTCATTTACTCCCAATATGTTCATATAGGCTTTTGTATGGGTGTTCATTGCTTCGAAAAGAGGTTCAAATTCTTCGCGTTCGTGTAAAAATCCATGTCCGTTTACGTCGCCTGTCCAGGTCATGTTTTTGCCCCGTAGCATGGGCTTTTTCGCAGCGGCGTCTTTTTCAATTGCCTTGGCCATGGCCTCGCGGACGTCGGTGCTAAACCCCAGTCTTTCGACATAAACGCTGAGTGGAAAAAAATTCAAAATTTCAGGCATGAGTATCCTCGTTTGGGCGTTTTTCGATTTTGGTTAAGATACGCGTTTGGTCGCCGGCCTGCAAAAACTTCGATGAAATTAATGAAAATCTCGGGAGGGCACTCGTAGGCGCTTTTTTCGTTTGCCGGCGAGCCCGTGCGTATTGGCCGCCGCGACGTGACCGGTTAAATCTGGATCAAGACGATCGCCGAGAGCCAGCTGGTCAAGCATAAATGAGCAATCTTCAATCGCCTCGGCAATGACATGGGCGACGATCCCCTGGCGCTGCAGACGGCCACGCACCAGCACTAACCGGGCACCGAGAATGACCCGGCGCAGACGGTCAAAGACATCCGGCCAGACGATGATATTGGCGGTGCCGGTTTCATCTTCGAGGGTCATGAAAATGACCCCCTTGGCGGTTCCGGGACGCTGGCGCACCAAGATGAGACCGGCGACCGAAATGGTGCGGCCCGGTTGCGCATCGAGCAGGTCTTTGCTGCGCAAAAGTCTGTTTTGCCCAAACAGCGGCCGTAGCAGATGCAGCGGATGATCCTTCAACGACAAGGCGATGGCGCCATAATCATTGGCCACGGCCTCGCCTTGGTCTTCGTGGGGCAGGGTGGTTGGCCGTTTATCACCATCTTGCTTGCCGGCTTGCTTGCCGGTGTTTTGGCGCGCCTCCGCAGCGGCAAACAGCGGCAATGGTTTTACCTTGCCGTCGTTATCGGTCGCGCCGTAGCCCAGCCCCTTAACGGCCCAAACGGCACCCCGCCGGTCGAGCCCGAGGGACTGAAAGGCATCGGCACGGGCGAGGCGTTCGCAAACGCGTCGCGAAACGCCGGCGGCAAGCCACATCGCGGCAATGTTTGGATATTGTCGCGTGGCGAGGGTGGCGCGGGTTGTGACGATGCGTTTGGCATCAGCCTCATTCAGCCCCTTGATCTGGCGCAAACCCAATCGCAAGGCATAGGCGCGACCCTCATCTACGGATTCCAAACAATTGTCCCATTGGCTGAAATTAATATCAGGGGGGTTGATGGCCACATTATGCTCACTTGCGTCACGCACGATTTGCGCCGGGGCGTAAAATCCCATCGGTTGGCTGTTTAAAAGCGCGCAGGCAAAGACGTCGGGATAATGGCATTTGAGCCAGGCCGAAACATAAACCAGCAGAGCAAAGCTCGCCGCGTGACTTTCGGGAAAACCATATTCGCCAAAGCCTTCAATTTGGCGAAAACAACGTTCGGCAAATTCGCGCTCATACCCCCGTTCGATCATGCCGTCGATCATTTTAGTGCGGAACGTGTGAATGGTGCCGCTGCGCCGGAAAGTTGCCATGGCCCGGCGGAGTCCGTCGGCCTCACCGGGAGTAAAGCCTGCGGCGACGATGGCGATTTTCATTGCTTGTTCTTGAAACAGCGGCACCCCCAGCGTCTTGCCAAGCACCGCTTCAAGGTCTGGAGAAGGGTATGAGACCGGCTCAAGCCCGTCGCGGCGACGCAAATAAGGGTGCACCATATCGCCCTGTATCGGGCCGGGGCGCACGATCGCGACCTCGATCACCAAATCATAAAAACTGCGTGGCTTCATGCGCGGCAGGAAAGCCATCTGAGCCCGGCTCTCAACCTGGAAAACACCGAGACTATCGCCCTGGCATAACATGTCGTAGACCGCCGTGTCATCGGGGGGGATGGTCGCCAGTTCCAATTCGCGGTCATAATGGAGAGCAAGCAGGTCAAAGGCCTTGCGGATACAGGTCAACATGCCCAGGGCGAGCACGTCGATTTTGAGCATACCCATGGCATCGAGATCGTCTTTGTCCCATTGAATGACGGTGCGATCGACCATTGCCGCATTTTCGATCGGCACCAATTGATCCAGCCGCTCGGCGGCGATGACAAAGCCGCCGACATGCTGGCTGAGATGGCGGGGAAAGCCGAGTAATTCCGTTGTTAGGGCAATGGTCTGCGCAAGCCGAGGATCATCGGGGTCGAGCCCTAATTCGCGTAAGGTCTCGGGGTTCGGTCCTTGTTTTCGAGAGCTCCCCCAAGTTTGGCGAGCCAGAACGCCAACTAGGTCCTCACTTAACCCCATCGCTTTGCCGACGTCACGTACCGCACTTCTTGCTCGATAGGAAATGATCGTGGCGGCCAAGCCAGCGCGCTCGCGACCGTATTTTTGATAAATATACTGGATCACCTCTTCGCGTCTTTCATGCTCGAAATCAACATCGATATCGGGTGGTTCGTCCCGCTCGGCGGAAATAAACCGTTCGAATAAAAGGTCGAGATGATCGGGATCAACGGCGGTGATGCCAAGGCAATAACAAACAGCGGAATTGGCGGCCGAGCCACGTCCTTGGCATAGAATATTACGCGAGCGGGCAAACACCACGATATCGTGAACCGTTAGAAAATAAGCCGCGTAACCCAATTGACCGATTAGCTCTAACTCATGGGCCAGTATCTTCGAAACTTTCGCCGACACGCCCGATGGATAGCGTTTGGCAGCTCCGGTCGCGGTCAATTGGGCGAGATAACCATCCGCCGTCATGCCCGAAGGCACCGGGTCATCGGCATACTCGTAGCGCAATTCATCGAGGGAAAATGTGCAACGCTCGGCAAAAGCCACGGTCGCCGCAACCGCCTCCGGATAGGCCTGGAAAAGCCGCGCCATTTCGCCTGCGGGTTTCAGGTGACGCTCCGCATTCAAGGCCAGCCGGGCGCCCGCTGTCTCGATAGTGCAGTGTTCGCGGATGCAAGTCAGCACATCCATCAAAGGGCGGCGTTGGGGCGCATGATAGCAGACATCATTGGCGGCAATTAGCGGCACACCGAGATCAGTACTCAAATTAGCCAGCTCTTTCAAACGTTGCGCGTCGTTGCCGCGATACCGGTAATGGGCGGCCAAATAACAGCGGTCCGGGAAACATTCGGCGAGATGTTTGAGCTGGCTATGGAAGCGCTTATCTAACTCCGGTTCAGGCAAAACAATAACGAGTGTTTCTTCAGCAATTTCTGAGAGGTCGTCGAAGGCGAGGCGGCAAGTACCTTTTTCGGCCCGTCGGCGGCCCGTCGTGATCATCTGCGACAGCTGGCCATAGGCATTCCGGGTTTGGGGATAGACAAGCAAGGAGGGCGCATCGGTAAGGTCGATCCGGGCGCCAACAAGCAGACGCAACCCAGCGTCGCGAGCCGCCATATGAGCCCGCACCACGCCGGCCAAACTGTTGCAATCGGCAAGGCCCAAAGCCTTGCAACCAAGTTCGGCGGCCCGCTCAACCAATTCCTCCGGGTGTGAGGCGCCTTCCAGAAAACTGAAATTAGAGGTGGTGTGCAGCTCGACATAACCGATGGTCATAGAGCGGGCCTAACCGAAAAAACCATGGAGAAACCAACCGGGGACCGGTCGTTCCGCCATCGCTGATGCCAACACGGGCTTATGATGGGCCCGGTCGTAATCGGCCGCGTCTTGATAAAGGCCCGCCCGGTAAAGCCAAAACCGGGCGCCGCTCCGGACTTCAACCCGGTAATAATCCCGCGTTGCGGTACCCAAAGACATGTCATGATCGCCGATCGGCCGCCACCATTCGGCGGCTAATCGTTCAGGACCGTCGGCGCGAACGACATGGTGAACATGGCCTTGCCAGCGAAAGAGTATGGGCGGCTCATCGGGAACTGGAGCAACGGCAAAAACCGGTTCGGGTCGGCGTAATAAACGTGGCGGGCGGGCCACCCATGGCTCAGAAATAGGCGTGAACTTTCTCGATTGCTCGGTGCATGCCGCAGCGGTAATCGGTACGGCTTTTTGTGCGTATTCGGGTAAATGGCTGGCATGCCGTTCCAGTCGGATCACCGCGTCGGTGCCAAGTCGGCCCATCAGCCGGTCGACGAAATGTCCCATGACGTCGATAATTGCGGTTTTGCTCTCAAGCAACGGGGGAGAATCTGGCCCTGAATTGATGGTTGCGAGCCCAATTTGGGCGGCGTGGATCACGGTGGATGAACGAATTTCGAGGCAAATTGTTTCGACAAGGGTTTCGGGCATATTGATGCTACCGGTTGGGGGCAACCGATCCAGCTGCTCATCAACCAGGCGGGCGAGATGGCCGGGGCTACGCGTTGCCTGACTTGTGCCGATGACCAGACGATCAACCCGCCCGCCCAAACGCCACAAGGCCACGTTCAATTGCCGCACTCCGCGTCCTTCCGTCTCCAGTTTCCGGGAGAGTTTTTCGAGAAGGCCACGGATCGCCCGGCGGATCGCCTCCATGTGCCCAAGCGGTTCGGCAAAACTTATCTGCTCGGTTAGGTCTGGCACCGGGGTGAGGGGAGAGATGGCCTCGTCTTCACGCCCCAGGAGTTGATCTAACCGATGGGCTAATTTCACCCCAAAACGACCCATGAGACCAGCCCGAGGCATGGCGGCAAGGTCGCCGATCCGGCGCAAACCCAACCGATCAAGAGCCTCTAAAATATCAGCCGGCAATCGGAGCGCGGCAACAGGCAACTCAGCCAATATCGTTGGCACGGTCATATTCGATGCTGTTTGTTGGGCTTTACCCAGGAGGCTGCCTGGCTCGGCAATTACCCACGTCGCTGTGCGTGGATGCGCAAATCGAGCCAGGGCCCAAGCCGCGCCGGGCGTATCGGCAAGGCCCGCCCGCACCCCATAGCCCTGCGCCAATCGGCCGATAAGGTCGTTTAAAAGTGCCCCTTCGCTTTGTCGTTGTGTGTTCGCAGGGATGCCTGACGCGAAAAGATGGGCGCACCCGGTGATATCGAGCCACAAGCCCGCCGCACCACCGTTTTCAAACATCGTTCCATCCGTGTCGGGGGCCGCCCACGGCGTATAACGCTGGGCCCAGCGGGCGAGGGCGTGTAACGCGTGCTCATCTGCTGCAGGATATGTCGGAAATATCTCTAAATTCGGTTCAAGGGCACGGGCATCGGCCAAGGTCATCCCGGTGACCAGACCGATCTGCGAGCCGATGCGGTTAACTGCGGTCAACAGTAAGCGGCCATTGACTGTATCAATGACGGCGCGCGGGTTATCCGGTAAGCGCTTGGTGTCGGGCCGGGTCGCTCTCTGCTGCCTTTTCTGTCCCCACTGAAGAAGATCCGTCTGAAAACGAGGAAACCATACTGAGATTACACGTCGTTCTATTGGTTTTTTGATTTTTTGATTTAAGGTCTTTTGCATTATATCTGAGCATTTCTTGGCCCGTTTTTTGTGCCTGACCCCCTTTTGATTTAAGCTTTGAGGTCCATTCCACTGTCCATTGTTTTGGCGCTGCCCCCCGACAACGCAGTAAGTCGACCCGCCAGCGGGGTCGTTCCTGATAGAGCGGCGGCCCGGCGCCGGTTCGTCTTTCCGTCGGCCTTAGTGTCGTCTTTAGTGTCGGGGCGGGGGTAATTTGCCACCGGGTAAAACTTGCGCTGGGCGGCAGGGCGGAATGCAGTCCTCCCACATGCAAAATTCCAAGGGTTCCTCCGGCTTCTGCGGCTAATTGCAAACGGCGGCTGGCGGTGAGGCTGGGAAGAACGCCGGCGGGCATTTCGGCAATGACCGCGCCCAGATGGGGATCGCGCAGCCCTTCTTCCGTCGCCCATAATATTTGCGACGTCGACCGGGCTCGGACCAGAATGAGGCCTGTCTGGGCATCGAATGGATCATATCCGAAGGCGGAAAGCCCCGGACCATAAAGGTTTTCGTGGGTGCGGCGCCGTGGGGCAATCCATAAAACCGGTCGAACGCCATTAAAATAGACGTTTCGTCGTTGGAGGGCACCGAGGAGCACGGCAATGAACGCCGTCACGCTTCCCCCCATCTGGCCATGCACTCCCACCCGCTCACCTCGCCCTGCATCGTCCGCAATCGTGCCATCAATGGCCTTGCCCTCAATGATATCGTGAACGCCGACCACCGGCAGTCCGCCCCACGGTAAATGTGCGTCGATATCCGTGGCACCAAAGGGCAGGGGGGCCGTAATTTCAGTAGGATCCTCATTTTTTTGCGGTCGCGCCTGCTTGTGAAGGCCGCCAATAGTGCCGTTTCGTTCAATCTCGGCAATGCGTTGGCGCAAGGCGGCGCGCAACTGATCTTGCGTGGTTTCGCGATGCGTTGGCCCAGGTTGATCTGTCGAGGGTTGATCTGTCGAGGGCCGTTCTGCCGCGAGCCTGGGCTCCTTTTGTGTTCTTATGTGCATTTCGGGGCGCTCATCATGTGTTTGTGTCATTTTACAATTAGAATGTTCTCTTTTTGTTCTAATTTAAAAAGGCACAGCTTGTCAATAATCCTTTATGGATAAATCCCGTGACATTCACATCGCGCAGATGTCATCAAGGTCATGTGAAAACCCAAACAGTATCGACTAAAGAGGACCTGCCGACATGAGTAACCCGTTAAAGACCGCCTTCATCGGCCTCGGCGTTATGGGATATCCGATGGCCGGGCATTTAAAGTCGGCAGGGCACGACGTTTGCGTCTTCAACCGATCGTCCGAAAAAACAGAGAAATGGGTTGAGGAACATGGCGGGCAGGGCGCCCCAACTCCTCGCGAGGCAGCGCTTGACGCAGATATCGTATTTGCCTGCGTTGGTGCAGACGACGATGTGCGTGCCGTCGTCTATGGCCCGGACGGCGCCTTTGCCAGCATGCAAAAAGGGGCGATTTTTGTCGATCATACAACGGTCTCGGCCCACCTTGCGCGTGAGCTCGACACGGAAACCCAAACCCGTGGGTTTGAGTTTCTCGACGCGCCGGTTTCAGGCGGAGAAGCGGGGGCACGGGGCGGCGTCCTCACCGTCATGGTAGGAGGGGACGAGGCCGTATTTGCCCGCGCTGAACCGGTTCTGGCCGCCTATGCCCGCACCGCGGCGCTAATTGGCCCGGCGGGTGCTGGGCAATTGGCTAAAATGGTCAATCAGATCTGTATCGCTGGGCTGGTCCAGGGGCTGGCGGAAGGGCTAAATTTCGGTCAGCGGGCTGGCCTCGACATGGAAAAGGTCATCCAGGTCATTTCAAGGGGGGCGGCCCAATCCTGGCAGATGGAAAACCGGTGGCAGACCATGCTGGCAAATGAATTCGAGCACGGATTTGCCGTCAACTGGATGCGCAAGGATCTCGCGATATGCCTCGAAGAGGCAAAGAGCAACAAAGCCCGGCTTCCAGGAACCGCCCTAATCGACCAATTCTACGCCCAAATTCAGGCCCGGGGTGGAGAGCGATGGGACACGTCGAGCCTGATGCAGTTGCTTGCCAAAGATTAAAAAACCCCTATCAGTATCAAACTGATAGAGGTTTCATTTAACTCACTGAATAAAGAAAATTAAAGAGAGGTCTGCGCCCATTCCGGGTTCGGCTCTGCCGGGTCGGCGGTTAATCCGGCTGCCTTAACGCCAGCAATCGCCGTATATTCGTCTTTGTCGGACGTATCTCCGCTGATGCCAACGGCCCCGATCACTTTGCCGTCGGTGTTTTTGATCAGCACCCCAGACGGCACCGGCACGACGCGGCCGTCTGACGCAGCGGCAATGGCGGCGAGAAATGTCGGGCGCTCGGTCATTTTTTCAAAAATGATCCGCGAATTGATGCCTAAACCAAGGGCACCATATGCCTTACCGAGAGCGACTTCCTGGCGGATGATACCGGCGCCGTCTTCACGTTTCATCGCAATCATTTGGCCTCCAAGATCGAGCACAACGACCGTCAGCGGCTTCAAATTTGCCTCCCGACCCTTAGCAAGCGCCGTATCAATGATGGTCGACGCCTGGTCGAGGGTCAGCGGTGTCAAAAGATTCATAAATAGTTCCTGTCGGATTTGGGGTGAAAACGAGCCGATACTTAGAAGGTAAGGCATTCGAAGATCTTATAATCGAAACCAACGCATATTCCAACTGCGCTGGCCCCATCATTCACTCGCCTTGGCAGCTTGCCAAAGCGCCTCCAATTCATCCAAACCAGCGTCACTTGGATCAAGTTCCTTAGAGCGAAGCGCTGCTTCAATCGAGCGAAATCGGCGGCTGAATTTTGCGTTTCCCGACCGTAAACATTCCTCTGGATCAACATTAAGTTTACGAGCTAAGTTGACAACAGAAAACAGTAAATCCCCTAATTCCTCGTTAACTCTCTCCTGACTTCCAGAGCTATTAATCTCAACACGCAGCTCTTCAATTTCTTCCTCTATTTTGCTAAAAACTGGAGGGAGGTCGGGCCAATCAAACCCAACCCGGGCCGCTCGTTTTTGCAGTTTCTCCGCCCGGGTGAGGGCAGGCAGTGCGAGGGCGACATCATCAAGGGCGCTGGGGGTACTGGGGGCACCGGTGAATTCCGGCCCTTTGGAGGAGGCCTTGCGGGATCGCTCCTCCGCCTTCAAATCCTCCCAAGTTTTGGTGGAGAACGCCTCTCTATCGCCGTCGCCAAACACATGGGGATGTCGCCGGATGAGCTTTTCGGCAATTGCCGCGGCGACATCGTCGAAGGAAAAATGCCCCAATTCCTCTGCCATAGTCGCGTGAAAGACGATTTGTAGCAGCAAATCCCCAAGTTCCTCGCGCAACGCCCCCATGTCCCCACGTGCGATCGCGTCGGCGACTTCGTAGGCTTCCTCGATGGTATAGGGCGCGATACTGGCAAAATCTTGCGCGACGTCCCACGGGCAACCGGTGTCCGGGTCGCGCAGTCGGTTCATGATCATGAGTAACCGATATAGGCTACCAGGATGGCGATTACCTACGGCAGCGGTCGGGTCAGTTAATATGGGCATAAAACACACCAAAGAAGAGAGTATGGAGGGTTATCCACAATTTATCTCACCGGACAAAAGGCGGATAAAAAACGAACAAAGTAGAACACGATATGAACGATATCCGGGTCAAGTCATAGAGATGGTATAGAACAAAAATACGAATCCCAAATATTGGGTTCGCTGCTTGTTCCAAATTTGCGACCCACTTGCGACCCAATGGACGAATTTACCGAAGTTACACACATTGAAAACCAGCTCGAGTATACGTAGTATGCCCAGCTTCAAAAACGACCCGCCCGAAACCTAAAAATTGCCGATATCAAAAACCGATGGTGGCAATACAATACGGAATATAAACAAAATGAGCCGTGAAGTCATATATGTAGCCGATCCGTGTTGCTCATGGTGTTGGGGTTTTTCGCCGACGATTAATGCCCTACGTGAAGAGCATGGGGCCAAGGTCAAATTTACCATGCTTATGGGCGGATTGCGGGTTGGCAGCCACCATATTCGACACGCCGAACGCAAAGCCTATGTGCGCGACGTCTGGGCCCGGGTTGGTGAAATTTCCGGCCAGCCGTTTAATTTGGACATCCTCAAATACGACAATATGAGTGAAAATACCGAGCCGTCCTGTCGCGCCATGATCCTTATGCGCGAAACCGCTCCCGAAAAGACGTTTTCGTTCATGCAGCGCCTGCAGAATTCATTTTTTTCGGAAAACAGCGATATTTCAAAGGAAACGGTTCTGGCCGACTTGGCGGCAGACGAGGGCGAGGACCGCGACAAATTCCTCGAAACTTTGACCACAGACGACGCAAAAACCGCCAGCGAAAACGAATTCGCCGCCACCCGTGCCATGGGCGTCAACGGCTACCCAACGACAATCGTGCGCAATGACGATGAGTATAAGATCCTCACCGCCGGATACCGGCCACTAGACGGCGTACGCCAGTTTTTCGATCATTGGATGGAGCAGGGGTAGGGCACCAATCACGGCGACTAGATTGCTAAACTTTGACCAGTCAATAGATGTGCCGCTTTTTCGCGTTTGCATTTTGCCGCTACACAGATGTTGCAACCATTCAGAACTGTCGGTGGATCTGCAAAGCAGAAATGTCATCAGGCGGCTTTGGCCGTGCGACCCGTCGGACGCCGACCGGTCTTCTTGTAGGCATTTCTTGCGCTGCTGGGTTTGACCCGGACCTTTGGTGGGGTTTTCTCTTGCTCCCGTTTTATATGAGCCAGAACCGCGCTGAGGCGTTTGTTCTCGGTGACGGCGGCATGTGTGACGCGCTGATTTTTGTCAAAGATGGCGTGAGGCAGGGCGATGCCCTTCGAGCGGAACTGTAGACGTCCATCGGGGAACTCGTAGGTATCGACATATTTGCCGACCAGACCGCTCGTCAGATCGTTCACTTCGAGAATAACGCGCTTGTTCTCGTAGGCCAGGTTTAGGTTCTTACCGACATAGCGCTGATCGCGCAGGCAGAAAATCTCGCGCAGTCGGTCCGGTTCGACGTTCAGCGCCCGGTGCAGATTGTCATCGCGGGCAGGGATCTTGGCAAACTTGGCGTTGAAGCGTTCGATGAAGTCGGGCAGGAATGCGTTGCCCGCCTCCATGTCGGAAATGCTGGCAAGTCTGAGTTCCTTCACCAGCCGGTCCTGGAGCGTCCGGTTGGCGCGCTCAACACGGCCCTTAGCCTGAGACGAGTTGGCACACAGAATCTCGATGTTCAACTCGGCCAATGCGCGGCCGAACTGGGTCATGCCGGTCTGATTATCACTCGGCTTTGGAATGCGGAAAACGGTGTGTTTGTCGGAATAGAAAGCCACCGGGCGGCCATGAGTGTTCACATAGCTCTCCAACGCCTCGAAATAAGAAAACGTGCTTTCCGAGGTCACGAACCGCAGTTCCATCAAAGTGCTCGTCGCGTCATCGATGAAGACAAGCAGAGAGCAGGGATCGCCTCGGTCCTCGAACCAGCGGTGCTCGCTGCCGTCGATCTGGATCAACTCGCCGAGACACTCCCGGCGCAGACGGGGCTGGTGGAACGTCCGCCGCTGTTTGCGCGATTGCCAGAGCCCATCCTCGGTCATCCATTTGCGCAAGGTCTCGCGCGAGACCTCGAAATCGTGGCGCTCGGACAGCATCTCGGTCGCCAGGGTGGGTCCGAAATCCGCATAGTTCTCGCGGATCAACGCCAGGGCATAATCGCGTTTGGCGTTATGAATTCGGTTGTTCGGTAGGCGTCCGCGCGCCTTATGCCGGATGGCTGGTGCGCCGCCGATTCGGTAGGTCTTCAGCAACCGGAACACCTGACGCGGCGAAAGATTCATCATGTTCGCGCCGGCCTCGACCGTCAGTCGACCGTCGTCGATCTGCGCCAGTACCTCAATACGATTTAGTTCGCGTTCGCTCATCGTCACCCAGCCCATACGCACTCTCCCAATTAGGCGTTACAGTGCGGGAGGGTGACACTTCTGCTTTGCTAAGAGGTGACATTCTAGCTTTGCGCTAACAAGTTAAACCGCGCATAATGTATATTATGGGAAATAGGTCCGAACACCGAATTGCCAAAAAACTAGCCAACCAGGCAAACTGCCAAATACTAGTGGCAATGGAGCTCGAAATTATTTGGGCCCCGACGAAGCTGGAACCACTGCCGACCGGGGCAAGACGTACTATCGGATGAACGGTAGAAACCGTTTCGAACATGCCATGCTACAGAAGCTGGATGGCGATTTGAGTCAAACAGCACTGAAAGGCTCGGAATTTCACCGCGTCTTGGGCCAACTCCAATGTTAGCGGATGGGCTACACGCTTGCACGTGCCCACCGCACGACGCGGTGTAGGCGCTCGCTCGGCCACTATCCGAAACGACGGCGGCGCTGAAAGCAGACAGCAGAGAAAAAGTTAGAAAAGCAGCTCTTGAGACTGAAACAGGAATTTGCCTTGAAATGCTCATGTGTAAGTCCTCACCTGAAATTAAAATGCCGGAACGGCTAAACTTGAACCGCTACTGACTTCTCGACCCATGATGGCAATGAAAATACGGATGGTTGCTTCGTGCGTCCAGGAAGCTTGGCAACGGAACACCCGGTTCAACTGGAACATAACATACCTTGCCTGGGCTATCGAGGACCGTCCTCCAACCGTGTCTATCATGCCAGCGATGCGAAGGATGATGGGTACGACCGAATACGGCTATGCCCCGCCTATCAGACCCAGCTTCGACATCGCCTGAAAATGTGACCATGGCACCGCCGGACAAAGCCAACATGCCAGCGACTAACGCGAGTGCGGGAAGCTTAACTTTTTTGAAAATAACCATAATAACTCCTACGTGCTAAATTACACTTACATGCTAATATTTCGGAGAATAGCCCACATCCTTTGCGGGATCAAGAGTCTGCGTACTACGTCCCCATGCAGACCAATTAGTAACCGCGCGCGTCCCACCTAAATGATGATGCTCAGCCCGTCATACCCTACTTCGACACCGTCAGGAATGATTGCGCTGATTTTAGCGAAATCCATTTGTGTGCTGAGATGGCATAGTATCGTTCGTTTCGGCCTTAGTTTGGCGACCCATTCGAGGACGAGGTCGAGATGCGCGTGGGTCGCGTGGGGTTGCTCGCGCAGGCAATCGACGAACCAAACGTCTAGGCCAGCAAGTTTTTCGGCCATATCGTCGGAAAGAACGTTCACATCTGTTGAGTAAGCGACTGAATTAAAACGATAACCGGTTGATAGGCCAGATCCATGAGTTTGGTTGAACGGCACAATATTGATTGGCCCGATGTCAAATTGACCGGATATCTCGTGAAGCGTTAATTCTGGTCGCCATCCATCTGTATTTTTTGTATTTTTTATATTTTTAGACCCTGTAAAAATGTAGCCAAACCGTTGTTCGAGTTCGGCGCAATGTTTTGGGCTGGCATAGGCATCTAGTGCCCTTCCCAGGTGGAAATTGACCGACCGCAGATCGTCAATTCCGTGCACGTGGTCGGCATGGGTGTGGGTATAGAGCACGGCGTCGATATGATGCTTTTGTGCGCGCAGCAACTGCTGGCGCAAATCGGGAGGCGTGTCGACCAAAAGGGTGGTCTCTGCCTGTTCGACGAGCAGCGAGGCCCGGGTGCGTCGGTTTTTTGGGTTCTGCGGATCGCACGCACCCCACCCGTCCGGGCCGATTGCCGGCACGCCGGTTGAACTGCCGCTGCCGAGCAATGTGACCCGCATCAGGTCGGTGCCGACGCCGGCACCTTGGTGAAAAGTGCATGAAAATTACGGGTTGTGATAGCGCCGACCTCGGCGATGTCGAGGGATAAAATATCGGCTAAGACGGCGCCGGTTTGTGCAACAAAGGCCGGCTCGTTGCGCTTGCCCCGATGGGGCACCGGCGCGAGGTAAGGTGCATCTGTCTCGATCAGCAATCGGTCCCGGGGCAGGTCTCGGACAATGTCGCGCAGATCCGCGGCTGACTTGAAGGTCACTATTCCCGACAGGCTGATATATAATCCGAGTTCAACGGCTTTTTCGGCAAGCTCCCGGCCACTGCTGAAGCAGTGCATAACACCGCTAAATCGGCCGTTCGACATTTCGTCGGTCAAGATTTGGATCATCTCGTCGTCGGCGTCTCTCGAATGGACGATCAGTGGCAGGCCGGTCTCGCGCGCCGCAGTGATATGGCTGCGGAAATTGGTTATTTGGGCGTCGCGTGGGCTTTTGTCGTAAAAATAGTCCAAACCGGTTTCGCCGATGCCGACGACTTTTGAGTGTGCTGCCAATGCAATTAGCTTTTCAGGCCCGGACTGGCCTTGGGCTTGGGCCTCGTGGGGATGAACGCCGACCGAGCAGAAGACGTCTTCGAATTGCTCGGCGACCGATAACACCTGGTCAAAATGGGTGAGCCGAGTGCCGATGGTCAAGAAGGTCGAAATCCCGGCTTGTCGGCCGCGCGCGATAACCTGATCGCGCTCGCCATCGAAATCCTCGAAATCCAAATGGCAATGGCTGTCGACGAACATCAGCTCGACATCTCCTCCGCCGTGCCCTCACCTTCCTCAACATAGCGTGGGAAAACCGGCTTGGGCGCCGGCAGCTCGGCGCCCGGTTTGAGCGCCCCGGGGGCACCATATTGGCTAAAGTCACGGTCTGCTTCGGGCACCGCCAATTGGTCGAGCATGGTTGCGGCGGATGCTGGAACAAAAGGCTGGGCCGTCATGGCTAAATTGCGGATCGTTTCGGCGAGGGTATAAAGGACAGTGTTCATCCGCGCCGGGTCGGTTTTGCGCAACGCCCAAGGGGCCTGGGCATCGACATATTTATTGGCCAACCCGACCACTCGCCAGATTTCCGCCAACGCCTTGTGAAAGGATTGCTCGCCAAATTCGCGGCGCAGAAACGGCAGCAATTTGTCAACGGCGTTGGTTAAAGCTTGGTCGTCGGCCGTCGGAGTACCGGGTTCGGGTATTTTCCCATCACAATTTTTGGCAATCATCGACAAGACTCGCTGCGCGAGGTTGCCGAAATCATTGGCCAAGTCGCCATTGATACGCCGTGCCATGGACTCGTGACTGATATATCCGTCTTGGCCAAACGAGACTTCGCGCAATAAATAGTACCGAACTTGATCGAGGCCATATCGTTCGACAAGGTCATAGGGTGAGAGAACATTGCCGAGGGATTTCGACATTTTCTCACCGCTATTGAGCAGCCAGCCATGGGCGAATATACGCTTTGGCGGTGCCAAGCCCGCCGACATCAAAAAGGCCGGCCAATAGACCGCGTGAAAACGCAGAATATCTTTACCCACCATATGAAGATTTGCGGGCCAAAACCTTGAAAAGTCTGGATTATCTTTATCAGGATACCCGGTGGCGGTGAGGTAATTGGTCAGGGCATCGACCCACACATACATGACATGGTCGGGGGCGTCGGGAACCGGGACACCCCAGGTAAAACTGGTGCGGCTGATCGATAGGTCGCGCAGGCCACCACGGACGAAGCTCAAAACCTCATTTCGGCGGCTATCGGGTCCGATAAAGTCGGGGTTGGCGTCATAAAATTCGAGCAATCGATCCTGCCAGGCCGACAGGCGAAAGAAATAGCTGGGCTCTTCGACCCACTCGACTTCGGCGCCGGTCGGCGCTTTCCCGTCAACCAGTTCGGTTTCAGTGTAAAACGCTTCGTCGCGGACAGAATACCAGCCGGAATAGCCGCCCAGATAGATGTCGCCGCTCGCCTCCATGGCGCGCCAGAGCGCTTGAGAGGCTTCGGCGTGGCGCGGCTCAGTGGTCCGAATAAACTGATCGTTGGAAAAATTCATAAATTTGGCCAGATCGCTGAAATGCGTGCTGACTTTGTCGGTAAATTTCTGCGGTGATTCGCCCGCCGCCGCCGCCGCTTTTTCGACCTTTTGGCCGTGCTCATCGGTTCCGGTTAAAAAGAAAACGTCGCGGCCATCAAGCCGTTGAAATCGCGCCAAGGCATCGCAAGCCAAGCTGGTATAGGCATGGCCAATATGCGGCTTGTCATTAACGTAATAGATTGGCGTCGTCAGATAATATGGCTCACTTGCCGTCATAGAACTCTCCAAATAGAGTCAAATCAATCACTTGTTTGACCTATTTCATCTAGAAAATTAGGTGTTGCGCGCCGTTGCGGCCAGATTGAAAAAGATGCTCATGGTGACCTGGTGGCGGTCCAGGTTCAGGGTCCTGCTTTGGTCGATCAAGCTGCGCGCCTTGTCCCACACCTCCAGCCACCGATCAAGCCCCGCCACAGTGGCCAAACGCAAATTGAGTATTGTTTCCACTGTGTCGATGGCCCCCTGCTCACCGCTCGGGTCATCAATGATGGCATCTTCCGTTTCTTGCTGCCTACCAACACCCTGGCGGGCCAAAGCCGCGTCGTGGACCATGCGCGCCAGCCAGCCAAGGAAGAGGTCGGTAAAAGTGATAAAGTCATCACCAGCCCTGGCACCGGAGAATTTATCGGCCAGGTCGAGTGCCCTGCCCTCATCCAAGTCGGGCAAGGTAGAGAGGACCCCCATTAAATTACGATAGGCCTCGGCGCCACCGGCATTGGCGAGTTCCAGGGCCCGACCAGGACTGCCATTGCTCAACCGGGCCAGCAAGAGTAAGTCGTCGCGACGCAACTCGGGCAAAAGGGGCGTTATCACTTCGATGACTTGGGATTCGGAGAGAGCGGATACCGTCAGTTTTCGGCATCGCGACCGGATCGTCGCCAATAGCCGCTGCGGCGCATGACTAATCAGAAAAATGACTGTCCGGGCGGGCGGTTCTTCCAACATTTTTAGCAATGCATTTGAGGCAGATGGCGACATATCGTCGGCGGCATCTACAATGGCAACACGCCACCCGCCCAGCGCCGAAGTCTGGTTCAGGAATGAGGCCAACGGCCGCACATCCTGGACCGAAATCAGCTTACGAAATCGTTGGGGTGAAGCCTTGGTGTCGAAACTTCGGCGCACCAGTCGGCAATCCGGGTGACCGCCGGACGCGATCAACTTTGCCTGGGGGTCGTCGGACGCAGTGCCAAATTCGCCTACCGTGCTGGCGATAGGGCCACCACGAAACCCGTTTCCATTGCCGAATGCCAGAACATGGCGTGCGGCAGCCCAAGCCAGAGTGGCTTTGCCGACGCCGCGAATTCCGGAAACCAGCCAAGCATGGTGAAACCGGCCCTGATCCCATGCGCCGGCGAGCTCGGATTGGGCAGCGTCATGACCGATGAGGCGATAGGTGTTGCGCGGCGCCTCAATTGCCGCAATGACCTCCTCGCTCATAATGAATGTCCGCCCGTTTTATTAGATACTTAAGCGCGAAGAGACGAGTGACCATATTTGCGCCGCAACTTCGTCTTCGGATTGACCCGCATCGACAACGGCGCAGCGGTTCGGTTCGCGATCCGCAATATCGAGGAAACCGTCACGCATGCGTTGATGAAATTCGACTGTCATCTGTTCATACCGGGTTTCTTTGCTACCGTCTTCGGCCATCATCGCCTTTGACCGCGTGAGACCGTCCTCTGCATTTATATCGAGGACGATGGTCAAATCGGTAGCAAATGACCCAACGATCGTCCGGTTCAAATCATTGATCAGCGCCCGTCCGAGGCCAAGGCCATACCCTTGATAGGCCATTGTCGAATCGGAAAATCGATCAGATACGACCCATTTTCCGGCGACGAGCGCCGGGCGAATTGTCTGGCTTAAATGGACATGCCGAGCGGCGAAATGCAGTAACGTCTCGGCGACCGGTTCCCATCGGTCCGGTGACCCTTCGACCAGCAATTTACGTATTTCCTCGGCGCCCGGTGCGCCACCTGGTTCTCGTGTGGAAATGACATCGAGGTCTTTCGATTTTAAGGCATCGGAAAGCCGAGCGACCTGGGTCGATTTACCAGCACCCTCGCCCCCTTCAAGGGATATAAATTTTCCCCGCTTTATATCGCTGGCCATCACCCCTCCCCTAATTCATTAATTGAACCAAATAAGAATGCATTTAGCCGAGCAAACTGACGACTGAGAAACCCAAGGCGCTCAACGGCTGTCGCAGCAAACAACGGTCGCTCCACTGTCTCCATGCCGGGCGCTTTGACCCGCAACGTCGCAATTTCGGCGCCTGCGGCGATCGGTGCCGCCACTGGGCCTTGATAATGCACTGAGACTTCTAGCGCGCTGCGGGCCGAACGCGACATGGATACCATCAAATCATCTTGCAATACCAGAGGCACTCGTTCGTCACGCCCCATCCAAACCGCTGCCGCATCGACAACCTCATTGGCCTTAAGTAACTCATAGTTTTTGAAATTGGCAAACCCCCAGCTCATAAGGCGGGCTGATTCCTCAACACGCTCTCGCTCGCTGGCCAGCCCGTTAATTACCATCACCAGCCGCCGATCCCCCTGCACAGCCGAAGCCGTCAAGCCATAGCCCGAGATCTCCGTGTGCCCGGTTTTGAGACCGTCAGCGCCGATATCGAGATAAAGTAACGGATTTCGATTGCTCTGTTCGATATCGCTATAGGTAAAATCCGGTAAGCTGAAGAGCGAATAATATTCCGGAAATTCGCGAATTGTCGTTGCGGCAAGTAAGGCTAAATCGCGCGCTGTCGTCACATGGTTTTCGTCGGGCCAGCCGGTCGCGTTGACAAAAATAGTATTATTCATACCGATTTCGGCTGCCTTGTCGGTCATTAATGTGGCAAACGCCGTCTCGCTGCCGGCGATGCCTTCAGCCAGGGCAATCGACGCATCATTACCCGATTGAATAATTATTCCACGCAGCAAATCGTCGACCGAAACTTCCGTATCGACTTCGACAAACATTTTCGATCCGCCTTTACGCCAGGCTTTCTCGGAGATGCGGAACATATCTTCAAGAGATAACGAACCTTCCCGCAGACGCTCGAAAGCGACGAAAACGGTCATGATTTTTGTCATCGATGCGGGGAACATCGGTGTGCTCGCAGCTTTTTCGAACAACACAGTGCCGGTGTCGAAATCTACCAGATATGCCTGTCTGGCCGTTGTCTCATACTCTTGAGCCAACAGGTTCACTGGACCGGCAATTATGCCAAATAACATCACAAAAAAAGAGCCGATGATCGAGTGGTGAATGAATGGGATAACGCGCATTAAGTTGCTCCGCAGTTGAGTCTAGGCCGATGGTTGACGGGTATTGCGGCCCACCGGCCCGCATTCCACCACCAATATTTGCGTGATTACCGGGATGAAATTAAAGGATAAAGTTTATGAGATGCTCAACTCGGTCGCGCCTCCGCGGTCAAGTCTAGGGTCCCATCCAAAACAACAAAACCAGCCCATTCAATTCGTAACGACGAGGGCGCCGGGGATCCGTCGAGCATTGCGATTAAGAACTGTGTTGGCGGTTTGCTCGCTACTCATTGGTCCGATGCGAACACGATAGTAGCGCCTGCCGTTGACCGTTGCTTCCTCTATCAGTGTCGGGCCGAGCCCGAGACCTGAAACTCGCGTACGGGCGGCCAAAGCGTTGTCATATTCGATATAAGCGCCGGTCTGGATATAAGTTTCACCAAATGTTCGCCCTTCATCAAAAATAGGCTCTGCAGGCGCCGGCGGCTGCGATACCGGCGGGCGCGACGTTGAGCCGCCGATATCGGCCGTAACCACATCCCCGCGTGGAGAACTTTGGGGAACGGGGCCTCGGCGGTCGGGTTGGCCGGATGTGGAGGCGTATTTTAGAGTGCGACTTTCCTCGGCCAAGACCTGTACCCGCACGCGAGCCGTCCCGGCGGTCATGAACCCGAGCCGCTCTGCGGCGGATTTCGAGACGTCGATAATGCGCCCTCCAGTGAATGGTCCCCGGTCGTTCACCCGAAGCACGGCAGACCGACCGTTACTCAAATTTGTAACACGAACGATGCTGGGCAATGGCAGGGTCGTGTGGGCCGCTGTCATGGCGCGAGAATTGAATATCTCGCCACTCGCCGTTGGTCGGCCGTTAAATTGGTTGCCGTACCAAGAGGCAATACCTGTCTCGTCATAAGTGAAATCTTCTTCCGGGCTATACCAGACACCGCGAATTTGATAGGGCTCGCCGATCCGGTACCCGCTGGCCCCGGCCGCACTTGGACTAAGATTTGCGTTCCGGCCAGACAATCCAAGTCCCGTATTGCACGCGGCCAAAATGAATGCGCAGGCCGAAAGGCAGATCAATTTTGCTTGATAGTCACCCACAAACGAACCGGTCATCAGTCGCGTTCCTCTTATGCTCTCTCACTCTGCCGATTACTGCGCGGCAATAATAAATATTAGCCGCAGTTATTAGCGAGTCGCCACGCGGCGCTATGCGGCGCCCATTTCAAACTCAGCTTCGCCCGTCGATCAAATCCGACAATTGACCTACCGATGTCGCGAAATAGGTCGAGCGATTCCAGCGCAGGGTCGCCCGGAAATTTCCATATGCGACAAATGCCGGACCACCAGGCCCATCGGGCAGTACGATCGATGCTTCGAGATTTCGCGTTGGCAGATCCATACCGTTGGCCCGACGCACGCCGAGCTGTTGCCATTCGTTCAGTCCCTTGACGGTATCCAGGCTGGCAAGATCAGCGTCAAATCCATCCGGTAGCAGGACTTCCCTGCCCCAGGTCGCGTCGTCGGCCCATCCAACGGAGGCTAAATAATTTGCCGCTGAAGCAAAGATATCGGGAAGCGTTGCCCAGATATCTTTGGCGCCATCACCATCATGATCGACGGCATATTGGCGGAAACTAGACGGCATGAATTGGCTCTGGCCCATGGCGCCGGCCCAACTACCCAGCATGCTTTCAGCGGAAATATGGCCTTCATCGATAATGGTTAATGCATCCAGCAATTCTGCGCGAAAATATGCACTTCTCCGGCCATCGTGGGCGAGCGTTGCCAGCGCCTGAACAACATTAAAGCCTCCGGTATAGGAGCCAAAATTAGTCTCAATGCCCCACAATGCGACGATAAACCTGGGCTGAACGCCGTATGCAGCACCGACTTCCTCCAATATCCCTCGGTGTTGCGTCAGAAGATCTTTGCCCTTTTGAATGCGCGTCGGCGATAGAATGCGGGCCGAATATTGGGCGAAGGTAACTGTGCCCTCCGGCTGACTACGGTCGAGCTCGATAACCCGGGCGATTGGCTCAAGGCCCGTCAGAGCCGACGCAATAGTTGCCTCGGAAATGCCAAGCGTGGCGGCTTCTTGCCGCACGCCGCCAAGCCAGGTCTCGAAGTTCGTATTCTCCGTATTTTCAGCAATTTCCTGGAAGCTAACTTGGGGCGTCGGGGGGGCCGCAATTGGCCGAACCACCGGCTCTGCGCCGACTGCTTTCGTCGCAGATATGCAGCCAGTAATGAGCGGTCCACCTAAGAGTAGCCCAATGCACGGCGCTACAATTGAATTCGAAAAACGGAAATCGCGCAGGCCAAACGCCGCACAGTTTCGACCCATGTTATTCATGTGCAACGCTCCAAAAATTAAACAATTTAACGGCTAATCGTGGACCCGTTAATTCGCGATAGATGGTGCCAGATTGGCGATTATGCTGCGCTTACAAAACAATTGCACTTCATTGTCGGCCTGCGTCTGCAAAGCGAAAAAAAGGCGCTGATAATTATGATCGTTTACCTTAGAAAGAAGCTATATATTGTTGATACAACGATAATTAATGAATTAATTATTCAATACTCGTTGAATCTGCAAGATTCATGTCAATCTCGATTTCGCGTCACAATTGGCGACTCGATGCCTAAATTACTTTTGGTGCCGCGTGACGAAATCTGGAATGAATTTGGCCTTCCAATGTATCTCAGCTGGCAAAGAGACTATCATGTGCTTTCCGATGTTTAGATAAAGGTATTTTGACTATGAAAAGCCGCTTTCCGCTCATTATTGTTTGCTTAGTCGTCGGTGTTGTCGCGGGCTATGTCATTTCGATGGCCGTGGCACCTGTCACAGCTCCGAGCCTCCCAACCGGCGAGCGGTTGATCGCCGTTGCAAGTCCATATGGTGTGAGCGAAACCATGGATTTATTGTCGACAGAGCTATCTGATCGCGGGGCGACCATTTTCGCTCGTATCGACCATGCCGCCGGTGCGTCTTCGATAAATGAAGTCTTGCCAGCAACCGAAACTTTGATCTTTGGTAACCCTATGCTCGGGACCGCCCTCATTCAGTCGGAGCCAAATATTGCGTTGGATTTGCCCCTCCGGGTCCTGGCTCATGAAGGCGGGACCGGGGGCGGCTCAACTCTCACATATTTGGCACCAGCAGTTCTCGCGGCCCGATACGATATTGTTGATCAGGCGAACCAAATCGAACGTATATCCGCCATTCTGGAAGCTGTAATAGCCGCGACTGTGGCGGAATAGATCCGCCGGCGCGTACATTTTGGTATTGGCGTGCCCGAACGGAGCAAGTTCGAACGCGCATTGCCGCCGGTATGCCTCTTGCCTTCGCCTAATCCTCCCGGCTGTTGATATGTCCGACGTAGTTCTGAGTTTCGGGCGATAGCCCAAAAAGAACGCCGTCCTGCTTGGAGGCCGATGCTGCATGTTCTGCGCCAAGGCAAATTTCGATAGTTGAAAGTTTTTGAGCCATTCGCTTTCCAACGGTCTTTGCATAAACATCAATTTTGTAGTCGCCTTCTGCAAAATTGTAGGCGGGCTTATCGACTGACAAAACGAAATGATGGTTGGCCGATAATCCTGCCTTATCAACATAAAGGCCGCTACCCGGAACGAGTTTATTGGTTTCCCCGTATCCCCAAAAACTGAATGTTTCGGTGTGATTGCCAGCGGTGATCCTCACATACATGGACTCGATAACAATTCCCTGCGCGGAGGTGCTGAAAAGCAGAGTTCTGAGAAATATTTTAGCAGTCGTCTTGGGGATGTGATCGTAGCCAAAGAAAACCACTGCTGGCTTCGTCATTTTCAACCGGCCGCGATGAAAAAGCGTGAGCCACATCGTTATCCCTGATACCGACAGAGCAATCAGAGAAATAACAATGCTGGCAAATTCGACCACGATAAATCATTCTTTCTATGTACTTATTTTACACGTGCTCTGGATGATACCGTCGCACGTTTAGTTCACCTGCACGGGCGCGGATTGTCATGCTGTCGTAAAGTGCTTGCATCCGCAAAAGCAAATCGGCCTTAATCTCGAACGCCAGTTCAATCCGAAGAGCCATTTCCGGAGACAGCGAGGCTTTCTCGTTTACCAGATCTGACAAGGTGGCAGCGCGTACTCCTAACGCTTTTGAGGTTTTGGCAATCGAAAGCCCCAATTCGTCTAAAATTTCTGTACGGATAAACTCACCTGGATGAACAGGGGGCATACCCATTTTGAGTTTTTCTTTGGCCATCAATGATAATCCTCCAAATTCAAGCCCGTAATAGCGCCGTCCTCAATCGTAAAGGTCAGGCGCCAATTTCCAGTAACGGATATGGACCATTCGTCTGCCCGGTCACCCTTAAGCTGGTGAACCCTCCACCCTGGCGGCCCTTCAACGGTTGCCATATCTGGCGCGGCCTCCAGAGCAAAAAGGATTGTCCTCAGCCGTCGGATCAAATTCTGTTTCAGGCCTTTGGCGTTGCCGCTCAGGAAATAATCCCGTAGCCCTTTGTGAATGATCGAAGTTATTTCCATTTATTGTAGTATACGGTATTACCGTATGGCTGTCAAAGCTGTAGCCAAAGTACCTATGGACCTTTTGGAATTGGCGCGCCCTGCAGGACTCGAACCTGCGACATTCGGCTTAGAAGGCCGATGCTCTATCCAGCTGAGCTAAGGGCGCCTATTTTTTTGGATACCATCAAAGGATACCATTGAATGAACGATTTGACCTGCTGATCAATGGGTCCACGGTTCTCGTATGTCGCGGCTAAAATTGCCTGAGTAGGATTTTACTTTAAATGACCTCTGTTGCGGCTCATGCAGGCTGAAATCGAGGTTTTTCGAATTCGCGTACCTGATGGCAGCTTCTTTGGTTTCAAATTCCAATTGAACTTGTTCCCCGGTCAATTCCGACCCGGTCCACCCCATCAAATAGTCAATTTTCTTTCGGCCTGCCGGCTCGAATTCCAAACGCCATTTCTTCATATTTGAACGCCCAGCCTGCAAGGCGCTCTTCGCTGGCTGAAATATTCTGGCTTTCATGCATCCTACCCAAAAAAAACTTAGTCGGTTATCAACCATCTTTATGTGCCGCGCTTCATTGGTCGGGGCGGCTGGATTTGAACCAACGGCCCCCTGCTCCCAAAGCAGGTGCTCTACCAGGCTGAGCTACGCCCCGTTTACCAAAAAGTCGCAGAAACCTAGGTCGCCACGAGAGTCATTGCAAGCCAAAACAAGTGCGCCGAGGCGCGCTACTTAAGTTTTGCTTTGAGGATCTTGTTAACCATGCCAGGGTTGGCCCTGCCTTGGCTCGCCTTCATTGTTTGCCCGACAAACCAACCTGCGATTTTTTCGTTTCCCGATCGATACTGGTCCGCTTGATCAGGCGAGTCGGCGATAATTTTGGCAATAATTGCTTCGATTTCACCGGTATCGCTTATTTGTTCGAGGCCTTTTGCCTTCACAATCATACCTGCATCGCTGCCGGTATTGAACATCTCTGTAAAAACTTCTTTTGCAATCCGGCCCGATATCGTTCCATCGGCGATTAGGTCGAGTAACCCCCCCAGTTGGGCAGAAGAAATTGGGCTGTTCTGGATGGACCTATCGGCCGCGTTCAGGGCACCAAAAAGTTCCGTTACAATCCAATTCGCGGCGATTTTAGGATCTCTTTTCGACTCTCCGTCGGTCAGGGTCCGTTCAAAAAAATCGGCTGTCTCGCGGTCGTCAATGAGCACCCGCGCATCATATTCAGAAAGGCCGTGATTGGCGACAAACCTAGCGTATTTCTCATCGGGAAGCTCGGGTAGCTCCGCGGCAAGCTGATCGACCAGGGCTTGATCAAACTCTAGCGGTAATAGGTCTGGGTCGGGAAAATAGCGATAATCATGGGCCTCTTCTTTGCTCCGCATGGTTCTCGTTTCACCACGATCAGGGTCAAACAGCCGCGTTTCCTGGTCGACGGTGCCGCCGGCTTCAATGAGATCGACTTGCCGGCGGGCCTCAATTTCAACGGCCATGCGGACAAAGCGGATGGAGTTTACATTCTTGATTTCGCAACGTGTACCCAGATCCTCTCCGGGGCGACGTACAGAAACATTGACGTCAGCACGTAGCGACCCTTCCTCCATATTGCCGTCACATGTCCCAATGTAGCGCAATATTGCCCGAACCTTGGTGACGTAGGCGGCTGCTTCTTCGGCCGACCGAATATCCGGCTTGGAAACGATCTCCATCAGCCCAACACCCGACCGGTTGAGGTCGATATAGGTTTTGCGCGGGTGACGATCATGGACGGATTTTCCCGCATCTTGCTCGAGGTGCAACCGCTCGACCCCAATTTCCTTTATGCCACCCTCTTCGGTCTCGATGCTGACACACCCCTCGCCAATTATCGGCTGCTTAAATTGGCTGATCTGATAGCCCTGGGGCAAATCGGGGTAAAAATAGTTTTTTCGGTCAAATACGGAATGCAGATTAATTTTTGCCTTTAGCCCCAAACCGGAACGAATGGCCTGGTGCACACATTCCATGTTGATGACCGGAAGCATGCCCGGCATTGCCGCGTCGACCAGGCTAACCTGGGTATTTGCCGCAGCGCCAAATTCCGTTGCGGCACCGGAGAAAAGTTTTGCCTGTGTGATCGCCTGGGCATGTATTTCAAGCCCAACGACAATCTCCCAGCTGCCTGTCTGTCCGTCGATCAGTTGCTCCGACATCACGCTGCTCCCGACCTAATGGGGCGCTTATCGAACGCGGCTGCCGTTTCCAATGACTGAGCAACGCTGAGCAAGCGCGCTTCGTCGAACGCTTGGCCAATCAATTGCAGACCCAGGGGGAGGCCCTGCGCATCCAATCCCGCCGGTAAAGACAATGCCGGCAGTCCGGCCATCGATGCTGGAACAGTAAAAATATCGTTTAGATACATGGCAATGGGATCGTCCATCTTCTCGCCAATTGCGAACGCCGACGAAGGGGCAGTGGGGGTTAAAAGCACATCACATTCGGTAAATACGGCGCGAAAATCCTCAGCAATGCGGGTTCTGACTTTTTGTGCTTTCAAATAATAGGCGTCGTAATAGCCCGAGGATAGAACATAGGTCCCGATCATAATTCGCCGCTGGACTTCGTCGCCGAACCCGGCCGCCCGTGTGCCTTCATAGGTATCGACCAAGTCTTTGCCGTCAACTCTCAGACCATAGCGAATGCCGTCATATCGGGCGAGATTTGATGACGCTTCAGCCGGTGCAACGATGTAGTAGCAAGGCAGTGCATATTTAGTCAGGGGCAGGGATATTTCGACGATTTCGGCTCCCGCTTGGCGTAGCCATTCAGCTCCGGCTTGCCACAGCGCGTCTATTTCCGGCGGCATGTCGTCGACGCGATATTCCTTGGGAATACCCACTTTCAGGCCTTTTACGCTGGCGCGCAATCCCGCCTGATAATCGGGTACGTCGATATCGACTGATGTTGAATCCTTTGGGTCATGACCGGCCATCGCCCCCAACATTATCGCCGCATCTTCGACGCTACGGGTTAATGGGCCCGCTTGATCGAGCGAACTGGCAAAGGCAATCGTTCCCCAGCGCGAACACCGACCATAGGTCGGTTTCATGCCAACAACGCCACAAAATGAGGCCGGTTGCCTGATCGAACCGCCGGTATCGGTGCCGACGGCACCCATGGCGATCCGGGACGCTACGGCCGATGCCGACCCCCCAGACGATCCGCCGGGTACCAAATCCTTGCCCTTCAATGGTCCCGAAGTCGCCTGCCAAGGGTTTGTCACCGTCCCATAATAGCTCGTAACATTTGCCGACCCCATGGCGAATTCATCGAGATTGGCTTTGCCGAGCATGACACCACCTTGGCGCCAGAGATTGGCGGTAACGCTGGACTCATAGGGTGGGATAAAACCTTCAAGGATATGGCTGGCCGCAGTCGTCGCGACACCTTGGGTGCAAAAGAGATCTTTCACCGCAATTGGAATCCCGGTGAGCATGCCAGCTTCATCGGAGGCCAAGGCGGCATCAGCGGCGGCGGCCATTGTCTGCGCCCGTTCCGGCGTCGGCGTTATATAGGCGTTTAAATCTCTCGCAGCTTCGCCAGCGTCAATATGCGCCTGGACCAATTCCACAGACGAGAAATCCCGGTTGCGCAGTCCGGTTCGAGCCGCAGCTATGGTGAGATCTGTCAATTCATAGTCGGCCATCGGTTTATTCGATCACTTTGTTGGTTACATAATGCCCGTCGGCTGTTTCGGACGCATTGGCGAGAACGTCGTCGGCTTTTCCGCCGTCATCAACGATGTCCGGGCGCATTTTCAATGCCATTTCAATGACGCTCGACATTGGTTGTGTCGTTGCGGTCTCAACTTCCTGGAGCTGTTCAATCCAATTCATAATGTCCGACAATTCACCCGCAAGTTTTTCTTTGTCACTCTCAGTGATACGGAGCCGCGCAAGTCGGGCGATATGGGTCACCGCAGCACGATCTATGGACATTGCATTGCCGCCATTTTGTTGATGTTGCACGTGTTGGTCATTGATGTTGCACCTGTTGGAAACGGGTCGGTTTCACCCTTCAAACATAGGACAAAACGTCCGGCGCGCAAGCTATCACCGTGAGCGTATCCGCTGCAAGAGCGGCCCTCAAGAAACGACTAGACCTGACATGCCATCCTCCCGTAAACCGACATTCGACATGCCAATTTTTGACCGCCAATCATTTACTGCGGAAGTGCCGACTGGCGTCCGCCTGCTGGGACTCGACCTTGGCAGCAAGACCATCGGTCTGGCCATCAGCGATGGGCGCCACACTCTTGCCTCGCCGATAGAGACAATCCGGCGAAAAAAATTTACCCTCGATGCCGCGCGCTTGGTCGAACTTGCCACTGAGCGGGAGATTGGTGGATTTGTCCTTGGTTTGCCGTTAAATATGGACGGAAGCGAAGGCCCACGCTGCCAGTCAACACGAGACTTTGCACGTAACCTATTGGGAATAATTGATCTTCCTCTCGTGTTTTGGGATGAGAGGCTTTCGACCGCGGCGATCGAACGACTGCTCATTGGCGAAGCTGATATGACTCGCAGCAAAAGAAGCGAAGTGGTTGATAAGATGGCTGCAGGATATATTTTGCAAGGCTTTCTAGATTACATGATTAAAATTAGATAACATATTGAAAACAAATAATGACACAGAGATTACAGGGTAAAATCGCGCTCATCACCGGGGCGTCTCGGGGAATTGGGGCCGCTGTAGCCGAGCGGTTTGCTGCGGACGGTGCCCATGTCGTTTTGCTGGCGCGCACCGTCGGCGGGCTCGAAAGCGTTGACGACCGAATTCGCGATGCAGGCAATGGTGGCGCCACGACCTTGATCCCGGTCGATCTTGCCGAGACGGACCGGTTGGACACTCTCGGCCCATCGTTAATGGAGCGATTTGGACGCCTCGATATTTTTGTTGGAAATGCCGCATTACTGGGCGGATTGGCGCCCATCGGCCACACCGACCCTGAGCTTTGGCGCCGGGTCTTCGACATCAATGTTCATGCAAATTGGCACCTGATTCGCACCCTTGACCCGGTATTGCGTCAATCGCCCCAGGGCCGCGCCATATTTGTCACCGCCGATGTCGGGCGAATTGCAAAACCCTTTTGGGGCGCCTATGGCGCGAGCAAAGCCGCCCTCGAACAAATGGCAAAAACCTGGGCATCTGAGTCAGCCCATTCAGGCTTAAAAATCAATCTCATCGACCCCGGGCCGGTGGCAACAAGATTGCGGTCGGAGGCCTTTCCCGGCGAACACCCAGAGCAGTCACCGGCCCCGGAGACAGTTACTGATGCCTTTGTTGACCTCGCTCTGGACGGTCTTGAAATGTCCGGACAATTGATAGAGCCCTATTTAACATAAGGGTTTTTCGGTTTGCGAGTGATCAATCTGAGCGGTGTCCCGCCGAGGGAAAAATCTTCACGCAAGCCGTTTTCCAGGAACCGTAAGTAGCTGTCGGGCAGATCGTCGGGGCGCGAGGTAAACAGGATGAATGTCGGTGGGCGCGATTTTGCCTGGGTCGCATAGCGCAACCTAATCCGCCGTTTTTGCTTGGAAAGCGGTGGCGGATGCCGTTCGGTCTGGGCCGCTAACCATTCGTTCAAGGGCCTGGTTGGAATGCGACTATTCCATTTATCATATGCCGCCAAAACAGCCGGCATCATGGTGTCCAGCCGCTGACCGGTTAGCGCCGAGCATGTTAGAACGGTGACGCCCTTGAGCTGCGGCAACGACGTTTCCAACCGGTCACGCAGCCGCGCTATCGCCGCCGATTTATCCCTGATCAAATCCCATTTATTGACCAGGATGATCATCGCCCGGCCTTCATCGACCACGTGTCGGGCGATGGTTAAATCTTGTTTCTCCAGCATATCTTGTGCGTCCAGCACCAGGACCGCAACATGGGCAAATCGGATGGCTTGCAACGTGTCGGAGGTGGCGAGTTTTTCCACGCGGTCATCGATACGTGCTTTGCGTCGTAAACCGGCGGTGTCAATTAGTGCGACCTCCCGGCCTTCGTATTTCCAGCTTATGGTAATGGAGTCTCGCGTAATGCCGGGCTCGGGACCGGTTAGCAACCGTTCGTCATCGAGCAAGGCGTTGACCAAGGTAGATTTGCCGACATTTGGCCGGCCGACAATCGTCAGGCGCAGTGGGCCCGACGGTTTTTCGTCCTCGTCGTCCGCCAAGTCTTCCAGACTTTCGTCTGCTTGCACGGCATCTATTTCCTCGGACGCCGCATCAGCCGCACTTAACTGGACGGCAATCGCATCATGCAATTGGTCCAACCCCTGGCCATGCTCGGCTGAGAAGCGAATGGGCTCGCCGTGCCCCAACTCAAACGCTTCAAAAAGTCCTGTGTCGGCATTTCGACCCTCGCATTTATTGGCGAGCAGAATGACCGGCACCCCAAGCCGGCGCAGCCAATCGGCAAAAGACCGGTCCAGGGGCAATACCCCTGCCCGTGCATCAATGACCATAATCGCCGCCGTGGCCTCTTTGAGCGCTATAGTGGTCTGCTCGCGCATCCGTGCATTCAGACTGTCGTCGAATGCCTCTTCGAGCCCGGCTGTGTCGATAATATTGAATTCGATCCGGCCAATGCGCCCTAAGCCTTCCCGACGGTCTCGGGTTACGCCGGGCCGATCATCGACAAGGGCGCTTTTTCGCCCAACAAGGCGATTAAACAGGGTCGACTTTCCTACATTTGGTCGGCCGATTATAACAATTGATTTGTGCATATTTTGGTTGGTTCCGAAATGATATTTTCGATATTCGCCTTATCGATAGGCGACCAAACGCCCGGAATCTGTCAGAATATAAAGCGTCTCGTTGGCAACAATTGGTGCCAGAGAAACCCCGCCTTTAACCTCGATAGCGCCGATTAGATCGCCGGTATAGGGAGACAGAGATAGGATTTCACCGTTACTGCCGGCAACGATCAGCCGGTCGCCAGCTAAAATTGGACCAACCCAATGGAGGCGGCCGCGCTGACGTTCTTCATTTTCGTATTCGCCAACGAGCGTGACCCAACGGACCAGGCCACTGCTATGTTTGATTGCGGCAACTTCGCCGGTATTCGTCACGACAAATATATAATCGCCAGCGGCCCATGGCTGGGTCACCGAGCTCAAATTCAGCTCCCAAAGACGTTGTCCCGTCGACAAGGAAATTGCGGCCATACGGCCGGATCGGCTGGCAACGAAAACCCGGCGTCCGGAAATAACCGGTCGGGCCCGTATATCGGAGAGTCCCGCACCGCTACCGATTCGGCGCACGGAAGCCAGGCTGTCAGACCAAAATTCTGTGCCCGTTCTGGCGTTTAGTGCAAAAACCTCACCTGAAGAGTAAGCTGCAACAACGAGCTCACCGAATATTGCCGGGGACGTTGCTCCGAGCAAACCCGCCCCATCCAATCTGCCGGAATGCTGCCATAGAATTTCACCGGTCAACGCGTCTAGAGCGTGAAGCTTGTTATCCTTGGTAATGGCAAAGACCCGGCCATCATGGACGGAGGCGGCGGACCGCATCGGGCCAGATACCTGCGTTCGCCAAATCTCGTCGCCGGTCGATGCGTCTATGGCAATAACCGCGGCAAACCCGGTTGTGACAAAAATACGTGTCCCGTCGCTGGAAATTCCGCCACCCCAACTTCCGTCACGCTCCTCGCCAACTTCGGTCTCGATTTGCCAATATATGGATCCGGTCTCACTGTCGATTGCAGAAACCACAGATTCCGTATCGATCGTGTATACCGCTCCATTGACTAAAATTGGCCCCGACAAGAGCCGCGCATCGTCATCGGACCCTTCGCCGATATCAACCGACCAAATTTCAGTCGGCACTTCTGAGATCAGCCCATGCGCCATTGTATGAGTGGAACTACCGCCCTGTTGCGGCCACTCGCTCTCGAGTTGGCTATTGGGCAAGGTCACAGCTTCGTTGGCGATAGCGGCGTCCGGGCTCAAGACTTCTGTATCGATAAGCACGGAAATACGCTCTCCGGGCAATCCTGGTTCACCGGTGCGAACCAGCCCCCCTAAATAATCGCCAGCCTGACAGGCGCTAAGCGCTGTAAGGCCGATGCCTATAATCATTAAACGGGCATATTTTTTCGGCTGAAAAATTGCCGGAAGAATTGTTGCCAGAATTGTCGCTGGTGCAAAATTCATCTTCATCATGGCTAAGCCTCACCGAAAGTGACTGGGTCAGGCGAATACCGCGAACTTAAATCCACCAACGCCCACGTCACAGGGTATTTCTGAAACTATTCAACGGCGCGCAGCAATTCGGTCGACCGGATGCGAATCGACGTTGGAGTATCTTGGCTGTCGGAGAGTATTTTGAGGTGGTTGCGCGCGTCCTCCATATCTCCACGTGCAATTGCCAGGGCGGCGGAAAGTTCGCGGGCTGAATGGCGAAACGGATTTCCGTCCACGGCAACTGCAGAAAGGCGGGCCCTGATATCCTCGGCATCGCCGAAAATAGTGTCACCGCCAACGCTGTTTGCCGCCAAGAGCAATACCGCAAGGTCGCGATAATATTGCGCATAATTTTCATCATCGGCGATCGTTCGATAGAGGTCGCCTGCATATTCGGCGTCTCCGGACTCCGCCATCAACGTGGCTTGGCGAAACCGTGCAATCATCTGGTAACCGCCCTCAGACTCAACGACGATCTCGTCCAGGCCAGAAATAGCCTCACCCAGATTATCTGCGGTCGCCAGCTGCCCGGCAGCAACGAAACTTGCACTTAGCGCCAGCTGTTGATTTAGCCGCATATTTTGCCAGGCGGTAATCGCGCCGGTCGACCCGACAACGACAACGATTAACCCGACCAAATACCAGCCATACTGATTCCATAAAGCGAACCAATGGTCTCGCTTTACATCCTCGTCTACCTCGCGGAAGAGTTCGTCAGACACGACGTTGATTCCATTCTAATTTTGGGGCGGCGTAACATAACTTGCGCCACCTGCTATAGCAAATCGGCAATACAGTCAAAATTCACTTGTCAAAAAAAATATTTCCGTGGGATTTGACCGATATTTTGAGATACGCGATGCTTTCTGCTAACGTAAATATGTATGTAGCCGCTACGCAACGGAGTAAAATGGGCACAGTCCACAATATTGGGGGGCGACGAGGCGTCAGGTCCAAGCGCGTTGCATTTACCAAAGACGAGCTACGCCAAGTTCTCAACGTATATAGCCGGCGCGTTTCTACCGGGGAATGGCGTGATTATGCGATCGGACATTATGATGGGAGGGCGGTATTTGCCGTGTTCAGGCACACGTCCGATCGTGCCCTCTATGCTATCGAAAAAGTCGGGACGGACCGGCACGGGGGTAAGGCAGGGCAATTTGTGCTGCTCTATGGTGCCGAACGCCTAAAAATGAGTTCAAGGCTTGCTGATGTTTTGGCGGTCTTGACCAAAAGGCCACGGCTGGTCGCTAGCAACTGATCAAGGCTATATGGACCGCCAAATAGGGAACTAGCCAAAAATCGCCACAAAAATTGGTATTGAAAATTTGCTGGCTGACGTTGACCTGACGGCAGGTTTGGCTGACCGACGCGTTGGGTTATTATCCAATACCGCCAGCCATATTCCAGGCGGGGAAACGACACTGAGCGCTGTCTCCAAGGCTATTGGAATTGGGCGACGTGGCACCGGAGAACGTGGTCTCGTTCGCTTGTTTTCTCCTGAACATGGATGGAATCTTGCCCATAGCGCCGGCGATCCTGTCGCCGACACAAATGAACCGGTAACCGGGCTGCCAGTCTATAGCCTTTATAAGCCCTCAAGCTTAACTGAGACCGCCGAACTAGACCGGTTGGACGCGTTAATTATCGACCTGCCCGATGTCGGGGTTAGGTGCTACACATATGCCGCGTCGGCGGCACAGCTGACGAAAGCCGCCCTCGACCGGGATATTGCGGTCTATCTATGCGACCGGCCGAACCCGCTGGGGGCGACGGTTGCCGGCCCCCGGCAGCTCGATCCCCAGTTGAAGAACTTTCTTGCCTATTTCGATGTCCCGTTCGTCCACGGCCTGCGCCTTAGCGGTCTGTTCGCAAGTGTTGGCCTAGACGAGAAATGCTCTGGGCTAAATCTTATCCCCTGCGACGCGGGTTGCATTGTCGACAATCGGGATGAAACCCAGTGGCATCCTCCATCGCCCGCACTACCCTGCCCCGCCGCACTGACGCTTTATCCCGGTCTGGTGCTCCTCGAAGGGACCAATATGAGCGAAGGCCGGGGCACCGATAAGTCATTTCAAGCAGTACTTAGCCCCAATTTGGCGGCTTCCCCATTGTGCCGATGGGGAAACGAGTTCACCCAATTTGGATTTGCCGCCGAGCCATATTCGGCTATTCCCCAAACCGGCGAATATGCAGGAAAGGCTTGCACCGGCATCGCCTTATCACCGACCGGAATTGGGTCCAAAAGCGGTTTTTCTCTCGGTATATATTTGCTCAGCTATTTGCGCCGACTGCCTGACTTCACATGGGTGAAAACGCCACAGTCCGGCTATTTTATCGACCGGCTCATGGGCAGTCGCGCGCTGCGGCTCGCCCTAGATCAAGGCATGACTCCGGAAGAAATTCTCGGCGCTTGGAGTTAAATTCTGATGCCTTGGATAAATATTTCGTCGAGTGTCATATCTGCCCGAAGTACCAGAATATCCGCCCTGCGACCGATGCACAGCCGTCCCCTGTCTGTTAGGTTCAGATATTCAGCCGGAATCGCCGATAGTCGAAACAAAGCCTCTTCGGGAGCCAACCCGATCGCCAGCAAATTTAGCAGGGCGCGATCCATGGTTAATGCGCTACCGGCGATCACCGGGTCGGCGGGTTTTGCTGTTTGGTCGTCGAGAAAGACGGCGTTACCGCGTTTGATAATGGCCGACCGGCCGAGGGTGTAGGGTCCATCCGGCATGCCCGTTGCCGCAACCGAGTCGGTGACGAAAAACAGGCCGGGAATGGCGCGCAGCGCGGCCTGAATTGCACCGGCATGCACATGCAATAAATCGGGAATGATTGCCGCGTAATGCCCATGTGCGAGAGCCGCCCCGAGTACTCCCGGCGCCCGGTGATGTAGTCCCGACATCGCATTATAAAGATGGGTAAAGCCCGCCGCCCCCGCATCAAGGGCTGCTTTTACCTGGTCGAAACTGGCGAGGCTATGACCGATTTGCACCCGAATTCCGGCTTTGGTTAGAGCCCGTATTAACTCGTGGGCGCCATCGAGTTCAGGGGCAAGAGTGACGATCTTGATGTTGACCACCTCCATCAACGCCTTCATGAGCTCCAGATCCGGCGCGGCCGCGTGTGGCGGTTGGGCCCCGAGCGCCGCGGGATTGAGAAACGGTCCTTCGATATGCGCGCCGATGATATCCGACTCACCTGGGGCGGGGTTGCGTTGCACAGTGTCGATCCCTCGACCTGCCGCCAACAGATCGGCAGCGGGTGCTGTTACCAGAGCCGGTGTCAGGGACGTGGTACCGTGCCTGGCATGCAGGCGCGCTAATTTGCGTACGCCTTCGGCACCTTCCAGCGCATCGCCGCCCCCGCCGCCAGGCACGTGCAAGTCGATAAACCCGGGTACAATATAAGGTCCGGCCATTGGCCCAGTTAGAGGCGGCCCAGTTAGAGGCTGGGCGTCAATTTCTTGGATTTTGTCGTTAAAGTCGATGCGCCCCCGCCACCACGCCTTGCCGATCAGTAGATCACCGGTCAGGGATCTAGACGTGGTCGGCATCATAGGTCCGGCAGCTTTTCGTCGGGTGCTTGCCCGCGCGCCAGCATCAATGCCCCGGCAATCGCATCCGAGCGCGGCGGTCGCAACCAATTGCTGAATGCCGGTGGCAAATACGGCATCATTTTCTCGGCAAGCCCACCAACCAACGCCATTGGCATGTGGCGGGTTGGGTCAAGTGCATGCGCGAGTTCATCCAATTCGCGCCCCGCCCGGGTCAATATATCGATTGCAGCACTGTGGCCGCCGTCGGCAGCCGCCAAGACAATCGGCGCAAGCTGTGCATATTCGGTCGGCGATGCGCTGTGTAGCCAGTCGAGGATAGCTTCCCGACGGTTTCCGCAAGTCAGGAGAATATCCCGGTAAAATGAAAGCCCCTCCGGTGGGTCGATCAACCGACCATCAAGGACCTTCAAACTCGCGCCAACGGCTTCATGTCCGATCCAGGCGCCGCTTCCCTTGTCATCGACGGGAAACCCCCAGCCACCCGACAACCACGAACTGCCGTCATCGGCCAAACTATACCCGACTGCCCCGGTGCCCGTCGATACGACCCCGCCAGGCCTGCCGCCATGGGCACCGAGAACGGCAATAAAGGCATCGGTTGTAATAGTGAGCGAACCGGTTTCAGGCGCTTTGGTCAGAAACAGCCGTCTTAATGTCTCGTTGTTGGCGCCCGCCAAGCCCAGGCCAAAGTGGGCGCTTTTTAATGCCACGGGGTCAAGGTTTACTTGCGCCAAAATATCGGCTGCCGCCTGCATAATTGGTTGCCAGGCCGATGCGCCCATAAGGGTCAAACTGCTCGGCCCGGTCTTGGCCCGTCCGACTATCGCACCATCATATGCGCCGATTGCGACCCGGGTTGTCGTCGCGCCACCGTCTACCCCGACGAATAATGGTCCCAAAATTTCTGTAGGTTCGGACATCCTGTCTTGGGCTCCGTCACGCGCGCATTGGTTTTTGATAGCATGGTGTGATTAACACATGTCCATTTATAGTACGACCAACCAATGGAGTCACAGTTTGCTTAATGAGGGGCGCATCGTTTAATGGCCAAAAGCGGAACAGAAAATTTTTCCACTCAATATTGGGGAATGGAAAAATGGCCCAGTGGCAGAATTCTTGGAACCATGTTCGAGGATCAACTGGCTAGCCTGGTTGCCGTCCGTGACTGCCTCGGCGTTATCGAAGGCGCTGCCGACGCGGCAACAGACCGGCTGCGTGGCGGTGGCGGGCGCCTAATTTATGCTGGCGCCGGAACGTCGGCGCGGCTTGGGGTGCAGGACGGGGTGGAACTTGTTCCGACCTATAGCTGGCCGGAGTCGCGGCTCGATTATCTGATTGCCGGTGGCCTCGGCGCCCTGACCAGATCAATCGAAGGCGCCGAAGACGATAGCGATGCCGGGCGACGTGACGCGGCAAATCTGAATATTGGCGCGGCCGACGTGCTCATTGCCGTTTCGGCCAGTGGCGCCACGCCCTATACGATCGCGGCTTGCCAGGCCGGAAAGGACGCCGGTGCCGTGACCATTGGCATCGCTAACAATGCATCGCCGCTCCTCGATATTTGCGCCTACCCTATTTTGGCCGAAACCGGACCAGAACCAATTGGCGGCTCGACCAGGATGAAGGCCGGCTCCGCACAGAAAATCGTGCTGAACCTAATTTCGACCCTCATCATGATACGGTTGGGTCGGGTATTTGGTGGCCTGATGGTCGATATGCTGGCAACCAACGATAAATTGCGCGACCGGGCGCGACGCATGGTGGCTCAAATTACCGGCGATAATGAGACCGACGTGGGCGATGCGCTCAACGCCGCGGATTGGAATGTGAAACTCGCAGTATTGGTCCAAAAGGGGGTAAGCGCGAAGGATGGCCAAGAACTCCTCGATGGCCAAGATGGTGATTTGGGTCAAGTGTTGGAAAAACTTTCGCCCGAGAAATTCAAGCGGCGTTGATTTCGCTGGTCTCGGCGACGTGCGTCAGGGCGTCATAAACTACAGATATATCGGCCTCGGCCAACACCGCATTTTCCGATAAGTGTCGCCGCCAGGCACGGGCGCCCCGCTGCCCGTTAAACAGCCCCAGAATATGGCGGGTGATCGAATGCAAACGCGCCCCATCGGCTAATGCCTCTTCGATATAGGGCACCAGTCGGGCGATTATATCCTCTCGGGACGCGGGCAATTGTTCAACCGGGCCAAGGGCGCCATCGACACCGGATAGAATATAGGGATTCTGATAGGCCGCTCGCCCCAGCATAACACCATCGACATGAGCCAGGTGCCCCTTGGCTGCTTCGAGGTCGAGCACGCCACCGTTTAAAACGATATATAGGTCCGGAAATGTTTCCTTCAGCCGGTAAACCAGTTCATAGCGCAGCGGCGGCACATTACGATTATCTTTGGGACTTAGGCCTTCGAGCCACGCGGCGCGGGCATGCACAATGAAATGGGTGCAACCGGCATTGGCGACGGGCTCGACGAAACGAATCAAATCTTCCCATTCGGCACGATCATCAATGCCCAAACGATGCTTAACCGTCACTGGAACGTCCACCGCCGACCGCATCGCCCGGACGCCTGCGGCAACCGTATCGGGCTCGGCCATCAAGGCGGCGCCAAAACTCCCGGCCTGCACCCGGTCCGAGGGGCACCCGACATTTATATTTACTTCGTCATAGCCAAGCTCTTCAGCAATCACAGCTGCCCGCGCTAAATCGTCGGGGTCGTTGCCACCCAGTTGCAAAGCCAGCGGATGTTCAGAGCGATGATAGCCGAGCAGGCGAGCGCGATCCCCGTGCAGAACCGCTCCGGTCGTGACCATTTCTGTATAGAGGCGTACCCGCTCGCTTATAAGCCGGAGGAAAAAACGGTCGTGGCGATCCGTCCAATCCATCATCGGCGCGACCGAGATTGGGCATAAAGATTTTCCAGTACGAGTCGTTCCAGCTTGCATGATTGAGGCATAGCCCATCGCTAACCCCGGAACAAAGGATTCTGACTGCAAATTTCGGAAAAAGCCGCATGGTGCGGTAAAAGAAAATAATGTGATTTGACCTCAACAATATTTAGCGAGAAAATAGATACAGGCAATAGAAGGGGCAGAAGACTACCTGCAGACAAAGCCCGAACTGGTAGGAGGGTACAAAGATGACTCCACCTAATCGACCCAGCGACATTGTGATTGGGAGCTAAAGGCTCTTCAGTCCATCTTGGATAGTTTCAAAAAAATTTGGCTCGGCAGATATGCGGAGACCACACCTCCCTTGTGAGGTATGAAATAAAACCCCACTGGGTCTCCAGCGGGGTTTTAGTTTGCCCGACGATGTCGACAAACATGGGTCATACAATTAGTGTCTGTCATCAAATAATTTGGAACAATCAACGGCCTGATCTAAGGGAGGATCTGGCCCATCTGGATCAATATATGAAGCCATCCGCCATCTACAGGGACCGAAACCGCATTCCCTTTACTCGATAGTTTTCAATTCAAAACCGTCGGCAACGATTGCGGCGTGGACATTGGGGAAGGCTCCTATACTAACGCTAAATATACTCGCAAATTAATTGGGTAATCCGACGTTACCCTATTCCCACTCAATTGTGCCCGGTGGTTTCGAGGTGACGTCGTAAACGACCCGATTGATGCCTTGGACCTGGTTGATGATGCGCGTTGCTACATTGGCGATAAACCCATGGTCGAACGGGTAGCTGTCGGCGGTCATGCCGTCGGTTGAGGTGACAGCGCGCAACGCGCACACATACTCGTAGGTGCGCGCGTCCCCCATAACGCCGACGGTGCGGACCGGCAGCAATACGGCCAGGGCCTGCCAGATTTCGTCGTAAAGTCCGGCGGCACGAATTTCCTCGATAAAGATCCGGTCGGCTTGACGTAGTATCGAGAGTTTGTCGGCGCTGACCGTGCCGGGCATACGGATTGCCAGGCCGGGCCCGGGGAACGGATGACGCCCAACGATTTCTTCGGGCAGGCCAAGTTCGCGGCCGAGGTCGCGCACCTCGTCTTTAAAGAGTTCGCGTAAGGGTTCGACCAAATCCATTTTCATATGCGCCGGTAAGCCGCCGACATTGTGGTGGGACTTGATGGTGACGCTCGGCCCACCGGTGAAAGAAACAGATTCAATCACATCGGGATAAAGCGTGCCCTGGACTAAAAAATCGGAACCACCGAGTTTTGTTGCCTCGGCATCAAATACGTCAATGAAAGACCCACCGATAATTTTTCGCTTCGCTTCGGGATCGTCGACGCCGTCGAGCTTTTGCAAAAACAGCGAACTCGCGTCGACATGAATCAGCGGAATGTTGAACCGGTCGCGAAACGTATGAACGACTTCCTCAGCTTCGCCCTCACGCAGCAAGCCGTGATCGACAAAGATGCAGGTCAATTGATTGCCGATTGCCTCATGAACCAGCTTTGCCGCAACGGCGGAATCAACGCCCCCCGAAAGTCCGCAAATCACCCGCGCTGACCCCACTTGCGCGCGCACCTTGGCGATTTCCGTGGTCCGAAACGATGCCATCGTCCAGTCGCCGGCACATAAGGCGACGTCGCGCACGAATCTTCGCAGTAATGCTGCACCATGGGGGGTGTGAACGACTTCAGGGTGAAATTGTAGGCCATAGAAATTACGCGCATCGTCGGCAATAGCGGCAAAGGGCGCGCCGTCACTCGACGCCACGGCAGAAAACCCCGGCGGTAGTTTCGTCACTCGGTCACCGTGGGACATCCAAACCTGCTCCTGGCCGCCGACCTGCCAGACATCGGAAAATAATGCGCAGCTGCTCTCGATATTGACATCGGCGCGCCCGAACTCACGATGCTCGTCAGGCTCTACCAAGCCGCCCAATGTTTGGCACATCGCCTGCTGGCCATAACAAATCCCCAACACCGGCACCTTGCGGTCAAATATTTCTGGAATTGCCTGAGGCGCCTGGCCTTCGATAACGCTCGATGGACCGCCCGAGAGAATGATCGCACGCGGGGCAAATGTTTCGAGTGATTTGGCGTCGACTTGGTTGAACGGATGGATCTCGCAATAGACGCCCGCTTCGCGCACCCGGCGCGCAATGAGCTGCGTCACCTGACTGCCAAAATCGACAATCAGTATTTTCTCCGTCGCCCTACTTGGGTTAGTCATGCGACTCGTTCCCAGATGGCGGCAAATACCCCGTCGGTATTGTGGCTGCCCGGTGTGAATTTAAGATCGTCACCGTCAAAGGGAGCTGCATCGCCAACGATCTCGTGCCAAATTTCCGCCGCGCTGAGGCGCCGAAATTGTGTTGACGACGCATCGAAGCCGATAGCGCAGCCTTCGTTTTCACCATGAAAAAGCGAACATGTCGCATAAATCAAGCGGCCGCCGGGTTTGACCAACGTCGCCGCCCGAGCCAACAGATCGGATTGAGTTTGCTGAAAACGATCGAGATCATCTCGGCTTAGACACCAGCGCGCAGCGGGCTGTCGGCGCCATGCTCCACTGCCCGTGCATGGGCTATCGGCGAGCACACGATCAGCCTGACCAACATATGCTTTATAGACGCTACTGGGATTGTCCATTGTCTCGACAATTTCAACCCCGGCCCGTTCAAGCCGTGGTGCGGCCCGGGCCAAACGTCCGGCCGCAATATCGGTTGCAACCAGGCGGCCTTCGTTCTCCATCGCGGCCGCTAGCGCCAATGTCTTGCCCCCTGCCCCAGCGCATAGGTCAATGACCGTCTGCCCGGGCCGTGGGTCGGTGATCAGCCCCAATATTTGGCTGCCTTCATCCTGGGGCTCGATCAATCCGTCTTTATATGGGCCAACGTTTCCCCAGGGCACCCTTTTTTCCAGGTGCAATCCCACTGGCGAGTAGGCGGTTGGTTCGGCGGCGATGCCGGCCTCCTGCAATGCCAAAACCGCTTCCTCGCGCGTGCATTTTAGCGTGTTCACCCGAACGTCCACCGGGGCCTCTCTATTCAACGCATCAAGTTGCGCCTCGAAATCTTTGCCAAGACTGGTTTTAAGTTCCGGTTCCAGCCACTGGGGAATATTTAACCGAGCCCAGTCGGGTACGGCGGCGTCGACGCCTGCCAATCGCTTGAGAAAACCACGCTCCTCATCGGTCAAGATTGTCGGCGCATAGCCCGCCCCGGAAAACAAAGCGCCGATCTCCTCAGTGGTAATCGGCTCGGGTTCCAAGGCGAGATGAGTGATCATCAGCGCGCGCGCCCCGTCGGTCGCCAACCGCGCTTGTTCCAGGTTCCACTGCAACAACCCTCGTCGCCGGATGATGGCAAAGGTTAGATCTTGGAGGGCCCGCCGGTCTTTAGAACCGATATAGCGGCGTCCGCGCAAATAGCGGCGCAAAACCAACTCGGCGGAACCGGCGCAAGCCAGGACGCCTTCCAATATTTCGATAACCGCCGCGATCCGTGCGTTCGTTTGCATCTAATTGTCTCTCGTCAAAATTCGGGATCGAGGAATGTGGGTTAGCCGTTGCGCCGGTAATTTGGCGCTTCGCGGGTGATGGTGACATCATGAACATGGCCTTCCATCAGACCGGCATTACTCACCTGGACGAGTTTGGCCTTTGTCTGGAGGTCGCCGATCGTCGCGTTGCCGGTATAGCCCATTGCCGCCCGCAATCCGCCAACGAGCTGGTGGATGACATTGGAAACCGGGCCTTTATAAGCGACCTGCCCTTCGATCCCTTCGGGTACAAGTTTAAGGTTGTCGGTCACCTCGGCCTGGAAATACCGGTCGGCGGACCCCCGCGCCATGGCGCCGAGCGAGCCCATGCCGCGATAAGATTTATAAGACCGTCCCTCATAAAGGAAAACTTCCCCCGGCGCTTCGTCGGTGCCGGCGAGCAGAGATCCAATCATGACGCAGTCGGCGCCACCGGCAATCGCTTTGGCCAAGTCTCCCGAAGACGTGATGCCACCATCACCGATAACCGGAATTCCAGCTTTTGCCGCGACCTCGGCGACATCGCAAATTGCGGTAAATTGCGGCATGCCAACTCCGGCAACAACGCGCGTGGTGCAAATAGATCCAGGGCCAATCCCGACCTTTAACGCGTCGGCACCGGCATCGATCAACGCCCGGGCCGCATCCGCCGTTGCTATATTGCCGGCAATTATTCCGGCCTGGTTGCTCAGCCGCTTGACTTCGGCGACCTGGTCGACAACTCGCGATGAATGCCCGTGGGCAGTGTCGACGACGATGGCGTCTACGCCCGCATCAATGAGCATTTCGGCCCGAGCTAGACCGTCGGCTCCAACGCCAGTTGCCGCCGCCACTCTGAGGCGGCCATGCTCGTCTTTTGAAGCGTCGGGGAAGTCTTGGGCTTTGACAATATCGCGCACGGTTATCAAACCGATGCACCGCCCGCCATCGTCGACCACCAATAGCTTTTCGATGCGATGTTTGTGCAGCAGGCGCTTTGCTTCGGCCATATCGACGCCCTCGGGGGCCGTGACCAGATCGGTGGTCATTAAGTCACTTACGGGCTGGCGTGTATCTGAGGCAAAACGAACGTCACGGTTGGTCACGATACCAACAAGTTTTCCATTTTCGCCGACAACCGGTATTCCTGAAAATGCTTCGCGCTTCATGACATTTAGCGCATCGGCTAGCGGTTGATCGGGACCGATGGTAATCGGGTTTACGACCATTCCGGCCTCATACCGCTTGACCGCGCGTACTTGGTCAGCTTGTTCTTCCGGTGTTAGGTTTTTGTGCAGAACTGCCAGCCCGCCTAGCTCGGCCATGGCGATGGCCATCGGGGCTTCGCTGACCGTATCCATCGCCGCCGACATCAGGGGAATGGCGAGATCTATATCAGCGGTTAGTTTCGTTTTAGTCGACGCTTGGGATGGTAAAATTGCCGAGCTCGCAGGCTCAAGCAGAACATCGTCGAATGTCAGGGCCTGTCTAATATGCCTAGCAACCATGCGCGTCTTCCTGACCTGCTACCGGCCCAGAGAAGAATGCTCGGGCCGCGGTTGAGTGGGCTTATATAGAAGGTCGCGGGGTGGTCTCAAGGGCTAGATTGCCGCAAGACCTGCCCGATCAAGTAAAGTTCGGCCGAATCGCCCCGACTGGCGCCGGGTTTAAACCGCCGAATATTGATAAATGACCGCCTCATAGTATCAAACAAAGCAGGCTCGTCCGCCCCTTGCAGGACTTTTACGACGACGGTTCCATTCGGCACCAAAACTTCAACCGCAAACTCAACCGCAGCCTCGGCCATGGCGATAATGCGCAAATGATCGGTCAGAGAATGGCCGGTCGCGTCAGGCGCCATATCCGAAAGAACGACATTCGCTTGGCCGCCAAGGGCCGCACGAACCACGGCGGGGCCTTCCTCGCTCATGAAATCACCTTTGAGAAAAGTCGCGCCAACCAACGGCTCAATATCTTTGATATCCAGGCCGATGACCGTGCCCGTCTTCGCCCGGCCTTTCGAGCTGTCAGACTTCACCCGCTCGGCGGCAACCTGGCTCCACCCGCCCGGCGCGGCCCCGAGATCAACGATCCGGGCACCCGGTTTTAGAAAATGAAATTTGTCGTCAATTTGGCGTAGCTTAAAGGCCGCCCGGCCCCGAAGCCCTACACGCTGGGCTTCCTGGACATAAGGATCGTTGAGCTGGCGCTGCAACCATTTGGTCGATGACGCTTTGCGACCCTTGGCAGTTTTGACTTTTTCCGTCAGGGGGCGGGCATCAACATACGGTTTTTTTGACCTGGCCATTATTCCAGACCCTTACTATTGAGTGTTAAATTCAGTCTAAATCCCGGCGAAATCCCGCTATCTCCCTTTGGCTAACGCTCCTGGTGGCACAGCAGGCCTGTTCTCTACAGCACTAATTGGCCATAAGGTAGCTCAATTGCCTAAATTGCAGGCGAACAGAGTCTGGCCATGTGAAGATTAAATATGCTAAACGCCGTAGCCAAAGCTCAGACGCAACCGAATTGATACCGTTGGGGAATAGTATAACGGTAGTACCACGGACTCTGACTCCGTTAGTCCAGGTTCGAATCCTGGTTCCCCAGCCATTTTTTCAGTGCTAAAATTGGTAAAGCCAGATTCGGTAAAATGAGGCGTTGAGCCAATTTCGAAACATCTCTATTCGTCTAAATTTGGACCCAATAGCGTGCGCGCCGGTGCCGCCTGCATCGAACAGGTCTTCGCGATGCCATGATTCGGGCACATTCTTCCCGTCTAATTGCTGCGGTAACCTATTGGTTACAGCGGAAACCGGTGATATCCGGTGCGTTTGTGCCATACCGGATGCGTCGCCGGAGGCGCCATAAAAGCTAAGGCATGTCTATCGTTGACCACACAAACTATTGTCTGTAGCGTATATTTTGTCTTGCTAAAAATGCGCGAGAGCGCGCTGTAGACAAAAAATTCTCAGGGAGGAATAAAAATGGGTAAATACCAACTTTTTTCAAAGAGCGTATTGGCTGCCGCGACACTGGCCGCCAGCATGGGCTTTGCCGGTCAGGCAAGTGCGCAAACAGAACTGCAACTATCTTACTTCGTTGGTGACAGGCATCCGATGAATGCCGCTGTCGTTCAGCCGTTCATCGAGAAGCTCGCAGAAGTCAGCGGCGGTCAGTTGACCGTTAACGTTCATTTCGGTGGCTCACTCGTTCAAGGCGGCCCGCCGCAATATGGCGCATTGATTCAAGGTGTCTCGGATATCGCGTTTGGCCTGCCCGGCTATACCGGCCCGGTGTTTCCATTCTCCAACATGATGACCGTTCCCGGCATGTCCGACAGCGCGGAAGACGCGACGAACCGGATGTGGAATGCCATGGACGTCATCCAGACAGAGTATAATGCGAAAATTCTCGCTCTCTGGGGTATTGATCAAAAGGTTCTTTTGACTAAACGTCCCGTTCGGTCCATGGCCGATCTTCAGGGAATGAAAATCCGCGTCACGTCGGCTCAAGATATTCCTTATATTGAAGCCTTGGGCGCCACCGCCATTGCAACCGGTGTTGGTGTGGTCCACGAGATGCTGACCAATGACACAATTGATGGCATTCACATTGGTGCCTCGTCAATTCGCTCCTTTGCACTGCATGAGCCGGCTGAATTTGTGACGACCAATCTGCCGGTTTCGATTTCCGGTATCTTCTTGTTGATGAACCAAGACGTCTTTGACGATCTGACACCTCAAGAACAAGGATGGATCAACGAAGCTTCCGGACGGGAGTTGAGTCTGCTCGGCGGTCGTGCATATGACCGGGCTGGCCTCGGCAGTGTTGCCTTTGCCATCGACAACGGCGTTGAGGAGATCAAACTTTCCGACGCTGAAAAAGCCAGTTGGCAGGCCACCATGCAGCCGATCGTCAATGCCTTCTTGCAGCAAAATCTCGACACGTCGCAATCGTCTTCGTCCCTGCAGTTCCGGGGCGAAAACCTGTTCAATCTGATGGGCGTCAGCTCCAACTAACTTGAAGGTTTGCGATTGCTAGTCGTTATATATCGTGTCTAATCCGACCCAAAAGCCCAGCCGCGTACTCGCTATTACCGATTACGCGACTGGGCTGGTTGCTGCCGTCGGCGCCATCGTCTTGGCGGGCCTCGTTGCTCTCACCGGCGTTGGCGTCTTTTTCCGCTATGTCATGAACGACCCTATTCGTGGGGTCGACGACATCCTAAGCCTTGCCCTATCGGTCATCGTGGCCTGCTCGTTGGCCTATGGTGGGCGTGTCGGGGCCCATGTCGCCGTCGATGTGCTTGGCATGGTCGGCGGGCGCCGGGTGACGCGCTGGACCGATGTTCTGGTCCGTGTGTTGGGCATTATAATTATCGCATTTGCCGTCTACGCGCTGATCAGGAATGGTATGTGCGGCATTCTCTGTGCGTATCTTACGACCACCTTGGGAATTGCCCATGCGCCATTTTACTATTTTATGGCCTTTGGGTTTACCCTCTATGGACTGGTTCTGGTCGTTGAATTGATCGTCGGTCTTGCTCACTTTTGGCAAGATGTCGACCCCAGCGAGAAGTCTAGCTAATCCTCATGTCTAATATTGAAATCGGCCTTCTTGGACTGGCAGTCCTTATGGTTTTGTTGGCGCTCCGGATGCCAGTTGCGACCTCAATGATGCTTGTCGGGTTTGTCGGCCATTGGATTATCCGGCCACGCGGCGCAATTCCCTCACTGGGCGCCCATTCGTTTGATACCACGACCATAATATCTCTCTCTATCCTGCCCCTCTTCGTGTTGATGGGAAATTTGGCCGGGGTCTCGCGAATGAGTAGGGATTTATATGACGCCGCTTACGCCTGGGTTGGCCATTTTCGCGGCGGATTGGCATCGGCGACTATCATCGGCTGCGCCGGTTTTTCCGCGTTATCGGGGTCATCATTGGCTTCGGCCCTCACCATGGGTAAAGTTTCTTTGCCGGAAATGCAGCGCTTTAAATATTCCAATAAGTTGGCAACGGGCGCGATTGCCGCTGGTGGCACCCTCGGTATTCTCATTCCGCCGTCGGCGGGATTTGTCGTCTATGCCATTCTTACCGAAAGCTCGATTGGGCAGCTTTTCATCGCCGGTGTTTTGCCTGGCCTCATGCTGGCCTTCCTCTTTATCGTCGTCATTTACATTGTGACGTTTATCAATCCGGAGCTGGGGCCCCCTGCCCCCATTCGTATGAGCTACGGCCAACGCGGGATGGCTTTGGTCCGGGCAATTCCCATTCTGAGCATCATTGTGGCGACAATCGGTGGTATCTATCTCGGCGTTTATTCAGCCACCGAGGCCGCCGGCATTGGCTGCATACTGGCGTTTATTTTTGCCATCGGCCGGCGCTCGCTTACATTTTCCAATTTTTTCGAGGCGTTGTTGAACACGCTCCGTTCGACGGCGACAACGTTTTTGATCCTCATCGGCGCCTTCGTATTTACGCCGTTTATCGAGTTGTCGGGCATTCCAAATGCGCTAATGAACTTGCTGATCGCCCTCGACGTTGGCAAATATGGTCTGCTGGCAATCGTTCTTATCTTCTTGGTGTTCCTCGGCACCTTCATGGAAGGATTTGCCATCCTCGTGCTGACAATCCCGCTATTGGAGCCGGTCTTACGATCCTATGGTTTTGATATGATTTGGTACGGCGTTTTGATGGTCATCGTCCTTGAAATGGGACTGATTAGCCCGCCTGTCGGGATTAATGTTTTTGTCGTGAAGTCGATTGCCGAGGACGTGCCAATGAACGATATTTTCAAAGGCATATTGCCCTTCTGGTTGGCCATGGGTGTTGCCCTACTGTTGCTGGTGCTGTTCCCACAAATCTCGCTTTTGCTGCCCGAGCTGATGATCCGTAACGCAGGCTAGGGACCCAGCCAACACAGCGGATTTACAGCGACGTGGATTTACATGTTGAGGGTTGCTCCATAGCGACGAAGCCATGTCTTTGCCTTACGATTATCCGGACAAAGTTCGTCAACGCATGACCAAAATTTTTTCGAATGGTCAAGATGCTGTAGATGAGCAACCTCATGGGCCGCGACATAATTAATGACCGACAATGGGGCCATGACCAATCGCCAGTCGTAAGTAATATTTCCGCTGGCCGAGCAACTGCCCCAGCGCGCCTTATAGGTTTTGAGCATAATCGACTTCGGCGATCTGCCAATTCGCTTCGAATGCTTCTGCGTAAAATCCACAAGTCGGATCCGCGCCTGCTCGCGCAGCCACATCTCCAATTGATGCCGCACGGCGGCCTCGTGGGGCGCATGTTTGCCTCGGGACGGTATGGAGACAGTTAAGCAATTCCCCTGAAGCGTTGGATCAACGGCTCTCCCATGACCAATTGCGAGCACAATTTCTCCGCCAAGGAACGGCCACCGGGCGCCGTCAACATAGCTGCGGGGCGCTCGCTCTCTGATCACCTCTTGCTCGCGTAATTTACGCTCAATCCAGGTCAATTTTGCATGTAGCAGGGCTTCGATTTCTTCGCTCGGCACCCGATGGGGCGCCAGCACCCGTACACCGCCGCCCCTCACCTGAATTGAAATAGATTTTCGCCGTTTCGTTCGGTGAAGATCCACTCCAAATTGAAATTTGGAATACGGCGATTTAGTTTGAAGATCGGCGGAAATCATAAACCGATATTTAGAACAGACGGCAAGGAGTCGCCCTATCAGCATGTACCCAAATCTTTGTCAAAAAAATACCCAGGGCATTTTCCCTGGGTATGTAAGTTGACTTGCCGCTTAATCAGGAAATGAACTGCGCCACATTTATTGATACAGAACGGTAACCGTATAACTACCGGTGTAAATACCTGTCGCTTGCCCTGACGGAAGGTGCAGGGTCGCACCGACGCGTACTTCCTGAAGGCCATTGATATCCAGTAATCCGGTCACCGCTGGATCTGAGATAAATCCATCCACTAAGATCGGATTGCCGCCACCGGTCAAACTTGCCGAGGCCGGCAGGGCGATTGAGTATTGCCGATTTTGATCACCAACAATGTCAAACGCGCCATTTTGGGCACCACTGCCGGTAAAATAAACGGCTGTATTTCCTTGGGTTACCGCCCCCCCAACTGCAACAGCAACAGTACCGGTCGAAACGCCGGGTGCAACAATGCCGAAATTTAGTTCCTGGGACTGGGTAATACTTAGCGGACTGACAACATTTACCTTGGCGCTGCCCCCTCCGTCGACAGCATGCGCTGCCCCCGAGGCAAGACCCAATCCAGCTATAACGAGAAATACTGATTTTATTTTCGCATCAAACACCAACATTTTTGATCCCCTTTCGGATTCCGAAGACCCAATAGCGCTAAAATCCGTTTTGAAATTCAAATCAGACTTAATATGCCGTTCAATTTTATCAGCACATGCCAGGGCTGTTCATATGGTGAGTGTCTCAAAAATTGAATAATAAGGAATTAAGGTATTTGATAAATCTATTTGTGATCAAAAATTGATATTGTTTCTAGATAAACAGTCGAATTTTAGTCGAGCGACTTCACGAAAAAAAAGGGGTGGCGGAGATTCCACCACCCGCAACATTTTCTAAATTGAAATTACCGGATAGGGATAGATGCCGTCGCCATCTCCTCATTTCCCGAGCTGGGGGGCGTTGCGTATCGTATTTGCAAGGACCCGCTTGGCGGCACGACGCCTTCGGGAAATTGGAGCGCGACCGAGACTGTCCTGCTGGCATTAGGGGTATAGACGGCAATGCCTCTGACGACACCCACTTCCTGCGGCTGCCCGGATCCATCAACATAGTTGATGGTCATATCACCATATACAGATGCGCCGCCGGAACGGTTCATCCGCAGGTTAACCACTCGTGCCTCCGGATTGTCGGCGGCGGCTGTCACCGTTACATCACTAAACGATACGCCTCCGGTCACGTTACCGTGGCGCACAATGATCGGCACGGATACACCTTTGATTGGAATCAACTGAATTTCAATTCCCTCATTATCACCGCCGTCGTCTAATATCCGGCCCGTATCGGCCGGTGGCACAGCCGAAAAAACAAGATGCGACCGATATTCTCCGGGTGGTAAATCCGAGGGCTTACGGGTTTGTAATCTGACAACTTGAACTTGATTGGGCTGCAAACTGAACTGGCGCGGAGAGAATAGAACCAAACGCTGCCGGGTCGATTCATTAATAAGCACTTTCTCGTCGGGACGCGGCAGATTAAACTGCTCAAAAGACCCGTCTTCCAGCATCCGCTGATTGGTAAACTCCACACGATAGGTGATCGGCACCGTACTGGTATTTGCGACCAAAAAAGACCCTGATCGTTCTCTACCCTCAAGCACCAACCGTGTCGGCGACACGACTGGTCCCGCCGCTAATCCGTCCCTCAGCGGCGTTTGAGCCAGCGATACGCTTGCACCACCGAATAGGAATGCAAGTCCGATAGCGATTGCGACGAAGGCCGCAGAGCCACGTGGCAATAAATTAGCCGGTGCGCGGTAGTTCATGATAACTCCCAATAACTGAATGGTTTTAACGATAATGCGTAACAGTTTTAAATGTATCATAGCTCTGTTCAATTCTGATTTTCCTGCACGGTAAACATAAATGTACCGTTATAGACATTGGGTATCTCGTTTTGAGCGATATCGATCGTCGCGCCGATCTTAATTAAAATCGGATTGGCCGCCCCCGTCGTCGTGCCACGTTCAATACTCGCTTCGAAATCGCGGATTAACATGCTTTCAAAACCACTGCTCACGCTAGCCGTCGCCGGAAGAATAATAAAAAACGTTGTTCCGACAGGGCCGGCCAGTTGAAATTCTGCCGGTTGTTCGGGGCCTCGCAAGAACAGACCTGATGTGGCGATCGCCGGCCCCACCGACGGCACGGTCACGGATCCCGCCGCATCACCGACGATGACATTGCCAAATTGTAAATTCTTAACTTGGCTGATCGTAAATTGCGCCATAGCCGGGGAAAAGGCAGCCTCCCCAACGAAAAAAGAACCAACCAAAAAGGCTAATAGGGCGACACTTCGCGACCATGAACGACACCAGCCAGCGCCGCCTCCGAATGCACCAAAATCGGCCTGTCGATTATGTTCATGCTGGATCATTGGAAACCGCACTTTCCTATTCATAGGCGACCGAGACTTGGAATGCACCCATATAGGTTCCTGGGGGCTGCACTGCATCTACAGCAAGCGTCGCCCCCACATTTAGTGTCACCGATCCCCCGTCCGGCAGGATACTTCTGTCCGGAAGGTTTTTCGTCCATCCGGTAACAGTCATCTTATTTATGCCGGAAAAAATATCCAACGGCTCGCTGGGAATGGTAACCGTGAAGCCAAATCCAGGTTCGCCCGAAATTATAAATGTCGCGGACTGAAATGGGCCTAAGAAAGTTGCCAATCCACTCGAGGCGACGGTCGAATTTGGTGAAATAGTGACTTCGCTGGCGCCGTTAGCGGGGAAAATTTCGCCAAATTGAAGATCCGAGGTCGGGCGGATGCTAATAGGCCGAATAATTCTAATCGAAATATCAATTATCGGAGAATCGACTTGCGAGACTGCAGGGATTACCGCCGACAACACCAGGCAGCACACAATGAGCAGCGAAAAAATACCAAGCTGGAAACATGGCAAAATCCGGAAAAAGCTCGGCTCCCGTTTTAACTGAAGCTGGCCGTAAATACGCATCCAGAAAACTCCAAAATCGGTATTTGCCAACACACCAAAATACCGGGCCAGTCAAATGCTACGAATATTGGTCGCCTAGCTTGCCAAAGCAACAACGCCATTGTTTGCAGGTTATCGGCCCTCGCCGAGCTTCGTCAACCTAATTAGATGGCGCATTCTCGGCCTTCGACAATATTCAGACACCAAAACTATGCAAGGCAACGGGTGGGTTGTCCTTGCAAAGGCAATATTAATATAAAAATTATTAACAAAAAATGAACAACATCGTACCGCTGCAATTGCGGCATCAGGCACGTTGGATGCCATCGTTCATTGCCGTGGTTCAATACACTAGTTCAATACTATGTCGACTCCTGAGAGAATTTCGCCTTCACCGGTAATTTCGATCGATAGCGGAGTTGGCGGCCCAAAACTCTGCCCTCGGAGCGCCTCCAACGGAATTTCAACCGTGTATTTCCCCGGGAAAACATCGGTGAATAAATAGAATCCGTCAAATGTTGAACGTATTTCCTTCACCACGTCCCCAGCTTCGTTTCTAAGCTGTAAAGCAAGATCTGCCACCGGCCGCAAGACACCCCCCTCGCGCAGCAGGATGAAACCATCGACTTCGCCGATCATCTGGAACGGAAAATCAATTTCGACGACGACGCCCGGACGTGGCAATATTTCAACGCCAAAAGTTTTGGGTTGGATGAAGGGGTCACCGATTGATCGGCGATCAATTTCAACGACGTTACGCGAAAACGCGGTTAGGTTCGAGGCCAGTGCAAGCCCGCGCTCATCTGTCTCGACATCCTCAAACTCGGCGTCGCGGAACTTAATGCCCGGCAGCGGAACTTCGCCCGCATCGTATACACCGTTGCCATTCACATCGATAAAGGCGCGGATCGAAACAACACCCCGACCGCCGACGGAAACCGGTTCAGTAATGATACGGCCCGAGCGCGGCTCACGGAAGGCGCCCAGCGACAAAGATGCGCCCAGGGAAAAATCACCGCTATTGGCAAAATTTCCGCTAAGCCCCAATGAAAAACGCTCGAAATTTTTGCTCAAGCTCGGCGCAATATTTGTCGACGTGCTGCTACCCAAATTTCTGGTGATATCCAGCCGGGCCGCAACGCCGTGAGGCAAGAGCCCCTCCGTGGAGACAGCAAAACCGGTTAGCTGCTTTTCCGGCTGAATATCATAATCCAGGGTTGCCCGCACCCTGACATCGGTCAGTGGCGTCGCGGCAATGAAACGTCCGTTGTCTAGGTTCGTGCGCGCGGTAAATTCGCCATCTATTCGGGTCTCGGGATTCGTGACGACGCCGCGCTGCAGCGCCCACCCAACCTGGTTTGTGAGGCCGATGTCTTTAACCGTAGAGGAAAGACGCAAATTGTAGCTGGTATTAATGAGACCGGATTCGATCCGGGTCTCATTGGCCGAAATTATGAAACCAATATCCGGCAGAGATCCGAATAGCGGCAACACACCATCGCCCCTGAGAGACGTCCTTTTCTCAACTCTGCTGGTTGTACTGATACCGCCCGTCGCTTCGGAGTCAAAGCTGTGATAGCTCTCATGCTGGGCGGTAATATCGATACCGCGAACGGTCGATTGCAGCCCGATGATCCCGCCCATGCCGCTATTTAGATCCTTGACCCAGTCAAGGCGCAAAAATGTGTCCGGCAGCACGGTCAAATTGCCAAGGGATGTGCGTATACCGGCACCAAAGTAGGAATGGCGACCGTCATCCCCGAGGGATAAACTCGACCCGTTCATTACCAGCGAAATTTCGCGTGTGATACCCCGTTCATAATTGATGGAATACCGCATCCGTCGGTCGTCGCCATCCTGAATGAATGGAAGGACCCGTGTGTTTTCCTGGACCAAACCAGCGCGGAAAAACTCCTCGCCGGGCTTCAAAGCGCCTGGGCCGACGGGGACGCTTATCGTTTCGGTCCGGCGCTGCCCCTGGGGGCCAAAAAACTCAAACCGGAAATCATTCTGACCAAACCCAAGTGATACATCGATAAATTCGTATCGCCCGGCGGGGTCGCTGGTTCTAAAATCCAAGAAAGTATCGTTACGAAAAAGCTCAACCTCCCAGCCAAACGGCAGCTCTCCACGAAATGTTTGTAAGTCAAAATCCGTCGGACTGTTTAACGGGAACGAAGAGATTGCAATTCCTTGCCCCTCGCGTTGGCCGGCGATAAAGGGCACTTGCGGCGTGAACACGTCGCCAATGGCGAATTCGGACAGCCGCAGCGGCCCAACATATTCAACACCGGAAAACAACCGGCGATCATTGTCCTTTCGCTCCAATTTGAAACGTGCATCAGACAACAAGTCGCCTTCGCCACCCTGGATCGACAGCTGCCCGTTCATGAACAATAGATCGCCGGTAAGCTGTGCGGAATAACTGGCGCTATTTTGAACGTTGCCGGCTAACTCCTGATTTGCCCCATTTGTATGGGAAAAACTGGAGGAAAAATCGAGTGATGGCGGCGCGATAAGGCGGTAAGGCACCGGTTGCAGATCAAATCTCTCCCGCAGCTCTGAGCCGCCGCCCTGGTTCCGCAAGGCTTCCAACTCGAGCCTTGCTTCCAATGGCAGTACGACGCCCTCTTGGGGCTCGACGAGCAACACTTGGCTCAGCCGGTCAAATACCAAATCCACGCCGAACCATTGCCCGAAGAGCCGGCTATCGACAAAAATGTCATCAAATTGAAGCTCGGCCTGGTTTGCGCTGGCCGCGGAGGCCACGCCGTTGACCAACACCATGCGGCTTCGCAAGTCCAAAAAGAAAGTGTTGTTTTCGTTGATGAAGAACCCTTGAGCGCGCCCCTGGATGAGGTCGACCTCAATGGCAAACTGCAATGCATCGGTAACGAGCTTGAGCGGGACGAAAACCGAAGTTCCGTCATCAAATGCCAACAGGTCGCCCAGAAAAAATTGGCGAAATTGAAGGGGCACAGGTATTTCCTGTTCGAACGGCCGTTGAACGACCGTTAAAGGAAATTCGGCTTCACCAGATCCTTGCTGCCCCCCACCTGGTGCCGTCTGGGTGAACCCCGGACCGGACCAGATTGTAACAAACAAAACGAGAAAGGCCGCCAGAAACCCCCGATTTAGCCGAGTGCGCCAGGTGCACTCGTTTCTTGCCATTGTTCAGTTAACTCTTGCCGTCTCCATCGCAAAACGACGAGCTCAACAAAACAACATACCCTCGCCAAAGATGACGAGAAAAGGTGCCTATAAATTTGAAACCTGACCCCCAAACCCCAAACGTCAAACACACGAACTAGGACGTGCCGCTATATAAAGCCCTCTTCGGGACCCATTAGCCAGTTCGGCACTTACCCAGCAAACTGCCGGACGTCAAAGTACAAGCTGGTTGTCAAGTTCCGGCCCCTCCCCAGATGGCGCTTTGTGCCACCCGAAACATGCCGTCTTTTTTCTTAAAGCTTGCCTTTGCGGAAAACATATCAACATCGGTTGCGATGAATGTCAAGACTAGAAACTGTGCTTTACGGCAGAACCACCTAAAATCATTCAGCAATTGTGATTAATCCACAACACTATCGGGCATTGTGCGTAATGTGGATAACTGAAAACGGTCAGTTATAATGCTCCAGTTGAATAAGGAGTTTAGTATAAGAGTCGAATTGCTGGGCCTCCACAGTCTCGACATCCGACATCCACATCTGGCCGAAATATGGCTTAATTGAAGTGTGATCCCGCAATAGGTCGCCCTCGCGAATTTGCTGCGACACGACGCCGTTTGTGGTTCCAGATACAATCGCCGCTGTTGCCGTCACATTTAGCCCCTGTGTTTCGGCATTTGCCCACCCAACCACCATTGTAGTTCCGACACACGCTGCACAGACCAAAACAACGCGGGCGGAAAAATAAAAATTTCGGGGTGTTTCCCAGCAAAGATTCAGCATTTGGCCCTCTTTATTTTAGCTTTTGGGAGCAAGTACGGGGCAAATCACCTTTTATCCATGTCGCTACACACTCAGGCTCATCCGTAAACTCAAACACCATTGACGTATCTATAGTTACTAATAACATCATATTAGATAATATTTAATTACCCAGTATGAATAATGCCAAGTCGGAACATCAGGCGGTACCGACGACCAATCCAAAATCAGCAATCTTTTTTACGTCTCTTGTTTCGTTGATCGGACCGGCCTAGCATCGCCAGAGAGGGTGAATTGAATGGAGCCCATTATGTTGAACCAGAGTTTCAAATTGCTTAATTCACGGTCACAAATTTCCGCCACACAACCACCGTATATTTCGCCGAAGGCGCAAGTTTTCTTGATCGCTCATTTTGTCGCAGTCGTTCTCGTTTTCGCTGTGCTCGGTTACGGTACTGCCAACGCCGACCATCTGCGCCGCGGCATCAGGACAACGGGCGTCGACTTGATCGATAACGCCACATTGGCCTATCACGCAGGCGACCTTGAGGGTGCCATTGCCGGCTATACGGTGGCGATTAACTCGACTCGCCTCAGCCGGCTCAATCGGGCGATTGCCTATTTCGATCGGGGGGTCGCCTTTTCTGATCTCGGCGACCATTTCCAAGCGATCGATGATTATGATCAGGCGATTTCGCTCGTTCCCGACGAGCCCGCTTTTTACAATAATCGGGGAAATTCATTCCACCAGATCGACGATGATGAGGCAGCGGTTCTCGATTATAACTCCGCTCTCAGCCTCGATCGGCGGGACCCCTTCGTCTATTATAATAGAGGGACAGCCCTCACCGATTTGGGCGCTACCTCACAAGCGGCTCAAGATTTTGATTTCGCGCTGTCGCTCAATCCAGATCTCGCCATCGTTTATCGCGGACGAGGCCGACTGTCGCGCATTCTCGGTCAGTTCGAGCAAGCGCTATCCGATTTTGATACGGTTCAGCAATTGGACCCGGCCCTCGATGTAACGTTGAATAAGGCATATGTGCTGTTTTTCCTCGGTCTCCTGACCGAGGCCGAAGGTGAACTCGGTGATAAATGCCTCCAAGGCTGCACTCTTTATGAAGCATTGGGCCGGTATATAATACGTGACCGCATATTTAATGATGCACGCGTCCAGCTCGCCGACGATGTTGCAGGTACAGATCTTGGGGTTTGGCCAGGGCCAGTCGCGCTTTTCTTCCTCGGCCAACTTTCGGAGGCCAACCTGCTTAATGCGGCCTTCAACAGAAATGATATTGTCCGAAGACAGCAAATGACGATGGCGACTTTCATGGTCGGCCAATATCATCTGCTGAACGGCGATGATGATCGTGCTGCTGATTTATTTGAGCAGACGCTGGACCAAGATTTGGAAACTTGGTTGCAGAATACCGGTGCACGCGAAGAGCTGATAATGCTCGGCAGACTATAATCCTTTTAAGGAGAAATGATGGCACGGTCGGTTGTAATTGACGCCTTTGGCGGTCCGGAAAACCTGCACGTTAGTGAAGTCGATATTGGCGATCCGGGGTCCGGTGAGGTTCGGATCACGCAAACAGCCGCGGCGGTACATTTTGCCGATATTTTGACCCGCCAAGGCACCTATTTTCTCAAACCGGACCTGCCGTCGGCGATCGGGTTGGATGGCGCCGGCATCGTTGCTCAGATTGGTGACGGCGTCGAAAACGTAGCTGTTGGCGACCGAGTGGCCTATCTCTTCTCCATGGGCGCCTATACCAGCGAGCGTCTGATCGCCGCAGATCGACTGGTTAAATTACCCGACGGCATCAGCGAAGAAGTTGCCGCGGCGGCCCTGCTGCGCGGGCTTACCGCCCAATATCTATTGCGCCAGACTTATCGTGTAAACGAAGGCGATACAGTCCTGGTTCATGCGGCCGCCGGGGGTATGGGGTCGCTGCTATGCCAATGGTCGAAACATCTCGGCGCGACGGTCATTGGCACGGTTGGGGGCCCTGCCAAGATATCGGCCGCGCGCGCCGCTGGCTGTGATCATGTCATCGACTATTCAACCAAACCATTCGCGCCAACGGTCGAAAAAATTACTGACGGAAAGGGCGTCAACGTTGTCTATGACAGCATCGGCAAGGATACGTTTGGCGGCAATATTGCCGCACTCGCACCGACCGGATTTTTTATCAATTTTGGACATGCGTCGGGTTTGCTACCGCCAATCGACGCCATGGCGCTAAACAAAAAATCTCTGTTTTTCGGTAAGACATCGTTGAAACATTTTATCGATACAAAGGCAAAGGCCGCCGCCATGGCACGGGAGGTCTTTGATCTCATCGGAAACGAGACTCTCAGCGTTGATATCAGCCGTAAATACGCGCTGGAAGACGCCGCACAGGCGCATATCGACCTTGCCGGACGAAAAACCACCGGATCGATCATTCTGGTTCCGTAACCGGGCTTGCCCCGTGTCCTCGGCCTTGCGGCGCGCCCCCCTTTTCGATATGAAACCCTGGCCCAATTGGGCCAGGTCGGCTGCGGCCCCTAATTTCCACCCGGAAGGATAAGATTTTGATTAAAGCAGGTATCACAGGCCTCGGCTGGTGGGCTCAAAACCGCGTGCGCGCAGGTGCCGACTCCGATGTCCAATTCACCGCGACCACCGTACGTGACGCCGAAAAAGCGAAAGAAACGGCAGAGAAATACGGTATCAAGGTTTTCACCAGCATCGATGATATGCTAGAAAACGCCGATATTGAGGCGATTTTTGTCTCAACCGCGAACACACAACATGATGAAGATATTGCAAAGGCACTTAAAGCCGGAAAACATGTGCTCGTCGAAAAACCCCTTACCTTGACCTACGCAGGCGCCAAGAAAGTCACAGACTTTGCGGCTGAAAAAGGCTTGGTTCTCGCTGTCGGCCACAATCGTCGAAACCATCCATCTATTGTCGAAATAAGAAATCGGATTGCCGAAGGATATTTCGGCAAATTATTGCATTTTTCAGCAACCGAAACCATCCCAATGGCCCTGAAAATGCCGGCCGAGAATTGGAGGATGTCGCGGACCGAATTGCCAATTGCCGGCATGGCTCCGCTCGGCATGCATCAAATCGATCATGTTATCGATTTATTCGGCCGTTTTGATACGGTTTACGCATTGTCGGATCGGATAGCGGTTGAAGCCGATGTCGATGACACCTCGTCAGCAATGTTCAAACTCCAAAGCGGTGCAACCGGGTCAATCGCGACCATAGTTGCGACGGCGATTGGCATGAACATTACAATTTTCGGAACCAAGGCTTCGGCAGAAATCACTGGTCGAGCCTATAACAATTTGACCTTCAGGCCGGTTGATGGTGAGCCCGAGACATTGACCTATGACTTTGATTTTGTCTCAGACCCGATTGCCAGCATCGCCGAAGAGCAACGCTCTTTTGCCAATGCAATTGCCGGCAAAGGCGCCTACCATATCAGCCCTGCCGATGCCCTGCACTCCATCGAGGCATTGCAGGCGATGATTAATTCTGTCGCCAGTGGGCAGCCGGTCGCTATAAGCGACATTACCGGCTAACCCTGACATACAGGCGGTTAGCTTGATTTGACCCCCGGCGATAACGCCGGGGGGTTTTTTATGCCAAAATACATATTCTACATAATTCAATTTCTACAAGGGCGAATAAATTCGCTATCGTGGGAACCGGTCATGTTGCACGCACACGAGGACGATAAATCATGAAAACCCCTAAGCACGGTCCCACTGCCGAAGATGGCCCCCACGCCCCCCGTGCCCATGATATGGGGGGCGATGTGAGTAGTGCCGATGCTGGCCCCATCGACACCAGAGATCACGGCATGCTGTTTTGGGAAAAACAGGCAAATGGTATGCGTATGGTGATGGTCGCCAAGGGGATCTCTGCACTTGATGAGATGCGGCGGGCGGCCGAGGATTTACCCGATTATTACCGGCTCAGCTATTTTGAACGAACAACAAAGGCGATCCGCAATCTCCTTATCGAAAAAGGGACTTTCACCCAGGCCGAACTGGATGAAAAGATGGAAGTTGTCAGGGCCAGGTTTGCGACGGGCCAATCGAAAAATAGAGCAAGCTAGATGACCGGTGCGACCTCAACCTACCGCCCAGCCCCCAACCGAAAATTCGACGTCGGTGATAGTGTAACCGTGCAAATCGGTTATCCGGCGGGTCACTGTCGGGTGCCCTATTATATTCGAGGCAAAAGCGGGGAGATCGAGCGCATTTGTGGCGCCTTTCCAGACCCGGAAACCAGGGCCTATGGTGAAGACGGACTGCCCGAACGCATTCTCTACCGAGTTCGATTCTCGCAAACTCATGTCTGGCCAACTTACGCCGGTCCGCAATACGACACGATAGAGTTGGAAATCTACGAGCATTGGCTCAATCAAGCTGAAGAGCGGGCCGAAGGGAGCGAAAAATCCAATGGTAAATAATCACGTCGACGATCACCAACATCCTCATCAAACTGCCGGCCAGAGAGACGGTGTGCCGAGCGAATACGAAATCATGAGCCGGGCAATGCAGGAACTGCTGATCGACCAAGGGGTGATGACGGCGGATGAGGTCAGGGCGACCATGGAGGCCTTTGAGTCCGATTATCCAAATCGCGGCGCGAAAGTAATTGCACGGGCCTGGACCGACCCCGCATTTAAAAAATTCCTGCTGCGCGACGGCAAGGCGGCAGTTGCCTCCATGGGGATTGACCTGGAAACCGACCAGCTCGTCGCCGTCGAAAACACTCCCGAAATTCATAACGTGATCGTTTGTACTCTATGCTCCTGCTATCCCCGGCACCTCCTCGGGCAACCACCGACTTGGTACAAATCCGATAACTATCGCAAGCGCGTCGTTGTCGAACCGCGCCCCGTGCTGGCGGAATTCGGCACCCAACTTTCTGATGACGTGACGCTGCGGGTACATGATAGCAATGCCGATATGCGCTACGTCGTCATTCCAATGCGCCCCGAGGGGACGCAAGGCTGGAGCGAAGCACAGTTGGAAGAGATTATTACCCGCGATGCCATGGTTGGCGTGACATTGCCCACTGTCTTAGAATAAGAAGCAGACCAATAAACATGCGGACCGAATTGGTCTCCATTGGAACCGACACGGTTCCGCTGGACGGCGCCTATTATGAACCCGATGATGGTGAAATTCGCGGCACCGTCATGCTGATGCATGGCAATTGCATGAATTTTTATGTTGGTGCGCCGCGTTTCCTGCCACCTATTTTGACCCAGATGGGTTTTGCTTGCCTCGCCTTTAATCGACGTGGGCACGATGTCCTATCGACCCGCGATAGCCGTGAATTGGAAGGCGGCGCCTACCAAACAGCAGCCGAAGCTATGGCGGATAATATAACGGCCGGGGAATGGCTGCGCGCCAAAGGATTTGGTTCGCCAATCGTCATCGGCCACAGCAATGGCGGAATGCTGGGGGTGCGCTACACAGCAGACCATTCCGACACACCGGCCCTGATTTTGCTTTCGGCCCATGCGGGCGGAACTGATATCGCTGCAAAGATCAGCGCCGCCGGAAATTGGGCCGGTGCAGACTATGACAAAATTGCTGCGCGCGCGGTGACCAGTATAGCCGCCGGACGCCCACGCGATTTATTACTGTTGGACGGGTGGTGGCGGGTCATTGGCGCACAAAGTGCGGTCGATTTCATGACTTCGGTGCCCGGAATTTTGGACTGGGCGGAAAAAATTTCCTGCCCTGTGCTTTTTCTTAAAGGCGACGAGGAGTCCGACGATATTTACCCAGCCGATGAATTTGCGGAAAAATGTTCGGGTCCCTGCGATGTTGAGATTATCGAAAATTGCGGTCACTTCTATGTCGGCCAAGAGGCTGCGGTTAGTTCAGCTGTATCCGGCTGGTTGGCGCGAACTCACTGCTGCTAGCTCCACTTGCGGCCGGGCATGTGGTTCATGACGCTGCGCGTTATGCCCCCATCAACATTGAGCGCTGTTGCCGTCACATAATCGGCTTCGTCGGAAAAAAGAAACAAAACCGCATTGGCAATATCGACCGGCTGACCGACCCGGCCGAGGGGCGTTACTTCGCTGCGACCGCGCTTGATTTCTGGGTCCTTCAAGTAAGCCGTCAGCGGTGTCTCGATATGACCGGCGACGATTGAATTGACCCGGATATTATACCCGCCCCACTCGATGCCGAAATGATCTGCCAGCATTTTTACCGCCGCCTTGACCGTCGAATAGGCACCCGACATGCCATAAGGCTGGCGCCCACCAATCGAAGACATCATCACAACTGACCCCGGTCGTTCGTTCTCTATCAACCAATTTCCGACGGCCTGTGTCATCAAAAAAGAGCCGGTCAAACCGATGTTGACCATCGTGTTCCAGTCGGCCAAGGAAAGATCCTTAAGCATTCCCGGTGCCATTTTCACTGCCGAATTGAGCAGGTAATCGACGCTGCCAAATTTCTCGACAGCCAAGTCGACACCTGCCTGGCAGGCGTCCGGGTCGGTAACATCGAGGTGTAAATAAGCCGCTTTGCTTGCCCCAATATCGCCAACTAATTTCTCGCCCGCCGCATCGTTAACGTCAGTAACGACGACACACCCGCCTTGCTCGACAAACATTTCCGCCGTCTTTGCCCCGATGCCGCTCGCACCACCGGTCACAATGCAGACTTTACCTTCAAACCGTCCCATCAGGTTGCCCTCTTCAATTCGTCGAATAATCCATTTTTTTGCCGCCCCAATTGCGTCCTGGCGTGTGCATCATTTTGCTTTCCGCCTGGCCGCCATCGACCTGCATGCTGTCGGCATTGACGTAGCTCGCCCGGTCCGAAAGCAGAAACACGCATGCCTCGGCAATTTCCTCGGGCAAACCGACCCGCCCCATCGGAACGACGGCGGCTCTGCCTGCGGCGATTTCAGGATCGGCAAACATTGCCTCGGTCATCGGGGTTCGAATTTGGCCGGGGCAAACTGTATTGGCGCGCACGCCCCTGCCCCCCCATTCAACACCGAATAGCTTGCCCAACATGATCGCACCGGCTTTTGCTATGGAATAGGCCCCTGCCCCATTATAGGCCTGCACGCCACCGACCGAAGATAAGAAGACGATTGACCCGGCGCCTTTGTCCAACATCACTCGGCCGGCCGCTTGGGCACAGAGAAAATAACCTTTAAGCCCAATATCAATCACCATGTCCCAATCTTCTTCGGGCAATTCCTCTAATTTGCCTGGAACCAATTTGATCGCTCCGCACACGATCCCGTCAATGGTTCCAAATGCAGCAAGGGTCTCCGCCACCATACGATCCGCATCAGCTTTCTTCGACGTATCGATTTCAATCGTGATCGCCGTTCCGCCGGCGGCCCGAACGAGTTCGGCGGTTTCAGCGGCACGTTCCAGATCTATGTCGGCAACGGCAACATCTGCGCCTTCCGTCGCGGCAAGAACACATGTGGCGCGACCAATACCGCTGGCCCCGCCGGTAACGACAATTTTCTTGCCGTCGAGCATACCCATAAATCTATTCCTCTAACTTGATTAACCGCGCCCAAACCAACCGGCAAAGACTTCGCGGCATGCCGCCCCTTCGCGCTCGAGCATGACCAAGCTTATGCATTCCTGACTGATCAGCAATAAGAGCACCAGAATCATCGTTATGACGTAGGGAAAGGCGCCTCGGAAGACTTCGGGCACAGTGACATGTTCGTCGCCCATTATCCCCTGAACAACAAAGACGGTCAGCCCGAGAGGTGGCGTCAGCAGACCGGCTTCGACGGCAATGATGGTCACGATGCCAAACCAAATCAGATCGCCACCGCCCTGAACAATTGCCGGATAGATCATCGGAACGGTGATGAGTACGATCGAAATGGGATCGAGAATCATTCCCAAGATCAACAACACGACCATGTACGCTAGGATGAGGCCGACCAGCCCGAAATCAGAATTCGTCACAAAGCCCATGATAAAACCAGGCAAACCGCTGCGCGCTAGAAATTGTGCGTAAAACATCGATGCAGTAATCAAGAACAGAACACCGGTGGCGATATGCCCGGTCTGCAACATCACTTCCCAAAACGATTTCCAGGTCAGCCGTCGCTTTATGAGGGCGATGACCAAAGCGGCGAATGCACCGGCTGCCCCAGCCTCGGTCGGTGAGAAATACCCGCCATAGATACCGCCAAGGACGATTAGCATCAGCAATAAAATTGGGGTGAGCTTGACGAGTGCGCCGAGCAATTTTACCGCACCGGACGGCCCAACGGTCAAACGCAACGGCCATCCGGCTAGTAACGCCACACCAGCTTTGCTCATCGGATCCAAATTGCCGTCTTTTTCGGCTTCCAGCCGCTTGCGTTTATGCTCGGGTGCCTCGACCCCAACAAAGTTTGGCATGAATTTGGCGAGCAGAATGATCATCACGGCAAAAGCCGTAGCCAATACGATGCCGGGAATAATGGCCGCGAGAAACAATTTGCCAACCGACGCTTCGGTGACAATTCCATAAATGATGAGCAGTAAACTTGGTGGGATCAACATGCCGAGTACCGAACTGCCGGCAACCGTACCAACGGCAAATTTAGTCGTAAACCCACGCTCGACCATTGGCGGAACCGCGACACGGGTAAAGACCGCCGCCGAAGCCAATGAAACGCCGGTAATCGCAGCAAACACGGCATTGGCCGCAACGGTCGCGACCCCCAACCCGCCAACGATTTTACCAAATATCCATTCCGCAACTTCAAACGCCTCGCGCCCGAAATCAGCCGCGCTGACGAGTAAGCCTGTGAGAACAAATAGCGGGACAACGCCGAAGGTGAAATTACCGACAGCCGTATTAGTGACACCGGCCATCTGCTTCATTGCAAGGACCACGGCGCCGTCAAAGATGACCGCACTGCCGCCAATTGAGAGTAACAATAAAGCGATCGCAATATGCATGCCTGAATAAATCAGCATCAACATCGCACCAACGGAAATCATACCGATTTGCAAATTGGTTAGTCCGTCGGAATTCATCGCCAACAGTGAAACAAGTAGGATCCCGAAGATCAAAAATGTTATTGCCATCCATCCCTTGGGCGCGTCTTTGGGGGCGCTCGGGTCTTGGGGCACGCCGGTAACAAGTACGGCAACGTCGCGAATAGCCAAGCGGAGAAATTGTAGTGCCGTTGCCGAGGCACCGAATACAATGATGGCCTTAAGCGGCCAAACGAGAAGTACGACATCATTAGCCGCTCCTTCCCATTCACCCGTATTCCAAGCTTTTTCTAACTTCGGCCAGGTCCAGTAGGCGATTTCGGCAAGCACCACGGCGCCAAGACCGTGAAAAACAAGCTGATAAAAAGCCGCGGCAAAAGGCCTGGTTTTCAACAGGCCGCCAATGAAAACACTGGTCCGGGTAATACGACCGACTTCAAGACTCGACGCCATTTGAAGAAATATAATGCCGACAATCGAATGAGAAACGATCAATACAACACCGCGGACAGGAGTGCCGAAAAACTTCCGGCCCAAAATGTCTGCAACGATCATCAGCATTAAGGCAAAGATCCAAACGGTTCCGATGGCATTGGAAACGGTGATCGGGCCTGAAAGTATTTTACGCAAAACTCGCATTAAACCGAGATCGTCAGCTATGCGCGGCGTATCGGTTGCTGCCTGAGTTGTGCTCATTTCGAGAGACCTACCAAAAGATATTCTTATAAATTCAATGGGAGACGCACCGCGCCTCCCATCCCACGACCAATCGGCCGCAATTCGTTGCCACCTAGCCTCAAGGGCAAGGTGGCAATATGACGTCGCTCTATTGGCGCCAATCGCGCAACGGCTCATGGCCCTTAGCGGCCATGCCATCGAGATAAGCGTTCAAAATTGCCGCAGACGGTCCGGCTGCAGCATTCCGGCCAACCCACTCGGTCCCAAGAGCCGGCAATGCATTCAGCCATGCCGCCTTTGCGCCGGTGCCAATCCGCGTAACGGTACCGCCGTTGGCCTCCCAATTTGCCAGTGCTCCTTGCTGACGCTGGGTTACAACTGCCCCATGGACGCCAGACCATTCCCGACCGACCTCGCGCATAATATCCTGCGCCGCAGGTGTCAGGCTATCGAATGTCTCTTTGCCCATGGCCAAGCCACCGGTGGTTTGCGCACCAATATTAATCAGCGTCAAAAACTCCCCAACTTCAAATAACTTGAAGGCAAAGGCATTGGTCACAGGCAGAATGACACCGTCGACAACACCGGTCTGCAGCAAGTTGAAGGCCTCGGGCAAACTACCGTCGGCGATTACCGCGCCGGTGCCACGCAACCATTGGGCCTGCGGCCCCGGTGACATGATGTTGCGTCCGTCCAAATCGTTCATCGAATTGACCGGAAAATTGGTGATCAATTCATAAGATGCCGTCGCCTGCGCTCCAAGAAACACAGCGCCATTGGCTTCCCAAACCGCGCCCATTTCGGGGAACTGGTCATAGAGGCTATTAAACACCTCGAGTTGATCGAGAGTATTGTCGGTGACGAAAGGCGCATTAAATGCAACGTTCAAAAGTCCCATCTTTTGCGGTTCAAATAGCGTGCCCACCCAGGACAAATGATTCGTTCCATCTTCCAAAGTCTCGAGAACGCCGGTCGGTGGCAAACCCGGCAAGGGGAATTGGGCATTCCAGCTGATCGGATCAAGGCCAGCGGCTTCCAGCCGGCTGTTCACCTCAGGAATGAAAAAGTCTTGGATAGTTCCGACCCAGGGCAATCCCAGCGGATGGCTGGTCGAGGCAATCAGGCTTTGCCCCTGAGCATACGCTGGCGCGCTGACCAGGGCCATAGCCGCAGCGAGCGTACCCGCGGCAACAGCAGAGTAAATTTTCATAACAAATAATCCTCCCTTATATGTACACGTCGGCTCCTGCCGCCATGTTCGGCAATTGGCAAAATTAGTTCATGTCGCCAACTATTCGCCAAATTAACCCAAAACATCACAAGAGGTAAATCGATGATTTATGACCGGCTGTAGGCGCCCCATATCCTTGTCAACGTATACGTATCATTACTATTTGCGACGACTACCCAAGCTAAATGTTGACCCTTGGCTGAGCGCCTATATATAAACCGAGCATATATCGAGCCGATATATGGGTAAATTAATGAAAGTTCAACTGGTGACGACTGCGACCTTTGGAACGGGATGGGCACTAAATGGATACTAAAATCATATGCTTAGCCGTCCTCAGTCAAGGCGACGCAACCGGGTATGAAATCAAGGGCGCGTTCGAGGAAGGGCCTTTCTCATATTTTCAGGATGTTAGCTTTGGGTCGATTTATCCCGCGCTAACCCGGGCATTGGAAGACGAGTTGGTGTCTGTTACCAATTTCCCGCAAGCAGGTCGGCCGGGAAAAAAGGTTTATGCAATTACCAGTAAAGGCCGGGGCGCATTGTTAGACGCATTCGCTAAAGAGACACCAGGCGATAAGGTCACCTGCGATTTTTTGTTTAAAGCCCTATATTCCCAGTTGTTGGGACCGACGTCGACACAAACCATGATCGACAGACGGGTTGCCGATTTAGGGGCAAATATAGACCGACTTGAAAATTGCGACCATGGCACTGAGGAAATGGGGCCAAGGGAGGCATTCGTCTCAGGCTTTGGTCTCGCAATTTATCGCGCGATGCGCGCCTATATTTTGGAAAACGGTGACAAGCTCGTTGCCGCAGACCGCAAATTGGATCATGCGGTTTCTGCCGCCGCAGCCGATTAGGAGGTGATTTAAATGTCCGAGCAATCAAAAACCAAATTTCGGCTAACTGAATTCCTACGCCGTAAGCCGGCCGTTTTGGTCTCAGTCGCCCTCGCTGTCGGCGCAATCTTATGGGTCGGATCGGGTTTTGTCGGTTCGGCGGATGTCCCGACATCGCCGGACGATCAAGCACCGACGACAGAGCAAGCCTCCGCAGACTTGTTTGCTGTTCGGGTGATAAATTCACAAGCTGCTCAGCGAACAAGCAAGATTGTAGTTAATGGGCGTACCGAGCCCTACCGTACTGTGGAAATTCGGGCCGAAACCGAGGGGCGAATACTAGAACTCAACACTTATCGGGGTGAAGAAGTCACCGAAGGCGATGTCATTGCCAAAATAGCGCTCTATGATCGAGAGGCCAAACTTTCCGAAGCTCAAGCGTTGCTCAGGCAACGACAAATTGAATACAGCGCCTCGGCGAGCTTGGTCGAAGAAGGTTTTCGTTCAACCACTCAACATGCCGGGGCCCAGGCCCAACTCGATGCGGCGCGGGCCATCGTCGAACAACGCTCGACTGATATCGAGCGGACCAATATTCGTGCGCCCTACTCGGGCATGATCCATAGCGGACATTTGGAAGTCGGTGATTACGTCAAGTCGGGAAACCCCGTCGGCACATTGCTTGACCTCGACCCTATCCTGATCGTCGGCAACGCGACTGAAGAAGAAGTTTCGCGTTTATCACTCAACGGGCTCGGCGGAGCGGAACTTTCCGACGGCACCATTATAACCGGTACCGTCACTTATATTGCAGCCCAAGCAGACACGACCACTCGCACCTATCGTTTCGAGGTCGAGGTGGCTAATCCCAATTATGCAATTCGCGCCGGTTTGACCGCCCGTATTCTTGTTGATGCGGGCCAAAGTGTCGCGCACCTGATACCACCTTCGGCGCTATCCCTATCTGAATTGGGAAAGATCGGGGTCAAGACGGTTAACAATGATGCCCTGGTGGAATTTCACGAAATTCGAATTCTTGAGGAAACGATTGAAGGTATGTGGGTCGACGGCCTGCCCGAAACGGCACAGGTTATTGTTGGTGGCCAGGAATTCGTTGTCGTCGGAGAGCAGGTCGTTGCCGTAGACCTCGCAGCGGCCGATGTCACCTCTGGGGAAACGGTGCCATTGATTGCTCAAGACGAGAGCATTGCTGAGCTCGATGAGGAGCCGCAACCATGAGCCTCATTGACGCCGCCCAAAACCGGGCGAGGACTTTTATAGCGTTACTTGTGATGTTGTTAATTGCTGGAACGTCTGCTTTTTTAAGCATTCCCAAAGAAGCAAACCCCGATATCAGCATTCCGATAATTTATGTTTCTCTCGGCCATCAGGGTATTTCTCCCGAAGATGCCGAACGATTATTGGCGCGCCCCATTGAAGCCGAACTCACCGGTATCGAGGGCGTTAAAGAGATAACCTCGACCGCTTATCAAGGTGGCGCCAATGTCACGTTGGAATTCACTGCCGGGTTCAATGCAGACAAGGCCCGCACAGATGTTTTGGAGGCTGTCGAACTAGCCCGCGATGAATTGCCCGAAGACGCCAACGAACCGACAGTACAAGAGGTCAACCTTTCCCTATTTCCGGTGCTTGTCGTTACTCTTTCTGGCGATGTCCCCCAACGCACATTGCAGCGTCTCGCCGACGATCTGCAGGAGGAAATTGAAAGCACTTTTCCCGATGAAATCCTTCAGGTCAATATCGGGGGAAATCGTGAAGAGCAGCTCGAGCTGATTATCGACCCGAGCCTGCTCGAGGTTTACGAACTCGACACGAATGCACTCATTCAAGGGATTTCACGTTCGAACCGGCTTGTGGCCGCCGGCAATATGACCGCGGCAAACGGCAGTTTTCCGGTAAAGGTGCCGGGGCTATATGAGGATTCCCAAGACCTATATAGTCAGCCAATCGCTACCCGCGGCGACGCCGTTATAACCGTCGGGGATTTGGCGACAATTAGATTGGGATTTGAAGAACGGCAAAATTATGCGCGCATAAATGGACATGCGGCTGTTTCTCTCGATATCATCAAGCGCACGGGGGCGAATATCATCGATGCGACCGAATCCGTACGAACCCTCGTCGAGGCAGAAAGCGCCGAATGGCCATCCGGGGTCGATGTCACCTTCAGCCAAGATCAGTCGGACGATATCCGGATCATGCTTTCGGATCTGCAAAACAATATTTTGAGCGCGATATTGCTGATCCTAATCGTCATTGTTGCCGCCCTTGGCGTGCGTGGCGGTCTCCTCGTAGCGCTGGCCATCCCTGGGTCGTTTTTGACGGCAATTCTCGTCCTATCCTTGCTCGGCCTCACGGTTAATGTAGTTGTTCTGTTTGCCTTGATTTTATCTGTCGGCATGTTGGTCGACGGCGCCATCGTGGTGAATGAATATGCGGACAGAAAGCTGAGTGAGGGCAATCCCCCGTCGACCGCCTACACCCTTGCCGCAAAGCGTATGGCCTGGCCAATTATCGCGTCGACCGCGACGACCTTGGCGGCATTCCTGCCATTGTTGTTTTGGCCTGACTTGATCGGCGAGTTTATGAAATTCTTGCCCCTTACCCTCATCGCGGTTCTCGTGGCTTCATTGGCCATGGCCTTGTTATTTGTCCCGGTGGTCGGGGCCAATCTGGCGGCATTGGCAAGATTGGTTATTTCCCTGGCCGTGGTTATTGGCGGAGCCGCGATCTCAGCAGGAATTGCCTCGACGCTTTTACACAAAGTGTTGGGCTTAACAACCGGACCACTCACGATATTGCCAATTATTCTTATTGCGGGGATTGGCGCCTTTTTTGCTGCCAAACTAGGGCTGCCGCTCGGCCGCCGTGCAGAAAAGTCACTTTCGGGCGGCGGCTCGGAAATTTCCGAGCAGGCGCAAGCTCTTGCTGGTGACGGCGAGTTTGACCCGGCCACGTTGGGCGGCGGCACAGGTGTGTATGTTCGCATACTTGAGTTAGCACTTCGGCGCCCTGCGCTAATTCTCGCCAGCGCCGGACTGGCCCTTGTCGGATCTTGGGCAGCCTATTTTATGCTCGGGAATGGTGTCGAATTTTTTCCCGACATCGAACCGGATCAGGCGGCAATTCAGATCCACGCCAGGGGAAATCTGTCGGTTGACGAAAAAGCGACCATCGTCATGCGCGTCGAGCAAGAAATTCTCGCACTACAAAATGAAGGCGGTGAAATACAGTCGATCTACACCATCGCGGGAAATATCAGTGGCGGGGCCGATATTGCCGAGGACGTGATCGGTAATATTTCAATGGAATTTGTCGAATGGCAATACCGACGCTCAGCCGATGAAATTATCGAAGATATCCTTGCCCGGACCCATGACATTCCAGGGATCCATATTGAGATCCGCAAACAGCAGCAAGGTCCCGGCGGAGGCAAGCCAATCGTCATTGAGTTGGCGTCAGATAGCTTGGATAATATCCCTCCCGTCGTCGCCGAGCTTCGGGCCTATATGGATACTCTCGAAGACCTCAGAGACGTGGAAGACAGCCGTCCGATGCCGGGAATTGAATGGCAGATCGATGTTGACCGCGCTCAAGCATCGAAATTTGGGGCCGATGTGGCAATCGTCGGACAGGCTATTCGTTTTGTCACCAACGGACTTGAAGTCACCGAGTATCGGCCAGATGGCGCCGATGACGAGGTTGATATTGTGGCCCGGTTTCCTGAGGAATACCGAAATTTGACTCAAATCGATCAGGTACGGGTTGCAACGGCATCGGGTCTCGTTCCGATCAGCAATTTCGTGACGCGCATCCCGGTGCCCCGGGTCGGCACAATAACCCGTGTCGGCGGCAAACCGGTTATCACGGTGAAAGCCGATGTCTCGCCGGGCGTCCTGGTCGACGATAAGGTTAAAGAGATAGAGGCCTGGGTCGAAGCAGCCGGCTTGGAGACCGAAGACGTCTCGATCACCTTCAAGGGTGAGAATGAGGACCAGGCAAATGCACAGGCCTTCCTGCAAAAGGCTTTTCTCGTCGCGCTGTTTCTTATGGCGGTTATTTTGGTCACCCAGTTCAACAGCTTTTATAGCGCGATGCTGATCCTTTCGGCAGTCATCATGTCGACGGTGGGTGTAATGCTGGGCCTACTTGTCATCGGCCAACCCTTCGGCATTGTGATGAGTGGTGTCGGCGTGATCGCCCTTGCCGGAATTGTCGTCAATAACAATATCGTCTTGATCGACACATTTGACCGGCTAAAACTTACCATTAGCGATCAAAAAGAGGCGATATTGCGGACCGGCGCTCAGCGCCTACGGCCGGTCATGTTGACCACTGTCACCACCATTTTGGGCCTGATGCCGATGGTCCTGCAGATTAATATCGACTTCATCGGTCGGACAATTAGTCAGGGAGCCCCTTCAACCCAATGGTGGGTCCAATTGTCGACCGCTATTGTTTCCGGTCTAACATTTGCCACGGTGCTGACGCTTATCGTGACGCCGAGCGCCCTCATGATTCGGGCCAATTTTCAACAACGGCGGGCCAATAAAGATCAGCCGACGGATATCGTACAGCCGTTTTAAGGCGCGTCCGGTTTAGTGCTCATCATTTTCGCTGCCAAAAGTCGACCAAGCCATGGCGATGCGGGAAATGACGGTAATCCAGGCAAAGCCTGAAAAAACCAAGGCCAGCGGGACAAACGCCCCTGGCCAAAGGCAAATGGCGACAAAGAAGGCAATAGTCTCACTGCCCTCGGTCAGGCCCCCGAGATAAAAAAAGGATTTCGGCCCACGAACCCGGGTGCCGATACCTCGTTTGGCGGCAACAATAGCAAACCCAAGAAAACTCGAGCCTGTCCCGACGAAGCTAAAAACCAAGACGATTGCCGCAAGCGCATTCACATCCGGCACCGCCAAGGCAAAGCCAACAGGAACGGCAGCATAAAATATGAAGTCACACACAATATCGAGATAACCGCCAAAGTCAGTGACTTGGCTATGTCGGGCTACGGCGCCGTCGATTCCGTCAAATACGCGGTTGGCCAAAATCGCTGCCAACCCCCAACCATAGAGCTGAGCCGCAATTAACGGCAAGGCAGCCAAACCAACAGCAAAGCCGCACGCCGTAACTAAATCGGCGCTGACCCCGGCCCCAGCCAAAAACCGGCCGACCATATTTAGCGGTGGGTCGATTATCTTGCGTGCGGCTTTATCAAACATATATCGGCGCTCATTATTCGTTGGTTTTTACGTTATGTTCGGGTCATATACTGGCAAACAAGCGTGATTGGAAAGCACTCTCCCCATTTGGGCCGACGCGGTCCAACTACACTCCACGAACAATCGTCTGAAAATAAATCATGGCTACAGTAAAATCTATTTGCGTCTATTGCGGCTCTTCGGCAAAGGGTCCGGCGAGCCACGCTGCCGCCGCAGTCGAACTCGGGCGCCGAATGGCGGAAAATAATATCCAGCTGGTATATGGCGGCGGCCGCGTCGGCCTGATGGGCATTCTCGCCGACGCCGTGCTTGCCGCCGGCGGTGAAGTAATTGGGATCATTCCAAAGTTTCTCGACGAACTTGAAGTCGGCTACTTCGAGGCAACGCGCTTGGAAATCGTTGACAGTATGCATGAACGTAAATCCCGCATGGCGGAATTATCCGATGCCTTCGCCGTTTTGCCCGGCGGCCTCGGCACGATGGACGAAACATTTGAAATACTGACTTGGCGCCAGCTTGGCTTGCACGACAAACCAATACTTATTTTGGACCAGGACGGCTATTGGACGCCGGCAAAGAAGCTGATCGACCATATTATTGACAGCAATTATGCCGCCCCTAAGGCCAGGAAGCTGGTTAATTTTGTCGATACAATCGACGATCTCTTTACCACTCTCGACGCATTACCCGATGCCAAACTGGCAGTTGAAGCGGAAAAACTTTAATTCGAACAAATGCGTTTTTCAGGCAAAGATGAACAGCAACTATCACAGTTCCGCTACGGGCTTGCGACTTGGCCTGCCCGCGCCTAGAGTGCGCGCAAATTTCACCCGCAGACCAAAGGGTCGTGAAAATGCGCCTCCGCGCTTTTAGAAAATGGAGACAGTTTTATGAGCAAGATTAAGGTGATTACCCCACTCGTCGAAATCGATGGCGACGAGATGACCCGGATTATCTGGCAGTGGATCAGGGAACGCCTTATCCAACGTTATTTGGATGTGGAACTGCTCTATTATGATCTCGGCGTTGAGCATCGGGATGCGACCAACGATCAGGTCACTATTGATTCAGCCAATGCAATCAAAGAACATGGTGTCGGCGTCAAGTGCGCCACCATCACCCCTGATGAGGCTCGGGTCGAGGAGTTTGGCCTGAAGGAAATGTGGCGGTCACCGAACGGCACCATCCGTAATATTATCGGCGGCACTGTTTTCCGCGAGCCGATTATTATGAAAAATGTCCCCCGCTTGGTTCCTGGCTGGACAAAACCGATCGTCATCGGCCGTCATGCCTTCGGCGATCAGTATCGCGCCACTGACTTTAAAGTCCCGGGCCCGGGCAAACTTACCGTGAAGTTCACCCCCGAAGACGGTGGAGAAACGATCGAGCGCGAAGTCTTCGACTTCCCGAGCTCCGGCGTTGCGATGTCTATGTATAATCTTGACGATTCCATTCGTGGCTTTGCCAGTGCCTGTTTCAACTATGGCTTGGAGCGTGGCTATCCGGTTTATATGTCAACCAAGAACACCATCCTCAAGCAGTATGATGGTCGTTTTATGGAAATATTCCAGGACGAGTTTGACAAAAATTTCGCCGACCAATTCAAGGCGAAGGGCCTGATTTACGAGCATCGTTTGATCGACGATATGGTCGCGTCGGCCCTAAAATGGGACGGCGATTTCCTTTGGGCGTGCAAGAACTACGATGGCGATGTCCAGTCGGATACCGTCGCCCAGGGCTTTGGCTCCCTTGGTCTGATGACGTCGGTGTTGATGACCCCCGACGGCAAAACCATCGAAGCCGAGGCAGCGCACGGCACGGTTACCCGCCATTACCGACAACACCAGAAGGGTAACGACACATCGACCAATCCAATTGCCTCGATCTTTGCTTGGACACGGGGGCTTAAATATCGCGGACTATTCGATGAAACACCCGATGTTGTGAAGTTCGCCGAGACCTTGGAGCAAGTCTGCATCGATACCGTCGAGAGCGGTCAGATGACCAAGGATTTGGCACTCTTGATCGGGCCTGATCAGCAATGGTTGACGACAGGCGCCTTTTTTGACGCCATCGATAAAAATTTACAAAAAGCGATTGGATAACCAAATATCCAAGGCCGCCCCTTCCCTGGGGCGGCCATTTTTATGCCTGGATGGTAATACCGTTGCGTAAAGACATCCGTTCAAAATCGGCCGGATCTAGGCGCACCTTCAAATGCGCTGCTGCATCGTCGTCATGGCGTTCCAACACAGTGCCTGAGCGATAAAGCCAGGCTATATTGGCGCCATCGGAAATTTCAACGTCGACACTGACCTCAAGCTGGTTTTCAGCTAGGCGGGCATCAATTGCCGCCAGCAGTTCATCGACCCCCTCCCCGTTTGCAGCCGAGACGGCAACCGCAGACGGGTTTTGCGCAGCGGCTCGGATGAATTCAGCCCGAATTTCGGGTTCAAGGCAGTCAATTTTATTTCGTGCTTCCAAGGCTCGCGGAAATTTCGCCTCTTCATCGTCTCCATTTACCGAATGCAGATCGGACAGAATTGTTTCAACGTCCCTTTTTTGGCGGTCACTTTCGGGATGCGAGATATCACGCACATGCAAAATCAAATCTGCGCCAGCGACTTCTTCGAGAGTCGCGCTAAAAGCTTCGACCAAATCGGTCGGCAGGTCCGAGATAAAGCCGACAGTATCCGACAAAATAATTTTGCGTCCGGTTTTTAGGGTCAGCCCCCGCATGGTCGGATCCAGGGTAGCGAATAGTTGGTCGTGAGCGAACGTTTCTGCCTGAGTTATTCGGTTGAATAGGGTCGATTTGCCAGCATTGGTATACCCAACCAGCGCCACCACCGGGAACGGAACTCTGGCCCGTGCGGCACGGTGCAAAGTTCGGGTACGTCGAACTTGGGCTAATCGCCGTTGCAGCTTACCGATCCGCTCACCAATCAGGCGTCGATCAATTTCAAGCTGGCTTTCGCCAGGCCCGCCAACAAAACCTAGCGCACCGCGCTGACGCTCCAAATGGGTCCAAGACCGGACAAGTCGACTGCGTTGATAAGTTAGCGCCGCCAATTCGACCTGTAGCTGTCCCTCGCGGGTCCGGGCTCGGGCGCCAAAGATTTCTAAAATCAAACCAGTGCGGTCAATGACTTTTCTGTCCCAGGCCCGTTCCAAATTGCGCTGCTGGATAGGTGTGAGAGAGCCATCAACTACGACTAAATCTACGTCCAAGGCGTTTAACGTAGTACCGAGGGCGGAGACTGCACCGCCGCCGAGCAAGGTTGCCGGTCGCGTCTTACTAATCGCAACGACTTCATGATGGACGACATTAAGCGATATCGCTCTAGCCAAGCCGACGCCTTCCTCAAGGCCGGTCTCGGCATCACTACGGGTCCCTCGTCTGGCCCCAGCCCGCCACCATGGTCGCACAACAGCTGCGCGGCCGGTCTTGCCTCCGGTCGGTCTATCAGTCGGATATAAGTCCTTTGCCAAATTTAGCCTTCGGACTCCTCATCGGTCTTTTCGGGGTCGAAAAGTTGGATTGGCTGAGACGGCATGACAGTTGAGATGGCATGTTTATAAACGAGTTGGGAATGGGTGTCGCGACGCAGCAATACACAAAAATTATCGAACCATGTGATCACGCCTTGCAATTTAACCCCGTTCACCAAAAAAACGGTGACGGGTGTCTTGTTTTTGCGCACGTGATTCAGAAAAACGTCCTGAACATTTTGCGTTTTATCGGCAGCCATTTTTCGTTCCGATCTATTGTAATTTTATTGTCGTATCCGAATTTTTTTGGATCCGGTTTAGGCAGCTAACGCTACAGGGTCGCGAGCTTTTTGTCGGCCCCTAAAATATGAGCTGTCGCCAATCCACCATATGCTTGTCTTTTCAATGAATTACAAGCATTTTTACATCCAATGCAAGAAAATAACATCATTCAAGTTCGTTAGAAATCAACGGTTCCAACTCCATGAAAGCAATATACGCAGCACGTAGTTTTTGGCTGATCGGGCCAGGTTTCCCGGCACCAATTGCCGAACCATCAATTTGGGTCACCGGCATGACAAAGGCAGATGCGCTGGTCACGAAGGCTTCGGCGGCCTGCTTTGCTTCCTCGAGTGTGAACGATCTTTCCACAATCTTAATTTGGCTCTCCTGAGCGATTTTCAAGACCGCCAGGCGGGTTATTCCACTTAAAATTTCAGTGCCGAGATTGCGGGTTATAATATGTCCTTCTTTTGTGACGATCCAGGCATTGGAAGCCGTCCCTTCGGTAACATCCCCCGCATCATCGACCATCCACGCTTCAAAGGCACCGGCCTCTACGGCTTGTTGTTTGCCCAAAACGTTGGGTAATAAAGAAGTCGATTTAATGTCGCGGCGTGCCCAGCGGATATCGGGAATGGATATAACCGACACACCGTCTTCAATATAGGCTGCCGGATGCGGTCTGGTTGGCCTAGCGCTCACTACCAAGACTGCATTTGCATCCGCTGGAAAAGCGTGATCTCGGCGCGCCACGCCACGGGTGATTTGGATATAAAGAATGCCGTTTTCGACTTTGTTTAAAGTGACCAAGCGCCGCATTATTTGGCGCATCGGTCGTTCCTTCATCGGCCGCTCAATTTCTAACTCCCTGAGCGACCGATCCAATCTGGCGAGATGCCCTAGCTCATCGACCATCCGTTTTTGGCGTATGGTAACAACTTCATAGACGCCGTCGGCAAACTGATATCCCCGGTCATCCATCGAAACCTGCGCATGGGAATGAGGGACATAGCGTCCGTCAACATAGGCAATTCGCGACATCGATAGTCCTATCTATGAGATATCAAAAAAATTCGAGGCGAACAGCGAGCATTTTTTCGACCTGTTTTACCGCGCCCTTGGCGGCAAACAGCACGATACTGTCACCCACGGCAATAACCGTCTCGTGTGTCGCCATCATTGCCTCACCCTGATGCACGATGGCGGCGATCACCACATTCGGCGGCAATTCAATTTGGCCAAGAGGTACTCCAACAAGGCTGGAGGTCTCAAGTGCTTCGGCCTCAATAATTTCGCCGAAATTATCGCGTATAGAATGCACGGATCGAATGCGTCCGCGGCGGAAATATTGCAATATTGTCGAGACCGTAATGGTTCTTGGATTGACCACCACGTCAATCCCCAAAGGTCCGACCAGCGACGTATAGGTTCCCGTATTTATCAGGGCAATCGAACTTTTCGCACCGCTACGCTTGGCCAACAAGGAAGCCAAAATATTAACCTCGTCATCATTGGTAACAGCAATGATGGTTTCGGCCTTGGCGATGTTAACTTCCTCTAGAATTTCCAGATCAAGCGCGTCGCCATTAATAATTTCCGTTCGCGTGCAGATTTGGGCGACAGATTTTGCCCTTTCCGGATCAAGTTCAATCAATGTTGCCGTTTTCCCCGACGAATGGGCTTCTATATCCTCGGCCAAACTCAATCCAATATTGCCGCCACCGACGATAACGATGCGCCGTGCCTCGGCTTCTTCGTGACCGAAAGCAGCCATGGCGCGGGCGACATGATCGGTATTTACAACAATATAAACCTCGTCACCGGCAAACAGCTGATCGTCGAGTGTCGGTACGATCTCCGTCTCGCCGCGCACCAGGCCGACGGTGGTGAAATGCAGATCGGGAAATAGGGCCGATAATTGCCGTAGCGGCGTATTTAGAATGGGGCAATCCTCACCGCAACGGACACCGATCAGCCGCAGCTTGTCGTCTGCCAGGGTGATCATGTCAAAGGTTCCAGGCACAGTCAGCCGGCGCCCAATTGCCCGCGCCACCTCAATTTCCGGTGAAATGATGACATCAATCGGCAAATTATCCCGGCTGAATAGATCCGACCAAATTGGCTGCAAATAACTACGGGCCCTCAGCCGGGCAATCTTCATCGGGACGTCAAATAGAGACTGGGCGACCTGACAGGCCACCATATTCACTTCATCGGCGAAGGTAACGGCGATTAGCATATCGCAATCGCGCGCGCCGGCGGCTTCCAAGATATCTGGGTGAGAGGCATGCCCGACAATGGCACGCACATCCATATTGTCGCCGATTTTTTGAATCAAATCTGCGCGCTGATCGATGACCGTGACGTCAACTTTTTCCGCCGCCAATTCAAGGGCAATATTATGACCGACTTGGCCAGCACCACAAATGATGGCTTTCATAGGAGGCTATCTCCGACGGGGCCGTTTGCCCCAGCTACAGTATATAAGATGCTGGCGGCGCAAAAAACACATCACCCAGACATTCAGTCCCATTCTGGGCGAGCCAATCAGGCACTGCGGGAAAGTCCCTCTTCGCGAGGCTGCTGCGCGTCCTGATTTCCACCCTGCACACCCAGTGATTTCAATTTGCGATGCAGAGCAGAGCGTTCCATACCGACGAAATTTGCCGTTCTCGATATGTTGCCGCCAAAACGAGTAACCTGGGCGCCTAAATATTGCCGTTCAAATTCCTCGCGTGCGTCGCGCAAAGGCAGACCGAGAAACTCGAAGGATTGCTCGAAACGCAGGATCGGCGGCGTAATCGTTCCGATTTCTGGGGGGAGCATGTCTGCCCGAACAAGCTGCTCACCGTCGCCCGACACCATAATCAGTAACCAATCGACCACATTGTGGAGTTGGCGGACATTGCCCGGCCAGTCATAGGCTTGTAACGCCGCCATGGCATCGGGTCCGATTTTGCGTGGCGTCGACCCACTGACCTCAGCAGCCCTATTCATGAAATATTCGGTTAAGGCAGGTATATCCTCACGCCGCTCGGCAAGCGGTGGTACTGCCAGCGGAACGACGTTGAGCCGATAATATAGATCCTCCCGGAATCCACCCAGAGAGATCATTTCGGGCAAATCCTTAGACGTACTGGCGATCACGCGAACACTAACTTCCACTCGGCCGCCACCGCCGACCCGTTCAAAGGTCTGCTCCTGAAGAACGCGGACAATTTTTCCCTGCGTTTCCATGGGCATATCAGGCACTTCGTCAAGAAATAAGGTGCCTCCATGTGCCTGCTCAAACAGACCAACTTTGCCCGAACCGTCCTCAGCCAACCCGTCCGAGACGGTCCCGAAGAGCTCAATTTCCATTCGCTCAGGGGCCATTGTGGCGCAATTAACAACGACAAACGGGCCTTCCGCTCGCTTGGATTTGGCATGAATGAGGCGAGCAATAACCTCTTTACCCGTGCCCGATACGCCGGTTATGAGAACGCGGCTGCTCGTCGGGGCCACTTTTTCAACGGATTGTCGAAGCTGGCTAATCGGTTGCGATGCGCCTACAAGCTCTACCTTACCACCGGTTCTCGCCCGTAATTCCTGATTTTCCCGCTTCAGGCGTGTCGATTCCATGGCCCGTTGAATGATCAGCAGCAACCGGTCGGCCTTGAACGGTTTTTCAATAAAATCATAGGCGCCAAAACGTATCGCCTGCACGGCCATCTCAATGGTGCCGTGCCCGCTGATAATAACAACAGGAACGTCGGGATGTTCCTGATGAATAATTTTCAGGAGCTCAATTCCATCACGTTGGCTGCCTTCGAGCCAGATATCGAGAATAACCAGACTAGGCCGACGAGATTCCATCTCTTGGAGAGCAGTGACATCACTATGTGCCTCTCGCGTGTCGTAACCTTCGTCGTTAAGTATTCCCGAAATTTGAAAACGAATATCGTCCTCATCATCGACAATTAATATGTCATGCGCCATTGTTGACGACCTTTTTTTTCGCCGTTGTCCAGATCAAATTACCAAACCCTTTGCCATATTCGCTACCAGCCTGCGTTAGCCAGCCTTCGCTTTCAGGGAAGTATTTGCATGGGCGTCAAAGATTAGCTCAACCCGAGCCCCCGTCTTTCCGTCATCACGGTCACTCAACCGCAACTCGCCCCCATGATCTTCCATTATCTTGTTTACTATTGCCAAACCTAATCCCGTGCCCTCGGCACGGGTCGTCACGTATGGCTCAGTTAATCGGTCTCGAACCTTAGTCGGTAAGCCAGGACCATCGTCTAAAACTTCGATCAACACATAGCCAGAACCTGACTTTAGGGTCAAATCGATCCGACCGCCACCCGTCTTATCAATATTTTTCACCTGTGCACCGGTAATTGCGTCGGCTGCATTCTGCAATAAATTGGTAACCGCCTGACTTACCAGATGTTCATCGCAGCCAATCGCGCATTTTTCCGTTGGCAAGTCATGGTTAATTTTTATGCCCGGATGCGCATTTCTCTGCAAAAATACTGCATCCCGACAAATTGATACTAAATCGCTGAGGACCATTTTGGGCGCTGGCATGCGCGCGAAAGAGGAAAATTCGTCAACCATTCGTCCGATATCGCCAACTTGACGGACAATCGTATCGGTACACTGGACGAAAGTATCTGGATCGTCGGAAATTTGTTTCAAATATTTCCGTTTTAACCGCTCCGCCGAGAGTTGGATCGGCGTTAAGGGGTTTTTGATTTCGTGAGCAATACGCCGCGCTACGTCAGCCCATGCAGCCGTTCGCTGGGCTTGTACAAGCTCTGACATGTCGTCAAAAGTGGCGACAAACCCTTCGATTTGTCCCTCGTCACTTTGATCGGCGGCGATCCTGACAAGGAACGTATGGACGCCCGCCGGCTGCTCAACCTGTATCTCACCCTCAACCAAGCGCTGAGGATCCCGTCGCGCCCGCGCCAGCAAGTCAGCGACTTCGGGTACGATCTGGGCGAGCGGATTGCCCTGCATTTCATCCAATTTCAATCCGAGCAATGCCCCCGCCGACCGATTTGGCAAATTGACCCTGCCTTCGGCGTCAAGGCCGATAACACCCGCCGTTACCCCTGACAGAATGGCCTCGGTGAAACGTCGCCGTTCTTCGAGCTCGCGATTGGCAGAAATGAGTTCTCCATGCTGTTCATCAAGTTGCCGGGTCATTCGGTTAAATGCCCGTGCCAACGTACCAAATTCGCCTTCCGCCACATCGGCGCCAAGCCGCACGCTCAAATTTCCCTGCCGCACTTGCTCGGCCGCTTCGACCAGTCTTCCCAAGGGAGCCGCGAGCCGATTGGCAAAGGCCAAACCAATGCCCACCGCCGATAACAACAGCAACCCAGTCACCAGAACAAACAAACCGACAAGGGTAAACTCGATCCCCAATCGTTCTTCTTGCAGCTCTTCATATTGCGCCGCGGCTTGCTCCGATTGGCGCAAGAAATTCATCACGTCGCGATCAATAAGTCGATCAACGTAGAGATATGTGCGCGGCACCGTCCGCAGTCGAACCAGTCCGCGCACCCGAGCAATTCGATCGTTCGGCACATCGATCAGCGCGACCCGGTCCGCATTCGCCATTTCCAGCACTTCGGGTGGTATTTGCGAAAACATAATTGTGCTGGTGATGCCGCTGCTGGCAATGATCCGGCCTTGTTCATCAAACACGATCATCGCGGTCAATCGTCGGTTTTGCACTTCCGCGTTTAATAAATCCTCTATCATCCGCGGATTGCGGCGAATAAGCAGCCACCTGTTTTCCAGGTCAATCTTGGTCATCAACGCGTCGGCTTTGATCACCTCAAGATGCTCTTGCAAATAGACTGCTGAAATTAATTTTGAGTTTTCGACAGTGGTCTGCACGCTCTCGCTAAACCAACTCCGCATTTCCGCGTTGAAAAAGCCGGCCGCTAGGCCAGCGACGACGATCGCCGGTGCAACGGTCAAAACGGCGAATAAGGCGACCAATCTTACATGGAGCTGGGCGCCCGCCGCCCCGGTGCGCCGTCGGGCCCATAATCGCACCAGTCCCCACGTAATTACCCCCGCCAGCGTCAATACCAGAGCAAGATCCGAAACCAATACCCACCAGACAAGTTCTTCGGAAACGCCGGTCCCAATATTTTCACTTAAAACCAAGAATGAGAAAACACCGGCAATTACGGCGATTGCAAACAACAAAAACACCAGCCGTCGCCCGAGGCCGGTTTGTGCCGCCCAAATTCTCGCGCGGCGTAACAATTTTGCAGGTGACCGTTGTTTTGATGTTTCGATTGGCTCAGACATGATACTTGGGTCAGAACTCCTCGGGGGGCCAAATTAGGGGCGTAACCGCTGGAAAAAGAAACCATTGACCTTGGGCCACCCGCTCAAGGTTGAGGTCAAATCCGCCGCGATGCGCCGAACATTTGATCGCTATAGCATAACCCAGGAGCCGAAACGAGAACGGTCTGCATCTACCTGGCCGGCACTTAGTTTTGCCTCATGCTTGCTTATTGAGCGCCACGCACGACCTCGATTTCAAGGCTGCGGATTTTTTTGCGCAAGGTATTTCGATTTAAGCCAAGAACATCGGCCGCCTTTATCTGATTGCCATTCGTCGCATTCAGACACAAGGTTATTAACGGACGTTCAATTTCTCGCAACACCCGGTCATAAAGGCCCGCAGTTGGCAATTCGTCTTCATGGGCGACAAAATAGGCGCGCAAATGCCGCTCGACAGCTTCGCTGAGCGACTCATCGGGGGCAATTTGGCTCGGCGCATCCGATACAACGTCAGCTAATTCAGCATTAATAATTTCAATCGAAATATTGTTTTCCGAATAAAGAGCCGTCAATCGACGAACAAGGTTTTCCAGTTCGCGGACATTGCCTGGCCAACGATGGTGCTTTAGCCGCTCGAGGGCTACCGCATCAACCGTTTTTGCGGGCAATCCCGACGCCTGGGCCTCGGTCAAAAAATGCCTGACCAAATCGGGAATATCGGAACTGCGTTCACGCAAAGGCGGTAACCGTAATGGGACCACATTCAAGCGGTAGAATAGATCTTCGCGAAACAGACGATGGCGCACAGCTTGCGCAAGATCGCGATGGGTGGCCGCAATAATTCGCACATCGACACGGATTGGTGTCCGCCCGCCGACTGATGTGAATTCTCCCTCTTGCAAGACGCGCAATAGCCTTGTTTGCGCTTCAAGCGGCATATCACCGATCTCATCAAGGAAAAGAGTGCCACCATCGGCCTGCTCAAACCGACCTTCCGAACGCTGCGTCGCACCGGTAAAAGCCCCGCGCTCATGGCCGAACAACTCGCTCTCGATCAATTCTTTCGGGATTGCGGCCATATTTATGGCGATAAAGGGCCCATGTTTGCGACCGCTGAAATCATGAATGGCGCGGGCGACCAATTCTTTTCCCGTTCCCGATTCGCCCGTAACCACAACCGACAAATCCGTCGTCACCAAACGGCCAATCACCCGATAGACATCTTGCATCGCCGGAGAACGACCGATCAGTGGCAGCCCCTCATCTTCAGATGCCGCAGCATATCCGCTGCCATCACCTTGCGCCGGCTTTACCAGAGCGCGGTCCACGGTTAGTAGCAACACATCCAAATCAAACGGCTTTGGCAGATACTCGAATGCCCCTCGTTCTGCGGCCTTCACCGCAGTCAAAACCGTATTTTGTGCGCTCATCGCAATAACTTTCAGATCGGCGCGAATTTTGCGAATACGCGGGATCATGTCGAGACCATTTTCGTCGGGCATGACAACGTCGGTTATCACTAAATCCCCCTGCCCGTCCTCGATCCAACGCCACAATGTCGCTGCCAATCCAGTTGCCCGCACCTCGTGACCGGCCCGGGCGAGGGCCTGGCTTACCACTGTGCGAATGGCACTATCGTCATCGGCCACAAGAATAGTCGCCATATCCCGCTACTCCCCTTGCCGGGTGTTATTTTCGTTTAATGGAAGCAGAACGTGGAACTCGGTGCGACCTGGGATACTTTCCAAATCCACGATCCCGCCATGGTCATTAATAATTTTCGCCACCAAGGCAAGACCAAGCCCTGATCCGTTTTGTTTTGTCGTTACGAAGGGATCAAAAATTTGACGGTAAAGATCTTCCGACACGCCGGTGCCACTATCGCGGATAGTTACTTTCAATGGCAGATCAATCCGGGTCTCACCGCCAATTGGTGCGACGCGCATTCCGTGATTATAGCTCGTTTGAATGACAATTTCGCCACTGCCCTCCAGGAGGGCCTCGCCCGCATTTTTGACCAAATTCAGGAAGACTTGGATGAGTTGGTCGCGATTACCAATTACCGGCGGCAAAGATGGGTCATAATCTTCAACCAGCCTTACCCTATTTGAAAAACCCGAATGCGCCAGGTCATGCACATGATGCAGCACCTCATGAATATTTACCGGTTCCCGGTCTAGGGACGGCCCATCGGAAAAAACTTCCATACGATCAACAAGCCTGACAATCCTGTCGGTCTCATCACAGATAAGTTGAGTGAGTTTACGGTCGCCACTATCGATCGTTTGGGCCAGTAACTGAGCGGCCCCGCGAATTCCCGAGAGTGGGTTTTTGACTTCATGGGCCAACATTTGCGCCATTGCCGTGACCGAACGCGCCGCGGTGCGATGAAGTAATTGGCGATCAATTTTGCGGGTGATCGATCGTTCATGCAGAGAAACGACGATTGGCCCGACAGTGTCGCCCAAATGCCCCGCCCGAATGCTGACTTGGCACCGCTCGATACGCGGCCCTTCTAGTGATATTTCAGACTCGAGTACGTTCGCCCCGGTTCGCCGTGCCTGATCAACAACATTTGCCAAAATACTGTCCTCGGCCAAAAAATCGCCCAAAGTATGGCTTTTCAAAACGGCGGCGCTCATGCTGAAAAAATGTTCGGCTGCCGGGTTGGCAAAAAGAATGCTATCCCCATCGCCAACGACCAACACGATTTCACCGATCGCACTCAACACCAAAGCCGGGTCTATCTGCCGGCAATTGTTCCTCTCCGCACCGGTTTGCAAAGACCCGGTCACAGGTTGACCGGATGAAGAGTTGGATCAAAATATTTAGCCAGCACCCGACGAACTTCATCGGCGCGTCGGCATTGAACGATTGCTTTCATCAAGCCGGTCGCTCCCGACGTTTCCAGCCCCTTGCAATTATCCGCTGCTGCTGCCTGCGCATACCAAGCAAAATGCTTGCGCGACACGCGCATTCCGGTGGCAAATCCGTATAGATCGAGCAATCCATCGAAATGTTCCAGCACGATCTTCAGCCGCTCGCTAGCGTTCAATTCCGCTGGCATGGCGCGTCCTGTCAGCGCCGCCGCTATCCGTCCTGGCAACCATGGGCGGCCCAGACTGGCTCGGCCAATCATCACGCCGTCGCACCCGGAAATCTGCAAGCACTTACGTGCTTGATCAATGCTGGTGATATCGCCATTGGCTACCACCGGGATGGTCACGGCTGATTTCACCTCACCGAGGAAGTTCCAATCAGCGCTGCCATTAAACATTTGGCAGCGGGTCCGCCCATGGACCGTAATCATTTGTATGCCGACATCCTGGGCCATCGCAGCCAGGCCCGGTGCATTACGCTGACTGTCATCCCAGCCCAGGCGCATTTTTACTGTTACCGGGACATCGACCGCCGCCACGACGGCGGCCATTATCCGGGTGGCCAGCCCCTCGTCTCGCATGATCGCCGAACCCGACGCCTTTTTCGTCACTTTCTTGGTCGGGCAGCCGAAATTTATATCGATGATCTCTGCGCCTTCATCGGCGCAAAACTTTGCCGCTTCGGCCATAATCGCCGGGTCAATACCGACCAGTTGAACGGCATTTACGCCCTCATCATGACTGCGCATCGTGCGGCGCCGAGTTTTTGTCGTCTGGCGTAAAAGTTCAGGGCCGGCGATCATTTCCGAAACCACCAGCCCAGCACCATATCGCCGGGCCAATCGGCGGAATGGTCGATCTGTGATGCCTGACATCGGCGCCAAGATCACCGGCGCGTCGAGACTGAGGGGGCCAACTTGAATGGTCATAATTTGTGCAAGTATAATTTCTGTCTAATTGTTAGGCAATCAATTCTTTTATGCCCTGGTTCATAAGCCTAAATCGATATATTGGCAATGCTGTGATTGCGCTGTAGTCTCCGCCAACCCTTTTGTAATCGTCGAATTTGTTTGAACAAAATGCCACGCATCGCTGCCCTCATTGTAGCCGCCGGACGCGGTCACCGCTTCGGTGCCGAGATCCCAAAGCAATATTGCCCTATCGAAGGCAGAATGATGCTGCACCACACTATTCTTTGCTTTGCCCGCCACCAAAGCATCGACACAATTCGGGTAGTCATCCATCCCGATGACCGGCAACTTTATGATCAAGCCACAGCCGAACTAGGCTCGGCCAGCGAAAAGCTGGGACCGCCAATTAATGGCGGCTCTTCGCGCCAGGATTCAGTCCGCCTGGGATTGGTGGATCTTGCCAGCGACCCACCCGAAAGTGTCCTTATTCACGACGCGGCGCGCCCCTTGGTCGACGTCGATACAATATCAAAAGTCATCGAGGCGACAGATATTGGTATGGGCGCTATCGCGGCCCGCGCCGTCAGCGACAGCATCGCCCGGGTTCAAGAGGGGCTGATCGAGGAAACCGTCGATAGGTCTCAGCTTTGGGCCGCCCAAACGCCTCAGGGTTTTCGGTATTCCGACATTTTGGCCGCCCATCAAACAGCCGCCAATTCCAACCAAAACCACACCGACGACGCTGCCGTGGCCCGCGCGGCGGGATTAAGAGTCACCATCGTCGAGGGCAACAGTGAAAACTTCAAGGTCACTACGGCGACCGATCTTGATCGCGCCGCCGTCGCGCTCGGAGAGGCAACCATGCAGACCAGGGTCGGCTTCGGTATTGATGTTCACGCCTTTGACAAAAGTCCCGGTGGACCGGATCACAAGAACAACGTGAACGTCATTTTATGCGGCGTGGCGATCCCCCATCCCTATGAACTGGCCGGACATTCGGACGCCGATGTTGGCTTGCACGCGGCAACCGATGCAATTTTGGGGGCTTTGGGCGCCGGCGATATCGGCGATCATTTTCCGCCCACCGACCCCCAATGGAAGGGAACGGCATCCCACATATTTCTCGAACATGCCGTTGCCCTTGCCCAAAAAGCCGGACTGGACCTCATTCACCTCGATATCACCTTGATATGCGAAGCGCCGAAAATCGGCCCGCACCGCACCGCTATGACCGCGCGATTGGCAGAAATTTGCGGGGTCGCGCCGACACAAATTAGCGTTAAGGCAACAACAACGGAACGACTTGGTTTCACCGGTCGCGGCGAAGGCATCGCCGCCCAAGCTGTCGCCACCGTTGGCCCGACATGATCCAAAATATGTTGGCCGTTTTATTGGCGACCTGGTTCGGCAGTGGCCGCCTGCCTGGTGCACCGGGCACATGGGGGTCCCTCGCCGCCCTGCCCTTTGGTTGGGTAATCATTGTCCGGTCGGGGCCGCTTGGCCTAGCCATTGCCACGATGCTTGTTTTTTTTGTCGGAGTAGTTGCATCGGGACACTACGCAAAATTGCTTGGTACGAAGGACCCCGGCTCCGCCGTCATCGACGAGGTCGCGGGACAGTGGCTGGCCTTACTGCCGGTTGCTTATTTCTCCCCTAGCAATTGGCTCTTCTATGGACTCGCCTTCATCGCGTTTCGATTGTTCGATATTTGGAAACCCTGGCCGGTCCGCAAATTTGAATTGCTACCCGGCGGCTGGGGCATCATGGTCGATGACATTGTCGCCGGGCTTTACGCCCTGGCTATCGTTTGGCCCGCCACCCTCATGCTAACCTAGGATTGTTGACCCGATGGACCTGCAAAATTTAGAAACTGCGGCAAAGACCTTGCTCGAGGCCTGTCGGCGATCCGATGTAAAATTGGCCACGGCGGAGAGCTGTACCGGTGGTTTGATTGCCGGTATGCTAACTGAAATCCCAGGATCTTCTGATGTTTTTGAGCGCGGGTTTGTCACCTACTCAAATGCCTCGAAAACCGAGATGCTCGGCGTACCGGCGATGTTGGTAAATCTGGAGGGTGCGGTCAGCGAAAAAGTTGCCAGATCGATGGCCGAGGGCGCCTTAAAAAAATCGGCAGCCGATATCACAATTGCCGTCACTGGAGTGGCCGGTCCGGGGGGCGGCACCCAGGATAAGCCCGTCGGCCTGGTCCATATTGCATGTGCGGGAACGGGCAGACCGACCATTCATCGTCGAAATATTTTTTCCGGTGACCGGACGGATATTCGCCACCAAACGATATTCACCGCCTTTGGCATAATTGCCCAAGTACTGGCTGGCAAAGGCTAGGTTTTGGGCGCGCCGTAAACATCCGTCGCGCGGGTCTCAAATGCACCCACCATACGCACGACCGCATCATAGAAAAGCGGTCCAATCAAACGCTGCAACAAGCTGGAGCGAAACTCAAAATCGATATGAAACTCGATTTCACAGCCGCCCTCCGCCCGTTCTTTAAAATCCCAACTATTCTTTAAGTGCCGCATCGGTCCGCGAATGTAATCAACGGTTATTCGGTTGGGACGTTCGAATACAACTTTGGATGTGAATTTCTCCCGCATCATCCGAAAGCCGATTGCCATTTCATAGAGCGTCGCCAGATCATCGCTCCGAATTTTTCGGGTCGCCGTTACCCAAGGTAAAAATTCTGGATAGCGGTCAATATCGGCGACGAGATCGTACATCTGATCGGCGCGATAGGGAGACGTTCGTTTTTCCGTATGGACCGGCATTCAGCCCGCCTCGCGACCCTTTGCCAATTCGGCCAGCCGCGCCGCCTTCAGCTTGGCAAAATCTTCGCCGGCGTGATAACTCGAACGGGTCAATGGCGTCGCCGACACCAGCAAGAACCCCTTCGCCCGGGCCATCCTCGCATAATCTTCAAATTCATCCGGGGTGACAAAGCGATCAATCGCAGCATGTTTAACCGTCGGCTGCAAATACTGGCCAATCGTCAGAAAATCTACGTTGGCCGCCCGTAAATCATCCATCACTTGGCCAACTTCTTCCCGGGTTTCACCAAGGCCAGCCATCATGCCAGATTTTGTGAAAATTTCCGGCTGGCGAATTTTCGCCGCCTGTAACAGCGAGAGACTGGTGAAATAGCGGGCCCCCGGACGAATTGTCGGATATAGACGCGGCACCGTCTCTAGGTTGTGATTGAATATTTCCGGCATAGCGCCGTCAAATGCTTCAATTGCTTTGGTCTTACCCTTAAAATCCGGTGTGAGTATTTCGATTGTAGTTTCGGGCGCCGCCATCCGAATTTGGCGAATTGTCTCGGCAAAATGTGCCGCCCCGCCATCCTCCAGATCGTCCCGGTCAACCGACGTTATGACCACATGCGAAAGCCCTAGCCCACCAACCGCCAACCCAACATTTGCCGGTTCGGCAGGGTCAAGTGGCCGTGGCTGTCCGGTCGCGACATTGCAAAAGGCGCAAGCCCGCGTGCAAGTATCGCCCATGATCATCATCGTCGCATGACGCTGCGCCCAACACTCGCCAATATTTGGGCAAGCCGCTTCTTCGCACACTGTCGTCAGATTAAGGTCGCGCATCATTTTTGCGACCTTGTGATATTCCGACGTCGATGAAGGTGCCTTGACCCGGATCCAAGGAGGCTTGCGCTGGATCGGATTATCGGGCCTGTTCCGTTTTTCCGGATGGCGAAAATTCGTCGCTGTGCTCATGACTTAATCCGTGTCTCTAGATTAAAAATGGATCGCCCGACCATACGCATCGAGCACGGACTCGTGCATCATTTCCGATAATGTCGGATGCGGAAAGACCGTGTGCATTAGCTCGGCTTCAGTCGTTTCCAACGATTTGGCGATGACATAGCCTTGAATGAGTTCCGTAACTTCGGCGCCGATCATATGGGCGCCGAGAAACTCGCCGGTCCCCGCGTCGAAAATTGTTTTTACCAGGCCATCCGGCTCGCCAAGAGCAACCGCCTTGCCGTTACCGGCAAACGGAAAACGTCCGACTTTTACTTTTCGCCCTGCCACTTTAGCTTGGGCCTCGGTCATGCCAACAGAGGCGATTTGCGGTCGCGAATATGTGCACCCAGGAATAGAGCTTGCATCCATGGGATGAACGCCCTCGACACCGGCAATTTTTTCGACACACACAACGCCCTCATGACTGGCCTTATGGGCAAGCCAAGGCGGGCCGGCGACATCACCAATGGCATAAACGCCTGGCTCACCGGTTTCGCCCCATTCATTTGTAACAATGTGGGTTTTCTCGATTTTGACCTTTGTTCCCTCTAAGCCAAGACCTTCGGCATTTCCGACAATGCCCGCCGCGACAATGACCCGGTCGACAACAAGTTCTTCCTGCTTACCAGCAATATCGATGACCGCGGTGAGATTGTCTTTTCCCTTTTTCAGGGATTTGACCGTCGTCTTCGTGTGTATTTTGATCCCGGCGCCGGCGAATGATTTTGCTGCCTGAGCGGAAATTTCCTCGTCCTCAACTGGCAAAATTCGATCGACCATTTCAATGACCGTCACCTCGGCACCGAGGTCATTATAGAAGGATGCAAACTCAACGCCGATCGCACCCGAGCCAATGACCAGCAAAGATTTTGGCATGGCTTCGGGAACCATAGCCTCCTTATAACTCCACAAGAGCTTGCCATCGATTTCAAGTCCCGGCAATTCCCGTGCCCGGGCGCCAGTCGCAAGAATGATATGTTTGCCGGTAAGCTCGGTTGTTTTTTTCCCGTCATCGGCCTCGTTCAATGTCACCGAGACTTTACCTTTGCCGCCCAATTTGGCAACGCCCTCGATAACATCAACTTTGTTTTTGCCCAGCAGATGGCCGATGCCATGGGTCAGGCGTCGAGAAACCTGACGTGATCGGCGCACGATTTTTTTGATATCAAAGGAGACACCTTCAACCTGCAAGCCGTAAGATTTCGCATCTTTAATCTGGTGCAAGACTTCGGCAGACCGAAGGAGAGCCTTTGTCGGAATACAGCCCCAATTGAGGCAGATACCACCCAAATGCTCACGTTCTACAACCACGGCCTTGAGGCCCAGTTGGGCCGCGCGGATTGCGGCGACATAGCCGCCGGGTCCGCCCCCTATAACAATGACGTCATAGTTTGTATTGGCCACGCCGCGTACTCCTTGCTCTACACCTTGGTTGCGAAGATGCCTAGGCCAGCATCGCCAGGGGATTTTCCATATACTTCTTAAAGGCCACCAAAAACTCTGACCCGACAGCGCCGTCGACAGCCCGATGGTCAACGGACAAAGTACATGTCATTACCGTCGCAATACCGAGAGTACCCTCACGAACCACGGGACGTTGCTCACCGGCGCCGACCGCCAGGATGCAGCCTTGCGGCGGATTGATCACGGCGGCGAATTCACGAATGCCGTACATGCCAAGATTAGAAATCGAGAACGTGCCGCCCTGATAGTCTTCCGGCTGCAATTTTCCGTCTTTGGCTTTCGCGCCAAGCTGTTTCATTTCTGAAGAAATAGCACTCAGGCTCTTGGCGTTGGCGCCCCGGATCACCGGCGTGATTAGGCCGCCCTCAATCGCCACCGCAACGGATATGTCGGATCGCGTATATTGGCGCAGCCCATCATCGGACCAGGATGCATTTGCCGCGGGCACCGCGATCAGGGCCTTGGCCGACGCCATAATGACAAAATCGTTTACCGATATTTTTGCGCCCATGCCATCATCCGCCAAGCTGGCATTAATTTGCTTGCGCGCCTCCAGCAGGCGATCAATTTCCATGTCCACCGTCAGGTAGAAATGCGGCACAGTTTGTTTGGATTGACTGAGCCGTTGGGCAATGACTTTGCGCATATTGGTGTGGGGAACGAGATCGAACGGAGCATCACCCGAAAATACAGGTGCTGCGTTTCCGCCTGCGGCCGCGCTTGGTACAAAATTTTCAATATCAATTTTGACGATCCGACCATGGGGCCCGGAGCCAGTTACCTGAGCCAAATCGATGGATTGATCCGCCGCCAAACGGCGCGCCAGGGGGCTGGCAAAAATACGTCCACCACTCGCCACAACCGGTTTTTGCGCGGGCTGTTTTGCCACGGTCGCAGTTACGGAAGCCGTCGCCACTTCAGGAGTTGGTGGGTTTTCAGGCGCAACCGATGCCGGTTGCTGTGGCGCCTCAAATTTATCGAGTTCTGCGGCATCCTCGCCTTCGCCGAGCAGAAGAGCGATCGGCGCGTTTACCGCAACACCTTCGCTACCCTCTTCGACCAAGGCCCGCCCAAATGTGCCCTCGTCAACGGCCTCGACTTCCATTGTTGCCTTGTCGGTTTCAATCTCGGCAATGATGTCGCCAGCGCTAACGGGATCACCGGCATTTTTCAGCCAACGGGCCAAGGTACCATCGGTCATTGTTGGCGACAGGGCCGGCATCAGGACGGGAATAGGCATGGCGGATTTCCTTCGTCTCGAAAGCAGTTATTCCAGCGGTTAGGCGATCGCCAACGATTAGGCAATCGACTGAATTGTCGCGACAATTTCGGCGACTTGCGGCAGGGCGAGGCGTTCCAAATTCGCCGCATAGGGCATCGGAACGTCGGCACCGCCAACACGCAATATCGGTGCGTCGAGCCAGTCGAATGCTTGCTCGGTAACTCTGGCAGATATCTCCGCGCCAATGCCCGAAAATAACCAACCTTCCTCTAGAGTAACCAGTCGGTTAGTTTTGCGTACCGACTGGATGATGGTTTCGGTATCTAGGGGGCGCAGACTGCGCAAATCGATAACTTCAACACTAATGCCCTGCTCGGCCAATATTTCTGCGGCCTCCAGGGCTTTGCCAACCATTATGGAAAACCCGGCAATGGTTATGTCGGTGCCTACGCGCACCACTTTAGCCTTGCCAAGGGGCACGACAAAATCGCCGGACACAGGCACTTGCGAACTGACGCCGTATAGCAATTCATTTTCCAAAAATATAACCGGATTTGGATCGCGAATGGCCGCTTTAAGCAATCCCTTCGCATCCGCAGCCGAATTGGGGGCGACCACTTTCAAACCGGGGCAATGCGCATACCAGCTGGCATAACATTGGGAATGTTGCGCGCCGACCCGTGATGCGGCTCCATTCGGTCCGCGAAAAACAATCGGAGCGCCCAATTGACCGCCAGACATATAAAGGGTCTTGGCGGCCGAATTGATGATATGGTCGATCGCCTGCATCGCAAAATTGAATGTCATAAACTCGACGATTGGTTTTAATCCGGTAAAAGCTGCGCCGACCCCCAGGCCGGCGAACCCATGCTCGGTGATCGGCGTATCGATAACCCGCTTCGCCCCAAACTCGTCGAGCAAACCTTGGCTGACCTTATAGGCGCCCTGATATTGGGCAACCTCCTCACCGATCAAGAACACGTTGTCGTCACTGCGCATTTCCTCGGCCATCGCATCCCGAAGAGCCTCACGAACGGTCATTACTGCCGTTTCGCCCTCATACTCAATCTCTGTCGGAGCGACCTCTATCGGAGCAGCAATGGTCGACGCGGGGCTTGATCGCGCACCGCCCGTTTGGGACTCGTCGTTCAATGCCTCCGCAGCATCTGACTGTTCAAGCGCCGATGCATCTTCTCCCTCGGCAAGCAGCAGAGCGATCGGCGTATTCACCGCCACCCCCTGGGCGCCATCGGCGACAAGAATGCGGCCCATGATACCATCATCAACGGCTTCAATTTCCATCGTCGCTTTGTCGGTTTCAATTTCGGCAATGATATCGCCACTGCCGACATTGTCACCTTCAGCCTTGAGCCAACGCGCCAAATTACCCTCTGTCATAGTAGGTGAGAGCGCTGGCATAAGAACCGGAATTGGCATGATTTTTTCCTATTCCTAATTTATTACTTTAAGCGGCAACATAAACATCTGTGTAGAGTTCGCTATCGTCTGGCTCGGGGCTGTTTTGAGCGAAATCCGCCGCCTCTTGAACTGTCTTTTTGACCTCTTCGTCAATCGCCTTTAAATCGGCCGTGCTGGCCAATTTGTTGGCGGTCAATTTATCTGAATAGGATTGAATGGGGTCTTTTTCGGTGCGAATTTTTTGCACCTCTTCCCGGGACCGATATTTCGCTGGGTCCGACATTGAATGGCCGCGATAACGATATGTGTGCATTTCAAGCACATACGGCCCCTTGCCGCTACGCGCGTAAGAAACCGCTTTTTCGGCGGCCTCCGCGACAGCGACGACATCCATGCCGTCAACCGCTTCACCTTCGATCCCATTGGCTGCGCCGCGAAGATAAAGCTCTGTTTCGGCAGACGCCCGTTCAATGGAAGTCCCCATGCCATAGCGATTATTTTCGATGACATAAACTACCGGCAACCCCCACAAGGCGGCCATATTGAAACTTTCGGCAACCTGTCCCTGATTAGAGGCACCATCACCGAAATAAGTTAGACAGACGCCGCCGTCTTCACGATACCGGTTGGCAAAGGCTATTCCGGTGCCAAGTGAAACATTGGCGCCGACAATTCCGTGGCCACCAAAAAACCTATTCTCTTTTGAAAACATATGCATTGAGCCGCCCTTGCCATTTGAGTAGCCACCACGCCGCCCCGTTAATTCCGCCATTACACCCTTAGGGTCCATACCCGCAGCCAACATATGGCCATGGTCGCGGTAAGCAGTTATCACCGAGTCGACCTCTCCAAGGGTCGATTGCATACCGACGACAACGGCCTCTTGCCCAATATAGAGATGACAAAACCCACCGATTAGGCCCATGCCGTAAAGTTGCCCGGCTTTTTCCTCGAATCGGCGGATCAGCAGCATATTTCGGTAGAAATCCAGCGCCTGGTTCCCGCCGACAACCAATGGGGCCGCACTGGTTTTGGAATTCGGGCTGTTACGCCGGGTCAATTTACGCTTCGTGCCCCGTCCCGAAGCCAATTTAGGGCGTTTTTTCTGAGTTGCTGAGCCGGATGATGCCATGTGATCGCCCCTTTTACCTGCGCGTCTGCCGACAAAATAAGTTGCCGCACGACAACCGAAGAAAATCATCGAATTTGCCCCCGGTCGCATCGGACTTGTACGTATGAAATAGAGCGCGCGCAAGCGTCAACAATCCAAAAATGCGTGAATTTTCAACGTTTAAAAGGAATTAACTGAATTTCGGTTAATATCAAATATGGGTGCCGGAACAAAGAAGCTGCCAATAACTACACAGGGAAATTTAATTTCGCTGCAACACCAAATACTTGCAACTTATTACTGGTTTTTTCCACCGCGCCTAAAATTACACGGTGTTTCAACCAGTTAGAAAGGGGATGCCTTGATGCCGGAAAAATGTTCCGTCGCAGCGCCGCAATCAAGCCTAATCAAGTAAAATTACGATTTCATCCGGATGGTTGAAATTGAGTTGACGGCGTACCGCCTCCTCCAACATATCCAGGTCTAGATTGTCTGGTCGCAGCAAGGCGACATCGTTTTCGAGCCTCTGGCGTTCGGTAGATATTTCTCGAGATACATAAGTCGCCTCAGATATTTGAGAGCGTAATTTAATATACGAGATTAGGCCATGCTCGCCCTGCACAACATGATAGGCAAAATAGCTGCCAACCAGTGCGATGGCTGTTGGAACAGCGACCGCACGCAGGCGAGATTGTATTTCAGTTAAAGCCGACATGGATGTTAACGAATCATATATTTCCGCATCGCGTCAAGGCTGCTGAAGTGTTTTATTTCAACAAGTTGTGCGGGTTAGCGAACTGACCCTAGTTACGGGTCGCGGCGCGGCCGAGATAACCTGCCTGAGACCCGAGCTCTTCTTCAATGCGAATCAGCTGGTTATATTTTGCAATCCTGTCGGTTCTGCTTAGAGACCCGGTTTTAATCCGCCCGCAATTCGTCGCCACCGCTAAATCGGCGATGGTCACATCCTCAGTTTCCCCGGACCGGTGCGACATTACCGCTGTATACCCGGCCTTATGAGCCATTTCCACGGCCTCCAAGGTCTCGGTCAGCGTGCCGATCTGATTTACCTTAACTAAAATGGAATTTGCAGCACCTTGGGCAATTCCTTGGGCCAGGCGCTTTGGATTGGTGACGAAAAGATCATCGCCGACTAGATGGATTTTATCCCCCAAGGCTTGGGTCAGGGCTTGCCAGCCGTCCCAATCATCTTCATCGAGACCGTCTTCAATGGAAATGATCGGGTAATTGGCGGTCAAATCCGCGTAAAAATCGATCATTTCTGCAGAATTTAGAACACGGCCCTCACCGGCAAGATTATATTTTCCGTTGTCATGAAACTCGCTGGCCGCTGCATCGAGGGACAAGACGATTTCGTCTCCGGGTTTATAGCCGGCGGTCTCGATAGATTTGACGATATAATCGAGGGCCTCTTGGGTGCTCGCCAGCGACGGCGCAAAGCCGCCTTCATCGCCAACATTGGTGTTGTGCCCGGCCGCGGTCAAATTGGCCTTGAGCGCATGAAAGACTTCGGCGCCCATGCGCACGGCGTCGGCAAAATTTTCGGCGCCAACGGGCATGATCATAAATTCTTGGATATCAATAGGGTTATCGGCATGGGCCCCGCCATTGATGATGTTCATCATCGGCACGGGCATTAGCTGGGCGTAGGCTCCGCCGACATAGCGATACAAGGGCAATTCGGCCTGGGTCGCGGCCGCCTTAGCAACGGCGAGAGAGACGCCCAATATCGCATTTGCCCCCAGCCGGCTCTTATTCGGGGTGCCGTCGAGCTCGATCATCGCTCGGTCGATCGCAACTTGATCGGCAACATCCAGCCCAGACAGGGTGTCGAAAAGCTCTCCATTGACCGCCGCCACGGCTTGGCTGACGCCCTTGCCGCCGTATCGACCTTTGTCGCCATCGCGCAGCTCAACCGCTTCATGGACGCCGGTCGAGGCGCCGGACGGCACCGACGCGCGTCCTGCGGCACCGGATTCGAGCTCTACATCGACTTCGACCGTCGGATTGCCACGGCTATCTAATATTTCGCGGCCAACTATATTGAGGATTGCTGTCACTGGATTAGACCTTCTCGATTTGTGCCGTATTGCAGGTTGAAATTAAATCAGCTGAGACGAAATGGACGGGCCTTGGCGACCGCGTCGAAGGCCATCAACGTATCGATCAATTCGGGCATATCGCTCAAACGCACCATATTTGGCCCATCGCTTGGCGCATTATCCGGGTCCTGGTGGGTTTCCATGAAAACCGCCGCGACCCCGGCCGAAACCGCTGCCCGCGCCAAAAGGGGCACAAATTCCCGCTGGCCGCCGGTTGTGCCGCCTTGACCGCCCGGCTGCTGCACCGAATGGGTTGCGTCAAACACCACCGGGCAATTTGTCTGGTCCGCCATGATCGCCAGGGACCGCATATCGGAAACCAACGTGTTATAGCCGAAACTCGTCCCGCGCTCGCAAACCATAATTTTTTCGCTGCCGGTGCTCTGCGCCTTGGCAACGACATGCTCCATATCCCAAGGAGCCAAAAACTGCCCTTTTTTAATATTGACGGCCTTGCCCGTTCCAGCAGCGGCCAGCAATAAATCGGTTTGGCGGCACAAAAAAGCTGGGATTTGCAGTAGGTCGGCAACTTCGCCCACCGCCACGCACTGCTCGGGTGTATGGACATCGGTCAAGATCGGCAGGCCGGTGGTCTCACGGATTTCGGCGAATATTTCCATGCTCTTTGCCAAACCAAGGCCACGCTCACTACTGATTGATGTGCGGTTGGCTTTATCGAAACTGGATTTATAGATCAGGCCTATTCCCTTGGCGGCGGCCATTTCCTGCAACGCGGCGCTCATCTCCAGCCCATGTTGGCGCGATTCGAGAACGCACGGACCCGCGATCAAGGTCAATGGCAATTCATTGCCGATTTCGAGGTCTCCAACTTTAACCGAGGTCATTACTTCTCCATTGGCTGGTAGAAATGGCTGGTAGAAATGGCTGGTAAATGTTGCGATTACACTAGTCTTGATTGATTCAAAGCGGCGGCGACAAAAGACATGAATAGCGGATGCGGATCAAACGGTTTCGATTTTAACTCCGGGTGATATTGCACGCCGATAAACCAAGGATGGCCTTCAAGTTCCACGACCTCCGGCAGGGTACCGTCGGGGGACAAGGCTGAAAATTTCAGCCCGACCGCCTCTAGTCGTTCACGATAATCAATGTTGACCTCATATCGATGGCGATGTCGCTCACAGAGATTGTCCTCGCCATATATCCCAGCCAATAACGTGCCAACGCCGATTTGGGCCGGATAGGCACCGAGCCGCATAGTCCCGCCTTTATCATCGTCCGCTTGCCGGGTCTCAATGTCGGCGCCGCGGCGCCACTCGGTCAGGAGGCCGACAATTGGGTCTTCACAAGCGCCGAACTCAGTTGATCCAGCGCCTTCTATCCCAGCGAGGTGACGCGCGACCTCGATCACCGCCATTTGCATGCCAAAACATATGCCGAAATAGGGCAGGTTTTTCTCACGGGCATATTGCGCGACAGCAATTTTACCTTCAGAGCCCCGCTCCCCAAAGCCGCCAGGTACTAAAATTCCATCGGCGTCTTCGAATATTTTGAAATCCCGATTATTTTCGAATTGCTCACTGCCAACCCAATGGGCTTTGACCCGAACATTGTTGGCGATGCCGCCATGAGTCAGGGCCTCGGCTAACGATTTATAAGCATCGGCGTGATCGGTATATTTTCCCGCTACGACGATATTTACCGTCCCTTCGGGTTCACGAAGCCTATTAACGATTGTGTGCCATTTGCCGAGGTCCGGTGCCTTACCCGCCGGCAAATCAAAATGTTCAAGTACAATTTCGTCGACTTTTTGCGCATGATAATCGAGGGGCACTTGATAAATCGTGTCGACGTCCAGCCCTTGGATCACAGCCTCCGAACGAATATTGCACAGCTGGGCAATTTTAAGCCGGTGACCGTCGGGAATCTCTCGTTCGCACCGGCAAATAATGATATCGGGCCGAATGCCGACGCCTTGCAATTCCTTTACCGAATGTTGGGTCGGTTTCGTCTTGAGTTCGCCAGCAGCGGCAAGATAGGGCACCAAGGTCAAATGAACGAACATCGTTTGTCGTTCACCCAAGTCATTGCGCAATTGTCGGATCGCCTCCAAAAACGGCAAGCTTTCAATATCGCCAACCGTGCCGCCAATTTCACATAACACGAAATCTTCGCCATCGAGATCATCGGTGGCGAATTTTTTTATACCGTCGGTGACATGGGGAATTACTTGAACCGTACCCCCTAAATAGGCCCCGCGCCGTTCCCTCGCCAACACCTGGGAATAGATACGTCCAGACGTGACATTGTCGGACTGTTTTGCCGCAACGCCGGTAAATCGTTCGTAATGACCGAGGTCCAAGTCGGTCTCCGCACCGTCATCGGTGACAAACACTTCGCCATGCTCGTAAGGGCTCATAGTCCCCGGGTCGACATTTAAGTAGGGATCGAGTTTGCGCACCCGCACGGTATAGCCACGGGCCTGAAGCAATGCCCCAATCGAGGCTGATGCAAGCCCCTTACCTAGAGAAGAGACCACGCCGCCGGTGATAAAAATGAATTTCGCCATAGTGTTCTTCTATATCAGAGAATACACGCGTCGCAGAGTCAGCAACGCCCCGAAACCGTAAAAAAATCAACCGCCGCGCATGAAAAAGGCGGCACCTGTGCCGCCAAATTCGAAAGACTATGTTGCTGGGTTACCCAATCACTCATCTAACGGAACACCTGCCGCCGGTATATCCTCAGAGCCATCCTCGCTCACCGCACCGTCAGCCGGTGTCGTAGCCGCCGGATCCACGGAAACCGGTTGCGGCCGATCATCCAATATCGACCGGCTGCCACCAGTGCCGCCGGACAATATCGACAAGACGATACTTGTCGTAAAAAACAGTGCGGCGAAAACAGCGGTTGCTCTGGTCAGCAAGTTGGCGGCCTCGCGGCCTCCCATCAAACCGCCCATGCCGCCGCCCCCGGAACCACCAATTCCGAGCGCACCGCCCTCTGATCGCTGCAGCAATACCAGCCCAACAATTCCAAGGGCCAACAGCATATGTATGACTAGCAAAAACGTCATTGATCTAACCTATAATATGAAGCCACGCTATTTAGGCCCAAATCGGCGCGCGCGCCAGTCTTTTCGAACCCAACCACAATCACCTACATTGTTATGAGTGTGCTGCAGCCGCAATTGCGCAGAAATCTTCAGCCTGGAGACTGGCCCCACCGACCAGGGCGCCGTCGACATCGGCTATTGCCAGTAGTTCTTCAGCGTTCCCAGGCTTCACTGAGCCGCCGTAAAGTAGGCGCATACCACCAGCCTCTGCGGCGATCAAAGTGGCAAGAAAACTGCGAATATGGGCGTGGGCAACGCCAACATCATCCAGGCTCGGTGTTCGCCCGGTGCCGATTGCCCATATTGGTTCATAAGCAATGACCGTATTTCCCGCTGTCACTCGATGGTCTCCGGCAGGGGTCAGACTTGCTTCGAGTTGAGCCGACAGGATGTCGAGGGTCTGGCCCGCGTCGCGCTCGGCAAGAGTTTCGCCGATGCAGACGATGGCGACCAGTCCAGCGTCGTGGGCGGCGGTGAGTTTGGCTCGTATGTCGGGGCTGGTTTCACCGTGATCTTGACGGCGCTCAGAGTGGCCCAAAATGACATGGGTCGCACCGGCATCGACGAGCATTTCAGCACTTATGTCGCCGGTATGCGCGCCACTGGTGGCTGGGTGACAATCTTGGCCCCCAACCAAGACCGAGCTTCCTTCCACGCATTGGGCAATAGCGTTGACCAATGTTGCCGGTGGGCAAATGAGGATTTCAGGTCCAGGCTTCGGCATTTCGTTGGCCACCGCGCGTGCCAGCGCAAGCCCATCTTGCTGTAATCCGTTCATTTTCCAGTTTCCCGCGACCAACGGTCGGCGATCATGCTCGCTCATTACCCATCCTCAATCTATCCTTGAAAAACCCTGATGAAATGTCGGGCGTTGCGGAACCCGTTCGGCTGTCATATACCCTTAAACGCCCTCTGATTCATAGTCGGCCGAGACAGTCTTCGGCCCGTAATTCGCCGTTCGAGTTTTAAGGAGATACACAGATATGCTCAGCTCTCTTCGTGAAGGGTCGAAGACCTGGTATATGAAAGCCTTGCTTGGCCTTCTTGCGCTGACATTCGTGGCCTTTTTTGGCGTCTCTGGCAACCTGACCTCGGCCTTTCTGGGCAATGTCAATGCGTTGGTGGAAGTGGGGTCGATATCCTACGGCGTTAACGATGTTCAAACACAATTCAACATTCAAACGAGCCGCGCCTCGCAGCAGAATGGATCTCAGGGCATCCTAAACCTGGATCAACAACGCGAAGTGATGGCGCTAACAGTCAGTGAATTGGTTAATCAAGCCCTGTTCGAAGAGGGTGCCGACCGGCTCGGGCTCGTCGTCGGCAACGATATCATCGCCGATCAGATCATTTCGCAATCTGCGTTCCAAGCCGGCGGCCAGTTCAATCGAATCGCCTTTGATACGTATTTGCTGCAGCGGGGAATGAGCGAAAGTCAGTTTGCCGAGTCGCTGCGCGGCCAAATCATTGTCCAAGACCAATATGTAGGCAGCCTGTTTTTGGGCGTTACCGCCCCCAAGCCGCTGGCTGAAGCGCTGTATCATTATTATTACGAGCAGCGGACAGCCGAAATATTCCTCATCGATGCGGCAAGCCAAGCTGACCCTGCGACGCCGAGTGCCGGTGAGTTGGCGCAGTTCTATTCCGATAACCAAGAGAGTTTCCGTACAGTGCCGACGCGTATGGCGACGGTGCTCTGGGTGACCCCGGACAGCCTTGCCGCCGACATTGAAATCACTGAAGAGCAAATTGTTACCGCCTATGAAGAACGTGGGCACCAGTTCACGCCGCCGGAACGCCGTTTTTTGGAACAAGCCATCTTCCCCAACGTCGAGACGGCACAATCGACCTATGACGCCATCTCCAACGGTGCTGCATTTGGTGATGCGGTCGCGGCCGCCCTTGGCGTCGGTGCCGATGAAATTGGCGTTGTCAGGCGCGAGGAATTGCTGCCCGAACAGTCTGGTCCGGCATTTTCAGCCGAGGTTGGCGGGGTGACGGAACCGTTCGAAACCGCTTTTGGGTGGGTGCTCATCCATGTTCAATCGAGCGAAGGTGGTGTTGTTCCGCCCCTCGACGAGGTACACGAAGATTTGCGCCTGGGTCTTGCATTGGAAGAGGCCAATTTGGTTTTGTTCGATTATGCCGACCTGGTCGACGATGCTTTGGCCGGAGGCGCCAATTTAGATGAAGCGGCCAGCGATGTCGGCTTGCCGGTGCTAAATGTCGGTCCGGTAGCCCACGACGGAACCGATGGCGAGGGCAATTTTGCCGAAAACCTGCCATTCGACCAAAAAGTCCTGACAGAGATATTCTCCCTGTCCGACGGCCAGTCGGGCCAATTGATCTTTACCGATAATGGCGGTTTCTTTTTCGTTTCGATCGATGAAGTGATCGCCGACCGCATTCCCGATCAGGCCGAAATTGCCGATAAGGTGAGCGCGGCCTGGGTATCGGAGAGAAAAATGGACCTCGCCCGTGCGCAAGCCGAAGAAATAACAGAGCAGCTGCGCGGCGGGGCAAGCAGCGACACCGTCAGCACCAGGTTTGGCTATGACGTCATTGCTCCCGAGCCCTTCACCCGCTCAGGTCACACCGGCGGCCTGCCCTCGGGACTGATTGACCCCCTGTTTGGTGTCGAGGTTGGAGACGCATTTAGCGTCGATCTCGATACTGCGATGTTGGTTGGCCGTTTAACTGCAGTCGATATTGCCGAGCCTGGGGACGATGTCGAGGAATGGACCGGCTTGGTCGACCAGCTGAAATTCAGCATGGCTCAGGACCTCATCGTCCAAATGACCGAGGCCTTGCGCGCCGACATCAAAGTCAACGTGGAAAGCTCGACAATTGAAGAGCTCTTTTTCAATCGTTAACCGATAGACAAGCAAAGCCCCAATGACCGTTTCCCCGGATTTTGCCGCATTTGAAGCGGTCTACGCCTCTGGTAAGCCGCAGCTTATCTGGACAAGTTTGGTCGCCGACCTGGAAACGCCGGTGTCGGCCTTCATGAAGCTTGCCGACGAGCGGCCATATAGTTTTTTACTTGAATCCGTCGAAGGCGGCGCTGTCCGCGGTCGGTATTCGGGTATTGGATTAAAGCCCGATGTGATTTGGCGCGCCTTCGGCAACCGGGCTGAAATCAATCGCCAGGCCCGATTTGACTTGGATGCATTCGCCCCCTGCGACAAACCAAGCCTCGACGCATTAAGCGATTTTATCGACGAGAGCCGGATTGACCTGCCCGAGGGTATCACGCCGATGGCGGCTGGTCTCGTCGGCTATCTCGGCTACGACATGGTGCGGCTGATGGAAGAGCTGCCCGACGCCAACCCCGATACAATCGGTATTCCCGACGCCGTTTTCGTTCGCCCGACTGTGATGGCGGTGTTCGACAGTATCGAGGATGTGGTTACTGTCGTTACACCGGTTCGACCGGCGCCGGATGTGAGTGCGGGAGCCGCCTATGCTCAAGCCCGCGAAAGACTGAGCGATATTGAAAATGATTTTTCCCGATCGCTCCCCTATCGCCGTGAGGCGACCGAGGTCGATGCCGAGCCGCCGAAGCCGACGGCCAATATGACCCCAGAAAATTACTTCGATATGGTCGAAAAAGCCAAATCCTATATTCGTCAGGGCGATGTTTTTCAAGTTGTCCCGAGCCAGCGGTTTGAGCTGCCTTTCACCCTGCCGCCGTTTTCGCTGTACCGGTCTCTTCGGCGGCTCAATCCATCACCCTTTTTGTTTTTCCTCAATTTTAATCATTTCGCCATCGTCGGATCCAGTCCCGAAATATTGGTGAGGCTACGCGACGACGAGGTAACCATCCGTCCCATCGCCGGAACGCGCCCCCGTGGCAAAACCAAGGCTGAGGACGCCGAATTAGCCGCCGACCTGCTCGCCGACCCCAAAGAGCGCGCAGAACACATCATGCTGCTCGATCTCGGGCGCAATGATGTCGGCCGGGTCGCCGAAATCGGTACGGTCAAAGTGACGGAAAAATTCGTCATCGAGAATTACAGCCACGTCATGCACATAGTCTCCAATGTCGTCGGCAAGTTATCGCCGACCTATGACGCTTTAAAAGCACTGATTGCCGGCTTCCCCGCCGGAACCGTTTCCGGCGCGCCAAAAGTTCGCGCCATGGAGATAATTGACGAGTTGGAGCCGGTGCGCCGGTCCTTTTATGGCGGGGCCGTCGGTTATTTCGGCGCCGGTGGCGAGATGGATACCTGCATTGCCTTGCGCACCGCCCTAGTCAAAGACGGTAAAATGTATGCCCAGGCCGGAGGCGGTGTGGTTGCCGACAGTCAGCCAAAATCCGAATATGAAGAAAGTCAGAACAAAGCCAAAGCACTGCTTCGAGCCGCAGATGAGGCCATTCGATTTGCCGCGAGGCGCTAAAAACTGGTAAAGTAACACCTTCAGTATACAAAATAAGACTATGAAATGATTTTATTAATCGATAACTACGATAGTTTCACATACAACCTCGTCCATTTTTTGGGCGAGTTGGGTGCGGAGACGTCGGTGCAGCGCAACGACAAACTTTCGGCCCAACAGGCAATTGCCCTGAAACCGGAAGCCATCGTTTTGTCGCCAGGACCGTCAGTGCCCGACAATGCGGGTATCTGTCTTGATCTCGTGCGCGCCGCCGCTGATGCTGGCATCCCAATGTTGGGTATCTGCCTCGGCCATCAGGCAATCGGCCAAGCTTTCGGCGGCAAAGTCGTGGCAGCCCCGGAAATCGTTCATGGTAAGGTAAGCCCAATTCAACATGGCGAAACCGGCATATTCGAAGGCCTGCCAAACCCCTTCATTGCCACCCGATACCACTCGCTCGTCGTTGAGCGTTCTAGCCTGCCTAGCGAGCTTGAGGTGACGGCTGAAATTGAAGGCGAAGGTGACAATTCGGTCATTATGGGGCTTGCTCATCGCACTCTGCCAATATTTGGCGCTCAATTTCATCCCGAAAGCATCGCTTCACAGGCCGGTCACAGTTTGCTGGCAAATTTTCTAAAAATTGCGACAGGCAAGACTATCGATGCCGTGCCGGAATTTGAACGGGTTATCGCATGAACAACGCCACCCATGACCGGGCCGACAGCGACCTCAAGCCGCTGCTTGCTATCGTCGCCACCGGCCAATCCCTCGATCAAAACCAGGCCGAGACCGCTTTTGAGATAATCATGTCGGGCAACGCAACTCCGGCCCAAATTGGCGGTTTCCTGATGGCCCTGCGGACTCGCGGGGAAACCGTTGACGAAATTACCGGTGCGGCGCGGGTAATGCGCAGCAAAGCCTTGCATATCGACCCGCCCGACGGCGCTATTGATACCTGTGGCACGGGGGGAGACGCAAAGGGCACGCTCAACATCTCAACCGCTGCGAGTTTTTTAATCGCCGCCTGCGGCGTTCCTGTCGCCAAGCATGGAAACCGGGCTCTGAGTTCAAAAACCGGTGCTGCAGACGTGTTGACAGCGCTCGGCATCAATATCGACGCGGATATGAGCCTCGTTCGTGAATCATTATGGGAAAATAATGTCGGTTTTCTGATGGCCCCCCGCCACCACGCGGCCATGGCCAATGTCGGCGGCCCCCGGGTCGAGCTCGGCACACGAACAATTTTTAATTTGCTCGGCCCCCTTTCCAACCCGGCCCATGTAAAGCGCCAAATTATTGGGGTCTTCGCCCCCCAATGGGTCGAACCCATGGCAAAAACGCTGGGTAAACTGGGACTTGAACAAGCCTGGGTGATGCATGGCGACGGCATGGATGAGATGACCACGACCGGGGTGACGCAGGTTGCCGAATTGAAGGACGGCGCCGTCCGCACCTTCGAAATCACTCCCGAGGATGCCGGATTGCCTCGCGCTACTTTCGCCGATTTGAAAGGCGCCGACCCCGACTATAATGCCGCTGCCTTGAAAACAATGCTGGACGGCGAGCCCGGCGCCTACCGCGACATTGTCGTGCTAAACGCCGCGGCCGGTCTGATCGTTGCCGGACAGGCCAGCGAGATTAATGCAGCCTGCAGGATGGGCGAAAATGCAATCGATAGCGGCGATGCTAGAAGACATTTGGACCGTATGATTGAAATCACCAACCGCAGCTAAAATTGGAAAGCAAGAGCCTAAAACCATGTCGGATGTATTAGCCAAAATTTGCGCCGAAAAAAGCAAGCTGGTTGCCGAACGCAAGGCCCAAACCAGCCTTGCTGAGCTTGAACGCAAGGGCAACGAGCAATCACCCGTTCGCGGATTTGCCGCCGCCCTCAAGGCAAAACAATCGGCCGGATCCTATGGTTTAATTGCGGAAATCAAAAAGGCTTCGCCGTCAAAAGGCCTGATCCGATCCGATTTCAATCCGTCCCTTCTCGCTGCCGCCTATCAAGCCGGCGGCGCAGCCTGCCTCTCAGTGCTCACCGACACACCCTATTTTCAGGGACACGATACTTATCTAGTCGAGGCACGGGCGGCCACAAATCTGCCGGTTTTGCGCAAAGACTTCATGGTCGACCCCTATCAGGTTGCTGAATCACGGGCTCTCGGCGCCGACTGTATATTGATCATCATGGCCGCCCTTTCCGACGCGCAGGCGCTCGAAATTGCCGCAGCGGCGGCGGCCTGGTCGATGGACGTACTGGTCGAAACCCACAGCGCGGAAGAGGTCGAACGCGGGCTAAAACTCTCCCCCACCTTGATTGGCGTCAACAACCGAAACTTAAAGACCTTGGCGGTAGATATTGCGATGACCGAAACCTTGGTGCCACTGATTGCGCAGGCCGGGCTTGCAACGCCGCCGCTCATTGTCAGTGAGAGCGGATTGTTCACCAGAAGTGATCTCGACCGCATGGCCGCGTGCGGCGTCGGATGCTTTTTAATCGGCGAAGCCTTAATGCGCAAAGCCGATGTGACCGCGGCAACCCAAGCGCTGCTCCACCCCAAAGAGGCCGCATAATGGCAAAACTCAGCCATATCGATACCGACGGCAAGGCAAAAATGGTCGACGTTGGCGGCAAAGCCGAAACCGAAAGAGTCGCGGGCGCTAGCGCCCGTGTTTGCCTCAACCGGGAAACGTTCGATCTGATTAATGACCGGCAAGTCGCCAAGGGCGACGTTCTATCCGTCGCTCGGATTGCCGGCATTATGGCGGCAAAACGGACCGCCGAGCTCATTCCGCTCTGTCACCCGCTGCCGCTCACCCAAATTACGGTCGACTTTGCGCTCGACGAAAAGGGCCCAACGATTGACGTCACTGCAACAGCCCGAACAACGGCACGAACCGGGGTCGAGATGGAAGCGATGACGGCCGCCTCGATAGCCGCCCTGACAATCTACGATATGTGCAAAGCCGCCGATAAGGGGATTAGAATTACCGATATTCACCTCGTCCATAAATCCGGCGGCAAGTCGGGGCCCTATTCGGTTGCCGGCCGGCTCAAATGATTTCCGTCGACGAAGCACAGGCACGCATTCTTGCCACACTGGCGCCAAGCCCAAGCGAGCAAATCGGCATTGCCGCGGCAAACAACAGAGTTCTCGCCGGCCCGGTGGTCGCCCGGACGACCCAACCGCCTGTCGCTCTTTCGGCGATGGATGGCTATGCGGTGCGAGCAGGCGATGTCGGTGCAGCGCCAACGACGTTGGAGATTGTTGATCGCATTCCTGCGGGGAAAATGAGTTCGAAAATAATTGGTCCAGGCCAGGCCGCCCGTATCTTTACCGGCGCCCCTTTGCCCGCCGGGGCCGACGCCATCGTCATTCAAGAAGACACAAAAGAAGATGCGGCGGCCGGAACGGTAGAAATTGGCGTCACGGTACCGAGCGGCCATTACGTGCGACCGGCCGGACTGGATTTCAGTGTCGGAGAGACCCTCGTCACGCCCGGCACTCGGCTTAACCCCCGCGCCATCGGACTGATTGCAGCGATGAACGTTTCGTGGCTCAATGTCGCGCGCAAACCGCGAATAGCACTGCTTGCGACTGGTGATGAAATTGTTCTACCCGGTGATGAAACCGGGGCGACCCGGATCGTTAGCTCCAATAATTTTGCCCTAGCCGCACTGATTGAAAACGCCGGCGGCATTGCCGTCGACCTTGGTATCGCGAGCGATGACGAGGACGGTCTCACCTCACGGGCTAAAGCGGCCGCTGGGTGCGATATGCTGGTTACGACGGGCGGTGCGTCAGTCGGCGACCATGATCTCATTCAACCGGTTTTGGGTAAAATGGGCCTCAGTGTCGATTTCTGGAAAATCGCCATGCGTCCTGGAAAACCACTTATTTTCGGCCAATTTCGACCCGAGGGTGGAGATATGGCATTCCTCGGTCTGCCCGGAAATCCTGTTTCGAGTTTGGTCTGTGGCCTGCTGTTCCTAAGTCCCGCCATTGCCAAAATGTCTGGGCGCCATGAGCGTGACCTCCTGCCGCAGGTTCAACCGGCCACCCTAGCCGAAAATTTGGCCGCGAATGACAGCCGGCAGTCCTATTTGCGCGCCCGCCTAGTCCGCGACGGTAATCGCACAACGGCACACCCCTATTCGCGCCAAGACAGCTCAATGCTGCGAACAATGCATGAAGCCGACTGCCTGATAATTCGGCCACCGGGCGCGCCGGCATCGCGTGCGGGCGAGACGGTCGATACCCTCAATTTTGAGAATTCCTAACCCAAACTCTCTCTTCAAATATCGTTAATTGACCATTAACCGCCTTGACCGAACAAAAGAACATCTTTAGAACATTTATAAGGTTGCCGTTTTGTTCTAAATCTGGGATTCGGACAAATTCGGTGTACTGCATATAGAATTTCGGTGCCGAGGACTGGCGCCGGGAACTCTGGGCAGGTGGCGTTTACCCGACCGAAAACGTGTCGGGAACCCAAGACGGGGGGTCACCGGGAGTGGAATTGTCTAATCGATGCTTACGCAGAAACAAAATCAACTGCTTGTCTACATAAATAGCCATTTAAACCGGCACGGGGTATCGCCATCCTTTGATGAAATGAAGGATGCGCTGGAGTTGAAATCAAAATCCGGCATACATCGTTTGATTACCGGACTTGAAGAGAGAGGTTTTATTCGCCGCCTGCCCCATCGCGCAAGGGCGCTTGAAATTCTCAGATTACCGGACGATGTTGCCCTGAAGGGCTTGGGGCTCAAAGCCGCTGCCGGAAAAGCTTCGAGGAACAATCGGGCGACAGCGCGCCAAACCGCATATGGTGCCGCGCCCTCGTCAGGACCAAATGGCAAATTTGACCCGAAAGTCATTGAAGGCGGCCATGGCAGCGGCAATCCGACCGTCGCCGGACAGTCAGCCAAGGCACCCGTCGAACTGCCGATGCTCGGCACTATTGCCGCAGGCACACCGATCGAAGCACTGCGTGATGAAAGCTCGCGAGTATCGGTGCCGCCTGAAATGGTTGGCCGCGGCGAGTTTTATTGCCTAACCGTCGGCGGCGATTCGATGGTCGAGGCCGGTATTCATGACGGCGACACCGTACTCATTGAACGATGCCGCACCGCCGAAAATGGAGCGATCGTGGTTGCCCTTGTCGATGGTCATGAGGTGACACTCAAGCGGCTGCGCAAACGCCATAAGTCGGTTGCCCTTGAACCAGCAAACCAGGCCTATGAAACCCGCATATTCGGCCCTGACCAAGTTGAAATACAAGGTAAATTAGTTGGCCTAATGCGCAGTTATTAAACAATATTTTGGAGTTTACGCAGTTAGCAAACCCCTATTATCGAACCCATGTTTAGCGAACCCAGTTTAGCGAACCCAGTTTAGCGAACCCATGGTCGGCGCCCGCGTCGTTCATTGGCCGACTGGCTACGCCCCGCATCGTCGGTGCCTAGCCAAATAGAATGTGCGCCGCGATACCGTAAATCGAAAAAATCGATGACCAGACGCGGTCCGGTGCAGGTTCGCGGCACCGGTACGGTCGAAATGATTATATCGGCAGATCCACAATCTTCGTTCAGTGCGCGGATATCGGTTGGCACGGCGATCAGTGTTCCCGACTTTCGATAAATGCAGCCCAACCGGTCGCACATTAATTCCGCACTTTGCGAGGGTTCGCTGTCGGGAAATTTCTCCCATTCATCTAGGCCAAGCGCCTCAAGCCAAACGCCGCGGGTAAATCTATTGCGCCGACTTTGCGATACCAGCAATTTTTCTGTGCCTTGAGGGGGGGTCACGCGGATCCCAACGAGCGACGCATCCCCGGCAACCAGAATATCGGGCGGATTAATGAAACTCGCCGACCAGAGACCAATGGCAATCGCGCCCACCCCCCAAAGGCGCCAGGGTCGCCGCCAAAGGGCAAGCCACAGCCCACCCGAAACAACCAAGCCAAATCCCCATCCCGGCAAAGAGGGTGCGTGAAATGTCGAGCCCGGCCATGCGGCGACATGTGTTGCGACAGAAATGACCAAATCGATCCCCCACCCCATCGGGATCAACGCAATAAAATCGAGACCGAACGGCATCAGGACAAAGGCGAGCAAGGCCAACGGCATAACCCAGAGCGCTACAATGGGCACCGCGACTATATTACCAGCGACCCCATACACCGCGACTTGATGAAAAATTTGCAGGGCAAACGGCGCCGTGGCGGTGCCAGCAATGACCGTTGTCATGCTCACTCCGGCCAGGTAGATGAGCGCCCGTCGCAAAAATCGGCCGCGACCATAGCTGAAGCGCCATCGATCCCCCATCGCCTCATAGGCTGCGACGAGAGCTATCACGGCAGAAAATGATAGCTGAAAGCTCGCTCCGACGAGGCTTTCCGGGCGAAATGCCAATATGACCACCGCCGCCCATCCGACAAGGCGCATGGATATTGCCGACCGATCAATCATGACCGCTCCTAGAACCAGCGCCAGCATGGCAAAAGAGCGCTGGGTCGGCACCGTCGCCCCGGCAATGAAGAGGTAAAAAAGGCTAGCCCCAAGAGCAATGAAGGCGGCCCATTTCTTTATCGGATACCGCAAAGCCAATCGCGGAAAAAGCGCCAGCCCACCGCGCACAATGAAAAATATCAGCCCCGCCAATAGGCCGAGATGCAAACCCGATATTGCCAGCAAATGCGCCAATCCGGCTTGGCGCATCGCCACCTGGACCTCCTCGGGTATGGCGCCACGCTTGCCGACCATTAGGGCCGCCGCAACCGCCCCTGTCTGACCCGGCAAAGCTTGGCTTATGCGAAGAAATATTTTTTGGCGCAAACCTTCGACCCCGGTCGAAAAAATCCTGAAAGGTTGAAACCGCTCAGCGCCGCCCGTGCCTGGCCCAGGGGGCGGCGGAATAATTTCAGGCTGACCGAAAGTAAACCCCACTGCCCCCAACCTTTGGAACCAGGCATTTCGTTGGAAATCAAATCCACCGGGATAGGCAGGGCCAGACGGCGGCGATAATCCAGCGCGACCGCTGATCCAATCGCCGGGCCGAATATCAATCCAATTTTCCTGCGCACCTCGCGCCGTCACCCGAACGCGTAACGGCACTTGGTCGCCGGAGACATCATCAATGGTCACATTATCTAGAACCAGCCTGTAACCGCTCTGCTGTGGCTCAAAGGTGACGACGCGCCCGGTAATATTGGTGAAATCAATTTCTGACGAGAGCACCGGCGCAGCAACTCGGTTTACCCGCCATTGAGCCATCCCAACCCCCAATGCCACCGACAGCAATACATAGGCGACAAAAGACCAAGCAACCCAACGCCGCATTCCCCAGGCAAGCAAGGTGGCCACCGCGATATTGGCGCATGTCAGCCACCAGGGCGGTTCTACGTGCAGTGAAAAATAGAGCAGCGCGCCGCCACCAAATGCAACCGCCAGCCATTGGGGTAATTGATCTCTCTCGGCCACCAGAGTAACGACGAAAAAATTAGCCGGCTCTTGCGATAAGGCGGTATCGCCCAATTGTTTCGGTTGGGCGTCTAAGGGCTCTGGCTGGCTCGAAGTCATCAAAAACTCTGATACGAACACAATTATGGACTATGCAGCCGCATAGCGGCTCCGGGAATGGACTATGCAGCCGCGTAGCGGCTCCGGGTTTGTTCCTTTTCGAGTCATATGGTATGGGGTGCGCCGCGCTCTGTCACCTCTTGCAAGGCCTCCACCATGACCCTCGTTACCAGGTTTGCTCCATCACCAACCGGATTGCTCCATATTGGAGGCGCACGAACCGCCCTCTTTAATTGGCTGGCCGCACGCCACGCCGGTGGCAAGTTTCTTTTGCGCATCGAAGATACAGACACCAAACGCTCAACTCCCGACGCAATTGAGAAAATCATCGATGGATTACGATGGTTGGGCCTCGATTGGGACGGCGATGAAATTTATCAGTCGGCAAACCGGGCCCGTCACGCGGAGGTGGCCAACGAGTTGCTGGCAGCTGGTCATGCATATCGATGCTATTGTACTCCCGAAGAACTTACTAAAATGCGTGAAGAGGCCCGCGCTGCGGGCCGTCCGACGCTTTATGATGGACGCTGGCGCGATCGCGACCCGGCGGACGCCCCCGATGGGATCTCCCCAACTATCCGAATAAAGATGCCCCGGCAGGGCAGCACAACAATCGCCGATCTGGTGCAAGGCGAGGTGACCGTTCCCAACCAGCAATTAGACGATTTCATCCTTTTACGGGCCGACGGGATGCCAACTTATATGCTTGCCGTGGTTGTCGATGATCATGAGATGGGTGTGACCCGAATTATCCGGGGCGATGACCATCTCAACAATGCTTTTCGCCAGCATCATCTGTTTGCCGCCTGCGATTGGGAGGTGCCGGAATTTGCCCATATTCCGCTCATTCACGGTCCCGACGGCGCCAAACTCTCAAAACGTCACGGAGCGCTTGGGGTCGAGGCTTATCGCGAAATGGGATATCTGCCGGCGGCAATCAGCAATTATCTCCTGCGGCTCGGCTGGTCCCACGGCGACGATGAAATCATTTCGACCGAGCAGGCGGTCGCCTGGTTTGACCTCGCGCAAGTTAACAAAAGTGCGGCCCGTTTTGACTTTGCCAAACTCGACAGTCTTAACAGCCACTACCTCAGCCAAATGGATGACGAACCATTGCTGACCGCGCTGACCGAGTTCATGACAGCCAGCACCGAGGTCGCTCCCGAGCCGCAAATGATCGCGCGAATTCGCCTTGGCCTGGGCAGTCTCAAAGAAAGAGCGCACAGCCTAGTAGAACTTACCGACGCATCAATGATATATTGTCCCGGCCCTCCAGGCGTCATGTCAGAAAAAGCGAAGAACCTGTTGAATTCAGACGCAATTTCTAGATTGAGCAGTCTGGCGGATGAGTTCTCGGAGGTTGAACCATGGGACTTATCCGGAATTGAAGCAAAAATACGGGCTTTTTGTGAGGCTGCAGATTTAAAGCTGGGCAAAATTGCCCAGCCGTTGCGGGCCGCACTAACCGGATCGACAGCGTCGCCGGGCATATTCGAGGTCATGGCGATCCTCGGCAAAGATGAAGTAATTGCGCGCATCCGCGCGGCTGCGGCTGGCTAGAATCCAGTTGCCGTCAAAATTTGGGTTAACCGAAGCTATAAGGCAGGGATTTAATGAACGTTAAGGCCGCAAAAACGACGGATGCAACCGTCACCGTTACCGATAATTCCACAGGCAAAACATTCGACTTGCCAGTCCTGGGTGGCACTCTCGGCCCCCGTGCCATCGATGTCCGCAAGCTTTATGCGGAAACGGGCATGTTTACCTATGACCCCGGCTTTACCTCGACGGCAAGTTGCGAATCCGAAATCACCTATATCGACGGCGATGTCGGTATTCTACGACACCGTGGCTACTCGATCGAAGAGCTGGCGGAAAACAGCGATTATTTGGAAGTTTGCCACTTGCTGCTTTATGGCGACCTACCCAATGCGGATCGCAAGCAAGAATTCGAGGCTACAATTCTTCGCCACACCATGGTCCACGAGCAACTGCTTTATCTCTATCGGGGATTTCGCCGGGATGCCCATCCGATGGCCATCATGGTTGGCGTGGTCGGTGCTATGTCAGCCTTTTATCATGACAGTATCGACATTGATGACCCGACCCATCGAATGATTTCGGCTCATCGCATGATCGCCAAGATGCCGACGATAGCCGCCATGGCTTATAAATTTTCGGTCGGCCAACCGTTTACCTACCCGCGAAACGATCTCTCTTACGCCGAAAACTTCCTTCACATGACCTTCGCCGTCCCGACTGAAGAATATATAGTGCGCCCTTCGGTCGCCAAGGCGATGGATCGCATCTTCATCCTGCATGCCGATCACGAACAAAACGCATCAACATCGACAGTGCGTCTCGCTGGATCGTCGGGTGCCAATCCCTTTGCCTGTATTGCGGCCGGTATATCGTCACTTTGGGGGCCAGCTCATGGCGGCGCCAATGAGGCGGTCTTGAATATGCTCAATGAAATTGGGTCGAAGGAGAGAATTCCCGAGTATCTAGAAAAGGCCAAAAACAAAGACGACCCCTTCCGCCTGATGGGTTTTGGCCACAGAGTCTATAAAAACTACGATCCGCGCGCTGCTGTATTGCGGCAATCGACCCATGAGGTTCTTGAAGAATTGGGAATTGATGACCCCTTGCTTGAACTCGCTATGGAATTGGAGCGAATTGCCCTGGAAGACGAGTATTTCGTCGAGCGCAAGCTCTTTCCCAACGTTGATTTTTACTCGGGCATCATTTTGAGTGCCATCGGTTTTCCGACAAGCATGTTTACGGTGCTGTTCGCCCTCGCTCGCACGGTTGGCTGGGTAGCCCAATGGAAAGAAATGATTGAGGATCCCAGCCAACGGATCGGCCGGCCACGCCAAATTTTCACCGGCGAAGCCGAGCGTAACTTTATCACCTTAAAGGACCGGCTCTAGCCCTAGGGTCGGTCCGTCGGCTTCCAGGCGTCGACGATATTGCCAACAGCCTGCGCAGCACAGTCCCCCGGCCGTTGCGTACCGTTAACGGCCGGTGGTGACAGAGCCTTTATCGCGGTATCTTGGGCCGTGATAATTTGGTGCCGGCGCACGCTGTCGCTCAAAATAGCGGCGAGTTCGGCGGCCAAATTCTCTGGCGTGGATTTTTCCTGAATCAATTCGGGAACCGCTTCGGTATCAAGGATGATATTGATCAAATTTGCGTATTTTACCTTTACCATACGCCTGAGCAGCCAGACGGTAATCGGCGCCATACGATAGGAAATGACCGGGGCAATTCGGGCCATCGCCAGTTCCAGAGAAACTGTTCCCGACGCGGCCAAGGCAACATTTGAAGCCGCCATCGCATCCAAACGCTCATCAAGCGCCGATACTATTTCCACCGGTACCGCCCAATCGGCAGTCGTCGTTCGAATAAACTCTTCGACGGCAGGCATTGCAGGAATGACAGCACGCATATCAGGCCGGTCCACCGCCAGTATCGCAAGGGCTTCGCCAAAAGGCTCAAGCATACGCCGGACTTCTCCATTTCGGCTGCCCGGCAAGACACAGATAAGGGGTGTTTTGGGTAATATTTTATGACGTTGGCGAAAACCTGCACCATCGCCCTTGTCGGCCCCGCTTTGCAACACCGGATGGCCGACAAAACCGCACGATAGACCGACAGCCTCGAAATATGGCGGTTCAAAAGGCAGCAACGTCATCAAATGATCGAAATGCCGGCGAAATTTATGCACACGGCGGGGTCGCCAAGCCCAAACTGTCGGGGCGACATAGTGAATGCGAGCAAATTCACGCGACTTCAGCCGTTTGACCACGCCAACCGTAAAACCCGGGGCATCGATGGTAATGAGCGCGATCGGCGGGTCCGCTTCGATCGCCACGACGGTTTCAAGCATGCGCCGACGAACAGCAGCGATCCGCGGCAAGACTTCAACCAGTCCCATGATTGCGAGTTCGTTATAATCAAAGAGACTAACCAAGCCCTCTTTGGCCATCATCGGGCCGCCGACACCACTGAATTTCAACCTTTGGCCCGCCCGTTCTGCATTGGACTTTAAACCGGCCATGAGCGCCGCACCGAGGGCATCGCCCGACGGCTCTCCGGCAATCAGAAAAAAATGCTGATCTTGCTCCTGGTCGGTCACCTTGTGCCGCCCGGTCCCAATCCAACGAAAAAAATTCCCTGCGCGTCGGCCCGTTCCACCATTGCGTCTTCATCGAGAATTAACGCGCCCCCTACTTCAACGGCAATCCCCCGCAAACCTGCAGAAATCGCACCGTCGATGGTTTGCAAGCCGACGGTCGGCAAGTCGGCGCGACGGTCTTGCTGCGGCTTGGCGAGTTTAACCAGAACCCCGCCATCCCCCTCCTTTGCCAGGTCAATGCATCGTGCCAAAAGTGCGTCGGTTCCCTCGACGGCTTCAAGTCCCAGCACCAACCCGCCTTGCACGACAACCGACTGCCCGATATCGAGGGCACCTAGTGTTCGCGCGACATGGGCGCCATGCTCGATATCTGCCCAGGCATCTTCATCGGGCTGGTGTTGCCCGTATATTCCCTGCCGGGCGACCAAGTCTCCAAGCAACGCCTCAGGAGCAACGAAAGTTGCTCCCAATTCACGTTCCAACATGTCCATCAGAGCCCGCAGTAAGCCGTCGTCGCCCCGCCGCAACACGCTTTTTGCCAAGACACGGGTGGCAAATGCGTCAGGACGCAATTCCTTCAAGGACGGACGCAAAACAGCACCGGCGAAAACAAGTTCAGAGACCAACTCGCGGCGCAGGATTGAAACCCCCTCGCCCACAGCGCCCAACCGTATCCACCCATGGGGCAATCCGTCGAATTGTCCGGCCGGGGCTTGCCCTTCGAGCCCAAGAACGTAAAACGGTCGCCCGGTCGCCCGACAGGCCTCAGCGATTTTCAGCGGCAGATCACCCCCACCCGCCACAATTCCGAGTTTGGCACCGAGTTTGGTCCCCATTTTGCCTGTGATCCAATCGATCCGCGATGGCCGTCACGCCATCTGGTTTAGCCGTCACCATTTTTCGGCTGCAATACCGCACGTGAGGACTCTTCATTGATAAAATCGATGATCGACATGACCGGTTCAACCGCCGCGTAATTCTCGGTCACAGATAAAATACGCTCCGACATTACACCCGAATCAGAAAAAAGATGCTGATAGGCATCTCGAACCGCATGAATTTCGTCTCGCGATAATTTCCGCCGCTTCATGCCGATTATGTTCAGGCCGTTCAGCCGGGCTCGTTCGCCCATTGCCGACCCGAACGGAATAACATTATGCTCGACCCCCGACATGCCGCCAACCATCGCATGAGCGCCGATTTTGACGAATTGATGGATCGCCGACAATCCGCCGATAATCGCATGATCTCCGACCTCAACATGACCGGCGAGGGTCGCGTTATTGGCCAGTATGACGTGGTTTCCAACCTGACAGTCATGGGCAACATGGGCCCCAATCATGAACAAACAATCATCGCCAACCCGGGTTAGCAGGCCGCCGCCTTGCGTCCCAGGGTTCATCGTCACATGTTCGCGAATACGATTGCGTGCGCCAATGACCAGCCGCGACGTTTCTCCGCCGAACTTTAAATCCTGCGGAATTAAGCCGATTGAGGCGAAAGGGAATATTTCGCACCCTGGACCGATTTGGGTGTGTCCGCCAATGACCACGTGAGAGTGTATTTTTGTACCGGCACCAATTTCTACTTTTCCGGTAATTACGCTATAGGGACCGACCTCAATGTCAGCGCCAAGTATGACCGTCTCGTCGATGACGGCGGTCGAATGTATATCCGCCATTATTTATCCATAATCATCGCGGCAAACACTGCCTCAGCATGTAACCGGCCATTCACTGTGGCCCGCCCGTCAAATTTCCAGACATTGCCCCGGTTTTGAATAACACGACATTCCAAATGCAGGACATCGCCGGGTACCACTGGTTTCCGAAATCTTGCCTTATCGATACTCATAAAAAAGACGAGTTTGCCCTCGGCCGCCTCGCCCATCGACGTGACGACCAAGACTGCGGCCGTTTGAGCCATCGCCTCAATTATCAGCACACCGGGCATGACCGGCAAGGTGGGAAAATGGCCTTGGAAAAACTGCTCATTAATACTGACATTCTTCACACCAACCGCCGATATTCCTCGCTTGATATCGAGCACTTTGTCGATCAGCAAAAAGGGATATCTGTGCGGTATCAATTCCATGATCCGCAAAATATCTGCCGAAATCAATTCTGGCTGTTCAGTCGGATCACTAGCCGTCACAGCACCTTCGGTGCCTAGTTTTGCCGACATTTCACTATGCCCCTCAACAGTCACTGCCTGTCACTTTCTTTCTGCCTCGCCCCAGTTTTTGCGTCTCACTCACCATCCGAAAAAATTCCCGTATTGGAATAGCCGGGCTGCCAACCAATTTGGCCCCTGCCGGCACATCCCGCATCACACCCGCCTGGGCACCAATATGTGCCCTTTCACCAAGCACAAGGTGCCCGGAAACACCAACCTGCGCCGCGATCACTACGTTGTCCTGCAGCCTAGAACTGCCAGCAATACCCGATTGTGCAACGAGCACGCATCGTTTGCCCAATACAACATTATGAGCAACTTGAACAAGGTTATCGATTTTGCATCCGTCGCCAATAATAGTATCGGGCCCGGCGCCCCGGTCAACCGTGGTGTTTGCGCCGATTTCAACGTCGGCACCGACGATCACCTGCCCCAACTGGGGAACGTCAATAAACCCCTGGGCATCCATGTCAAAGCCGAACCCGCGCTGGCCAATACGGACCCCCGGGTGAAGTTGCGTTCTAGGCCCAATATCGCAAAATTCCAATGTCACATGAGCACCGACACGACATTCATCACCAACCGTAACACCCCGCCCGACAACTGTATGGGCGCCTAGATGCACGTTATTACCAATTTTTACCCCCGGTCCGATGACCACATAGGCGTCGATCTTGCAGCCATCACCAATTATTGCACCTGGATCGATAATCGCCGACGCATCTACCTTGGGCGCCGCACCTATCTCTTCGTAAAAGGCATGCGCAATCAAGGCAAATGAACGATAGGGTTTGTCCGAAACAAGAAGGGCCATGCCGGCCGGCGCTTTGTCGATGTATTGCGGCGCGACGACAACCGCACCGGCATTACTCTCGGCAAAAGCAGCAATATAGCGCTTATTATCCAAAAAACTTACATGGTCTCGGCCCGCTTCGCCAATCGGGCCGATGTCGGTATGCAGCGAATTTGGATCTGCGTCGCCATAAATTTTGGCTTGGCCCATACGTGCTATTTCTGCGAGCTTGTAAGGGCCCCTATTACGAAAAAAGCGTTTATCTGCCATTTGCCCCCCAAAAACCGGCTAAACAGGAAAAATCAACGCACAATTTCGACTTATTACGGGGTATCCGTGCCACTTAACTGATCTTCTGTCAGCTCCAACTCAATGCCGGGCACCCGGGTATCAAGCCGCGCAAGAGCATCTGCGGTCACATCAAAATATTCCGTCGCGAACAATATCGAATTTAGGGGCAACACAAGGGTAATTCCGCGTTCATTAGCGAGAATTCCGATCTCCTCAATTAACAGTTCTTGAATCCGGGTGACCGAATCTTCGAACAACCCATCAAGGGCTCGTCTGACAGCTAAGATCTTTTGATCTAAACTCTCAATATCCCGTTGTAATATAACAGCTTTTTCATTCCAGGCATCGGGCGCGAGAATCTCTCGCTCTTGCTGCAGCTCGGCATCACGCGCTCGCAGAGATTCCTCTTCCCCGGAAATTTCTTCCTGGTAATTTGATGAAATTTCATCAAGCTGCGAGCGGGCCGACAACATCGCCTTTGACTGGTTCAATACCCGTTCCATATCGACAATGCCGATGCCCCCGGAATATTGAGCTGTTGCTTCACCCACGGTAATAGTGACGGCCAATAGGGCCGCCAAGGCGGCGATCGAAAACACCCTCGCCGTACCCCGGGCCAATTTAACCAACATAGAAAATCCCCCTCCTAAAATGAAGTTCCGACACTTATCCGGAAACCTTCAGTAACGTCAAATGTCTCTTCGGCAAGCGGTGTTGCAAAGTCAACACGGAACGGTCCGAGTGGTGACTGCCATGAAACGCCCAAACCGACCGAGGCCCTAAGGTGGCCGGTGTCCCTTAGGCTCGGTATCGATTGATCCGTACCCGTCAGGAGGCCTACATCGGAGAACACGGCAGTACTGATCCCCAAGGATTCAGGCAAAAAATTCGGAAACTGCAGTTCAACCGTTGCATTCGCCATCAATTTGCCGCCGACAGCGTCCCCCGTTAATACGTCACGAGGACCGATACCTGCGTCGTCAAATCCTCTCAGCCTGTCTCCACCAAGGAAAAACATATCGGTGATCCTGACATTTTTCCCCAGACCAACGATATACCCGACTTCACCGTCTATACCAAAGACGAATTTACGGTCCATGAAGGGTCTAAAAAACCCGGCCGCTACGGTATTTCGCGCGTACCGAACATTGCCGCCGAGGCCAGCAACATCGACAGAATAGCTAAAGAAATGTCCATTCGTCGGATTTGATCGCCGATCCAGAGCATTATAGAAAAACTCGTTAGTTACCAAGGATTGCAATGTCACGCCCGCGTTGGTCGTGATCAAAGAGGAAGCCCCGGCTTGAACATTTTTGAGATCTGTTCGCTGAAACTGGTAGGCGACGGTGTGACGCCAACGGCGGGTCATTCTGTAACCCAAACGGACCGAGGCGCCGGACGTGTCCTCATCGAATGAACTTTGATCGCCAAGGTCGGTTAGCCGCCGAAACACATCGAAACCAGCATTGATATTGCGACCGAGGAATCGTGGCTCGGTAAAGCTCAAATCGACTTGGCTTTCTTCGGCTGCCAGGGTCAAGGCGATGCGTAAATCTTGGGCCCGCCCCATTAAGTTTGATTCGCGAAATGAAATTTGGGCCAGGGCACCAACTCGTGAGGAAAAGCCACCGGCCAACTCGATCGAACCTGTCGATTTTTCTGCTACCCGGACGTCGACAATGGCCTTATCTGGACCGGAGCCTTGGCGCGCCTGAACATCAACTGTCGAGAAAAACCCTAATCGTTCGAGACGGGCATTTGTGCCCCGTACAGCGTCGATATTATAGGGGTCACCCTCGGAGAAGCTTATTTCGCGACGTATTACTCGGTCATGGGTTCGCACATTTCCCTTGATATCAATCCGCTCAACAAAAATTCGAGGTCCGTCGAAGACTTCAATAAACAAATCGACGACAGCTCCGGCCTGATCTTTTTCCTCAATAATCCGGACATCGGCAAATGGGAAATTTTGTGATTGGGCCAAACGCGAGATTGCTTGTGTGCTCGCCTCAATTTCTGCAGAATTATACCAATCACCTTCGTCGGTGAGAATTCCAGCTGCGACTGAAGTGGCATCTAACCCAGGTATTTCCGAAGTAATTTCGACGGTACCGTAGCGATAACGCGGCCCCTCATCGATTGTGTAGGTGATGATAAAATCTTCTTCGTCTTGCGTTAACTCGGCAATTGAAGACGAAATTTCGAAATCCGCATAACCTGAATTCTTATGAAAATCCCTTAGTAATTGGGCGTCGAACGCGACACGATCAGGGTCATAGCGATCAGCATTGCTAAAAAACCGCCAAATTACTGTTTCCTTAGTCGAGACAACCGATCGCAATTGACGATCGCTGAAAGCCGAATTGCCAATAAAATCAATACTGCGGACCCCGGTTGACGGTCCTTCTTCGATTTCAAAAACCAAATCGACGCGATTATCGCCAAGTTCAATTATTTTCGGTTCGACGACCGCGGCAAAACGGCCCGACCGACGATAAACCTGCATAATGCGCGCCACATCGCTTTCAACCTTTCGGCGAGTATAGACTTCAAGGGACTGGAGCTGCACTTCAACTTCAAGCTCATCATCTTTGACCCGATCATTGCCTTCAAAAACAAGTTGATTAATGATTGGGTTTTCGACGACGGACACGACAATTCTCGCGCCCTCACGCGCCATCGAAACGTCGTGGAAAAGGCCTGACTCGAAAAGAGCCTTGAGCGAGGCATCCATATCAGCCGGATTATAAATGTCACCCGGTTGAATTTTCATATAGGTAAAGACAGTCTCGGGTTCGATTCGCTGCGACCCCTCGACTTCGATGCTGGTTATACGATCGCCATTGCGATCTATGTCCTGTGCCACTAGGGAAGGCGCGTAAACAGCCGATCCGACACAAAATATTGTGACGGCCAGCCACCGTAACCACGCTCTCCGCCTAGCGGGTAGATGCCAAGTTTCAACCCGATTCAACGCCAGCTCCTGTCCGAATTCAAGCAAACGACCAAGTCATCCGCCAATGCCGAGATAACGAACCAAATCATTCCTAGTCGCGAATAGCATAAGCCCCAAAACCAACACCAGACCTATTTTGAAACCAATATCTTGAACCTTCTCCGCCATTGGTTTCCGAAATATCGCTTCGTAAAGGTAAAACACTAAATGGCCCCCATCCAGCAACGGGATTGGAAATAAATTAATCAGCCCTAGGTTGATCGACAGGAATGCAGCCAGAAAAACCAGGCTTTCGAGTCCACCCGACGCTGCATTCTCCGACAATTGTGCGATCTGAATTGGCCCCCCGAGTTGCTCAGCGCTGCGGTCTCCGGCGATCATCTGCCCAATAGCGGTGAATGTCAGGGCGACGGTTCGACCGGTCTCTCGTGCTGCCTGGGCAATTGCGACCAAGGGGTTATGGCGCACATATTCACGCCCCTGCTCCCGATTGGGTCCACGGATCCCAAGGACTCCATATTCTAATTCGAGACCATCTGGAAGGGTCGCAACTTCAGTTGCGGGAGTCACCGAAATGTCTATTTCTGTATTATCGCGTTCCACGCGTACATTCAAAGCAACGCCCGGATTAATGCGGACGAGCTGCTGCAGCTCTTCAAAACGTTGAACTGAGCTTCCATTCACCGCGATAATTTTATCGTTAATTTGGAAGCCAGCGTGCTCAGCCGGCGCATCGGGCACAAGTCCGATAACGACGGCTGGTGTGAAAGATTGGCCGACGGTCGAAAACAGAACAGCCAGCAAGACAATCGCGGCAACAAAATTTGCCACAGGTCCGGCGACGACGATAGCCGACCTTTGACCTATCGTTTTCTGAGAAAACGCGACGCTTCGTTCTTCATTGCTATAGGAACCGCCTTCTGCATCGGCCCCGACGTCGCTTTGACCAAACATTTTTACGTACCCGCCGAACGGAAACAAAGAAACCTTCCAGCGTGTTCCCCGTTTATCCGTACGGCCGAACAATTCAGGACCAAAACCAATTGAAAAGGCGTCGACCCTGACGCCCGCCCGAATAGCGATCCAATAATGCCCTAGTTCATGGACAAATACGATCGGCGTCAGGACGACGACAAACCAGAACAGCGCAACGAGAAATCCGGTAAGGCTGCTAAAGAAACCCGTACCAAAAGCCAGAAATTCACCCATCAGGGCGCTACTCCCTTAACTTTAAAAAACCAGAGCCATCGCCTCATTTGCCCGCGCTCACCGCCAAGAAGACGTCGTACAGGCAGCAACATCCACCGTTGAACAATCTCAAATCAAACGCCAGACTCTATTTACCAAACACCAGTAAGCCAGTGGCTATAAAAATGACGTTAACCAACTGATTTGGCAACTGATTCCGCGACTTCCCGAGCAGATTGATCCAAATGGATAACGGCCTCTAAGTCATCGCCGCTCTTATCGCTGATTTGGCCCGATGTTTTCTCGACAATCGAGGCAATATCCAAAAATTTAATGCGATTTTCTAAAAATAGGCGCACAGCGACTTCATTTGCCGCATTCAACACCGTGGTCGCCCCTTGGCCCTCGCGCAAAGCTTCCCTGGCCAACCGCAGCGCCGGGAAACGATGTTCATCCGGTGCGGAGAAATCTAAACAGCCAATTTTTGCTAAGTCGAGTCGCTCTACTGGCGCCTTCATGCGACGGGGCCACGCCAATGCATGAGCGATAGGCGTTCGCATATCTGGAGATCCAAGCTGCGCCAGGACGGATCCGTCCTGATATCCGACCATGGAATGAATAACTGATTGCGGATGAATTAGAATTTCAATGGACGATTCATGAATGGGAAAAAGGTAGGATGCCTCGATAAGCTCCAGCCCCTTATTCATCATCGTCGCCGAATCGACGGAAATCTTGGCGCCCATATCCCAATTAGGGTGCGCCACAGCCTGTTCGGGGGTCACCGACGCCATATCCGCCAATGACCAATCGCGAAACGGACCACCGGAAGCGGTCAATATCAGGCGCTCGACCGCAGCCACATTGCTCGTTTCAAATACTTGGAATATTGCATTGTGCTCGGAATCGACCGGCAACAACGTGCACCCACTCCGCTCAGCCTCGGCCATCACCACCGACCCAGCGCAAACCAGACTTTCTTTGTTGGCCAAGGCAACTGCTGTTCCCATGCCTACCGCTGCCAATGTTGGATGCAATCCCGCAGCGCCGACAATCGCTGCCATGACCCAATCGGCAGGCTCGCTTGCAGCGTCAACTAAGGCATCTCGCCCAGCAGCAACCTGGATACCTGTCCCCGCAAGGCGATCACATAAATCTTTGTAGTATGTAGGGTCCGTAATTACGACGATTTGCGGGCGCAACTTTCGCGCTTGTTCGGCCAACAGCTCGACATTCTGGTTTGCGGTCAACGCGACAAGCTCAAAGCTATCCTGATCACGCTCGATCAAATCGATTGTACTGGTTCCTACGGAACCAGTTGACCCCAATATCGTAACGCGCCGACGCTTAGCCCAAATTTTACCGGCACGATCGCGTTCAGCCGAAGTTTGTGTTTCGGTCAAGAGCATGCTGCTAGCCGTCCAATTATTTGCGTCATGTCGATCAACTCCCTGCAATTACAATATAAAAATAGAATGAAGCCATTACCGGCGCAGCAAAAAGCAAACCATCAATCCGATCCAGGATACCACCGTGACCGGGGATTAACGTACCGGTATCTTTAACATTAAAATGGCGCTTTACGGAGGATTCGAAAAGATCGCCAATCTGTGACGCAATAGCCAAAACAGCGCCAACCGAAAAAATTATGCTTAAACTATATTCGTCGGCCCAATCAGACCCCAAATGGTAAACTGGCACAACGGCAAACCCGGCCACCACAATGCCCCCAATAGCCCCGGCCCATGTTTTCGAAGGGCTTATGCGCGGGGCAAGTTTCGCCCCGCCAATCAGGCGGCCGAAGGCATAGGCCCCGATATCGCTGCCCCAGACCGCGGCCAGCAAAAAAAGCATCGCATCTCGGCCGACTGACAAGGTCACCCCTGGGCCACCGTTTCGAACATAGATCAGTGCAACAATTGGAATGCCAATATAAATCAGACCGCCGGCGCGCCACAATTTTTCAGACTTGCTCTTTGGTGCGAGAAAAATTGCCGCAATAGCACCGCCAAAAACAGCAAGAACCGCCAAACCAACCCCACCTATATAAAACATGGCGACAAAAGCTGGGCCCGAAGTCGCATAAAGAACATCGTTTAGCCGATTAGCTGACCCGCTCACTTTTTGCCATTCCATCAGGGCAAAGACAGAGGCGGCGGCAAGCAGAATGAAGAAGGCAACGCCTCCAAGCCAAACGGCACCAAGTACTAGCGGCGCCAAAATTAGCGCCGACAGGGTCCGTAGGCCAAAATTGACTAGATTAGCCGACACGGGCCCCAAATCGCCGGTCACGGCGGGTAAACTCAGCGATCGCATCTTCGAAATGAGTTTTGTTAAAGTCCGGCCACAACACCGGTGAAAAGACAAATTCGGCATATGCGAGCTGCCATAACATGAAATTGCTCAGCCGTTGTTCACCGCTGGTTCGAATGAGCAAATCCGGATCGGGGAGTCCACGAGTCGCTAGATGCCCGGCAAAATCACTTTCACAGATTTCGTCCGGGGTGCGTGTGCCCGCCGCAACCTCACGCGCCATCGCCCGGGCCGCAGCAACGAGCTCCTGACGGCCGCCATAGCTGAGTGCCACGGTAAAATTCAAACCGGTATTTTCGCGTGTTTGGGCTTCCGCCCCATCGATCATCTTGACAATGTCGGGGGCTAAACTATGCCGGTCGCCAATCATGCGTATTCGAACATTGTTATTATATAGTTCGGCGATTTCGCTACGCAAAAACCGACGCAAAAGCCCCATCAAATCAGATATTTCCGGCGCCGGGCGCTTCCAGTTCTCAGAACTAAAACCAAATAATGTGAGGTATGAAATCCCCATCTCACCGGCCGCACGAACGGTGCGCTTGACCGCATCGGCACCCCGTTTATGTCCGGATGTTCGTGGCAATCCCCGTTGACGCGCCCACCGCCCGTTACCATCCATAATGATGGCGATATGGTTGGGCAAATCACTGTCTAGATGAACGCTTGCGGGGTCAGTCATAGTTATATTTGCATGATCTCTTGCTCTTTGGCGGCAACCAGCTCGTCGATTTCGGCGACATTGGTATCGGTTAGCTTTTGTATTTCTTCGCCGGCATCGTGATGCTCGTCTTTACTGATTTCCGTGTCTTTCTCCGCCTTTTTTAATTTCTCCATGCCGTCACGCCGGACGTTACGAACAGCGACCCGGGCCTGCTCGGCGTAGCGGGTGGCGACTTTCGCCAGTTCAACGCGGCGTTCTTCGCTCAATTCCGGTACCGGTATCCGAACAAGATTGCCTTCGGTTTGCGGGTTAAGCCCTAGATTGGACTCCATAATCGCTTTTTCAACCGCCTTAACGAGCCCGTTGTCCCAGACCTGAACTGTCAGCAGACGGGCCTCGGGAACGGAAATATTGCCGACCTGATTCATCGGCATGTGGCTGCCATAAGCGTCGACGTTAAGGTTTTCAAGCAGACCGGTCGATGCCCGCCCAGTTCGAAGGCCTGAAAACTCTCGCCGTAGCGCTTCCACGGCACCATGCATGCGCCGTCCAATATCTTCGAGGTCAGCAGTCACGGCCTCAGCCTCCATTGATAATTGTGAACCGTCCTTTGCCCGACAATACTTTGGCAAATTCACCCGCCTTTTGTATCGAAAAAACGAGTATTGGAATCCTATTTTCCCGGCACAGAGTAACTGCAGCCGCGTCCATAACCCCTAGATCTTCGCGCAGAACCTGGCGATGGGTCAATTGCTCAAAGCGTTTTGCGCCGGGCACCTTTTCCGGGTCGGCATCATAAACACCGTCCACTTTGGTGCCCTTCATCAAACAATCGCAATTCATTTCTGACGCCCGTAGGGCGGCGGCGGTATCCGTGGTGAAATATGGGTTGCCCGTACCGGCGGCAAAAATGACCACCCTCCCCTTTTCCATATGCCGAATTGCCCGACGCCGGATATAGGGTTCACATATTGTGGTCATCGGTATCGCCGACACGACCCGGGTAATAACGCCAAGGGTTTCGAGTCGATTTTGCAGGGCCAGCGAATTAATGACCGTGGCCAGCATTCCCATATAATCGCCCGTTGCGCGTTCCATCCCTTCGGCCGCCCCGGTCAACCCACGAAAAATATTGCCGCCACCAACGACCAGGCAAACCTGCTGACCGCTCTCATGGACTTCTTTGACATCCAGGGCGACCCGCTGCACCGCGTCTGCATCCAGGCCAAATTCACTTTCACCCATCAGCACTTCGCCGGAGATTTTTAACATTACACGGCGATAATTAGGCGCTGCAGTCATAACCCTTGGACCTCTCTTCGCCCGTTAAAGCATCTAACTCAATGCGAACCACTCAAAGCAAAATTGTCGTAAATCAGTGTTGCCCCGCTTAGTCACCGGAAAGTTTGGCGACTTCCGCAGCAAAGTCATCTTCTTTCTTTTCGACACCCTCGCCAAGTGCGAACCGAACAAATCCGGCTAGCTTAATAGGCGCCCCGGCATCGTCGGCCGCAGCAGCCAAAACTTTCGAAATTTTGGTTTCGTTATCGATGACGTAAACCTGCTCCTCAAGCACGACTTCCTCGTAATATTTGCGCAGCCTGCCTTCAACCATTTTAGCGACGATTTCTTCGGGTTTTCCCGCTTCAATTGCCTGCTCGGTCAAAACGGCACGCTCGCGATCAAGAGCCGCCGGGTCAACATCCGCAATCGATAAGAATTGCGGTTGAGCCGCTGCGATATGCATCGAAATTTGTTTACCCAGTGCGGTCAATGCCGCTTCATTTCCCATCGACTCCAGGGCAACCAAAACGCCGATTTTACCGAGGCCTTCGGCCGCCTGAGAATGGACATAACCGGTAACCACACCGGATGTGACAGATAATGCAGCGGCGCGGCGCAGAGAAATATTCTCGCCAATGGTAGACACCAGGTTTGTGACTTCCTCACCAACACTGTGGCCTAAATCTCCATAGGGTGCGGCAGATAATTTTTCATGATCGCCACCGATATCGAGCGCCATCGCGCTCACATTAGCGACAAATTCTTGAAAGTCCGTGTTGCGACCAACGAAATCTGTTTCTGCATTGACTTCAACAACAGCGCCCCGCGCCCCGTCGACCGCAATGCCGACCAGACCTTCCGATGCAGCCCTGCCCGACTTCTTGGCTGCTGTCGACAGACCTTTTGTTCTGAGCCAATCTACCGCAGTTTCCATATCGCCTGCCGCTTCGGTCAGTGCCTTTTTGCAATCCATCATGCCTGCGCCGGTTTTTTCGCGCAGTTCCTTGACCAACGCCGAGGTGATTCCACCCATCGTTCAATCCTCTTCAAAATAATCAGTTTTCCAAACCTCCTGGAGGCAAAAACGCCCCAGAAGGTTTGGCTGTTAATTTAAAACTGCAGTTTGCCGGAAAATTAGCTTTTCGGCGCCTCTGCTGCCGCCTCGCCAGTTGTTTTTTCAACCGGTACAGTTTCGGCTACAGGCGCGGCTTCGGCTACAGGCGCGGCTTCAGTTGCTGCGGGCGCGTCCGCAGCTTTTGTATCCGGTGCTGCCGGATTTTCCGCTGCACCGACATCTACGCCACGGGCAGCTTGTTCTTTTTGCAGACCATCAAGCACCGCGCCTGAAAACAAATCGCAATAAAGCTGGATAGCCCGCATCGCATCGTCGTTAGCCGGGACGACAAAATCAATTGGGTCAGGGTCAGCATTACTGTCGACAATTCCAATGACCGGAATGCCCAATTTTTTGGCCTCAGAAACTGCCAGAGATTCGCGTTTTGTATCAACGACGATCAAAACGTCGGGGCGACCGCCCATCTCTTTGATACCACCCAGAGCGCGCTCTAACTTGTCGCGTTTTCGCGTAAGGTTCAATAATTCCTTCTTGGTCAGCCCAGCGCCTTCGTCGCCTAGCCGTTCTTCTAACTGGCGCAAGGTGCGTATCGAATTGGAGATTGTCTTCCAATTGGTCAGCATGCCACCGAGCCAGCGATGATTAACGTAATATTGCCCACAGCCGGCCGCCGATTCCGCAAGAATTGTCGACGCCGCACGCTTCGTTCCAACAAACAAAACACGCCCATTGGCCGCCACAACATCACGCACTTGGTTAAGTGCCTGATAGAGCAACGGTACGGTTTGCTGCAAATCAATGATATGAACGCCATTACGGGCGCCGAAAATATACTCTGCCATTTTCGGGTTCCAGCGACGCGTGTGATGTCCAAAATGAACGCCTGCTTCCAATAGCTGGCGCATAGTAAATGTCGGGACCGCCATGGTCTCCCTACTCCTTATCCGGTTAAGCTTACGCGGATGTAAATGGTCCGGCCCATCCTCCAATTGGTGCAAATCACCAGATGAAGTAAATCGGACAGAACACCGGATCGACCGACAGGATGTCTCCCCGTCAAGCCGCAATCCGCGCGCAAATTCCTTCACGATTATCGCAAAGGTGAGGCTTGATACCGGCCTACCACCGCTAAATCAAGCAAGAAAATTGAATTTAAGACTGTTGGTCAGGCTAAATATCGCGAGCGTCGACGACGCCTGGAATGGCTTTGCAGGCCGACCGAATTTGAGGCGAGCACATATAAAGACCGTTCAGGGCGACCTCGACCTCCTTTTCCTCGGTGGTGACAACCACGCAGACACTGCCGCCAACACGGCGGCCATTTTTTGTCGGTTTGGCGTCCCTCTCCAGCAATTCGAACAAGGAATTTAGCGGTGTTGTGTCTTTAACCCAAATCCGCATGCTGGCTCCCGTTTCGGCCACCGCGCTATCCAGGCTATCAACGGAGAGTATATTTAGATGAATTTGCTCGTCTTCAAGCCTTGCCGTACCTTGAACGACAATTGGTTGATCGCCCTCCAAAAGGGTCTGGGAGCCGCTTAAAACTTCGGAAAACAGGGTGCCTTCAACCACACCGCTGGGGTCGGAAATTTGGGCGAAAGCATATCTGCTCCCCCGTTGAGATACGCGCATCTGCAAGCCAAGAACCGAGCCAGCGAGCTTCACCAGTGCGTTGCCGCCACTCGCCCGCACCACCTGCTCGAGATCTACCGTCCGAACCGCGCCCAACCGCTCAATCTCGACGGCATATTCGTCTAGGGGATGAGCCGAGAGATAAAAGCCGATCGCATCGAATTCCCGGGCCAATTTAACTGACTTCGGCCAGTCCTCACGCGCCCGCAATTCCATGGGTGGCGCGTCATCGGCCCCAGTCTTGGAGCCAAAGAGACTACTTTGTCCACTGAGCCGGTCCTGTTGCTCCGACTGGGCGTGGGCGAGAACCAGGTCGATGCCGTCGGCAAGTTGGGCACGGTTGGGGTATATCGCATCGAATGCACCGGCGGCGGCAAGTTGTTCAAGTTGCCGCCGATTAATTACATGAGGGTCAATACGGCCCGAAAAATCCGCCAAGTCCTTATACGTGCCATGGGATTGACGCAAATCGACAAGTGACTGCATTGCCTGCCGGCCAACACCCTTGATAGCGCCTAAGGCATATCTTATCGCGCCGCGCGCCTCGTCTTGATCGTCTGTCTTTTCCCACTCGACCGAGAAATCGGCCTCCGACCGATTTACATCGGGAGGCAAAACGTCAATATCAAGACCGTTTGCCGCTTGGCGAAAGATCGACAATTTATCGGTATTACCCAGATCGTAGGTCATTGTCGCGGCAAAAAATTCGACCGGAAAATGCGCCTTCAAATAGGCCGTTTGATAGGCGACCAACGCATAACCGGCGGAATGGGCCTTATTGAAGCCATAACCGGCAAATTTGTCGACCAAATCAAAAACGTAACCGGCTTGTTTTTTGTCGACCCCGCGTTCAATGGCGCCCTCGACAAAACTGCCCCGCTGCGCATCCATTTCGGATTTGATCTTTTTGCCCATGGCCCGGCGCAATAGATCCGCTTGGCCCAACGAAAATCCCGCAAACACCTGGGCGATTTGCATAACCTGTTCTTGGTAAATAATGACCCCGTACGTGTCGGCGGTCACAGGTGTGATGCTGTCATGCAAAAATTCAGGTTGCTCACGCCCGTGCTTGCAAGCCACATATTTGGGAATGTTTTCCATTGGCCCCGGTCGATACAGGGCGACCAGAGCAATAATATCGGAAAAATTGTCGACCCCAGCTTCACGCAACAATCCGCGCATGCCGGGGCTTTCAAATTGAAATACCCCTGTTGTATCACCGCGGCTCATCATCGCGAAAGTTGCCGCATCGTCTAGGGGCAAGGCATCGATATTCACCTCCACCCCACGCAAGGCCAGCAGATCAACCGCCCGCTTCAATACCGACAGGGTTTTCAAACCGAGAAAATCGAATTTGACCAGCCCGGCTTTTTCCACGTCCTTCATATTAAATTGTGTTGACGGGACGTCGGACCTTGGGTCGCGGTAGAGCGGGACAAGCTGGTCGAGTGGACGATCGCCGATGACAACCCCGGCCGCATGGGTCGAGGCATTGCGGTAAAGTCCTTCGAGCTTCAGCGCTAAGCGCAACAGCTCGGCGACGCTATCGTCATCATCGCGCAATTCCCGCAGCTGGACCTCAGCCTCGATCGCTTGGCTGAGGGTCATCGGGTTGGCGGGATTACTCGGCACCAATTTTGCCAACCGGTCGACCTGGCCATAGGGCATTTCAAGCACCCGGCCAACATCGCGCACCACGGCGCGGGCCTGCAATTTACCGAAAGTGATAATTTGGGCGACATGATCGGCGCCATATTTATTTTGAACATAGTTGATCACTTCGTCGCGGCGATCCTGACAAAAATCGATATCGAAATCAGGCATCGATACCCGTTCCGGATTTAAGAACCGCTCAAACAACAGTCCCCACTGTAATGGATCGAGATCGGTGATGGTCAGAGCCCATGCAGCGACCGAACCGGCACCCGACCCACGCCCCGGTCCGACGGGAATATCGTTCTCTTTGGCCCACCGAATGAAATCGGCGACGACCAGAAAATAGCCCGCGTAATCCATCTTGGAGATCACTTCGAGTTCAAATTCGAGCCGCTCGCGATACGGCTGATAGACCTCTTCATCATTCTTGCCTGGAGGAACCTCGACGGCCTTCATTCGCGCCGCCAAGCCTGCTCTGGCATCAGCCGCAAGCTGCTCGGCTTCACTCAAATTCCCATCGGTCTCAAACGGTGGCAAGATTGGGTTTCTGGGCTCCGGCATATAGGAGCAGCGACGAGCGATAACACTGGTATTTGCCACCGCCTCGGGCAGATCGGCGAAAAGTTCAGCCATATCCAACCCGCTTTTGAAGTAATGGTCTGGTGTAACCCGTCGTCGATCAGCCTGGGATACATAGGCGCTGCTCGCAATGCAGAGCAGCGCATCATGGGCTTCATAAAGGCTTCCATCGGAAAAATAGGCGTCATTTGTCGCGACCAGAGGCAAGTCAAGTTCATAGGCCAGTGAGACCAGCTGCGGCTCAATTTTGCGTTCCGCCGCTAGCCCGTGACGCTGCAATTCTACATATAACCGTCCGGCAAAAAGCCCTGATAGCGATTCAATCCGTTCTCTTGCCTTGGGCTCCTGTCCCTCGGCAAGTAGCCGTCCGGTCGCGCTATCTAGACTGCCGGTAAGCGCAATCAAACCGTCGCTACGCCCGGCCAAGTCTTGCAGACTTAATATGGGCGCGACATCTGCCTCAGCTTCCAAATACGCCTTACTGACCAAATGCATCAAGTTGAGATAGCCGGTTTCATTTTGCACCAGAACCAATAATCGATTTGGATCCTGACGCAGGATCGCATTTACCGGCGACGCGTCTTCGGCGGCAATCGGCAGGAGGCAACCGATTAAAGGCTGTATTCCAGCCTTGGCAGCGGCCATTGAAAATTCGAGGGCACCGAAAAGATTGGCGCTGTCGGTGACGGCGACTGCCGGCATTCTCCGGCGCCGACACAAATCGATAAGATCGGGAATGCGCAATGCGCCTTCGGCCAGGGAATAGGCCGTGTGGACCCGCAGATGAATGAACGGTTCTCTAGACATAATTGATTATATCGTGAGTCCCACAAATAGGTCGCTGTGGAAAATTGGTTATTACGAAATGGCTACAGCTCAATCGGGACGATTTTTCCGTCTTCCAAGGTCACCGCCCGATCCATGCTCCGGGCAAGTTCCATATTATGAGTTGCGACAAGGGCAGCCTGACCGGTCGCATCGAGCAACCCTTCAAGTTGGGCAAACACCTGCTCGGCTGTTCCAGGATCTAGATTGCCCGTCGGTTCGTCTGCCAGCAAGATCGTCGGGTTATTGGCCACGGCTCGGACTATGGCCACACGCTGTTGCTCGCCGCCGGATAACTTAGAAGGACGATGGGTCTCGCGCTCACTCAATCCGACCAAATCGAGTAGCTCGCGGGCCCGGGCCAAAGCTTGGCGTTTCGGTTTTCCAGCAAGCAATTGCGGCAAAACAACATTTTCCAATGCACTGAATTCAGGCAGCAGATGATGAAACTGATAAACAAACCCAATTTCTTCGCGCCGCAACCGGGTGCGCTCGGCATCGGGCAGCCGACCACAATCGGCCCCGCCAACCCTCACCGTTCCCGACGTCGGCCGTTCGAGTAGACCTGCGAGATGCAAGAGCGTCGATTTACCGGCACCGGACGGCCCAACCAACGCAACAAATTCGCCCGCATGCAGAGCAAAATCCGCACCGCGCAATATCGGCAAATCTTTGCCCGCCTGCTGGTAAATTCGATCAACGGCTTCAAGTGCCAATACGGTTTTTACCTCAGCCATAACGCAGCGCCTCAATCGGATCGATGCGCGCCGCGCGCCAGCTTGGATAGAGGGTGGCAAGAAAGGTCAGCCCCAGGGCAACACCGCCGACCAACGCGACCTCGCTCCCATTTACCTCCGCCGGTAATTTACTCAAGAAATATATTTCATCGGCGAACAGGTTTTGTCCGGTCAGGCCTTCCAGCCATTGACGTAAAGATTCGATATTTAACGCAATGAGCAAGCCAAGTCCGGTCCCTAATCCAGCGCCGATAACACCGATGCTGGCGCCCGCAATAATAAATATCCGGGTGATCATTCCCTTGGTCGCGCCCATGGTGCGAAGAATGGCGATATCTTCGGATTTATCTTTCACCAACATGATCAGGCTGGAAATAATATTAAAGGCGGCAACTATAATGATCAGGGTGAGAATTAAAAACATAACGTTTCGCTCAACCTCAAGGGCGTTGAAAAAAGCCAGGTTTCGTGCCCGCCAGTCGGTGATTCGCAAATCTTTATCGGCCGCGATCGTCCGCAGTTTTGCCGCCAACAGCGCCACCGAAAAATCGACTGCATCGGGTTCAATGACTAATATCTCAAGCTCTTGAACTGAGTTCTCATAGCGGAAAAAAATCTGGGCGGCTTCTAACGGCATAAACACAAATGTGTTGTCATATTCATACATGCCAACGTCGAAAGTTGCGGCCACGGCAAACGTTTTCATTCGCGGAATGGTGCCGAAAGGTCCGGCGGTGCCTTCGGGTGAAATAATTGTCACCTGATCACCGGCCCTGATGCCGAGGCGATTTGCCAATTTATCGCCCAGGACCACCCCTTCAAGACCACGAAATTGCTCAAACGAACCCGAGACCAAATTCTCCGCAACAATGGATCGCGCCGCTAGGTCTTCGGGTCGAATGCCGCGCACCAATGCGCCGGCGGTTCCGTTATCACTTTTTGCCAGAACTTGCCCAACGATAAGCGGTGTCACTGCGGTAACCGTTCCGACGCTCGATAATTCATCGGCCAGTCTGACAAAGTCAGTCAGCGGCTGTCGGTTTTCGTAGACCGAAACATGCCCGTTGAGGCCAAGCACGCGATCCAAAAGTTCCGTGCGAAAACCGTTCATTACCGAAAGAACGATGATCAGGGTCGCCACCCCCAAAACAATGCCAAGCAATGAAAAACCGGCAATAATGGAAATAAAACTCTCTTGCCGACGCGCGCCCATATAGCGTCCGGCAATCATCCATTCTGCTTTTGAAAACATACTGGGCCTGGCTCCCTAGTCGCCATAGGTCAAGATGAAATCTTTGACCATATCGGGCCAAACCTCTTGCTTATTACCTGTCTTGCGCTCGGTCAGTTCGACGAAACCCTGCTCAAGACCGCGCGGTCCGACGGTTATTTGCCACGGCACGCCGATCAAATTCATATCGGCAAATTTAGCACCGGCTCTTTCATCACGATCATCATATAAAATATCAATATTTTTACTTTGCGCCGTCGCGTAAATCGCCGCGCAAAGCGCGTCGCATTTTTCGTCGCCTACTTTCAGGTTGATCAAGCCAAACTGAAACGGGGCAACTTCTTTGGGCCAAATAATGCCCGCATCATCATGGCTGGATTCAATGATCGCGCCGACAAGTCGGCTCACACCAATTCCATAGCTGCCCATTTGCAGGAAAATATCGCTGCCATCCGGGCCTTGCACCTTGGCCCCCATCGGTTTGGAATATTTTGTCCCAAAATTAAAAATATGGCCGACTTCAATGCCGCGCGCTTCGACAAGCGCATTGGTGGGAACCGGACAGGCCGCCGCATCGTGCATATCGTCGGTCGCGGTATAAAACCCCGTCCAATTATCAATAACCGATTGTAAATCGTCATCGTAAGAAAATGACCCGGCGACCGGTGGTGCCAGATCAAGCAATGCCTTGTCGCAGTAAACGGCACTTTCGCCGGTCTCGGCCAAGATCAAGAATTCGTGGCTCAGATCGCCGCCAATTGGTCCCGTGTCAGCACGCATTGGCACCGCCTTCAGCCCCATCGCGGCAAAGGTCCGCAAATAGGCGACGAACATCTTATTGTAGGACCGCCGCGACGCCGCCTCATCAAGGTCAAACGAGTAGGCATCTTTCATCAAGAATTCGCGGCCCCGCATCACCCCAAATCTCGGGCGCACTTCATCGCGAAATTTCCATTGAATATGATAGAGGTTTTTCGGTAAATCCCGATAACTATGTATATCGCCCGCAACAATATCGGTGATCAATTCCTCGTTGGTCGGCCCATAGAGCATTTCGCGATCATGGCGATCGCCGATGCGCAGCATTTCCTTGCCGTAATCGTCGTACCGCCCCGATTTGCGCCATAAATCAGCCGACTGGATCGTCGGCATGAGAAGCTCCAGGGCACCGCTGGCATCTTGTTCGGCGCGCACGATCGCCTCGATTTTGCGCAACACGCGCAAGCCCATCGGTAACCAGGAATAGATACCGGCGCTTGATTGGCGCACCAGCCCGGCCCGCAACATCAATTGATGGGAGGCAATCTCGGCGTCGGCTGGTGTATCTTTGCTGGTCGGTAAAAAGAAATCGCTGCGGCGCATTCGCGCTCTCCGTCATATATGGGAATTCTGGCTCGCACACTCGGCCAAGCGCACACTATTCAATGACCTATGCCATGTCCATCTACAGTATTCGGTTACAGTGTTCGGCTACAGTGTTCGACTGCAGTGTCTATCCACCATCTCCATCGCGCTCAAAAAAGACGAAAGGCAATCCGCAATTTGTGGGTAGGATTGATCAACCACCTAAATCTAGAACAAACGGAAAAATATCTCCAATCAGACGAAACAAACGCAAATTCTTAGTGACCGAGGGCGCAAGATCGAGTACATTGCCGCTCACTCGTGAGGCAGTACAGTCGGCAAAATAACTAATAAAAATAGAGCTTCTTCATCCGAAGTTCGGGGAGCGTCCGGGGTTTCAGTCATTTTCAAAACAAGTATCGAAGCACCGGATATGGCAGGCAACGGAGAGCAACAAAAGAACTAAGAAAAACCGCTCATCCATCCAAAACCTGTCACTGGGGGATCGCAAGGCTTCGTGCCTTGCTTTTTTTTGCCTAACGGTCTCTTATCTGGCTGTCATCCAGGGCGGGTTTTTATCAAGAATTTCTCGATATATCGGACATGTCTCGACATGTGCACCGGGCAGATAGCCTGTACTCATCAAAAATTCGCCAGTTATCTCTCCCCCGGTGAATTTGAAGGTCTTTTTGAATAATTTGACCCATGAAGGCTTGTCCAGAGGATGGTGAGCGTCCAGCCATTGGGCAAAACCGCCATATTCCGAGCGGATGAGTTTCAGCCGTCGTGCATTTTCTATCACCGCCCGAATCTTTAACCGGTTTCGGATAATCGACTTATTCTCCAGTAAGGCTTCAACTTGCTTCTCGCCAAAACCCGCTACTGCATCAATATCGAAGTCAGCAAACGCTCGCGCAAAGGCTTCACTCTTTTTGAGAATGAGCAGCCAATTGAGCCCCGCCTGGTTTATTTCCAGAATAAGCCGGCCAAACAACGCCGCATCATCGCACAGGGGAAACCCGTACTCCCTGTCATGATAGGGACCATGCCATTCATGCCCTTGCGCGATATCGCAATAACTTGTCATGGGAAGATCCTATCCGGTAAAAATTTCCCGCAGAGAAATACCACTTTTTGTTGTAAGCCAATAAAAACAAGCAGTGAAGACCACGCCGGTAATTGTCACATAAATAATTTTGCGCCCAATCAATGTTTTGACTGGAGCACCATGATCATTACCGCTCTCGGGCGTTTCATCACGACGCACACCAATCGGTAGGGCGGCGAGCAAAACCAGCCACCAGCTAATAACGAAGACGACAACGATCTCAGCAATATTCATGAGGTCTAAATCACGCCCCTTCCAATTCGATTAAAGTGCCGCAGAAATCTCTCGGCTCCAAAAACAGGACTGGTTTTCCATGCGCACCAATTCGCGGGGGGCCGTCACCTAAAACCCTTGCACCCTCTTGCACCAGCTGGCGACCAGCTGCTTCAACATCTTCGACTTCATAACAAATGTGATGCACCCCTCCGCCGGGCCGTTTTTGTAAAAACTTTTCTATCGGAGAGTCTGAGCCCAACGGGTGCAGTAATTCAATTTTTGTATTATCCAATTCGACAAAAACTATGGTTACACCATGCTCCGCCAGCGCCATCGGCTCGGAAACGATGCAGCCCAACAGGCCACGATAGACTTTCACAGCCTCGGATAAATCCGGGACGGCAATTGCGATGTGATTTAGGCGTCCAATTTTTGTGCTCACCACTATACCCGCATCACATGTATCGTCGTTGGCGGCCGTTTACCCAATTCATCGCGAAATAGCCTGCGTAATTTTCGCCGAATATATTCTTCTATTAGTTTATCGTCGTTTCGTTTCTTGGCCGGCAGCGTATCCACCCAATCTTCGATCGCATCCAGAATTTCGTCGGTGAAGGCTCCGTCGTCAGCGGTTTCTCCAATTAGGCCCGGCGCTGCGAGTTTGGCCCGGCCGATCATTCGCCCATCCTCGTCGAGCGCCAAACTCGCGGTCGCACTCCCATTCCACATCATCTGTCGGCGACCACGAGCAATCCCCCCATCAATGGGAATAAGTTTGCCCCCATCGACAGCCAATCGACCAGTCTTGACCGTATCAATAATTTCCGGCTGACCGGGGGCAAGCCGTAAGACGTCACCGTTGGAGATCGTTGGCGCGAATGGAACTTGGCAAGATAATGCCAATTTCGCATGGGCCGCCATGTGACGAAACTCCCCATGTACCGGGACCGCGATCTGCGGCCTGACCCAGGCATACATCTGCTCTAAATCACCGCGGTTGGGATGGCCCGAGACATGAATAAACTCGCTCTTTTCGTCAACGATGGTCACGCCCTGGCTTGCCAGCATATTTTGCAGCCGGCCAATAGAGAGCTCGTTGCCCGGAATGATACGCGACGAAAAGATCACCGTATCATTTGCCCCAAATCGGATTTCCGGGTGATCACCCCGCGCGATCCGGGCGAGCGCGGCCCTTGGCTCACCCTGACTGCCGGTGCAAATCAGCAAAACCTTATCATTAGGCAAATAGCCGACATCGTGCTCGGTGATAAAGTCGGGCAAGTCGTCAAGATATCCGGTGGCGCGTGCGGCTTCGGTTATTCGCCAAAGGGACCGGCCGACCAAGGCGACGGTGCGGTCATGTGCTTGCGCCGCCTTCACTATCGAATGTAAACGGGCAACGTTGCTGGCAAAACAGGCAACGGTGACCCGTCCTTTATATCGCCCAATCACCTCGCGTAGGCTGGCCGCCACTTCGGCCTCTGAGACACTGTCGCCATCGACAAGGGCATTGGTGGAATCACCAATTACCGCCAACACACCTTCGTCCCCTGCTCGGCGCAAAGCGTCAATATCACTGACCCCCCCAACCAAAGGATCGGGATCGAGTTTCCAGTCGCCAGTGTGCACAATAGTACCAACAGGTGTTCGAATGATAACGGCATTGGGCTCCAGGATCGAATGGGTCAAGGTGACGAATTCAAGAGCAAAGGCGCCGACCTCGAACGATCCCGAGAGGGGGATCTCGGTAATTTTCGCGTCCTTGGTTAAACCAGCGGCGGCGAGTTTGCTGCGCAGCAATTCTGCGGTGAATTTTGTCGCAAATATTGGGCATCGAAGTTGCGGCCAGATATGGGCGACAGCACCGATATGATCCTCGTGACCGTGGGTCAAAACCATGCCGACAAGTTTTTCACGCCGCTCGACGATAAACGCCGGGTCGGGCATCATAACGTCGAAACCCGGCGTTGCATCGTCGCCAAAAGTAACACCGCAATCGACCATCAACCACTGATCGCCATAACCATATAGGTTGAGATTCATGCCAATCTCGCCCGAACCACCGAGCGGCAAAAAAATCAGTTCACCGTCATTTTTTTTCGCCATTCGACTAACTATTCCGTCGGTAGAGTTCAACCAAACCGTTCAACGTGAGATCGGGGTCGACAACCGAAAGTGAGGCAACATCGTCTTTAAAAAGCGAGGCCAAACCGCCTGTGGCAACGGTCTTTTTCGGCCTGCCCTCTTCTTTGACGATGCGCCCGATGAGCCCTTCTATCATGTCTACATAACCCCAAAAAACACCCGACTGCATCGCCGGGATGGTTGCTTTCCCAATGACATTCTGTGGGCGTTCAACCTGAATTCGAGGAAGTTGTGCGGCAGCCAAATAAAGGGCTTCAACAGATAGATTGACGCCGGGTGCCAGGACGCTGCCACTAAAATTTCCCGCCTCGTCGGTAATATCAAATGAGGTCGCCGTGCCGAAATCGATGATGATTAAATCTTTGCCATGGGCAACATAGCCGCCGACAGCATTGACCAGACGATCCGCGCCCACTTGTTCTGGCCGATCCATCACAATGTCCAAGCCAAGATAAAAATCGGCGTCGCCGACGATCAACGGTGACACGCCAAAATATTCTTCGACAAAGCTCGTCAAGCCGAAGCGCGCATCGGGAACCACACTGGCCAATATCGCCCCATCGATATCGCCAACGGCAAATCCTTTGAGGGTCATTAACTGGGTGAGCCAAACGGCGTATTCATCGGCGGTTCGACTTGGGTTAGTGGCAATTCGCCATACAGCCTTTTTGGCAGCCTTTTTGGCCACCCCGTCATAGACGGCAAACACCGTATTTGTATTTCCGCAATCTATTGCCAGCAGCATGAGCTACGACCCCGCTTGGGAGGCGGCGAAAACGTCGCCGGCCATAATATGTCTCAACGCCCCGTCACTATCCCGGAGCAAAAGTCCGCCATCCTGTTTGAGCCCCTCGAAAATGCCCGTCACCGTTTCTTCACCCAATGTTACCGCGATCTGTTCGCCAAGATAAGCGGCATGGGCCAACCAACGTTCCCGAACCTGGGGAAAACCTTGTGTCTCCCACCTGCGAAATTGGGTGTCCCAACGGGCGACAATCGCCTCGGCAAACCGCGCTGTCGGAGGCGACAGAGAAACCGCACCCAGACAAGACGTCGTTCGCCCGGTTATGACCGGCGCACTCGCAATATTGACTCCGATCCCGATGATAAGCCACCCGTCACTGTCGGACTCGAGCAATAGTCCGGCGCATTTTGCCCCGTCCAACAGCACGTCGTTTGGCCATTTCAGTGTTAGTCGTCCGGCCAAATCCGGCACTATATTGGATATTGCCTCCAAGACGACGAGCCCGGCGACAAAACTTAATTGGGTCATCTCCTGGCGCGGTGTATCTGGGTAAAGCAGGATTGAAAGATAGAGATTGCCGCTAGGCGATATCCATTCTCTATTATGGCGCCCCCGGCCAGCGCTCTGTGTTCGGGCCCAGACAATTGTGCCAGTTGCCGCACCGGACCGCGCCAGCCGCTTAGCTTCGGCATTCGTGCTGTCTATGGCGTCAAATGAATGGAGCGTGTAGCCCAAGGGCAACCGAGGAGGCGGGACGGGTTCGATCATAGACCAAAAAGCGATCTCGCGGCTGCCCCGGCACTGCTATAGACCGGCCCCAAACCAACAAGGAAGAACAAGGTCACAATCGCCGAAAGGGTCATTATTGACGTAATTTCGGATCCAGCAGGACGGTCAAATGACTCAACCGGTTCGTCAAAAAACATCAACTTGATGACGCGCAAATAATAAAAAGCGGCGACCACACTGGCCAACAGACCGATAACCGCCAACACCACCAGCCCCGACTCGACCGCCGCGAGGAAAACAAACAGTTTGCCGAAAAAACCAGCCAGAGGCGGAATGCCCGCCATTGAAAACATAAATATTGCCAATGCCGACGCCATGCCGAGATTTGTTTTGCTCAACCCTGCGAGGTCATCAATATCCTCAACCATCCGCCCCTGGCGTCGCATTGCCAAAATGCAGGCAAAAGTGCCGACATTCATAAAGAGATAAATAGCCATATAGACGAGAACAGCCTGAATACCCTTCTGGGAGCCTGCCGCCAGGCCGACCAACGCATATCCCATATGACTGATAGAGCTATAGGCCATCAGACGTTTGATGTTTCGCTGGCCGATCGCGGCAAATGCGCCAAGCGCCATCGAGGCAATGGCCAGAACCGTGACGATCTGTTGCCACTGGGCGACCAGGTCACCAAACGGTCCTATTAATACACGGGCGATAAGGGCGATGGCGGCAATTTTGGGCGCCACAGCAAAGAAACTGGTGACCGGTGTCGGCGCGCCTTCATAAACGTCCGGGGTCCACATATGAAACGGTACAGCGGAAATTTTAAAGGCTAGGCCGGAAAGGACAAAAACCAGTCCAACGACCAAGCCGAGGGGGGGGGCCGCCGCGCCGGATAAATTGTCGGCAATTACCGTTTCCAACACGCCGAAATCGACACTGCCCGAATACCCGTAAACGAGTGAAATACCATAAAGCAAAAGGCCGGAGCTCAGGGCACCGAGAACAAAATATTTGAGCCCCGCCTCCGACGAGCGCAAATTATCACGCCGGAAAGCGGCAACGATATAAAGCGACAGGCTTTGCAATTCCAAGCCTAAGTAAAGGGTAATAAAATTATTCGCCGAAACCATAATTAACATGCCGAGCACCGCAAACATCAGCAGAATGGGCATTTCAAAGGCCCCGGTACCCTCGCGTTTATTATAGCCGAAGGACAGCATGACCGTCAGGCCGGCGCCAAGCAAAATGAGCATCTTGGAAAAAACGGCAAATTTATCTGAAATATATTGGCCGTTAAACGCTAAATCGATCGGTCCGGTCAGAACGAAAAACCCGGTCATGACAAACCCGATAACCGCAAACCAAGCAATTGGCGCGCCAAACCCATCGCCGCGAAAGACGCCGATCATCAGCATCACCATGATCCATATCGCCAGGAACAGCTCCGGCCAGATCACTGATATGTCTGTCAAAACGCCCAAAACAAATCCCTATCTTTCATTTCTTTTAACCATGCGAGCGAGCTGGCGCATCATTCCGACGCCTCATCTAACACCACGTCTGGCGCCTCATCCAATGTGCGGCCCGCAGCTTCAACAGCAGCTTCGTAATTGACGACCAAGTTTTCGACCGCCGGGCCGGTTACATTCAAAATGGCCTGGGGAAACAATCCAAGCCACAAAACAATGGCAATCAGCGGCATGAAAATCGCAACTTCGCGCCAATTTAAGTCGGTAATATTTTGCAAATCTGCATGACGGAGCTCGCCGAATACGACCCGCCGATACATGAACAGCATATAGGCCGCGCCGAGAATTATCCCCGTCGCAGCGAGCAGAGCGACCAAACTCGAAACCTGAAACACGCCGATGAGCACTAGGAATTCGCCGATAAAACCGCTGGTTCCCGGCAGGCCGACCGATGCCAGCATGAACACCATAAAGATCGCCGCGTATTTCGGCATCCGCTCAACCAAGCCGCCATACCGGGATATGTCACGGGTATGCATGCGATCATAAACGACGCCAACGACAAGGAATAAGGCCGCCGAAACGATACCGTGGCTGAGCATTTGAAAAATTGCGCCCTCCACACCTTGCCTTGTCGCGGCAAATATTCCAAGGGTCACAAAGCCCATATGCGCCACCGACGAATAGGCGATCAGCTTTTTCATATCTTCCTGGGCCAACGCCACCAGCGAGGTATAGATGACGGCAATCACCGAAAGAGCAAAGATAAACGGCGCGAAATCGAATGAGGCAACCGGCAACATCGGCAACGAAAAGCGCAAAAACCCATACCCGCCCATTTTGAGCAACACACCGGCCAAAATAACCGACCCGGCGGTCGGTGCCTCGACATGAGCATCGGGGAGCCATGTATGCACCGGCCACATCGGCATTTTTACGGCGAATGAGGCAAAAAATGCGAACCACAGCCAAGGCTGAATTTCCGCCGCGATTGTCGGCACCTCTTGGGCAAGTATGGCGGCAATATCCGTCGACCCGGTTTCGCGCCAAATTACCAGCAGCGCCACCAGCATTAAGACCGAGCCCGCCAATGTGTAGAGGAAGAATTTAAACGACGCATAAACCCGGCGTTTTCCACCCCAGACACCAATAATGATGTACATCGGGATCAAAACCGCCTCGAAAAATATGTAGAAAAGCACCGTATCAAGGGCGCAAAAAGTCCCGACCATCATCGTTTCTAAGACCAGGAAAGCGATCATATATTCGCGCACGCGAAGCTTGATCGAAGTCCAGGACGCCAAGATCGCCAACGGCGTCAGCAGGGTGGATAGCAGGACAAAAAAGATCGATATACCGTCGACCCCCATCCGATAACTGATACCCAAGTCTTCCAGCCACGCAAATTCTTCGACCAGCTGGAAGCCGTCCTGTCCTGCGTCAAAGGTTCCCCAGACAAACAGGCTTAATATAAATGTGACCACGGTCGTCCACAGTGCCACCCAGCGCGCATTGCGGGCGACAATTTCTTCCGACCCGCGTATCGCCAAAATAAATGCGGCGCCGACAAGCGGCAAAAAAGTTGTCAGTGACAGCAGATAAAAATTACCCATGGTTCAACCCGCACCCCCACCAAATACCGTGATGAGGTACCAGCCAACCAATCCAACAACCCCGATCAACATGGCAAAGGCATAGTGATAGAGGTAACCGGTTTGCAAACGAACCGCCCCGGCCGCCAAATTTTTAACCCCCGCCGCAACGCCGTCGGGTCCGACACCGTCGATCACCTGCCCGTCACCGCCTTTCCACAATCCGTGGCCAAGCCGAAATGCCGGTCGGATAAAAATTTTCTCGTAGAGCTCATCGAAAAACCACTTATTGAAAACAAATCGATAGACGAAGCCAAAACCACCGGCGACCCGGGCGGGAAGTGTCGGCATCATTTTGTAGAATAGAAATGCCAGGGCGATCCCCGCGACCCCGACGAGGGCGGGCAGTAACGGCACCCATTCGGGCACATGATGCGCCGCCTCGATGATATCGGGCTCGCCGAGCATCAGAATTGACCCGTTCCAAAAATGCTCCATCTCGTGGCCGACAAAATACTCAAAACCGAGCCAACCGGAGAATATGGCGCCGAGGGCCAAGACAATTAGCGGCGCGATCATCACCGGCGGCGATTCATGGGCATGATCATATGTGTGTGCGTCGGCGCGTGTCGGGCCGTTAAACGTCATGAATATCAGGCGCCAGGAGTAAAATGCAGTCATTGCGGCTGCCGCAATACCGACCCAAAAGGCGTATGTCCCGAGTCCGGTATGAGCGGCAAATGCGCTCTCAAGAATAATGTCTTTCGAATAATAACCGGCAAAGAACGGCATTCCGGCAAGGGCCAGGCTGCCGACCCACATCAGGACCGCTGTCACCCGCATCTTGCTCCAGAGGCCGCCCATCTTGCGCATATCCTGCTCGTCGGACATGCCATGGATGACACTGCCCGCGCCTAGGAAAAGTAAGGCCTTGAAAAAAGCATGGGTCATCAGATGAAAAATCGCCGCCGGATAGGCGCCGACACCAATGGCAAAAAACATGTAACCGAGCTGGCTGCAGGTCGAATAGGCGATGACGCGTTTGATATCGGTCTGGGTCAGGCCAATGGTTGCGGCAAAGAACGCTGTCGTGGCCCCGACAACCGTAACGACTGCCAAGGCAATTGGCGCATATTCAAACATCGGCGACAGGCGGGCGACCATAAAGACACCGGCGGTCACCATGGTCGCTGCATGGATAAGAGCCGAGACTGGCGTCGGCCCCTCCATCGCATCAGGCAACCAAGTGTGAAGGCCGATCTGGGCCGATTTACCCATCGCTCCAATGAACAACAAGATGCATATGGTCGTCAGGATATCGGTCTCAAAACCGAGAAAGTTAAAGTTCGTCCCGGCAATATCAGGAGATCCGGCAAAAACTTGGTCGAAATCCAAGCTACCGAAGACAAGAAACACACCAAGTATGCCGAGCAAAAAGCCGAAATCGCCAACCCGATTGACCACAAATGCCTTTATCGCTGCGGCATTGGCCGTTTCCCGCTTATACCAAAACCCGATCAGCAAATAGGACGAAAGGCCGACACCTTCCCAGCCGAGAAACATCTGCACGAAATTATCGGCACTGACCAACATCAGCATAAAAAATGTGAACAGGCTCAAATAGGCCATAAAGCGCGGCACATGCGGGTCATGGGCCATGTAGCCGATTGAATAAACATGGACCATGGCCGACACCATGGTGACGACAAAGACCATCACCGCCGTCAGCGTATCAAACCGAAAGGCCCAACTGACTTCCAGTGCGCCGGAGGAAAACCAGTTAATCGCCACCGTCTCAATCTCGCGATGAGCAAAACCAACCTGGGCAAGAATTAAACAACCGAGCGCCGCCGACAAGAGCATCGGAATGACGGTCATCATCTGCGCCGGACGGTTACCGAGCCGGTTGCCAAAGGCTCCGGTCATGGCAGCGCCAATCAGAGGCAAAAATATCGCTAACAGGTAAAACATAACGTTCAGCGGTCTCCAGCAGGCAATATTAGCCCTTCATCTGATTGACGTCTTCCACCGAAATGGTGCCGCGATTGCGGAAATATACAACGAGAATAGCCAGCCCAATCGCCGCTTCGGCGGCTGCCACAGTCAGCACAAAAAGGGCGAATACTTGGCCGACCAAATCGCCCAACTGATGAGAAAAGGCGACAAAGTTGATGTTTACAGCAAGCAAAATTAGCTCAATCGACATCAAGATGATGATGACATTCCGCCGATTGAGAAATATTCCAAACACCCCGAGGGTGAAAAGGATTGCTGCCACCGTCAGGTAATGGGCGAGGCCAATTTCAAACATGGTCTAAACCCCGCTTCCCGGTTGTATTTTTTTGATCTCAAGCACGTCCTCGGGCCGCCGGGCGACTTGATCGGCGATCGACTGCCGCCGCACGCCACCACGATGACGCAAGGTCAAGACAATCGCCCCAATCATGGCGACCAGCAAAATCAACCCGGCGCTCTGGAACAAAAACACATAATTGGTATAGATCAACTGGCCCAGCGCGTGGGTATTGGTCAGGCCCTCAGGTGTCGGTGCAACGGCTTCGGCAATCCGCGATGCCCCTTGCCATCGCCCGGAAACCACCACCACAAGTTCAAGCACGAGGACAACACCGATCAATGCACCAATAGGCAGATGCTGGAGAAATCCCTGGCGAAGATGGCCGAAATCCACGTCGAGCATCATCACGACGAACAGGAAAAGAACAGCTACCGCGCCGACATAGACAATGACCAGGACCGTCGCCAAAAACTCAGCGCCAAGCAGCACAAACAGGCCGGCCACATTAAAGAACACAAGAATGAGGAACAGCACCGAATGAACCGGATTACGCGCAGAAATAACCATCACCGAACCAGCGATGGCGATGCCGGCAAACAGGTAAAATATAAGCGCTTGAATAATCATTTGTTGATACGTGCCTTTTTTCGGCTAGCGATACGGGGCATCGGCGGAAATTTGAAGAGCTATTTCACTCTCCCACCGGTCACCGTTGGCGAGCAATTTTGCCTTGTCGTACATAAGTTCTTCGCGTGTTTCCACGGCAAATTCGAAATTCGGCCCTTCAACAATGGCATCCACGGGACATGCTTCCTGGCAATAACCACAATAGATGCACTTGGTCATGTCGATGTCGTATTTCGTGGTGCGGCGGCTGCCATCGGCGCGCGGTTCGGCCTCAATCGTGATGGCCTGCGCCGGACAGATCGCCTCGCACAGTTTGCAGGCGATGCAACGCTCTTCGCCATTCGGATAACGGCGCAGCGCATGCTCCCCCCGGAACCGGGGGCTGAGCGGACCCTTTTCAAACGGATAGTTCACCGTCACCTTGGGCTTGAGGAAATACTTGAACCCCAATCTGAACCCGCCAATGAAATCGGCAAGGAAGAAATAGCGGAACGCGCGGTCGAACGGGATACCCATCAGCTAGCCTCTTTTACTTTGCTCTCGCGCCATTTGGCGACATAGCTCGCTTGCAGCGTATGGTCAGACATTTTTTCCACCTTGGGCTTTCGAACCTCGGCATAAAGGCTGACGCGGCCACTTGGAATTTTGCCTTTCAGGCGCAGGCGCCGACCCTTTATTGCCGGGTTCGGCAGATCAAACCTGTCAATGGCCGGATTGACCGAAGCGCAGTACAGTTGCGTCACATCACACCCGCATTGACCATCCCAGAACGCCCACATCAGTTCATGGCTGAACTGAT
>JAJFIX010000004.1 GCA_021774575.1 Alphaproteobacteria bacterium | reverse complement strand
ACGTCGGTAAAGCCGGGGCGGACCCGGCGGTCGGTGAAGGCCTCGATCGCCGCCCGTTTGGCGGGCAGGACTTTTGTCATGATCAGGCGTTCGGTGCCGGGCTCCAGGCCTGCCGTTAAGGTCTGGTGCTGCTGTTTATTTGGTGCGCGCATTTTTTTGACCTGCTCGGACGGGGGGCGCGACGAGGTTGCCGATGGTGTGGCGGGATCGGGCTTTGGCAGCAAGAAAAATGTCAGTTTGATATCCGGAATAGGCAGGGTTTCTTTTTTTGCTGGAAACAAAAATATACAACTATATACTGAAGATACCTTCTATGACTCTTGTTCTGCATCCGGTTTAATGGGATGATCACACTTAAATGTTCCGTACAAAGAAAACCCCAGAAGAAGTTTGGCCAAGCTTTTCCAATTGGCCGAAATTGATGAAGGTGGCCCTAATCACCGCCATCGTGCTCCTTATTTTCAAACTGTTGACCGATGGCCTATTTTTGGTCTCGAATCTATCTACGAAGACATATCAAGTGGATGTTTTTTATTGGACCGCACGGCTCCTAATCTCCGCCGCTATTCTCAGGTTTGCGATTTTGGGAATGGGCCGGAAGACCGATTTTCTCAACCTAGCCAGCAGTTATACTCTCGGAAATGCTCTTTTAGACACTTTGTGGATGCGCCCCCCAGCCGACGAGATCGATGGCACCTTTACAGAGTTAATTTCCGTTGATTGGTCGGTGTCTGGTAATATATATATTTCTGTTTTTATCGGTATTGGCATCTCTTTGGTCTATTGTCATTGGGCTTCCTGGAAATGGGCGAAATCCAAGAAAGAATAGCGCCGGAATGCCACCTGAAAAAGCTGACAATCCGGCGCAAGCTGCCGCTGCTGTGGACGGGAATGAACCTATACCCCTACGGTGTAGCGTTCATTTCTAAACTGCTCTGCCGTCTTTTATTCTCCTCGACGGCCTCTAGCCTGACCTCAAGTCTGCCTATCGACCCGGCCAAGAGTTCAATTCCACTGTCGATGCTCGTGCCATACCTATCCTCGAGCAGAGGGTTATTGCGGATCGACTCCCGGAAATTAATAAACTCCTGTCGAACCCCTCGAAAAAGGCCCAACTGACCTGCCGATGGAGGTTGCTCAAACATCACCTGGATCAAGGCCTCTTCCATGATGCTTTCGAAACTTCCCGCATAATCGATGACCAGTTCGTTCATATCCTCGAACGCCTCGCCCGGTCGCAATTCCTGCCCCGGATCGAGACGGGCATCGCGGTCGATAATACCGGCGTCAATCAGGGTGTTGAAATAGTCCCGTTGGCCAGCCGGTGACAATCCATCGAGAAAGGTCTGGAATGGGCCCTCTATTTCAAAGCCGTCGGGCAAACTCCCGTCGTTTTGTGCTTGCCACATCTCGTAAGCGTGCTCAAGGTTGGCCAACTCCTTCCTCCGGAGACGTGCATTGCGACGAGTAAGGAAAACCGCAATGGCGAGGCCAGTTGTACCAATACCAAGGGCAATCCCGACAGGCCCCCCGAGCGCGGCGGCACCCGCCCTCGCAATAGCAGCGGAAATTATTTGCCTCGATGAGAGCTTGGCCAATACAGCGGGGGTGCTTTTTGCGGCACCGAGGATACCTCCCCCCAGGCCGAAAATAAAGGCAAGCCGTTCGAGTTCTTCTGGTCGCATTTTTGGAAAATTGGTCGCGCCCAGGAAAGTCAGTTCCGTAACCCTTGCCTCGTTGCGGGTATCATTAAGGCGCCGCAGCACCTCCAAATCAGACTGGTTCTCGGTAATATTTTCCTGATCACTTTCCGACAATTCCGGTCCACTTGGATCCCGCGTATCGGTTGGCCCCGCCACCAGGTCAGAGCCGGGCGTTGGCTGAATAGTAACGTCGGGATCGTTGTCCGGATCAAGGCCGAGACTTGAGTCAGAATCAGAGTCCAAATTGGGACCCGGATCAAGATTTGGATCAAGGCCAGTGCCGGAATCAAATCCCGGACCAAGAATCGTGTCGGGGTCGGATCCGGGCCCCGTCTCCGGCGCCGCCACCGGCGGCGCTACCGGATCCTCCCCCACCGTCTCAGGCCGCCGGTCTGGCAGGAACAGGCGATCTTGGGGCCCGGCGATTGCCCCGCCCCCGGCCTCCGCCAGCGCCTCAGCATCGAGGCCGAGCATCCGCATGACCTCGCCGTTGCTCGGCATTGGGACGGTGACCGGGTCCTCGCCGGGACGTCTGATCGTGATGTGGGTTGGGTTGCGCGAGTCGGGAGAGAAACTTTCGATGTGGTTTAAGTCGGTGTCACCCTCGGGGATTTCGACGAAGCGCTTTGCGCCGTTTGGGGTTTCGATGCCGATCATCGTTGGGTTGCGGTTGGGGAATGAGCCGATGACCGATGGGGTTTGACCGGCCTCGCCGCCAGCGGCCTCGCCATCGCCAGCGGCGTCAACCAGCACTTGCATCTCCGGGTCGAGGGCAAAGGGGCGGCCCGCCGGGTCCATGATAACCCCGGGCAGAGTTTTCATTCGGCGCAGCTCGGGGAGCTTATTGCGCACGAAGCTCTCTATGACCTTCTGCGGCAGCTCGTGTTGCATGGCCTCACGCTCAATTGGATCGGTGGCGGCGAGGATGACCTCGTGCTCGGACGCGACCTGGGCGATGGTCCGGCAGGTGAGATCGTCGCGGTCGACTCCATTGGCAAAACCGGTGCCTTTGATCCGGCGCTCGATTTCACGCAGGCAATGTGTGTAGGGGTCGTTGACGTCGGTAAAGCCGGGGCGGACCCGGCGGTCGGTGAAGGCCTCGATCGCCGCCCGTTTGGCGGGCAGGACTTTTGTCATGATCAGGCGTTCGGTGCCGGGCTCCAGGCCTGCCGTTAAGGTC
>JAJFIX010000030.1 GCA_021774575.1 Alphaproteobacteria bacterium | reverse complement strand
ATTGGTCGCCGCGCGACGGGCCCCGGAAAGGCGGGTGTTGAGAGTTCGGTCAAATTCTTCGGCCGGGCTCAGGCCCGAGGCGACGGCGGCGGCCAGTTCCTGGATGATCTCGGTCTCGATCACCTTCAGGCGGCCCGGCGTGTCGATGGCGTCTTGGACGAGGTCGATATACCGTTGCTTGGCCCCCCCTAGTTGGACTGGGCGCGTTGGAAGTTGACCGACTTGCTGGCATCGAGCAGGGCGATCTTGGTGTCGAACCGGGCCAGTCGGGGAGCGGTCATGTCGCTATAGACCGACCGTGCGGCCGGCGGCAGGGCCGCGCCGATCTCGTCGTGGGTCTGGGTCAGGCTGGCCACCTGCGCCACGCCGGGCAGGCCGAGCCGATCTTCGGTGTTGCGAAAGGCCACAACTTCCGCCCGCTCGCGGGCGGTGAATGTGGCTGCGGCCTGGCTGGCCAGCGCACTGGTGGTGCGGAATTGTTGCTGGAGCTGGGGGTCGGTGGGAGATGCCGGCGGCACCGGTGCGGGTGGCGGCGCGGGCAGGACCGGGTCGACGTTCGGATCGGCGCCGGTGAGCAGGGTGGACTCGGCCATCGGGCGTGGGGGCGCGGGCCGGGGCGCAGGCGCTTCCGGCTGCAAGGCCCGGCCGGATTTAAACGCCGCGGCCAGGCTCTTGACCGCGCCGCCGAAGGCTTGCACTTGGGCCGCTTGCTCGGCACCGAACTGGCCGGGGTTGGTCGCCAGTTGCTGGAAGGGGGTCTGGTCCTGGGCCGGTTTAACGCGGCGGCCGGGCACTTTTATGCGGTGCATGGGGTAAGTCCTGTTGTTGGGGAAAGAATTATGTCTTGTTGTTATTCTCGCACTTCGTGAATCACATCTGAATTCTTTTATCCAATTTTTTTGGCGGTTTCTTACCCACCTAATTATAGGAGTTTGCCCCTATAATTAGGTCGCCTGTCCCCGTAATTAGAATTACCGCCCCATCGTGTCGCGGAGGAAGGTGGCGAGGAGGGAGGCTGTGGCGCCGGCGGTGGCGGCGATGAGGGCGGCGGCGGTTTTGAATTTGCTGGTGAGGCTGGTTTGCTCGGTTTCGAGTTTGAGCAAGCGGGCGCCGTGATCGTTGAGGCGTTCGTGCTGGCGTTCGATTTTGCCGTCGATTGCGGCTGTTGCGGCAGCCAGTTCACCGAGCTTTAGGTAGATATCGTTATTGGTCGGTCGGGCGGTCATGATCACGAGACCTCTGGGTCAAGGGGTTTCCGGCACGAAATTGGTGGCGTTCATATTAATCATCACCCCATCATTTCCCCCTACGCGATCGCGCAGCACCGGCGCGGTGTCGCCCTCACCCATTGGCCACCAGCCGACAAGGGCGGCGGCAGGAGAGCTCAAACGCGGATCCAATACGACATTGCCGTTGTAGAGTTCGCTGGCTTGGCCCGGCGTCAATTCGGCATCGTAGATCGACAAGCTATCCATCAAGCCACCAAAGAAAAACTGGCCCTGGTCTTTTCGCCGGCCAATATTGAGCGGGGCGTTGGTGATAATCGGGCCGGGTAAGAGGGCGTCAATTTCGGTCACCATGGTTTCGGCGGCTCCGTTGATATAGAGCTTCAGACCGGCAGCAATCCCCGACCCATCATAGGTTACAGTGACGGTTTGGCGCACAGGCTGCGGGGCGCTACTAAATAATGTGCTACCCTTTACCAAAATTTGATCACCCACCGTATTATCGTGAACCAGGGAGACTCGGATCGCCTCAACCCCCGCACCAATGCTGGAGAAAATTTGGAAACCGGGGATCCCGGTGACGCTGTCGCGATTGGAGAGCAGGATCGGCGAGTCGCTTTGACCACCATAATTCATCACGAAATTTGCCGAGAACGGCTTGGTTCCATCCATTAGGCTATTGTAACCAGTGCCCAGATCGACCCATTGGTCGATGCTATTGAATGATAACGCAGTGCTATTTTCGAACGGTAACGGCACGTCGGTGGTTACATTGGTCACATCCATATTGACCATATTGCCATCGGTATTTTCGACGGCCGTGCCGAGACAATCGCGGGCCAGCGGCGGAACGTCGCCATTGCCCAGCGGATTGAAATGGATAAGGTTTGGCAAGCTATCGAGGAGCGCCGGATTGGACGGCATGCCTGCATTATAGACCGCGCTGACCTCGTCTTGCACCAAGACCCGGTCCCAGACACCAAGATGCATCAACCAGCCGCCAAAGAAATTCGAGTTGGTCGAACCACGGCGCGCAATATTTATATTATTGGCCTGGGAAGCCGAAAGCGTCAGCCCGTTTGCCGGCACTTGGACCGCGTTCGCAACAGAGTTTCGATAGTATTTGACCCCCAAGCCGCCAGTCCCGTCATAGGTAACCAATATGTGCGCCCATCCATCGGCAACGGTCAACGGCACATCGTCGCGGGTCTCGAAAAAATTGCCGCCGGTCAGGTCGTTGAACATGACCAATGACGGCCGGTCGCGGACGGTGGCCGAAAGAGTGCTATTTGAAATGACGAATTGAAACCCACGATAGGTCGGCCCGAGATCGATGTTTTCCAGCAGTGTAAGCTGTGTACCGGAATTTGCGCGCTTCACCCACAAGGAGATAGAAAATGGGTGAAATCCGTCGAACAATTCCTGGAGGGCGGCGGTCGTGCCTATATCGATATATTCGTCGACCCCGTTGAAACCGAGAGATTTGGTTGCCCCGAACCTCGGTGCATCGGCAACGATATTTGTCAGGCCCATATTGACCGCAGTGGCGTTGAGGGTGCCTATCTGATCCTTGATACTCATGGAATAATATCTCCCTCGCCCATTCGCCACCAATGGGTGGCGCTGGTAAAATTCGATAGCCGGGATAAATTCGAAGACTGACCGCAAGAATATATTTCGGCAAAATCCCGATCGGCCAGCGCGGCGCTAAAGATCGCGACCTCGTCGATATTGCCGGCAAACGGGGTTTGGTTGGCGAAACTGGCATCCCTCTTGCCGATCAAAACAGCACCGACACTGACCGGTGATAGCGACAGCGTGTTGGCGGTCGAGGTGAAACCCGCATCGCGGCCGTTGATATAATAAGTCAGTCCCAAAGATTGCCCGCTACCGTCATAGGAAAACCCAACATTGGTCCACCCGTCGGCGGCAAAAACCGTTCCGACGGATTTGGCAGAAATCCCGTTCGTGGCCGAATTGGTGAGGCTCGATCCAATTGTGCCATCGGTATCGACAAAAAACTGGAAACCGCGCGGGTCCGGATTGGCCAGGGAATTGGAGATAATCTGATGAGTTACCCCGTCGACCGCTGGCTTAACCCAGGCGGTGATAGAGAACGGATTGAGCCGGCCGAATTGCACCCCGGGCTCGGTCCCGCAATCGACATTTTCGTCAATGCCGTTGAATGACATGGAAAGGCCCGACGTGAAGACCGGCACGCCACCCCCAACGTTAGATGCCGCGGCAATCACACCATGATGGAGCACTAGGGTCATGGCGCTGTTTGCCCGACAATTGTGTATTGTGCCGCCAGGCCGCCCGTATTACGCAACACCATGATCGAGGCCTGGGACCATTGCCCGCCGGTTCTTGTGTGCCCATCCACATTAACCAGACTCGCTCCGGCTGCCGGACTAAAGATCACCGGCCCGGCCAGACCCTGGCGCACCACCAGATTGAACCCCACCGGCAAATCGGCGGGCAAGGTCAAAGTAATCGCGGCCGAGTCATCAAGACTGACCACCGCGTTATTCTGGCTTGGCACCAAGGTCTGGCTCACGCCGGTCATGGTCGAGACGGCGAGCAAGCGCGCGTCAATGGCCTGACCGGTTTTCAATGGCGTCATCGCGACCGTGTCGTCGGTGCCCGCCTGGGCGCTTGCCTGATCGGATATGGGCACGGTCACCGTGCCTGCACCCGTGATCGGCCCGCCTTGGGCTAGTCCGGCAGTGGTGACCTGGGTCACCGTTCCTGCCTGGGCCCCCGGTGCTACCCCGGCGAGCTTGGTCGCCGCCGCATCGTCGAATGCATTTGTATTGGCTTCGCCTTCATAGAGCGCCTTGATCTCGGCGCCGGTTTGATCGGGTGCGGCCCCCGGTACAATTCCGGCGAGCTTGGTCGCCGCTGCATCATCGAATGCATTTGTATTTGCCTCGCCCTCATACAGCGCCTTGATCTCTGCCCCGGTTTGGTCGGCCGTCGCCCCGGCGGCAATGGCTGATAGTTTGAGCTTGTCGGCCGCCGCCATGAAACCGGCGCTGGTGTTGGTCGCCGCCGCATGTCGGGTGCCGCCACCCCGGGCCCCGTGTTGTAAATCATTTATGATGCCGACCTGGATTGCGTCGGCGCTGACCGCGATCGATCCGTCGACATGGGCACCGATATCGAAGACGCCGCCGGTCTCGACGAGCCCGGCGCCCGCCGTGGCACCTGCCCCGCCGCCACCACCACCGGGGAGATCGGCGAAACTAATCGCCCTGGTCAGGCCGGTGCTGACATCAAGTAATGGCAAAATATCGTCGGGTTGGGGCGCCGCGCCGAGCGCTGGCAAATCGGCGATATCGAACCCCGCCCCGCCCAGCGGCAGCAGCGCCGCACCGTGAATATCCATCAGTGTCGGCGTAACTATTTCAATACACAGCGCCATCGTCGTGCCCAGTCGGGCGCGAGAGAGGTCAACCGTCGCCGCCAACCCACGCCACCCCTCGTCGAACACAGCGATTTGCGCCAGCTCCCCTTGGGCCCATTTGTGCAAACGATGAGCGCCCGTGCCGTTGTCGCTCAGACCTATCGCGACCCCATTGAGGGTGAGCGATAGCTCAAGACTGGATGTATCGGAATTGACCACATAGTAAAGTCGCCCCGGTTCCGCCCCGCCGGGCAACACATCGTCGCTCGACACCGTCACCCGATCGCCGTCAAACATCCCATGGGCCAGGGCGCTCCAACGGTTACCGGCGGCAAAGTCGGTGACCATGGCCCGGCCGTCGTCACGGGTCGCCCAGATTTTCAGATCGGCGTTGAGCACCACCGGATCGATATCCTGTTGAAATAAAACCGCCCGGATTTTTTCCTGCACCGCCTCAACCTGGGCCGGCGCGGTCACCAGGGTCATCGGCTCAGCCGCGCCCCGATACCAGACGCGCGAGATATGCGCGTTTCCGACCCCACCGGTAAAGCCACCAAGGTCCGTGCCCACGACATCGCCGGCAATTTCGGCATGGTTAACACCGGCGGCATGGCTGATATCTACCGGCGCGTATACGCCGGTCCGATAGGGACCAGTCACCGGAACTGCAAAGGGTTTGCTCAGCACATGGGTTTGCCAACCGCCGCCCTGATGGGCGTAGGTCTCGGAAACCAATACGTCAATTTCCCCTAAAACGCCGTCGCGAAAAATTTTCGCCGTAACAAGTGTCGCCACCGCGGAAAACACCGCGATCGCGGTCACCGTCGCGCCGTTATCCAACGACCAGCTTCGGTCAAAGGTCGTTCGTCCGGCCAACCCAGTTTGGGCGTCAACGACATGCCCTCCATCCTCAGAGGTCGGCGCGCCCGAGGACTGGAAGAAATTTCCCGCCTCATCAAACACACCACCGGTCCGGCCGGCCAGTCCGCCCGCTTGGTTAAAAGCGTCGGCGAACCCGCCGGCCAGGCCGAGGCGCCCCATATCACCAAGATAAGCGGTGCGAAACGCACCCAAGGCGATATTGTCGGCGTGATCACGGTCGCCGACAGGGCTCAGAGATCCGGCCGTACCCACATCCGGATCTCTAACAAGTAAAGCTGCGCCATGAATATTGACGCGCTTGGAATTGGTGGTCTCGATGGCCCAGGCCAGCTCCGTGCCCAAAGCCGTGCCGCCGAAATCAACATCACCGGCCAGAACATGACGGCCGGGATCATAGGGTCCGCGATCTTCCAGGGCGGCGGGCAGCCAGTGATAAATTGTATGTACGCCGATCCCGTCATTGGTCAGGCTGATCGCCGGGCCACCGGCGCTGGTCGAAAGCTCGAAGTCATTTAGTCCAGCGCCAACCACATGATAGAGCTGCGCGGCGCTCGCCCCGGTGGGCAGGCTGACCAGGGAGGTCAAGCTGACCCGATCCCCATCGCCGAACCCATGCCCGGCCAGGGTCCATTTATTGCCTAAGGCAAAATCGGTGGTGACCGTGCTGCCCCCATCGCGTCGTGCCCACAGGGCGATATCGTCTTCCACCGGCGTCGTATCCACCGGCTGGCAAAACAGCACCGCCCGGACATGGTTTGGCACCTGCTCGCCGACGGGCCCGGCCGGGGCGGCTTGAGAGATTAGCCGCAGTGGCTGACCACCGGTCGCCGCCATCAGCGAAATCTCGCGCGCCCCCCCCGACGTCCCGGGATAGACACTTGCCTGCTCCCAGCGCCAGAACCGGGCTCGGGGTGCTCCGGCAATATCGATAATATGCAGGTCCACCCCGTTTTGCTGGGCAACGCCGAATTCGACGACCCGCGGGGTCCAGATAAACCCGTCATCGGACGACCAAATTCGAATGGTTTCGCCGGTACTTGCCGGATTGCCGTCGGCAAAAATAAAACTGACCCGAGCGACGGCAGGTTCGACCCCAGGACCAAAATCATACCCAATGGTACCAACCTGATCGACCCCGAAATCAGCCACTGTCATTGGGTCATCGTCAAACGCGTTGACCGCGGCCGCCGGTCCTGCCGAAGCATGGGGCGCGCCGCTCCCAGTCAAATCGGGACCATAGCCGGTTGGGGCGGGGGAATAGGTCTGGGGTAACACCCCATGCTGGGCATTTTGGCCCGATGCAATCGCATCTTGATCGGCGAAATTATCGACCAGCCCGGCGACCAGGCCAAGCCGCGAGGCCCCGCCCGCATCGCTGATTTGATTGACCGCGCGAAAGGCGTTCAAGGCGACATTGTCGCTATTGCCTGGCGCGCTGATCGCGCCGCCACTGCCCATATTGAGCAATGCGTCGAGCACCGCCCCATCGGCGGCGATGTCGCGCCCGGCGACCGTCCCCCCGGACAAGATCATATCGCCGGTTAAGCTGAGATTAGTAAACTCCCCCTGCCCCGGTGTGGTCGCGCCGATATCGCCGGGGGCGGCTTTATCGAAAACCGGATCGGTAAAACCGAGATTGGATCGGGCTGTCGCAACATTGGCCAAGTCGGCTAGATTGTCGGCGACATTAAGCTTGGTCGCCAGCGCGTCGGTAATAGTGCCAAACAGTGTCGGATCATTATTGATCGCGTCGGCCAATTCCTGCAGCGTATCGAGGATGCCCGGCGCGCCGTTGATCAGCGCCAAAACGGCAGCCTGAACAAAGGCGGTCGAGGCCGGGGCCGGACTATTATCGCCCGGGGCCAGGGTCGCGACATCCACCTGCTTTGCCGTCAGATCGATAATCGGTGGCAAGGAAACCTGCGGATTGCCGGTGATCCCGGCGCCATGGCCAACGAATATTTCATTGGGTGTGCCGACGATCATGCGTTGGATTGCATTGCCTGCCCCATCATGGGCCAGCAGCCCGCCCCCAACCAAGGTCGACAGCAATTGATCGAGCACCATCACCGCGGTGACGAATTCATAGCCCTGCTCCGACGCCGCGACACGCAAATACTCGCCCCCATGCATCTGGGTCGATACCGGCAAATCGGGGGTGCCCGACAGGGTCAACCCATCCGCCAGAGAATAGGTGAGAAATTGCGGCGTTTCAGGTGGCGTCGGCAAGACAACCGGGGTTCCGGGATCGCCGTCGCCGGTCGAGGGATCAACCTGCACCGGCAGCCGCACCGCCCGGGCCACCTCATCAACCAATTCTTGCAACGCCATCACCACCCGGTCGGTCATCGCCTCGACCACCGGGGCCGAGAACTCGCCCCCGGCCAGCAGGTCAACCGCCTGGGTCAGATCCGATGTCCGTCGTCGGGTCAGGCTACTACCGACCCCAAGGGGCGGCAAGGTACTGCCACTGCGCGGATAAATGACCGACCCGGTTCCCGGGAACACCCCGATGACATCATATTCCGCCGGGCTTAACAGCCGGTTTTCACCCGCGCTATCGGTCAAAATGACGTCGATATCCTCGGCCCGGTCAAGACGAAAAGAAAAAGGCCACTCGGTCGTTGATCCGTTTCCGCCACCGGTCGCGACCGGCGAAATATTACTGACTGTCATAGTATGATCGCCGATCCATTTGATTAATAGGAGCTTTGCCCTTTTGTCATCTTAATATAGCATATTGTTGTGGTAATCACAACATTTATTTTTGAAAAATCTGAAAATATAAAAATTCCATTTCGCGATTCCGACTAAACAGCACCAAGGCCCCCGAGAAACCCTCACTTTCACTTCTCAAGGCGGCAGGATTTTTATGCCCTTATCTCCCCTGCGCCCACGCAGTTATCTCCCCTGCGCCCACGCAGTGCCCGAACCCGCACGCCCAAATCAATTGTTCGAACCACTTGATCAAAGCGAGAGCCTTGCCTAGTCTTTCTTCCAGAGTTTTCTTGGCATTATTTAAGGTTAAGCATGATCCGCGCAATATTTGCTCTCTCCCTCACCCTCGTCGCCACTGCCTGCACCGAGCCGCGCACTCATGAAGACTGCATCACACAAATGAAGGCCCATTTCCAAGTGGTCGCCGACATGCCTCGCCCGGCAAGCCCCGGCCCTGAGTACTGGATTGCCTCAATGCAGCTATTCTCCCAGACCGCTGCCAGCGCCGACCGTGACGGCTGCGCGGCGGAGGTCGGACAGTTGCTTGACGACAGCAAAGCGGCGGCCGACGATTTGGTCGCCCTCTATCAAACACGGGCCGACGAAGACGCCCTCGCCGCCCTCGACCAAATGGAACGCACCAGCCTAACCGGCCGGGTCCAAGTCGCCACCCAAAGGCTGCAAGAAGCGCTGGTCGGATTGGAAGAGCAGGGATTGCGCTGACGCACCCGAACTCATTATTCCGCCAGAGGTCGGACGGCATGAGTTCCTGCTCATATTTTCACTTCAATACACCACCCGGGGAAACCGACCTTTGCCCCCGCCAAACCGTCAGACAGCTTACCTGTCTCCCTATCTTCCGCGAGATAAACAATCCGAATTGGCCGGGCAAGATGGCACCTAAGCCGAAAACGTCACACGACAGAAAACAGAATCGAGCTTTATCAAATAACTCTCATTTTATTACCTAACGCACGTTTGGTAATAAAAAAACACAGCAATCGTAGGGTATTCTTAACAATTTAGTAATGTAAATTAACCTTTTCCTGAGTTAGCCTAACCACTTATTAGATCTTAAATTGTCCTTGGAGTACGTCATGAAATTTTCAACCTTCGCCCTGGCGACAACGATTTCCGCCACGGCATTATTCGCCGCCGCGCCCCAATCGGCATCTGCAGCAACCCAGCCAACCCTTGCCCTGCACACTTTGAACGCCAGCGTTCTGGCCGGCAGCACAGCCGCCGCACCATTGAGTCAATTCGACCAGGTTGCCAGAGCGCCGGGCGGCGGCACATCCTTTTGGGACCGGCAATTCGCCCTCTGCATGCGCCTCGCGACACGCCAAGGCATGTCATACGGACAGGCCAATAGAGATTGCGCGAGCTTCAGCAGTCCAACCGTGACGCCGAACCCAGACTATCCCATCGAGCCCCAACCCCATCCCCAACCAGGCCAGATTGGTGGTGGTTACACCATTGAGCCCCAGGTCCTCCCCCGGCCCCGTCGGCGCCCTTAGCCCAAGCATCATGCCCGGCTTAACAGCCGGGCCAAGGTAACCACGTAGCGAAAAATAGTTGAGCGGCATATATTTGATATATGCCGCTCATTTTTTGCGTAATTTATCCATGTTGGCCGAAACTCCGGATCGCGCGCAGCCCGACCGTACCTAGATCGCACATAGATTCTTAGCCGCCGGAACTGAGGTCGACAAAACAATTCGACCCGGAGAAATTTTTCAAAAGACCGCCAGAATCAAATTCTAAAGAAAACGGAATCCGACCTTACTTTTTTCTTACCTAAACCCCTCAAATTCGCCGCCGGTCAAGTTTTCATCATGAAACTATAGGGAAATATTAACCATTTATTTCTTTAAATTAACCTTTTATTAGCCTAACATCATCTTCATCGAATCATTCATTTATTACTTGGAGTCCTTAAAATGCGCCTTTCTACTTTAACTCTGGCGACCCTCATATCTTCCTCGATTTTATTTTCCGTCGGACCGGTATCAGCGTCGGTGTCTTCTGTCTCAACACTGACATCCGTTACCCCGATTGTTGCGATGACATCCGGCACACTAGGGTCCGGCACGCTGGAAATCGCCATCAGAGAAGAGCAGATCCCGAACCGGAACCGGTTCAAACGCTGCCGCATAGCTGCCCGACTCAACCGCTGGACATGGATGCAATTTAAGCAATGCCTTGACGGCCAATGGCCGACCACCCCCCCGACCATCCCCCATGATCCGAGGGCCGAGACAGTACCGGGATAACACAGCTCTCTAACACAACAGTTTTACCAACGTATTTACCAACCCACTGGAGGACGTAATGAAGTTTATCAACCACACGCTACTCGTCGCCGTATCGGCTGCCGCCCTGCTGGCCGCCGGATCCCAGATGGCCTCGGCCGCCGTCTCGCCCGTTGGCGCGGTCGCCGCACCGGCAGCACTCTCCCTTTCCCTGGATAGCGCTGCCACGGACGTGGCTGATCGATTCATCTCACGGCGTGAATCTTTCTGCCGTACCATGGGTCAACGAAACGACTGGAACGCTGACAAAGTTCAAAAGTGCATGTTGCGCTTACCAAGGCGGAGCCCGCGTGGCCCCGGTTTCCCCCGGATCCCGCGCCCCGGCCCGGCTCTGAGCTAATTTTTCTACCGAGACTATTTTTCTACCAAGCATTTGAGTAATTCGAGGCGGCGTGAGTGATCACGCCGCCTCTTTTCTTATGACCGCTCGGGCCAACGCCCATCAGATCCCTTGATCAAATCACGCCCCCGCTCTGACAGCCAATTTTGGGCCATCATTTATGCCGCCATTTTTTACGAAATGGATTTTGGTGATCGACGAACCTAAACAGAGGACGCCAGACAGCACCCGAATCAAATTCAAGAAGAAGGCGAATCCCACCTTACACCCCCATTACCATATTTTCACAAAGGTATGACTCACCAGTAAAATGCTGTGAAAATACAATAAAAATATAATGAAAATACCAGGTAATATTAACTACCTATTTCTTTCAATTAACATTTTATTAGGTTAATATTGATTTCAGTATATTCGTTAGCGAGTATTTGGATGCCATTATGGCCATACCCGCTATAAACCTGATGATTAACACCATCTCTTCGGTCATATATTCTTTCGGGTGAATCTCGGCGTCGGTGTTTAATCGGATTTCAGAATTGCACCCATCTAATATTGCACCCTATTCATTACCAAATCTCTGGAAGACTTAATGAAATTCATCAACCACACCCTACTCGTCGCCGTATCGGCTGCCGCATTGCTGGCCGCCGGCACCCAGATGGCTTCCGCCGCCGTCACGCCCCATGGCGCCACCGCCGCGCCGGCCACGCTGTCGCCTTCCTTGGATAGCTCCGGAACGGAACTGGCTATGGGACCCTGGATCAAAATGCGTCGCATATAAAATGTGCCAACGCATGGGCAGATTGCATCACTGGACGCCCACAGAAATTCAAGCCTGCATCGACAATGTGCATGAAGGCGCAGCTACATTCCCCACGCCGGACTATCCCGGTAACCATCCCGGCCTCCCTCGTTATCCGGGACCAATCCAACTTTAGATGGCAATTTTTTGCCAAAAGCTATTTTTCAACTGAGCATATTTCCCCCTATCGAGGCGGCGTGATCATTCATGCAGCCTCTTTTCTTGCGGCCATGCAGGGTCCGCCGCCCATGAACCGCACCGGCGCCATACCCTCGGGCCGGTTCAGCGATTGGCGGGCGGCTTCGGGCAGGCTGTCGAAGAGGGCTTGCTCGGCCGCCGTCGGCAGCCTGGTCTCGGTACCCTCGGCCAGGCGCTGGGCCGGGTCTAGTTGCACCCGCAGGTTGCCTTCGGCGTCAACAATAAAGATATTGCTTCGACCGATTGTGCCGATCCGTGTCTCCAGGGATCCGAACGCGGCCTCGAGTTCGGCCACGCCTTCGTCGGTGATTGGCGCCAGGGTGATCCCCTCGCCATCGGTCCCGCGTAGCACCATAAAGGCCTGGCCGGTCGTATCCCGATTGATCCCGACAAAGCCTTCAATGTCGGGCCCCGGACCGCCCGGTGCCGCTGACCCCGGCGCTTCATCACCGAGTATGGATGACAGGGCGCCTCGCTCATCGCCCGCCGGGATCACCTGCCCCGGCGCCACAACGGGCGGCGTGTCTGGGTTTTCGGTCTGGGTTGCCCCGGCAAGAACTATCCCGCCGGTTGC
>JAJFIX010000029.1 GCA_021774575.1 Alphaproteobacteria bacterium | reverse complement strand
AGATGGTGATGCCGGGCGATAATATCACGATGGAAGTATCGCTGATCATGCCGATCGCGATGGATGAAGGCCTCCGCTTCGCCATTCGCGAAGGCGGCCGCACCGTCGGCGCCGGCGTCGTTGCTTCGATTATTGAGTAGTATTTATTAATTAGGTGTTGAAAGCTTTAGGAGTGTAGCTCAACTGGAAGAGCACCGGTCTCCAAAACCGGGGGTTGTGGGTTCGAGCCCCTCCACTCCTGCCAGTTAAAGTCGACGGCTAAATCGACCGGTTAAATATGTTGAGCGTCTCTTTGGACGGAAACAAAACGAGAAGCAGGAAAGTATGGCGAGAGTATCACCAGGCCAATTCGTCAGGGAAGTGCGTCAAGAGGCCAATAAGGTCACTTGGCCGACCCGTAGCGAAACCCTGACCTCGACGGTCATGGTGTTGATTATGGTCGCAATCGTTGCCACGTTCTTTTTTGTTGTCGATATCGTCCTCTCCGAGCTGGTGCAGCTCGTGCTGACAATTAGGGTTTAAAGCCGATGGCCACTGAATGGTATGTCGTGCACGCCTATTCCGGGTTTGAGAATAAGGTCGCCCAGTCGATCGAGGAACAGGCGAGCCAAAAGGGAATGGAGGATCTTTTCGAAGCGATCCTCGTGCCCAAGGAAGATGTTCTTGAAACGCGCCGGGGTGCGCGGGTCACGACGGAACGAAAGTTTTTCCCCGGCTATGTGCTGGTGAAGATGGATATGACGGAGGATGCTTATCATCTGGTCAAAAATACGCCGAAAGTAACGGGGTTTTTGGGCGCGGGAAATAAGCCGTCACCGATCAGCCAAGCCGAAGCTGATCGAATTCTCCATCAAGTTCAAGAAGGCGTTGATCGACCCAAGTCGTTGATTTCCTTCGATATTGGCGAGCAGGTACGCGTCGGTGATGGTCCGTTCCAATCCTTCAACGGTATTGTCGAAGAGGTTGATGAAGAACGGGCGCGGCTCAAGGTTTCGGTGTCCATCTTTGGACGTCCGACACCGGTTGAGCTCGAATATTCGCAGGTCGAAAAACTCTGATCTGTTTTTTGTTTGTGGGAGGTTCCGGTCCGAAAAGACCATGGCTCGGGATCGCACCACGAACGCCTCTAATTTGAAGTCGAGGTTGGTTAAACATGGCAAAGAAGATCCAAGGTACAATTAAATTGCAGATTGCTGCGGGCCAAGCAAATCCGTCGCCGCCGGTCGGTCCGGCGCTTGGCCAAGCTGGCGTGAATATTTCTGAATTTGTGAAAGTATTCAACGCCCAGACATCGAAGATGGAGCAGGGTGTTCCGACACCGGTGGTGATTACCGTCTATACGGATAAATCTTTCTCGCTGGAAACCAAGACACCGCCGGCGAGTTATTTTCTGCGTAAGGCCGCCAAGCTCAATAAGGGCTCCAAGGAGCCGGGCCGTGACATTGTCGGCGCGGTGACGATGGCACAGTGTAAGGAGATCGCCGAGAAGAAGATGGTCGATCTGAATGCGAATGATCTCGACGCGGCAGCCTTGCAAATTGCTGGGACCGCCCGCTCGATGGGCCTTGAGGTGAGGGGGTAAGGTTATGGGAAAATTATCAAAGCGCCAAAAGGCTACTCAGGGCAAAATTGATCCCGAAGCAGTGTTTCCGTTGGCCGAGGCAGTCAAGCTGGTCAAAGAGCATGCGACGGCAAAATTCGACGAAACAGTTGAAATTTCGATCAATTTGAATGTCGATCCGCGTCACGCGGACCAAAATGTTCGCGGCATGGTCTCTTTGCCCGCGGGCACGGGCAAGAAAGTCCGGATCGCGGTCTTTGCTAAGGATGCTAAAGCCGACGAAGCGACGGCAGCCGGTGCCGATTTGGTCGGCGGCGACGATTTGGCGGAAAAAGTGCAAAAAGGAGAGATCAATTTCGATCGGGTCATTGCCACACCGGATATGATGCCGGTGGTCGGTAAGCTCGGTAAAGTGCTTGGCCCTCGGGGGCTGATGCCGAACCCTAAACTTGGCAGTGTGACCAATGATGTGACCAAGGCAATTGAAGATGCCAGGGGCGGTCAGGTCCAGTTCCGGGTGGAAAAACTCGGCATCGTCCATGCTGGTGTTGGCAAGGCGAGCTTTAATGAGGATCAGCTGCAGCAAAACGTGCTGGCTCTCTGGAGCGCCATTCAAAAAGCCAAACCGACGGGCATCAAAGGGTCTTATGTAAAGCGCGTTGGTCTGAGCTCAACTATGGGACCGGGCGTAAAAATTGATTTGGCCGATCTTGCGGCGTCGGAACAGGCGTCGAAGTAAGATAGGCCAGCGAGTTTCCCGGTTCTAAATCGTCTTTGACATCGTCTTTGGCGTGGGAGCCGGGATCGGTGGTGATCGACTAAGACCGTTGATCTATCGCCAACCTGTCCGAGATTTCGGGTGTTTCCCGGTTCATGGGAAATCCAAGCGGCGGAAATAAGTTCTGTCAGCCCGTAGGAGACGGGAGACCGAAAAGGCTCCTGGGACAGGACCTTGAAGCGGTCGTCGTGGTACGGCGCCGTCGGGGGTCCGACCCTGTTATGGGTTCGTTCCTGACGGCGTGGTGGTTGATGGCCATGTCGCAATTGGCATTTATCCCAGTTTGGGGCAAATGCCTTAAAGAAGCGGAGAAGGTAAGTGGAGCGAGCAAAGAAAGAAGAGTTGGTCGCCTCCTTGAAACAAGCATTTGATGATGCGGCGCTGGTTGTGGTGACCCATCAAACGGGGCTCTCGGTTGTTGAGAGTACCGAACTGCGCGTTAAAGCACGGGCGGAAGATGCAAGCTTCAGGGTGACCAAAAACAGGCTCGCCAAGCTCGCCCTCGTCGGCACCCAGTATGAGGGTCTGACGGATCTCTTTAGCGGTCCAACCGCCATTGCCTATTCGGCCGATCCGGTCGCAGCAGCACGGGTGGTCGAAGGATTTGCAAAGGGTAATGACAAGCTATCGATCATCGGCGGCGCAATGGGAGATCAAATCCTTGCCGTCGACCAGATCAACGCTTTGGCAAAACTGCCGTCGCTCGATCAATTGAGAGCGAAAATGGCAGGCCTAGTCAAACAGCCGGCGACAAATATCGCTGCTGTTTTGAAGGCGCCTGCTGGCCAGTTGGCCCGTGTCACATCCGCCTATGCCGATAAGGGTGAAGCTGCGTGAGCGCTTCGCGGAACGAATATTATCAAATTGTCTCAGGAGTGAAGAAAAATGGCTGATTTAGAGAAAATTGTTGAAGATTTGAGTGCCCTGACGGTGCTTGAAGCGTCCGAGCTCTCCAAAATGCTGGAAGAGAAATGGGACGTTTCTGCCGCTGCACCTGTGGCCGTGGCCGCAGTTGCCGGTGGTGATACCGGCGCCGCCGAAGAAAAGACCGAGTTCGACGTCGTTCTGGCCAGCATTGGTGAGAAGAAAATCAATGTTATCAAAGAGGTGCGGGCAATCACTGGTCTTGGGCTTAAAGAAGCCAAGGACTTGGTTGAAGGCGCCCCGAACGTCGTCAAAGAAGCCGTCAGCAAGGATGAGGCTGCCGAGCTGAAGAAGAAACTCGAAGATGCCGGCGCAACTGTAGAAGTTAAGTAGCGTTAGAAGATTTGGAACGGTGAGAGGTCCCGTCCGGGGTCTCTCACCTTCCTGCGACCAATATTTCTTAGCTGTTGCTGATTGATGCGATGGTGAATCGGAGCATTTGAGATATGTTGGTTGGGTCTAAACAAAGTGCCGGTTCCGGTGCCCGTGATAGGGTTGCCGGTAATTGGCACAAAAATCGGCGCCGGCGTTCCATGTGATGGAGCGGCGGCATTTGGTCGTTTTGCGGGCGTTCTGCGGGCGTTTTGCGTCCGGCGATTGTGCCAAGTGAATACATATTGTGTGAAGCTAAACACGCGAAAGAGGGTCAGAAATGGCGAGCAGATTTAACGGTCGGAATAGAATTCGTCGCAGCTTTGGGCGCATCCCCGAGGTGGCCCCGATGCCAAACCTCATTGAGGTGCAGAAGAAATCCTACGATCTCTTCCTGACAAGTGGCAGGGAAGGTGATGGCGAGCGCGAGGATCTTGGGCTGCACGCTGTTTTTAAATCGGTGTTTCCGATCAGTGACTTCAACGAACGGGCGCAACTCGAATATGTGAATTACGAGTTCGAAGATCCCAAATATGATGTTGAGGAATGTCAGCAGCGCGGCATGAGCTACGGCGCACCGTTAAAGGTGACCCTGCGCCAGGTCGTTTGGGACGTCGATCCCGATTCCGGTTCCCGCTCGATCCGCGACATCAAAGAGCAAGACGTCTATATGGGCGATATGCCTTTGATGACGGAAAAGGGCACCTTTGTCATTAACGGCACCGAGCGGGTGATCGTTTCCCAGATGCATCGTAGTCCGGGCGCCTTTTTCGACCATGACCGGGGCAAAACCCATTCTTCGGGCAAGTTTTTGTTTGCCGCGCGCGTGATCCCCTATCGCGGATCTTGGCTCGATTTTGAGTTCGACGCCAAGGACATCGTCCATGTGCGCATCGATCGGCGGCGCAAACTGCCGGTGACGACCTTCCTTATGGCGCTGGATGGCGCTGCGACAGAAGTGCTGCGCGAGGAGCGGGCCAAAGAAGGTCGCGAGTTGGAGCCTTTTGAGGCGGTCGGCATGACCAACGAGGAAATCCTCGATTTCTTCTACGACAAGGTGCCCTATACCAAAGATAAAAAAGGCTGGAAGGTGCCTCGTGACCTCGGTCGATTGCGCGGCACAAAAGTTGCCACCGATCTGGTTGACGCGAAGTCGGGTAAAGTCGTTGCTGAGGCGGGCACGAAAATAACCCCGCGGATCATCAAGAAACTCGAGGAAGCTGGCACCAAGTTGTTCCGAGTGCCTGACGAGGAAATGTTCGGCCTGTTTTTTGCCGAGGATATTATTGATGAAGAATCCGGTCTCGTTCATATCGAGGCGGGCGATGAATTTACCGAAGAGATCTTGGAAAAGGTCGAGGAGCTGGGGCTCAAGGAAATCCAGATACTCGATATCGACCATGTGAATATCGGGTCCTATATCCGCAATACCCTGGCCGCCGATAAGGCGAAGTCGCGAGAAGATGCGTTGACCGACATATATCGGGTCATGCGCCCCGGCGAGCCGCCGACCCTGGAAACCGCCGAGGCGTTGTTTAAGGGGCTGTTCTTTGACCAGGAACGCTATGACCTGTCGGCCGTTGGCCGGGTCAAAATGAATTCGCGCCTGGAGCAGGATACGGCGGATAATGTCCGGGTCCTGCGCAAGGCCGATATTCTGGCGATCATCAAGGTGATGGTCAATCTTAAGGATGGCAAGGGCGAGATCGACGATATTGATCATCTCGGCAACCGGCGGGTTCGCTCGGTTGGCGAGCTGATGGAAAACCAGTACCGGGTCGGGCTACTGCGTATGGAGCGGGCAATCCGCGAGCGTATGAGCACTGTCGAAATCGATAGCGTCATGCCCCATGATCTGATCAATGCCAAACCGGCAGCGGCGGCGGTGCGCGAATTTTTTGGCTCCTCGCAGCTCTCTCAGTTTATGGATCAGACCAACCCATTATCGGAAATCACCCATAAGCGGCGCCTTTCGGCCCTCGGCCCGGGCGGTCTGACCCGCGAGCGGGCGGGCTTTGAGGTGCGCGACGTGCATCCGACCCATTATGGTCGGATCTGTCCGATTGAAACCCCCGAAGGGCCGAATATCGGACTGATCAATTCGTTGGCGACCTACGCCCAGATTAATAAATACGGTTTCATCGAGAGCCCCTATCGCAAGGTGGAAAAGGGCACGGTTACCGATGAAGTGATCTATCTTTCGGCAATGGAAGAAGGCCGCTACGTCATTGCCCAGGCCAATGAATTGCTGTCGAAAAGCAATAAATTCGAGGCTGACCTGGTCAGTTGCCGCCAGGGGAATGACTATCTGATGGCCAGTCCTGACGTTGTCGATTTCATGGATGTCTCGCCCAAGCAGCTAGTCTCGGTCGCGGCGGCGCTCATTCCATTTTTGGAAAACGATGATGCAAACCGGGCGCTGATGGGCTCGAACATGCAACGCCAGGCAGTGCCACTGATAAAGGCGGAAGCGCCGATGGTCGGCACCGGCATGGAAGAAAAAGTCGCCCGGGATTCCGGTGTGGCGATCATCGCCCGGCGTGGCGGTTATGTTGATCAGGTCGACGCAACGCGCATCGTTATTCGCGCGACCGGTGATGTCGATGCCGGCGACAGTGGCGTCGATATTTATAACCTGCTGAAATTCCAGCGGTCCAACCAGAATACGGCGATCAATCAGCGGCCTTTGGTGAAGGTCGGTGACGTCGTCGTCAAGGGCGAGATTGTTGCCGACGGTCCGTCAACTGAGTTTGGCGAATTGGCTCTTGGGCGCAATGTCTTGTGCGCGTTCATGCCGTGGAACGGTTACAATTTCGAAGATTCCATTCTGATTTCAGAGCGGATCGTGCGCGACGACGTGTTTACCTCAATTCACATCGATGAGTTTGAGGTGATGGCCCGCGATACCAAGCTGGGCCAAGAAGATATCACCCGCGATATTCCCAATGTTGGCGAAGAGGCGATGAAAAACCTCGATGAAGCCGGCATCACCTATATTGGTGCAGAGGTTAATCCCGGCGATATTCTGGTCGGCAAGGTGACACCGAAAGGTGAGTCACCGATGACCCCGGAAGAAAAATTGCTGCGGGCGATTTTCGGCGAGAAGGCTTCCGATGTTCGCGATACATCGCTGAAGGTTCCGCCGGGGGTTCAAGGAACCGTTGTCGAAGTGCGGGTGTTTTCGCGTCGCGGCCTCGATAAGGACGAGCGGTCGCTCTCCATCGAACGCGCCGAAATTGAGCATTTGGCCAAAGATCGCGACGATGAGCGCGCCATTCTCGAGCGCAGTTTCTATAGTCGATTGAAGGAATTGCTGGTCAATCAGATCTTGGTCAAGGGCCCGGATAAAAATTTGGCCGCCGGCACCAAGATCACCGAGCGCGTGCTGGGCGATTTTACCCCCGGTCAATGGCGCCAGTTCACGGTCAAAAATGACGCTCGAATGAAAGAAGTCGAAGCATTGCAAACGCGTTTTGACGAGTCAGTAGACGGGCTTCAAGCGCGATTTGAAAATAAAGTCGACAAATTGCAGCGGGGCGATGAATTGCAGCCCGGCGTTATGAAGATGGTCAAAGTCTTTGTGGCGGTGAAGCGCAAATTGCAGCCCGGCGATAAAATGGCCGGCCGTCATGGTAATAAGGGTGTCATTTCCAACATCGTGCCGATGGAGGATATGCCCTATCTCGAAGACGGTACACCGGTCGATATTGTCCTCAATCCCCTTGGTGTGCCTAGTCGGATGAATGTCGGGCAAATTCTCGAAACCCATATGGGCTGGGCCTCACGCGAGCTTGGACGGCAAGTCACGGCGATGGTCGAGGCGGCGCAAAGATCGGCCAAGACCGATGAGCTGAAAAAAGGTTTGGGCGACATATACGGCAAGGAAATATACGACGATACGATTTCCACGCTGGATGATGCCGGGCTTATCAGCCTTGGTAAAACGGTGCGCAGCGGCGTGCCGATTGCCAGTCCGGTTTTCGATGGCGCTCGGGAAGACGATATTGTCGAGTTCCTCGATAAAGCCGGGCTCGACGTTTCGGGCCAGGTTACTCTGGTTGACGGGCGCACCGGCGAGGCTTTTGAGCGTAGTGTGACGGTTGGCTATATTTACATTCTAAAATTACACCATCTCGTCGACGACAAAATCCATGCAAGGTCCATTGGCCCATACTCGCTTGTTACCCAGCAACCGCTGGGTGGTAAGGCCCAGTTCGGCGGGCAGCGTTTCGGTGAAATGGAGGTGTGGGCGCTCGAAGCCTATGGCGCCGCCTATACCCTGCAAGAAATGCTGACGGTCAAATCCGATGATAAGGCGGGTCGAACCAAGGTCTATGAGGCGATTGTGCGCGGTGACGACGATTTCGAGGCTGGCATCCCGGAATCATTCAACGTGCTGGTCAAGGAGCTTCGCTCCCTGGGCCTCGATGTGCAGCTACAACAGCAGCAGAATTAATGACCGGCCGCGCGCAAACATATTTAGGCGCCTCTGTATTCGGGGTGCAATCTGAAACGACGCAATGCGGGAGCAGCATGCGATGAACGAATTGGCGAACATTTTTGGACAATCCCATAGTCCTCAGAGCTTTGACCAGATCCGGATTTCTATAGCCAGTCCGGAGCGTATTCGTTCGTGGTCATACGGCGAAATCAAAAAGCCGGAGACCATTAACTATCGGACCTTCAAGCCCGAGCGGGACGGCCTATTCTGCGCCAGGATCTTTGGCCCGATCAAGGATTACGAGTGCTTGTGCGGCAAGTATAAGCGGATGAAATATAAAGGTATCATCTGCGAGAAATGCGGTGTCGAAGTCACGCTACAGAGTGTGCGGCGGGAACGGATGGGCCATATTGAGCTGGCATCCCCGGTCGCCCATATCTGGTTCCTAAAATCGCTGCCGAGCCGCATCGGCATGTTGCTCGATCTCACATTGCGTGATTTGGAGCGGGTGCTGTATTTCGAAAATTTCATTGTTGTCGAGCCGGGTTTGACCGAGCTTGAGCTCAATCAACTGCTATCGGAAGATCAATACCGTCAGGCCCAAGAAGATTACGGCGATGAGAGCTTTACCGCTCTGATCGGCGCCGAGGCGCTTAAGCATATTTTGATCGGGCTGAACCTGGAAGAAGAGCGGGTCAAAATCCGTGCCGCCATGCAGGAAACAGCCTCCGAGGCCAAGCGCAAAAAATTGGTTAAGCGTTTGCGGATTGTCGAGGCATTCATGGAGTCCGGCGCACGTCCCGAATGGATGGTGCTCGACGTTATTCCGATCATTCCGCCCGAGTTGCGCCCGCTGGTGCCTCTCGACGGTGGCCGGTTTGCGACATCGGATCTGAACGATCTCTATCGCCGGGTGATTAACCGGAATAATCGCCTCAAACGGCTGATTGAGCTGCGGGCGCCCGATATCATCGTGCGTAACGAAAAACGGATGCTGCAGGAATCCGTCGATGCCTTGTTCGATAACGGTCGACGGGGCCGGGTGATCACTGGCGCCAACAAGCGCCCGTTGAAATCCTTGTCGGATATGCTGAAAGGCAAGCAGGGCCGATTCCGCCAGAACTTGCTCGGTAAACGTGTGGATTACTCAGGCCGTTCGGTTATCGTTGTTGGCCCTGAACTGCTGCTGCATCAATGTGGCTTGCCCAAGAAAATGGCGTTGGAGCTCTTTAAGCCCTTCATCTATCACAAGCTCGAACTCTACGGTTATGCGACGACGGTGAAGTCGGCAAAGAAGATGGTCGAAAAAGCCCGGCCCGAAGTTTGGGATATTCTCGAAGAGGTTATTCGCGAACATCCGGTGCTGCTGAACCGTGCGCCGACCCTGCATAGGCTTGGTGTCCAGGCCTTTGAGCCGGTGTTGATTGAAGGCAAGGCGATCCAGCTCCATCCGCTGGTTTGTGCTGCGTTCAACGCCGATTTCGACGGCGATCAGATGGCGGTGCATGTTCCGCTGTCCCTTGAGGCCCAGCTTGAAGCGCGGGTGCTCATGATGTCGACCAACAACATCTTGAGCCCGGCCAACGGCAAGCCGATTATCGTGCCCAGTCAGGATATTGTGCTTGGCATTTATCATTTGAGCTTTGAAGACCCCAGCGCGGTTGGTGAAATCGCATCGGTGGACTCCAAAGAAGCTCTGGAAGCGGCCGTTGCGTCGCACGAAATTGTGCTCCGCGATGCCAAAAATCCGGGCGCGGAAGTTGATGAAGCCAGCGCGACCAAGTGGATGGCGGCGATAAAGAAAGGCGAAATCACAGCGCATCGGGTGCCGAGTTTTGTCTCGATCGGCGAAATTGAAGCGGCGATTGAAAGTGGCGCCATCAATTTGCATACGCGGATCAAGGCGCGCCGTGAAATGATGGATGCCGACGGAAATGTCTCCGTGGAGCGGATCATCACGACACCGGGCCGGATGTTCCTGGGGCAAATTCTGCCGCAGAATAAGCAGGTCCCGTTTTCGGTCATTAACCGGTTGTTGGCGAAAAAAGAGATGGGGCAGGTCATTGATCTCGTCTACCGGCATTGCGGTCAAAAGGACACGGTGATCTTTGCCGATCGGATGATGAAACTTGGCTTCAGCTACGCTTGTAAAGCCGGTATTTCGTTCGGCAAGGACGATCTGATCATTCCGCCGGCTAAGCAAAAATTGGTTGACACGACGACCACTCAGATCAAGGCGTTTGAGCAGCAATATCAAGACGGCCTGATTACCAAGGGTGAGAAATACAATAAGGTCGTCGATGCCTGGACCCAGTGCACCGACCGCGTCGCCGACGAAATGATGCGCGAGATGGAAAAGAAGGATGCCAAGGGCCAGATCAATGCTGTTTTCATGATGGCTCATTCCGGCGCTCGTGGCTCGGCGGCGCAAATTCGTCAGCTCGCCGGTATGCGCGGTTTGATGGCAAAGCCATCGGGCGAAATTATTGAGACTCCGATTATTTCCAACTTTAAGGAAGGTCTGTCGGTTCTTGAATATTTCAACTCAACCCATGGTGCGCGAAAGGGTTTGGCCGATACTGCCTTAAAAACGGCGAACTCGGGGTACCTTACTCGTCGTTTGGTCGATGTGGCGCAAGACTGCATTATCATTGATACCGATTGTAAAACCGCCGAAGGGCTGACCATGCGCGCCGTGGTTGAAAGCGGCGATGTCATTGTCAATTTGGGTGAACGTATTCTCGGCCGGACTGTAGCGGAAAATGTGATTGATCCGCTGAGCGGCGATGTGGTGGTCAAGAAAGACACGCTGCTCGACGAAGCGTTGGTCGATAATATTGAACGGGCGGGCATCGAGACGGTGTTGATCCGCTCGGTTCTGACTTGTAACAGCCAGGGCGGCGTTTGCGGCAAATGTTATGGCCGTGACTTAGCCCGGGGTACGCCGGTTAATGCGGGCGAGGCGGTTGGCGTTATTGCCGCCCAGTCGATTGGCGAACCGGGCACCCAGCTGACCATGCGGACGTTCCATATTGGTGGTGCCGCCCAGGGTGCGAGTGAGCAGTCGAGCCACGAGGCAACGATTGATGCGACGGTCAAGATCATCAACAAAAATGTCGTGGTGAATTCCGAGGGCGTGCCGATCATCATGGCCCGCAACACCGAAATGATCTTGCTCGACGAGCAGGGCCGTGAGCGGGCGCAATTGGCGCTGCCCTACGGTACAAGATTGCTTGCCGATGAAGGTGATGAGGTCAAAAAGGGTCAAACTCTGGCCGAGTGGGATCCATATACCTTGCCGATCATCACCGAGCGAGAAGGCGAGGCTCATTATGTCGATTTGGTCGACGGTGTCTCAATTCGGGAAATGGTCGATGAAGCAACGGGAATTGCCTCGAAGACCGTCGTCGATTGGAAACAACAACCGAAAGGCTCGGATTTGCGGCCACGCATTACCTTGCGGGACTCGACGGGCGAAGTTGTCGAGTTGGCGAACGGTTTGGAAGCCCGCTACTTCATGTCTGTCGACGCGATTTTGAATGTTGAAAGCGGTCAGGACGTAAAAGCCGGGGACGTGTTGGCCCGTATTCCGCGGGAAAGCTCGAAAACCCGGGATATTACCGGTGGTCTTCCCCGTGTTGCGGAGCTGTTTGAGGCCCGAAAGCCGAAAGACCATGCGGTTATTTCCGAAGGGCCGGGCCGGGTTGAATTTGGCAAGGATTATAAAACCAAACGCCGGATCGTCGTCACACCGAACGAGGAAGATGTCCAAAAAGGCGCTGAGCAGGTCGAGTATATGATCCCGAAAGGCAAGCATATCTCGGTGCAGGAAGGCGATTATGTGCAGCGCGGTGACTTGTTGCTCGATGGCTCACCGGTTCCTCACGATATCCTCCAGGTCTTGGGGGTCGAGGCGCTGGCGACTTATCTGGTCAAGGAAATCCAGGATGTCTACCGGCTCCAAGGTGTGACGATCAACGATAAGCATATCGAGGTTATCGTCCGCCAGATGCTACAAAAAGTCGAAATTACCGACGGCGGTGAAACGACCTTGTTGGTCGGCGAGCAAGTTGATCAGGATGAATTTGCGGCGATTAACGCCAAAGCCAAGTCCGAGAGTTTGAAACAAGCATCGTGCAAGCCGGTTTTGCTCGGAATTACCAAGGCGAGCCTGCAAACCAAGTCCTTCATTTCCGCCGCATCGTTCCAGGAAACCACGCGAGTTCTGACCGATGCAGCGGTCAACGGCAAAATCGATGATTTGGTCGGATTGAAGGAAAATGTCATTGTGGGCCGGCTCATTCCGGCTGGAACCGGCGATATCATGAATAAGGTGCGACAAATCGCCAATGCACGTGACGATGACGCGATTGCTTTGGCGGCAAAAAATGCCGAAGAAGCGGCGGCAGCGGCAAAAGCCGCTGCCGCTGCGGCGGCCGCTGCGGAAGCGGAGTCGGGCGCTGCTGGCGACGATTTGGCCGCCGGTGATGTGCAGGGTGCTGCCGAGTAGGCGAATCGATTAACAGGCGCCACGCCACGGCGGGCGACCAAAACTATATATGCTGCCCCTCAAAGCCCCGAAATGCGGGGATTTGAGGGGCATTTTCTTTGGTGCTTTTAGTGTTGACGGCAGTCGATCCCACCAGTAGTATCCGCGCGAAATTTGGAGTTCGCAGTAGGCTGATTGTCGAGTTGGCTGAGGCCTAAACGGGACGCTGAACACCAAAAATACATAGTTGCCGCCAAGTTGTGGCTGCCGCCAGGCGTATTCGTTTGGTCGGCGTCATATTGTTGGGTGGTTTGGAGTAGGTGGGAACGGGGCCCCGTGTCGCGTGTCCTCTATTTTGCGTATTGGGTTCTGCGTATTTGGTGTTTGGTTTGCAGCTGTTGTTTACTGTGGGTCATGTGACCCGAAATAAGACGCTTTGAAGAGGGGCTTTCATGCCAACGATCAACCAGTTGATCAATAAGGGACGCAAGGTGCCCATTAAGCGCACTAAGGTGCCGGCGCTGGATGCGTGCCCGCAGAAGCGCGGTGTTTGCACCCGTGTAACGACAGTGACGCCGAAAAAGCCGAACTCGGCCATGCGGAAGGTTGCTCGTGTGCGCCTGACCAATGGCAAAGAGGTGCCGAGCTATATCCCGGGTGAGGGACATAATCTGCAAGAGCATTCCGTCGTTATGATCCGCGGTGGTCGTGTTAAGGATCTGCCCGGTGTGCGATATCACATTATTCGCGGTGTCCTCGATACGCAGGGCGTATCCGATCGTCGCCAGCGCCGTTCGAAATACGGCGCCAAGCGGCCGAAATAGGGAGACCGGAATATGTCAAGACGTAGGCGCGCAGAAAAGCGGGAAGTACTCCCTGATCCGAAATTCGGTGATCGGGTGCTGAGTAAGTTCACCAATAATTTAATGCAGGCCGGCAAGAAGTCGACGGCGGAGAAAATCGTCTATGGCGCCCTCGATGAAGTGGCGTCAAAGGGTGGTGATGATCCGATTAAGGTTTTTCATGCCGCAATTGACAATATAAAGCCCCAGGTCGAAGTTCGGTCTCGCCGGGTCGGTGGTGCCACCTATCAAATTCCGATTGAAGTGCGGTCAGACCGGGCCCAGGCCTTGGCTTTCCGCTGGCTTATTGCCGCAGCGCGCGGCCGGTCGGAAAACACCATGGTACAGCGCCTGTCGCGTGAGTTTATGGATGCGGCCAATAATCGGGGCAACGCCATTAAGAAACGCGAAGACACGCATCGTATGGCGGAGGCCAATAAGGCTTTCTCCCATTATCGCTGGTAACATTTCGAGAATTTCTGATCATGTCCGAGCAACGCAAAACACCCCTCGAGCGCTACCGCAATATCGGTATCATGGCGCATATCGACGCCGGTAAAACAACGACCACCGAGCGTATCCTCTATTACACCGGTCGGTCCTATAAGATCGGTGAAGTCCATGATGGCAATGCCCAGATGGATTGGATGGAGCAGGAGCAAGAGCGCGGCATCACGATTACGTCGGCGGCAACGACCTGTTTTTGGAACGACCACCGGATCAATATTATCGATACGCCGGGCCATGTGGATTTCACCATTGAGGTCGAACGGTCGTTGCGGGTGCTAGACGGTGCCGTCGCGGTGTTTGATTCGGTTGCTGGCGTAGAGCCACAATCGGAAACGGTATGGCGTCAAGCTGATAAATATGCGGTGCCCCGGATCTGTTTTGTCAATAAAATGGATCGGATTGGCGCCGATTTTTTCCGTTGTGTCGAGATGATTGATGACCGGCTGGGGGCTGTTCCGGCAGTCACTCAATTGCCTGTCGGTTCCGAGGCCGAATATCGCGGTCTTATTGATTTGATCAAAATGCAGGCGGTTTTGTGGAAAGACGAATCCCTTGGCGCTGAGTTCGAGTATGTCGATATTCCGGCGGAATATGCCGAGCAGGCCGCCGAATGGCGGACTAAGTTGGTGGAAATTGCTGTCGACCATGATGATGCGGCTATGGAGGCCTATCTCGAGGGAACGGAGCCTGATGAGGCGACGCTTATTAAGTGTCTGCGGACCGGAACTCTCGCTGGCGCTTTTGTCCCCGTGCTGAATGGGTCTGCCTTTAAAAACAAGGGTGTTCAGCCGTTGCTTGATGCCGTTGTTGACTATTTACCGGGCCCGCTGGAAGTGCCGGCGATTCATGGTGAGCTACCGGGCTCAAGTGAGCAGGTCGTTTGCGAAGCTACCGATGATGCTCCCTTTGCTGCTCTCGCCTTTAAGATCATGACTGATCCCTTTGTCGGGTCGCTGACCTTCGCGCGGGTTTATTCCGGGGTCCTGGAAACGGGGACGTCGGTTTTAAATGCCAGCAAAGATAGGCGCGAGCGGGTTGGGCGCATGTTGGAAATGCACGCTAATGACCGGGAAGACATTAAGGTTGCGCGAACCGGCGATATTATTGCGCTGGCGGGCCTGAAGGATACGACGACCGGTGAAACTTTGTGTGCTCCCAATAGGCCTATAATTTTGGAGCGGATGGATTTTCCGGATCCGGTTATCGAGATTGCCGTTGAGCCGAAAACCAAGGCTGATCAGGAAAAGATGGGCGCCGCCCTGCAGCGGCTGGCCCAGGAAGATCCGTCCTTCCGCGTTTCGACCGACCATGAAAGTGGTCAGACGATCCTGAAAGGTATGGGCGAACTGCATCTTGATGTGCTGGTCGATCGGATGAAGCGTGAATTTAAGGTCGATGCCAATGTCGGTGCCCCTCAGGTGGCGTATCGTGAGGCTTTTTCCAAGCTGGTCGATATCGATTACACCCATAAAAAGCAGTCCGGTGGCGCCGGTCAGTTTGCTCGAGTGAAAATCGTCTTCGAGCCGATGGAAGCCGGTTTTGGGTTCGAGTTTGAAAACAAAGTCGTCGGTGGCAACGTGCCGAAGGATTATATTCCCGGCGTCGGCAAGGCCCTTGATGGTGCGCGGGATTCAGGCGCGCTTGCCGGGTTCCCGGTTATTGATTTCAAGGCGACCCTTTATGACGGCGCCTATCATGATGTCGATTCAAGTGTTTTGGCGTTCGAAATTGCGGCGCGGGCCGCATTCCGCGAGGCCTTGGAAAAAGGCACGCCGAAGCTGTTGGAGCCGATCATGGCGGTCGAGGTTGTCACCCCCGAAGAATATATGGGTGATATTATCGGCGATCTGAATAGTCGGCGCGGACAAGTCGGTTCGATGGACTCGCGTGGTAATGCGCGGGTCGTGACCGCCATGGTGCCGTTGGCCAACATGTTCGGCTATGTGAATACCCTGCGTTCAATGAGCCAGGGACGAGCAACTTTTAGTATGACATTCGATCATTATAACCAAGTGCCGCAAGCTGTTGCGGACGAGGTTGTCACCAAACTAGCGTAACCGACACCGTCGCTTGATACGCGGGCTCAGAGGAGATGTAGGGAAATGGCGAAAGAGAAATTTGAGCGAACTAAGCCGCATTGCAACATCGGCACAATTGGTCATGTTGATCATGGCAAGACGACGCTGACGGCGGCGATTACCAAGGTTCTGGCGGATGCCGGCGGCGCCGAGTTTAAGGCGTTT
>JAJFIX010000028.1 GCA_021774575.1 Alphaproteobacteria bacterium | reverse complement strand
TCCTACGCCGCCGACCTATGGGCATTGCTCGATAGCGACGCGGTGACCGGCCCATCGGCCCGACGCAGCGAACCCTATCAAGGTGTCGAACCCCACGGCCAGATCCTCGAGATCATGGAAACAGAGGGGACCGTCGGCGATCATGAGGGGGCGCTCTGGATCAAATGGAATTACCTCGGTGACGCCATCACGGCGGAAATGATCCAGGCCGATCCAGCGCAATATCTCGATAGCGTGACGGTGATGTTCCAGCGCGAAGATGGCTACGACGCCGAGGACGGCAATTGGTTCTGGGCCAAATATGGTCCCGATGGCAACGTACTGAAAAGCCCGATGGACATGTCGTTGGCCGGTCGGGTGGCCAAGGGTGCCGATGAGGGCTGTATTGCCTGTCACGTCAATGCACCGGGTGATGATTTTGTCTTCACCGAACCGGCCCCGGCGCAAGTCGCCGAAGCAAATTCTGAACCAACTGGTGGGGATGTTGTCTCTAATGCGGACGGTTACGATTATTCCGGTGTGGCGACGCCGCTAAATGGATATATGCTGCGTATCGACACCGGGGATGCCAGTGGTGGGGATGCCAGTGGTGGGGATGCCAGTCGGGTCGTGACTTTGTGGGGCGTGCGTGGTCCCGGTCTGGACCAATGGCCATGGGGACCCTGGGCGCGCGCTTACCTTGATAGGCTGGTTGCCGATAGTGACGTTGGCTGTAGGGAGCAAGAGGCCGGTGTCGCCCGTTGCTTCCTTCTGACCGACGATGGGGGTGGAGAAATTAATGCCCTGATGATCGTCGCTGGTTTTGCGATTGAAGACAGAACCGTGTCCGATGGGATCTATGCGGCGGTCGAACGCCAGGCGAGGGAGTCGAAAAATAATTTATGGCTCGAATGGACCCGTTGATTTTAATCTCCCCGAGGCTTGGGGTTGGGCACTTGCGGCACCGTTCTGGTTGATCATATAAGTGGCCGTCGCCGATGCTTGGGCGCATTTTGCGTCGCTTGGCGTGCACGGGGAAAATGTGATGGTTAATTGTCCGATTACCGGTTCGAGCGAGCACGAAGTCTTGGCCGAACAAAATGGGATTACTTGGATCAGGTTTCCGGCAAGCGAGTATATCTGCATGCGGGATATGCTAACCCGGGAAGAGGCGGCCGAACTCCAAGGTGAAGAGACCGCGACGGGGTATATTGCGACCTATGACAAAAAATTTGCCTCTAAATTACGTCGGTCCAAGGCGCGGGCTCGTTTTTTAAAACGGCGATTGAAGTCGGGGCACCGAGTTTTAGATGTCGGCTGCAATGTCGGTTTTTTTGTCGAAGCGTGCCGCCAATTGGGGCTCGATGCAGAAGGCATAGATATAAACCCTCAGCTTATCGCCGCGGCAAAAGAGAATTTTTCAGCAATCAGCGTTGCTACAATTGCCGTAGAGGATTTTCAGCCCGATCGCTTGTTTGACGGAATTTATTGTTCCGAAGTCATCGAGCACACCGTCGATCCGTTTGCATTTGCCACCGAATTTTTTCGGCTGCTCAATCCCGGCGGGGTGCTTTATTTGACCACCCCATCGTCGGACGAATATATCAAAGACGGGAAAGTCGTTCGCGACCTCAGCGCGCCCGACCACAAGCTCTACTTCAACCGCGCCAATATCGGGCCATTTCTCAATCGGGTCGGTTTTAGCAGTATTTCACACAAATGGGCGCGCGGCGGCGGCTTGCAGGTCGCCGCCCGAAAGGCGTAACCAATCCGCACAAATCCGATTTGATGCCTGGGTGGACGCCCGAGCAAGCGAGAACTGGTTAATACGAACTCCGTCCGCTTTGTTCGTCGATGCGACGGACAAGTGTGTCGTCAATTCTCCCGGTGACGGGCAGCGAATTATCGCGCTGATATTTCCTCACGGCGCCCTCCAGTAAATCAGGCTGAATTCTGTTTGCCGGCCCAGAATCGTATCCTAATCGCGCCAAACCCGCCTGAACCCTCGAAACCGACTCTGAAAATCCGCCGCCCAAATCCGTCGTGGTTACCGGCGCGTTAAATGCCGTCTGGGGGGCCGTCTGGGGGTAGGTCGGTTGGTTGTAGAGCGGCGTCGGCGGCAAATAAGCCTGCTGCGTATATTGAGGGGTTGGCGCCGGTACAGGGTTGTATCCCTGAGGAGGCGCATACCCCTGCTGCACGTAGCCTTGCTGTGGGTAGCCTTGTTGCGCGTACTCTGGGGCGATCTGTAACGGCGCCCCTGGCGGAATATAACCGGGCTGAGGCGCGTACAGGCCGCCGGCGGCATAGTTGGGCGCTGAGCTCTGCTGACCCGGCGGCACGTAACTCGGTGCCGGTGCAAAAGTGCCGGCCTGGGTCGGTTGAATATAAGTCTGGGGCGGTAGAGGAGGGGCCGCTTGCTGGAATGTTTGGGGCGCCGGCGCTTGGGCAACGGCTGCTGTCGCGCGCTGAGGTATGGGTTGTGGCGCGGCGGATGCGGTGTTTAGAGGCGCCGTCCCTTGGGGGGCTGTATTGGCGAAGGCAGACCGTCGGGCAGCTGTTCTTGATGCCTCGGTCAACCCCGATGCCGTATTGCCATCGGACGTGGCGCTGGTATTGCCATTGTCGTTTTTTGAACTGAGGGTTTGACCCAGCCGATCACGATTAGCGTAGATCGCTCCCGCGCCCGCTCCAACCCCGGCGCCAACGATGGTGCCGGTCAATATACCGATGCCGGATACTGCGCCGATTGTAAGACCGCCCAGCGCCCCGGCGCCGCCGCCAATTACCGCAGCACGCCGTGTCTGCGGGTCACAGGCGTTCACCGCAAGAGAGATTGCCGCCAGGCCAACAGCGGTCCTAAAAGCGGACCCAACTCGTCCATTCTTTTCGGCTCTGTTCTTTTCGGCTCTGTGTTTTTTTGGCCCAAATGTATGGCCAAAATCAGCGTCATCCGCTTCGTTAAGAAACGGAAGATGAACTTGCACCCGCATTTTGATATCCCCCACCGTAAGTCTCGCCAGAAGTCGGTTCCAGTTGCCGACCGTTCCGTCTCACAGGTATGTTCCCGCATAGACAGTTTTAAACCAAAGAGTCGCACATACGCCTAAGGCAGGCAAATCAACAATTGTAACAGGAGATGTGACAGAGGCGTAATCCGCCACCACGTCCGCCATTTGCCATAACGAACGGACATCTACCAGGTTAATTGTCGCCAAAACCCACCAACTTAAGTGGCATGATAGCATCATAATATGCCCAGGTGAAGACACTGTTTTTCTTTTAAAAATAAGACGGTCGGTGACAGTATTGATACCAAATCTGTGGCTTTCGGTTCGGTTAGCTGCAAAAGGCACCAAGATTACGATAAAAATGCAACAGTTTGGTTTGACGCTCAAATTATGGGGATATGTTGATCGCTTTGGCTGGAGCAATCCGGATCATGACTGTACGATCCGCAGGAACTGAGCCATGGGACACCGCTATAGGAAAACTGGTTTTGTGTGTTGGGTGCGTTCCAAGAAAAGGGCGCCATTTGGGTCTTTGGGTTTGGTCTTTTGGGTTTGGTTTTTTTGGGGTTGGTGATGAGACGTAACGTCCAGGCAGTGCGAGATAAGAAGATGGGTGTTTTTGATCCGATCAGGACTGCGCTTGCCAGCCTAGCATTGTCCCTCGTGTGTATGAGTTCGGTCGCAGCGCAGGTTTCAGAGCCGACCGAAGACGATTTTTTTGCAATCGCCGTCGGAAAATGGTGCCGCCTGGATATCCGTGGTTCGGCGACCATTGAAGTCGATTTTCCATCCGAGATTGACGGTGAAATGACGGTGAACTTGGTCTCGGACCGGGTGACGGTCGAAACGATGGCACGGTTTGTTTCATTTGAGATTGTTGAAGAGGATCTCGGCGAGTTCGAGGAGCCAGCGTTCGATTCAAGAATTGTCTTTTCCGGCAGTTCCCTAATGCGGCGCAATTCCGATGGCAGCATCGTTCCGTCCAATTTTGAGCAAGCCTATGTTTTTAATCGAAGTTTCACCAGTATGCGATCGACCGATAGTAATGGTCGCCAGACGGGCATTTATGTGCGTTGCGCGCAGATCAACACGGATATCGGCCAAGATGGAGGTGGCGTGGCGGAAGACGCTGTCGAGGATGACATTGTCGAGGAAGAGGGGGCCGCGGACGAAGATGCCGGAGCTGAAACTTCCGGGACTGAGGGTATTGGAAGCAGTGATGCGGCACTTGATGTCTCCGACTTAAATGAGACACCGCGAGAGACGTCGGACGAAGACCCGAGCTTTCCGCTCATTCCCGACATAGCTCCGCTGACAGTCATACCGATTTTAGATGATCGGAAATTCGTTTAACTATCCGGGCCAACCCGTTGTCGTCCCTTCTTTATTTGTGAATGCTGTCGCTTGGTATCGAGGCGTCTTTGTTTGGCAGCCTTGCCTGGCTTGGTCGGTCGCCGATGCTTTGGCACGGCAGCTGCACCCTGGATCAAGTCGGTGAGCCGGTCGATGGCGTCTTGTCGGTTGCGCTCTTGCGAGCGAAATCGATGGGCGGTGATGACGATCTCGCCCTTTGCCGTCATCCGCTGGCCAGCCGCCGTGCGGAGCCGGGCAAAAACCGCTGGAACGATTGCCGGACAATTGGCCGCGTCAAAACGTAATTGGGCGGCGCTGGCGACTTTGTTCACATTTTGGCCGCCGGGGCCGGGGGCACGAATATAGGTAAATGTGAATTCGGCCTCGGCGATGGCGATGGTGGGTGTGACTTGGATCATGGCGACTTCTATCTTGTTTACTTCACGGGCACAATTGCATTCATTGGATTTGGCGCGCACTGGATTTAGCGCGCACTGGATCTAGCGCGCGGCATGACCAAAAAAGCAAGCTAGCAAATTACAGAGGACATCGCATGGATCTAGGAATTTCGGGTCGCCGGGCAATCGTCTGTGCGTCAAGCCGTGGACTTGGAAAGGCATGCGCCCTGGCGCTTGCCAGTGCCGGCGTATCTGTCGCAATTAATGGTCGCGACGAAGATGTTTTGGTTCAGACGGCCGAGGAGATTAGCACGGCAACCGGCGCGCAAATCATTCCGGTTGTCGCCGATGTTGGGACGAGTGACGGTCGGGCCGCCCTGCTCGCAGCGATGCCCGAGCCTGATATTCTCGTTAATAATAATAGTGGGCCGCCGCTCAAAGGTTTTCGCGATATTGACCGCCAGGCCATGCTCGACGGGGTTGAGATGAACATGGTCACGCCGATCCAAATGATCCAGGCGGTGATCGACCCGATGATTGCCCGGCAATTCGGTCGCATCGTTAATATCACCTCATTTTCGGTCAAAATGCCGGTAACCGGACTTGACCTTTCTAGCGGCGCGCGGGCCGGTTTGACCGGGTTCGTCGCCGGTGTCGCCCGCGAAGTTGCCCCTAATAATGTCACTGTAAACAACCTGTTACCGGGGTATTTTGACACCGATCGGCTGAAGGGCGCCCTTGACGGTATGGCGAAGCTAAAAGGTGTAACGGCCAAGGTACTGGCCGACGGGGCAAAGGCGACGATACCGGCGGCCCGTTTTGGTTCGCCCGAGGAATTTGGCGGCACATGCGCATTTTTGTGTAGTGTTCAGGCCGCCTATATGACCGGCCAAAATATCCTGCTCGACGGTGGATTTTACCCCAGCTCGTTTTAATACCCAGCTCGTCTTAATAACGGTGCGTTTTGGGCACTAGGGGCGCCAAAAAGGTTTGCTCGCTTCCGCCCTCGCCGCTGCGCTGGTTAGCCCGAGGTCGGCCAGTTGGGCGGGGTCAAGTTGGCCAAGGGCAATACGCTGCTCCCGGCGCTCTAGCCATAGTCGGCCGATTACGGTGAAGTCCTTTATTGTGCGCCCAGACAGACCGCTAATGTAATAGATTTTCTGCAGGATAGCGGTTTGGTGCTTCGCATTGGTTCGCGTTGATTCTAACTGATGCATTATATAGATCTCCTAAAGCAACATTTGGCCTAAGTGGGGTTTGCGGGTATAATCTGGGCGAATTAGTGGGCGACTACAAACCAGTAATTCTGATTTGTAATATTAGAAAAAATAATGGATAGATTGTGTCTGACCTGCCGCCATTGAACGCGTTGCGAGCCTTTGAGGTCGTCGCCCGGCATCTTAGTTTTACCGCCGCTGCCGGGGAGCTTGGGGTTACCCAGGGGGCGGTTAGCCAGCAGATGCGGAAGCTCGAAGACTTTCTCGGGCTCACTCTGTTTCGCCGTATTCATCAGGGCCTGCGCCTCACCCAAGCCGGAACCGCCTATTTGCCGACGGTGCGCCAGGCCCTCGCCGCAATTGCCGATGCGACCCGCGATCTTCGATCTCCCGGTCAGGATAATGTCTTGATGGTCAGCGTATCGCCGGGGTTTGCGATCAAATGGCTGGTTCCTCGGTCACATCTTTTTTATGCGGCCAACGGCGAAATCGACCTGCGGATCAGCGCTGCGCCGGAGCATATCAATTTTGCCCTAAGCGATATCGACGTTGCGGTTCGCCACGGCGATGGTGATTGGCCAGATCTCAGCACCCACCGTTTGATGGCCGAGCAGGTTTTCCCCGTCTGTGCGCCGCAATTGCTCGACGCGATAGGGCCCTTAGAAGGCCCAGCGGATCTGGCGCGCCATACTTTGCTTCATAGCTGGGAGCCCGATTATTGGCCGCGATGGATTGCAGCGGCCGGTGTGGGGGATAAAGTCGACGCGGAGAAAGGTCCGGTCTTTTCCGACCACAGTATCGCCGCTGTGCAGGCGGCAATTGACGGGCATGGGGTGGCGATGGGGCGGACGGCCCTGGTGGCCGACGATCTGATCGCCGGGCGGCTGATACGCCCGTTTGAACTTTCCATTGGTGGAGATTTCGCCTATTGGGTCGTAAGTTCGGCCGCGACGGTCGAAACGCCAAAAATTCGGATTTTTCGCGAATGGATATTGGACGAGGCGGCAAAACTTGCAACTAACTTTACGCGAGTTGACTTCGGCCGAGGAGGGCGAGAGTGACCTTTGAGACCATATTGCTGCTGGCGATCGCGTGTCTCGTTGCGATGGCCAGCCCCGGTCCGGGCATTTTTGCCTTGGTTTCCCGCACGCTTATATCCGGGCTGAGGCACAATCTCGGCTTTATTGCCGGGATCGTTGCCGGTGATCTTGTTTTCGTAATTTTTGCCATGACCGGCCTTGCCGTGCTGGCGGCGGAGTATCGGGAGATCTTTGTTCTCGTTCGCTTGGCAGCGTGCCTCTATCTCATTTATCTCGGTATCCGACTGTGGGTCGCCCACCGCAATGAAACCCATTCGGCTGAAGTAAAAGCGACGCTGCCTCCAAGTCATTTCAAGGGATTTATGGGCGGTCTGACGCTTACCTTATCCAATCCGAAGGTGATCATTTTCTATGTCGGGATATTGCCGGCGATTATCGACCTAGAAAGTATTTCGCTCGCCGATGGGGTTGTCGTTTCGTGTGTGGTTGCCACTGTCCTCACGTTTGTCCTTTTTGCCTACGCGTCGGCGGCGACACGGGGTCGGGGATTGCTGACGACCCCGCGTGCACTGAAATGGACCGGACGCAGCGCGGGCACAGTGATGATCGGCGCCGGGGTGACCTTGGCGCTGGATTAGCTTCGGTTGGGCTTACGCACCCTTATGAAACTCGTCATAATGAGGGTAGCTGTTGTTCATATACCACTTGAAGAAATCCCAATAACTCTCTGGTGGGTAACGAGGAGGGGTTGCCGGACTCTGGCACGTCGGTAGGCAAGAGCAGATTTTTTCGAAATCGGGGTTGATGAAAACCGGCGTCGTATAGCGCTCGTTATCGCGGGGCACAGCAACCCGGTGGGGGGTGGCGCGGAAGCGGTGATTGCTCCAACGCTCGAGGAATTGGCCGATATTGACGTGAATAACATCGGGAACCTTATCGGGGCGGAACCAAATATTATTGGTGTCCATGATTTCCAGCCCTTTGACGTCCGGCGACGGTAGCAGCGTCATGAAACCGGTATCGGCATGGGCCCCAAGGGCAAACTCGTTTTCATCCGCCTCTGGTTTTGGCGGGTAATGGGCCATGCGAAAATAGGTGTAACCGTTTTCAAAATAAGGGCTGAAAAATTCTTCCGGCAGCTCGAGGGCGAGGGCCCAGAGGGGGAGCAGACTGCGGCCGAGCCCCTCCAGCACGGTCATATACTCGTCCACGGTTTCACGGAACCCAGGCAAATTTTCCGGCCATTGATTCTGACCGTAAAACTGCCGCCCGGCCTTAACATGCGGGTCGTCGGGACTGTGCTCCGTGGCAAATACGCACGTCTCGTTCAGATCCCACTTTGTATGCTCGTGATAGGTCGAATGCTTGATCATTGTCGCCTTGGCTTGAATGTAGCCGCGCTGATTATGATCGATTTTCATCGCGAGTTTTTGCTCAATGGGAAGGGCGCAAAACCGCTCGTTTTGCTCCAGCATCCGGTCGAGAAGGTCCTGGGAAACACCGTGATTGGCAATTGCCAGAAAGCCGATTTCTTCCGCCGCCTGGCGTAATTCACCGGCCAAGCTTTGTTTAGCGCCCTCGTCACCGGCCAAGAAAGGACCGAGGTCAAGGACCGGAAGGGCCCGGGTTTCAATGGCATCCTCGCCGACGGTGACCGCAACTGTTGCCAAATTCATCTGTCCTGCCCTCACATTGTTTTGCCATCTCGCGATTAAGCGAAACACGAATATGCCTTGGCAATTGCGGACGATCTTTGATCTAGATCAGGGAGACTTCAGTGTTGGTCGGTAAAATATCCGTGATTGAGGAAGTTCAACGTGGCGGCGATGGCCGCGTCATTATAAACGATGAACGAATGGCTGGCATCGACCACAATGAAATCCGCCGCTCCCGGTAGGTGGGTTTCGGCTACCGCAACGACACCGTCATCATCGCCGGGAACCAGCGGGTTATAGCCGCGGTCGTTCGCCTTGCCGCCGGCAATGATGGCGAAGGGCACATCGAAGCCGGGCAAATTTTGCGCCGCCTCGAACGCTAATTGCTGGCCCGCCGGTCCATAAATTGCCTGATATAGGAGGTCGTCGTGCAGCCGCTCGGCGATAACGGAACCTTGGTTTGGTGGGGCGATTTGCACCACCCGGCTGACGTCAATCCGTTTTTGCCAGTCGGCCTCGTTGGAGAGCAATTTGCGGAGCACCAATGCCCCCATCGAATGGGCGACGAAGGAAACACGGTCATAGCCTTCCAGGTTGTTCATTAACTCTTCGAGACTGGCCGTGTGATCCTCCAGCGATCTCTGGCTCGATGCATAGCTAATTGCCACCGTTGAATAGCCGGCTTCGTCGAGCATGTTTTCAAATTTTGTAAAAACTAGAGCCGATGCCAGGACGCCGTGCATCAAGACAACCAAATGTCGGTCATTCTGGCTGGGTACGGGCGGGGCCAATTGGTCAAAGGTATCGATTACCGTCGCTCGATCACCCCAGGCCACCCTTATATTGTGGTCGTTCAGTAATCTATACCAGCCGGTAAATTGATTATGTTGTACCCGCCAGCCCTCACGAAACCGGATATCCGCCCAAAATTGCAACCCGCCAAAGGTTGGCATCGTCAGGTTAAGGGCCCCGTTTTGTTTGCTCGATGGCGAGGTGGCCGAAAATTGTTCGGGAAAGAGAAGTTGGCTATATACGCACCCGGTCAAGCCGAGGAATGCGGCACCGGCGGCAGCGACAATGCCAATGATAATTGTCCTCATGACGCCGCCACTCGTTTTGGGGCGTTCTTGGCCCTTAGCCCGGCAATATAGGTCTCAACCAGCGACCGGGAGAGGTTATCGGCCGGGTCCGATGAGACCATGCCGAGTTTACCGGTCCGGGCTAGGGACCAAATACCGTGCAATCCGGCCCAAAGCACTTGGGCGCTTCGTTTTTGTTCGGGGCTGTCTTCAAATTCGCCACGTTTTGAATTCGAAAAGAGGGGGGTCAATGCAACTTCCAAGCGCCCCATAACCTTGTCGAGTTTCAACCGGTACCAGTCGGGCAGGGGGACGGCGTGACCGGCTTGATGTTCGAATAACAGATCCCATAGGTTTGGCCGGTCATTGATGAAGCTGAGATAGGCCTCCAACAATCGGTCCAGATCGGTCTCCGGCATGCCGGTATGCTCCAAACCGGCGAATAGTATATCGAGTTGATCAAGGGTGCGTCCATTGACGAAGAGGACCATACCGTCAAAATTTTCGAATAAATTATAGAGCGTCCCGACGGAATAGCCGATTTTCCCGGCGACGCTGCGCATGTTAAGGCCGCCATATCCCTCGGCCGTGACCAACTCGCCAACGGCGGTGGCAGCTAAGTCGACTAAGTCTGCGCGGCTATGGTCGGCACGCCGTCCCATTACACTTTTCCTTATTCAGGTTTGGCATTGGTCAATTTCGGGGCGCGATCTTACGCACCTATCCTCATCAATAATGATATAATTGAACATTGTTCAGTTTCAATGGATAAACAAATGATGTTCGATATTTATGTCAAACGGCGGTATAGCCGCCGTCGATCAACAGGTCGGCGCCGGTCATGAAGCTTGCTTCTTCGCTGGCTAAAAACACCGCGCCCCAGGCAATTTCCTTTGGCTGGCCGAGGCGTTCAAACAGGGTGAAATTGTTTCGCCGCGCCTCTTCGGCGTCCTTGAAATTGCTGACATAGCGACCGGTCTCGACGGGGCCGGGGGAGAGGGAGTTGACCCGGATATTTTGTTTGGCATGATCGAGGGCCATGGCTTTTGCCATATTAATGAGACCGCCTTTTTGCGCGCAGTACCAGGGGCGGCCGGGCCGGGCCACGCGGCCGAGTTGGGAAGCGACAAGGATAATATTACCGCCACCACCGGCCGCGATCACCGGGATCGCGTGTTTGGACAACAGAAACGCGGCGTTGAGATTGACGTCCATGGTGCGCTGCCAGTCTTCAAGGGCGATTTCGGTCAGCGGGACATAGGGCAGATCGGTAACCGCGTTGCTAACCAAAATATCGAGCCCACCGAACGCATTTTCGGCCTGCGCGACAGCGTCAATTGCGGTTTTTTCCTCGGCAATGTCGGCGACTAGGATCTCTGCCCGACCGCCGGTACCGGTGATTGCCGCGACCGTCTTTTCCACGCCCTCGGGCGCGATATCGACGCAAAGAACCTGTGCGCCTTCTGCGGCAAATGTCTCGGCGATCGCGCTGCCTATGCCGCCACCTGCGCCGGTGACAATGGCGCTTTTATTCTTCAGTCGGTCCATATTTTTTCCCTCATTGATCGTTGGGCCGAGGTTAACATGGACGACTCTGGGTGCCATGGCGCAAATCTTGGTCTCATCGGGCTGGCCCGATGGAATTGCGAGAAACAACGGTAAACTTTATGAAGAAGCTGGAGAAATTCTTTAAGCGTTTCGTCCCGGTCCTAACCTTGGTTGGACTTATTTGGGCGGTCGAAGCGGTGAACGCGGTGACTGGGCATCGGCTGGATCAATTTGGTATACGTCCGCGCCGTCCCGAGGGGCTCATTGGCATACCCCTCGCACCGTTTCTCCACACAAACCTTTCCCATGCGATGTCAAATACGGTGCCGCTATTGTTTATGGGGGGGCTAATGACGCTCACCGGTCGGGTTCGGTTCTGGCTCGTCACAGGATTGCTTATATTGATCACCGGGGTCGTCACCTGGGCCGCCGCGCGTGGGGCGAGCAATATCCACCTTGGCGCCAGTGGGCTGGTTTTCGGCTACTTCGGTTGGCTGCTGGCCCTTGGGTTGGTTGAACGCAGTGTATTGTCGATTATTGCGGCTGTCATTGTGGTGCTGTTTTATGGCGGTATGTTCACCGGCCTTTTGCCCAGCGGCGGCTTTATTTCATTTGAAAGCCATCTTGCCGGATTTGGCGCCGGCGTTGGCCTGGCCTGGCTTGGCGGCAGATGGACCCGTCGCAGCGGTCGAAAATAGCCGCTTTTGCGGCCGCTTTGTTTGGCTGCGGGCCAACCCTCTGTTATAGGAGGGCAGATAAGAATTTTGTCCAAAAGTCGGGACGACCAAGAGGAAGACCGAAAATGCTCGATACCGCAAAGCTCCAGGATTTGAAAAAAATTCAATTTTTCCACGCGCCGCAGGATGATCGGACTGTCGCCATACTGATCAAGTCGGATTTCGACGAGTATGAGCATTTTCCACCCTTTCTCGATACCGAAGAAGACCGCAAACATTTGGAGGAGGCCTATTCGGGCGTTGACCCCGATGTCGAGCGGCGCACCAAGGCCCATGTCTGTGACGATAGCTGGCCCTTACAGGTGGTGATGCTGGAGCGTTCGCCCGGCGGCACGACCAACGCCCATTATCATGTGCCAGACGAACCGCTGCAGGATTTCCCCACCCGTCACCAAATTTTGCTGTGCAAACGTGGAAAAGCGCGGATCAAAGTGCTGACCAAAGAAGGCCATGATTTGGGCGACGTCATTCTGGAGCCGCTGGACATAATTTTGATGGCAGAAGGCCACGAGGTCGAATTTCTCGAACCAGGCACCCGCCTTATTGAGATTAAGCAGGGCCCGTTCCCGGTAACCGATGCTGCCGATAAGGTTGATATTGCGCAGGTTATTCCTGCTCAATGAGTCAATCCCGCTTAACAGCTTTAAGACCAAACCGCGTTTATCAGGAGTGTGCGACACTATGGATGCCGACGTTAAAAAATCGACCCTAAGGATGATCCCCTACGGAATTTATGTGATGACGGCCAAGGGGAGCGACGGCACCATCGCGGCTGCTACGGTGAACTGGGTCACCCAAACGAGTTTTGATCCTCCCTTGGTGGTGATCGGCGTAAAGGCCGATTCCGGCCTTCGCGAGGTGCTCAACTCGTCGGAGAGTTTTGCCCTCAATATGTTGGGAAAAGGCGCTCAAGGCATTGCCTTCGGTTTTTTCAAGCCGACCGATGTTGAAGACGGCAAGCTGAACGGTGAGACCTATCACGACGGGTCGACCGGCGCGCCAATACTGGACGCCGCCCCAGGTGCCGTCGAGTGCCGGGTGACTGAAATCGTCGAACGCGGCGACCATCACATCGTCATTGGCGAAGTGGTCGATGCCCATCAGAAGGGTGCCATAGAGGGGCGGGCCGACGAAGCCATTTTGGAGATGAAAGAGCTCGGCGAAAATGTCTTCTATGGCGGATAGCGGGCGATGATCGCCGTCATTTTCGAAGTCGAGTTCAAGCCGGGCAAATTCGACGAATATTACGATATAGCCATGGCCCTGCGGCCCCACGCCGAGAAGATAGACGGCTTCATTTCCGTTGAACGTTTTGCCAGTGTGGTTAATGAAGGCAAATATGTTTCCTTGTCCTATTGGCGTGACGAGGCGGCAATTGCCGAATGGAAGGCGCAGATGGATCACAGCGTTGCCCAGAAAAAGGGCAAGGCCGAGTTGTTTTCCAACTATCGGATTATCGTCACCGAGGTCCGGCGCGAATATGGAATGGGGACGTAGCGAGTACAGGGGGCGTTTGTCGGTGCGGGCCAATTGGAGGGTCAGGCGGAAAATATCGACAAAGTTTTCGACGGTTCAGCACCCGAATTTTACGATACTTATTTGGTCCCGTTGATATTAGCGGCCTATGCCGACGATATTGCCGGGTGTATTGAGGCACTCAATCCTAAGTCGAGGCCGGCAGTGGTTTAGTAACGCGAGCAGTAGCAGGGCGGCTAGCCGCCGATGCAAACTATACGGTAACCGATCTCAATCAGGCGATGCTCGGTCACGGTGCCGGGTGGCAGGAGAAATCATCGTCTCGCATAGCGCTTGGCTGATGCGCTGAACTTGCCGTTTGAAGACGCCTCATTTGACGTGATCGCATGTCAGTTTGGAGTTATGTATTTTCTGCACAGAGGTGTTGGATATCGTGAAGCACGGCGTGCGTCGCGATATCCCTCTGACTGCTTGACGTTTGCTTTCCGCCGCCCCTAGTCGGCGGATTTTTTCTTAAAAAGATTTGCGATATCGACCTTGATATGGGCCCAAAGGATCATCGGTGTCGCGGCAAGCAAATCCCATAGGGCGTTCCAGCCGCCTTTGAACGTCACCGGAATAAAAATCCAAGGGACTGCGCCCATATGGGCGATATGCTCAACCGTGTTGAGTTCGCCCCGGTTGTTCAGCACGTTTTCAATGCGGTTGGCGAAGGCCCAGTCGGCCCGGTAAATCACCTTGCCCTCCGGGTTCACGACATAAATCATGTTGGGCAAACTGCCATAGGCTTGGTGCATCGCCCCGTCTACCCCGTCGACGAGAAATTCGCGGTCGTCTTTATAGTCGTCTTTGGTTTCTTGGGCGCGCCCTATCTTGTCGGCGAGATCGGTATGGGGTTTAATTCGGGAGCCCGGATGCGCCTCGCGCACGTAGATCATTAGGAACTCAACGTCGCTATATTGTTCTTTCATTTTATTGAGTTTGCTGACGTTCTTCACATACATCGGGCAGGTCAGGCTGCCCGTTTCGATAACCAACCATTTGCCGCGATAATCGGAAAGTTTGACCTCTGTTCCATCCATTTTGTGGACGGTAAAATCAAATGCCTCTTCGCCGGCCCGGGGCCCGTGGAATTCCGACAAGTCGTAATTCGACATCTTGTAGCGTTCGTAATTATAGTCCATGGGTGCCTCTATCCGGTCATCACGCCGCCTCTAGCAGCGCCAATTTACAGCAATATGCATCCTGCCTAGGCGGAACGCACACAGCCATAATTGCCTGTCGTAATAATGTCCAGAACTCTGGCAATAATCCCGGTGTTTTTACGCTCGATTCCGGTGACTTAGGCCCTAACGGGGCTTAGTTCATGTCCGGTGTGACTTTATCCATATAGGGATAGTTTGCACTCGAAACTGGAACCGGATTGCGATTGGTCACATGACGGACCGGCCGCAAGCTTTTCAAATAGACGGCAACGGCAGTTGCGTCTTCCTCGTTCATCCGGCTGATATTGGCGATCGGCATCGGCGGGCGAAGCGGCGACCCATCAGGGCGTACCCCGGTGCGTAAGGCACGCACAATATCGCCGACCGACCAATTGCCCAGCCCGGTTTCTGCGTCCGGTGTTAGGTTGGGCGCATACATGACCCCAAGGCCAGCCACGTTAATGCCGATATGAGTTCCGGCGAGATACCGGTTGGGTTCGGGTTCACCAACAAGCGCGCCATCGGTGTGGCAATCGGTACACGAGCCGATTTGTACCAGATATTCGCCACGCTCAATCAGCGCCGGGTCGAATTGCTGACTGCCGTAGGATTGCTGTTGGTCTGCATAATTCCCGTCAGAACCATGTGAGTGCGCGCCATCGGGCCCCGGATAGGGCATCAGGTCCATGGGTTGCTGGGGGTAGTAATTTTGCTGTTGATAGCCTTGTTCCTGATATCCCTGTTGCTGCTGATATCCTTGGTTCTGATAAGCTTGCTGCTGGTACCCCTGGTCTTGATACCCTTGTTGTTGGGGGAAGGCTGGTTGTTGCTGCTGAAAACCCTGCTGCTGCGGGTAACCCTGCTGCTGTTGGGGGTAGGCAGGCTGCTGCTGGAATTGCTGCTGCTGTGGGAAGACCGGCACCCCTCCGCCGGGCGATTGGAAGCCTTGCTGCGGTATTTGCTGTTGCTGCTGAATTCCTGCCAGAGCACCTTGACCGGCCTGGTTGGGCTGACCGTAAACCGGTATCTGGCCTGTCTGATAAACCGGCTGCTGTGCCGGTTGCCCGTAAATAGGCTGCTGATAGGTCGGCGGCGTATAAGCCGGAAGCGCAGGCGCAGATGCGACTTTTGCGGCAGGTGCTACTGGGACGACCGCCACCTCATCCGGTGGCGTATTATCCTCGATCGCCACACCGACCGTTTCGTCAGTATCCGTGTTACCGCCGCTGAGTAGATTACTTGCAGTTTGGCAACCCGCCAGTCCCACAAATGCCAACACCGCCGTAATGGCGGTGACCTTAGAACGAGACATTTTATCCCCCCCGAGATATGGTTCGTGCCGTCCGATCATCCTGAATCGACCTGGAGTGTGCCCTGTAAAGCTCAGAAATGCCAGAAGAAATTGCACTTTTCCAGAAGGTAGGAGTTAACCTGTGACTAAAATGTTGATGACTGTTGCCCGCTTGCCGAAACGGGGCATCCGATGAGAGCAATTGTCGACTTATTTTTGGGGGCCTAAAATGGCGCGAATACCGGTTTCGATCATCACCGGTTTTTTGGGGTCGGGAAAAACCACTCTATTGAATACATTGTTGCGTCAGCCAGATCTGAGCGATGTCGCCGTCATTATTAATGAGTTTGGCGAAATTGGATTGGACCACCATCTTGTCGAGAGTGCCGACGGTCAAGTAGTGCAGTTGGAAAATGGCTGCCTCTGCTGCACCATCCGCGGCGATCTCGTGACCACATTGCAGGACCTCTATCACCGGCGCGCCGCAGGTAAGGTGCAAAAGTTTCGTCGCGCCGTGATCGAAACCACCGGGCTCGCCGATCCGGCACCGGTAATGCAGGTCGTGCTCGCCGACCCGATGGTGAGCCGGGTTTTCGAACTGGACGGCGTCGTTACGACGGTCGATGGGTTGCTCGGCGCAGTGACCCTGGACGACCATGAGGAGGCGGTGCGACAGGTGGCCGTCGCCGACCGCCTCCTGCTGACCAAAGTCGATCTCGCGACTAAGGGGATAGAAACCCTGAAAGAGCGGCTGGCAACGCTTAATCCGGGGGCGCCGATTGTCGAGATCGTGCGGGGTAATGTCGGTGCCGACCTGGTGTTCGGTGCCGGGCTCTATGACCCTTCGAGCAAATCGGCGGATGTTCGAACTTGGCTTAATGCAGAGGCTTACACGCGCCCGACCGCCCATCTCCATGATCACGACATCAATCGCCATGATGCGCGCATTCGGGCGTTTTGCGTGGACCAGGAGGAGCCATTCACCCTGCGCGGGTTAGAAATGCTGTTTGAGGCCATATCCGGGCTTGAGGAAGGTAAATTATTGCGTGTAAAGGGCATGGTCCATGTTGCCGAACGGCCCGACGAGCCGGCAATTATTCAAGGTGCGCGTAATATCTTCCATACTCTGGAATGGCTGCCGGGTTGGCCACCGGGCAGCCGTAATAGCCAAATCATTTTTATCACGCAGGATTTTGATCGAACGGAAATTGATGAAATTCTCGCACTCATTAATCGTATGACCAGAACCATCGGTTCTAATAGGGCCTGATAGTGTTAAAGTTTTGATCTAACGGTTTGCACGCATTAAAAAGATTTGGTCGCTCGGGCGCCGGGCGTCGGGGAACTCACGAATTAGGAACGGGACGGATGGAATATAATCAACCTCATGCGACGGCCACCTGGGGCACGATGGCCAAGGACTGGGAGGCGGGTATCTCCTATGAGCGTCTTAATACCGAGCGCTTGGCTCGAGCTCAGTCGGCGATAAGGGAAGCCGGGTTAGCCGCAGTCCTCTGTTTTAATTTCGATAATATTCGCTACATCACGGGAACCCATATCGGCGAATGGGGGCGTGATAAGTTTGACCGCTACGCGATCTGCCCGGCGGACGGCAAACCGTTTCTGTGGGATCCTGCGCCTCCGGCGAAGCGCAAGAATAACCCCTGGCTTGATGGCCGGGTCGCCGCGCCCGTAAGTACGATGCAGGGCGCATTGCCACCTCATCTCGGCGTGCAGCATGATTTTGCCAAACAAATTGTGGCGACCCTGCACGATTTGGGGTTGGCCGGTCAGCCGCTAGGTATCGACATTATGGAATTGCCAATGCTGCGTGCCCTTGAGGCCGCTGGCATTGAAATTATTGATGGTCAGCAGGCGATGCTTAACGCCCGCGAGATCAAGACAAAGGACGAGATCGAACTCCTAAAAGTCGCCGCTGGCATGGTCGACGCCACCTATGTCGATATTTCAAAGGCGATCCGTCCTGGCACGCGGGAAAACGACTTGGTGGCGATCGCACATGATAAGCTGTTTCGACTGGGCTCGGAGCGGGTCGAATGCGTGAATTCGGTTGCCGGTCCGCGCGGCGCGCCGCACTCGCATACCTTTTCCGATCGCATTATTCAGCCCGGCGATATGATTTTCCTCGATATCATGCATTCCTTTAATGGCTATCATACCTGTTATTATCGCACCTTTATTTGCGGCAAGCCGAACCAGTCTCAACTCGACGCTTATGAAAAATGCTCCGAATGGGTCAGCGCGTCGATTGATGCGATCAAGCCGGGCGCGACCGTTGATGATGTCGCCTCGGTGTGGCCTGCAGCCGAAGAATTTGGCTATGCAAATGAAGAAGAGGCGTTCTTGCTCCAATTTGGCCACGGCATCGGATTGTCGCTTTGGGAGCGCCCCGTTTTAACCCGGCGCTATAAAAACCCCGGTGTTGTGCTAAAAGAAGGCATGGTCTTTGCGGTTGAATGCTGGAAAGGAGCCGAGGATGGCTCCGGCGCGGCGCGCATCGAAGAAGAGGTCGTTGTGACCGCTACCGGCTGCGAGGTTATTACAAATTTCCCCTCGGCAAACTTAATCTCCTGCGGCTTACCCGGCTGCGACGTTTATTAGCGGAGGCCGAAATGGCTGTGGCAAAATTAATTCGGGCGTCGGAGCAACCGTTCGCCTGCCCACCCAAGCACGAGAAGACCGATGGGTATCCGATCTTTACGCCGGGGACAGTCGGCGCTGAGCAAATCGAGTTCTTCCTCGTCGATATACACCCTGGCGGCGCTGGGCTCGAAGACAGCCATCCCGACAATGAACACGGGTTTTTCCTGCTGTCGGGCCGGGCTGAAGTGACCGTCGAGGATGAGACATTTACTATGGAGCCCGAAGACGGTGTGTTTATTCCCAAGGGTGCTCTCCATACGATCAAGCCGCTGGGCGAGGAAAAAATACGCTTCGTCGCTTTTATGGCACCAGCCCGGCTTGGCTGAAAAAATTTTGGGTGAGCGCGTACTAATCGGGGGACGGTAAATGTCGACGGGCGAAAAAATCGGCTGGATTGGGTTGGGAAAAATGGGCCTGCCGATGGCTCATAATCTCGCGCGGGCGGGATATGCGATGAAGGTCTTTAATCGCTCAAAATCAAAAAGTGACGATCTGGCTCACGAATATGACCATGTGACCGCGGTCGATACGGCCGCTGCTGCCGCCACCGATGTTGATATCGTCATTTCCATGACTTCCGACGACCAGGTGCTGGAGGCGATTGCGATCGGCCCCGGCGGTATTGCCGAAGCGGCTGCGCCGGGAACGATATTTGTTGACATGAGCACGGTCTCGCCGATGGCATCGTCGCGGGTGGCTGCCGCACTTGAGAGCAAGGGCGTGGCATTTTTGCGTGCGCCGGTCATGGGGTCGACCCCGGTCGCCGAGCGCGGAGAGCTCATGGTGATGACGTCGGGTCCCGAAGCCGCGTTGGAGGCGAGCCGAGCTGTGCTGGAAGTCCTTGGTGGCAAAATATTATGGGTCGGCGAGGATGAGCAGTCGCGCTATCTCAAACTTTCGATCAATCTGCAGCTCGGCATTGTGAGCGCTATTCTTGGTGAGGCCATTGCCTTTGGCAACAAGGGTGGGATGGACTGGGCACAGTTGATCGATATTATGCAAGACAGTCCGGTCGGGTCGCCGCTAGTAAAGTTTAAAGCACAGTTTCTAAAGGACCGGGATTTCACGCCAGCTTTCAGTGTAGAACAGATGGGCAAGGATTTGGATCTGGCGCTGGCGACAGCGCGCGATATGGAGGCGCCAATGCCGTTTACCGCTGCGGCGCGTCAGCAATATGCCGCGATGATTTCAAAAGGCCAGGGCGCCCTTGATTTTTGTGCTCTGGTATTATTGGCCGAGGAAATGGCGGGGTCGAAACCGGACGGCGCTTAGCGCGCCACCACTACGGAGGATTAAATGGCACGAGCAGCTTCAAGCACAACAAAAACCGCACGCGCAAAAAAAACCACCGGCAGCGTAAAAACCGTTCGTAGGGCAAAACCGGCTACAGTAAAAAAGACTGTAGCCAAAAAAGCTGTAGCCAAAAAAGCTGTAGCTAAAAAAGCTGTAGCTAAAAAAACCGTAGTCAAAAAGACCGTTGCAAAAAAGGCGCCAAAAAATACACAAAAAAATATGACGCAGACGAGCGGTCTCGATTCGTTCCCGATTAAGCTGGCCAATAAGCAACTGTTTCGCCAGCAATGTTATATCAACGGTGTGTGGGTCAGTGCCGATAGCAAGGCTGTGATCGACGTGACTAACCCAGCCAATGATAAAGTGCTCGGCACCATCCCCAATATGGGGGCGGCTGAAACCCGCACGGCGATCAATGCGGCTGATAAGGCCTGGCCGGCTTGGCGCGCCAAGACCGCCAAGGAGCGCGCGGCGATCCTCCGCCGCTGGTTCGAGCTGATGATGGAAAATCAAGAAGATTTGGCGATGATCATGACCGCCGAGCAAGGAAAGCCCCTCGCCGAATCCCGTGGTGAAATAGCTTATGGCGCATCCTTTGCCGAATGGTTTGCCGAAGAGGCCAAACGGATTTATGGCGATACCATTCCCAGCCACGGCCCCGACAAACGCATCGTTGTGTTAAAACAGCCGATCGGTGTCGTTGGGGCGATCACGCCTTGGAATTTCCCCAATGCGATGATCACCCGAAAATGTGCGCCGGCGCTGGCTGCCGGTTGTCCGGTGGTGGTTAAGCCGGCGACCATGACCCCTTATTCGGCACTGGCGCTGGCCGAGCTGGCGGAGCAGGCGGGGATGCCGCCGGGGGTCTTTAATATAATCACCGGGTCGGCGAGCCAGATCGGTGGCGAACTGACGTCTAACCCGACCGTGCGCAAGCTCACCTTTACCGGATCGACGGAAATCGGCAAATTGCTGATGGCCCAATGCGCTGCCAATGTGAAAAAAGTCTCGCTGGAGCTTGGCGGCAACGCGCCGTTTATCGTTTTCGACGACGCCGATATCGATCGTGCCGTTGAGGGAGCGCTGGCCTCCAAATTCCGTAATACCGGCCAAACTTGCGTCTGCGCCAATCGAATTTTGGTCCAAGATAAAATTTACACCGTCTTCACCCGTAAATTGGCCAAAGCCGTTGAGAAGCTAAAGGTCGCCGACGGTTTCACGCCGGGGGCCCAGCAGGGACCACTAATCGACGACGCTGCGGTGGCGAAGGTGAAAGAGCATATCGACGACGCCCTATCGAAGGGCGCGCAGATAGTCACCGGCGGCAAAAAAATGCGAAAAGGCAGGTTTTTCCAGCCGACTGTGATCGCCGACGTGACACCCGATATGATCTGTGCCCGGGAGGAAACCTTTGGGCCGTTGGCACCGGTCTTCCGGTTTCGAACCGAGGCCCAAGCCATACGCATGGCCAACGATACCGAGTTCGGCCTCGCCGCCTATTTTTATGGCTCGGATATGGCTCGAATTTGGCGTGTTGCCGAGGCGCTTGAATACGGCATTGTCGGCATCAATGAAGGTATCATATCGACCGAGGTGGCGCCCTTTGGCGGGATGAAAGAAAGTGGGATCGGTCGTGAAGGATCGAAATACGGGATCGACGATTTTGTTGAGATCAAATATTTGTGCTTCGGCGGCATAAAATGAGCGCTCAGTTACCCACTAAACGGTAGCTCACTAAACTGATGAAAGTAGGCAATGCCTAAGATCGTAAACTTAAAACCATCTGCCCCGTGGCAGGAAATTCAGACGACGGAAAAAGATTGGGATAAGGCGGGAAAGAAAACGCTCTTTCCGATGCTGCATCACCTCCATCTGATCCGCGCGTTTGAGGAACAGGTTTTGGAGCTCGAAGGCGAGGGTCTCATTCACGGACCGGCCCATTCGTCGATTGGTCAGGAAGGCGGCGCCGTCGGCTCGATCGCCGTGCTTGGTGACGATGACGCGGTCAACGGATCACACCGGGGCCATCATCAGTTTCTTGCCAAGGTACTGCGCTATATGGATCCGCTCGATTACGATCCGGCCAAAACGCGGGTGCCGGAACATCTGCAGGAAATGCTGCAAAAGTCCCTGGCCGAGATCATGGGTCTTGCCCAAGGTTATTGCCAGGGCCGGGGCGGCTCGATGCATTTGCGCTTGGCTGAGGCGGGGGCCCTTGGCACCAATGCGATTGTCGGCGGCGGGGTGCCGCTGGCCAACGGTGTGGCTTGGGCAAAAAAGCGGCGCGGACAAGGGGCGGTGATGTTCACCTATTTTGGCGATGGGGGAGTCAATATCGGGTCAGTGCCGGAATCGATGAATCTGGCCGCGCTCTATGATTTGCCAATTTGTTTTTTCATTGAAAATAACGGCTACGCTGTATCAACGACAATCGAAGAAGAAACCCGCGAGACCCGTATGTCGTCCCGGGGCATTGCCTATGGCATTCCGGCGTTTCGCGTCGATGGGATGGATCCCCTCGCGGTCAGAATCGCGGCGGAAAAAGCAACCAAGATCATGCGGGCGGGCGAGGGGCCGGCAATTATCGAGGCGATGGTCTATCGCTATCGCCATCATGGCGGTGGCATACCCGGCTCGGCCTTCGGTTATCGCTCGAAGGAAGAAGAGGCGAAATGGCAGGCCCGTGATCCCTTAGCCCGCATGGCCAAGGAGATGATTGCGCGTAAATTCATTAGCAAGGGCGAAAATGACGGTATGCGCGCCAATGCTCAGGCGGCGATGGCTGACGCAGCGGCTCAACTGACCGAGAGTGATGGTAACAAACGCACCATCATCCAGTCTCTCTGGCCCGATACCGCGTTCCGCGATTTTGGCCTGCGAGGCGATCTTGCCGAATTTGACGGTGTGCGTTTTGAAGAGCTGGAGACATTTTCCGGCGCGACGACGGGAACCAAATTCATCACCGCCGTTTCCACCGTGATGGACCGGCGGATGGCCGAAGATGAGCGCATCTTTTCCATGGGCGAAGATATCCATCAGCTCAAAGGTGGCACCAACGGCGCAACCAAAGGCCTGGCGGAAAAATATCCCGACCGGATCATTCCAACGCCGATTGCCGAGCAAGGGTTTACCGGATTATGCGGTGGCGTCGCGATGGAAGGCACCTACCGCCCGGTGGTTGAGCTGATGTATTCCGATTTCTCCCTGGTTGCCGCCGACCAACTGTTCAATCAAATCGCCAAAGCACGGCACATGTATGGCGGCGATACGGACATGCCCATCGTCATTCGCACAAAATGCGCCATCGGTAGCGGTTACGGATCCCAACACTCGATGGACCCGGCGGGCTTATATTCAAACTGGCCGGGTTTTCGCATCGTCGCGCCGTCGACGCCGTTCGATTATGTCGGGCTATTGAATTCGGCCCTGCTGGCCAAAGATCCGGTTCTGGTGATCGAGCATGTTGACCTCTACGAAACCATGGGCCCCGGCCCGGCCGATGATTTCGATTATTATATTCCCCTGGGCAAAGCCAAAATCGTGCGACCGGGCAGTGCATTCACCGTCCTCACCTACCTATCGATGACGCCGCTGGCGATCCAGGTGGCCAACGAAATGGGCGTCGACGCCGAAATCATCGACCTGCGCTCTCTTGACCGGGCCGGTATCGATTGGCAAACCATCGGCGCGAGCATTGCCAAAACCAACAATGTGGTTGTTCTGGAGCAAGGCCCGCTCACTGCGTCTTACGGCGCCATGCTCACTGACGAAGTGCAAAACCGCTACTTCGATCATTTGGACCAACCGGTTAAACGCATCCACGGCGGCGAGAGCTCCCCCAGCGTCTCCAAAATCCTCGAGCGCGCCGCGTTCGTCGGGGCAGAGGAAATACGCGATGGCTTTGCCGGCATGATGGCCGATATGGGATTGGCCCTGGCGGCTGAGTGAGAGCGGGCACTGGGGTCGCTTGAGCCCGATTTGTTTTGCCCGTGCCTGCAGGTTTGTATTTGCTGGAAAGCTGATTGTATTGCCGTCCTGATTGGGTTGCGCTGATTTTTACAGTCATTGTGGTTTGTAAGCTGACGGAGGATGGGCAGGGCGATAAGGAAGGTGATGGAAATCAGATAATTATAGTAAGATTAAGGTTTGTTCCGCGAAAAAAATGTAGGTCTAGGTAGCGATATGGTAGGCATATGTGAGTTCTAGGCAGTTTGTATTTTTGTTAATTGGCATTATGAATGATGGGGTTACCTTCTTATGGTTAACGGGTCTTTTTGAACAGGAGTACTTATCTTATGTCTAACTTCAGTAAATTTATCAGGTGTGTTGTCGCGACTTCGTTGTTGGTGTTCGGGCTGATGGCGATGCCGGCGATCGCTCTGATTGCGACGGTCGGCGCTGTCGACGCTGACATAATTATTAATGACCTGCATCCTATTTCTCGTAATTGGCATATAGCTAACGGTTGGTCTGACGAGCTTCTTTCTCCGAGTAAAGATTGTTGGAGCACCGTACAATACGTTGATCAATTTCATTGTCACCCCAGGCCTTGGATTGGGAATGGCGGTTGATGTGTTTTGAGCTGATGGTTTGAACAACGCTGGACGACATCTCCGTTGTTCTGTGTGTTCTCCATTCTCTTGATTGCTAGATATTTGCAAGGTGGCGCGTATTGCCACCTTGCTTTTTTGATTCTTGACGATCCCGGTCGCTGTTTGACGCGCGTTCGCTAAAAAATGATATTCATCGGGTCCGCAGCTTCTATTCACCTGGAAATTTCGGGTGCCAGAGTTTGCCTTCGAACTCTTTTTCGTAGGCCTTGCCTCCCGGAAAGCAAACCAACTCCAATTGCATGCCCCAAGGGGCTTTGAAATAGACCCAGGTCTGGCCGCCGCTTGCGCCGGTGACGCGAACCGTTGGTTCGCCGAGGATTTCGACATTGTGGGCGCGCAGATGGGCGAGGGCAGCGTCCATATCATCGACGTAAAATGCAAGATGGTGGCCGCCGACATCGCTGTTCTTGGGTTGGCTGGTGTTCTGGTCCGGGGCGTCATATTCGAAAATTTCGTAATTCGAGCCGTTTTTGCAGCGCAGGAATTTCAGGCGCTTCATCACCGTGCGCGGGTGGACATCGAGATGAGTTGCCATCCAGTTGTCTTCCGCATCGAAGGGGCCCAGGTCATAGAACGGCTCGCAGCCGATTACATTGACGAAAAAATCAACAGCCTGATCCAGGTCGGGGACGGTAAAGCCGATATGGTCGGTGCCGTGCAGGCCTGGTAGGCCGGTTGTCTTCGGATTATCAGGCATGTTGCCCTTTCTTTCATTCTGGTTGGCCTGGTCTCAATAAGGCTTCAAGTGGCTCGGGTGATATGTTAACTGGTGCACCCTATCGGATCATCCCAGAATTGGTGATCCTCTCCAATGAGATTATCCGCCGGGCTTATTCGGCGACTTCCAACATCTTTTGATTAATGAAAGAGGCGATCATGATTGTTGTATTTGGTGCGACCGGCAATATCGGCGGAGCCCTGGTTAAGGAACTTTCGGCAAAAGGCGCCCGTTTCAAATGCGGCGTTCGCGATGTTGAGGCGGCCAAGGGTAAGCTCGGCGATACCGTCGAGCTGGCTGAAGCCGATTTGGGCAACCGGGCGAGCCTGGACGCGGTGCTTGAGGGGGCGGAGAAAGTCTTCCTCGTTTGTGGACATAGTCCGGTGCTGGCTGATCTCGAAGGCAATGCGGTCGAGGCCGCCAAGGCGGCGGGCGTAAAGCACTTTGTCAAATGTTCCGGTTCGACCGCGGGCATCACACCCGACGCTGAATCCGTCGTTGGCCGCGCCCATTATGCCAGTGAGCAGGCGTTGAAGGCGAGTGGCATGGATTATACCATTTTGCAGCCGAACCTCTTTTTCCAGACACTTTTGGGCCAGGCGCCGATGATTGCCGGTGAAAGTAAAATGGCCATGCCGCTGGCCCCGGATGCGCCGTTATCGATGATTGATACGCGCGATGTTGGTGCCGTCGCGGCCGCCGTTCTGACCAGCGAAGGCCATGCCGGGCAGACCTATTACCTCTCGGGCGCAGCCTCAAACCTCAACGCATTCGGAGCCGAGCTGACAAAACAGCTAGGCCGGGATATTGCGATCATGACGCCGCCCCTCGAAGCGGCAAAAGGCATGATGGAACAGCGCGGTATGCCGGAATGGCTGGTCACCCATCAGCTTGCAATGATGACACTCGGTGGCACCGGTGGTTTCGGTGAGGTCTCGGACAATGTGAGTAAACTCACCGGCAATGCACCCCGGACACTGGCTGCTTTCGTGACCGACTATATGGGGGCATTTCAGGCATAAATACTCGGACAACCTAGTTCAGGGAAACCGGCGCCTTTCAGGCGCCGGTTTTTTGTTTCCAGGGCATGGCTACACTGCACAACTAGTCACATTGGTCATTGTGCAATGATGCAACCTGTGGTTCGGCGGGGTAAATGCGCGCACAATTTTTGTTGGGTCGAAAACCGGAAATTTGCACGAGTCGGGAGCACTATTTTCGTCGCCGATCCGGAAAAATTGAGAAAAAATGCCAGTTTTCATTTTTTTTGTTTAGGAGAACCGGCGCGAGTTTATATATAAAAAAGTAATAAAACGGCTGAAAATTAGGGGTTTTTGCGTATAAATCTAATATAATAGTATAAACGGACTATCCAATATGGTATTTCCAATATAGCCGGGAATGATTACGCTTGCCCTGGCGCATAATTAACAGACCGTTAAAATGTAACGCGTGTTGTGGTCTATCGGAATGAGTCGTTCGGACAGACCATAAAGAGAATAGTCCACTAGTTAATTTTAAAGGTGAATTTATGCGCGCACTTATTGCCGACGACCACTGGGTCTTTCGACTGGGCTTGAGCGAAGTCTTGAGCGACGTCGATGACAATCTAGAAATGGTCGAATGTAACGATTTTAAAGAGGCTCTCGAAATTGTCGAGACCGATAAAGCATTTGATTTTGTTCTGCTTGATCTCCTGATGCCTGGGGCTTCGCCCTTCGAAGGGCTGGAATCCATGATGAACAAACTCGATGATGTGCCGATCATTGTTATGTCAATGGTCGAGGATCGTGGCGACGTATTGGAGGCAATCAAACTGGGCGCGTCGGGTTATATTCCCAAGACGTCGTCGAAGGAAGATTTCGTGATGGCCGTCAAGCGGGTCTTGGAAGGCGAGGTTTGGGTTCCCAAGCTGAACCGCCGTGGCGTCGATTCCTTGCCCGAAAGTTTTGGCCCTCGTGCGACGACAGGCCGTGACACGTCGGCAATCCTCGCTCCGCTGACCGAACGTCAACGTGAAATATTGATGCTGGTAGCGCGTGGTAAATCAAATATCGACATTGCCAAGGATCTCGGCCTATCGCCAAATACGGTGAAGCTTCACGTTTCGGGACTGTTAAAGACCCTTAACGTGTCTAACCGTACCGAGGCGGCGACGCTGGTGACCGGTGGCGAATGGTTGCGTTCCGACTAATCATCAATATTCAGTTCTGAATTTCGCCCACCGTCTTGCTCATCGTGATGGTGGACGTTCAAGCTGTGCCATGGATAAGGTAAATCCAAATCGATCTACCTTTCCATGGCGATTCTTTTGACCAAACCAGTTGACCCAACTTCAGAAATAGATCTTTCAGCTTTGCTGGCGGGTGATCGCCCTGCATGGCACGCGTTTGTCGAAATTTACGCGCCGGTCATTCACGCGACCGCACGTCGTTCATTGATGCGTTACGGTTTCGGTGACGATGAGGTGGCGGAGGTCGTGCAAAATGTGTTTTTGCGGCTTTGCGATAAGAATTTTCGCCTATTGCGCACCTATGATCCGGCGCGCGCCGGCCTCGGTACCTGGATCAGGGTGGTATCGAGTTCGGCGACGATCGACCATATGCGCCGCCAAAAACGCACTCTGCCAATTGATGAACTCAGCGAGGCATTGGTTGCCGTGCCCGCCGACGAACCGGTGCCCCTCAATATTCCCAACGATCTATTGACCCCACGTCAACGCCTGGTGCTCACATTGATATATGAGCATGATTTGGATGTGGCCGATGTCGCTCAGATGCTCGGCGTGACGGCTCAGACAGTGCGCAGTACCCGCCATAAGGCGATTGAACGTTTGCGGACGTGGGTGCGAAAGGATCAGGACATCCGATAGACATTATTTCGAGCTGTGGGGATGGTCCGGCACGCTAGCGCGTATAGGAGAGATAACGAGGGTGATTGGATATGACTGAAACGGACACTGATCGCGCGCTCTGGCGATCCGTTGCATTCGAGGGACCGGTGTCTCAGCCGCCTGATATTGTGTTGATTTCGGAGTGGCTTGAGGGGCGATTGCAGACAAGGGACTGCGATGAAGTCGAAAAATTGTTGGCTGGGTCGCCGGACTGGTGCGAGGTCATGCTGGCCGCCCGGGCGACCGGGGGCGGATCTGTTCCAATATCACCAGTTCCAAAGTCAATTATGGACGCTGCACGGCGGATCGGCGGACCGTCGATACCGCGAACGAGAACCGGGTTTACCTGGTGGGTTGCCGGGTCATTTTCTTGGCGCCACCTGGTGTCTGGTGGCGCTTTTGCCGCCTTGATGCTGGTTATCGGCGGCGGCGCTTTTTTAATGGGGCAGCTGACTTATGACGGTTTTACCGACACCAGCGGCGCACAATTAGATGAGTTTTCGGTAGATGAGTTTTCGGTAGATGAGTTTTCAGCCGTCGTCGACGTTGCAGATGGCGCATATTATTTGTCATTTGATCAAATATTGGACGAGGAATTCGACGGGGGATCCGATGCATTCGGCCGGGACGGGTAAGGCATGAAAAAGAACATTGTGTGGGTTGTCTTAGGCGCCTCGCTGCTGACAAATGCGCTCTTTGTCGGGGGGCTGCTATATGCCCGCAATGGGTTTCATGGTCGGATCGAGGTTCGGAATGAAATGCGGGTGGCGGATATGAATTTGGCGCCGGAACAGGTCCAAGCGCTACGTTCGCTTTCCGAAACCGTGCGCAGTAGAGCGATGGAGCAACGCGAGGAAATGCGTCACTTGCTGGTCGCTTTTCGCGAACAGCTCGAGGCCGGGGCCGATCCGGTTGCTGTCACTTCTTTGTTGGGCGAGATGGTCGATAAACGTCACGATCAGCAGCGCATTATTATTGACGATTTGGCACTATTTATGGATCAACTTGATGAGGGTCAGCGATTAAAATTCATCAGGTTTGCGCGGCGCACGCCTATCTTTCGCATTCTTGGGCTCGGATTTCGACCGTCGGGGCCAGCTAACCGCGCCACAAACAGGTCGGGCTTTGGGCCCCAGCGATAACGAAAAACGGGAGCGATCAATGATGAAGTGGCTCATGACAGCATTCATGGCAGCAATTGTCGTTTTGACCGTGCCGGTACAGGCCTCGGCGCTCACCGTCGAAGAGGCGAGACATTTGCTCGCGCGAACCGGCTTTGCCGCGCCGATAAATGAGGTTGAGACGATTTTGCAGCTGAACCGGGAGCAGGCGGTGGCTCGATTGCTCGGTGCCTACCAAGAAGTTGCGACCACTAGCCCGCCCGCATTCGTCGCGGACGGGTGGGTCAATCCACGCACCATCGTTCGCTCAAACGAGGCCGAACGGATGGCATTGCGCCGGGCACGCGTTGCCCAGGCTGGTGATTTGAAGGCATGGTGGTATCGCGAAATGGCTGCGACGGCGGCGCCGCTCACCGAGGTCATGACCCTTTTCTGGCACAATCATTTCACCTCTTCGATCCGCAAAACCCGGTCGCCGGTATCGATGTATCATCAAAATGTCCTGCTCCGCAGACATGGGCTTGGCAATTTTGCCGACATGTTGCGGGCCGTTGCCCGTGACCCGGCCATGCTTGCCTATCTCGATACGGTCCGCAGTCGTGCCGATGCGCCAAACGAAAATTTCGCCCGTGAATTGCTCGAGCTGTTTACCCTCGGTGTGGGTAATTATAGCGAGGACGACATCAAGAATGTCGCTCGTGCCTTTACCGGGTATAGCGTCGACCCCCAAACCGGAACTTTTCTATTCCGCCCGCGTATTCACGATGGGGGCAGAAAAACCGTGCTCGGGCAGATCGGCGCGTTTGATGGGGACAACATTATCGAAATTCTGCTGGCCCATCCACGAACGGCGGAAACGGTGGTGGAGAAACTTTGGCGGCAATTCATCTCCGAGACCCCCGATCTCAATGAAGTCGAGAGGCTGGCGAATATATTTCGCGGGGCCAATTATGAAATTGAGCCCTTGATGCAGGCGCTGCTCACCAGCGGGGCTTTTTGGGCGGAGGAGAACCGGGCAAACTTAATCAAATCTCCTGTCGATCTGTTGGTTGGAACTGTTCGCCAGTTCGATATCAACCTGCCCCAAATGCGCTTGCTGGTCCTGGTCGGCGGGCAGTTGGGGCAAGATATTTTTGACCCGCCGAACGTCAAAGGCTGGCCCGGCGGCACCGCCTGGATCACCTCTGAAACATTATTGTTGCGCAATGATGTCGTGCGCTCGGTTGCCGGCTTTGAGGCCGAAAACGAACCCGTTCGGGGACGAGTGACAAATTCGGATATTAGCCCGGGGGAGCGTCGCGAAATTGCGCTGGCCCGGGGGATGCAAAATATTGGCGCCAGAACCGGTCCTTTCCTCGACCGATGGGTCAACGGATTAATGCCCCGATGGGAGGATCCGCAAAGCCTGTCGGCCCTCATTCTGGCTAGCTCACCGGCGGAAGCTGCTGTTACGGGCATGGGGGTAAACTCGGCCTTTATTGGCCAACTGATTACCGATCCCGTCTATCAATTGAAGTAGGGAGCAGGCAGATGAACAGACGTGATTTTTTGCGCGCGACCGGCGGTGCTGCGACGGCTCTTTCCGCTGGACCGGTTCTGTCGCGAGCTGCCCTGGCTGCGGGCGGTCATGATTTTAATAACCGGGTACTGGTGCTGGTTGAACTCAATGGAGGGAATGACGGAATTAACACGGTCATCCCGTATGCCGACCGGGCCTACCAAACATCCCGGCCTCAATTGGCCATTCCACGCGACCAGGTCTTGACCCTTGACGAGCGTCTTGGTTTCCATCCGGCCCTTGGCCCATTGATGGATGCATGGAGCGCGGGTGATCTCGCGGTTGCGCTTGGCGTCGGTTACCCGCAACCGGATCGGTCGCATTTTCGCTCAATCGAAATATGGAACACCGGCTCGGCCAGCGACCAAGTCTTAAGCCGGGGTTGGGCGTCGGGCGTTTACGGCGAAACAAATATTACCCACGATCAAATTGCCGATGCCTTGATCCTCAGTGGTGATAGCGGTCCGTTTTTCGGCCCCGGCATATCGGCAATTCGGCTCGACAATCCCGATCGTTTTGTTGATCGAGCCGACCGGATGGAGGCCGGCGGCATGGCAGCGGGAGGCTCGGCGCTGGATCATATTCTAAATACCCGCGCGACGGTGGTCGCGGCGGCGTCCGAGATCGAACAACGTCTCCGAGCCGCTGGGGAACTAGGGGTTGCGTTTCCAACCGGTGGCCCGGCCGGTCCATTTGGCCGAAGTCTAGAAGTGGCGGCAAGGGTGATCGCATCGGGCATTGATATCCCAGCGATCAAACTGACCCTGGGATCGTTTGATACCCATGCCGGACAAGCCAACCAGCACCGAAATTTACTCACCCAGCTTGGCGCCGGTTTTGCGGCGTTTCGTCAGGCGATGATTGGGACGGACAATTGGGATCGGGTGTTGGTGATGAGCTATGCCGAATTTGGCCGTCGTGTCGGTCAAAACGGCAGCGGCGGTACCGACCACGGAACGGCGGCTCCACATTTTGTCATGGGGGGCGGGGTTAATGGCGGCTTCTTTGGTGAGCAACCTTCTCTCGTTGATCTGGATGCGGGCGATCTAAAATACACGATGGATTACCGTTCCCTGCTGGCCAGCGCGACCCAGACTTGGTGGGGATTACCCGAGGCAAGTCAAACCCTGGGCGCCCACAGACCTGTCCCAGGCTTGCTTTCGTGACGTTACATGCCCGAATAATTCGGTCCACCGCCGCCTTCGGGGGTAACCCAGGTGATGTTCTGGGTGGGGTCCTTGATATCGCAGGTTTTGCAATGGACACAGTTTTGCGCATTGATTTGTAGGCGCGGATCGCCCGTGCCGTCATCGGCGAGAATTTCGTACACCCCAGCCGGGCAGTAGCGCTGTTCCGGGGAGTCATATTCGGCCAAATTGACCGATAGGGGGCGTGTTTGGCTGGTTAAAATCAGGTGGCAAGGCTGATTTTCTTCATGGGCCACATTCGCAAACGAGACATTGGTTAGCCGATCAAAGGTTAATTTCCCATCGGGTTTGGGATAGTCAATTATTTTCGATTTTGATTTTTTGGACAGACTTTCATTGTCTCGGCCCCCGTGCTTGAGCGTCCAGGGCAGGCGACCTCTGGCAACCACCTGGTCGATACCGCCATAAAGGGTTCCCAGGAGGAGCCCCCATTTGAATGCCGGGCGGAAATTGCGCGCCCGAAACAGCTCTTCATAGGCCCAACTGCTGCGGAATGATTTATCATAGTCGGTCAGTTCTTTTACCGGCGCATGGTCTTTGAGCGCCGATAGGATGGATTGGGCGGCCAGCATGCCCGACTTCATCGCTGTGTGGGTGCCCTTGATCTTGGGCGTATTCAGCGTCCCGGCCTCGCACCCGACGAGCATGCCGCCGGGAAAGGCTAGTTTCGGTAAGGCTTGCACGCCGCCTTCATTGAGCGCGCGCGCGCCATAGCCGATCCGTCGCCCACCTTCCAGCAACGGCTGGATTTTCGGGTGGGTCTTAAAACGCTGAAACTCCTGATAGGGGCTGAGATAGGGGTTCTGGTAATCGAGGGCGACAACGAACCCGATGGCAACCAAATTATCGTCGAGATGATAGATAAAAGACCCGCCATAAGTTTTGGCATCAAGGGGCCAGCCGGCGGTATGGGTGACCAGGCCGGGCTTATGGAGCGGGCTATCGACTTCCCATAACTCTTTAATGCCGAGACCATAGGTCTGGTCTTCGGCATTTTCGCGCAAATTATACTGGGCCATCAGCTCCTTGCCCAGATGCCCACGCGCCCCCTCGGCAAAAACCGTATAGGTCCCGTGAAGTTCCATGCCCGGCTGAAAATTAGCGCCTTCATCGCCGGTCGCGGTGCGGCCCATATCGCCGGTGGCGACCCCTTTGACGGCACCGGTCTCGTCATAAAGGATTTCGGCAGCGGCAAATCCGGGATAGATCTCGACGCCCAGCGCTTCGGCCTGCTCGCCCAGCCATTGGACAAAATTTCCCAGCCGGACAATATAATTGCCGTGATTTTTCATCGCACCGGGAAGCAGCCATGTCGGCCAGGAAAACCCGCCCGATTTGGTGAGGAATAATAGTTTTTCGTCCGTCACCTTGCGCGTGACCGGCGCACCGATATTTTGCCAATCGGGAAAGAGCTCATCAAGACCACGTGGTTCAAGCACCGCCCCGGACATGATATGCGCCCCGACCTCGGCGCCCTTTTCGAGCACACAGACCGAAACCTCGCGCCCCTCGTCGTCGGCGATTTGCTTGGCCCGTATCGCCGTCGATAGCCCCGCCGGCCCTGCGCCAACGACGACAATGTCGTAGGCCATTGATTCGCGTTCCATTTCGGTCTCCATTCTCTACAGTGTAACGGAGTAAGTTTTAGCGGAATCAGACCGCACCGCCCACACTATTTGTCGACACTATTTTCGGTGGGGTGGTGAAATCGAGGAGAAAAGATGCGGCTAGCTTGGATCTTAATGCCGTTATGGCTAATCGGCTGCGGTGGTGGCCCAGCGATGTTCTCGCCGTCCGGCGATCCGCTGGCTGATATGTTCGAGGCGGTCACATTTGGCGAGGTCATTGATCGCCAACGGCCCAAATCCCTTGCCAAGTGGCAAGGAGCTCTGACGATTAGACTAGACGGCGACGCCGCCCCCCAATTTCGCGCGACCATTGCCGGTCATGCCGCATCTCTCGCCAACGCAAGTGGATTATCGATCGGTCTGGCCGGGGCCGGCGAGCCGGCAAATGTCGTGATTGCCTTCGGTAATATCGACGAATTAGAGGGCCTGATCGCCCCCTACCTTTCCGACCCAGGCTTCATGGTGCCAATGATGCTTTCATCGGGCTGCGTGTTTCTCTACAGCCAAGACGGAACCCACCGAATTTACGAAGCCAAAATTTTCGTACGAACCGGGCGCAGCGCAACCGGCACATCAGCCTGCCTGCTCAGCGACATGACGCAAATTTTAGGCCTGGCCAATGATGCCGATTACATATCGCCCTCAGTCTTTAACGGCCATGACATTTTGACCGTACTTACCACCACCGACGAATTATTGATCCGCACCCTATATCACCCGACGATTTCCCCGGGAATGACCCGGCGACGAGCCATGAGGCGGGCTCGCCCGCTGTTGCTGCAAGCCGACGGCCTGCCGGTGCGACCCTGATGGCGGTTCGCCAGCAAACTTTGACAATAATCAAATTTTTGAGTTGGTTACGAGCCACCGCACCCCCCTTAAACCTCCCCGGACATCTCCATTAACCGCGCCTCGCATGCCGTCGCGATCCGCGTTTGCAGGTCGGTCACACATCCTTCCAGCCATTCGAGTTCCTCGCGGGTGATTTCGTAATGCTCGGAATAGCGGGCCTCGATATAGGCGCGCTTGAGCAGTTGGAACATGCGACGGTGGCGTCGCAGATCTCGGGGCCAGGCGTCGATTAAGTCCGCCACCCGGTCTTCACAAAGACCGCGCAGGAATTCGATATTATGGGTTTGGGGAACATAAAGGGTGAGGGTCAATAGCAGTGTGTGGTAGGCGCTTTCTGTGGCTTGATGAAGTAGGAAGGCTGCGATGTTTTGGAGTGCGGGTTCCGGATCGTCCTTCGATGAAATGGCCGTCTTCAAAAACCCTTGTGCCCGAGGCAAGCCTTTTTCGAAATATGTCCGCGCCAACGTCAATGCTGCGTCCGGCGTCTGCGGCTTCGGGTCCTTTAGCTTGTGGCCCTTCAGGTCGTAGAGGGCGATGCCGTCCTTGACGATATCGGAGAAGAAGTACCGCCCCTCGGCCAGTTGCCCGTTCACATCCTGCAATGAGTGAACGATGAAATTGACCTGGGGCTTGATTGTCGGCTCGCGGTTTAGGCGGTCTTCGGCTTTGTACCAATATTCGGCAACATCGGTGAGCTGCTCGCGGTTGACGATCACCAGCAGATCATAATCGCTGTAATAGCCGCCCCGATGGTCGTCGACCCAGCCGCCACGGGCATAGGAGCCGAATAGGATAATCTTTAATATCCGTCCGTCTTTTTTATGTTGGGTGGTGCCATAGGCGATCGCCTCGTCGAACTCCTGGTGCAGAATCTCGGCGGCCCGTTCAAGGTCGCGGCGCTTGATCGCCGGCAGATGATCGAGGCTCGTTTTTAGGCGCATGGGTGTTTTTATCCGCCCGGCGCGCAACGCGCCAAGTTTTATCTCCAATCTCCGACATGTCGGGATTCTGGGGTGCGGGTTGCGGGGTACAGTCGACTCAATTCAATAAACCTCCAACCTTCAACGCCTGAAACAAATCCTTAAGCTGATGGTGTGGACGGCCCCCACCGCCGACGTTTGATCGGCATAATGGAGTTGTCAAAAGACTTCATTAACAGGGAGCCATCCACAATGACGATTACCACGATAGGACTTGATCTCGCAAAGAACGTTTTCCAGGTGCACGGCGTAGACAGCGACGGGCAGGTCGTTATCCGCAAGCAGCTACGACGCGCCGCCATGCTGCCATTTTTCTCCGCCTTGTCTCCGTGTCTTGTCGGATTGGAGGCTTGCGGTGGATCCCATTATTGGGCGCGCGAGCTCAAATCACTGGGCCATAAGGTTCGCGTGATGCCACCGCATTACGTCAAGCCCTATGTCAAGCGCGGCAAGAGCGACGCGGCGGACGCGGAAGCGATCTGCGAAGCCGTGACGCGACCGTCGATGCGTTTTGTTCCGCCCAAGGGTGAGGAACAGCAGGGCGTGTTAATGCTCCACCGGACCCGCGACCTGATGATCCGACAACGCACCGTGCTGATCAACGCGCTACGCGGACACCACTCGGAGTTCGGCATCGTGGTGGCCAAGGGCATCGAGAACGTTGCCAAGCTGGCGACCCTCGTCGAGGACAGCGAGAAGAACGGATTACCCGCAGTCGCTGCAATTGCGCTTGCGACAATCGTCGATCAACTGCGGGACTTGAAGGTTGGGATCGATCGTCTGCACAAAGAGATCGTGCGCTGGCATCGCAAAAATCCGGAGAGCAGGCGGTTGGCGACGATACCAGGGGTCGGACCGATCACCGCATCGGCCCTGTCGGCTACCATCACCGACCCGAGCCAGTTCAAGTCGGGCCGGCAGCTAGCCGCGTGGTTGGGGCTCGTGCCCCGACAAAACTCGACCGGCGGTAAAGAAAGGCTCGGTCGCATATCGAAACAGGGGGATCGGTATATACGTCGATTGCTTGTCGTCGGCGCCACATCGATGCTGAGCGTTGTGAAGAAACAAAGAACGCCTGACGAGGCCTGGGCCGCCGCCCGGCTCGATAAAAAGCCGCCGCGCAAGGTGACCGTGGCGATGGCCAACAAAACGGCCCGCATCGCTTGGGCCATTATGGCACGCCAGGAGGACTACAAGATCAGACAGGCTCGTGGCTAAAACAGCAACAAATCCAGGTTTGCAAGGTCCGTATCGCATGATGATCACGCAACGGTTTGAAACCGGAAGCCGGACACCTCGCCCGCAACCATGCTCTCGCATGAGCGTTAAGCTGATTGAGACCGACTTCGTCACGGATTTCATCAAGGCCAGCGGTCGTGTGCCGCGTCAACAGGCCGGACACATGACTGTACCTAACCGAAACGTGAAAAAATGCTGTATGACACTTGCAATAAAGGGGCTGTCCACACATGGTTGCGAGCCCCAATAACCATTAGAAATATAAAGAAAAATCTAAAATTTTAAGGCGCCCAAAGGGTGGAATTTGGGATGTCTTCGCCTCTTCATTGTTCTATCTAATACCTAATCCCGGTGCCCGTGAAACCGGCAGCGGGCAAGGTCTCATCGCCCTAGTCCGCCAATGCATTCTCCAAAGCGCGCATCGCACGCCTAACTTTCTCGCTGGGAATGTTTTCGAGTAACTTGGCCGTTTGCGCCGATTTCAACGAAACAGCCAGCGTTGCTTGATTTTTATTGCCATCTCCAAGCCCATCGAAAAATGCGTCCGGCGTTACGCCGAATATTTGCGCTAGCTGGTAGAGCATGCTGGCCGAAATTCGGTTGGCGCCGGTCTCGTATTTTTGCACTTGCTGAAAGGACATGCCGAGGTGGGTGGCGAGTGCTTTTTGGCTGAGACCATGGGTGGTGCGTAGGGATCGCAGGCGAGTGCCGACATGAGTGTCGATTTGCTTGGACGTTTGGTGGGGCATGAGGTCCGGCGGTTGAGTTGTGCTGATCTACCGCCCCCCTTTCGACTCTTGTTCGTTAAACTGGAGATTTGCAATTTTACTGTGAACCTGGATCATAACTTGATCGGAAAATCGAAGCAAATCCTTTCACCGCTTACTGAAGTTCGTATCTCAGCTTCTCAGCAGAGTGCGGACATGAAAAAGACGCTCTACAGCGCTCAGCAAAAACAATTGGCGGCGCTCCTGGTCGAGGCCCGCAAGGCGCAAAAGCTCAACCAGCGGGAGCTTGCGAACCGTCTCGAAAGGGTCCACTCAATCGTCGCTACGATCGAGCTGGGTCAGCGTCGCGTAGATGTGATTGAATTTCTGGAAATCTGCCGCGTGCTAAAAATCGACCCATGCAAAATCATTGCGAAGCTACAGGGAAAATAAAGGGAAAATAGAGAGAAGCGCGGTGTATCGGTCTAATTACGCTCAGGCGTCATAGGGACACGAAAGTTAACTCTTGGCCTCGCGTCACCCCAGCCCGAATCCCCAACGGCTGAAACAAATCCCTAAATTTACTTGACAAAATGTGTCAAAAATGGCACGTATTATATATGGCCTTGCGTCCAGGTAAAAAGATATTTGCGGACTTTTATAGACTGGACTCCGGCAGGCAGCCTGTACGCGATTGGCTCTTGCGGTTGAAGCGCGACGACCGGCAGATCGTTGGTAAGGATCTCCAGAAAGTCGAATTCGGCTGGCCGATTGGGATGCCGTATTGCCGAAACATGAGCAGAGGTTTGTGGGAAGTCCGCTGCGACATTTCAGATGGGCGTATTGCCAGGGTGTTGTTCTGCATTCGCCGTGATCGGATGGTTCTGTTGCACGGATTTATAAAGAAGACGCGCAAGACGCCCAAGAAGGATATCGACATTGCTCTCAAACGTATGAGGGGAGAAGGGATATGATTAAAGACAAAAATATTGGTGACGCCCTTGATGATTTCCTTGCCGACCAAGGCCTGTTGGAAGCGACCGAGGAACAGGCGATTAAGGAAATTCTCGCCGACCAGGTGCGCGAAGCGATGGAAAAAGAGGGCCTGACCAAAGTCGCTATGGCCAGGCGAATGAACACCAGCCGGCGGGCACTTGACCGATTGCTTGATCCGACACATCCCGGCGTTACGCTGCATACCATGCTCAGTGCCGCCTCGGCGGTTGGTCGGCGTTTGAGAATTGAACTCGTCTAGGTCTGTTCGCCCCGATATTCAAGTCGATGGGCCTCCGGCCCCCACCAAGGGGGCGTCACCGGGCCGCTGCACAAACGGCAAACCCACCAAAGCGCTTACTTAAACTGAACCTTGACGATCTCATAGTAGCGGGTGCCGCGGGGGCTTTCGACTTCGACACTGTCGCCGGTCTCGCGACCGATCAGAGCCCGGGCGAGGGGGGACGAAATGGAAATCTGACCCTCGCTGATCTCGGCTTCTAAGGCGCCGACAATCTGATAGGTCGATTGTTTATCGCTTTCCTCGTCGGCCAGCTTGACGGTCGCGCCGAAGCGGACGGTCTTACCCTTGATCTTGGTCACGTCGATGATCTCGGCACGCTTAATCGAGTCCTCGAGTTCCATGATGCGGCCTTCGATGAAGGATTGGCGCTCGCGCGCCGCATGATACTCGGCATTCTCCGACAGGTCGCCATGCTCGCGCGCGTCGGCAATGGCCTTAATGATCGTCGGGCGTTCGACGGTTTTCAGGGTCTTCAACTCGCCCTGAAGACGTTGATGCCCACCTTGGGTAATTGGTGCCTTTTCCATGTCACATATTCCAAAAGCCAAAAAAAACGACCTGCCCTGACGCCGGGAAGTTTTCCCGCACAAGAACTTGCGGGGCAAAACGGCTGAAATCAGGGGAATCAGATCTCTATATCAATACGAGTTGCTAAAATACGACTGTAAGGGCGCAACTTCAAGCCCCCCGCTTGGAACCCCGTCCGCGACCGCCTTAATTGCGGCAACACTGGCCCGGGCCCCGGAGATGGTCGTGTAGTAGGGAATATTTTCCGTCAGCGCCGTGCGGCGCAGCGAAAAACTGTCCGAGAGCGCATGAACCCCCGACGTCGTATTGAAAACGAGCTGTATGTCACCGTTTTTCATCAAGTCGACAATATGGGGGCGCCCTTCGAGCACTTTGTTGACTTGCGTGACCTCAATGTTTCGGTCTGCAAGATAGGCGGCGGTGCCACGGGTCGCGGTAATGCTAAAGCCAAGGGCAATGAGCCGTGTCGCAAGATCGACCGTTGTCGGTTTATCGGTGTCACGAACCGAAATAAATACCATCCCCTCCGTCGGTACTTTCTGGCCGCCGCCGATCTGGGATTTAGCAAATGCCCGGCCGAAATCCGTGTCGAGGCCCATGACCTCACCGGTTGATTTCATTTCCGGGCCCAACACCGGGTCGACACCGGGAAACCGGTCAAATGGGAAAACCGCTTCTTTGACCGCGACATGGCGTATTTCGTTCGGCCCATCTCCGCTTCCATCCAAATCGAAATCAGCCAGGGTCTCCCCGGCCATCAATCTTGCGCCAATTTTGGCGATGGGCACACCTGTTGCCTTGGCGACAAAAGGAACGGTCCGGCTGGCGCGCGGATTAACTTCGATCAGGTAGAGCTCGTCTTCCTTGACGGCAAATTGCACATTCATTAATCCGACGACATTGAGACCCTGGGCAAGTTGCTTGGTCTGTTGTCGGATTTTTGCGATGATTTCCTCGGGCAGAGAATAGGGGGGCAAGGAACAGGCGCTATCGCCGGAATGTATGCCCGCCTCTTCGATATGCTCCATGATGCCGGCCACGTAGACGGCGCCGTCTTTATCGCACAAGGCGTCGACATCGACCTCAATGGCGTTGGATAGATAGCTGTCGACGAGCACCGGGCTGTCGCCGGAAACTTGAACCGCCTCGGTGACGTAGCGATTGAGCGCGGCTTCGTCATGGACAATTTCCATGGCCCGACCGCCGAGCACATAGGAGGGCCGCAACAGCACCGGATACCCGATTTCCGCTGCAATCCTGGCGGCTTGCGCGCCGCTTTTCGCCGTGCCGTTATTGGGCTGGCGTAAACCCAAATCCCGCACAAATTTTTGAAATCGTTCGCGATCCTCGGCCAAATCAATCGCGTCGGGTGTCGTGCCAAGGATCGGAATCCCCGCTTTTTCCAATAAATGGGAGAGTTTCAGCGGGGTCTGCCCGCCGAGCTGCACAATGACGCCCTTAAGGGTGCCTTTGGCCGCTTCAATACGGGCGATCTCGATAACGTCTTCGCCTGTCAGCGGCTCAAAATACAGCCGATCGGCAGTGTCGTAATCGGTTGAAACCGTCTCCGGGTTGCAATTAACCATGATTGTTTCATAGCCGGCCTCGGTCAGGGCAAACACTGCGTGACAGCAGCAATAATCAAATTCGATACCCTGGCCTATCCGGTTCGGACCACCCCCGAGGATGATGATCTTTTCGGCCTCTGTGGGATTAGATTCGCACGCGTTTGCGGTAAAACTCTGCCCATAGGTCGAATACATATAGGGCGTGCGGCTGGGAAATTCGCCGGCGCATGTGTCGATCCGCCGATAGGTTGGATATAGGTCCAGCGCGACCCGGGCGTCGGCAACATCTGTTTCATTGACGCCCGTGAGTTCGGCGATCCGAACGTCGGAAAATCCCATGGCCTTGATATCGGCAAGCCCCAGGGTGGTGGCATCACTATCGCGATTTTTTGGCAGCCCCGCCCGGCGCAATCCGGCCTCGACCTCAACGATTTCACGAATGCGATCAAGGAACCAGGGGTCAAATTTTGTTGCCGCATGAATATCGTCATTGCCCAGACCATGCCGCATCGCTTGGGCGATTGTTAAGATGCGATCCGGTGTCGGTGCACCAAGGGCGGCGCGTAGCGCGTCGGTCTCTATCGGCACTGTTTGCGCACCGGGGATGTGCACTTCGTTCAATCCGGTCAGGCCGGTTTCCATCGAGCGCAGGGCTTTTTGCAGGGACGCGGCAAAGGTCGGCCCGATTGCCATGACCTCACCGACCGCCTTCATCGAGGTGGTGAGCAGCGCATCGGTACCGGGGAACTTTTCAAAGGTGAACCGTGGAATTTTGGTAACCACATAGTCGATGGTCGGCTCGAAACTGGCCGGAGTGACACCGGTGATATCGTTATCGAGTTCATCAAGAGTGTAGCCGACCGCCAGTTTTGCCGCAATTTTGGCAATTGGAAATCCGGTTGCTTTCGACGCGAGGGCGGAGGAGCGCGAGACCCTCGGGTTCATCTCGATAATGATCAGGCGCCCGGTTTCCGGGTCGACGGCGAACTGGACATTGGAGCCACCAGTATCAACCCCAATTTCGCGCAGCACCGCAATCGAGGCGTTGCGCATGATCTGATATTCTTTGTCGGTCAGGGTGAGGGCCGGCGCGACGGTTACGCTGTCGCCGGTGTGAATGCCCATCGGATCAATGTTTTCGATCGAGCAGATGATGATGCAGTTATCGGCTTGGTCGCGCACCACCTCCATCTCAAACTCTTTCCAGCCGAGAACCGATTCTTCGACTAAAACTTCGCTGGTCGGCGAGGCGGCAAGGCCGGCTTCGACTTGGGCACTATATTCGTCTCGGTTATAAGCAATGCCCCCGCCGGTGCCGCCCAATGTGTAGCTCGGCCTGATGATCGCCGGCAGACCGACATGGTCAAGGGCGGCTTGCGCGTCATCCATCGAGCGCGCCATGAAGCTGAGAGGGGAATCGAGCCCGATCCTGTCCATCGCCTCGCGGAACGCCAATCTATCCTCGGCTTTTTCAATTGCTGCGGGCCGCGCGCCAATCATCTCGACGCCTAGACGATCCAGCGTGCCGTCTTTATGGAGCGCCAGCGCCGTGTTGAGGGCCGTCTGGCCACCCATGGTCGGCAAGAGCGCGTCGGGTTTCTCTATTTCCAGAATGCGGGCAACGAATTCTGGGGTGATCGGCTCTATCTAGGTCGCGTCGGCCAAATCCGGGTCGGTCATAATCGTCGCCGGATTGGAATTGACCAGGACCACCCGAAAGCCTTCTTCTTTGAGGGCTTTGACTGCCTGGGTTCCGGAATAATCGAATTCGCACGCCTGGCCGATAATGATCGGGCCAGCGCCGATAATCATGATTGATTTAATGTCGTGTCGCTTGGGCATTCGGGACGGCTTCACTCTCGATTGGATCGGTTGTCGTACCCATATCGTCGGTGGCGACGCCGATCTCGCTCAGACGCTCAAGCGCCTTTAAGATGAGGCCATCCAATAGCGCAGCCGAGGCCCGTGGCGCCACTAATAATTTTGTCCGGGCGCGGAGCGTACGAGCAGAAAACGAAACTTTCCCTCGTGCGACATAGTCTCGCGATAATCTTTGTAAAGATATGCCTCGCGCAAGTTAGAAAATCTGCCCATTGGGCGTTGCGTCCATATGGGCAATAAACCGGTCAAACAAATAATGGCTATCGCGTGGACCCGGCGAAGCTTCAGGATGATATTGGACCGAAAATACTGGCCGACCATCGACTGCCAGCCCTTCCAGGCTCCCATCGAATAACGACCGGTGGGTTGCGGCGATACCATCGGGCAGGCTCGTCTCGTCCACCACAAAACCATGGTTCTGACTGGTGATTTCCACCTTTTTGGTTGTCAAATCCTTAACGGGATGGTTCGCACCCCGATGGCCGAGATGCATTTTTTTTGTTTTGGCCCCCAGGGCTATGGCAAGTATCTGGTGGCCAAGGCAAATTCCAAATATCGGCAGGTCCGTCTCAAGTAGTTTTTTGACCGTTGGGACGGCATAAATTCCAGTTGCCTCCGGGTCGCCGGGGCCATTGGACAGGAAAATTCCATCGGGCTCATGGGCCAATATCTCTTCGGCCGAAGCGCTCGCCGGGACCACGGTAACGTCGCACGCCCCACTGGCCAGGCAACGAAGAATATTGTGCTTAGCGCCAAAATCCACCGCGACAACTTTATGCCGGGAGGCGGGCGCATTTGTATGGCCGTCGCCCAGGCTCCACTCCGCCTGGTTCCAATGATATGTCTGGCGCGTGGTTACCTCGGCGGCCAGGTCCATTCCTTCAAGCCCCGGCCAGTCGGCGGCGTTATTGCGCAGCAAATCAATGTTGGTGTCTGCAACACCAAAATGCGCGATTGAGGCAATAGGCGCCCCACTGTCTCGAATTGCGTGGGTGAGGGACCTTGTATCGAGACCTGTCAGCCCCACAAGGTTCATATTTTTCAACCATTTATCGAGATGTGTGTCTGATCGCCAATTGCTAGGATCGGTGACTGGCGCATGCAAAATGCACCCCCGCGCCGCTGTATTGGTCGCCTCCATATCCTCAATATTTGTACCGACATTGCCGATATGGGGGAACGTGAAGGTGATTATTTGGCCCGCATAGGAGGGGTCGGTCAAGATTTCTTGATAACCGGTGAGCGAGGTATTAAAGCACACCTCGCCAACAGCCGTTCCCGTTCGACCGATCCCGCGCCCCCAATAGACGGCCCCGTCGGCCATTACTAAGGCGCCCGTCGCCCAGGCTGGCCGGTCTGTCTGGTTGGCGGTTGCTTGTTTGTGCCGGGTGTTGGTGTCTTGGGTCATCCGAACCTGGTCATGTTCATTGTGGTTTTTTGGTCTTATACCTCGTGCGCTCATGAAAAAGCACCGGCAGGCCGGGCGGCAGGCTGGGCGAAAGAGTTCGTTCGCGCACGCGATGTTTCATAAGCTAGCTAAGAGATTGGGTCAAGTAGATTAAAACTAAAAAATCGTTATAATTCAGTATGTTATGACTGGCTTCCGGTTTGCCATGGCAATGCGAATCGGATACGGTCCAACGCCTGGTGGCATGATGGAGTACAATGATGTTACGCGATGACCTGAGAAATGCGCTTAAACAAGCGCTAAAAGATCAAGAAAAATGCGCCCTTGCAACCGTACGATTGATCTTGGCGGCACTTAAAGACCGTGACATCGCGGCCCGCGGCAATGGCAACGAGGACGGGATTAGCGACGAAGAAATTCTGTCTATGCTTCAGACCATGGTACGCCAGCGCCAGGATAGCATCGGAATGTTTGAGCAAGGCGGTAGAGTTGAGCTGGCCGAGGCTGAGCGCGAAGAGATCGGCGTTTTGGAACGGTTTTTGCCGCGCCAGCTGGATGAAACGGAAATTGCGCACGCGGTCAAAAAGGCAATCGCCGAAACATCGTCAAAGACTTTAAAGGACATGGGCAAGGTGATGACGGTCTTGCGTGAAGGCCATGCGGGAGAAATGAATTTTGGCAAAGCTAGCCAGGTCGTCAAGGAAATGCTATCGGCTGCCTGACTACAGGTCGCCATTTGCTCGTTCGTTGGATGCGAGATCATGGTTTTATCCTTGTTTTTCCGACATTTCCCCAGCTTTTAACCGCAACTTGCATTGGACCTGCAGGTGGGTGAACCGGTATTATCCGGGGCAATTCGTCGAAGGTGATGCGCCCCTGCCAGCTTGAAATGGCGACTCGTAAGGGCGCGCGCTAAATTTAGCTGTGCCAAATTTTTTGCCGCGTCCCAAGCTGGCAAATCCGACAGGGCATATCCGACTGGGCAAGATTGGTAGTTGAACGATGGCATTGTCGCCGCAATTTCTTGATGAAATTCGCAACCGTATCTCGGTTTCGGACGTCGTCGCCCGACGGGTTAAATTGGCCCGCCGAGGTCGAGAATTTGTTGGTCTAAGCCCATTCAACAAAGAGAAAACCCCGTCCTTCACGGTGAATGATGAAAAGGGTTTTTTTCATTGTTTTTCCAGCGGTGAACATGGCGATATTTTTGCATTTTTGATGAAGACCGAGGGGTTAAGTTTTCCCGAGTCGGTCGAAAAACTCGCTGCTGAGGTCGGACTTGAGGTGCCCCAAGCGGATCCTGCGTCTCAGATGCGAGAAAAGCGGCGCGCTAGCCTTCAAGAAATTATGGAACAGGCCGCCGACTGGTATAGCGGAGAGCTGTTTAAGCCGGGCAGCAAGGTGGCGCTGGAATATCTGCGTGGTCGGGGCCTTGACGAACAGACGATAAAAAAGTTTCGCCTAGGCTATGCGCCCAGTGGGCGAGGTTTGCTCACCCAGGCGCTGGGCACCGGTGGGATTACAGTTGACGAAATGGTGGCCTGCGGTTTGGCCAGGAAAGATGAAGGCGGCGGGGGGGCACCCCGCGATTATTTCTTCAGCCGAATTATTTTTCCGATAACCGATCGGCGTGGAAAAGTCATTGCGTTTGGCGGACGAACAATGGGCAGTGGTCAGCCAAAATACCTGAATTCCCCGGAAACCGACCTCTTCCATAAAGGGTCGGTGTTATATGGTGTAGCGCAGGCGCGCGGACCGGCGCGCGACGCTGGGTCGGTGATCGTCGCTGAGGGATATATGGACGTGATCGCCCTGGCACAAGGTGGGTTTACCCATTCGGTAGCGCCCCTCGGCACGGCTTTAACCGAGGCACAGATCCAGGAATTATGGCGTTTGGCCGATGAGCCGGTGCTGTGCTTTGACGGTGATAAGGCGGGTGTTCGGGCCGCCGGACGAGCCGCCTTGAGGGCTCTGCCGCTGCTCAAACCGGGCAAAAGTCTAGCCTTCGCCCTGTTGCCCGAGGGCGAGGACCCTGACAGCATGATCGTTACTCGGGGCCCCGAGGCCTTGGCACGTGTCATTTCGCGTGCCCGTCCGCTCGTCGACGTTATTTGGTCACTGGAGGTTAGTGCGGGAAAATTTGACACGCCGGAGCGCCAAGCAGCGTTGAAACGCGATCTACGGACCAGGGTGCGCGATATTGCCGACGAGGAGGTTGGCGAATTTTATCGATTGGCCTTCGACCAGCGCCTGGAGCGGATGTTCCCGCGTCCGGACCGTTATCGGGGCGGCTCGGCGCGCGGTAAAGGTCGATGGACGCCGAATGGCCGCCAAAAACCCAAGAAGTTTGGCGGGTTTGGCAGTGGAATGAGTGGTGGTAGTATTGGTGGTTTGGGGCAAACCCATGGTGATTTTGATGGACTTGCCGAGCGCCAGGAACAGGCACTTCTCGCCCTGATGATCCACCATCCATCGTTGGTTTCCGGGCTCACGGAGATATTTGCCGAAATACGATTAACCAGCGTGCGACTTGACAGAATGATGCGGGAAATCCTAAACCTTCTCGGTTCTGAACCTAACCTTGACTCTGAGGGTGTGAGACGCCATTTGATAGCAATTGGGAATGCGGATCTGGAACGGTTGGTACAGGTGGTCTTGTCTCCGTCTGTCTATTCGACAGCCTCCTTTGCGAGGCCAGATGCGGGCGAAGAAGAAGCTGAGCGGGCACTACATGATATTCTCGATTGGTATGGGCGCCGGCAGGTCGATTTGGATAGGCAGGACGCGGAACGGGACTTGGCGGCGGACATGACCGAGGCCAAAGAGGATCGACTTTTTGGCATTTTGCGTGAGCAGATAAAAGAAGACGGGCTGTATTCCAAATAAGGCGCCATTCGGCACCATCCCAAATTAGGCGCCATTCGGCACCGGGAAGACTGGAATTTAATTTTGAGACGGCGGAGTTTAAATGGCGGCAAAGGAAGCAACCGCGGCGGTCCAAGAGACCAAAGAAGAGGGCGGCGATGGGCCCCTTATGGACAGCGCTGTTCAAGCGGTCAAAAAAATGGTCACCCAGGGCCGTGAACGTGGCTACATCACCTATACGGAATTAAACGCCGCGCTGCCGGCAGACCAAGTGTCGTCGGAGCAGATCGAGGACGTGCTCGCCCAACTATCTGAAATGGGTATCAATGTCGTCGAGGCAGAAGATCAAGACGATTCCAGTGGGGACAGTAAGGTAAAACCGGCGGCAACCGAAGGCGATGGCGCAGCCGAAGCCAAGCCCGGCACCAAGGTTGCGACCACTGGCAAGGTCGGCGATGAAGATTTAGGTCGAACCGATGATCCGGTGCGAATGTATTTACGCGAAATGGGTTCGGTGGAATTGCTGTCGCGGGAAGGTGAAATCGCGATTGCAAAAAGGATCGAGGCCGGTCGCGAGAAGATGATCGGCGCGATCTGCGAGTCCCCGTTGACTATCCGCGCTATCATTGCCTGGCGTGACGCATTGAAGGACGAACGCATTTTGTTGCGCGACGTCATTGACCTCGATGCGACGAATGGCGGCGGCCCCGGGGCCGCACCGGCTCCTGGAAGCGAATCCGAAGAGAACCAAACCAGTGCCGACGGCGCGACGGTGGAGGGCAGCGAGCAAAAGGAAGGCGAGCAGAAAGACGTCGACCAGAAAGAAGGCGAGCAAGAGCCAGCCGCCGACGCAGTGGGTCCGAACGGTGCGGCGGGTGCGGTGCAAGCAAATGGGGCTGCTGCCAGTCTCAATGGTGCAGCTGCGCCCTCTACTAACGGCGCGGCCTCCCCGGCGGGTGATGATACCGACAACCAAGGCGCCGCATCATCGGAAACCGACGGTGATGAAGATGACGATGACGATGACGATGAGGAAGAAGCACCATTGTCGCTGGCGGCGCTGGAGGCAAAACTTAAGCCCGATGCTCTCGAACTCTTCGATGATATCGCTAAAACATATAAGAAACTGCATAAGCTGCAGGAACAGCGCCTGGCCGGGTTGAAAAAGAAATCCGAGGAGCTGACGACGCCACAAGAGCGGCGTTATTCGAAATTGCACCACGAGCTTGTTGAATTGATGCAACGGGTGCGGCTCAACAATAACAGGATTGAGGCGCTGGTCGATGAGCTCTACGGCCTCAATCGGCGGCTCACTAGTTTTGAAGGAAAATTGTTACGCTTGGCCCTCGACTGCAAGGTCAGCCGCACCGATTTTCTTGATCAATATTTCGGCAATGAGCAGGACCCGCGTTGGCTGAGCCGTGTTTCCAGGCTCAAAGGCAAAGGTTGGAAGGCCTTTTCTGAAAAACACGGTGACGAGGTCCGCACAATCCGCGTCGAAATTCAAGAGATGGCCGATCGTATTGGTTTACCAATCAGTGAGTACCGACGCGTTGTCGGCATGGTGCAGCAAGGCGAGCGCGAAGCCGGACGAGCCAAGAAGGAAATGGTCGAGGCCAATCTCAGATTGGTGATCTCGATTGCCAAGAAATACACCAATCGCGGTCTGCAATTTCTCGACCTCATTCAAGAAGGCAATATCGGCCTAATGAAGGCGGTCGATAAGTTCGAGTATCGCCGTGGTTATAAATTCTCCACCTATGCAACTTGGTGGATCCGCCAGGCAATTACCCGTTCGATCGCCGATCAAGCACGGACCATCCGTATCCCGGTCCATATGATCGAAACGATCAATAAACTGGTTCGTACCTCGCGCCAGATGTTGCACGAAATCGGCCGCGAGCCGACCCCCGAAGAGCTGGCCGTAAAACTTCATATGCCCCTTGAAAAAGTACGCAAGGTGCTAAAAATCGCCAAGGAACCGATCAGTTTGGAAACGCCGATCGGCGACGAAGAAGACAGTCATCTCGGCGATTTCATCGAAGACAAAAATGCCATCCTGCCCATCGACGCGGCCATACAAGTCAATTTGCGCGAGACAACCACCCGCGTGCTCGCCACCCTGACCCCCCGTGAAGAACGGGTCTTGCGCATGCGCTTTGGCATCGGCATGAATACCGACCACACGCTAGAGGAGGTCGGCCAACAATTTTCCGTCACCCGCGAGCGCATCCGCCAAATCGAAGCCAAGGCACTGCGCAAACTCAAACACCCCTCCCGCTCGCGAAAACTGCGCAGCTTCCTCGATCACTAATACGCCCAAAGTTTAAAATAGACACAGACGCACACATCACCCATGGGGGCCTGTAGCTCAGTTGGTTAGAGCGAACCGCTCATAACGGTTTGGTCGCAGGTTCGAGTCCTGCCGGGCCCACCAACCACCCCCCGTCTTTTCCCACACCAATTGGAAAACGGAGAGAGTCGGCTGTTTTCTGCGGATTTCCGAGCATATTTTTCAGGAATGCTGTGTAGAGACGGTCTCTAACTGGGGAAGTGGCGGATTTTGATCAAAAGTCTCTAATCGGGATTTTGTGTCACCAATCGGTGGTGGATTTTAGTTGCTGAATCCGAGCAATTTGCGCTGCTCTTCCCATGATTGTGGCAGTTTGCGCAAACGCTTCAATTTCTCTGACGTCAGTTTAATCGGTTGTGCACCGCTTAATATGGTCTCAAGAATATCGGGGGCCAGGAATGCCAAAGGCAGGAACCGGCTGACATCAGCCTCGTCAATATTGTCTTTCAGGGATATCTCCCGGACTGAGGTAACTTCCCTTTTAAATATTCGTTGGGCCCACTGATAACTATTGGATACCAGATCTATCAAGCCGTTATCGGGTGAGGGGGCTTTTGCGGCTCCTGGCAGAATGATTTTGCTTTCAACGCCACGCCGACCAAATGTGATCGGCGTTTGCAGAATGATGGAACCATCGTTGACGGCATCGGCAGCCCCGATACAGTCAGACAGATTGGTTAGCGAGACCTGAATACGTAGTTGCTTGCCGTCAATATTCACGCGTTCAATGAGCTGACGGGCCTGTTTATGGTCTTTCTCGATTTCTTCCGAAACTTTTACCGCAGCACTGACCGCGTCCTGAACCCTGTCCGGCCTAGCATCAGAACCATAAAGCGCGTTCGCAATCTGGATGCCATCTTCCAGAAACTTGCGTAACTCCATCAAGACGGCTCCGTCAAGCTGATCGGCGGGTATCCGCCAGCCATCACTTTTGTCTCCTCCCTGCATCAGGCGATGCGAGATGTAATAACGATAGCGCCGTCCGTCTTTCCTGGAGTGGGAAGGGCTGAGGCGATCTCCCTGCTCATCGAACGCGAGGCCGGTGAGCAGGCATTGTTGCTTAGTATTGGCAACTGAGGTGCGGGCTGGCGCCTGATCGTCCAACATTTTCTGCACCGTGTCCCAGGTTTTCCGATCAACGATGGCGTCGTGTTGGCCCGGGTAGGTTTTTCCTTTATGGGCAACCTCGCCGATGTAAACCGGGTTATGAAGAAGTTGATAGAGATGCCCCCGGGAAAACGCTAGACCACCAGAGCACCGTCCCCCTGACTTGCGTTTCTTGGTGGTCAAACCCTGACGGTCCGCCTCCTGTTTTAATTTACGGACAGAGCCCAATTTGAGATACCGGCCAAACAAAGTTCGAACGACCTTTGCCTCATCCTTGTCGACGACGAGTTTTTTATCAACGGCGTTATATCCGAGCGGCGATAAACCGCCCATCCACATGCCTTTCTTTTTTGAGGCTGCGATCTTGTCGCGGATGCGTTCGGCCGTGACCTCACGCTCGAACTGGGCGAAAGAGAGAAGAACATTCAGGGTGAGTCGCCCCATAGAACTGGCCGTGTTGAACTGTTGGGTGACTGAGACGAACGATACATCGCTGGCATCGAGGTTCTCAATGATTTTGGAAAAATCCATCAGAGAACGGGTCAGCCTGTCCACCTTGTAGACAACGATCAGATCGACCTTGTGATTTTCGATGTCGGTCAGCAGGGATTGTAGTGCGGGCCGATTCATGGTGCCGCCAGAAAGTCCGCCGTCATCGTATTGCTTCTTTATCGCCACCCAGCCTTGGCCTCGCTGGGACTGGATATAGGCATCACAGGCCTCGCGCTGAGCATCCAGGCTGTTGAATTCCTGCTCGAGCCCTTCGTCGGTGGATTTACGGGTGTAGATGGCGCAACGGATTCGCTTGCTCATAGCCCGAAGAACCTAGGCCCTGACCAGCGAGTGCCTGTGATGGATCGCGCTACTTGCGAAAGCGACTTGTAAGCTTCGCCTTTATATACAAAACCACTGGCAACGACCTCGACCGTATGAGTTTTGCCATGCCATTCACGGAGCAACCGTGTGCCGGGTGACGGGCGTTTAGATTTATTGACGATGATGGTGGCTGGGGCGGACCGTTCGGCACGGCCAGTCGCCTGACGCAGCCTCCGGCGCATCGTCGGTTTCAGTCCGCCGAAGGCCTTCACCTGTAATTGATAGGCCGCGCTGTATTCCAGCAATCGACGGCTTATGCCTTTGGGCGGAGTTTGTCTGTGCGCTGATTTCCAAGCGTTGATCAACTCCTCTCGGGTGAGTTGCGAAATCGCCGAGATTTCCTCAGCGATTTGCCCCTGATCAATGACGCCGATCATTTCTGCGCACCGTCGACAATACTGTAGAAGGTTACACCCTTCTTGTTCTTGTCACGCGTAATCTCATGGCCTTTCCTGCGTAGCCCGCTAAGAACCGCTCGGACACTGTGGGGTTTCCAGCCGGTTGCTTCCTGGAGTTGGTTTAACGCGGCTCCGGATTTGCGGTTAATGAGCTTGAGGATGATGTCTGGTTTGGTGGTTTTGGCGGGCATTATGACCTTCTTTGGTATGGCGCCGGCCCGATGCAGGCGCTGCCACCGCACAGGCCCGGCTAGGCGTAGGCCTGGGCCGGGCTTGCGGTGAAGGAGGTCAAATAGGTGTCACCACACATGGACAGTACCGCTCTGTCCCAAGCAGATGTCCAGTGGAAATACGCGCCTTTCTGTACGGAGATCACATGCCTTAAAACGGCAGTGCCAAGGGAAACTATCTTGAGCCTGCAGGCTGCGTTTCGTAGGTTCCCGGGGGCTGCATCAAGCAAATGTACCAATCGGATTTTTGGTAGGGACAGGGGAAGGAAAACTTCTCTGCAGAACTAATGAATGCCTTTTGTATAGTCGATAACGACGCTAGATTTGCTGCCCCTATTCGTGATAAGGTTGTCGTATTACTGGATAATCGCCTTGGGCGAAAAAAATGGCACCATTCTATCGAATTGTACTTCTTGGCTGTCCGTCATCATATAAATTGGAACAAACAACGGCCTGATCTAAAGGAGGATCTGGCCCATCTGGTTCAAGATATTAAGCGGCGTATTTGCGGTATTGCAAGCGCCGGTTCTCCATCGTTTTGAGTTTGATCCTTTCGCG
>JAJFIX010000027.1 GCA_021774575.1 Alphaproteobacteria bacterium | reverse complement strand
AGATGGTGATGCCGGGCGATAATATCACGATGGAAGTATCGCTGATCATGCCGATCGCGATGGATGAAGGCCTCCGCTTCGCCATTCGCGAAGGCGGCCGCACCGTCGGCGCCGGCGTCGTTGCTTCGATTATTGAGTAGTTGTTGAAAGAATAAAGAGCGGCCCATCGGGGTCGCTCTTAACATTTGGGTAAGAGAGCGAAAGTCATGGAAAGCCAACATATCCGCATCCGTTTGAAGGCGTTCGACCATCGGGTGTTGGATCAGTCCGCCCTTGAGATTGTCGGGACCGCGAAGCGGACCGGCGCTGATGTGCGTGGGCCGATCCCGTTGCCGACCAAGATCGAGAAATTCACGGTCTTGCGTTCTCCCCATATCGATAAGAAGTCGCGTGAGCAGTTCGAGATACGGACCCATAAACGGCTATTGGATATTGTCGATCCGACACCGCAAACGGTGGATGCGTTGATGAAGCTCGACTTGGCCGCCGGCGTTGATGTCGAAATTAAGCTCTGATTGAGTGATCGAATTTAAAGGACGATGGATATGCGCACTGGTTTGATTGCACAAAAATTGGGAATGACCCGGATCTTCGATGCGTCCGGCGCGCATGTCCCGGTGACGGTTCTGAAAGTGGATGCCTGCCAGGTAACTGCCGCCCGGACCGTGGAGCGTGACGGGTATAATGCCGTCCAGGTTGGCGCGGGTGTGGCCAAGGTATCGCGTACGGGTAGAGCGATGCGTGGCCATTTTGCCAAGGCAAAGGTCGAGCCCAAACGTGAACTCGCCGAGTTTAGAGTTGCCGAGGATGCGGTTCTCGCACCGGGCACGGTTCTTGGGGCCGATCATTATGTAGCTGGCCAATATATCGATGTGACAGGTCAGTCGATCGGTAAGGGTTTTGCCGGTGCCATGAAACGGCATAATTTCAGTGGGCTTCGGGCCAGTCACGGTGTGTCGATTTCCCATCGTAGCCATGGTTCAACCGGGCAGTGTCAGGATCCGGGTAAGGTTTTTAAGGGAAAAAAAATGGCCGGCCACATGGGCGCCGAGCGCGTCACGGTCCAGAATTTGGAAGTGGCAGCGATCGATAACGACGAGGGCCTGATTTTGGTTCGCGGCGCTGTTCCAGGGTCAAAAGGCTGTTGGGTGACAGTGCGCGATGCGGTTAAGCATTTGCGCCCCGAAGAGGCACCCTATCCCGGTGGCGTTGCCGCGGCTGATGAACCTGTTGTAGATGAGCAGATTGAAGCGGCGGCAGCTGCCGCTGAAGCACAAAGCACGTCAGATGATCAATCTGGCGAAGCGACGAAAGAGGACTGAAGTCCATGAAGTGCAAAATCGTCAATCTGGACAACAAAGATGCCGGCGAGATCGTTCTCGACGATGCGGTCTTTGGCGCTGATGTGCGTAAAGACTTGCTGGCTCGGATGGTGAATTTCCAGCAGGCCAAGCGACGCGCCGGTACCCATAAAACCAAGACGATTGGTGATATTGCTGGCTCAACGGCCAAGCCATTTGCCCAGAAGGGCACGGGCCGCGCCCGCCAGGGTTCGAAATACTCAGCCCAGCAGCGCGGTGGTCAGACGACCTTTGGTCCGATCCCACGCAGCCACGCTTTCGGTCTGCCGAAAAAGGTACGGGCAGCGGCCATGCGGTCGGCTTTGTCGTCCAAGCAAAAGGACGGCAAATTGATCGTCCTGGATGATGAGAAGGTGACGGACTCCAAAACTAAGGGATTGGTTCAAAAGTTCTCCAATTTGGGTCTGGAATCAGCGTTGATCGTTGGTGGTCAGGAGCTCGATCAAAATTTCGCCCTTGCCGCGTCCAATATCCCAAACATCGATGTGCTGCCGAGCCAGGGTGCCAATGTTTATGACATCTTGCGTCGGGACACTCTGGTTCTGACCAAGCAGGCCGTTGAGATCTTGCAGGAGCGCCTCAAATGAGCAGCAACGCTAAACCCCGCGGCCGTATAGCGATTAGCCGGGAACGGATGTACGACGTCATTCTGTCGCCGGCCATTACTGAGAAGGCGACGTTGCTTTCCGAGCATAACCAAATCGTTTTTCAGGTTGCAACCGATGCCAGCAAGCCGGAAATTCGAGCCGCTGTCGAAGGTTTGTTTGACGTCAAGGTGACGGCGGTCAATACGATCAATCAAAACGGTAAGACCAAGAAATGGAAGGGCCGCCCCGGGCGTCGGTCCGATTTCAAAAAAGCGATCGTGACCCTGGCCGAGGGTGCGTCAATCGACGTATCCACGGGCCTTTAAGGGATCGCGAGAGGGATTAGAAGATGGCTTTGAAACGATATAAACCGACGACACCGGGCCAGCGCGGCCTCGTGCTGATCGACCGCAAAGGCTTGTGGAAGGGCGACCCGGTTAAGAAATTAACCGAAGGGTTGAGTTCCAAGGGTGGCCGCAATAACACCGGCCGCATCACCGCGCGTCGGCGTGGTGGCGGGCATAAAAAGCTTTATCGGATCGTTGACTTCAAGCGGGTCAAGGACGATATGCCGGCGACAGTGGAGCGACTTGAATATGATCCCAACCGCACCGCATTTTTGGCGCTGCTGAAATATGAAGACGGCACACTGGCCTATATTATCGCACCCCAACGGTTGGCTGAAGGGTCGGTGGTTGTTTCCGGGGCTCGCGTCGATGTAAAACCGGGCAATGCGATGCCGCTATCGGCTATTCCGGTTGGAACGATCATTCATAATGTCGAGATGAAGCCCGGTAAGGGTGGCCAAATCGCGCGGGCAGGTGGGACTTATGTCCAGCTCGTTGGTCGTGATCGCGGATATGCTTTGCTGAAAATGAGTTCGGGCGAAGTGCGGATGGTGCGGGCCGAATGTCGGGCGACCATCGGTGCTGTTTCGAACCCAGATAAGTCAAACCAGAAATTGGGCAAAGCCGGCCGCAAGCGGTGGCTTGGTAAACGTCCGGCGGTCCGTGGTGTGGCCATGAACCCGATCGATCATCCACATGGTGGTGGTGAAGGTCGGACATCGGGTGGGCGCCATCCGGTGACCCCGTGGGGCAAGCCGACCAAGGGCAAGCGTACCCGTTCGAACAAAAAGACCGACCGGCTGATTGTTCGCCGGCGCCGGCCATAGACGAATTTAAGGGAAGGATAAGACCCTATGTCGCGCTCTGTTTGGAAAGGCCCGTTCGTCGACGGCTATCTGCTTAAAAAAGCGGAAGTTGCGCGCGCCTCGACCCGCAACGATGTGATCAAGACCTGGTCACGGCGGTCAACGATTTTGCCGCAATTCGTTGGCATTACGTTCGGTGTCTATAACGGTCATAAATTTCTGCCGGTCTTGGTGACAGAAGATATGGTTGGTCACAAGTTTGGCGAGTTTTCGCCGACCCGGACTTATTACGGCCATGCGGCCGATAAAAAGGCGACGAGGAGCTGATGGGAAAGAAATCTGCACCACGACGCACTGCCGATAACGAGGCGCGGGTATTCGTCAAAGCAATTCGAGTCAGTCCGCAAAAACTGAACCTGGTTGCCAGTACGATCCGCGGCAAGACAGCGGCATTTGCGTTAAACGAGCTGGCGTTTTCGCGCCGCCGCATTGCCGGCGAGGTTAAGTCGGCGCTTGAGAGCGCGGTGGCAAATGCCGAAAACAATCATCAACTGGATGTTGATCGGTTGGTTGTGTCCGAAGTTACTGTTGGTCGGGCCTTTGTCATGAAGCGTTTCCGTCCGCGGGCCCGTGGACGTATGGGACGCATCATTAAGCCGTTCAGCAATTTGACGCTGGTCGTGCGCGAGCAAGAGGAAGCTTAAGTTATGGGACAAAAGGTCAATCCGATCGGCCTGCGCTTAGGGATCAATCGTACCTGGGACTCGCGCTGGTATGCAGACGGCGACGCCTATGCGGTGCAGTTGCACCAAGATTTGGGCTTACGCAAATATCTTGCTGACCGTCTTACCGGGGCCGGCGTATCGCGGATTTTGATAGAACGTCCGGCGAAAAAAGCGCGGATCACAATCCACACAGCGCGCCCGGGTGTCGTCATCGGCAAAAAAGGCGCCGATATCGAGAAACTACGCCTCGAGCTGTCGCGTCGAACTGGATCGGATGTCAGCCTCAATATCGTCGAAGTGCGCAAGCCCGAGATTGACGCCGTGTTGATTGCCGAAAATATCGCGCAGCAGTTGGAGCGTCGGGTGGCTTTCCGGCGGGCGATGAAGCGGTCCGTGCAAAATGCCATGCGGTTGGGCGCACAGGGTGTGCGGATTATGTGTGGCGGTCGTCTCGGCGGCGCAGAAATTGCCCGGACGGAGCAATATCTGGAAGGCAAAGTGCCACTGCATACGCTGCGTGGCGACGTACAATATGGAACCGCAACGGCTTTCACGACTTACGGAACCTGCGGCGTCAAAGTTTGGATCTATCGGGGCGATATTATGGAACACGACCCGATGGCACAGGATAAACGTATCGAGGAGTTGCAACTCGGTGGTCGCAAAGGCTAGGCCGCGACGGCTAATCCTTTAAGCGATGATTTAAGAGAGCAAATTGGGTGACACATGCTTAGTCCAAAAAGAACAAAGTTTCGCAAGCAGCATAAAGGCCGTATTCACGGGCTGGCTGGTTCCGGCACGGCAATCAATTTCGGCTCTTATGGGTTGAAGGCGATGGGCCCGGGGCGTATTACAGCGCGCCAGATTGAGGCCGCTCGCCGGGCGATGACCCGTCACATGAAACGTGCCGGCAAAGTGTGGATCAGGATTTTTCCCGATGTGCCTGTGTCGTCGAAGCCTGCTGAAGTGCGGATGGGTAAAGGTAAAGGTACGCCTGAATTTTGGATTGCACGGGTCAAGCCAGGCCGGGTTATGTTTGAGATCGATGGTGTCAGCGACGAAGTTGCCTCGGTGGCGATGGAGTTGGCCGCGGCAAAACTGCCGATCCCGACCAAATTCGTTAGACGTCTCGGCATATAGGGCCGGCGGGAGCATAAAGAGATGAAGACCGAAGATTTACGCACGAAGAGTGACGACGAGCTGTCCGAAGCCCTTCTGAACGCCAAAAAAGAATCATTCAATCTGCGTTTCCGCAGAGCCAATGGTCAAGTTGAACAGACACATCAAATGCGCATACTGCGCCGCGACGTGGCTAAAATTAAGACGCTGTTAGGCGAACGTCGCCGGGCCGCAAAGAGTTAAGGAGAGGACAGGATATGCCAAAACGTGTTCTCACAGGGACGGTCGTCAGCGACAAAGCAGATAAGACTGTCGTCGTGCGCGTTGATCGGCGGGTCATGCATCCGCTGTATAAAAAGTTCATTACGCGGTCGCGCAAATTTGCCGCCCACGATGCGGAAAATACAGCGGCGATCGGCGACACGGTGCGCATTCGTGAATGCCGTCCGATGTCCAAGTTGAAGCGTTTCGAATTGGTTGAAAAAGTTGGTTAACCTTCGGTCTAATTTGGGTTAACCCCGGACCGTTTTGGTCCGGAAAAACAAGGGAATATTACGATGATACAGATGCAATCAAACCTCGATGTCGCCGACAATAGCGGTGCGCGTAGGGTTCAGTGCATCAAGGTGCTGGGCGGCTCGAAGCGTAAGACCGCCGGGATCGGAGATGTCATCGTTGTTTCGGTCAAAGAAGCAAACCCGCGCGGCAAGGGTAGCCGGGTTTCCAAAGGCGAAATTCACCGGGCGGTTATTGTGCGGACCAAATATGACGTCAATCGGGCCGACGGTACGATCATCCGTTTTGATCGCAATGCCGCGGTGCTGGTCGACCAGCAGGGTGAGCCGATCGGCACCCGTATATTTGGACCGGTCACCCGTGAGCTTCGGGCCAAGAATTTCATGAAAATCGTGTCTCTCGCGCCGGAGGTTCTGTAAATGGCGACAAAGATGAAAATCAGGCGGGGCGACAAGGTTGTCGTGACCGCGGGTCGCGACAAAGGTAAGACCGGCGAAGTACTGCGCGTCTTACCTGCGACCGGCCGCGCTTATGTGCAGGGCATCAATATGGTGTCACGCCATCAGCGGGCAACCCAGACGTCCCAGGGCGGTATCAACCAGATTGAGGCGTCTATACAGGTCTCAAATCTCTCGGTAGCCGATCCAAAAGACGGGGCAGCGACACGGGTTGGTTTTAAATTCCTCGATGATGGCAGCAAGGTCCGCTATGCCAAGCGGTCTGGCGAAGTCATCGATAGCTGATCAGCGGCATGTTGATCAGTGATAGCAATGCAATATCTAGGGGCTAGCAAGCCATGAGCGCGCGTTTGCAAGAACATTATACCGACGTCATCAAGCCGAAGCTGCAGCAGGATCTGGGGCTGAAAAACGCCATGCAGGTGCCGAAGCTGGACAAGATCGTCATCAATATGGGTGTCGGTGAGGCGGCTGCGGATTCCAAGAAGTTGGATACGGCGGTGAACGAAATGACCCTGATTGCCGGACAGCATCCGTCGGTCCGTGTGTCAAAAAAATCCGTCGCCAATTTTAAATTGCGCGAAGGCATGAAGGTTGGTTGCAAGGTGACCTTGCGGCGGGACCGGATGTACGAATTTCTTGACCGCTTGGTAAATATCGCTTTGCCGCGGGTGCGTGATTTTCGCGGATTGAATGGTCGCAGTTTTGACGGGCTGGGCAATTACGCAATGGGACTGCGGGAACAGATCGTGTTTCCGGAAATCGAGTATGACCAAATTGATGATATTCGCGGCATGGACATCGTGATTTGTACCACCGCGAAATCGGACACCGAAGCAAAGGCATTATTGGAGTGTTTCGATATGCCGTTCCGCGAGTAAGCGGATCCGCATAGAGAAGGGCAGAAAAAAATATGGCTAAAAAAAGTTCAGTAGAGAAAAATAATCGCCGTCGCCGCATGGCGGCGAACAGCGCACCCAAGCGGGCGGCGTTGAAGGCAATTGCAAAAGATCCGGATCGACCGCCCGAAGAGAAATTCGCGGCGCGGTTGAAGCTGGCCAAAATGCCGCGAAATTCTTCGCCGACCCGTATTCGGAATCGGTGTGAACTGACGGGACGGCCACGGGCCTATTACCGGAAGTTTCGGATGTCGAGAATTGCGCTGCGGGAATTGGCGTCGTCTGGCCAAATTCCTGGCATGACCAAGTCGAGTTGGTAGAGGAGCACCGACGATATGTCTATGAGTGATCCCCTCGGTGATATGCTGACCCGTATCCGTAATGGACAACGGGCCAAGATGAAAACGGTGAAGTCGCCGGCATCGGGCCTACGGTCCAACGTTTTGCAGGTGTTGCAGAGCGAGGGATATATACGTGGGTTCAGTGACGCTGAATTGGCACGAGGTATCAGGGAGCTCACGATTGAGCTCAAATATTCGGATGGCGAACCTGCGATCCGCGAGATTAAACGTGTCTCGCGCCCAGGTCAGCGCATCTATTCAAAAATCAAGGATCTGCGGACTGTCTATGATGGTTTGGGGATTTCGATCCTGTCGACGCCAAAAGGCGTGATGTCGGATGCCGAGGCGCGCGACCAGAATGTCGGCGGCGAAGTACTCTGCCGGGTGTTTTAGGAGGCCAATATTATGTCGCGGACAGGATTATCACCGGTTGTGGTGCCCGACGGCACGGAAATTACGATTTCCGGGCAGACGGTATCGGCCAAAGGCAAGCTTGGACAACTATCCTACGATGTGTCGAAGGATGTCGAAGTTGTGCAAAAGGATGGGGCAATTAATTTTGCGCCACGCTCAAGCAGTCGCACAGTACGGATGCTGTGGGGAACCTCACGCTCCCGGGTTAACAATATCGTCCAGGGTGTCAGCGAGGGTTTTTCCAAGAACCTCGCCATTACCGGGACCGGTTATCGGGCGGCGGTAAAGGGCAAAGTGCTGAACCTTCAGCTCGGCTACAGCCATGACATCAATTATCCGATCCCCGAAGGGATTGCGATAAAGACGCCCGAGCAAACGGTGATCGAGATTAGCGGGATCGATAAGCAACAAGTCGGACAGGTCGCGGCTGAAATTCGCGCCTTCCGTAAACCTGAACCCTATAAGGGCAAAGGCGTACGGTACGCCGATGAGCAGATTTTGCGCAAGGAAGGTAAAAAGAAATGACCGCGCAGAAGACAGTTCTCAGTCAGCGCCGTGCTGTTCGCAATCGGGCCAAACTCAAAAAATTGGCTACTGGGCGCCCTCGTTTGAGCGTCTTTCGCTCGGGCCGCCACATTTATGCTCAGGTTATCGATGATGCCGCCGGTAAGACACTTGCCGCAGCCTCTACCTTGGAGGCGACAGTGAAGGGTGACGTCAAAAGTGGCGCCAATGTTGCGGCGGCGCAGGCCATTGGCAAACTTGTTGCCGAGCGTGCCGTCGGCGCTGGTGTGACCGACGTTGTGTTCGACCGGGGTGGATATATTTTTCATGGGCGAGTCAAAGCGCTAGCGGAGGCCGCACGCGAAGCCGGCCTGAAATTTTAGGAGTAGCCGATTATGGCGCAGGGACCAGCCCCTCGGGGCCGCAAAGATGAGCGTCGCGGTAGACGCCGCGATGACCGAGGCGGCGAGCCGGAGTTTATCGAGAAGCTAGTGAGCATTAACCGTGTCGCCAAGGTGGTTAAAGGCGGTCGGCGGTTTGGCTTTGCTGCAATTGTCGTCGTCGGTGACGGCAGCGGAAAAGTTGGTCACGGCAGTGGTAAGGCGCGCGAGGTTCCCGAAGCCATTCGCAAGGCAACCGAAGTTGCCAAGCGGCAAATGGTGCAAGTGCCATTGCGCGAAAGCCGGACCCTGCATCACGATATGAACGGTCGTTTTGGCGCCGGTAAAGTTGTGCTGCGCGCGGCCCCACCGGGAACGGGCGTGATCGCCGGTGGCCCGTTGCGCGCTATCTTTGAATGTCTTGGTGTGCAGGATGTTGTGGCAAAATCCATCGGAACGTCTAATCCGCATAATATGATTAAGGCGGCCTTTAACGGATTGGCGAAAACATCCTCGCCGAAAGCCGTGGCTGCGCGCCGCGGTCTGAACGTCTCAAACATCATCCGGCGTCGCGGTGGTGCAAACCCGGACGCAAAACAGAATAATGGCGCTGCGGCCACTGCCGACGCGCCGACCGCGGAGGCAAGCAACTAATGGCCGCTGCAGCAGCAAAAAAAGGCAGCTTGATCAAAGTGACGCAAATCGGCAGCCCGATCGGCCGCCGGAATGATCAACGCCAAACACTGATCGGCCTTGGGCTGAATAAGATGCATCGTACGCGGGAGCTGGAGGATACGCCTTCGGTTCGCGGGATGATCCGCAAGGTTCAGCATTTGGTTCGGGTCGACGATAATTAAAACCCGGTTTTACGGGCGCTATTTGAAGGGTTTCAAACGATGAGACTGAATGAACTTGCAGACAATGAGGGCGCGCGCAAACCTGCGCGCCGCGTTGGTCGTGGCATTGGCTCAGGCACAGGCAAGACTGCCGGTCGCGGCCATAAAGGGCAGAAAGCGCGGACCGGTGTCGCGATCAAGGGTTTCGAAGGTGGCCAGATGCCGCTTTATCGGCGCTTGCCCAAGCGCGGTTTTCATAATCCGAACGCCAAGTCCTTTCAGGAACTGACAGTGACCAAGCTGGCGACGGCCATTGAAGCCGGGCGGGTCGATGCGAAACAAAAGCTGACCGAGGCCGTGTTGTTGGAAGCCGGTGTTGTGCGCCGTATTCTAGACGGCGTTCGTCTTATCGGTGGTGGTGAGTTTAAGGCCAAAGTCGATATTGAAGTGACCGGCGCGACCAAGGGGGCGATTGCCCTGGTTGAGAAGGCTGGCGGCACCGTGACTGTGCGTCCGAAAGCAAAGGCCGCCGAGGCTGGCAAAGCCGAGCCTAAGAAAGCCAAAGCCGAGCCCAAAAAGGCTAAGGCTGCTGACGCCGACTCGTCGGACGCCGACTCGTCGGGCGCCGACACGTCGGACACATAGAGCTGACATCGGTATATAGGATTTCAGATGGCCACGCGTAACGCAGATATTTCTTCCGGTTTGAATTTTGGCGCCTTCGGCAAGGCGTCGGAATTGAAAAAACGTATTCTGTTTACGCTCGGAATGTTGATCATTTATCGGCTCGGTACGTTTATACCGTTGCCGGGCATCGATCCAATCGTCATCAATGATTTCTTCGACCAGAATAGCGGTGGCATTCTGGACGTGTTTAATGCGTTTTCCGGCGGTGCGCTGGGGCGGATGAGCATATTTGCGCTCAATGTCATTCCCTATATTTCCGCCTCCATTATCATGCAGCTGGGTACGGCGATTTCGCCGCGACTTGAGGAGCTCAAAAAAGAGGGCGAGTCCGGACGCAAAAAGATCAACCAATATACCCGCTACGGCACGGTATTTTTGGCTGCTGTCCAGGCCTATGGGCTGGCGGTTTCGCTCGAAAGTTTGCCGTCCAGCATTGGCGCGGCAGTGCCCGATCCGGGTATGTTCTTCCGGGCCAGCACGGTGATTACCATCGTCGGCGGCACGATGTTTTTGCTTTGGCTCGGTGAGCAGGTTACGGCGCGCGGTGTCGGTAACGGAATTTCGCTGATTATCTTTGCCGGCATTGTGGCGAATTTGCCCAGTGCCTTGGCCCAAGTCTTGGAGCTCGGTCGTACCGGTCAGATGAGCCCGTTATTCATCATAGGCCTCGTCGTGATGATCGCGGCGATTATGATGATCATCGTGTTTATTGAGCGAGCTCAACGGCGCATTATCATTCAATATCCGAAACGCCAGGTTGGCAATCGGATGTTTGGCGGCGAATCGAGTCATTTGCCCCTGAAGATCAACACATCGGGTGTCATTCCGGTGATTTTCGCCACGTCTTTGCTACTCACACCCGCGACCATTGCTGGGTTTTCCGGCGGTGGTGCCGGCCCGGTCTTAAACCTGGTCTCGGCCTATCTCGGACGCGGGCAACCGCTGTATTTCCTGCTATATGCGGTCTTGGTGATCTTCTTTGCCTTTTTCTATACCGCGATTGTCTTCAATCCGGAGGAAACGGCGGAGAACTTGAAGCGCCATGGTGGGTTTGTGCCTGGTATCAGGCCGGGACGAAATACGGCGGATTATCTGGATTTCGTGCTGACGCGCTTGACGACGATTGGGGCAATTTATCTCACAGCGGTTGCGCTGTTTCCCGAATGGCTGGTCACCGAATATGGATTGTCTTTCTTCTTTGGCGGCACCAGCATGCTGATTATCGTCTCGGTTACCTTGGATACCGTGGCGCAAATCCAGAGCCATCTGTTGGCGCATCAATATGAAGGGCTGATCAAGAAATCTCGCTTGAAGGGCCGAAAACGATGAATGTAGTTCTGCTTGGACCACCGGGTTCGGGTAAAGGCACACAGGCAAAATTGTTAGAAGACGAGTTTGGTTTCATACAATTATCGACCGGTGACATGCTCCGGGCGGCGGTTGGTGCCGGATCCGAACTCGGGCTTGAAGCGAAAAAGGTGATGGATGCCGGCCAGCTGGTCTCGGATGAAATTATGGTTGCCATAATTTCCGAACGGTTGGACGCCGATGATTGCAAAGGCGGTTTTATTCTCGACGGGTTTCCACGGACCGTTGCCCAGGCACGGTCGCTGGACACGATGTTGGTAGAAAAAGGGCTTAAGCTTGACGCGGTTGTCGAGGTTTGTGTGAACGAGGAGATCCTGGCGGCACGGATAGCCGGTCGGGCGGAAGAATCAGGCGGTGCGTCGCGCAGCGACGATACGCAAGATGTGGTGAAAAAAAGGTTGGATGTTTATCGCGAGCAAACGGCTCCGATACTTCCGTTTTATAAAGAGAGCGGTCTGCTGAAATCGGTAGATGGCATGGTTGCGATTGATGAGGTAGCTAAGTCGATTAGAACGGTTCTGGGCCTGACCTAGGTTGGTGCCAGAGGTGACAAAAATATTCACGGAAGCGCTTCTGAACCTTTGAACAATTCATTGATTCTGGGCCATTGACGTAGGGGCGGTTTTTTCTATAATCCGCGACGCCTCGGTTGCCGTGATTATTTGGTCGATTTTTGACTTGCTACTAAGCATATGAAGGAGTTTGGAGCGTGGCGCGTATTGCAGGTGTCAACATTCCGACACAAAAACGGGTTCATATATCCCTGACCTATATTTATGGGATCGGACCCGCTAAGGCGTTGGAAATATGTGAGAAATGCTCCATCGTCGAGGAGCGGCGGGTGAATACGCTGACCGAGGACGAGGTCATCCGTATTCGTGAGACGATCAGCAGCGACTATCAGGTCGAGGGCGATCTGCGCCGTGATATCGCAATGAATATCAAGCGTTTGCTTGACTTGGGCTGTTATCGCGGCTTGCGCCATCGTCGCGGGCTGCCGGTGCGGGGTCAGCGGACCCATACAAACGCCCGAACGCGCAAGGGTAAGGCACGGCCGATTACCGGTAAGAAAAAAGTATAACTATCTGAGTTTCCACCACCTGAGTCTCCATATGAGTTTATTGGGGCTCTAAAGCCAGAACGGAATTTCGCCAATGGCAAAACCAGCAACTGGGCGCGTTCGCCGCCGCGAACGTAAAAATATTACATCGGGCACCGCGCATGTCAGCGCGACGTTCAATAATACCCACATCACAATCACCGATGCCCAAGGCAATACCATTGCTTGGGCGTCGGCCGGATCTTCGGGATTTAAGGGCTCGCGCAAATCGACGCCTTATGCCGCCCAGATTGCCGCGGAGTCTGCCGGTCAAAAAGCCCAAGAGCATGGCATGAAGACCCTTTCGGTGCAGGTTAAGGGCCCCGGTTCGGGTCGTGAGTCGGCATTGCGGGCGCTCCAGGCCGTTGGCTTTGAGATAACTCAAATTCAAGACGTGACACCGATCCCGCATAATGGCTGTCGGCCGCCAAAACGCCGTCGGGTATAGCGACCAATCAATTGTTGGGGCGGCGCGCTGTACGATGCTAGAAAGCGCGGCTAACCGCCAAATGTAGAATGAGACCCGTCTTTTCCCCCAAAGGCGGGCCGAGCCCGGTAAAACGGCGCTCGCCCAAGAAAATGGACCCGAGGTGCAGACGATGCTGCAAAATAATTGGACCAGTTTAATTAAGCCCGGTCAGCTCGATATTCAGCCCGGCGCAAACCCGGCCCGCCACGCGACAGTTGTCGCTGAGCCGTTAGAGCGCGGATTTGGTGTGACAATGGGAAATGCGCTGCGGCGTATCCTTCTGTCGTCGCTACAGGGCGCGGCAATCACCACGGTGCAAATCGAGGGTGTTTTGCACGAGTTCTCGTCGATCCCCGGCGTCCGCGAGGATGTTACGGATATTATTTTGAACATTAAGTCGTTGGCGCTGCGCGGCCATTCAGCCGAAACCAAGCGCATGACGTTGACGGCGACCGGTCCCGGCGAAATCACCGCTGGTCAGATCGAAACCGGTCCCGACATCGAGATCATGGACCCCGATCATGTGTTGATGACCCTGGATCAGGGCGCGCGCGTGGTCATGGAATTGACCGTTGAAAACGGCAAAGGTTATGTTCCGGCCTCGCAAAACCGGACCGACGATGCGCCGATTGGGCTGATCCCGATCGATGCGCTGTTTTCGCCGGTAAAACGGGTTGCTTACCAGGTTGGTAATGCCCGGGTTGGTGAACGTACGGATTTGGATAAACTGAGTCTGGATGTCGAGACCAATGGTGCTGTGACACCTGAAGACGCGGTGGCGATGGCCGCCCGGATCTTGCAGGATCAGTTGCAATTGTTTGTCAATTTCGATGAACCCCAAGCTGTGCAGGCGGCGGCGCCGGCCCAGGAAGAGTTGGAGTTCAATCGTAATTTGCTGCGCAAAGTCGACGAATTGGAACTGTCGGTTCGGTCGGCAAATTGCCTGAAGAACGACAATATTATTTATATCGGCGATTTGGTGCAAAAGACCGAGGCCGAAATGCTGCGGACACCGAATTTCGGTCGTAAATCGCTGAACGAGATCAAAGAGGTTCTGGCGCAAATGGGGCTGCATCTTGGTATGCAGATATCCAGTTGGCCGCCTGAAAATATTGAAGAAATGGCCAAGAAGCTTGAAGATCCCTATTGATTGGCGGTCTTAGAGCCTAGGAGAGAATAGCTATGCGTCACCGTAAAAGTCATCGCAAACTCAATCGCACTGCCTCGCACCGCAAGGCGATGTTTGTCAATATGTCGGCCGCGCTGATTAAGCACGAGCAAATCCTGACGACTTTGCCCAAGGCAAAGGAGTTGCGCGCGGTTGTCGACCGGTTGATTACGCTGGGCAAACGCGGCGATCTGCATGCACGTCGTCAGGCGTTGGCGCGGGTCCAGGATCGTGGTTTGGTGGAGAAATTATTTTCCACCCTGGCTGATCGATATAAAGAGCGCCCGGGCGGATATACCAGGGTGATGCGGGCCGGTTTCCGTTATGGCGACTCGGCACCGATGGCCGTGATTGAACTGGTTGACCGGGACGAGGACGCTCGGGGCCAGGATTCGGGACCGGTTGTCGTCGATGACGCCCCTGTTGCGGCAGAGGCCGCCGCCTAGTAAGGGTCTGGCGACAGTTTAGTGATTTAGACTGAGCCGCCCTTGTGGGCGGTTCTTTCGTTTTTGAAATACGGTGTTGCCGAATGCTTTTTTTGCCGATGCGCTTGGGTTATTCTTTGGTCATGCAAAATGTCGGGCTAAATTCAGGGTCAATCAAGCGCGGTGGCATTGGTGTAACGCTGGCCTTGATCCTAATGTCGGTGGGCGCGACGAGTGCGTCCGCGCAGTTGCGCGTGCCGTCCAGTCAACGGGAAATTCTATTGAGCTTTGCGCCGCTAGTGCGCGAGGCCGGACCGGCGGTGGTCAATGTTTTGGCCAGCCGGGTCCAGACGCGCCGGGTGTTCCGATCACCGATTTTTGACGATCCGTTTTTTCGGCAGTTTTTTGGCGACACCGAGCAGCAGGAACAGACGCGCGAATCCCAATCGGTGGGGTCTGGTGTGGTGGTCGAGAGCGACGGGCTTATTGTTACCAATCATCACGTCATTGAGGGTGCCGACGAAATCACCGTCGTGCTGTCTGATCGTCGGCAATTTGCGGCAAAAATCGTGCGCGATGATGAGCGTACCGATCTGGCGATTTTGCAGATTGATATTGGTGAAGAGCGCCTACCTTATCTCGAGCTGTCGGACAGCGAAATCCTTGAAGTTGGTGAATTGGTTCTGGCAATCGGCAACCCCTTTGGTGTCGGCCAGACGGTGACGAGCGGCATTGTGTCGGCCTTGGCGCGAACCAACCGGGGTATCAGCGATCTCAATTTCTTCATTCAGACCGATGCGGCCATTAATCCCGGAAATTCCGGTGGCGCGCTGATCCGAATGGACGGAACCCTGGCCGGAATAAATACCGCTATTTTCTCCCAGACCGGTGGCAGTCAGGGGGTCGGTTTTGCCATTCCGGCCAATATGGTTCGCACAGTTATAAATTCGGTCGGTGCGGTCGGGGGGTTGCAACGTCCCTGGCTCGGTGCCGAGGGACAGACCGTGACGGCGGATGTCGCCTCTCAGCTTGGGTTGGACCGGCCGGCCGGTGTCTTGATCACCAGCATCTATCCAAACGGTCCGGCTGATCGCAGCGGCCTTCGGCCCGGCGACGTCATTCTCGCCATCGACAACCGGCCCGTTGACGATGGTGTGTCGCTAAATTTTCGCCTGGCGACGACCGAGCTCGGTGGATTTTCGGCCCTTTCTATTGTGCGCACGGGCCAAACTCTCGACCTTACATTCCCCGTCGAGCCGCCCTCGGAAGAGCCCGCCCCCGACACAACTTTGTTGAGTGGGCGCACTCCGTTTAGCGGCAGTACGGTCGCCAATCTGTCTCCGGCATTGGCCCAGGCGATTGGCAGCGATACCTTTGCCCAGGGCGTGGTTATTACTCAGGTTGATGCCGGTAGCATCGCCGCGCGGCTGAATATGCAGGTGCTCGATATTATTCGCGAGATTAATGGCGCCGATATCGACAACGTTCAAGTGCTCAATAGGGCTCTGGACGAAGATCCCGACGCATGGATTATTGCCATTGAGCGCGACGGCGAAGTTACGCGTTTTACCGTTACGAATTGAGCCAGGGCATGACAGCAGGCGAGGGCGAGACATTATTCGCGGCCCAAGCGCCGCGTCCCCTGGCCGATTTGTTGCGGCCCCTCGAACTGGGTCAAGTCGTTGGGCAGGATCATTTGCTCGAGTCCGGGGCGCCGCTGGGCCGCATGCTGGCGCAAGGTCGTTTGACCAGCCTCATTCTTTGGGGCCCACCGGGCACGGGAAAGACGACGATTGCCCGGCTGCTGGCGGCGCGGACGGACCTTGAATTCGAACCGCTATCGGCGGTTTTTTCCGGTGTGGCTGATTTACGTAAAGTCTTTGAAAAAGCCAAAATTCGGCGTTCCGACGGATTGGGAACGCTGCTTTTCGTCGATGAAATACACCGGTTTAACCGAGCCCAACAGGATGGGTTTCTACCCTTCGTCGAAGACGGAACCGTCACATTGGTTGGCGCCACGACCGAAAACCCGTCGTTTGAACTCAACCCCGCCCTGCTGTCACGAACCCAGGTTCTGGTGTTGCGCCGACTTGACGATGCCGCGCTGGAGACCCTGCTGACCCGGGCCGAAAGCCAGCTTGGCGCGCCTTTGAATTTAACCCCCGAAGCAAGGTCGGCGGTAAAAGCAATGGCCGACGGCGATGGCCGTTATTTACTTAACTTGGCTGAAGAACTCAGCAATTTGGAGCGCTCCGCCCCCCTCGACCCGGCGTCGCTTTCGACGGCGATACAAAAACGGGCACCGCTTTACGATAAATCCCAGGAGGGCCATTACAATCTGATTAGCGCCCTGCATAAATCCATTCGTGGCTCCGACGCCGATGCCGCCCTCTATTGGCTGGCGCGCATGTTTGTCGGTGGCGAGGACCCACGCTTCATTGCCCGGCGGTTAACACGGATGGCGGTCGAGGATATCGGCCTGGCCGATCCCGATGCCATGCCCCATTGCATTGCAGCCTGGCAGGCCTATGAGCGTATCGGCAGTCCCGAGGGCGAGCTGGCCTTGGCCCAGGCGGCCATTTACCTTGCGACCGCGCCTAAATCCAACGCCGCCTATAAAGCCTATGGCGGCGCCATGAAGGCGGCGCGCGACACCGGGTCGCTGATGCCACCCAAACATATATTGAACGCGCCGACCAAGCTCATGGGCGACCTCGGCTATGGCGATGGCTACGCCTATGATCACGATCAAGACGGGGCCTTTTCCGGCCAAGACTATTTTCCCGAAAATATGGGCCGTCGGCAGTTTTATGAGCCGCCGGACCGGGGGTTTGAACGGGAAATTAGAAAACGGCTCGACTATTGGCAAAAACTGCGGGACCGGCAATCGAGCTAAGCCCATAAATTTGCCCACAAATTAGAACGGGGAGGTGACCTTGTATCGTACCGTGCCGCTCGCTAGCTTGGGCTGATGAAACTGTTGCTTGCAATTGCTGCCGGCGGCGCCGCCGGCGCGCTTGGCCGCCATTTTGTCGGTGTCTTGGCGGTTCGCCTGATGGGGCACGGATTTCCCTGGGCGACCCTTGGTGTGAACATTGTCGGATCCTTGGCGATGGGGGTGCTGATTGAGGTCATGGCCCTTGCTTGGTCGCCAAACCTTGAGACGAGGGCCTTTTTAACGATTGGAGTTTTGGGTGCATTCACGACGTTTTCAACTTTTTCCCTCGATGTCGCCACTCTTTATGAGCGGGGCAATATGACCATTACGGTGGCCTATCTCGCCGGGTCGGTGATTTTCTCCGTTGGCGCCTTGTTTGCTGGAATGAAGATCATGCGGATAGTTTTGTCATGACTGCCGGAGTAACTGACGGCGGCTCAGGGGTGCAGCATATTGCAGTCGGCGCGGACGAGGGCGATTTGCGCCTCGATCGCTGGTTTAAGCGCCACTTTCCCGATATCGGCTATGGGATGTTGGCGAAATGGCTGCGTACGGGACAAGTTCGGGTCGATGGCCGCCGGGTCAAGGCGGGGGTACGGGTCCTGCCCGGCCAAGAAATTCGAGTGCCGCCAATGCCTGCGCTTGCCCAAGAGCAAAGCTCAACTCGACACGAACCGCTACCTGTCAGGCGTGATGATATTGAAATGCTTGAACGGGCGATCCTCTATAAGGATGACTATATGATTGCCCTGGATAAGCCCTCGGGGCTGGCCGTGCAGGGGGGCAGCGGTACCAAGCGTCATCTTGACGGTATGCTCCAAGCGATGAAATTCGGCACTGACGAAAAACCACGGCTGGTGCATCGGTTGGATAAGGATACCAGTGGGGTTATTTTGCTGGCTCGTAACGCCGCCATGGCGGCCAAATTGACCAATGAATTTCGGGCCAGGACAACGGTCAAAACCTATTGGGCGCTAGTCGCCGGTGTACCCAGCCCGAAGCAGGGCCATATCAGTATGGCTCTGGATAAACGCGGACCCGAAGGCGGCGAGAAAGTCGTGCCAACTCGGGATGGTAAACCAGCGACCACTGATTATGGCATTATCGAAACAGCCGGACAGCGTATGGCTTGGCTGGCGATGCGGCCGCTAACCGGCCGCACTCACCAGTTGCGCGTTCACGCGGCCGAGGCCTTGGCAACGCCGGTGGTTGGCGACGGGAAATATGGCGGCAGCGTCGCCTTCATGACTGGGTTGGCCAACAAGCTGCATTTGCACGCCCGCGAAATCGTCATTGCCCACCCGGCGACCGGTAAACCGTTGACCATCACCGCGCCCCTGACCGGGCACATGGCCGAGAGCTGGTTGTTTCTTGGACTGGATGTGGCCAATGCCACCGATCCGTTCGAGGAACTGGAATAGGTCATGGCCCAATCCCCGTCCAAGTCCGAGCAACCGTTACGGCTGGTCATGTTTGATTGCGACGGCACGCTCATCGACAGTTTTGGCGCGATCGTTGCTGCGTTGCAGTCAGGGTGGCGGGCGATCGATCGGGAGCCACCGGCCGAGTATTTACTGCGCGAAACCGTCGGCTTGCCTCTGAGTGGCGCCGTCTTGCGACTTGATCCCGGATTGACCGAGGCCGGTCTTGACGCAATTGTCGCCCATTATCGAAAGACCCTGGCGGTGCGCGACAATGTCTTGATGCACGGGGTGCGCGAGGTGGTTGGCAAACTTCGGCAAAAGGGGTTTTTCATCGGGATTTCGACCGGCATGGGGCGTGACCGGCTCGATGAAATTCTGGCAGGGCATAATTTGAGCGACAGTTTCGATAGTTTGCAAACCGCCGATAGGAGTCCCGGCAAACCCAATCCGCAAATGCTGCTGAACGCAATGGACGAACTTGGCGTCGAGGCCCGGCATACGGTGATGATTGGCGATGCGGTGCACGATATGGCGATGGCGCGCAATGCCGGGGTGCCCGCTATCGGCGTAACGTGGGGCGCGGGCGCCGGTCCGACCTTGAAAATGGCTGGTGCGGGGGTCGTGATCGACGATTTCTCGGATCTTGTGGATATCATTATCGAACAGACTTCGGGCACGCAGGAGTGAAGCGATTCTATAAGGAAGTGACTCGTGGCCCCAGCCGGTCTGGTGCCGAAATTGGCGTTTTCCTGGATGGGCGACCGGTGCGGACACCGGCCAAAGCGCAACTACTGGTAACCAGCCAAGCATTGGCCGAGGCCATTTCCGGCGAATGGCATGCACAAAGTTCCGATATTGATCCAGACTCAATGCCGTTGACCAAGGTCGCGGCTGCGGCAATCGACCGAGTCATACCGCGACGCGACGATGCGATTGCCGATATTGCCGACCATGGAAGGTCGGATCTCGTTTGTTATCGGGCGGACGCGCCGACGGAATTGACGCAACTGCAGGAAACAACGTGGCAGCCGCTCGTCGACTGGGTCGGCCAAACCTATGGCGCTCGAATGACGGTGACCACGGGAATTATGCCGGTGGAGCAACCGGCCGCGGCATTGGCTCACCTGCATGCAGCCGTGGCGACCTATGCGGATTTTGAATTAGCGGCGCTTTCTTTAGCGGTAGGTACGGCGCGCTCGCTCGTCATTGGCTTGGCTCTGAGCCAAGGACGGATCGATGCCGCCGCGGCTCACGCCGCCTGCATGCTCGATGAGATTTTTCAAGTGGACCGATGGGGGGAAGAGGAGGAGGCGGAGAAACGAAGTCGGGCCGCAAGAGACGATTTGGAATTGGCGCAAAGTTTCCTCACACTATTACGTGCTTGCTAGGCACCTAAAAACCGAGAAAGATGCTAACCTAGAGTCGCGCGATAGCTTAGCGTGCTGTAATTGCCATCGCTGACAGTCTCCTCTCGCTCTTATGTCGGGAGCTGTTGGGAAACAATGGGAGGATTTCTGCTGTGTCTTGGATACGCAATATATTCGTCGCCCTCGTCTTTTTTGTCTCGTTTGCGCCGTTTTCGGCCCAAGCGCAAATTACTGTGGCCAGCCAAGATTTGGCGGTGACGGATATCCGCTGCGAGAGCGGCCAGCGCATTACTTTTAGCGTGGTCAATTTCGGCACAGCGCCTTCGGGCACATATCGAATTGCCGTAACCGACATATCCGGACGGGATATCTCCAATTTTGGCCCTCAATCGTCGCTGTCAAATACCAGAACCGTGAACGCGACCTTGGAGCTAACCAATATTCGGGCACAAACATTTCGCGTGACCGTTGATCCCGGAAATCTCATTCCCGATAGAAATCCTGCGAATAACTCGCTCAGCATTTTCTGTGGTGCCGGTGCCGGGTCAAGTTCCGGGTCTGGGTCTGGGCAAAGTAATACAGGCAACGATGATTGCCGGGAAATTGAAGTGCTGGGGATTCCGGTAACGGTTTGCCAACCGGGGTCAAACCCGCCGCCTGTTGTTGGGGCGCCGCCAATTGTCGGAAATGGCTTTGATTTGGCTGTTGTGCAAGAACGTTGCAGCTCTCGGCGGGTCACCTTCGAAGTGCAAAATATCGGCCGACTTCGCAGTGACCAGGCGCAAGTTGTGTTGCTGGATGCAAATACCAACCGGGTGCTCAATACTTGGCAGGTACAGGCGCTGCGAAATGGTGAATTCCTCGAATTTTCGTTTGCCCAGCCGCGGGGGCTAGATGATTTCGTTGTGGCCTTGGTGCGCAATAATGACGACGATCCCGGAAATGATACGGTGAGTTTCTCTTGCCGTGGCAATGATGGTGGATCGACTGTGCCGCCGCCGACCAATTTTGGCCCAGATATCAGTCTGGATAGCGGAAATTGCCGTGGAAACCGGCTCCGGTTCACTGTCAGCAATGACGGCGCCGGGCGGACACCAGAGGCCAGCGTCATTTTAATCGACCCGACCGATACGGTGGTGTCTAGATGGGATGTCCGCCGGTTGGGACAAGGCGAATCCATCACCTTCAACTTCCGTCCGGCGGTCCGGGGGGATGATTACCGGGTGGCTTTGCTCGATGCGAATGACGCCAACTTTGGCAATAACTTTATTTTCTTTACCTGCTAGGCAAGGGCGCTCGCGCCCGGGTAGGCAAATCGAGTACACTCCGCTCAGCGTTCTAGTGAAACGCTGAGCGGAGGGAACTCATGCGCGAAATTCTTGATGAATTGGAGGCCCGCCGGGCTCGTGCCCATGCTGGGGGCGGCGATCGGAGAATTGCGTCCCAACGGGCGAAGGGCAAATTGCTGGCCCGGGAGCGTCTGGAGGTCCTACTCGACGAAGGCTCGTTCGAGGAATGGGACATGTATGTTCAGTCCCCGGACGGCGATGACGAGCAAATTCCCGGTGACGGTGTGGTCACCGGATGGGGCATGATCGAGGGCAGGCGGGTTTTTGTCTTCAGCCAAGATTTTACCGTCTTTGGCGGATCTCTGTCAGAGGCCCATGCCGCCAAGATATGCAAAATCATGGATCAGGCGATGAAGGTCGGTGCGCCGGTTATCGGGCTCAACGACTCCGGCGGTGCGCGCATTCAAGAAGGGGTCGCGTCTTTGGCCGGATATGCCGAGGTCTTCCAGCGCAATGTGCTGGCCTCGGGTGTGGTGCCCCAAATTTCGGCGATCATGGGGCCGTGTGCCGGTGGGGCGGTCTATTCACCGGCGATGACCGATTTTATTTTTATGGTGCGCGATACCTCATACATGTTTGTCACCGGGCCCAACGTCTTAAAGACCGTGACCCACGAAGACGTCACGCCCGAGGAGCTCGGCGGGGCGGTCACACACACAACCAAATCCGGCGTTGCCGATGGGGCGTTTGAGAACGATATTGAGACCTTGCTGCAATTGCGCCAACTGATGGGGTTTCTGCCGTCTTCAAATCGGGAAAAACCGCCGGTCCGCGCGACACAGGATGCAGCCACACGCACGGAGCCATCGCTTGATAGCCTGGTCCCCGCCGATCCGGCGCATCCCTATGACATTAAAGAATTGATCCATAAAGTTGCCGACGAGGCGGTGTTTTTTGAAATCCAACCGACCCACGCGGCAAATATTGTTATTGGCTTTGGGCGGATTGAAGGCCACACGGTGGGATTTGTCGCCAATCAACCGATGGTGCTGGCTGGGTGTCTGGATATCAGCTCGTCAAAAAAGGCAGCGCGATTCGTCAGGTTCTGCGATTGTTTTTCAATTCCGCTGGTTACATTTGTCGATGTTCCCGGCTTTTTGCCCGGTACCGACCAAGAATATGGCGGCATCATCAAGCATGGGGCCAAGCTGCTCTTTGCCTTTGCCGAGGCAACCGTGCCCAAGGTGACGTTGATCACGCGGAAAGCCTATGGTGGCGCCTATGACGTCATGGCGTCGAAGCATTTACGGGGCGATGTGAATTACGCCTGGCCTAGCGCGGAAATTGCCGTGATGGGCCCCAAGGGTGCGGTGGAAATACTGCATCGTGACGTTGCCGGAGATGCGGGAAAAATAGAAACCCTGGCCGATGAGTATCGCCAGCGTTTTGCCAATCCATTCATTGCCGCTCAGAAGGGGTTTATCGATGATGTTATTGCCCCTCGTGAGACGCGGACCCGGATCGCCGGGGCTTTGTCATTGCTTCGCGGCAAACAGCTCGAGAATCCATGGAAAAAGCATGACAATATCCCACTTTGACGGTCTGTTGGGCGAATAATGAGTTTCCATTAAAAATGGGGCGCCCTAATAAGGCGCCCCATTTTGTCACGAACTAGGTAAGTACTGATCTTGGGTAAGTACTGATCTTGGGTAAGTACTGGATTAAAAATTAAGTACGCAAAATACACGGTAGCAATTAATAAGAACTGTTCAAATTTTCAAGAACGCTCGCATGAAATAAAACGGCAATTACGCTTTTAAGTAAGAACGACCTCTTTAATGATTGTAATTTATCCGGAACAGGAAATGCGGACAACAATGATTCGCGGGTTTTTCAAAAAAAATATTACTTTTTTTTTACGCAAATTTTCTGTGTGGTAGTTTGTTTATCAAAAAATAAGTATATAACTATAGGAAAAATAAGGTAAAAATAGGTACCAATACTAATGGGCTATATTAAAGGTTTATGTAAAAGAATTACTTATGGCATAGCATGGTGCTGCTAGTAATAATTCCGTCACGTTGCAAATCCGAGAAATTCGGTTACCTGCTGACCCCGTTTTTATCGGTCGGCAGATTTAATCAAGAGGTCAATTTCCCCATGATTGCACTTCTGTTCCCATTAGCTCCCCCTTGCTCCCCCTAGTTCTCCTTAGTTCTCCTTAGTTCTCAATGGCGGTGCTCCGGAGGTTCGTTTAGACTTTTTATGTGAATGTCGCGGGTCGGGAGATGGTCGCGGGGGCTCAGCATTGGGGGTTAATCGGTATGTTCGACCGGATTTTTGTCGCTAATCGGGGCGAAATTGCGATGCGCATATTGCGCAGTTGCAGGGCCATGGGAATTGGAACGGCAACGGCATATGCCGATCCCGATCAAGAGGCGTTGGCCGTCGGCATGGCGGACCAGGCGGAGGCCCTAGTGGGAATTACGGCGGCCGAAACTTATCTCGATATGGGCAAGATCATTGCGGCCGCCAAGCGTACCGGTGCCGATGCGGTGCATCCGGGGTACGGATTTCTCTCTGAAAACGCCGAATTTGCCGCTGCTTGTGAGGCCGAAGGTCTGGTCTTTATCGGTCCACCGCCGAGCGTCATTGGTGATATGGGCGATAAGCTGACCGCCAAGGCCATCGCGGCAAATGCCGGGGTGACCATTATTCCCGGCGGCGATGTCGCTCTGACTGACGAGAACATGGCGACCAAAGTTGCAGGGGAAATTGGTTTTCCGGTCATGCTAAAAGCGGCCGCCGGCGGCGGTGGTAAGGGCATGCGCGTCGTCTGGGATGAGCCGGGCTTGGCCGAGGCATATGGGTCGGCGGTGCGTGAGGCTCAGGCCGCGTTCGGTGATGGGCGGGTTTTTGTCGAAAAATTTATTGAAAATCCCCGCCATATCGAAATTCAAATTCTGGCAGACGCCCATGGTAATGTCGTTCATTTGGGCGAACGGGAATGCTCAATTCAACGCCGTCACCAGAAAATCATCGAAGAAGCACCGTCGCCGCTCCTCGATGCGGAAACAAGGGGCCTCATGGGCGACCAAGCGGTGGATCTGGCCCGCGCTGTCGGGTACCGGTCCGCGGGCACGGTTGAATTCGTCGCCGATCAGCAGCGCAATTTCTATTTTTTGGAAATGAACACTCGGTTGCAGGTCGAGCACCCGGTGACCGAAGCCGTCACCGGTCTTGATCTCGTCGAATGGATGATCCGCATCGCCGCCGGTGAAAAACTCGATTTTGCCCAAAATGATGTGCATATGGACGGTTGGGCGATGGAGGCGCGGGTCTATGCAGAAGACCCGGTGCGGGGATTTTTGCCGTCGACCGGGCGCCTGGTGCGTTACCGGGAACCCGAGCAAATTAATTCGGACCTGCGGGTCGATACGGGTGTTTGCGAGGGCGATGAAATCGGCGTTCAGTATGATCCGATGATCGCCAAGCTGATTGTACACGGCGTTGATCGTCAAGCTGCTGCGGCCAACCTGGCATCGGCGCTTGATCAATATGTGATCCACGGCCTCAATCATAATATCGGCTTTCTGCAGGCGGTGGCGCGGCATCCACGCTTTGTCGCGGGGGATCTGTCGACGGATTTCATTCAGACCGAATGGCCCGAAGGCTTTGCGCCCACCGTTCCTCAAGGCGACGCCTATCGGCATTTGGCTGCCGCCGCCCTCTTTATTACTCTGCGAGAGGGACGACACGATGTTGGTGGCTTGTGGGTCGTGGTGCGGGCTGGCGGCCATGGCGATCAATATAAGTTGGAGGCCGCGCCGATAGAGGGTGGTTTTCGGGTTTCGGAAATCGATCATAACGCTGCGGTCGATTTTTTATGTGATTGGCGACCGGCGGACCCTCGGCTCGAAGCAAAAGTTGATGGCGGGGAAATCTCCATTTCGGTCGAGCGAGCGGGACTCGACATTCGTTTGCGGCACGGCGGTTTTGATCTGACATTTCATGTTCTACCGCTACGTCTGGCGCCTCTTCTCGCCCGCATGCCGGAAAAAATTGCTGCGGATACGGGTAAATTCGTCATCGCGCCAATGCCTGGCCTTCTTATTTCGCTCGGCGTTGTGGTTGGTCAGGAGGTCAAGTCGGGCGAGGCCATGGCCATCATAGAGGCGATGAAGATGGAAAATATCCTGCGGGCGGAGCGTGATGGGGTGGTCGCCAAGCTTCACGTTGCGGTCGGAGATAGCCTGCGTGTCGATCAGCAAATTATCGAGTTTGAGTAATTTTCCCCGCTGAACAGCGACTGTGTCCGAGCTATATTAGGCAAAAAAACGGCCCGGATTGACCTAAGGTCAAATCCGAGCCTGTATAAGCAACTTAATGATTTTCTTTGATTTTTCTTTTTCTTATTGGTGTCGCATGACAGTGATGGCGGTTAATTGCGCCGACCGGAATTTTTACCGGTTTCAATCTCCTATCGTGCTTAGACTCCTCCCTGTAACTCGGGCCGTAGGGGGTTCGTAATCCCTTTTGTCAACGTATCTTCCCGTGTCAACGTATCTTCCCGTGTCAACATGTCTTCCCTTTTTGTCGGACCGGCTCGTTGTGCCGAACCAATACACCGTGCGGTGCATCCGAAAGGCAAGCGTTGCCATTCTGGTCTATTCCGCTTGCCGATCACTGCAGCATTGCGCTGCGAGAAGGAGAGAAGCATCGAAATGTGACGAAATTATGCCCAATTTAGTCACAATTGAGCAGTGTGGATTTTAGGCATCACCTGAGCCTAAAATTTCGGTCGGCTTCGGCTAAATCTTCACGGCGGTTGATGTTGAAAAAAGGGTCAAAATTGTCGGCGGAGAAGGGTGCTTGGGCCAGGCTATAGCGGGCTGTCCACTTGTCAACTTTGCGCAAACCCTCGTCGAGGGCGTCGCGCAAATCGTGGCGCAATGAGGTCGGCCAAAGCCCGATGACCGGTTGGGTGCGCTCCGATCCGTTTTTTGTGCGCACCGCGCAAGCAAGATCTGCTCCAATTGCCGACTTCGCCGTGCCGAGTCGGGCAATCAGGTCGGTGGGCAGAAATGGGGCATCGGTCGGAACCGTGGCAATGAGGGGCCAGGCAGGGGTCTGGGCGGCGGCCCAATCGAGAGCGGCGGCGATCCCCCCCAAGGGCCCCAAGTCGGAACCTTGATCGGCGATAACGGGTAGGTCCCAGGCGGCGAACCGCGCTGGGTCGCCATTGGCGCTGATGATCAGCCTGTCGACCTGAGGTCCTAGGCGCTCAATGCAATGATCGATTAGTGGGCGTCCGGCCAATGGAAGCAGGCATTTATCGCCGCCCCCCATGCGTCGGCTCGACCCACCGGCGAGCAATACGCCGAGGACCCTAGTCTTGGTCATTTTGACCGTCATATTCAATACGGTGTGCGCCCGCCAAGGCAATGAAACGCTTGCCTTTCGCCCGGCCGATCAGCGTGAGATCGGCCTGACGGGCCAGCTCAACCCCCCAGGCGGTAAAGCCCGAGCGTGAGACCAGGATCGGGATTTCCATTTGCACGGTTTTAATCACCATCTCCGATGTCAGGCGGCCGGTGGTGTAGAGGATTTTTCCAGCGGCGGTAATATTCTCCAGGGCCATATATCCGCTGATCTTATCAACGGCGTTATGTCGTCCAACATCTTCCATATAAATGAGCGGTTCGTCGGCTTCACAGAGGACACAGCCATGAATGGCCCCGGCGGCAAGGTAGAGGCTCGGTGTCTGCGTGATTGTCCGCGATAGAGATTGCAGCCAAGAGGTCTTGATCTGCGCGTCGCGGGGCAACTCAATTGTTTCGAACCGCTCCATCATATCGCCAAAAACCGTGCCTTGGGCACAGCCGCTGGTTAATGTGCGGCGTTCAAGTTTGGCCTCGTGATTGGTTTTTTTATCGGTGCGCACCACCACCACCTCAAGATCTTCGTCATAGTCTATTCCGGTGATGTCGGCGGCGCCGGTCAGCATGTTTTGATTGAGCAGATAGCCAGCCCCGAGATAGCCCGGATGGTCGCCGACGGTCATTAGCGTGACGATTTCCTGGTCATTTAGATATAATGTGAGCGGTCGCTCAACGACCACCGAAGCCTCGATCTGCGTCCCAGTTTCATCCTGGCCGGTCACCGGCGAGGTGAGCTTGGGGTTGTGTGGGTCGGGTTTGACGAGATAGCGGGCCATGAAGGGTTCCTTTTGAGGCAAATTAGGCCCAAAGCTTAGGTGTCGGCAAGGGCTTGCTCGGGCCGATAAAATGGCCATGATGCAGGTCTGGTAGCGGATTGGTGGGGTCCCATATGGGGTTTTTAGAAAGCTTGAGCGAGGCAGCGGGATTGATTGCCGGATTTGATCGGGATTTGGCCGAGATCATTGTGCTTTCACTGACGGTTAATTTGACTGCCGTTGCCTGTGCTTGTCTGATCGGCCTGCCACTGGGCGGGGCGGTGGCCTTATATCGGTTTCCTGGCCGTCAGTTTGTGACCATTGCCATAGATGCGTTCATGGGATTGCCGCCGGTGGTCGTCGGATTGGTGGTGTTTATTCTGTTGAGCCGGTCGGGGCCGCTTGGGGTGCTGGGGCTGCTGTTTACCCCGACGGCGATGATCATCGCCCAAACCATTCTGGTGACGCCGATTGTCGCGGCGTTAACCCGCCAAATCATCGCCGATTTATGGCTCGAATATGGCGAGCATTTGCGCTCGCTGAAGGCCGGGACGATGCAGTCGGTGATGACCCTATTGTGGGACGCACGTTTTTCCTTAATTACGGTGGCCTTGGCCGGGTTTGGCCGGGCCAGTGCCGAAGTTGGCGCGGTGATGATTGTCGGTGGAAATATCGATCACGCAACCCGGCTGATGACGACCTCGATTGCGCTGGAAACGAGCAAGGGCAATCTGGCACTGGCATTGGGGTTGGGAATTGTGTTGCTGTCAATCACCATGTCGATCAACGCCCTTGCCTATTTTATGCGGGCGCGGGCCGGTCACATGGCCGCGTTCGCTTGAAGGCCGCCAGATCATGAAAGGTCGAATTTCCGTTGCGTAGTCCTGCTCCCATTCTGCCCCTGGCGTTTTCTCGGGTAACTTATATCGTCGGCGGTGAAAGGCTGTTTGGCGAAGCGAGTTTTGAAATCGGCCCGCGCCAGCGGACGGTTATTCTCGGGCCGAACGGCGCTGGAAAAAGCCTGCTTCTTCGCCTGGCCCATGGATTGATTGCGCCGAGCAACGGTCAGGTTCTCTGGCGCGGCGGGGGAGATGCGGACACCACCCAGGCGATGGTCTTCCAGCGCCCGGTATTGCTGCGCCGTTCGGTGCTCGCCAATATCGAGCACGCCCTCAAACTAAAAGGCATCGGTCGAATTGATCGGCGGAGCCGCGCGCGGGGGGCTTTGGCCATGGCCGGCTTGACCGAGATGGCGGAGCGACCGGCTAGGGTGCTTTCCGGGGGCGAGCAACAAAGGCTGGCCTTGGCCCGTGCCTGGGCGTTGGAACCGCAAATCCTTTTTCTCGATGAGCCGACGGCCAGCCTCGACCCCAGTGCAATCCGTTCGGTCGAGACGATGATCGATGGATTTCATGCCGCCGGTGTCAAAATCGTCATGACCACCCACGATATGGGCCAGGCGGCCCGGGTCGGCGACGAAATCATATTTCTGCATCGCGGCCAGTTGGTTGAGCAAACACCGGCGGATGTCTTTTTTAAAACCCCCCAGAGCAAAGAAGCCAAGGCATTTATCGCCGGTGATTTGCTTTGGTAGCGCTTTTGAAATCTGGTTTATGCGCTTTGTTGCTGGTTTTTGGTCTCCCGGTGCCGCTTGAGGCGCAAACCATTACGCTCGGCGCAACAACGACCACGGAAAATTCCGGTTTGCTTGGCGAAATTTTGCCGCAATTTGCCGTCGCCACTGGGCTGAATGTACAGGTGGTGGTTCAAGGTAGCGGCGCTATTTTAAAACTGGGTGAAACCGGCGATCTCGACCTGTTGCTGGTCCATGATCGGATTGGCGAGGATCGGTTTATGGAGGCCGGTTGGGGCGAGCTGCGTCGCGACGTGATGGCCAGCCGCTTTGTGATTGTCGGATCTGCCGAGGATCCAGCCCGGATAAGAGGGCTGGGCGACCCGGTCTCGGCCTTGCGCCAAATTGCTGAAACTGGAAATTTCTTCATCAGCCGTGGCGATGAGAGCGGCACCCATGCCGCAGAACTCCGATTATGGGAGGGCGCTGGGTTGGCACCACAAATCGATCAGCCAAGCTGGTATCGGCAATCAGGGGCGGGGATGGGGGCAACCTTGAACATAGTTGCCGGTTTGGGCGCATATGCGCTAACCGACATCGCGACCTGGCTCGGTTTTGGCAATCGTGCCGGATTGGAGATTATGGTCGGAGGCACCGATCCCCGACTGGCCGAACCGGGACTGGCCAATCCATATGGCATTATTTTGGTCAATTCAGTCCGCCACCCTCATCTTGATACCGATGCGGCGCGGCGCTTTATCGATTGGCTTACCGGGCCCGAGGGTCGGGCGGCTATTGCCGGATTTGTGGTGAGCGGCGAACATCCCTTTGTGCCGACCGGTGGGGGCGAATAGACTTGCTTCCCAGCGCGGCAAAGCTATCTTTTTAACTCAGGCTTTTTAACTCAGGGTCGAGTTTGTTTTATACTGGTCTCGATTTTCGATGATGCGATGGAGTTTCGGGTGACGGGCGAACAAGTTTTAACCAACGGCCAACAGCCGGGGAGTGAATTGACCGACGGGTTTGGTCGGGAAATCACCTATTTGCGGGTTTCGGCCACGGATCGCTGCGATCTGCGCTGTGTCTATTGCATGGCCGAGGATATGACGTTCCTGCCCAAGGATGATGTTTTGTCCCTGGAAGAAATGGAGCGACTGTGCAGTGCATTTATTGGCCTGGGCGTGCGCAAAATTAGGGTAACCGGTGGCGAGCCGCTGGTGCGCCGGGGGGTGATGTCGCTGTTTCAGGGGCTGGGGCAGCATCTGAAAACCGGGGCGCTCAACGAACTGACGCTCACCACAAACGCCACCCAGTTGGATCGGTTTGCCGATGACCTCTATGGCGCTGGCGTGCGCCGGGTGAATGTGTCCCTCGACACTCTGGATCCGGCCAAATTTGCCGCCATCACCCGGCTCGGTCGGATCGAAAAAGTGTTCGATGGGCTGGCAGCGGCAAAATCGGCCGGCCTCTCGGTAAAGATCAACATGGTTGCCCTGCGCGATCATAATGAAGATGAAATCAGCGATATGCTCGCCTGGTGCGGCCGCCAGGGTTTCGACCTCACATTGATCGAGGTGATGCCGATGGGCGATATGGGGGGGCCGATGCGGCTCGATCAATATTTACCCCTGTCGCTGGTGCAAAGCCGTTTGGCAAAAAACTGGGACTTGCAAGATATCGACGATAATACCGGTGGTCCGGCGCGCTATGTGCGGGTGGCTGAAACCGGGCGTAAACTCGGCTTTATCACGCCCTTGACCAATAATTTTTGCGACGATTGCAATCGGGTGCGTTTGACCTGCACCGGTAGTCTTTTCATGTGTTTAGGCCAAGATGATCGGTCGGATCTGCGCGATTTATTGCGCGCTGGCGGCGACGGAACGGAACTTCAACAGGCGATTTCTCGCGCCATTGGCGTAAAGCCGAAAGGCCATGATTTTGCCATTGGGCACGATAGCGCGCCAGCGGTTGCCCGTCATATGAACGCGACCGGCGGGTGATGAAATCCATGTCCGGACAACTGGCGATCGTTGCCTCTTCATCCAAAGAGGCTGGGGCGGCGGCGGCTGAACTCAAGCAACGTCACGCGCACGTTCCGCCCGACGAAGCCGATATCATTGTGGCGCTGGGCGGTGATGGTTTCATGCTCCAAACTTTGCATAAATATCTTGGCCAGGGCGTGCCGATTTTCGGCATGAATAAAGGCTCGGTGGGTTTTTTGATGAATAGCTATGGGGTCGAGGATTTGCCCGCGCGGGTCGCGGCGGCGGTGCCGGTTGAGCTTCACCCGTTGCGCATGACGGCAACCGATATTGCCGGCAAGTCGGTTGACGCGCTGGCAATCAACGAAGTTTCATTGCTCCGCCAGACCCGCCAAACCGCAAAAATCGGCGTTACTATCGATGGTGTTGAGCGACTGGCCGAGCTTAACTGCGATGGGGTGATCCTGGCGACACCAGCGGGGAGCACGGCCTATAATCTCTCCGCCTATGGACCGATTGTGCCATTGGGTGCTGGGGTACTCGCATTGACACCAATTAGCGCCTTTCGCCCTCGGCGCTGGCGCGGCGCCTTATTGCCTCACGGGGCGGTCGTCGACCTGACGATTTTGCAGGCCGAGAAACGTCCGGTGAGTGCCGTTGCCGATCATTTCGAAGTGCGGGACGTTGCCCATGTGCGTATTCGTGAGGATCGTGATGTGCGCCTGACCCTGCTGTTCGATCCCGAGCACAATCTCGAAGAGCGGATCTTGAAAGAACAGTTTGCACCGTGATGATGTTACGAAATGATGAGGTGACGCCGTCACAAGAGACGATTGACCTAATCGAAAAGCTGGTTGGATTTGATACGACAAGCCATAAATCCAATCTGGAGTTGATCTCGTTTATCGCCGACTATCTGGGCAAATACGGGATTGGGGCAAATTTGATCGAGGACCCAAGCGGCACCAAGGCCAATCTATTTGCCACAATCGGACCCGAGGACCGGCCTGGAATTGTGCTCTCCGGGCATACCGACGTTGTGCCGGTCGACGGACAGAACTGGGCGAGTGATCCTTTCACCATGACCAGGATCGAGGACCGACTTTACGGGCGCGGCACGGCGGACATGAAAAGTTTTATCGCCGCAACATTGGCCCAGGTGCCGCATTTTCTCGCGGCCGATCTGCAGTCGCCGGTCCATTTGGCGTTTTCCTATGACGAGGAAATCGGTTGTGTCGGGGTTCATTCCTTGATCGAAGATTTGGCCCACCGACCGGTTCGCCCTCTGGCCTGCATCGTCGGTGAGCCGACCGGCATGTCCGTGATCAATGCCCATAAGGGCAAGGTCACGCTGACCTGCACGGTCACGGGGAAGGCGGCGCATTCGAGCCAAACTCACAAGGCTGCCAATGCTGTTGAAGCGGCGTCTCGGTTGGTGGTGTTCCTTTCCGATATGGCGCAACGACAGCGCGACGAAGGACCCTATTTGGACGATATGGACCCACCCTTCACCACGGTGCATGTGGGGCCAATTCATGGCGGCGAGGCCCTGAATATTGTGCCCAGCCAGTGCGGCTTTGAATTTGAAATTCGGTATCTGCCCGGTCATGATTATAGTCTTCTGATCGAGGATGTTCGCCGGTTTGCCGAAGACGAAATTTTGCCAAAACTTCGAGCTGTGGCGGAGGAAGTGGCGATAAATTGGGAGCAGACGTCACTCATCGTCGCCCTGGATGAGAGTGAAGACAGCCCGGCAGTTGCCTTGGCCAAATCCCTGACCGGGGCCAATAAGACAGGCAAAGTGGCGTTTGGCACCGAAGCCGGACTTTTCAGCGGCATCGAAATTCCGACGGTTGTCTGCGGACCGGGCTCAATCGATCAGGCGCACAAACCCAACGAATTTATCAGCTTCGATCAGATCGCAAAATGCGAGCTATTTTTGGGCCGGCTGACTAATCGGTTAACTGGTGATTTGCTAATCCCATCCGCTTAGTTCAAATAGATTTTGGCGGCGCGATTGGACCGGCTATGTTCAGCCCATGATGCACCCCGGCCAGAAAATCCACCCGATAGAGGTAGCGCCCCCCGATATCAGCGCCTATGCGCACGGCAATACAGGCATCGATTATGTTACCAGCCTGGATAGCGGTGTCGCCGGGCCGCACGCGATGATCACCGGTCTGGTGCATGGCAATGAAATTTGCGGCGCGACTGCCCTCGATTTTTTACATCGCCATGATGTGCGCCCGACCCGCGGCCGGTTGACGCTGGCCTTTATGAATGTCGCGGCCTATCAAAATTTTGACCCGACACAGCCGACCAATTCTCGGTTCGTCGATGAGGATATGAACCGGGTGTGGACGCACGAGGTACTTGGCTCGTCACGACGCAGTGTCGAGCTCGACCGGGCGCGCGAAATTCGGCCCATGCTTGATCGCGTGGACACGCTGCTCGATATTCATTCGATGCAGCATTGGGCCCGACCATTGTCACTGTCTGGGCCGCTGGAAAAAGGGCGCGACTTGGCCTTGACCGTCGGTGTGCCGGAAGTGGTGGTGATGGATGACGGCCATCGTTCCGGCCGACGGATGCGCGATTATGGTGGGTTCGGGCAGGCCGATAGCCCTAAAAATGCGCTGCTGGTCGAGTGCGGCCAACATTGGCAACGCGATAGCGGGCAGGTGGCAATTGAGGCGGTGTTACGTTTTCTCTGGCATCTCGACATGCTGTCGGGGTCGGTTATTGCGGCACATCTCTCTGCCAAGCCCCCTCCTTTGCAAAAAGTTATCGAGGTCACCGACGCGGTGACCATCACCGGGGCTGAATTCCGTTTCAGCCAAAACTTTCGCGAACTGGAAGTGATCGCCAAAATGGGAACGCTGCTTGGGCATGACGGTCGGCGGCCCGTTTTTACACCCTATGATAATTGCGTGCTGGTCATGCCGACCCATCGGTTGGGGCGCGGCCATACCGCCGTTCGGCTCGGGCGCTATATTAGCCCGGCGCAGGCCGCGGCGGCGGACTGAGGGCGAATACCGTGCTCGGTCTGCGTGATCTACCGCGACTCATTATGACCCTTTGTATTGGGGCAATTGGCGGGGCGATTTTTGCCTATTTTCGCCTGCCCTTGGCCTGGATGATCGGCGCCATGGCGGCGACAACACCGCTGGCGGTCATGGGGCTTGGCTTGCGCATGGATAGCCGTCTGCGGATGGCGATGATTGTTGTGCTCGGGATCATGATCGGCGGGGCTTTTGCGCCCTCGGTCGTGGCTGATGCCGGACGCTGGTGGGTTTCGGTGCTGGCGATGGGCGTTTTTGTCGTCGCGGTCGGCGCACTGGTTTTTGCCTATTTCCGACTGGTCGCTGGTTTCGATGCGCGAACGGCAATATTTTCCTGCCTGCCCGGCGGTCTCAACGAAATGGCGGTGATGGGCCGGGCCATGGGTGCCGACGACCGGATGATCAGTCTTGCCCATTCGGTGCGGATTTTTGTCGTCGTGATGAGCGTGCCCTTTATCTTTCAGGCAATGGGCTGGTACGAGCGGGGCGTGTCGGCGACGACAATCTACGCGCTCGGTGACGCGCGGGTGCTGGAGATCGCAAAAATATGCGCCGGGTCGCTTGCTGGATTAATCATCTGCCGGGTGTTGCGTTTTCCCTCGCCGATACTCATTGGCGCAATGTTCGGCAGTGCGCTGATCCATGGCACGGGCCTCTCGACCGAACAATTGCCGACGATATTTATTATCCTTGCGCAGATCGTTATTGGGTCGGCGATCGGCACGCGTTTTGCCGGCCTTGCCAGCGGTGTTCTGTGGCGGGCGGTTCGCCATGCGCTGGTCACGACGGTGCTGATGATTGCCGCGACCTTTGCCGTTGCCGCCCTGTTGGCGCGGCTGACCGGGTTTGAAATTCAATCACTGCTGCTGGCTTTCGCGCCGGGGGGATTTGCCGAAATGACGTTGATTGCGCTGGCTCTCAACGTCGACACGGCCTATGTTTCGACCCATCATATTTTCCGAATATTGCTGATTGTTCTGGTGGTGCCCATTTTGGTTCGGGTGCTGGATCAGGCGGGCATGTTCGGTCCCGACTTGGCAGAAGAGGATCTCAAATAATGATCGTTGAACAGATTTGGACTGGGAATGATTATCGAAATTTCAATTATCTGATCGTCTGCCCCGAGACCGGAGAGGCCTTGGCGGTCGATCCCCTCGACACGGAAAAATGCCTCGGTCTGGCGCAAAAAAACGGCTGGTCGATCCGCTATGTTCTCAATACCCATGAGCATCACGACCATATTGGCGGCAATGATGTGATGATTGCAGAGACCGGCTCGCAGCTTCTCGCCCACGCCAACGGCAAAGAAAAAATTACCGGCATTGATCGGGGTCTGGGCGCTGGTGACATCATAAAAATCGGTAGGACGGTGGAGCTGGAAGTGCTGGATACGCCGGGCCACACAATGGCCCATGTTTGCCTGTTGTCCCATACCGATCAGCCCGCCTTGTTTTGCGGCGATACGTTGTTTAACGCCGGGGCAGGCCACTGCAAGGGCGGCGGGCATCCCGAGGAACTTTATGGCACCTTCGCCAATCAGTTAAATTCCCTGTCGGATCAAACGCGGATCTATCCCGGCCATGATTATATCGAGAATAATCTGCGCTTTACCCTGGACCGGGAGCCCGATAACACGGCGGCTAAAGATTTGCTGGCAACCGTCGATGGTCAGGATACGAACAACCCTCTGGTTTCGACAATTGGGTTGGAGCGTGAAATAAATACCTTCTTTCGCCTCCAAAGCCCGTCGGTCATTGCGGAAATTCAAGCGCGTTTTCCTGATATTGGCTCGGCTCCGAATGCCAAGGCGGTGTTTTTAAAACTGCGTGAACTCAGGAATAGTTGGTGACCTCAATCGGCCGGTTACGTAGATGAAGTCCGGCAAACCGGCCAGGCTTGTCGGCGATCTCGCGCTTGATCTGGGAACGGCAAATACGCGGATTTATGTGAAGGGCGAGGGGGTCGTGCTCGACGAGCCGAGCGTGGTCGCCGTAACCTGGTCTCGAGGTCGTATGCGCGTTCGCGAAGTCGGTAGGCAAGCGGCGCAAATGATTGGACGGGCCCCCGATGGGCTTGAGGTCATCCAGCCCATCCGCAGCGGTATCGTCGAGCACCCCGAAGCGGCAAGCGCGATGATCCGACAATTTCTTGCGATGGCGCGGGGTAAGAAAAGCGGCGCACGACCCAAAGTTCTAATGTCCATACCCTCCGGGTCGACACCGGTTGAGCGCCGATTAGCCAATGAGGCGGCGGCGAGTGCCGGCGCACGCCGGGTGACGTTGGTTGATAGCTGCCTGGCCGCCGGGCTGGGCGCCGGGGTGGCCGTCGATGATGCGGGACCGGTCATGGTCGTCGATATCGGGCGGGGCACGACCGATGTCGCGGTATTGGCGTTGGGCGGGGCCCTTTACGCGCGATCCGTCGATGTCGGCGGGGCGGCAATGGATTCGGCGATCTGCGACTATGTTCGAGCTCATCACAATGTGCTGATCGGTGGGGTGACGGCCGAGCAGGTTAAATTCGAAATTGGGTCGGCCTATTTCGCTGATCCCGGCAACGGCCGTTCGGTGGCGCTGCGGGGGCAAGATTTGGGTCGTGGGGTCCCACGTGAATTCGTGTTCAATGAAGCCGAAACGGCCGAAAGTCTTAAAGAAACAGTTGGTTCTATATACGAAGGCATCAGGTTTGCCCTAGACCGTACGCAAGTTGAGTTTGGGCCAGCGATTGCCGAGCGTGGGATTTTGCTGACCGGCGGCGGCGCCCTAACCCATAATCTTGATGCGGTCATTGCAACAGCAACCGGCTTGACCGTGACTATGGCGCCCGATCCTCTCGTTTGTGTGGCCGCCGGGATGGGGGTTGCCCTCGAATCCCGCGCCCGTTTTCCCGCCCGGCCCGGCGATTAATTTAGCGACGAGGTTTCCGGGCAACGGGCGGCCGCAAGGATACGCCCGGCGTTACTGCCTTGAACAATAATCGCGCAAGCCTGGTTGGTGGCGAGCGCTGAAAACGATATATCGTCCAGCTCGACCGACGCGCCTTGCCATAAGCCGAGCATTTTTAAATCCGTGACCACGTTGCGGTTGACCAAGCTTCGGCCTTGGTTTTCACCGCTCGTGACGCCGGTGGTGTGAACTTTGTCGTAGTGGACCAGCCAAATATTTCCGCTGGCGCTTGGGGCTTCGACCGGCGCCACAATGGCTATAGAAATCATATTGTCGTTAATAGAAACATCTATTCGAGGCGGGTCGGGCCTACTGTCGTCGCGGGCGGCGATGATACCGGCCCATACTTCGTCGCGGTCAAAGCCGACAGCCTGCACGTGCCCGTCGATAATCATCTGCGGGGTATAGGAGTTCCGGGCGAAACGAATGGTCTGGTTATATTGGGCCTGACGGTCGGTATAGGCCGGATCGGCAAAGATATCTTTCCAGCGGCCACGATCACCGTCGACAAGGTCGTCCCAATAGGTGACATGAAATTCCAATCCAAGAATATCACTGTTCTGTTCGACCATTTCGGTCAAAAATGCCTCTGCCGGTGGACATGAAATACATGCCTGGGAGGTGAAAAGTTCGACCACGGTGATGTTGCCACCGGACAGGGAAACATTCGTTTCCGGTATTGGCGGAGGGTTTGGGATGCCGATATAGGCCGCGGCACTCATGGTCGCGGCGATGATCAAGCTTATCGTGATCATCAAGCTATGGGTGGATTGCATATACTGTTAACTCTCTGTTCCGGGAGATCATAGCCGAATTCGGGCCGCTACCACAGGTACATTCGGCCAGGGAAAGTAGACCAATTTTAATGGTCGCGGTGGGGCTGCGGACGTTAATTTCGAGTTTAAGGATAAAAAAACCGCAGAACCGACTTGCCGCACGTGTTTTTTTTCCTATACTCGCGCGAACTTTGGTTTTTTGCGTCAAAAAAATCGGAAATGAAAGGGATGGGAATGTCGACGATTGTGTTGCCTCCTGATTATGAACCGTCGCCCAAAGATGAGTTTATGAATCCAACCATGCTGGCCTATTTTCGCCAGCGGCTGCTGGACTGGCGAGATGAAATCTTAAAGGAAAATGGGCAGACATTGGAGCATTTGCAGGAAGAAAGCCTGCAAGAGCCGGATGTTGCCGACCGGGCCTCGCTGGAGACTGATCGAGCGTTGGAATTACGTACCCGCGACCGGGAGCGGAAATTGCTGTCGAAAATTGGTGACGCAATGGAGCGTATCGAAGATAACTCCTTTGGCTATTGCGAAGATACCGGCGAGCCGATTTCTCTCAAACGCCTGGTCGCCCGGCCAATAGCGACCTTGAGTCTGGAAGCGCAGGAACGCCATGAACGGGCCGAAAAAACCCACAGGGACGACTAGAGACGATTAGCGGCGATTGGCCTCCACTTCTTTTTTTGACCGGATGAATGGCCGTTAATCGCGGCTTGCACGCGCCCGCGCCATCGGGTAAATAGGCGGCTTCCAAAGGCTCGTGTTATGCGGCTGTGGCGGAATTGGTAGACGCGCAACGTTGAGGGCGTTGTGGGGGAAACCCCGTACAGGTTCAAGTCCTGTCAGCCGCACCACCAGCTTATGGATAAAGATAACCGGGCCGGAATATTAGGCTCTACTTCGATGTCGCGGCTGTGGCGGAATTGGTAGACGCGCTAGCTTCAGGTGCTAGTGGGCGCATGCCCGTGGGGGTTCGAGTCCCTCCAGCCGCACCATCGAAGGTTTATGTTTCTCAAATACAGCGGCCACCATCGATCTCCAGGCACACGCCGGTGACCATGGAGGCCGCGTCCGAACAAAGATAGACAGCTGCCTCGGCAATGTCATCGGGGGTGCTGAACCGGCCGAGCGGGATGGTATTGATAAATTTCTGCCGCACCTCGTCGGTTATCTCGCCTCCCATAAACTCGGCCAGCATTCCGGTTTCCCCGGCAACCGGGCAAAGCGCGTTGACCCGGATATTGCGCGGCGCAAACTCGATCGCCAGAGATTTGGTCAGCAAATTTACCGCACCTTTGCTGGCATTGTACCAGGCCAGGCCGGGGCGAGGCCGCAGGGCGGCGGTCGACGAGGTATTGAGGATGACCCCCGACCCGCGCTCCAGCATCGCCGGGGCAACGGCCTGGGAGGTCAAATAAATGGCCTTCACATTGACGGCAAAAATACGGTCGAAGGTTTCTTCGTCGACATCCACTGCGGGGCCGTTGGTTTGAGGCATTCCGGCATTATTGACCATGATATCGATCGGCCCGAATTCTGCCTCGATTTGGGCGACCATTGCGTTGACATCGCGTCGCCGTGTGACGTCGGCGGTCAGCGAAATTGCGCTGCCACCTTCGGCTCTAATGGCGTTGGCGACGGCGGTCGCTGTCTTGGGGTTTTTATCGGCCACGCCGACTTTGGCGCCCTCGCGGGCAAAGCGGTGGGCCATGCCCTCACCAAAACCCGACCCGGCGCCGGTGATCACGGCAATCTTATTTTGTAGCCGCATTGGCTGCTCCCAAATTGTGGTGCTGTTTTGCCGGTTTTTGCTTGTGTGGTGGCAAAGTCGACATAAATGTTTAAACAGGTGGAATGGCACCATAACACTGCCACAATTTACGCCGATGTTGATTTATCTTGAAAGGGTTGAAGGTACCTCGTGCCCCACAGAAAAAAGACGACCGGTGATGAAACTGATGGCGCCGAAATGGCCTCAACACCCCATCGTGGACTGATCGCGCATTTGCGCGCCTATTTTGTTGCCGGCGTATTGGTTGTCGCGCCGGTTGGGTTGACCGTCTGGATTGCTTGGAAATTTCTGACATTCGTCGATGCGCGAGTCACGCCGATGATCCCGCAGGCCTATAACCCGAACACCTATCTCGATGCGGTCACGCCGTTCAATGTCAATATTCCGGGCGTTGGCCTGATCGTTCTTATTGTCGCGCTGATCTTCGTTGGCCTGCTGATGCGGATTTTCGTCGGTCGCTATTTTATGCATGCCGCCGAGCGTATATTGCGCCGCATGCCTGTCGTTCGCACCGTTTATGGCGGGTTAAAACAGATTTTTGAGACGGTTCTGGCGCATAAATCCGATGCTTTTCGCCAGGTCGTGATGCTTGAATATCCCCGTCGGGGCATGTGGGCCCTGGGTTTCGTCACCGGCGCGACGGAAGGTGAGGTGCAGCATATTACCGCCGATGAGGTGGTGAATGTTTTCCTGCCGACGACGCCAAATCCGACCTCTGGGTTTTTGCTGTTTTTGCCTCGGCGCGAGCTTGTTTATCTCGAAATGACCGTCGAAGAGGCGGCAAAGATGATCATTTCCGGCGGTATCGTCGTGCCACCGGACCCGCGGCCGCCAGAGGTTCAGGCGCGACCGCTAATTGCTCCGTCCCATGGCGATACGCCGACCATTGGGCCCGATGCAGATTTGCCCGTGCCGCCAAAACTCGTCGACAGCAACGGCTAATCGTCATCCCGATTTAAGATAACCGGCAACAGCATCGCGCCGAAAAAGGTAAAGCAGCACCCGAAGGGCGCGCCCGCGCTCCGTTTCCAGGTTTGGATCGCGATCTAAAATCAATCGCGCATCATCGCGTGCCATGGCCAATAGGTCGGCATGGGCGGAAAGGTCGGCCAGGCGAAAATCGGGCAGGCCCGATTGGCGGGTGCCAAGGATTTCGCCGCCGCCGCGTAACCGCAAATCTTCTTCGGCAATTCGAAATCCGTCCTGGGAGTCGCGTAAAATTTTCAGCCTGGCACGGGCGGTCCCGGTGATGCCCTTGCCATAAAGTAAGAGGCAGGTCGAAGGCTTCTCGCCACGCCCCACCCGGCCGCGCAGTTGATGGAGCTGGGCCAGGCCAAAACGCTCGGCATGCTCGATCACCATCACCGTCGCCGCGGCGACATCGACCCCGACCTCGATCACCGTCGTGGCCACCAGCAGATCGACCGGTGCATCGCTATCACCGGCAAAACGGTTCATCACCGCGTCTTTTTCCTTGCCCTTCATTTGGCCGTGCACCAGCCCGACCCGGTCGCCAAAAAATTGACCTAGCGAGTGCGCTCGGTCGGTCGCGGCGGCGAGGTCTATGGCCACCGACTCCTCAACCAACGGGCAAACCCAATAGATTTTGGCGCCTTGGTCGAGGGCGCGGCCGACGGCGCCGTAAACATCGTCGAGGCGTTCTAAATCAATGGTTCTGGTGTCTATCGGCCGCCGTCCGGCGGGTTTTTCCGTCAACCGTGATTCGTCCATATCGCCATATAGGGCGAGGGTCAAAGTGCGTGGAATTGGCGTCGCCGTCATGACCAGCATGTCGACCGCGCGGCCCTTGGCGCCCAAAGTCAGGCGTTGATGGACACCAAACCGGTGCTGCTCGTCAATGACCGCCAGGGCGAGCGCTTTGAATGCCACGTCGCTTTGAAACAAAGCGTGGGTACCGATGGCCAGGGCTATCTGACCCGAGGCCAGCCCGTCGAGGGTCGCTCTGCGGGCTTTTGCTTTGGTTCGCCCGGTGATCAGGGTGATCTCGATCCCGGCGGCCTCGGCGAGGGGCAAAATGGTTTGATAATGCTGTTGGGCGAGAATTTCCGTTGGGGCCATCAAGGCGGCCTGGGACCCGGCTTCGACGGCGATCAGCATGGTCAGCAGGGCGACGACGGTTTTGCCACTGCCAACGTCACCCTGCAGCAGGCGCAGCATCCGATTATCCGACGCCATATCGGTGGCGATATCGCGGACCGCCTGTTCCTGACCATTGGTCAGGCGAAAGGGGAGGGCGGCGAGTACACGGGCCCGCAAGGCCCCATCGCCGGTCACCCGCGCCCCGGTTTGGCGGCGGCGATTGGCGCGCAGCATGGCGACGGCGAGCTGGCTGGCCAGTAATTCGTCATAGGCGAGCCGCATTCGGGCCGGGTCATCGGCTTCAAGATTATCTGGCGAACCGGGGGCGTGGACGGCCTTTAGCGACATGTGCCAGCTCGCCCAACCATCCCGTTGCAGCACTGAAGGGTCAATCCATTCGGGCAGCTCGGTGGTTTTCGCCAGCGCGTTACGCAGTGCCTTGCCGACTTGGTTTTGGCTGATGCCGGCGGTCAGCGGATAGACCGGCTGCACAATCGTCACCTGATCGCGTTCACTTTCGGGCACGATGAAATCCGGGTGGGTCATTTGTAATTTGCCGCTATAGGCTTCCACCCGACCGCTGATGACCCGTGTCGAACCCTCGGGCAGGGACTTTTCGAGATAGTCGGCTCGGCCGTGGAAAAACACCAGGCCCATTTCGCCGGTGTCGTCGAATACGGTCACTCGATAGGGTTGGCGGGCGTTGCGACCCGGTGGTTTGGCGTGGGTGCCGACGGTCACGGTTAGGGTGGCGACCCGACCGGGCTCGGCGGCGTTGATTTTCGGCTGATAGCGCCGGTCGATCACCGAGATTGGAAAGTGCCAGAGCAAATCGACGACACTATCGCCGCAAAGCTGGGTATAAAGGGCCGCCAGGCGCGGGCCAATACCGGCCAGGTTCGTCGTCGGCCCAAACAGTGGATATAGAATTTCGGGTCGCATTTTAGATTTAGTGAGCCTCGTGATAAAAAGTTTGTCGTCTCGGTGATGACAGGACCGGCCGCGCCGGTTATATCCTTGGGCTCTTCCCCCAAAACTCGTGATCGATATGGCAGATATAACCGACCCTAACGTAAAAATGCTTCTCTATCGGTGCAAGTATACAGGCACCAAGGAGACCGATGAACTCCTGTATCGTTTTGCCCTCAAGGCGCTGCCCAGCATGGATGAGGGGCAATTGAGCCGCTTTACCGCTTTGGTCGATGCGGCGGATCCCGACCTATATCTGTGGATCGCCGGACAACGGCCGGTGCCGCCGGAATGGGAGAGCGATGTGATGACAATGCTACAGGGTTTCACCCTATAGTGCCGACTATAGCTCAGATGGATATTGCCCTTACCCAAACCGGCCGCCAAATTTTGGCCGGTGCGCCCGATGGTGGCGATGCGCTGTGGCTGGCCCGCCAGCTCCGGGCTGGGGAGACGGCATCGTCCCACCTCCATATTGCAAGCGACGATGCGCGGGCCGAGCTGTTTGCCGAATGCCTGGGCTTTTTCGCCCCGGACGCCGATATCGTGCTGCTGCCGGCCTGGGACTGTGTGCCCTATGACCGGGTGCCGCCCCATTCCGATATCGAAGCGCGCCGCCTTGACGCATTGGCGCGTCTGGCGATGCCGACCAGGAGCAAAATCAGGATTATCGTCACCACGGTCAGCGCCGTTCTACAGCGCTTGCCCGCCCGGACATATTTTGCCGAGGCGGTGATTGAATTGGCGGTTGGTGGACGCCATGACCCGGCCGAAATTGCCGACTTTCTTTCACGCCAGGGCTACGTCCATACGGGCACGGTTCGTGAGCCGGGAGAATATTCGGTGCGCGGTGGTATCCTTGATTTGTATCCGCCGGGTGCCGAGACGCCCCTGCGTCTCGATTTTTTTGGCGACGAGCTGGAGGCGATACGCGCCTTTGATGCAATCAGCCAGCGATCCGAGCAAAACTTGGAGACGCTGCGCCTTTCGCCGGCCAGCGAAGTTCCCCTCGACGCCGCCGCTATCGAGCGATTTCGCACTGAATATCGGGAACTTTTCGGTGCCGTGCGCGGTGGCGACTATCTCTATGAGGCGGTGAGCGAAGGGCTTCGTCATCCGGGAATGGAGCATTGGTTGCCGCTCTTCCATGAAAAACTGGAGACAGTGTTTGACTATTTGCCGGGAGCCTCGGTTACCCTGGATGCCGGTATTGACGAGGCGGTCGAAGATCGGCTGGGTCTGATCGATGAATATTTTCAAGCGCGGTCCCGGCTGGTCGGCGGAAAATCTAAGAAATCGGGCGATGTGGTTTATAACCCGCTACCGACCAACCGGCTGTACCTGACCGGCGAAGAATGGTCGGCGACACTGGATGCGCGGGCCGTCGGTGCGTTCACCGCGTTTGCTGCACCCGAAGGCATTGCCGGAACAACCTCGTTGGGTGGGCGCCGGTCGGAAGATTTTTCGACGGCGCGCAATCGGCCCGATATCAATTTGCTCGACGCTGTGCGCGAACGTTTCGTCCGCGACGTTGAGGCCGGGCGCCGCGTCGTCGTTATTTGCTATAGCCGGGGCAGCCGGGACCGGCTGGCCGGGTTGCTCGTCGATCATGGGGTGGCGGGAACTCAGCCGGTCGATAATTGGGCCTCGGCAGTTGATAGCGATGGCATCGCCCTTGTCGTCCTGGGGCTTGAAACCGGGTTTAGCGCCGACGGGTTTGCTTTTTATACAGAGCAGGATATTTTTGGCGACCGGCTGGTGCGGCGTGCCCCGAAATCCCGGCGGGCCGAGAACTTTATTGCCGAGTTATCGAGCTTGAGTGCCGGTGATCTGGTCGTTCATGTCGATCACGGAATAGGCCGGTATGAGGGGCTGGAGACCTTGGAGCTGGGGTCCGCGCCCCATGATTGCCTGCGCTTGGTCTATGCGAGCGATGACAAATTATTCCTGCCGGTTGAAAATATCGATCTTCTCTCGCGGTTCGGGTCCGATGATGCCGGGGCACAGCTCGATAAGCTCGGAGGTGCGGGTTGGCAGGCGCGCAAATCCAGGGCAAAGGAACGTATTCGCGAAATTGCCCATAAATTGCTGGCAATCGCGGCGGAACGGGAACTGAAACAAGCGGATAAATTTCTGCCCCAACAAGGACTTTACGAGGAATTTGTCGCGCGGTTCCCCTATTTTGTCACCGCCGATCAGGAAAAGGCGATTGCCGATACCCTGGGCGACTTGCGGTCCGGTAAACCGATGGACCGGCTGATTTGCGGCGATGTCGGTTTTGGAAAAACTGAAATTGCCCTGCGCGCCGCCTTCGTCACCGCATTGACCGGCCGCCAAGTGGCTGTGGTGGTGCCAACAACCTTGCTGGCCCGCCAGCACCATGCAAATTTCGTCGAGCGTTTTGCCGGATTGCCGGTGCGTATCGGCCAGCTATCGCGCTTGGTTCCCGCAGCGACGGCGACCGCCACCAAGGCGGGCATTGCCGATGGCAATGTCGATATCGTCATCGGTACCCACGCGTTATTGGCCAAATCAATTTCCTTTAAGGACTTGGCGTTGCTGGTCGTTGACGAGGAGCAGCGTTTCGGCGTCACCCAAAAAGAACGGCTCAAAGAATTGCAGGCCGGGGTTCATGTATTGACCCTGACCGCAACCCCGATCCCGCGCACCTTGCAACTGGCGCTGGCCGGGGTGCGTGAGCTGAGCTTAATCGCCAGCCCGCCGGTCGACCGGTTGGCGGTGCGCACTTTTGTTGTGCCCGAAGATCCAGTGATCCTACGCGAAGCAATCATGCGTGAGCGTTATCGAGGCGGCCAGGTTTTCTATGTTTGTCCACGGGTTGCCGACCTAGCGGGGCTGCGCGAGCGCCTGGCCGAGCTGGTGCCCGAGGTCAAGGTCGCGGTCGCCCATGGACAAATTCCGCCAGCCGAACTCGAAGACATTATGACGGCATTTTACGATGGTCGTTATGATTTGCTGCTGTCGACCAATATCGTCGAATCGGGCCTGGATATTCCCAATGCCAACACCATCATTTTGCATCGCGCCGATATGTTCGGCCTTGCCCAGCTCTATCAATTGCGCGGCCGGGTTGGCCGATCTAAGAACCGTGCGTACGCCTATATGTTCCTGCCAGCCGATTATAAGGTAACGGCAAATGCCCAGCGGCGGCTGGACGTCATGCAGACCCTTGACGGGCTGGGAGCAGGATTTTCCCTGGCCAGTCACGATATGGATATCCGGGGGGCAGGCAATTTGCTCGGCGACGAGCAGTCGGGACATATCAAGGAGGTCGGTGTCGAGCTCTATCAGCAAATGCTGGAGGAAGCAGTGGCGGCCGCCCGCGAAGCTGGCATTGGCGGTGGTGAGACGGCAAAAAGCGGCGACGCTGACGTCGAATTCGTCGACACCTGGTCACCGAATATTTCCCTTGGAACACCGGTGCTGATTTCCGAGGCCTATGTGCCGGATCTCGACACGCGGCTGGGACTTTACCGCCGGGTGGCGGGATTGGTCACTCGGGAAGAAATGGATGCCTTCGCCGCCGAAATGATCGATCGCTTTGGCCCCTTGCCGGCCGAGGTTGAAAACCTCTTCAACACAGTGGCACTCAAGCATTTATGCGTTGAGGCCGGGGTGGAAAAACTCGATGTCGGACCGAGAGGGGCGGTGGTCACTTTTCGCGGCGACCAGTTTGCCAATCCAATGGCGCTGATCGAATTCATTTCCAAATATACAACACGTCTGAAACTCCGGCCTGATCATAAATTGGTCCTGTCCGGTGATTGGGAGGATTTGGCGGCCCGCCATGACGCCGCCGCCTTGCTGATGCGCCAGCTCGCAACCATGGCGCGCCGGGCACCTAAGTAAACTGGCTAAGCCGGGGCGCCGCATGTTAGCCTTTCACCGATGAAAATATTTACCTTATCAGTGACCATCTTGATGGCCCTTATTGCTTGCGAGCGTGGCCCGAAGCTGGAAGACGCGCAAGCCGCTCTTGCCGCAGGAAACACCGTGCGCGCTGTCGAAATATTTCGCGATCTGGCCGATGATGGGGATGGCGACGCCCAGGCGGCGTTGGGTCGTCTCTTGGCCTTGGGAAACGGGATCGACGAGGATGATAGCGCGGCTGCGGAACTTTATCTGCTGGCCGCCGAGCAAGGCCATATCGAGGCCCAGCTTGACCTCGCCACCGCCTATCTCGGTGGTTTCGGGGTGGAGCGGGATTTCGGTCAGGCAGCGCGGTGGTTTAATGTCGCGGCAGCCGAGGGCAATGCCCGGGCCCAATATAATATGGGCCTGCTCAATAACGCCGGAAACGGCGTCATGCGCGACCAGTCCCAAGCCTATATGTGGTTTACCCTGGCCGCGTCGGGGGGCAGCCAGGATGCGCAACGGATGCTGGTTACCCTCGAGCGAAATCTCACCGAAGAGCAGATCATTGAGGCGGGACGGCGCCTGGGCGAATGGCGCGAGGCGCATATAGCCGAGTAGGGTGCCGGAGCAGGGGGCTGGTCACGGCTTTAGCCCCAGCGCTTGTTCACTTTGGCTTCTTGCGAGGTCGAGCATCGGTGTTAAGGTTTCCTCGGTTTGCGCGCCGGCGACGGCAAACCGGTCGGCAAAAACAAATGTTGGAACACTGTCGAACCCGACCCGCCGGGTGCGCCGGTCCTGGGCCAGAACTTCGTCGCGATACGCGTCGCCGTTGAGCACAGCGCGGGCATCGTCGCCATTCAATCCGGCTGAGCGGGCCAATCCGATAAGGGTCTCTTTGTCGCCAATATCCGCGCCCTCGACAAAAAAACCACCGGTGAGAACAGCAAAAAACTCGGCTTCGAGATCCTGAGCCACCGCATGCAGCAACAACCGGTGGCTATCGAGACTGTTGGGTATCCGCTGGATGCGATCAAACCGAAACACCGCGCCGACTTCTTTTCCGACCTCGGCAATACGTTCATGAACGGCCTGTCCACGGGCCACCGTCCCAAACCTGATCGTCAGGTAATCGTCCCAGCTCATGCCATCGTGCGGCATGTCCGGGTTGAGCAAAAAACTGCGCCAGCGAAATTTCGCACCGGCCCCAGGCCGCGCAGCAATCGCCTGGCGCAACCGTCCAATGCCGATCAGGCACCACGGACAGACAGTGTCTGCATGAATGTCGATTTGCATGCTCCAAATTTGCCCCGCCGCCGCGTTGAAGGCAAGTATTCCAAAATGAAGCGGGGTTCTGGTGGTTCAGATCGCCCGGAAGCCGGATTTAATCTCGACCTGCCGGTAGAAAGGGGGCGCGCCGATGTGCGGATCTGCAGAAATCTCCCGGTACTCAAGTCGAAGGCCCGCCGGGCCCACCAATTTGACGCGCCCACCAGCCGCAATCGCGCGCTGGCTGGGCGTTTCAGCCTCATCGGCCATCGCCAAAATACCTGCTAAATTGCCATATAGATCGACTTGCAGTGCGTTCCCGGTTGTATTCGGGGTCAATGTGATCTTGTCGATCAGGGTGCGCAGACAGTTCCTGTCCCGCTCGGATTCGCTCCCCGATTCCAACGCGGCGACAAGACGCCCGACTTGCCGTTTGTAATGATCTGCCATTTTTGGATGAAGCAACACTGGAATTTCGTCCGTCTGGTCGAGCAACATTTCCAATTCGGTGCGGCGGCGGACAATTTCGTTCATATCGTCCTTCACTTCCGATCCGGGTACACCGGCGATAATCGCCTCGACGATCTTTTTCTTGCCTCGCGCCAGTTTTTCCAGCTCTGCTCGATAGGAATGGATATTGGCATTACGCTCGGCCCGTAATTCATTCCAGTGGCGCATATACTGTTCGCAGAACAGAGCCAGCGCGTTTGGGGCCATGATCTTGTGCTGAATGGCGTGGAGCACGCTACGCTCGATGTCATCGCGCTTCATGCTCAACCGGTTTTCGCAGGTGCCCTTGTTGCGCGCTGTGGAGCACGCATAGCGCTCATGATTGACCTTGGAAAAGCCGCCCCCGCATGTGCCGCATTTCAGTAAGCCCGAAAGCAGGTAACGTGGTCGGTGCGCCGTCCAGAATTTCCCCGATTGTTTTGTCAGTTCCGCTTGGCGCACTTTTGCCCGGTCCCATAGGTCCTGATCGAGAATGCGCAGCTCCGGCGCTTCGTTCCTGATCCATTCTTCCTCGGGGTTCAAACGGCGTTTCGTCGAGCCGGTATCGGGGCATTTCCACTGCGACACCCGGTTCCAGACCAATTCGCCGATATATATGTGATTGTTCAGGAGGCCGTATCCCCGGTCCCGTCGGCCATTGATGGAGCTTTGGTTCCACCCCTTGCCGGTCGGCGAGCGCACGCCTTCCTCGTTCAGTTGCGCCGCGATGGCCTTGGGCGACCGCCCATCCGCGTATTCGGTAAAAATACGTCGGACGATAGCCGCCTGTTCTTCATTGATTTCTCGTTCGCCCCGGATTGGCTCGCCGCGCGCATCGAATTTCTTGACGACGTTATAGCCATAGGCCAGTCCGGCAGTGACCTTGCCCGCCTCAATGCGTCCGCGCTGTCCGCGCTTCACCTTCTTCGCCATCTCGACGATATAAAGCTGGTTCATTAGGCCTTTCAGGCCGATATCGATAATGCCAACTTCGCCTTCTGTCAGGGTGACGATATTCACATTGGCGTAGTTCAATCGTTTGTACATCACGGCCATATCGGCCTGATCACGCGACAACCGGTCCAGCGCCTCGGACAAAATGATTTCGAATTTCCCGTCTATTGCGTCCTGCATCAGCATCCGGACACCCGGACGCAGCATCATGTTCGAACCGGAGAGGGCAGGGTCGGTATAGCAATTAATGATTTGCCAACCTTCCCTAGCCGCGCGTTCTTCGCACAGGCGCACTTGATCCTCAATCGAGGTTTCCTTTTGCAGGTCGGAACTGTACCGGGCGTATATGGCGACTCGTTTCATGGTGCTTTTAACTCACTGTCATCGTTTTCAAAGGGCTGTTTTCCGGTTTTCAGTAGGCGTTCATAATCTCTTTCGACGGCGCGGCGTGCCAGAAATTGCGCTATCTCGATCAGACGTGGGTGGGGTTTTTCGCTACGCATCATGCGGACTCTTCTTCTGGACTACCATGTTGAAAAGGCAGTTTGCCGGTTTTCAAAAATATCTCGAAATCTTCTTCGGCGGCGCGGCGGGCGAGAAAGTCGACCAAATCGACAAGCCGGGAATCGACTTCTTTTCCCTCGGACGGACGCGGACGCCTAGAATCACTATCCGCCTTTGGTCTTCGCTCCGTCAATGTCTTTGCCTTCTGACCGCCGAGCTATCCACAACTAATTGTTGTTGTGGTGCTCGGTTCTTGTCGTTGTCGTTTCTTGTTATAGGTGGTCGATCCGTTTGAGATCGCCTCCCTGCTTGAAGTGTATAGTAGGGATATATTCCTAATAATGCAACTAAAAGTTGTTTATTTGTGTTTTGACGTTCAAACAATCTCACCTTGCCGCCCGGTTTCATGACCAAATCTTCCCTTAATTAGAAGAGGGGTTGCGCACGCGACCCCTTGGCCGTCGCCGAGACCGGGGGTAGCAAAGGCCAGACAAATCGCCCCAGTCTTGGTGCGGCCCGCAGCCGAAGGCGAGGACACGGCTGGGGCTATTTTTCTGTCCTGCGCGAGGGGCGGCGCCCATTAGACATGGTGTCGATAAGAGGTGCGATCAGGCCCGCGCCGAGCAACCTGTATGGAAGGGAAGGGCCTTCGGCTGGCTTGGCAATGCGGTTTGCCGGGGACAGCGTGCGATTATTTTTTCGGCGAGGTTTGGGTTCTGCCGTCGTATTCGCCATCTTCCAGCGCCAATTCGACATCCCGCAATTCCGACATGGCGGTATTGATATGCGCTTTAATCTCGTCGAAGCGTCCGCGCGCCATTTTTACCGTGGCGGCCATTTGCATTTTGGTGGGCGGTTCATTTGTCATCGGTCTTTCTCCTTTCGTTTGGTTTGGTTGATTGTTCTGCCAGCGACCGGCGCAACGTCTCGGGCGCGACCCCGAAAAACCGCGCCACCGTCTTGCGCGGCGTTCCTCCCGCGATTAGAAGTCCGGCTTCACGGATCTGGTCGTCGGTCAGCTTGCGGGGCCGTCCCAAAACCTGACCGCGTTGCTTTGCGGCCTTCATGCCCGCCTTCGTCCGTTCGCTGATCAGCGCCCGTTCGAATTGCGCCAACGCGCCCATGACATGAAACAGCAACAACCCGCCCGCCGTCGTCGTATCGATACTCTCGGATAGAGACTGAAAACCGGCCTCGCGTTGGCCCAGCTCGTTAATCAGCTGGATTAAATGCCCGAGACTGCGCCCCAGCCGATCCAGCTTCCAGACAACGAGCACATCGCCGGGACCGACCGCCGCCAGCGCGGCCTTCAGCGCGGGTCGGTCGGCGACCACTCCTGATATGCCGTTATCCTGAAAAACCTTTTCGCACCCAGCGGCTTTCAAGGCATCGAATTGCAGGTTAAGGCTCTGCTCTTCGGTCGATACTCTTGCATAGCCAATCTTCACGAATGCATTCCCGGTTTGCAAAAAATATATGACTAACATCATGTTATTGCTTCGTAATTTAATTCCAAAACGGCTCGAAATGGTTCCTTTATGAAGCAAGGAAAATCGCGGTCTCCAGCGCGATTTTCCTGTTCGGGAAACAAGCGAATCCAACAGGTTATCGTGACCCGGATAAATAGAATTTGAAAGGCGGAAAAAGGAACCTTTGTTTATATGCGCACCGTCGAACCCGTCTCAAGCCCGGCAGGGATTGGGGCGCAGACGTTTTTGTAAAAATTCCGGGGTGAATACGATGGTATATGCGGGGAGGGTCTTGGCGGGCATAGCGATGCTGGCCGCGTTGACGGGGTGCGAAGCGACCGAACAGGCACTCAATGAAATGGCGGCATCGCTTGACGCGGCCTTTGCGCCGACCAGCGGAGCCGTTGCGTCCCGAAGCGGAACATCCGGTAACACGGCTATCGACAATTCGGCCTTGGCCGGACTATTCGACAACGCCCCTTACAATCCGCAAGCCCATTTCCACGATCAGTTTCCGCGCGTCGCCCTGACGGTGGAGAAAGTGCCGCCAAACATTCAGGATGCATCGATGTCCAGCGAGCCGACGGGCTGTTTTGAATTAAGCGCCGTCATATGGCGCGGTCACGATCAAAGCGAGACGGTGAACGATATCGAGTGGTGTGTGCCGAGGGATGGGGCCTACGGCATATCGCTGGCGGACGCCCAACTGTGGCCGGGGGGTGCCCATTTGTTCTCGACCGCGCCCCTTCACGAAAGTACGGGCAACACGCGCACCAACGGACCTGTTCCGCCCGCCCAGCCGATCCCGTCAGACCCGAAACATCAAAGATTGCTTGGTGGCGTGGCGCTCGGCGGAAGTACGATGACGTTCCGCTATCTTCCCGGTTTCATGTTCTACAGCGTCTTGTACAAAATGGGCTTCGATTGGAACGAAGGTCAGGATCGCCGCGTCTGGATCACCCGCTTTACGGAGGCGGGATAGACCTACTGGACAAAAAGGGATCTGCGACCCCCACGGCATCAACCGAAAAGCAGCGCAAGATTATTGCGTTTTCGCCCCCGCAGGGTTCGAAAACGAAGATAATCTTTCTCGCTTTTCCGTTGACCCCGTACCCCCGCTATAAAATTGGCTCTCCAAGGGGTGCAGAGGTGTCTGCACCCCGATAATTATGATTCTCCGGGACGACATCCTGTCCGCCGAGGGCCTTGCGTTCGGGAATTCGCCAGATAGGCGGCAAGCAAGGCCGGAGATAGATTTCCAAGTTGATCCTGCACGGCTTGACGATATTCCGCCGGCGTTTCGTGAATTTCCATGGCCGTGCCTCCGTCGAAGAACAATTTGGTGTGATATTGAGCAGTAAGCGTTTGGGTGCGTGCCGCTAGGTCCCTCCTGAACTCGGGTTTTCTGGCTATATTAAAAGCGTCATACGCGGCCTTGAGATCTTCGCGGGTCGTCAGCACTTGGTCTCGCCTTCGCAACCCCGTGACTCGATCCAGTTCCGCGTTGCTGTATGTCGTATTCTCGACTGTCGCGGGCTCTCTGTGAAGCTCACGCATACCCGTGACGATAAATGGATTGATACCAATTCCCTCTCTCAACTTGACGTACATTTTAAAATCCTCAAATAAAATTGAATAAAAAAGAAATGAAAATATCATAATAGTTGAGAATATTGCAAATTTATCTTCATAAAACCTTAATAGTGTGATACGTTCCTAAGCATTATCAGCACGAATCCATGCATTTTACTTCACCTATATCACACGCGAAAGGCCGCTTACCGGGCCGCTCTAGTTGCGTCCGGGCGATGCGGTAATTCGGGTATGGGGCTTCACACAATCGGGATGAGCAGCGGCGAAGGTCGTCTTGACGGCAAATCCCTCGCTCATCCGGTCAGCGGATATAATCCTCGACGGTCTCGGTCATGCGTTTGGGGGCGAGGTGGGTCTTGATCGTTTCCGTGATTTCGTGGACGTAGTCACGATCCCATCGGGTGGCGATAACCAGGTATCGCCGCCCTTTGGCGAAGATGGCGATTTGGAATAGGTCGCCATATTTTTTTCTGCTCGGTCGGTACTCCGGCCCGCCAATCGTTGCAACATCATTTGGCTGCCAATTCCATTCGCTGGCCTGACCATATTCGACGCTCTCAATCGCGTCGCGTGGGATTTTGCGCCACCTCCATCGACTGTTTCCTCGAATTTTAACGAACTTCGGGCCGATATCGACGGCGGCAAACCCGTTCCATGGCGTAAACCTATAGACCGAGAGCGGACACCAAATGATATAGGCGATTGTGAGATTGCCTCCGATACCGGATTCGATAACCTTATCGCCGAAGAATAGGGAAAGCAGCAGGTGAAGAAGGATCATCGCAGTCACGCCTGCAATGGGAGCTATGATAAGCATCTCAAAGAGGAGGAAATGCTCCCGCCAGCGAATTCGGACGGTGCCGTCTTTCCGTTCTTTCACGGATAGCCAGAGACTCCTACGCATACCGCCCCTTGAAATATTCGTGTTCGTAATAGGCGACGCGCTCGATAACGACGGGATGCTGGTCGCCGATGATGAGCAGTTGCAATTGCGGCTGTTCCTTTTTGTCCTTATGACGACCGAACCAGATCGCTAGTTCCGCCGGGTCCAGAAGGGCCGAGCTTTGGGCGGATTCGCGCTCGCCGATTTCGCCGTGCTGGGCTTGGCCGGACCCGACATGGCGCTCCTCGCGCTGGACAAAAAACGTCCTGCCAAGGCGCTTGGAGAGATAGTCGAGGGTCAATACGTCGTTATTGCCGAAGGCCTGCAACACGCCGGCATTACCCAGAAATGTTTCCCATCTGTCGCGATAGAGGCTTTTCAGCTGCCCGAAATCCTGCACGACGGTCCACAGCTTGACGCCGAACCCGGCCATCAGACCGGCGGCGGTCTCGATCTGCTTCATATGACCGAGAACCGGGAATTCTTCGAGAATGAACAGGACCGGCAATTTGGGTATGGTCTCGTTCCGCTCCATCGCGCCGAAGGCCATATTGATCATTAGGCGCAGCCATTGGCTATGGGTGCCCATGCGCATCGCGGGCAGGCATAAATAGACGGTCGCGGGGCGGTCCTTCAGGGTCTCGAATCTGAATGGTTTGGGCGATGACGACAAAACGTCCTTCATTTGCGGGGAGCTCAGGAATTTTGTTTGCGTCCGGGCGACCGACAGGACGGAGCCGCGTTCGGTCGGCCCCATCGTGCGGATGGTCGCAGCCTCTCCGGCGACCACGTCGAAAGCACCGCCACCGCCCGCGCCCATTTCCATGACATCCAAAAGCGAGTCGCCGTCCGTATCGTCGGCTTTTTCGAATTCCGTGTCGGTTAAAAACCGCCGCACGCTCAGAAGTGTCCGGTCTTCCGGATCGGAATTAAGGGCGACATGCAGGATAATCCCCTTGACGATGTTCCGGGCCGCCGCCGTCCAGTGATCGGCCCCCCGGCCCGGATCTTCCGGGACAAGGCTTTCGGCCATCATGTCCGCGTCATCGACGAGATTTTCGTCCTCGGGGTCGACGCTGAGCAGGTCCATGGGATTGAACCGGGCTTTCGGCAGATCGGCGGCCTTGCCGCGCACGGTTCCGAACGGGTCGAAAATATGAACCGGCTGATCGGCTCCGTCAGGTTTATTGCGCCATAAAGCCGTCTCGCGCGCCAGCTCGCCCTTGGGATCGATGACAATGGTTGCGCCGCGATAATCGAGCAAATTGGGAATGAGCGCCGCCGACGATTTACCGGTCCGCGACCCGGCCACGGTCAGAATATGGCGGTCGTCGTTCGAACCGATGAATTGTCCCTTCCATTGCCCCAGAAAGATCGACTGGCCGGGTATGTAGCGGAACCGTCCATCGAGGATTTCCTCGTCCATCAGCCAGCGGGCAAACGGCAGTGCTCCCTTATCGCGTGGACGATCATAAACGCCACGGGGAAACGGCATGATCTTGGGAACCAGTGCTTTGCGCTTAGGGAACGAAAGTCCTTTCATGCTTGCGGTTTAACGAAAGGCGCATGACTCGTCCAGAGGTCGAATGGGTCTTTTCTGTGGTTTCGTAAGCCATCGATCCAAACTCTGCGACTTGAGGGGCTGGAACCATTCCAACCGTACACAGCCTGGCAGGACGGACCGGGGCTATCAAGGGTACCCCTGACGGCGCTTCGCGCCCTTGACAGCCCCGGTCCGCCCAGCCCGAGACGTCTGCGCACGGTTGGAATGGTTCCAGCCCCTCAAACTTATCGAAAGGAAAATTCGATGACTTACGAAACCACAGAAAAGACCCGCCCCATGTACCGTGTGAGCTTCTCACGGATCACAGGGCAGGACCAAAACGGGAAGGACATACTCGGTCCGGCCCGCGAAATCGGCGCGATCTGGGCCAGAAAGGCCGAGAACAAGGAAGGCGGCATTCTCCAGTGGGACCATATCCCCATTGAACTGCCCAAGCACAACGGTGTGACCTTCATCACGCCGGTGAAACCCCCGAAAGCGCAGGGACCGGCCTAATGGGTCGCGTTCCATACGCAAAGCGGATCGCGGAGCTGAACGATCAGCTCCGCGCCCGTGGCGGGATAACGTGTGCGACGGGAAAAACCGTCCTCACGCGGGGTATAGCGGCTCTGGACCCGGTAACGATTGCCGGAATTTGGAGCAACGTCGTGATTTTCGACGATTTCGACGGCGATAACGATCCCCACGGCGAACACGATTACGGCAGCTTCGAGGTTGTCGATGTCGGCAAAGTCATCTGGAAAATCGACTACTACGCCGATGACCAATGTGACCTTGGCAGTGAAAACCCGTCCGATCCTGACAGCTGTTTTCGCGTCATGACGGTCATGCTCGCCGAAGAATATTAACGCTCGTCCAGAGCACAGTTGCAGCCGTCTCGGATCTTTCCGGGATGGCTGTTTTTCGTAATTGACAGAGGGTATGTCATGGATTCATAGTGCATATGTTATGTAAATCGTATGTCTATAGATTGCGTGGCTGCAAGATGTGCGCGGTATGACCGCGCATCTTGGAAAGGGGGGAGGTATCCCCCCGTTTCATCCCCTCTCCACGGTCGCTTGACCGTTTGTTTTTGGAGACATCACGATGACAAAGAAGCATCGCTCAGGCTCACAAAAACGGCAGCGCGATGTGGCGCTCTCCGTTCGCTTCACCAAGGCGGAACGCAACGAGATCCACGCTAAAGCGCAAGCCGTTGGCCTTACCGCGGGCGCGTATTTGCGCATGCTCGCCCTCGACGTACCGCCGCCCCGGTCCTCGCGGGTGCCTACCCAACCCCGCAAGGACGTTGCCCAGCTGCTCGGGCATCTTGGCAAGGTCGGCAGCAACGTCAACCAGATCGCCAAGGCACTGAACTCCCCCGGCGACAACCCGTCTCAAGCGGCCATCGAGGACGCCTTGAGGACGGTCACGGATATACGCTCGGCCTGCATGTCAGCATTGGGGCGTAACCCATGACAATCATTAAATCTAATATCCGCGCCAACGGTGTCGATCTGGCGTATCACCTTCAGCGCACCGTCGATAAGGATGGCTTCGACCAGACCTTCGAGATTGCCGAAGTGCGCGGCACGGTCGCCGACGATGTCATGGGTGCGTTCAAGGAGATGGAAGCGGTCGCCGCTGGAACAAAAGGCACCAAGCCATTGTTTTCGCTGTCGATCAATCCGAGCGAGCCGATGACCCGCGAACAATACGCCACGGCCATCGACCAGCTCGAAGAAGCGCATAATCTCGTTGGCCAGCCGCGTGTCGTCGTGTTTCACAACAAGAAGGGCCGCGAGCATGCCCATGTCGTCTGGTCGCGGGTCGATGCCGAAAATATGAAGATCATTCACAATTCGTTCGACCGGCAGCGTAACCGCGACATGGCGAGAAAACTGGCCCACCAGTTCGGTCACAAACTGCCCGAGGGTCTAGAGAAGGACCGGGGCACCGACAGGTTCAACGAGCGGTCCCGGAAAAACTGGGCTGAATATAATCAGGAAAAGCGCACCGGCATCACCAAGGATCAGCGCATCACCGAAATCACCGCCGCCTATCGCGAGGCCGATAACGGGGCGAGCTTCGTCCATGCCCTCGAAGAACGCGGCTATCATCTGGCGCAGGGTCAGAGACGTGCCTATGTCGTCGTCGATATGGCGGGCGAGGTCTTTTCCGTGAGCCGCCACGTCGAGGACGCCAAGGCCCGCGAGATCAAGATCAAACTCGCCGACCGTCCGTCGGAAAAATTGCCCTCCGTCGAACGGGCACGGGTGTTCATCGCCGGTCGCGCCATGGCCCAAGCCGAACGCTCCCGCGAGACCGCCAACACCATCGACGAGATGAAAACCGCCAAGGCCCATGCGACCGCCGCCATGTGGGCCGAGAACAAAGCGGCGAATACCGAGTTCAAGGCGCTTCGGGAGGGTCTACACGCTCGCGAGGCCAAAGCGCTTGCCGAGGTCAGCAAGCGGGTCAAGGAGGGTCACAAGCCCGAATGGCGCGACTTGTTGCAACGTCAGGAACAGCAGCGCAAGGGCATGGATTACGCGCGGCGCACTGCCTATGGACGGGTCAAGCACCTGCTCAAGAACCTACGCGGCGAAAACCTGTTCAATGACCAGACCAAGGGCAGCTTGGCCCCGGCCTTCCGCTGGGTCATCAAGGGCGAAGCCCCCGGACTTGCCAAGCAGCAGGACAAGGAGCGCAAGGCCCTAGGCACGCAGCAGAGCAAGGCCGTCAAGCGCGAGCAAGGGCAGGTCAGGCAGGGGTTCACCAAGGAACGCAACGGCATGCGCCACAACGAGAGCACCCGCCGCAGCCAAATACGCGGCACCCACGCGCTGGCGGTCGGCAAAATCGACATGGCGATTGCGAAAGCCAACGAGAAGTCGCAGGAACAGGCCCAACTCAAGGCGCATGGCGTCTCGAAATCGGGCCGCGAGAAAACCAGCGGCATGAGCAAGTCGGACCTGAAACGCGCCTACGACGCCTTTAATCAGCGCAGCAAGGAGCCTCGGTCCGTGAAGTCCGCGCATAGTCGAGCGGCTAGAGGGCAGGAACGCGGTGGTAGGGGTGATGGTCCCGGCGGTGGTGGGAGGTCGATGGGGTGATGACAGGCCATTCATTCCAATTGGGTGGCCTGATATGGTGCCCATGTTTCTCTATTCAAGTGGGTGCTCGATGGTTACACTCTCGTTTGAGAAATTAGAAAAAAAGAAGTGATGCACTTACAGGACACCACCGACATACAGGAAATTGAGCAGACACGTATTCGGCGGTTGCGTGACCTTCGGCGGATTGTGTCTGAGCTAGAATATTTCGAAATGACGCCTTTGCAAGTGTGCGAGGCTATCGTCCAGAACCGGTTAATTTGTCCGCCGGCGCGAATTTTTTTTCAAGACTTGGCTGATGATGAGAAGCATTACTGGATATCAAGCCTTTATGCGCTCCTGATGCCGAAGGGTCGCCGGAGGCGTCTTGCAGCCTATTTCACACCGCCTCACCTGGTTGACCATGCAATCAATGTCTTGGTCGAGGCTGGTATTGAGCCAGGCAAACACAGAATTCTTGACCCTGCTTCTGGTGGCGCTGCGTTTCTGGTCCCCCTTGCTTCTCGGATTGCCTGCAATGGCCGACAGCGTGGGATAAAGCCGGAGATCATTCTTCAAAAGATCGAAGCAACCTTGGCTGGTATGGAAATAGAACCTCATCTTGCATGTCTGTCACGCACCCTCCTTTCTAGTTTATTGCGCGCTGAGATTAAGGAAGCAGGGAGGAAGCTCCGCGTTCCGATCCAGAGGGTTAACACACTGAAATCGCCCGCACCGGATACTCTCTTCGATGCCGTCATTGGGAATCCCCCATACGGTCGGGTTTTTCGTCCTTCCAAGGACCTTCTAACGCGTTTTCAACCAATCATTACAGATGGGTATGTCAACCTTTATGCTCTGTTTATTGAGCAGGCATTGCGGTGGGTGAGGCCCGACGGCGTGATCTGTCTTATCGTTCCCACATCCTTTGTGGGTGGCGCATACTTCGCCGCTTTAAGAAAGCGCATCCTCGAAACATCGCATGTTCTGCGCCTTGATCCGATTGATAAGCGCCGTGATTTATTTTTGGATGTGATGTACGACGTATGTGTTCTAGTACTGAGGAAGAAGGGCCAAAAGGCGCATGCCGCTCCCGCCACGAGTGCGCTTCTCTTGATCGACAAGCCTCCGCGCAGCCTTGGTTGTCTCGACCTTCCCGTGCAGCCAAGCGAGCGTCTCTGGGCCTTGCCAGATGGCACGCTGCATGACCGACTTTTTCAGGACGGGCTGGAGACGCTCCACGACTATGGTTATGCAGCAAAGGCAGGATACTTCGTGTGGAACCGAGAGCAGCACCGGTACAGAAGGGGCTTTAAGCCGCGCGCGAACGAGGTTCCTCTATTCTGGGCGCACAACATAAAGCCCAACACGATTTGCGAACCTCACGATGGGGAGCTTGATTCCAATCGCATTGGCCTCGTGAAGATCGCAAGAGATAGCACTGCAATTGTTCGTAGCGATGCAATAATCCTTCAGCGTACGAGCAATCGTCGGCAGAAACGTCGATTGATCGCGGCCGTTGTTCGGAAGGATAGGGTCCCCGGTCAGCAGGGATTTGTTAGCGAAAATCACACTATTGTAATATTCCCAGATCCTGCCAAATCTCAGACGATTTCACTAAAGTTACTTTGCCGCCTTCTGAATACATCAGCTGTAGATTCTCGGTTCCGACGAATCTCAGGTTCCGTCAGCGTATCGACGAAGGCCTTGCGCAAGCTTCCGCTTCCTGCCGCGCGCGAGATTCACGCTGCCTTTGGCCGGGGCGTCAAGGATGACGAGGCTGCCGAAGTCGCATACGAGCTTTCAATCCGTGGGAATACCAAATGTCTTTCCGATAGAAACTGTACACGTGGCGGCCATGATGGGAGATAGCCAAAGTTCATGTACCAGCGCGACCCGCCTGTATGATTCGTCCCGTGGCGGCGCTGAAACACTTTCCACAAGCGAGAGGTTGCGTCTTCGCCGCCGCAGTGAACCTGAAAACCTTTGTGGCATTGGACCGTCGGCAACCGAGTTACTCCGGTTATTCGACCGCGTGCTGACCAGCGGCACGAGCGAAGCCGCGTTGATTTGGCCCCAACAGCTTGACGGTGTCGCCATAATACATGCCCTGTCGGCGCTTCAGCGCCTCGGTAGCTGCGATAGCACAGGGTTCGCCACTCTCTTTTTTCCCTGGAGTCGGAGTACAGGTGGAACCCAGAGAACGCTCTTGATTGACCGCAGCTATATCGACGAAGCCACATTACCCACTCTTAACCGGGTTTTGCTCGAGTCTTCCGGCAGTTCCGTCACTGGCTATCTCATGGCGTTGCATAGCCTTAAGCATCTTCTCACAAGTGGCAAGAAGGACATGAGGTTCAGAAAAGCCATAGAGAACGATCCTGGTCTTGTTCATCCTACGCTCTTTGAGATCACTCCCCAGAACGGTATCGAGAATGCAGGCGTGCGCACATATGAGGATCAGTTTCTACGGCGCCTCCAACGTCATACCTGGATATCAGAACGTCGAGAACATACTGATGCGGCGGCTGATCCATTGCGCACTCCATTCTTTTTATTCGGTGTTCATGCCAATGCTGCACGCATCAAATTGTTACGCGCAGCTAGTCTTGATCCCCGCCATGGCGGTCGCCGACCAGATATCATTCTAATCGATCTCACGCGGCGCGCTCGAAACAGGCTCGGAAAAAACTGGCGTCAGCCGCTGGCACGCTTTCTCAGTATAGTACGCGACCTTTATGGCACCGAATGTCCGCCCGTACTGGCTGTAACCGATGATGTTTTTGTTCTGCAAGCACTTCGGTGGGAAATCATCAAGGAGTTCGACATTCGGCGCAGTACCATCACGCATCACAAGAGGCCCGCTAAATCTCATGTTGTTCTCAACTCCAAGCCAGATCTGCTGGGTCAGGAATCTGCCTCTGGCACCGGCCTCTCCCAAATTACCGCAGAGGTCTATGGCGCGGACGTTCTGGAGGTTGTTGATTCTGGCCTCAAGCTAAGGCGAGCCCTGCTGGACGCCGGGGAAGAAGAGATCGCCGATGCAGTTACCACTGCGGTGAGCGTACTTCAAAATATAATCGGATTGCCGGGATCACCACGCGAACTTAACAAATTCCTCACAGAGAATTACGAGGGCTTCGAACTTCAGAGCATGGGCGCGAAATTCGACCACATAGCACCACGTAGTAAGATCAAACCAGCCCTGAAATTGGGGCTTGCCGGCGCAAATCACAAGCGTCTCTCGCAGTTTCTCATCTCGTACGACAAGTTATGTGAGCTAGCGGATACTAACAACCCAGGACACAAGCTTTTTGATGAGTGTGTTCGCGGCCTTACGCGCAAAGCTACGCGTTCGATCATCGTATTTTCGAGTGAGTTACTTCGTGGTTTCGCTGAGTGGCGTATCGAAGGCGATGCGGCGCTATCTGACGTGCGTCCGAGTCTAGGACGGAAACTTCTTTTAGTGGATCGCCGCGAAGCCATTGAAGAGCTTGACCTCAGTCAGCAAGAGCAGAAGCTATTTCAGCGCATCATTTTTATCGAGCCGTACGCAGATGACCTGCTACATGTTCTGACTCGACCGTGGCTTCCTGAGAGCGTCTACGTTCTCTCAAATTTGGCGCGCGTAGAACAAACCTTGCGACGCATTCGTATTTTGCTTGAGATTGACGGTATCGAGCCCATCGGGGATATGCTTCTCGCTGTTCAAACGGAATTTGAACGCGCCATGGACGGTCGATCCATGGATATTCCCGATCTAGATGCCGAGCCGCAATTACCGCGCCTCGGAACTCTCGACCTGACAACTGTCGCCGCGCCAGGTTCCGGACATCCTCGGATTATTACTACCTCCGGCAATCTTCAGATTAGGGCGTTCGACGGTTCAGAGGTTGCGCTCTACGATCCTGAGGCGCTGCAGGTCTTTACTCGGAAGCTGGCAAAGGACTTACAGCCAGGTGAACAAATTTGTGTATTTAGCCATGACTTCGTAGACATGGCGCGCGAAAAGTTGAGCCTCACTGCCGATGCCTCAAATGTCTTGTCCCTCTATCACGAGGCGGTTGTCGGTGCGGTTGAAAATTTACCTGGTGCTGACATTACGGCTAAGGTCAATGCTCTCCGCGAGAGCATGCTCAATATTGACCCTACATTGGCCTTGCCGGGGCTTTTGGCTATGCGACACTGGATAGATGTCGCCGACCTTATCGATGCTCCACGGAACGAAGTCAGACCCCAGGCACCACGCAACCGACACCATTACCTGAGTTTCATGAATGCACTTGGGATTAGTGAGGACGTGGCGCGTCACTATTGGGACTGGGGAATTTTTTGGACACGTTCCATGCGAATTCGCACTGGTTCAGCTTTCCATCAGGTATTCATGCGCATTCTCATCGATCCGTATGGCACTATCTCCCAGCTTCCTGAAAAGCGTCGGCATGAAGTATGGCGGATCTACGAGACTGCCGAGCACCATGTCGTGACTGTTGTTTCGAACGAGCCGGAAGGGAGCAGATGAAAACTGTCGATTTGAAAGAGCTGCCTCCGGCATTGGCTTCCCGCGTTAACGACGCCAAAGAAGGACTGGTTGACGCACTCCTGAACTTAACTTGGCAACGATCCAGCGGTGCTGGTCCTGACGGGGAGATAGTCTACGGGACCAAGCCGTCTTTGCGATTTGCTTCCGGATTCCTATTGCCTCGCTATAAGGAAACCGGCCAGGAGGATGAGACTTCTGACATTCATCTCAGCACTCATGGCATCGATTGCCAAATTGCAGCCGACATGGCTGGTGATCTGACTGTAAGCGCCTCCTTTTCAATTTACGTGCGTGCCCTTCCAAGTTGGGATGAACTCGTCAAGCAGGAGCTTGATCTCTACCCAAATCCACCATTGCGGAAGGAACTTGAAAGCGCGGTCCTTGAAGAGATGAAGGAACGCCTGGATGTGGCACTGGCCGAAGAAGAAAGCAGGCCTGAAGACCAAAGACGGCACCGCCGCGAAATTCAGCAAGAGATCTACCGAACCCTGCTTGCTGAGCACGGTGTAAGACTGTCCGATGATGGATGGGTGGCAGGCGCAGAGGAGGCCATTGATTATGCCGACGACTCATTGAATGAAGATGAGGAAACGGACAGTCCAGACGACGAGGTGGAGGATGGAACTCCGCGCCTAGCTGCACAACGAGGACAATATATTTTTGATGATGACCTGGCGGCACAGGAGATTGATATTCCACAAAAGTGGCGTCGGCTCCCAGTAAATCTTGAACTGTTGTCTGTTGCGCTTTCTGATGAAAAGAGCCACTACGCCGCTACTGCGTCGTGGTCCCAAAATATGCGGATGGCAGTGACCGGTACAGTTGCCAACTGGATTGCAAGCAACGATGGGCGGAATTGGGCGTACAGAGCCGCCACTATTAGGCCCAGTCATTTTCGGTCTAAAGAATCTTGGAATGATTTTCTCGAGGAATTGCGGAAGGTTGCACCTTCTGTCAAAGACATGGCCCCCAATCTTGATGGTCTATCTTTGACAATCCAGACTGATAACGATTTGCGTGATTCCGGTCGCCGCAATCTGAGGGTCATGCTGGAAAACAACAGCAATGAAGTAACCAAAAGGCGGCGGCACCACTACGATCATGCGATCCACCAGGTGCAACTCTCTATCGAAATCCCCACCGATGTTCACAGGCCTTTGAAACTCGACCGCGTGGAGGCGTCATACCGATTTCGTGATTTTCTCTCCTATCCGGCCATCGGTATTAATTGTGGCGTCGCCGAAGTTGTCAAGGGCGATAGGTTGCGTCTTACCACCACCTGGATGCCTCGTTATCAACAGCCGAGGATTGTTTCGAATGAGATTAGCGGCGTTCCTATCCAATTCGTTGTTCTAGGTGCGGGTGAATTTGATCCTGCGAGTCTACGGCCTCTTATCGACGCCTATCTGGCGTGGATTACTGCGGAAGAGAAGAGCCTAGACCCGACACAAGGCGCTAAGGACACAGACGAAGCTGACAAAGAACGGAGAAAATTCGAAGAGGACATCGAAAATTACAGGCGCGAAGCAAAAAGGATTGCGCTCGGCATCGATCTACTGGAATTTGCACATAAACACTTTTTGAAAGACCCAATATGCAGGGAGGCGTTGCCCTATCGTGCTTGGCTTCTCCTGAACAAGACTTTTATGAAAGCTGGTGCGAAACGTGGCATCGAGAGTTGGCGTCTGTTTCAGGTTGCATTCGTTCTTGCCCACATTCCGACCATCGTATCCCGCATGGATGAATATGCTAAGGCACCTTGGTTTGACCTTGAATTTGACGAGGAAACGGCGACACTTCTCTATTTTCCAACAGGTGGAGGCAAGTCGGAGGCATTCTTTGGTCTGCTAGTTTTCAATCTTTTCTTTGACCGCTTGCGTGGTAAGAGCACGGGCGTGACAGCTCTAATTCGTTATCCTCTTAGATTGTTGACTCTGCAGCAGGCACAACGTTTGCTAGCTATTTTGATGGAAGCAGAATTGTTGCGTTGTCGTGCCTCCATCGATGGACAGCCCTTTGAGATCGGCTTTTGGGTTGGCAGTGGCAACACGCCGAACAAACCCGACGACCTTCGGCTTGATCCCGTGCCCGGCTTTGAAGACCCCAAACAAGAAAACGATGACAACCCGACAGCGGACTACCTGGAGGTCAACGAAAGCTTCAACAAAATCCCAACTTGTCCGCTTTGCAATCAGAACACAGGCATACGCCGGATATCTACTGGTACTGCCGATGAGATCGGTATCGTCTGCTTCAACGCGCAGTGCACATGGAATTTGGAGACTGAGCGTAGTCCATTGCCGTTCCTGATTGTGGACCGTGATATATACAGGCACGCACCAGCAGTCCTGTTGGGTGTAATAGACAAGCTAGCTCTGATCGCTCAGCATCCCGCTACAATAAACAGAGTAATGGGTATGTTTGGATTGGCGCGTTGGCAGGAGCGTGACACGGGCCATTTTGTTATGCCGACGCGTAAAATGCTTCGAGAAGGCCCGGCGGCAAACAACTGTGAGCCAGTCGCCCCTAGTTATCAGAACGGGCGCGAAGTGTTCTGTGATCCTTTCCCTTCGCTGGTTATCCAGGACGAAGCCCATCTGCTTGAAGAGAGTCTGGGCACCTTCGCTGGCTTGTTTGAAACGATGCTTGAGCAACTATTTGTTCGCACGGCCGACCTTCTTGGCAGCCGTGTGGCGCGCAATCCAATAGGCACGAAGAGTGTTCGTCTTCCTAAAGTAGTTGCGGCAACAGCGACGGTCAGCGTGCCTCAACAACAGTTTGGCGCGTTATACCAGCGGCGACACATGCATTTCCCATACCCTGGCACTTCCATCTATAGGTCCTTCTATGCTTTGCCAGTTGTGCCTGCCGATCAAGCCCGTCGAGGTTTGGCTGGCGATAGTCCGCGTGCACCAGAGATTGAGGCCCCTTGGATGCGCGTTTATTCATCCATAATGACAAACGGTCACAATCACACCGTTACGACAGTATCCGTGCTTGCTGCCTACCATCTCGCGATCACAGAGCTATGGCAAGACCTGTTGGATGAAACCCGCAGGGACGCAGCGATTCAGAAAGTGTTAGATGCATTAAGTCAGGACACACCGCTCACGACCTTTCATGCTCAGGCGATCAAAGCTTGTGCGGAGCACGATCCTGCCATCATGCTCATGTTAGTGGACCTAATGCGGATTTCTCTTACCTGTTTGCCATCAGCGCCTATGGAACAGATTAGCGGTATTGCATAAGAGAGGATTTCTGGCTCATCGTAGTGACCGAAGGGAACGCAGATGAGGCAGAAATCGGAGACCCGACAGACGGGTGGAGCCAAGGCAATCAAGGA
>JAJFIX010000026.1 GCA_021774575.1 Alphaproteobacteria bacterium | reverse complement strand
CGCCGACAGTGACACCAACGGTTACGCCGACAGTGACACCAACGGTTACGCCGACAGTGACACCAACGGTTACGCCGACAGTGACACCAACGGTTACGCCGACAGTGACACCAACGGTCACGCCGACAGTGACGCCTTCGGGCACTCCGTCGTCTACGCCAAGCAACAATTTCTTCGATCAATTTGAATTCTTCTTTGCTGGTACCGACTTCGAACCGATCAAACGGCCGATATTGTCGGTCGCCGAGGGGGCGATTGAAAACGACCTCCATTTTGAGCCTCGAGATACGCAGGGCTTCCTTCAGGATGTTGGTTTGAACCCACAAGGACTGGCCCCAAGTGTTGAGGTCGAGTTCAGCTCGGAAGGTTTGATTCCGGCAGGTGGGCCGGGCCCTGGCGAGGGAACCGAGGGCGATGACGACGAAGTTGCGGAAGGTATTCAGTGCGCCAATTCGTTCCTCGAAGATACGCAAGATGATCGTTGCATAGATGAGGATGGCTAATTTGGGCCGCGGCAGAGGGTTCAGACGATCTCGATGAATCGGCTGTTATTCGCACTCGGACTGTTTGATCCTTGCCGATAACGTCCCGACTATGGGTTTTGTCGCCTTCGTCATCTCGGGGCCGATGCCTCCCGTCCGGTCGCCTAATCCATTGTCCCTACCGCATCAGTTGTGGGTCGAATGCGGTCCAAATTCCTCAATTCCCGTTTTCCTAACATACCGACCGCGCGGTCTTGCCACGACCCGCTGCCGGCGATTATTCTCATCGGATGCGCATCTAGTCGACGTGCGCTGACTGATCGACATTTTTGTTCGTTTGTTCGTTTTTAACCATCAGGAAATAGCGAATGACTGCCGAAAGCATAAATGTCGCCGGTGATGCAACTGGCGTGGATCCTCACCGAGACGATCGAATTTTCGTTGAAATTGCTGCCTACCGCGAGCCCGATTGCCAAAATACGGTGCGGGAGCTGTTCGATATGGCGCGTTACCCTGATCGTATTAGCGTCGGGATTTGCTGGCAATTTGTTCCGGAAGAAGATGATGATTGTTTCAAAATCACTTTTCCGCCGGAACAAGTGCGCACAGTCGAATTTCATGCAGAAAAGAGCAAGGGCGTCCAATGGGCGCGGCACGAGACCGACAAGCTGTGGCGTGGCGAAGAATACAGATTACAGATAGATGCCCACATGCGCTTTGTGCAGGATTGGGATACGAAAATGTTTGCCTGCTTAGATCAGTGTCCGTCGTCGAAACCGCTGCTATCCATCTATCCACTGGGTTTTCGTAGACCGCGCGACTTGGATAGGGATGCAATCATTGGTATGCAGGCGCGAAGATTCAACGATTACGGAATTCTGAAATTCATTGGCGCACGACGCAGCATGGATTTGGGAAACGAGCCTCCTGTCCCAAATGCGTTTGCGGCTGGAGGATTTCTATTTGGATCGACGCGAACCATCACGGAAGTGCCCTATGATCCAAATCTCTATTTTGGTGAGGAAATTTCTATGTCCGTACGATTATGGACGCATGGTTGGGATCTGTTTTGTCCGAATGAAATTCTGATTTATCACGATTATGCGGGTACGCCGGCCCCGGGAGAAAGGAAACGTGCCAAGCATTGGAGCGATAATCGAAATTGGAAGAAAATGCATACCGGAGCTATGGCCCGGGTGCGGCACCTGCTGGGAATGGAAGTAATTTCGGATCCGGAGTTGATTAAAGATCTCGATAAATATCCCTTGGGGACAGAGCGTACACTAAAAGACTATGAAGCTTTTTCCGGCGTCAATTTTCGCGCACGGACCTTCACGGTGAATGCGCGTAAAGGCAGGTTTGGCGACCATGCTCGTCCCGACGGAATGGGAATTGCCGACCAGGTTATACCCGGGACCGGGAATGACCCGGATCACTCCAAGGAAAAGAAACCGGACCCGGCCACGCAGAAATCCGGGCGGGGCTCAATTGGAAACAAAACTGCTGACCTCGGTAGTAGTAAGAAAACCAGTATGTCAGATGCTAGCCACAAGCATGTTGCCGAAATGGTTGCAACGGCGGCGCCTTGTCAGATGCTGATTTTCGGCCCTACCGTGGATCACGATATCTGGATGGATCTCAATGCTGGCGGCCGGGTGGTTATACTCACCGACGAAACCGCGAGTGATAGTAAAGACAGTGACCTTAGGGATGATGTCTTTCGAGTTGACTATGCGACAACGGTGGGGGACTGGCAGAATTTACTGGCGAACTATTCGTCTGGCGGCAATCCATTCAAAAACCATTTGCCTGAAAGCATGCGTGACGTGGCGTGGGATATTATTCTGGTTAAGGGACCGGCTGGATATTCCCGGACTTCGCCTGGCCGTATGGAAAGCATTTTTTCCGCCTACGAAATTGCTAACCGTCACCGTGCGGTCGATATCTGCGTCGATGACACAGATCGCGTTATTGAAAGTATTTACTCGAGCTTCTTTTTTGGCCGGGACAATCTAGTCGCATCCGTCGATAAGCTGCGGCATTACCGTTTGGGCGCAGCGCGTGAGCTGGACTCTCCCTCTAACACCCTAAATCCCGATACCTTTGACTCCGTTTCTTTGGCCAAAGACGACACAATCTCGGATACGACCTCGGAAAAAATGGCCTCTCCGGATTTGGCTCGCGCAGCTCTCCCGGAGATTCGCGTAGCGAAACCCGATCTGTCGGTATTGAAAAGTGTGAAAGGAAATAGCTCCGCCAGAAGGTGGCTTGACAGCCCCGACCTTGATGCCGCGCTGGCCATCCTTCCTGACCTGAAGAAGGAAGGTATATCGTCTTTCAAGCAAAAATCTGTGAACCTCGTTTTTTCCTCAGGAAATACCGTCTACAAGTTTGCGATCGGCGATGGGCAAGCGCAAATGTTTCAGCGCGAGCGGCTTTTGCTTAATCAATTGGACGGTAAATTGGGTGTTCAGACGCCGCTGCCGCTGGCGACCGGCGACGACCCTGTGTTTGTGTGCTACACAAAAATTGATGGAACAGCGGCTAGCTTGGTGCAGCAATCCAGGCCCGACTGGAACGCAGATGTCGAAGGGAGGTTCTTGAAAGACGCAGGCCGTGTCCTCAGTATATTGCACGGCGTCGAAAAGAGTAGCATTCTCGGTGTCGATGAGCGCTATGGGGCGGATTTGATTGAGCATCGAATAATGAAGCGGCTCTATCGGGTTAAAAAAATTGATCCGAGCGGTGTCGCTCATGCCTTTGTGAAGGAAACATTTGAGCGCGGGGCGGAGTTTTTCGGGCGTCTGACTTCTAAAGTGCTCCTCCACATGGATTTTGTTCCGTCCAACATTTTGATTGACCCGAAAAGCGGCAGCATTACCGGACTACTCGATTTTTCTCACTCCTGGTTCGGCGACTACCACTGGGACTTTAAGAAAATTCGCATGACAATGGGCGAGCCTGGATTGTTGAGATTGATTGAAGAATATTGCGCAAATGGTGGCAGGCCAGTTGATCTCGAACTCGTAGAAATCCTCGAACGAGTTGACTTGTGTACGAGCATTGTCTGGACAGGCAAGGAGAATACGCGGCTGGTTGAAAAAATCGTTTGGTTTATGGAGCACTGGCGCCCGATAGGTCGTTAGGCAAATGGTTCGCAGCTGACACTCTACGCCGTCGCGTTTTTGTGCTATCCGCAATGAACAGAGTGGCGGTACGCAAATATGCGATTATCTGCGGCTGGTTGGGTGGGTACTTAAACCCGACGGGAAAGCTATTTCCAGTTTGCGCCAGCAGGGACTAACGAAATCATTTTGCCTTAGCAAATTAGTTTGATATCGAGCGGCACTGGTCCTCGGGTTTACTAATTTACTACACAACTTTTACACAGAATCTTAGACAAGAAATTATAGCTACATTAGAATTTTGGCCCAGCAAAACAACCTTATCACCGATGTCATTTTTGTATAAAATATAACAATATCAATGCCTAATAGGCTTCTTCACCGCCGATTGAATGTTTCAACCAATAATATTTGTCGGTAATTCTGCCGTTTCGGAGCTGCTGTGCGAAAAATCGTAAAAACTTGTGCACATGGACTGATATGTGGTGAAAGAGGAACCTTATCGGCGCTAGGAACTCTGCCATATTGGGGGTTTTTCTGTAAATGAGCCGTATGGAAAGGATCACTTTGGATAAGGTTGAAAAACAGATGGCAGAAGATCAGTTCGCGCATGAATTTGTTGCGCTTCACGACCATGAGGTCGAATGGGAGAACGGCGAGGATAATGACCTGCTGACCTTGCCCAAGGGCGTGAAGGTAAAAGTTCTCAATAACGACGCGGAAATGGGCCGGGTCGATATGAAGGTAAAATTTCCCCCCGGTTATGTCGAGCCGGAGCACGCCCATAAAAGCTGGCATTCAATTGTTGTTTTGAAAGGCCGCATGTGCGTTGGCGGCAAAGATTTACGCCCTGGCGATTATGTTTTCGGCTGGGACAAATTGCATGGCCCTTATGAATATCCCGACGGGTGTGAAGTATTTGTCGTCTTCATGGGGGAGGGCACCGAGCATCAGTGGGATGCCGGCAAGCACAAAGCACATGAAAACCAGTGGAACGCCGAAACCGACGAAGGCAAGGTTGGTGTCGAGGCCTATCGGGCTGGGCGATAGACCGGCTTCATTGTCCGACCGACCAGATGCGCGCCGTATTATCCAGGGAATAGGACAATATTGTGCTGCCATCGGGGCTGAAACGGGCAAAAAATACCGGCGCAGTGTGACCTTCAAAGCGGGTTATGTTTTCGCCGCTGTCGGCATTCCATAGCCGGACTGTCTTGTCGAATGATGCGGTAACGATTGTGCTGCTATCCGGGCTGAAGATGGCCGATCGTACCATTCTTTCATGGCCGACAAGCGCCACTTGAAAGGCGCCGGTATGACCGTCGAATATCCGAGAGGTGCCGTCGGAGGATGCTGTTGCCACCCGTGCTCCGTCGGGGCTGAAACTGGCTTCGCGAATGGTTTCGGCTTCGACATGGCCTTCAAGTGCGGCCATGGCCTCGCCGGTTTCCAGGTTCCACAAAATGGCTGGTCCGCCGTCTGAAACCGTGAGCACGCGGCTGGCATCGGTATTAAATGAGGCCGACCAGACCGAACTGCCGTGACCGCCGAATACCGCTTCCGCCTCGCCGGTTTGGGTGTTCCACAGGCGCCCGGACATATCCATCGAAGCGGTGACGGCATAGGTGCCGTCGAAACTGAATGCGGCCCGATTGACGGTTGCCGCATGGCCGGCCAGCACTAATAGATTTTCGCCCGTCTCGGCATCCCAAATGCGGGCCGTGACATCTTCGGCGGCGCTGATTAGTCGCGTGCCGTCAGGGCTGAACCCAACGTTGCGCACCGGGGCCTCATGTTCGTCGATGACATAAATTTCGGCGCCGGTCGCGGCGTCCCACATGCGTATCGTCATATCATCTGACGAGGTCGCAATGCGCGCGCCGTCGGGGCTGAAGGCGGCCCAGGTGACGGTTTTATCATGCCCGGCAAGAACGGCGATTTCGTCACCTGTTGCCGCATCCCAGATCCGCGCGGTTTTATCGAAACTTGTGGTGACAATGCGGGTGCCGTCGCGGCTATATGCGCCGTGGATCACCGGCTGTTCATGGCCGGTCAGAATTATGGCTTGTGTCGAGACAGTGGTTTGAGAGACGACATTGGAAGTCTCGACCGGTGCCTGGGGTGACGTTTCCACCGCGGTAACGGGGACTTCCGCACTGGTTTCGGCACTGGTTTCGGCACTGGTTTCAGCACTGGTTTCAGCACTGGTTTCAGCATTGTTGCTTTGGGCAGGTTCGTCGTTTTGAGTCAGGTAAAACCCAACTGCCACTGCAAGAACCGCAGCCACGCCAAGGATAAGACCCTTTTTTCCCGATTTTCCGTCCGCCATGTCGGCTCCGAAGCTGGGCACCGGCCAAAACAGCCAAAGCCACAGGTGAAAATTTAATCTTGAGACCGCATCCAGTATCGCTGGCTGGTCGCTGCGTCGTCAATTCACATGAGCGTGGATCTGGGAGCTTTACGCCGCAGGACGATACGGGCAAGATCGACGCAATTGATCTGTGGGCCGATCTGCGGGCCTGAAAAATTCAAAGGGAACGGCGAATGGCGAAGAAATCCAGTAAAGTCATTATTAGCTGCGCGGTGACGGGGGCAATCCATACGCCGACGATGTCGGACGCGCTGCCAATCACCCCGGATGAGATTGCCGAACAAGGCATCGCCGCAGCAGAGGCCGGGGCCGCTATTTTGCATTTGCATGCCCGGGACCCGCAAACCGGTGCCCCAACGCCCGATCCAGACGTGTTTATGGAGTTTTTACCCCGCATCAAGCAGTCGTGCGATGCCGTGGTGAATATCACCACCGGGGGCGGGCTTGGCATGACGGCGGACGAGCGCATGGCGGCGGCCCTCCGAGTCGAACCGGAAATGGCATCGTGCAATATGGGATCGATGAATTTCGGCATTTATCAGGCCGCCGACCGGTTTAGCGATTGGAAATTCGATTGGGAAGAACCCTATTTGCGCGGCACCGACGATTTTATCTTCCGTAACACATTCAAGGATATCGAGCGGCTGTTGGAACGGCTCTATCGAGGCTGTGGCACTAAATTTGAGTTCGAATGTTATGACATTGGCCATTTATATAATTTGGCCCATATGGCCGACCGGGGGCTGGTCGAACCGCCATTCTTCATTCAGTCGATCTTTGGCATTCTAGGCGGCATCGGCGCCGAGCCCGATAATTTGCTGTTTATGCGCCGCACCGCCGACCGATTATTCGGCGATGACTATGTTTGGTCGGTGCTGGCCGCCGGTCGGCATCAAATGGCGTTTACAACCCATGCCGCCATGCTGGGGGGCAATGTCCGGGTTGGCCTTGAAGACAGTCTCTATATCGGCAAGGGTAAAATGGCAAAAAACAATGCGGAGCAAGTCGCAAAAATACGACGCATATGTGAAGAGCTTTCGCTGGAGATCGCTACACCAGACGAGGCCCGGGAAATTCTTGATTTGAAGGGTGGCGATATGGTGGCGTTTTAGGGGTGAGGGCCGTTGACGACTAATCCAATAGACGGTTTCGAAATTGACCCGACGGCGCTCGAATATATCGGCCGGGATTTGCAGCGGCCCGAATGTATTCTGGCCGAACGCGATGGGACATTATGGTCGGCGGATGCGCGCGGTGGCGTCGTTCGTATCGAGCCAGATGGGGGCCAGCATATTGTCAATCAGCGTCGGCGTCGCGCCTTTGCCGGCGCCCAAGACGAAGAGCTCCGCTATACCACGGGGACCCTGCCAAACGGGCTGGCATTTGATAAAGACGGCAATATCCTGATCTCCAATTTTGGTACGGACTGCCTGGAGCGAATGAGCCGCAACGGCAAGAGCGAACTCGTTCTCGATGCAATTGACGGCCAGCCTATCGGCAAGGTCAACTTTGTACTACGGGATCGTCAGGACAGAATTTGGCTGACTGTTTCAACGCGGATCGTCAATTGGATGGAGGCGATGAGCCCAAAAATCGCCGATGGCTATATTGTGCTGATCGACGAAAATGGCCCGCGCATTGTCGCTGATGGGCTCGCCTTTACCAATGAAGTACGCCTCGATGACGCCCAAGAATGGCTTTATATTGTCGAAACCTGCGGCCAGTGCATTTCCCGGATGCGGGTTGGTGCCGATGGCAGTTTAAGTGGCCGAGAAGTCTTTGGGCCGTCGAAACTGGGCAATGGCGGGTTTCCCGATGGCATATGTTTTGATGCCTATGGAAATCTCTGGGGAACACTGGTGATGGCCGACGTTATTTTCGCGATAACACCGGACGGGGATTACCGAGTGCTGCTCGACGATGGCGACGATGCGGCAACAGCCGCATTGGAATTGGCCTTTCAGGCTGATGCTGCGACCCCGGCGCATATGCTGGCGGCGCAGGGTACCATTGCGCCGTGGATGGCCAGCATTACGTTTGGCGGTCCTGATTTGATGACCGCCTATATCGGTAGTTTACGCGGTACCCGCATTCCTTTTTTCAAGAGTCCAGTGGCCGGCCAAAAGCTGGCGCATTGGTAATTTTGCAAAATCAACCGCTATAGGTGACGTCCCAAACTTCATCGATTTTGGCACCGTGGCCGCCAGCCGTCAGGGCTTTGGCGATCGGGCAATATTTGGATAAATCATCCTTGATTGGCTGGAACTTTTCTTCAGTGCCGGTGGCGTTGCAGCTAATTTTTAAAATGATGTTGGTGAATGGAATGTCGACAATTTCCTTCAACGTTGCACCGCGAAAAAAGAAGTCATATTGAGCATCGATTTTGACGTCTGATATCTCCACGCCTTCGCGCTCGGCCAATCGATTGGTAATGACATTGGAGCAGGCGATGAGGGCGACGATCAATGTTTCGGTCGGGGTCGGGCCCATATTGGTGCCACCGCGCGCAATTGGTTCATCGATCACCGCGACAACGTCGCGGACCGAAACATCGGTGCGACTGTGGCTTGGGCAGACGGCGCTTTGGGTGAGCGTGTTTACTTTCTTTTCGACAATAGCCATGGTTTTTCCTCGGAATCCTGATAGTTGGGGTTTTTAAATAAGGGGTGTTTCAGGCCACTGCTTAGGCTATTGAGCGATAAATGCCAAGTATGGTTTCGTGGCGGTTGCGCGGCGGCGCGCAAAGGGTAAGATATCGCTACGTTCATCAGCCCAATTGGGGGAAAATTCCAGTGAAAGCGCCACCTTTTGCCTATGTCCGTGCGACGTCCTTGGACCAGGTTTTCGATTTAAAAGCGCAACACGGGGACGACGCCCGGATATTAGCCGGGGGTCAAAGCCTGATGGCGATGCTTAATTTGCGCCTCGATGCCCCCGAATTGCTGATTGATATTAATGGTCTCGACGCCCTCAAAGGGATCGACGAGGATGGCGATGCAGTGGTCATTGGCGGATTGACTCGCCATGTCGAGCTTGAGCGCTCGGCCCTCGTTGCAACCCATCTGCCGTTGATTGCCGAGGCAATGCCGAATATTGCCCATCCGGCCATCCGCAATCGTGGGACCATTGGCGGAAGCATTGCGCTCGCCGATCCGGCCGCCGAACTACCAGCCTGCGTGGTCGCCCTGGACGCGGAAATCAAGTTGGTCTCTGGCGCCGGTGAGCGAACGGTCAAGGCCCGCGAATTTTTTCACGGCCTCTATGATACAGCGCGAAACGACGATGAGTTGGTCGCTGCCGTTCGGGTGCCGAAATCGCCGGTTTCGCGCCGGTATTTTTTCTCCGAAATCACGCCGCGCCGCGGCGACTTTGCCAGTGCTGGCCTCGCTGCAACCGTTGAAATCGACGGCGATACGATGTCCGACCTTACTCTGGTTTTTTTCGGCCTGGCAGGACGGCCAATTTTGGCTGCCCGGACTGGTGACGCGGCGTCGGGCGCAGCGTTAACCGGTGATATTGATCAAATCATCGGGCAAGTGCATGCCGTATTGGATGAAGAGTTAGAGACCCAAGCTGATTTGCATTCGAGTGCCAAAATGAAATCTCACCTCGCGCGTGTCCTGACTAAGCGGGCCCTAACCCAGTTCGCAGCAGGAAGGAGCTAAATATATTATGGATGAAACGACCGTCATATCATGCACGGTGAATGGCGAAGCCGTGGAGGAAATTGTCCCGGCCCGGCTTAATTTGGTTGATTTTCTGCGCGAAAAACTGGACCTCACCGGGTCCCATGTCGGCTGCGAGCATGGCGTCTGTGGCGCCTGCACCGTCAGGTTGGACGGGGTTATCGTGCGTGGTTGCTTGACGCTGGCGGCCCAGGTGAATGGCGCCACAATCGAAACGATTGAAGGGGTGACGGCGACCGGCGAAGTGGCCGATTTGCAGGAAGCGTTTTTGGCCCGCAATGCGGCGCAATGCGGTTTTTGCACGCCGGGCATGGTGATGAGCGCGGCGGAACTTTTGACCGTCAATCCAGATGCTGGCCGGGCCGAAATTCGCGATTTCCTGTCGGGCAATTATTGTCGCTGTACCGGGTATCAAGCGATTATCGATGCGGTCGAGACGACCCTAGCCGGTCGCAAGAACGGAGGGTCGACCACATGACCGCACCAGATAATAATGAGGGCGGTCTTTCGGTTCTCGACCGGCCGAATTCCTATATTGGCCGGACAGTGCCGCGACCCAATGCCAAGCGGCTGATTGCTGGGCGGGGCACCTTTGTCGACGACATAAAATTGCCGCGTATGCTGCACCTGGCCTTTTTGCGGTCACCCTATGCCCATGCAAAAATTGAGGGCATCGACTCAGATGAGGCAAAATCTATGCCGGGCGTTATCGGCGTGTTTACCGGCAAGGACCTCATTGACCATTGCACGTCATGGCAGGGCGTACTGACCCATTTAGCCGGGCTTAAATCGGCGCCACAAAGTGCCCTGGCAGTGGAAAAGGCATCCTGGCAGGGTGAGGCGGTTGTGGCTGTTGTCGCAACCAGCCGGGCTTTGGCCGAGGATGCCATCGAACATATCATTGTCGATTTTAAGGACTTGCCGGTCGTTCTCGATATGGAAACCGCTCTCGATCCGGCGACACCGGTTATTCATCCCGAGCTTGGCGATAATCTGACCTGGACTCGAGAGGTTGTCGGCGGTGATGTCGAGGCGGCGTTTTCGAATGCAACGCATATCGTTGAAGAGACCTTCCGATTTAGCCGCCATACCGGGGTAACCTTGGAACCGCGTGGTCTGGTCGCCGATTTTGATCCAGTGGAACGCAAAATGACTGTCTATCATTCGGGCCAGGCACCGCACATGATGCAGGCGATATTTGCCAAACATGTGGATTTGCCCGAGGCGGATGTGCGGGTAATCTGCAAAGATATCGGCGGTTCGTTTGGTATTAAAGTTCATACCTATGGCGATGAGATGGCAACGGTGGCGATTGCTAAAATACTGGGCCGACCGGTCAAATTTATCGCCGACCGGGTCGAGAGTTTTACCGCCGATATTCATAGCCGCGATCACAAGGTAACGGCTCGCATGGCGGTTGATGCCGAAGGTAAAATATTGGGTTACGAACTCGACGACCTGACTGGGGTCGGTCCCTATTCGATGTATCCGCGCACCAGCGCCATCGAGGCAAATCAGGTGATCAGCCTATCGGGCGGTCAGTATGATTTTGAAAATTACCGCGCCAAGGCAACGGTGGTTTACCAAAACAAAGCCATGATGTGCCAGTACCGGGCGGTCGGCCATCCGATCGCCACGGCGGTTTCCGAGGGTATGGCGGATTTGGCCGCGGCGGCGACTGGGCTAGATCCGCTTGAGTTTCGACGGCGTAACCTGGTTGCCGATGATGCGTACCCTAAAACCAGTGCGGCCGGGGCACCGATGGATGATCTCTCCCACCATGCGTGCCTCGATAAAATGGTTACGATGATGGATTATGATGCGGTGCGTGCCGACCGGACGGCGGCCCGGGCCCAAGGCAAAATTCGGGGCATCGGGTTTGCCAGCTTCATCGAAGTTGGCAGCCCCAGCCCGCTCTTTTACGGCACCGGCGGGGCGCGCATTTCCGCTCAGGATGGCGCGACCCTTCGTCTCGAACCCCAAGGCACGGTGACCGTTTCCATCGGTGTGACCGAACAGGGGCAGGGTACCGAGGCGATTATCGCCCAGATCGCTGCAACGGCGGTTGGGGTGGCGATCGAAAATGTCCGGGTGAAAACCGGCGATACCGATAATAGCCCTTATGGCGGTGGTACCTGGGGCAGTCGGGGGGCGGGCATTGGCGGCGAAGCGACACTGCAGGCCGGTAAAGTTTTGCGCCAAAACATTCTTCATGTCGCCGGCGCGGTGCTGCAAACCGGCCCTGATACGCTGGATATTCTCGATGGCGCTGTCGTCGATAAGCAGGGTGGCGCGGAACGGATAACTCTGGCCGATCTTGGCGCCCAAGTGCATTTTCGTACCGGCGAACTGCCCAACGATTTGCAGCCGGAATTTGTTGCGACCCAGCATTACCGGGTGAAGGGACAGCCCTTCGTCCTGACCAACGGAATACAAGCGTCATATCTCGATATCGATCCCGAAACCGGCGGGGTCACGCTGCTCAAGCATTGGGTGGTTGAAGATTGCGGCACGGTGATTAACCCGCAGCTGGTCGACGAGCAAATCCGTGGAGGTGTTGTCCAGGGCATTGGCGGTGTCTTGTTCGAAGAATGCCTCTACGACGAAGACGGCAATTTCATCTCCGCCACCATGGCCGATTATCTGGTTCCGATGGCCGCTGAAATGCCCGACATCGAAATCGCCCATGTCGAGACCCCAACATCAACCTCGGAACTCGGCGCCAAAGGCGCGGGCGAAGCCGGCACCGGCGGCGCCCCCGCCGCCATCATGAACGCAGTCAATGACGCGCTGGCACCACATAAGGCACGGGTGACGACCCACCCGATCACGCCCGAACGGGTGTTGCGGGCATTGGGGGTAATTTGAGGGGGGGGTGGTTTGAATTAACTCGGTTTTGCCAAAGTTTGTCGCCGCCGGTGGTTGTGGATTTTACGCCCGATATTGCGTGAAAGTGTCGTCGGCTTGGCGTTCAGCAGACCCCACATGAAGGTAAGAGAGAGCACTTGGAAAAATCCAAAATACGGCGAGGCGGCAACATAACGCGCTTGGTATTTTGGTCGGAATCGGCTTTTGAAATGGTATAGCCCGCGAAAGTCAAAAAGCCAATTTAGTCTGTTCCAGCAGAGGTCGAGAATCCACTTGAAATACCAGCTGTGATTTTCATTCTGCTGGTCGCAATTGAGGGCTGGTATTAGCGACAAGGAAACGTCTTCGGCGCCTTCGGCCTTTAATATGCGCATGGTTTGCATAAATATAAACGGCACCGTTCCGCGTGGCGCATGTTCGGTGTGCCGGAATATTTCGAAGGCCCAACGTCGGCCTGAATTGCAGGGATTGCAAACGACGAAACCCTGAAGGACTGCATCGGTTTCAGCCACAAACAATCTCCGACGGCAAAAATTATCAAGGTCGAGGGAGCTCACAAAGAGGCCCATTTCCCGGCCTTGGGTGGTGCGGCCAATATGGCCGTCGGAAAGTGCCTCGAGTTCTGTTCTCATGGTGGGCCAATTCTTATCTTTGCCGACCTCTATCTCGCGTACTACGACGTTATTGCGCTTGCCGTAATTTTCCTGACGCCGAACCCACTCATATCGTTTTCCTCGCCAGTCGGTTGCCTGGAGATCAATGATGGGGTCTTCCCCCCACTTGGTGATCTCGAATTTCCGCGAGCGCAGTAGGGCTAGGTCATCCTCCCCGATGTTATAGAACAGCGGCTTGTTCCCTCGGTCGGAACAAAATCGGCAAAATGCGTCGAGGAGAGCCGGCTTGTCGGGGTCGTCGGCCAGCAAGCCACCGATAACGTGATAGCCAAACCGTGTTGGATGGAAACCGATGACGCCACGATGGTTGGCGCTGAAAAAACAATGAAACTTTGCTTCTAGAACATTATAGGAATCATAACTTTTGCCGAATTTGAAGACGATCTCTTCCAAATGTTTTTTGAATTCATTCGGCATAGTCCTTCGATCAGGAAAGTATAGTTCACCGTCGTCAGCTATATGATCTGTCTTCATAACTGGGCCTTTATGAAATATTCTCGAAGTAGGATTTTGATAATTGATGAGTCGCAGCACCGGTGCAATGGCTGATAGCCAGTCCTCGGCCTAGCGATCTTCGGTCTCGGATTTGATCGGATAGGCTCCAACAGCGCCGATGAAAGGTTGAACCAGCATGCGGTCAAGCCAGAGATCGCGGGGTGACCGAAATTGGTCAATGCCAAGTGTCATATCGAGATGCCCGGCCGACGGCTGGGCGATATAGGTTCCGAGTAAACGATCCCACCAGGGCAGGTTAAAGCCAAAATTGCTGTTTGTTTCCCGAGGCAGGATGGAATGGTGAACTCGGTGCATGTCGGGGGTGACGATGAACAGTCGAAGGACGGAGTCAATAACGGGGGCGATGCGCACATTACTGTGGTTGAACATTGCGGTGGCGTTGAGCAGGATCTCGAAGGCCAGTACAGCAATAACCGGTGGGCCGAGGGCTGCGACGACGGCCAATTTTATGCCCATCGACAGGGCGATTTCGACCGGGTGAAAACGAGCGCCTGTGGTGACGTCAAAATCGAGATCAGTGTGATGCATACGGTGCAGCCGCCACAAGGCAGGCACAGCGTGAAACATGACATGTTGTAAATAAATGGCGAGGTCGAGCACCAATATCGATAATATTAGGATAAATATATTTGGCACCGACCCCTGGTTTATTGGGTGGTTCATTAGGTGATTTATGAGACCCCAGCCGCGTTCCTGGGCCAGCACCGCAAGTGCGACAGCGGCGATTGGAAATATCGCTCGCAAGACCAGGGTGCTCAAAATGACAATGGCAAAATTATTGGTCCAACGAACCAGGCGCGTCGCTGATCGCGCGCGACGCGGGGCGGCCACTTCCCATAGCGCCATCACGACCAAGACCCCAAAAAAAGAAATCAGCCTAATGACTGGCTCGTTGGCGAGGATTGTCTCTAAGTCCATAATGTGTGCAGTTTGCCCAGATGCGTCTCACCGAGCAACTATTTAGGGAGATTTAGAAATAGTAGGAAAATCTCACCGTCAAATTGTCGTCACGGCGAATACTGTCGATTAGGCCACCTGGCTCAGAATTAAGAAAAAACTGGCCTTCAACTTCGCCGGTGACGTTTTCGAAAATTCGCCGCGAGCCTTCGAAAGTGATCGCTGTTTCAGCCGTCTTTAAATCGACCGAGACGCCGCTGCGGATCTGCAAATTGTCGGCATCGTTCAAGTCAAATCGAGTTCCGACGAAGATATCGTGCTCGTTGTCGATCTGTGGCGCCCGACCTTGATCCCGATCGTCGAGTGATAGTTCGGCGAGCAAACCGAGTTCGCCATCAGTTCCGATAGCGTCAAAAAACGTGTATTCGACACCAGCGACACCGGCAAGCACCGTGTTGTCGGCATGGCCGTTAATGATTACGCCCTCAAATTTAAATTGCCATTGGCCGAGCACAGCCGATAGATCGATGCCGGATTGATTTATCCTGTCGTAATGCTGGGCGATGACGAACTGGCCGGAGGTAAGTGGAGCGGTGCAAATGGGGGTGCAGGCTGCGACCAGGGCCGCTTGTCCGGCCGGAGTTGCAAGCATCCCGTTGACGGTCGCGCCGAGGCCGGGCACTCCGGTGTTGAACACTACTCTGCTGATCGGTTCACGGCTGAGGCCGTAAAAATGCGATAGTCCGACATCGACCGGGCCGAAACTATTTTCATATCGCCCGGCGAAATCAACTCGCCACTCGTCATTGGAACCGTCGAAACTATTGCGATGATCATCGATCGGAAAAAACCCGCGCAGCCGGCCATCTTCGTCGGCGTGAGTGCGGGGCCGAAATAGAGGCAGAGCAAACAGACTAAATTCACCCCAATCGTTCATCAAGTTTGCGTTGATCATCGGCTGACCGAGCTTCTCATCGCCGAGGATATCCTGGGCCAAGTCCTTTTGATTGATTATGTCGACAATGTTATTTGATTCAACGACACCCCAAAATACCTGGTTGACGCCGGTGACCAGATCCCAATTCCCGCCCTCATGCAACCAATAGGCCTCGCGCAGGTCACCGACCGAGCGTTCACTATCCTCGGGGTCGTAGCGGGCGAATCCCTTGAAGACGAAAAAATCATCGCCGCCGGGGGCGCTGTATTGGAAATGAGGTTCGAAGGCGATGGAAGGTTGTAACGTCGACCCGTCCTGGCGGTTTTGCGGTTGGGTAAAGGCGGGGTCACTGGTAAAGATGCGAAGCTCCGGCGTTACCGTCAGTCCGGCATTCCATCGTGCCTTTTCGAAAATCCAGCTATCGCCGGAAAATCCAGGCGTCGAAAAACCCATCGCGAAGGCGGAGCCCAGCAACGCAGATACACAAGCCCGTGCTACCACGGGCATACGACCATGCAAAATAATCACTGAATTCCTATCGAGAAATTGCCAGATTTCTACTGGCTAGTTTACAGGTGTACGAGTGATTCGTCTGTTTTCCTTCAATAGAAATTGCGGCCCAATGATTTTTTCCGACCGGCTGGTCAAACAGGCTCCAGACCCGTCCCCGGCGGCGAATTGGATTTGTGGCACCCGGCCATAAACCGGGCTCATCAAGCGCCGCGCCGCTGGGCGGAAGGCCCTCCCCGGTGGCTTTTAACAGAGCTTCCGCCCTGACCCAAAGCCGAAGAAACATATCTTCTCTTGCCACACCGTGCAGCGCCCCAAGGCGGCGCGTTAGCTCCAGGCCAAAAAGCGTCATCCCGATGTCCAGTGGTTCGCTAATGCGCCGCCGTTCTTCAATATCGATGCCGACCCGACCGTTTGTCGCGACGGCGAGGAGGGCGGTCTTTCTGGAATGGGCCAAATTAAAATCGACGGAGAACGGGCTTTCCACATATGGGCGCCCGCGCTCGGTCTTGGCAAAGGAGAGGTTGGTCGTTTTTGTGTCGAGAGTTTTTGCCAAAATGGGCGGTATATAGGCCCAGGCGGCATCCGATGGGGTTCGGTCTTTTTGGTCAATAGGCAGGCGCCAAACGGTGATCACATTTAGACGCCCTAGAACGGCCGGCTGCGTTCGAGCGCCCGGGTGCTGAAATCGCCATCTTCAAAATCGGCATCGAAATCAAATGAGTCCCATACGAGGTCGGTGCTTTTACCGGTTTGATGATTGACCATCACCAGCAAATCGGCGCGCCAGAATTGATTCTTATATTGATGGTAAGAACTGGCGGTAAGGGTCTTTAAGAATGCGTCGCGCCGGTCGAAAAAATTCGCCTGCCAAACCCGATATTCCTCTTGGTCGATCCAGCTGACGATGCGTGTGTAGCCAGAGTCCGAGTCCGTCGGGCGGCGCTCATTGACCGAGCAAATCAGATCCGGCGCGCCGGGGCAGGGCTCGTCGCGCAGCCAAAGATAGGTGTATTTTTCGACAATCGTTGCGCGCATATCTTCAAAACTGAATTCGCTGCCGACAAATGAACTACTCTGCCCGGATGAGGAAATTCGCCGCACCCGGTTAAATGCCGGTAGAAAAAGCCACTGGTCATCATTGCGAAATTTATTGGAATGGGTTAGCAAACCGGTTCCCCGGATGTCTCGGGGTTCGCGGAAAATCATCAACCCCTTATCCTCGACATCGCCCACCCCATCCAGTGTGCGTGAGACAAAAGCCCGGTTGCTGGTATCCCCTCGTGCGTCGCGCAATGTCATTACGCCGACGGCCTCGACGCTGCCAAAACCCTCGCCTTGGTCGCGGGCCTCTTGGGCAATCCGCAAGCCTTTTTCTTGAGCTGTTTCGGCCATTACGCCTGTAGGAGTAAATGCCGAGATCGAAAGGCAGCACGCCAATAGCGCGACGGACAAGGACTTCATGATTTTTTCTCCAAAGCGAGAATGAGCGGCGGCAGGACAATTAGGTCTGCGACCAACGCTGTCAATATCACGATTGCTGAAAGTGCACCCATATCGGCTGAAATGGCGAAGCCCGATTGTGCCAGAATAAAAAATCCCAATATAAGCGCGACCGATGTGTGGATGAGGGCCAAGCCGACGGAACTGAAACTTTTCTTGAGCACAGCTTTGCACGCCGCGTCAGGGTCTGCTCGCCGGGCCCTTCGATATTTGGTCAATAAATGCACCGTATCGTCGACAATTATGCCCAAGGTAATTGCACCGACAACCGAAACCGCAAGATTAACTTCGCTGAAAAGATAACCCCAGAGCCCAAAGGCCATGGCTGCGGGGACCAGGTTGGGAATGAGGCTTATAAAGCCGAGCTTCAAATTTCCCAAAACGACCAATAAAATAGCAGATATGATCAGTAGCGCGACGACTGTCCCACGGATCATCGACTTGATATTTGTCTCGGTAATATAGGCGTAGACAACCGAAACACCGGTGGCCGGAGCGGCCATTTCCGGCGCATTATCCGCCAACCAGTTTTCACCCGCTGTGGCAAGGTGGCGAATATCGCGCGATGTCGCGCCGCGCAGCCAGACTGTAAACCGGCTTTCGGATTTTGCGACATTAATGGTTGAATTGAGATCACGACCGAACGGCACGGACAATTCGTAAATGAGAAGAAGTTGGGCGGCCTGCTCCCGGGTTTCAGGAATGACGTCGAAGGCCTCGTCGTCGCCATGCATGTTTTTGTTGAGGCGACGTATAATGGACGTGACGGCACCGACTTGAATGACCGTATCTTGGGTTCTGTACCAATCGGCAAAGGCTTCGACCTTGGTCAAATATTCGGGCCGGGCGACACCATATTCTTCCCCGGCGGGAAGGGAAAAATGGATGACATGCAGGCCTGCCAGCTCTTGCTGTAGATAATCGGTGTCTTGTCTGAATTGATAGCTTTCGTCGAAATAGCCGACAAAATCATCTTCTAGGACAATGAAAAATATTCCGGCCACAAAGGCGAGAAATACCAATGGGCTGAAAATCAAAATGGTGCGGCTATGGGATAGGCTGAACCGGGCAATCCAATCAGCAAGGACCTGCCCGCGCATTGTCCGGCCAGCGCGGGGGGCGGGCATAAGGCTGAGGAAGGCGGGAAGGAAGGTGATGGAGAGGAGAAAGGCGATCATGACGCCGCCGGCCACCATATTGCCGAGATCGCGCAGAGGGGGCGATTCACTCCAGTTTAGGGTGAGGAAGCCGATCGCCGTGGTCAAACTGGTGACAAATATGGGCGTGAAGTTTTGCTCTAAGCCAATGCGTAAAGCGTCAAGCTTGACCGTGCCCCGTGCCCGTTCCTGAGTGTAGCCGGCGATGAGGTGCACGCAGTCGGCAATACATAATGTCATGACAATGACCGGCGTGCCGCCACTACCGGCGGTCAGGGCAATGCCGCCCCAGCTTGCCATTCCCATCGTGCCCATGACAGCAAGTATGATTATCAGGGTGGTTGCAACAGTCGCCCAAATATCTCTAAAGCCAATAAAGAGTGAGGCGATGATCACCAGTAACATCAGCGGGACGAGGGTTGTTATATCTCGCTGCCCGGCTTCGTCAAAAGCGCTGTCGCCGGGGACGCCGCCCGAGATCCGTACCTCGATCCCTGGATATCGCTCCTCGAATTGATGCTCAATAGTCCGGGTGAAATCCATAATTTCGGCGACGGAATTTGGATTATTTTCAGGCTTTATAACGGTAACATAGACGCCGGCGACATCGCCCTTGGTGGAAATTAGATAGTTGGTAATTTCCTGATTGCCCAAAGCTCTTTCGCGGATCAGGTCGCGCTGGTCGTCGGTTAAATTTTCGGCATTTTCATATAGGGGCGCGATAACAATTTCGTCGTCATCGGCAAAGCTGTCCTCGTGATTGGCGATTGAGTCAACCCGGGTCGAATGGGGCATCTGCCATGACGCGTCCGTTAGCTCCTCGATGAGCTGCAAGGCATCTTGGTCAAAAATATTTCCCGAGGCCGGGCTAATGATGAAAATGACACTATTCGCCCGTCCATAAATGTTCTCAAGATCCGCAAGACTTTGTGCTTGGCTGTTATTTTTACCCAAGAAGGCGCGTGTGTCGGGGTTAAACGCGATATAGCGCAATCCAAATGACATTATTGCGATCAAAATTAGCGAAAATATCAGCAGTATATAGGGATGTGTTATTGCCCACCGACAATAATTCCCTATCCATCGCTCAACTGTTTGCGGTTCAGTTTTAATCGGCGCGGCTGACAAAATTGTTCCCTCTGTATTCGTTGACTATTCTGCCGCGTCTGCGAGGTGTTGATCGACCCGCAATAGTTGCAGGTCCCTGCCAATGGTGACCTCACTAAAAATCTCTGCCAATGCCGCCTCAGGTTTGGAAATAACATTGCGCATAAGCTCGCAATAAAGAGTAACCATATTTTCGACAGTCCCAGGATCGTATATATCAGCATTGTAGATGCAGTCGCCATAAACACCGTTTTTACCCTCCTGGACAAAAAATCCAAGATCGTAAAAGGCGTCATTTCCGGCGAGTGGAATTCGCCGCACGGTTGAGCCGAAGAAATCGGCGCTGTTATTGCCACTTCCATCGCTCAAAAATTCAGTAAACTCGTCATTGCCCATGGCGCCGGGATGGCGCATGCAAAAGGCAAATTGATACAAGCTTGTTTTTGTCTTTATCTCGTCGCGGGTCCAATTAAATTTAGGGTTCGCCTTGCCGATTTCGGAAATGGCATGAGAATAGGAAATAGATTGTAAGGCCAGATTATCGGTGATTTCGCGATGGCACTTGGTGACGAGGGTGTTGAAATTCCGCACCCCGGAAAAATTAACCTCGTTAGGTAGTAAATTGACTTGGCAACCAATAATTTCCTCGAATTCCTTACGTGTTCGATTAGCCGCGTTGTTGGTGATCACGAAGCGATTACGATTGGTCAGATAGTGCACCATCAAGGCAGAGCCGGCAAAGAGCAATGAGTAGACCGAGACCGCGCGTTTTCTTGCAATTTTTCGAATTTGGTTCGTTTCCTTACCTGAAAGAGCGAAAGGTTGCCGACCTCCTTCGAAAATCAGCCCGTTTTTGCGGGGTCTGTCCTCGAATATATTCAGTCGTTCGGAATTCCTTTTTATCTTGGCTGTCATGATTTCCAGACCGCGCTTGCTTTCCGGGCCGGCCAAATATTTCTCTTCCCAGTTTATGAAATCGGCATTGGTCAGGCTGGAATTCGCCCCAGCGCCAAAATCCGCCAAATCGAAGCCAAAATAAATTGCCAATAATTCCCGCATGAGCAAGATATTCGACCAACCATCCGCGATGATTTCCGCAACTTGAATAAATATAACGTCCCGAGTGGGCCGTTTGAAAAGAGCAATTCGGAAAACGTTTCCCGTGGTCGGATCAATCGGCTCCGCTGTCCTTGCCTTAAAATAGTCTTCGAATTTTCTCTCGCTTAAGGCTTTTAGCTCATGAACTTCGAGCCCGGTCGGGTGAATTTCGCGAACCGCTATGCGTGGCGTGGCGCTCTCTTGCGGGATAAAAGCGGTTCGTAAAATCGCATGCCGATTGGTGAGCTGATTGAAAGCTCGACGGAATGTTTTTGTATCAAGCGAGGGCTCAACCGAAAGCGCCTGAATTACATCGAAAACTCGGTTGTTGGGAGCGGGTTTGCGGTGCTCAAACCAAGTTGTCCAGAATTCTTGCGCTGTTTTTCCCAATGGTGGCAAGTCGTTGTAGACAATTTTTTCGATTTCCTGATCGCCTTGATCTGCGCTGAAATTATCGAGGACGGCGGCCGAAAGACCATCGATTGTCGGCTTTTGGAGAAACTTTGCCACCGGCAATTCAACGGTAAGCTCGCTCTCAATCCGGTTTTTTAATTCGAATGAAGTCAGTGAATCGAGGCCTATTTCGGCCAAAGATCGATCGGAACTGATCCCGGCCGCTTCGGTTTTTAGGGTCTTGGCGACCAACTCGGTCAGATATTCGCGCAGCATAGCGGTGCGTTCAGTTTCGTTTGCTGCGAGTAGGGCTGACTTGATTTTACCTCCCCCGGCCGGACCCTTGGCGAGTTGGTCGGCGAGGTCCTTCGTTCGGAGGCTGGCTTTAAGGGCTGGAGATGTGCTGGCCAATTTATGCCAATCGATTTTGAAATATCCGGCAGCATCAATGTCCTTGCGCAGCAGCATTTCAAGGGCGTTCAGGACCTCGTCGATGCTGTTAGTAAAAATACCTTTCGATTCGACATACGCTGTGAGGCCCTTCTTCCTTTGCGCCATTCCCGTCTCGGCAAGCACCCCCCAATTAATCGTTTGCGCCGGTAGGCCCTGGGTGCGGCGCCAAGCCGAAAACCGATCAAGAAAACAATTAGCGGCGATGTAATTCCCCTGTCCCGTACTCGGTAACAGTGAGGCGATTGAAGAAAATGAGACGAAGAAATCCAGCGGGCAGTCAAGTGTCTCCAAATGGAGATTCCATGCGCCGGCGATTTTTGGCGCGAGAACGTTTTGGAAACGCTCCAGGGTCATTTGATCCAGCATGACGTCGTTGAGAATTCCCGCGGAATGAATGACACCCCTCAGAGGAGATTTGCCGGATTTGATCTTCACGAGAGCCTCGGCAACACTATTGCTATCGGCCACGTCCGCTTTCAGCACAGTCACCCGACACCCGGCACTACGGATCCGCTGCAGAGCGGCTTTTGATTCGGCACTAGCCGCGCCTGAGCGCCCCATTAGATAGAGTTGCCCGGCCCTCCGTTCTGCCAACCATTCTGCGATACGTAAACCCAAGCCACCGAGGCCGCCGGTTATAAGATAGGCACTGTTATGGGGCAAGCGGATGGGGCGCTTGTCATCTCTGCTGATCTCGATATCTTTATCGTCCAGGGAAACGACGACTTTACCGATATGATTTGCCCGCTGCATCATCGTGAATGCGTCAGCAATTTTCGACACTGGAAATAGTTCGATGGGCGGTGGCAGTAATTTTTTCTGGGCAATCAGACGCAATAAAGTACGGTTAATTTCCGCCACTTCTGGTGCGCGCCGTGCATCAATATTTGCCATATCGATGACATGAAAGGTGATGTTTCGGGCGAGTGATTTCATGCCGATGGCGTTATCGGCGTAGATGTCACGCTTGCCAATTTCCAGAAACCGACCAAAGGGGCGAAGCACCGACAAACCCATTTCGATGGCTGGGCCGGCGAGGGCGTTTAAGACTAGATCAACGCCTTCGCCTTTGGTTTTTGCCATGATTTCGTCGTCCCATTCCAGGGTCCGGGAATTCATGACATGCTTAATTCCAAGTTTCTTCAAAAACGCCCGTTTTTTATTACTGCCGGCGGTGGCAAAAATTTCCGCACCAACCATTTTGGCAATCTGGACCGCAGCAAAGCCCACGCCGCCCGTAGCCGTATGGATCAACACCCGGTCGCCCTTTTGCATCCTGCCAAGGGTCAGCATCGAAAAATACGCGGTGGCATAGGCAGACGAGATTGTCGCCGCATGCTGCAAACTGACCGATTTCGGGATTTTAAAAGTTTGGATTTCCGGCACAACGAGATGTCCGCGGAAACACCCCTTGCCCATTGTCATGATCCGGTCGCCAATTTTCAAGCCCTTCACGCCTTTACCGAGGCGTGTCACCAACCCGGTGCACTCCAAGCCAAGGCTATCCCAGGCATGCCCTTTCTCCGCCTCCCCCGGCAACAGCCCGGCTGCCGCCATCACGTCGCGAAAATTGAGTCCGACCGCTTTCACCGCGATCTCAACTTCGCCGCGACCCGGTGCTGTGCGGTCCGTGTCGACAAGGGTCAGGGTATCGATAATACCCGGACCGGGCATGGTTACGCGGAAAGTTTCGTCCCCACGCAAACTATGACGGGATAAAGTGAACGGCGGTAATTCGTCTTGGGGAGCGAGTTCAAGCCGCCCGACATATCGCCTGGTGTCGCGCAGTGTAATTTCCTGTTCGGGGCTGGCAGCGTAAAGCTCAAGAATTAGATTTGCACGGGCAGCCGGGCTTTTGCTGATGTCTAAATCGATTGTACGCGTTTTCAGTTGCGGCAATTCGGTCGCGATTGATCGCATCAATCCGTTTGATGGGCTTTGTGCCAGCCGCCATCCGTTAGATTTTTTGTTTCGGTCTACGTCTGGAATAAATTGAGCGCCGGCAGTAACGAGCCATAGGCCTGACGCGAGATTTTCTTGCTCTGAGAAGGCCTGAGCAAGCCAAATCAGTGGCACCGCATTATCGTCCTGCCACGCTAGAAGGTCGGTTGCTTTTGGCACCGTGTTGCCTGCGTTGTTTGTCATCGACCAAAGCGAAATTATGTCAGTGGGCGCCCCGGCGCCCGAATAGGCGCTGTCGAAGAGGGTGGTAAAATGTTCTCTGTTGCCCGGGTCAATACGATAGATGTTCTCCGTTTGCTCATAGGCCGCCGCTTTTTCGACAAGGGTCAGTTTGTCACCTCGGCTCAAAAAATGGTCGGCCAGCTCATGGCTCAGCGGACTGCTATCGCCGAGCAAGAGCCAGTGTCTGGGGGCAGCCGGTTTTTGGTCTTTCGCATCCTCGTCGCTAGGTTCGAGATCTTGTTGCTGCCATCGCTCAACGTAGCAATCCGAGAAGACGTCTCCTCCGGCGCGATTCCTTAACCTCGTGTCACTTGCGACCAGCCCTTCAACGATGCAAACCGTGCGGCCTTGATGGTCATAATATTCGACGTCATATGTAAGTGTGTCGGTCTGCCGGTCGACTTCGGTAGCTTTAAAGAAAAGTTGTTTTCCCGGAGTGCGGAAAAAACGAATGCGACCAACCTTGACCGGTAGAAAAATTGTCGAGGAAGGCTCGGAAATGCCGGTTGCAAGAGTAACCTGGAAGCCACAATCGATTGCCGCCGGGTTAAACAGATGGGGCGGGAGGTTTGATGTCGCCTCCTCTGGAAGTCGAAATGAGCCTGCGGCAACCTTGTCTGCCGCCCAAATGGTTTTGAGCCCTCTAAAGGCCGGCCCATATTCGATGCCGGTTTGGTCGAAAAAACTATAATATTTTTTCGCTGTAACGCGTGTGCGAGCAGATTTGAATTTTTCGTCTTTGTGCCAATGACGCAGGGTCGGGGCTGTTTGCTCGCGGACCGATAACTTGCAACTGGCCCGCAAAACCCAGTCGTCGCCGCTATCTTTTCGCCGGCTAAATATTTCGACCCGCCGGGTCGACGCGTCGTAACCGGTTTCTATTTCCTCAATCTCTTCGGCGGAAAGCTGCATGGCAGCTAGGAAAGAGATATCCTGCAATTCGACCATGCCTTCGCCAAACAATATTCTCCCGACCGAGAGCATGATGTCGATATGGGCGGCGGCTGGCAATACGGGCGCATTCTGTACAACATGATCGGCTAAGAAGGGGTGACGATCGGTTGATATCTCTGATCGCCAAGTTGGTGATGCGCCAGCCTGACGTACACCCAGCAGCGGATAGTCAACTTCGGCAAATAAATTTTCCCGGGTCTCTTCGCTAATTTCCCAATAGCGTGTCAACTGCCAAGGATAGTGTGGAAGGTCGGTCGGACTATACTGACTTGGATTGACGCGAGACCAATTGGGTTCAATGCCCGCAACGAAAGTCTTGCCGAGGGCCGCGTAAAGTGCATCCTGACTTTTTGCGTCGCGATGTTGGGAGCTAATGACTGGCGCCTTCGTTCCGGATTCGGCCAAGCATGTACTGACAAGCCCGGATAACGCTCCGTGGGGACCGAGTTCCAGGAACATATTGTAACCTTGGGCCACCGCTTCATCGACGGAATCTTTAAACAAAACCGGTTGGCGAATATTGCGCCACCAGTGATCGGCGGTAAACTCGGAACCGTCAATCTGCATTCCGGTAACAGAAGATATGATCGAGATATCCGTGTCGCAGGGCTGAATATGTGCGGTCGCCGCGCGAAGTTCATCCTCGACTTCATCCATCATGAATGTGTGGGGAGCGTAATTCATCGCCAGCCGACGAATGAAAATATCCTTGGTTTCTAAATGAGCTAAAACACCATCCAGCGCCCTAGCCTCGCCACCCAAATTGACGAGGTTTGATCCATTGATCGCGCAAATGACCACTCGTTCTTCGCCGAGTTCGTCCAGTATGTCTTGAGCGGCCGGTGCCGATAATCCGACCACAGCCAAGCTACCATTGCCCTCGACTTTTTCCGAGAGGCGGCCACGGTGATGGACAAGGCATGCAAGGTCTTCGATGGATATCGCACCGGCGGCGTAAGCGGCCGGCGCCTCACCAAGAGAATGGCCTAAAACCCCCTCGGGGGCATAACCCCAGGCCTGCCAACGCGCAAAAAGTCCCAACTGTACCGCCAGAATTGCCGGTTGGGTGATGCGGGTTTCGTGGATTCGCGAAAGACGTTTGGATTTGGTCAGTTCGGAGATGATGGACCAGCCGGATATATCAGCAAACACCTCATCGAAGGCACCGATAGCATCTCGGAATACAGTATCGCGCTCCAGCAATTGACGGCCCATATTCCAATATTGACTGCCCTGGCCGGTAAACAGAAACATGAGCTTGGGATTATTGGTGGCGCGGCCCGTGGCAAAAGTTGGGGGTTTGTCGATGTCGGGTGGCTGGGCACCGTCCGCCATCTCGCGGAGGTTCTTAACAAGTTGTTTGCGGGTCTTGCCGATAATTGCAGCGCGCTCGGGTAAATGCTCGCGACGCCTGGACAGTGTTCCAACAAGGTCGGCCAACGGTGTTATCTGTGGTGTTTTCTTCCCATCGAGTTCGATGAAACTCGCCAACTGGCCGGCACGCTCGCGCAAGGCAGGCTCGCTGGCGGCCGACAGCGGGACCACCCAGCGGTCCGGCGCAGGCGCAGGCTGGCCCTGGGTTGATGCATTTCTGGTTGTTGGCGGTTCTTGAATGATCGCGCAGCCGTTGGTCCCGCCAAATCCAAAGGAATTAATTGCGGCGATGCGCGGCCGATCATGGCTTGGCCAATCCAGCAGCTCCAGTGGCAATCGGATGCCCAGGTCATTGAAATCAATGTTTGGGTTGGGAACGGAGAAGTTCAAATTTGCCGGAATTTTCCCATGCTTGACCGCCAGAGCCGCCTTAATCAGTCCGGCAATTCCCGAGGCCGATTCCATATGGCCGATTTGGCTTTTTCCCGCGCCGACATAAACACCTTCGTCATCGCGGGCGCATTGACCAAAAACCGATCCGATAGCGGTTGCCTCAATCGGGTCGCCAATTGGCGTTCCGGTGCCATGGGCTTCTACAAAATCAACTTCGTGGGGTGCAACGCCGCCGGATTTAAGCGCCTGGCGCAACATCGAGGCTTGCGCCTCGGTGCTGGGGACCGTGATGGTTGACGTGCCGCCGTCCTGGTTCACCCCGGTTGATCTGATGACTGCGTGAATGCGGTCATTGTCACGCACCGCGTCGCTCAGGCGTTTTAGAATGATAACGCCGGCACCTTCGGCGCGAACATAGCCATTTGCATTTTCATCGAAGGTTTTGCATTGGCCGGTCGGCGACATCATATTGGCGTTGGAAAACTGGATGAAAACCGTTGGGTCAAAGAGCAAATTGACGCCGCCAAGAATACAAAGGCTTGTTTCGCCGGTTTGTAAACTTCGGGTTGCCATATGGCCAGCAACCAAGGACGAGGAACAGGCTGTGTCGATGGATAGGCTGGGGCCATTTAAATCGAACCGATGGGAAATTCGGTTGGCAACAATTGAAAGCGCGTTACCGGTCGCGGCATGGACTTCGGACCCGACAACCTGGCTGCGTTGAATCGCCGAATAGTCGTTCATAGAAACCCCGACAAAAACACCGGCCTGAGTGTTTCGTATTTCGGACTGCGGGATGCCCGCGTCCTCCAACGCTTCCCAGCTGCACATCAGCATAAGCCGTTGTTGCGGGTCCATGGCGGCGGCTTCGCGCGGTGAAATGCCAAAAAACTCGGCGTCGAACATGTCGGGATCATCAATAAACCCGCCCCATTTGGTCGTCGATCGGCCGAGTTCGTGTTCACTTTCGGTGCAAAAAAAATCTACATTCCAGCGCGCAGCTGGAATTTCCCCGATGCCGCTTCGACCCTGGCACAGAAAATCCCAATATTCATCAGGGGTCTTAATGCCGCCGGGCAAGCGGCACGCCATGCCAACAATGGCAATTGGCTCGAGGGATGATCCTGAAACTGCCTCGTTCTCGACATGATTGTATTTTTTTGGGGCGCTTTGTTTCATCGTTCCTACCAAATTTTCATTCGAGAAAATTTATTACTCGTGTAAGAACTGAGTGGCATGATTTTAGCTCGCGCCAATGTTACCAAACATGCCTGAATTGTTGGAGTCGGATCAATTCGAGATGAGAGCTAAATGTGAATTAAATTCGGCAGCAATCTGCCGAAAAAACAGCGGTGAGTGACGGTTGGTTACTGCACGAGCCCGATGGTGACGACGATCGGCCGGTGGTCCGATGAACGGGTATGGGGAACCTCGGCTGCCAGGGTGCGAAAACCGCGAATATAGACACGATCTAGGGGCAGCTGCGCATCGATACCGAGCAATCGGCGCAGGGGCTTATTGCCCGGATCGCCGGTGGCGCGACCGGGGGGGAATTCTTCAACCTCGCAGAGGCCGAAACGGGCGGTTAGAGCCTCGACAGTGGCCAGGCGCCTGGCGTTCCAGGTATTGAAGTCACCGGCCAGAATGATCGGGCCCTTATGTCGGGCCATTGCTTGGCCCAGCGCATCCAGCTGTGCGCGTAGCATGAACGGGCTCCAGGTTTCGAAATTCATCAGGTGCACATTAATGGCCAGCAAAATTTCGCCATTGGCCAGCGCATAATGCGAGAGCAGCGATACTTTCGGCGTGGCGACAATGAGTTCTCGCCAGGGTGCGCGGGCGGCTGTGACTGCGGCCGGGGGTGATTTGGACATGGTGGCGACCCCGGTTGCCGGACCGCCGGGCCAGGGATAGGACCAACTCGGTGCAAAATGACCGCCAAGATGACCGGCTTCGATGGTGGTATCAGAGGCTTCCTGGACAAACATAAGATCGGGATCGTGGGCACTAATCAGACCGGCCATATCCGCTGAATGATGCGGTGATCCGGCCTTTTGCATGTTCCAGCTAACGAGGGTTATTTCGGTTGGCAGGGACGTTGCAACCGTCGAGTGCGGGGAAACCCTAATCATGCCATCGCCCCGGGCGCGTGCTTAACTCTGTCCTGAGCTTGTCTTGACGACAATTTAACTAACTCACTTTGGTTCAAAAAAGTTCGACCACGCTCAGATAAATCATCCGAGGGTCAGCCGAATTCTAGGCAACATTTGTTTCAACGAAATTAACATTGCGCGCGATTATGGCTATTTGATGGAGCCGGGGGCGTTCTCTGTTGGCTACTTTGCTCCAAGACCGACATTTTTGCCGCCATAGCGACGCAATCGCAGATCGGCTTGTTCCTTGTGGCCCCAGAATTTCTCGATGGCGCAGAGGCGTGAGCAATATTCGCCGATCTTGGCGCTGGCGTCAGGGGTCACCTCCTGCCAGGTGACGGTCTTTATAAATTTTCCGACCCACAAGCCGCCGGTATAGTTCGCGGCACCCTTTGTCGGCAGGGTGTGGTTGGTGCCAATCACCTTATCGCCGTAAGAAACATTGGTCTCGGGCCCTAAAAAGAGCGCCCCGTAATTGGTCATATGTTCAAGGAAATAGCGCGGGTTTTGGGTCAGGACTTCAACATGTTCAAAAGCCAGGCGGTCGGCCTCGCGAACCGCTTCGTTGATGTCGTCGACCAGGATTATCTCGCCAAAGTCGGCCCAGGCCGCACCGGCAACCTCGGCAGTTGGCAGTTGGGCGAGCTGCCGCTCTATCTCGGCGGGGATTTCACCGGCGAGGCTTTCCGATGTTGTGATGAGTACGGCGGGCGAGGTCGGGCCGTGCTCGGCTTGCCCGAGCAGATCGGTGACAATGATTTCGGCGTCGGAGGTTTCGTCGGCAATAACCAGAATTTCCGTCGGCCCGGCAAATAAGTCGATGCCGACCCTTCCATAGAGCTGCCGCTTGGCCTCGGCGACATAGGCGTTGCCCGGGCCGACCAGCATATCGACCGGCTCTATCGTTTCTGTGCCGATGGCCATCGCCGCAACGGCCTGGACGCCGCCGAGCATATAAATATCGTCGGCGCCCGCGAGCGCCATGGCGGCGACGGTTTCGGCATGGGGTTTGCCGTCGGTTGGCGGGGTACATGCGATAACCCGCTTAACCCCGGCGACCCGCGCAGTGACGATCGACATATGGGCTGAGGCGACCATTGGATAACGGCCGCCAGGCACATAACAGCCGACGCTGTTTACCGGGATGTGCTTGTGACCCAAGGTGATACCGGGCAGGCTCTCGACCGCGACATCCTGCATGCTGGCTTTCTGTGCCGTGGCGAAATTTCGCACCTGGGTTTGGGCAAACTTAATGTCCCTGATCACCTCGTCGGGTAAGGAGGCGACGAGGGCCTCGACCTCCTCATTGGTGAGGCGGAAATTTTCCGGTGACCATTTGTCAAATTTTTCGGAAAATTCGCGCACAGCCTTATCGCCGCCCGCCTCGACTTTTTCTAAAATATCCTCGACGGTTGCCCGGACGGCCTTATCCGCCGCCTTGGTTTCTTCGACGGGTTTTCGTTCTTTCAGGTGCTTGGCCATTTTTGATAACGCCTATTTTATCGCCATGGGATTGATCGGTGAGCCGACGGCCTTGGTAATCGGCAATGGCGGCGCGCAGAATAGAAACTCATAGACGCCGTCCTCGGCGCAATCGTCGGCGAGTTCTGTTAAATTGAAAATCTCACCCATCGTGATGCCGATTTTGGGTATCACAACCCAGTGCCAGGGTTGCTGGGCATCGTTGGTTTCGTTCGGGCGGACTTCGCAGCCCCAGGTGTCCATGCAGATCGCGGCAATTTCTTTCGTATAAATCCATTCCGCGGTTTCAAAGGCAAGGCCCGGCGCATCGCCGCCGGCATAACCGCCCCATTCACCATCGGCCAGCCGTTGCTGCATCTGACCGGTGCGTACGATGACAAAATCACCGCGCTTAATTTCGATCCCTTGGGCTTTGGCTGTGGCATCGAGGTCGTCATTGGTGATCGCCATTCCATCTTCGATGAAATCGACACCCAAGTGGCGAGCGACATCGAGCAATACGCCGCGGCCAAACATCTTGTCTTTTACTTTTTCGATGCCGTTTTTTTCCGCGCCGTTGACGTCGACCAGGGTCGCGTCATAGCCGTTCCACATTTTATCTTTATAGAAAATATGGCCGAGCGCATCCCATTGGGTGCCGCATTGCAGGGGCATCGCCACCGTGTCATCGGCGTATTGAATTTTCATGTCGGCCTGACGGCCGGCCACCGCGTCGGTGCCGGTGGCGATCATGGTATGAATGGGATTATAGCGATTGCCCCAGGTCCCTTTTTGCGGACCATTGCGGTCAAAATTTAGACCGAGGGAAATCGTTTTGCCTTTTTTGACCAGAGAGGCGGCGTTGCGGACCTCATCGGGGCCGATAAAATTGAGCGTGCCGATCTCGTCGTCGGGGCCCCAGCGGCCCCAATTGTTGCATTTCTCGGCCATTGCTTCGAGATGGCTCATATCGAACATTTTTTCATCAAAACGCCTTGGCATTTTAGTCTCCCTTATCGCGGCCTTTAAGCCTGATGGCCCCCGGCGTCGCGTTTGTAATTAAGATCAATATACCATTGTACATAGTCGATAAGCTGCATTGGTTCATAGCGAGGCGGATTTTCCGGGCTGCTGCAGGTTTCCAAAACCTCGGCCACTGTGTCGTAATTCGGATTGAAAAACGTGGCGATGGAATAGCGGTCGGTTGGCGGCGGCACGACCCGGTGCGGTGTGGCGATGAACCGGCCATTGGTCCAGCGGTTCATGAATTCGCCTGTGTTGACGATTATGCCTCCGTCGATCGGTTGGGCCTCAACCCAATCCCCGTCCTGGGTCAAGATTTCCAGGCCAGGCACGCCGGGGATGGGGAGCAGGGTGATGAAACTATGGTCCGAATGGGGGGAAATGCCGAATTGGTTTTCCTCGGGCTCGACCGCAGGATAGTGGGCGTTGCGGCTCCACATAATCGGGTCGGTAAACATGGAGTCGAAATAATCGGCGGGCAGGTCAAGGGCGGTTGCATAGATCGGCAGCATCAACCGACCCAGCGCGACCATTTCCTGCTGGTAATTGACAATCGATTCCCGAAAACCCGGCAGGTTGCTCGGCCATTTATTCGGGCCAGTGAAGCGCGTTCCGGCCTTCATATGTGGGTGGTCCGCAGGGCGCTCAAGGGCGGTGATTAGCGTCTCGTTGAGGTCGAGCTTGGTGTTCTCGTTGACCACCGAAGTCACGTAGACGGTTGACTTGGGAGGCACATAACCGACCGAACTGGCGTCGATTTTGAGCGCCATTTTCTCGTCCTCGGAAATGGCGAAAAAACGCTCCAGCTCTTTGTGGGTGTGGTCAATGATGGCTTGGTCGGCGCCATGATTGACGACAACATAAAACCCAATATTTTCCTGCACAAAGGCGAGTTCTTTGGCCAGGGCTTCAAGCGCACCTGGCTCGCCGGCGCGATAGGCTCCAAGGTCCAAAACGGGCAGTTCGGTTGCGGGCATCGTTTCCTCAATTGGTTCTAGAATTTGGGATAGCATCAAATGAGATCAATATATGTCAGGTGGCTTTGCCGCAATCCCATCGCCTATTCAATTTTCGTATTTTTCCCGGTCCGCTTCCGACAGCTCTTTTGCGTCAAAATTTATTTCGACTTTCACGCCGTTTGGATCGTGAAGAAAAAATTGATGGAGGTCGGTCAGCGGCACATTGCGGCGAACGCAGGCAATTTCATGTGCTTCGATCCGGTTGGCAAATTCGTCAATGCCCGTCCCATGGAAGGCGACATGGTCAACGGCACTATTGCCTTCGCCGTCTCCAGTTTGATTGTCTTCACCAAAATAGTCGCTCAATTCAGTGTCGACGGTTGCCTTGGCTAAATGCACCACCGGTTTATCGCCGAGGTAAAGCCAATACCCGTCAAATTTAAACGGCGGACGTTTGCCGACCGTAAAGCCCAAGACGTTGACAAAAAAGTCCCTCGTCTCGTCGAGGTCGCGGGCTCGGATCAGCACATGGTCAAGGGTTGCAAGGCTCATGATGCCGCCGTTTCCCGGTACCAGTCCATAACTTGCTCGCCGGTCCAGATCAATACGTCGTCATGGCTTTGAATATAATCGAGAATTTGTTCGAGATAGCCGATCCGATGAGCTGCGCCGGAAATATAGGGGTGGGTGGACAGACACATGACGCGGGAAATGGTCTCGCCTTCCATACGCAATCGGTCGAATTGATCTTTGGTCCGCTTAAACATTTCGTCGGAGCTGTGATGCTGGATCGCCATCATCGTGATGTCGTTTGTTTCCACCGAATAAGGCACCGATAGAATGGGGCCGGCAGAGGTGTCGATATCAAATGGCTGGTCATCCATGACCCAGTCGGCGACATATTTCAGCCCCTCCTCAGCCAACAGATCGATTGTATCAAAGGTTTCCGTCAGGCCCGGACTTTCCCAGCCGACGGGCGCCTTGCCGGTAAAGGTCTTGATTGCCTCGACGGTGCGGCGGATGGCGGCGCGCTGGTCTTCGACCCGGTGCATTGGTCCCTGGACATAGCCATGGCCCATAAACTCCCAGCCTTCGTCCAGGGCATATTGGGCAATGCGGGTTCGTGTTTCGAGAACTCGTCCATTGACCGGCATGGTCGGGATAATGCCGCGCGATTTCAGAGCCTCGGCAATGCGCCAGAAACCAACCCGATTGCCATATTCGTGCCAGGCCCAGTTCGGGATGTCGGGTTCAAGGGGGATCCCCTGGGGTGGGGGCAGGACGGTGCGCGGCTGGGCACGGCGGATTTCCCAATCCTCGACATTGACGCAGATCCATACGGCCATGCGCGCGCCACCGGGTAGCGGCAGCGGCGGCCGGTCAATTATGGCCGAATAGGGGACGCGCTCCATGGGAAATTTCACTGGGAATTCTCCAAAATTGGGTTTTCTCCAAACGAGGCTGGAGAGGAGAGGACTATATTAGCCCCGGACGCGGGAAACAAATGCCGCGATGGCTTCGCCAATTTCCCGGGGGCTGTCCTCCTGGGCGTAATGGCGACCTTCTACGGTGATTTCGGTTTGATTTTTCCAGGTCCGGCAAAAATCACGGGGGCCACCGACCAGCGCGTGTCCCTCTGTGGTGTTTAGAAACAGCTTTGGCATGTCGCTGGCTGCAAGAAAGTCGGAATAGCGTTGGACGATCTTGTGATTATCCGCCGGCTCACCGTCAAACGGTATTTCGCAAGGAAAGACGAGGGTCGGGCGCCGGGATTCGACATTATCCTTAAAGGGCGCCCGGTAGATGTCTTTTTCTTCGTCGCTCAGATCCCGGATGACGCCCTGATCGAACAATAGGTTTTCGACAAAAAGATTGCCTTCCATCACCTTGGCTGCGCCCTCGACCGTTCTGAAGGCCTTAAATTGCGGGATCCGGTCTTCGGGTAAATCGGCCCATTTGCGGGGCCGCACCATTGCCTCCATATAGGCTAGTCCGGCAAAATCTTCCGGGTGGGTGGCGACCCGGTTAAAACCGAGGGCCGCACCCCAGTCATGAACCACCATAATGGCGTTCTTGCCGACATTCACGGCGTCGAACCAAGCGTCGAGATATTTAATATGTTCTGGGTAGCGGTAAGTTCCGCTGGGCATTTTCCCGGAATCGCCTAAGCCGACGAGATCGGGTGCAAGGCATCGACCCAGCCCTTCTAGGTGGGGAATGATGTTTCGCCACAAATAGGCGCGGGTCGGATTGCCGTGGAGAAATATAATGGGATCGCCCGACCCCGCCTCAAGATAGGCCATCTCAGTATCGAGTACGGCTACTTTCTTGGGCCTATAGGGGTTGGTTGCCGAAACGTCGTATTTCGCCATGCGGGGCATCGTCCTTTGCGAAAATAGTTAGATCGGGAGCAGCTGCCAGCTTGGGGCCGCCGACTGAACTTCGATAATGGGCGGCGGGTCGGCCTGGGTGCGTGTCGGCGTTTTCTTGTGTAGCGCCGTGGCAAGAATAGGAAAATACCAGACCAAGGCCATGGCGACGAGCATCAGTAACCAGTATGGAATTGAGCCCTTAAAAATTTCACCGAGCTGGACTGTTTTATCCGGGACAGCCCCTTTCACTGTGTAAACCAAGAGCCCGAATGGCGGCGTCAGCAAGCCTGCCTCAATGGCGAGAATGCCGAAGACGGCAAAGGCGAAGGGGTCGGTGCCAAGTTCCTCGGCGATTGGCCAAAACAGGGGCAGAGTCAGCAGGATAATAGAAACACTGTCCAAAAGAGTTCCCATAAGCAGCCAGATGATGACCATCATCAGGATAATGCCGCCGCCCTCTAAGCCGGTACTGTGCAACGCGTCGTCGATTAACGGGATGACGTTGCTTAAAGTCAGGAATTTCGAGTACATGGCAGCGGTCATCAGCAAAATGAGTAGCGGAGCAGCAGTTTTTGCCGCGTCAACGACCGCGTCGGCTATGCCACGCCAGCGCATACCCTTGATTACACCGAGCAGCAGGGCGCCCAAAGCACCAATTCCGGCGGCCTGGAAACTGGTAAACAGGCCCATGCCGATACCGCCGATAATGCTGAGAATAAGGATAAGGATGCCAAGCCCGCTGGTGAGTTCTGATATGCTGAATTCGCCCGATAGGTTGCTGGTGACCCTTGGTGCCGCTTTCGGGTTATGAATGGCCACCACGACTGAATACATGACGAATAGACCGGCCAAAATAATGCCCGGCAGAACGCCTGCGAGAAAGAGCTTGCCGACGGATTCTTCAATGGTAATGCCCCAGATGATCATCAAGATCGATGGAGGAATGAGCATACCGAGGCAGGCGCTGCCAGCGACTGAGCCGAGGGCGAATGAACGCTTATAGTTATAATGCATCATTTGCGGATAGGCGATGCGGCTAAACGCGGCGGCCGACGCGATTGAAACGCCGGTAACAGCCGAAAACACCGCATTGCCGATGACCGTTGCCGCCGCCAGGCGTCCCGGCAAGAAAAAGAGGACCCGGTTGACCAGATTATAGAGATCGCGCGCTGTTCCCGATTTGGCGACAAAATCGCCCATCAACACGAAGAGCGGAATGGCGGCAAAAATCTCTCTGCGCAGTTGCTCGAAAGCAGTGTTCCCAACCATCGATAGGGCCTGTAGCAGCCCTTTCGTCTTGACTTCAAAAAAATCGATCATACCGGCGCTCATAAACCCGCCGAAAAATGTATCGGTCAAATCGACGCCTGGCCGAAAGCCGCCGCTGAAGGCAACCCATGTGCCCAAAAACGCCGTCATGCCCAACGATAGGCCAATATGGATACCCATCAGGATCGCGATGATCATACCGATCAACGTCACCATCATGAGGAGCTGGAGATCCATTTTTTTGTCCTTTCGATACCTACAGGCGGCCGATCAAACTCTGACGTCCGTTCAACAGAATATTCTAATTAGTGGGCTGGAGAGCTTGGCGCCCCTTCGGCTTCGTCATGGGCCCGTTCTTCAGCTGACTTCACAAAGAGGTTGATAAACAGGAAGCCATATATGACTACGGCGAGCACGCTGAACCAAACCGGAACATATCGGAACGGCCAAAGCGGGAAAGTGCCCTTGCCAATAATCTGGAATTCATGTCGCGCAAATCCGAGGACCATATTGTCCCAGCCGCCATTCGCAATAGCGGCAAAGAAAATCATTCCCAATATGTATGCGAACCCATCGATAATCGCTTTCATTCTTTTCGGAGCATTGTCGTAAATGATGGTCGTACGGATCATGCCGCCGTGGCGGATTGCCAATGGTATTTGGGCAAATAATATGACGATGACCGAGTTGGCGACCATTTCGGTGCCGCCTTCAATCGGTTTTCTGATTCCGAGGGCGATGACATCGATCAGGACAACCCATGCCATCATCATGATCCAGGCAGCGGCGAGAATATTCAGGAATATTGCTAATTTATCAATTGCAGTATCAATATTTTGCAGGATTTTTCCCGGCGTTTTGATGTTTGCAACAATAATCGCAATTAAGGCAAAAAAGCTGAGCCAAATGATGATAAACGAAATTCTATCACTTTCCCAATATGCTACCGGGTCTGTTAACCAGCTTATCATAGAATGATTATCCTAAAAGATTCTCGCCAGCGTCATCCGGCAAAATTCTCCCCGACAAAAAAATGCCGAAAAATTATGGTCGAATGTAATCCAGGGTGCACTTATACGGATTTTTTATTCAAATGGAACATTAATTGCGGCCCGTTGGCCGATTCGGTGTACGTATTCGTTGATTCGAGCCGGGTTTATCTTGGCATTCTAGCGCGGTGAGCAAGCATGAATGTAGCGCAACGGTCGACGAACCAAATAGGGAGATTGAATTATGGCGGCTTATTGGACCGCGCGGTCAAAGGTTAACGACCCAGAAACTTACAAAAAATATACGCAGGCAATACCTGAAATTCTCAAACCCTATAACGCACGAGTTTTGGCGCGAGGTGGGCGTTATCAGGTTATGGAAGGAACGGACAAATATCATCGTTTCGTTGTTATTGAATTTCCCGATTTTGAGTCGGCCGTTGCGGCCTATCAATCGGCTGAATATCAGGCCGCCCGAGAGCACCGCATTGGCGGTGTCGGCGAGGTCGAAATCGTTATAGTCGATGGATCTCCAGGCTGATTGCGGGCCCATTCTCTCACAATGGCGTGACCACCCCATAATGCTGCCACATTCTCCCACTAGGCTCGAAACTTGCCTCTCGGCGGAATTCTCGGCGCATGCCGAAGGTCCGTCGGCAGGTCCCTAGACGTGCTAATCGACTTGAATTGCCGATCCGTTGGACTTATAGAAGAGGCTCTTCACCCAACTAAGAAGACTGCGGCGCTAACTGCCGCGACATATATCGGGAGGATTATCCATGACAAGCAGAATTAATACTTTGGGCCTTGCAGCGGCTCTGGGCCTTGGTGCCGTGACCGCGATGACCGCGATTGCGCCTGCCAGTGCTGAGAATTTTACGCTCCGCATCGGCTCGGGTCATAACCCTGGTCCGGTCGGTTACGTGAAAATGATGCGCGATTTCTTTGTGCCCCAGGTTGCGGAGCGGGTTGCTGCTCGGACCGATCACACGATCGAATTCGTTGAGGGCTATTCCGGCACGATCGTCGGTGTCTTCGAGACTCTTGAAGGCGTGCAGGACGGCGTTGTCGATATCGGCGGCTTCTGTGTCTGTTTTGAAGAAGACAAGACAGCGGCGATGAACGTCACCTATTTCCTGCCGTTCACCTCGCCTGATCCGCGGGTTTCTGCCGCAGTTCTCGGCAATCTGATCGCAGAATTTCCTCAGATTACTGAAGATCTTGAAGGTCAATTTAATCAGACGCTGATTGGTATTTCCGGTTTTGATAACTATGGCCTCGGGACGAACTTCGAATGGGACGGGACCTCCGAACTGGTTGGTAAGAAAATTCTTGCCGCTGGTCCGAACCTGCCTTGGCTGCCGGAAGGCACGATTGGTGTGAACACCACATTGCCGACCGCTTTTGAGCAGCTCGACACAGGCGTTGGCGAAGGTATCATCATCTTCCCGGGCACCTATTTCGGCTTTAAGTTCTATGAGCCTGCCCCGAACTTCAAAGTCACCAATTTCGGCGCCATGTCGCAAATTGCTCTGACCATGAACCTCGACACACGTGCCGCATTGCCGGGCGATGTTGTTGCCATCATTGATGAAGTTGCCGGTGAGTATGAGCAAGTAACCGCTCAGTGGAACGTCGATTCCGAGGCCTCTGGCCTGGAAGCCCTACGTGGTGTCATTCCGGTTACCGAAATGACCCGTGCAGCGCAGATCGATTGGGCCAATGCCCTTGAGGGATGGCCGGCCGAGCGCGCCGCATTCCTGAATAGTGCAGTACCGGGCGCGGTTGATTATGCCGATGTCATGTGCCGTTACATCGAGCTGTTCAACGATGCTGGCCATGAGTTCCCGGCCAACTATGGCGGACCTCTCGGCTGCTAATTAAGACAAGTAGCGTTTAAGATTGGGCCGGTCGGGGTTTCCCCGACCGGCCTTTTTTGCACCCAAATTTTGCCGAAAGTGCCGACATGACGATCACTGCGAAAATATCCGCGAAAATGCCATATGAGAAAAAATATATTGAAGTCGATGGGCGGCGTATGGCCTATGCCGAACACGGTGATGGCGACCCGATCGTATTTTTGCACGGCAACGCGACCTCTTCTTATATGTGGCGCAATATCATGCCGCATATGGAGGGTTTGGGGCGGCTGATCGCCATCGACAATATTGGCCAGGGGGACAGTGATAAACTGCCCGATTCAGGCCCTCATTCCTACGCAATTGACGAGCATCAGCGCTATTTGGATGGCGCATTGACGGCGCTCGGTGTGGCGCAAAACGCCACCTTTGTCATGCATGACTGGGGTGGCACATTGGGTATTGATTGGGCGCGGCGCCATGACGGTACGGTCAAGGGTGGCGCGATTAAGGGATTGGCCCATTGTGAGACCGTCGTTATTGATCATCCCAGTTATGACATATATGGTCCGGTCGGCGACTTGCTGAAAAAGCTACGGGGCCCCGACGGCGAAAAACTGGTCTTGGAAGAAAATTTTTTCGTTGAGAAAGTCTTTGTCGGCGGGGTTATGCGCGATATTGACGAAGAAACCATGGCCGAAATGCGCCGACCCTATAACCAAGCCGGAGAAGCGCGGCGCGCAACTTTATCCTGGGTTAGGCAAATACCAATTGAAGGCAAGCCGGAAAATGTTGCGGCTATTGCCGAAGCCAATCACCAATGGATGAGCAATAGCGACGTGCCAAAACTCTTTATCAATGTTGAACCAGGACAAATAATTTTTGACATCGATTTAGAGCGCATACGATCATGGCCGAACCAGACCGAAATCGGTGTCCGCGGCCTGCATCATCCGCAGGAAGATTCTCCCGACGATATCGGTCGGGGCCTGGCCGAATGGTACCGAAAAATCTAGTTTAAGCCGCCCTGCTCAACAAAAATACTGTCGTCGCCCGAGGCAAAGATTTTGGAGCTGCGAATAGGTTGCAGCAACGCGCTATCGGGACTACGCATCAGCAGGTTTAGGGCAAAATTATCGCTGGCGCCCGCGTCATCACATTGGGCCCATAGATCAATGCGATGCAAACCCCGCTCAAGAAACAAAGATACCTTCTCGGGCGCTGAGGTTGATTGCGCCGTGCGCAGATTGAGCACTGAAACAAGCTGATTGTTTTCCTTGAGCATTAGCGAAAAATTGCACGCAGCACTGTTCTGCCCGGATTGCATCAGAACCTGGAGGCCAAATTCATAGGACCCGGTAGTGTCTATATTGAGGAAACCGCCCCAATTAATAGCAATTTGATCGAAGCCAAGAGAAATATCGGCTTGATCCCCGGTGACCAAATTACTGGACCTGAAAATAGGTTGATTGCGGGCCAGCAAGCTATTGACCAAAAATCCTTCGATCCGAACCGCGCCGGTGGTGCCTTCAAGCGGTATAAGGCGTCCGTTGGCGATGGCGCGCACATTCCAACTACCCTCGGCAAAATTAATGGCGTCGGCAGCATCCGCAGCAAAGCCGGGGCGGTTTTGCATGCCGGTATTATTGCCGTTGGCGCCGCGTAAAACCTGTAAATTTGAAGTGCGGTCAAACTCCGTCAATGCCGCAACCAATTGCGGGGTCACGGAGCCGTCGACCGGGAGGCCAAACCGACTTTGAAAGGTCCGAATTGCTTGGGTGGTAATCGGGTTTGACGTTCCGTCAATACGTCCCGGCTCGATACCGCTACGCGCCAATATGCGCTGGACCAAGGCCCGATTGGCCCGCAGCACCTTCTCAGCGACGGCAGCGTTTGCGCCTGGTGCCACGGTGAGCTGCATCGTGCTACCGGGGACGAAATCGAGTATATGGGCCGTCAAGGCCGTTGAGAGCTGAAGGTCAATTTGCCCGGTTTCGGCCAGTGAATTCTGCCGCTGAAAGGTGCGAATTGCATTGCGAGTGGCATTGTCGAGCACCCCATCGACCGGTCCCGGTGAGAAACCGTTTGCCGCAAGCAATCGTTCGACGACAGCGACCGACTGGAAGCTGGTTGGACCCACATTACCAACACGTTGCCGCTGCACGGCAGTGAGGCCGGTATCGCCAATATTGCCGTTGCTGACGAACGACTGAGCGACGCTATTGTTGAGCGAGGCCGAAAACGCGCTGATGCCGCCGGTGGCCAAAACGGCCACGACGACAGAAATTATGTGCTGGGCTCGCATGGATTTCCCCCCAAAGCTGCCAGTTTGTGGATAACTTTTACCAGAAATTGGAAGTTTTGCACAGTGTAAAACACGTGCCTGTGGATAAGTTGCGGCTAATGCAGTTTTTCGACTGAGCGTGACTCCTTCAAAATGATCCATAACTTAGATAAATTGCATATAAAGCAATATGTTACATAGCTCTTAGCGCCAATCATGAGGTCCGTAATGAATTATAGAGAATAGGGAGTTTTCCTGAGAACCTCGCCTTAAAAGTGCAAAAAACAGGATCATTCGGCTTCAATATTGGCAAAAATGGGGCAAAATATGAATTAAAATCAATTGAATTGTAAGATGGTCCACAAGTTATCCGCTATTTATACATAAGTTACCCACAGGCATTTCGTGGCTAATTGCACGTGACCCAACCGATCGATCCGATGTCGACTAAACGCAGCTATCGGCGCCGCTCATATGTGGGTGACGGTCGTTCGGCTGTTAAATTTCGGACTGGGCGCGAATGGAGCGGGAGAGGAGATTCGAACTCCCGGCCCTCACGTTGGCAACGTGATGCTCTACCACTGAGCTACTCCCGCATTCGCGCTCAGCACATATAACGAACCAGAAGATGAATGCAAGCTTCCTGTTTGATTTTGCGCAATTCGGTGTCATTTTTGGCCATTAGATGGTCCGCGATGTGGCGAATTTGCAGTGCGCTAGGTTGATCCTGTATATATCGCAGCATGTTTTAACGGGTGTGAAACGGTCCACCGGGCTGGTCAATGAAGGACAATATGACGGATCCAGCCGGTAGTGAGAACAAGCCCAACCCGGATACAGACGAGCTGGAGCGGCCACTTCATGGTCGATTGGCGGAACTTGGGATCGCAGTCGCGACCCATCGTCATATGGCCTTGCATACGGTTGCCCAGTCCCAATCGCTGCGAGGGGCGCTGCCCGGGGGTCACATCAAGAATCTGTTCCTGCGTGACAAGAAGCGTCGCCAGTGGCTGGTGACTGTCGCCGAGGACCGAGTGATCGACTTGAAAAATTTGCGACGAACATTGGAGACGAGCGGCAATCTCAGTTTTGGCAGCGCCGACCTGTTGCATCAAAGCCTTGGGGTTACGCCAGGCTCGGTGACCCCGTTTGCCGTGATGAACGATATGGCCGGGGAGGTCGTTTTTGTGCTCGATAGCAGCTTGCTTGCTCACGACACAATTAATGCGCATCCAATGCACAATGAAGCGACAGTCGCGATCAAGCGTGACGATTTATTGCGATTTTTGGGTGCTTGCGATCATCATCCGGTGATGGTGGATTTCAATAAAGAATGCTACCAGATAGGCAATTAGGGGGCGTCCGGCGCCTGAATAATCAATTCGAACGGGATACGGGCAGATATGGAAACGATCATCGGTGACGCAAATGGCGCAGACGGTGCCCAAGCGGCACTCATCAAGGATAGCGACACGGCCAATTTTATCACCGACGTCATAGAGGCGTCGAAAGAGCGGCCGGTAATTGTCGATTTCTGGGCCGAATGGTGCGGCCCCTGTAAGACACTCGGACCATCTCTGGAGCAGGCAGTTATGAAAGCCGGAGGCGCTGTGGCGATGGTTAAAATCGACGTTGATGCCAATCAGGCGATTGCTCAGCAAATGCAAATCCAATCAATTCCGGCGGTCTTTGCCTTCAAGGACGGTCAACCTGTCGATGCATTCCAAGGTGCGTTGCCGGAAAGCCAGCTGCAAAAATGGGTCGATCAGCTCATCGAAAAACACGGGAGTGCAGTGACCTCACCGGTGGAAGAAGCCTTGGCGGCTGCGGCCGAGGCAATGGACGCCGGAGACCATAATTCCGCCGGTGCTCTTTACGGCCAGATCATGTCCCATGAACCGAGAAACGTCACCGCAATCGCCGGGGCCGCACAATGTCTGATCGCGTTGGGTGAAGCGGATAAGGCAAAAGAAATGCTGGAAAAGCTGGACGATGAGACTCGTGCAAAACCGGAAATCGCGGCCGTTCTAACCGAACTCGAATTAACCGAAAAAGGTGCTGAAGCGGCAGAGCGGTTTGGCGAATTGGAGGCGGCGATCGCAGCAAACCCGGATGACCACCAGGCGCGCTACGATATGGCCCTGGCCCATTATGCAGGTGGCAACGCCGAGGCGGCGATGAATGAGTTGCTGGAAATCATCGCGAAGAACATAAAATGGAACGAAGAGGCGGCGCGTCTCGAATTGCTTAAAATCTTCGAGACCCTCGGTTTTGCCGACGAGCGCGTGGCCGAGGCGCGGCGGCGTCTATCTGCGATTCTTTTTTCTTAGATGATCGTGAACTGAAAAGTTATGAAAGATCTAAATTTGTTTGATCTAAAATTTGAGAACTTGCCGACGAAAATTCCGGTATTTCCATTGATCGGCGCTTTAATGTTGCCTGGTGGGCAGGTGCCGTTAAATGTTTTTGAGCCGCGTTACTTGAATATGGTGACGTCTGCGTTGGCCGGGGGCAGATTGCTCGCTTTGGTCCAGCCACGTGTTGACATGAATTCGGCGGGGTCGGGAGGCAGTGTCGCCGATGATGATCCGGTTTTTCAAATCGGCTGCCTCGGCCGGATTACCGCCTTCGAGGAAACCGAGGACGGCCGTATCACGCTTTCCTTGCTGGGACTCATCCGATTTTCGATTATTGAAGAGCTGGCGCTGAAAGATGGATATCGGCGTGTTCGGCCTGACTATTCCGATTATCGGGATGATCTAAGGGTCGGGCAAACGGGTGTATCACCCACAACACTACCCAAAGGCCAAGCAAGTGACGACTGGGTTGACCGTGCTCGGCTGATTGGCGGGGTTAAATCTTATTTTGATCTCCAGGAGGTCAGCGCCGATTGGCATCAGGTTGAAGAGACACCCGATGATATTCTGGTAACATCTTTATCGATGGCATGTCGCTTTGATCAGGCCGACCAACAGGCCCTGCTGGAATGCCGGGGGCTCGGACTGCGGGCTAAATTGCTGATCGGATTAATCGAAGCTGCGCTAACCGATGATGGTAAAAATACAAATATTCGCCATTAGGGAATGGCCCGTTTTAGGAGATGAATTTTGAACCAGGCACATTCGGCAATCGATCCCAAACTGCTGGAGATATTGGTCTGCCCGTTAACCAAAGGGCCGCTGCGCTACGATCAAAAGAATGCAGAACTGATTAGCGACCGGGCAGGGTTGGCCTACCCCATTCGCGACGGCATACCGATCATGCTAACCGAAGAAGCTCGCGAACTACGCGACAACGAAAAAAAGAAAGCATAGAGCGGCTGATAGTCTCGCGTTATAAAAATCGTGCCGGCCAAATAATGACCGGCACGAAATTTAGTTTAGGTAGCTCGTTCAATCAGCTAGCGCTGCCGGCCACCTCTACCATTTCTACCGCCGCCCCCGCCGCTGCCATGATCGCGCCCGGCGAGTAGGAAGGCGGGCACGTCATAGTGGGAGCCCCGAGATACGGCGCCGTTTGGCGGGCTGGTGAACAACCTGTCGGTCGCAACAATCCCACCGCCATCCAGCGAGGACTTAAATTGCAGGACCGCGCCATTGTGGTTGTCGAAATGGACGATCTCAATAGGGTACAGTCCCGGCTGACGGATGGTGATCGATCCACGACTTTCGGCTGAGGCGCGGCGACCAAGATGCGCCGTAACCTGACGTCCGCCGATGATCAGGCGGAAGCCGTCATCGGAGGTGACCATGAAGTCATGGGTGCCGCTTTCAAGCAGGATATAACCGGTAAAGCGGAACGCCATTTCCTCAACCTGCATCCGGCCATTGCCTGAGAGACTTGCGGCATCGCTGCCCAAATATTCGGCCACCGGGCGTCGTCCACCCTCATTATAGTCAATAGAAGTGGCGAGGAAGGAGGCCGAAGCCGGACGATTTTGCATCACAGAGACAGCCTGACCGACATTGCGTACATGCCCGCCGATGGGAAAGATTTCGCCGGAAAGTCCGTTTACAGACGAGACCGGAGCGGGCCTTGGGCGCGGATTTGGGACGGGTCCTGCACCAGGGCGATTGCCTGATGGAGATGCGGATTCAAGCAGTCCGGGGGCAAATATCGCGTAGCCGACATTTTCCGACCTGTGGTTGGTTTCTCTGTCCTCGGACTGTTCTTCTTCCAACGTGATAGCGATGGCGCGGCGACGCGGCGTATAGCGCAACGCCGCAGGATCGGTCCCGTTGAAGCTCTGCATTGCGGCAATGAATACCGGCTGAGCCAATAAGCGCTGCTGGTTTGGGGATACTGTGATCCGATAGGTATCATCGCTCACATTGACCCCGCTGGCGCCGGCGACATAGGTCGGTCCCCGTCGCCCGCCGATACCCGGCTCGATTGCGATCCAGGCGACGTCTCTGGCCCGCCGTACGGTTTGGGGGGCGGCTTCTTCTTTTTGCAGACGCAAATCGAACCCGCGACGATTGACGCTCTTGGTGCGCGTTACCAGCGGCGTCACGGCGGCTGCACCGCCCCGTCCGCCGCGCCCGGATATCACCGTTGAAAATACGACAGGCCTGGTCTCAAACCTGGCGCCAAAGGGCACCCGGCCCCAGTCATCAGTGGCGCCGTCGGTGGTTCCGGCGATCAGAATACCGCCGCTGGGCAATCGGTGTTGACCGGCCTCAACAACCATGTAGCCAACTGTAGTTCGTGTGTGTCTACCGTCGAGATATCTCCATTCGTTTATTTTAAACTGAAAACTGCGTGGACCGACTTGGCGGACAATGACCGTTGCTGGGTCGTCGTCATCGTCGGAGAGCGGTCCCATGACCACAACTGGATTTTGATATCTGCGGTTTAGCGTTACCGTGTGCCACTGTTGGCGATTTCGTTGAGCTGCGGTGGCAATGCCGGTTTCGCCAAAATAGTTGGGCTGAAAGCCATGGCGATTTCGGCCAAAACCATTTCGCCCAAATTCGGTTTGCCCTTGTCCTGGACGGGCATTGTCGCGGCGGCCGAACGCAATATTGCCGTTTCCCAATAGAAACTGGAATGTTCCACCGGACCGGACACCGTTGTTGCCGCCAAAATTTTGTGCTTGGGACGTTGTGGCGCCAAGCCCAATGGCGGAAACGACGACACCGAGAGCCGCCAGACAGACACCCATGGTCAGGGTGGTTGCGCGGGTTTTCTTTGGTGTATCAAACATGATTTCCTCCATGAGCTGTGAGAGCTACTGTCGATAATGGAGAAAATATGACCGATCAGGCCTGAACTGGCTTTGAATGCGGCGTTAAGCAATTGTTCAGATAAAGGACGCAAAATCGCTCAGCGTATCTGATTGCGCCAGCGGGCGACGACAGTATCGATATAGTCGCGTTGGAAGCTATCGTCTTGCCAGGCTTGGGAAAATGGCATGGCGTGGGTCCGGGGCCGTTCCTCGGGAGCGAGGTCGGCAAATTTTACCCGCATCGGTGCGGTTACACCGGCACCGGCAATCACGGCCTCTTGAGAGTGCAGGCCGGGCAGTGTCTTGACTAATCCGGCGGCTGCGTCGGGCAGCACATTCGCAACGAAATTGAGATCGTGATCATTGCCCATGCGGAGGGCGAAAATCGTATTGCATTGTGAAAGGATGCTAACCGACAACTCCGATGGCCGCTGACTGATTAAACCTAGGGAGACACCATATTTGCGTCCTTCCTTGGCAATTCGCGAAAGCACGTTTTTGGTCGGGCCAAAAAATGCTTCATCTTTTTCCGGCGCATAGCGATGGGCTTCTTCGCAAACCAGCAGCACCGGCATCGACTGATCCCGCGCCCCCCAAATACTGAAATCCAATACCATGCGACTGATTACCGAGACCACCACATCGATGATTTCCGAAGGCATAGCTGAAAGGTCGACGATAGTTATCGGTTTGCCATCGACTGGAATGCGCAATAGTCGCGCCAGGAGATCGGGCATGACATCCTCGACCAGCATCGATGAAAACATAAAACCAAACCGCTTGTCGTTGGTCAGCGCCTCAAGCCGATAGAGGATTTTTAGATATGGCCGAGAGGTTTCAGCTTTTTCCAGGCGGCCCATGCTTTTTTCAATTTGGCGTTTCAATTCGCCCAAACGAAACGGCACAGGCGTATCGACGGTGATGTGGGTATCAATCTTTTTTTCGGAGGAATGAGCTGTCTTTGCCGCAAGCACTCCGTCGCGCAGCACATTGACCTGCTCATCCCAGTCACCGCCTTCTCCTGAAACAAAGACCTTTATCAGCTCTTGGAAGTCGAGCATCCAGTAGGGGAGGTGTAAATTTTCTGTTGTGACAAGTTCTGCGCGGTCGCCAAATGCGTAGTGATATTCGTTATGGGGGTCGAGTAAAATGATGTGCCCATGCGGGTGATTGTCGAGCACGGCCCGCAAAATCATCGCGGTGGTGCAACTTTTTCCCGATCCCGTGGTTCCTAGAACGGCAAAATGCGTTCCAAGTAACTGGTCGGTCATTACCTGCGCACCAACCCCTTCGTGCTGGTGCAGAGTTCCGATGGTAAAATGCGAGCCCGCCGGGGCGGCGTATACGATGTCGAAGTCATTTGGTCGGGCAGCGAAAACCCGATCACCGAGCCGGGGAAAGAAAGTCACACCGCGCCGAAAATTCTCCGGCTCGGAGTCCCATAATTCACCAATAAAATCGACCTCGGCACGGCCGAAATCAGACTGAATACCCTCGGCCGAGATATCCCTGGTTACCTCGTCGATCAGGGCAAATAGACTTGTTTCTGGTGTTTTGATCCGGACCATATTGCCGATCCGTATTTCTCTCGGCAAAGCCCCAGCATCTTCGCTTGAGGAAGAATTTGATATCTGCAAAGTCGCACGGTTGCCGGATACGGCAATGACTTGTCCCAGGCTCTCAGACATGTGCTGACCTCTTTTACTTTGGGTTTCGTGCAAATACGGACGCCAAGGGCTGAACCGATAGTATCGTTAATGAAGGATAAAATTTAGTTAGGAGCATAGGCGATACCAAACAAGCTGGGGGAAATTTGCGCAAAAATGTGCCATATCCGCATTTTTCGATATGCGACTCGATGGCGAATGTTATCTAGACCTCGCCTCCGAGGAATTGGCCGTCCCTTCCCCCCCCCGGACAGCCATATTCTCAAAGCCCCGCTCTCGAGCGGGGTTTTTTTTGTCCTCATTTTGGGGGGTGTTCGGGCCGCTTTAGCGGCACGATATTATCTGGCGCAGGGTCGGCGGTTTCGGGTGGCACCGTGTTGGCAAGAATTTGTGTCGCTACATCCGGCGCAGGCGTGCCAAGGCTACGTTTTTGGAAATATATCCATTTTGCCAGAACCAACATCGGCGGGGTAAAAAGTGATGCGTTTAATACACCGTTCGGCGGGGCAATCGACCAGGCCCGGCGCAGCCAATTTTTCAAGGTAAATCGTGGGTATTCTCGGGCCATTAGGTCGCCGGGATCCGGGCCTCCTGCTTCCAAGTAATCGGCAATGACTTGCCCGGTGCGTCGACCGAACTGGAAGGCGAGGCGAATGCCGCCGGCGGTCAAGGGTGAGACCAGTCCCGCCGCATCGCCGGTCAGTAAAACCCGTCGTGTCGAAAAAGGACGAACCAAACCCCCGCATGGAATAACCCCGGAGCGGCGTTCGCGAACTTCGCCACCGGTTAATCCAAATAGTGGATCGATGCGGTCGACAAAGGCCTGCAAGTCCGGCTCGTGTCCCGGAGCGACGGCGAGACCGGCCTGTGTCATGCCAGTTCCCGGAACCACCCAGCCGAGATAACCCGGCGCAAGTTTTGTATCGATGAAACAGTGGAGATAATCGGGGTCCACCCGATCGCATTCAGCGTATTCGCGCTCTAGCCCGACCAGAACCGCTTTGTTGCGTCCAAGATTAAAGGCGGTGGAAACGGCCGATTTTGCACCATCGGCGCCGACCAGATATCGACTGGTCAGCCCCGTCCCCGATATTTTGATGCAATCATCTTCGAGCCCGGCACCGGTAAAGCGCGTCCCAAACATCAGCACCGCACCGGCCCGTCCGGCTTCGACAGCAAGCCAACGCATCAGAGCCGAGGTGTGGGTGGCCAGAAAATAATAGCCAGGGGCATGGAGGTCGACATGGCGAAAATTGGGCGCGTAAAGACGAACCGCCGAAATCTTCCGGGTGAGACGGGCTGGCACGTCAAGTTCGTCGACCGCTTCTTTGACGAGAATTCCGGTGGTGCGAACCCGCGCCCCAGGCTCGTGCTTGGCATCGATTACGGCGACTTTCAGCCCCCGCATGGCCGCTGCCCGGGCACAACACAGCCCGGCAAAACTTGCGCCGACGACGATCAGGTCATAAGCCGGGTCTGTCATTTGAGCACCATCATCGCCCCTATGTGGGGCGCGGTACGGAGATTTCCAGTTTGTTAGGATCCGCCCCATAACCAGGCGGCACCCCGGGCCCCACCCGAATCGCCCCAATGATTGCGGGTAAATCGTGTCACGATCCCATCTTGTCTGGCGGCTTGGCTCGCGGCAAATACATAGCGTGGCACCCGCGCCGACATTTCCTGGGGAATTCTTTCAATATTCGACAAGCCGCCGCCGAAAACAAAAATATCCGGATCGACGATATTGACGATGACCGCCAGGGTCGCTGCGAGGCGTTCGTAGAATAGTTCGAGGATTTCGGTTGCTACCTGTTCACCATTGGCCGCCGCCGCCAGGATGGCTTCAACTCTATCGGCCGTGCCTCCCGACGCTCGATACTCGCGAACCAAGGCCGGGCCCGACAGGAAGAGTTCGACGCAATTCTCGCGACCGCAATAACAAGGACGTGGGTCCGATCCAGCAAGGACGGAAGGTGGCAGTGGAATGTGTCCCCATTCCCCGGCCACGCGGTTGGCGCCCTCTATAATGGTTTGATCGACAACCAACCCGGCGCCCACACCGGTCCCGAGAATGACACCGAAAACTGTCCGTCCCTCTGCGCCGGCCCCGTCGATCGCTTCAGATAAGGCAAAACAATTGGCATCATTGGCCAGACGAACCGGTACCTTAAGGGCCGTTTCAAGGTCGCGCATGAGGTGTCGATCAATGAGCCAGGTTGAATTGGCGTTTTTAATCGTGCCCGTCTTGCGGTCGACGGCGCCGGGGATACCGATGCCCACCGGTTGCGCGGCAGCGCCAATATGGGTGTGCGCCGTCTCGACCAAATTTCTAATAGCCTCAATCGTCCCGGTGTAATCACCCTTGGGCGTTGCCACTCTCTGGGTATATTCGTCCTTGCCGGAATAGGCGCGAAGCTCGATCTTGGTGCCGCCAAGGTCGATGCCGATGCGTGTCGAATGGGAGGTGCCGCTCATTTTAAATTTTGCATCGTTAGGGAAATGCCTTCTGTTTTAAAACATTAAATTCGGCAAGGTTGTTGCGATCTCTGGGACAAGTGCAATTACAATCATGGCCAAGAGAATTATCAGCCAATAGGGCATTGAACTGGCAAAGATCCGGGTGACGGTGATGTCGTCTTTTTCGTCTTGGATTGCCGATTGCACGGTATATACGAGCAGCCCAAAGGGTGGCGTTAGCAATCCGGCCTCGATTGCCAGGATACCGATAATGGCAAACGCAATCGGATCAAACCCAAGATTGACGGCGATCGGCTCGAATATGGTCAGCGTCAGCAGCATGATCGATATCGAATCGATAACCATGCCCAGCATGAACCAGATGAGAACCATGATGGTTAGCACCATGTATGGGCCAAACCCGGTGTCGGCGACCATGCCTTGAATGGCGCTGGTGACGCCGGTCATTGCCAGGGTGCGGGAATAGAGCGCGGCGGAGACAAGAAGCAGAAGAATAGGGGCCGATGTACGCCCAACCGAAAGGATCGAGTTGATAATATCGCGAAACCGCATGCCCTTAATGACGCCTAGTGCCAGTCCAACCAGGGCACCAACACCCGCCGCCTCGGTGGGGGAGAAAATACCCATCCAAATTCCGCCGAGGACCGACAATACGACCATAGCAATGCCAAATGCGCTGCTGAGAAAGGCGGCTAAACTTACGTCGTTGGTTCGTTCGAGGGCCAATTCGTGATCAGTTTCAGGTTTGGATACCCCATCACCGGTCAGATGCGGCCGGAAAATTGATGTCGCCAAAACATAGAGGATAAACATGCAAACCAGCAAAAATCCGGGAAGGATACCGGCAAAAAATATTTTGCCGATAGACCGTTCGGTCAGAATGCCCCAAACAATCATCAAGACACTGGGCGGTATGAGCATTCCCAAGCATGAGCTTCCCGCCACGGCGCCGAGGGCAAAGCCTTTGTCGTAACCGTACCGTTTCATTTCCGGGTAGGCGATACGGCTAAACGCGGCGGCCGATGCGATGCTGACGCCGGTAACAAACGAAAAGATCGAATTACCCAGTACCGTGGCGATTGCCAAGCGTCCGGGTATGCCGCGCAATGCGCGGTTAATGCCTCGATAAACATCGGTAACGGCGCCCGACTTACCAATAAATTCACCCATCAGCATAAAGAGTGGAATGACGGCAAAGATATAATCGCGCAGCGCATGGTAGGTGGCGCTGCCGACTGTGGCCTGGACGACTGCAATATTGCCGTCTTTGACAATATAGAGACCAAGAATGCTCGCCATACCTAGCGCGACGGCGATATGAACGCCGAGCGCCACCATGACCAATAAACTAACAACCAATAGCAGGGCGATATTTACGTCAAACATGAGACGGGCTGGCCTCCGCGTCGTCGCCCGCACCATCTGCGCCGGAAATTTTTGCAGGCGCGAATACGTCCAGGACCATCAGCACGATATAGCTAAGCGTCGATAACCCGCTGCCAATGAGAATTGTAAAGCGTGTCGGCCAGGACGGGACATGCAGGGCGCCTTCGCCTTCATAATGTCCCTCAACCCAAGATTCGATCGCCAAGTCCCAACCGCTTGTGAACACAATGACAAAAAATGCGAGGCCTAGGAAATAGCTCAAGAGTAGGGAAATGCGTTTGATATATTGTGGGAATTTGTCGATCAAAAATTCAGCCCGCAGCATCGAACGGCTGCGAATGGCATAACCTGCCTGCAGGAAGACGATCATCACGATCGAATTTGCGACAATTTCCTTAACCCCATTGAGAGGGAAATTGAATAGGCTTCGGCCAATAATGTCAGCCAGTATGATAAATGATAAAACAAACGCCCAACTCGCCGCCAAGACCATCAAAAACTTGGCCATTTGGTCGCTGAGCTTGACCAAAAAAGACATATGCCCGAGCCTCCAACCTACCTCCAACCTACCACTAGCCTACTACTAACTTACCACCAACCTACCGGGCCGGAGCACCGCCAAAGCGAGGCGTTCCGGCCCGGCCGTTCTAATTCAGCTCATAAACAATTGGCCATTCGTAGCCACGTTCTATCGCCGAATTCAAGGCTGTGGCGAGGACCTCGCTCGCTGGCAGGCCCATTGCATCGAGTTCGGCGGCTTTTTCAGCCGGCCATCCGGCCAGCGATTGAGCCCATTCTAAGCGAACATCGGGGCCCAGTTCCTTAACCGTAATAAGGCCGCGCAATGTTTCCATATCGGTCGCATAGCGTTCCTTATTGTTGGAGCCGGTCAATTGCTCGAAGTCGGCGGCGACTTCGAGCATAATTTCTTGAACGTCGGCGGGGAGGCTGTTCCATTTATCCTGATTGATCGTCAGTCCGTGCCAGGTGATCGATCCGAACCCAATCGTCGTGTAAAATGGACCCTGCTCGTAGAGCTTTAACCCGACCCAGGCGCTGGGAAACATGATCCAGCCTTCGTAAAGATTATTGGCCATGCCTTGATAAGCCTCGGGCAATGAGCCTTGTACCGGTGTCACGCCGGCAAATTCGAGCCATTTCAGGTTTAACCCTGCCCCGGCAATCTGGATGCCCTGCAGATCCTCGACGCTATTCCAGTCGAAGGTGGTACCCAAATTGTAACCGCCGTCGGCAATGCGGGCCAAAAGCTTTTGATTATAATCGCTCTCGAAGACGTCGTTCATGAAGGGGACCGCGTTATAGACGTCTTGGGCGATGGCTAAGCTGGTTGTTGGGTCCATGGTGCCGAAAGGCAGCATGATCTGAAACGCATGCAAGGGCAGGCGCGACGGCTCGAAACAAAAACAAAAACCGCCAATATCGACAATCCCATTTTCGACACCCTGCATCGTTTCGTTAACTTTGACGATAGAGCCCGAATATCCTTCGACGAATTCGATGGTGTGATTGGTTCGTTCGGCGACCCGTTTTTGCAATTCGGGCTGGAAAAAATCTTTCATCAGCCCGGCATAAACAACACCTGGCGGGTGCCCCGAGGCAATGGTGAGGGTGATGGTTTCGCCTGCTGGCTCGGCTGGTGCCGCCGCTGCTGTCTCTGTGGTCGTCTCTGTGGTCGTCTCTGTGGCGGTCGCCGCGGGTGGGGCGGCCTCCTCGGTGCGATCAACCAGCAGGAACCAGCCCGCTGCCGCGATGACCGCCAGTGCGATGATTATCGTCAGTCCTTTTTTCATCTACTTAAATCTCCCGCTTTTTGTGGTGCCGCCGATATGTAGGCGCATAACACGGCTCAATAATGCTCAGCCTGGGGGTAGGTCACAGGGCGATTCGTGGCAAGGTCCAAGGGCCCGTCAGGAATTGCGCTTTGCTGGTAATGGCGTGGTTTCCAGCTTTGGGTAGGCGCTTAAAACATAGGCCTGCAATTTCCAGACAATTGCAAGAAGAGCCGCCGCACCGAGCATAATAATTGCCGTCGCCGTTTCCGAGACGGCGCCGTTCAGGCGAACCAAAAGACCACCCGTAACCGCCAGGATTGCTGCCATTCCAAGGCGCCGCAAAAACTTGATCTTGCCCAACCCAACGGCGTCAACCAAATGGGCGTCTGGTGGCCGCCGACCGGTCAGGACGACATAACCGTCATCAGTTTCGCGATAGACGGTGGCGCTGGTGAGGTCGATATCGCCAAATTTCATGCCTAGTGCCCGCCGCCCAATATACCGGTTTTGACCGCGTAGTTTACCGCAAGACCATAATCGGGGTCATCGTCGGAATCGATCACCAACTGGCCCGCCTTTTGCAATAGTCGATGACAGTCGGGGGATAAATGCCGAAGCTGCAGAGTTTTTCCGAGGGTCTCATATTTGGACGCTATGACCTCAATTGCTTGCAAGGCAGATTGGTCGACCACCCGGCTGTTCATGAAATCGACAATAACCAGGTCGGGGTCATTATAGGGGTCGAATATTTCGGCAAATCCGGAGGTTGAGCCAAAAAATAACGGCCCTTCAATTTGATAAACTTTGTCACCTTCGGGGGTTGTTTGGGTCGTCGCGTGAATACGGGTCGCATTATTCCAGGCATAGGCCAGGGCCGACACAATCACCCCGACAATGACCGCAACGGCAAGGTCGCTCGCGACCGTTACCACCGTGACCAAAATAATCACCATCGCATCGGTTTTGGGAATGCGCCGCATGATGGTTAGGCTCTGCCAGGCAAAGGTGCCGATGACGACCATAAACATGACGCCGACCAGGGCGGCAAGGGGGATTTGTTCAATTAAACTGGAGGCGTAAAGAATAAAGACCAACAGAAAAAGAGCAGCGGAAATCCCCGAAAGCCGGGTGCGCCCGCCGGATTTCACATTGATCATCGACTGACCGATCATGGCACACCCGCCCATGCCGCCAAAAAAGCCAGTTACTGTATTGGAGACACCCTGGGCAATGCATTCTTGGGAGGCGCCACCGCGCTTGCCCGTGATCTCGCCAACCAGGTTGAGGGTCAGCAGGCTTTCAATCAAGCCGATTGCCGCAAGTATCAAGGCGTGGGGGAAAATGATACCTAACGTCTCCATATTTAATGGCACCATTGGGATTTGAAATAGCGGCAAGCCGCCCTCGATTGAGGCCAGGTCACCGACCCGGGGCAGATCAATACCGAATATTATGACGATGGCGGCGACGATGGCGATGCCGGCCAGAGGTGCGGGAACGGCGGTGGTGATTTTCGGGGCAAGCCAAATGATCGCCATGGTCAAGCCGACGAGGCCGAGCATGCTGGCTAACGGCGCCCCGGTCATCCAGACGGCAACGCCGTCGGGGCCGGGTATTTGGAATTGGGTGAGCTGGGCCAAAAAAATGACCACCGCTAGGCCATTGACGAACCCCATCATTACCGGGTGGGGGACCAGGCGGATAAATTTGCCCAGGTGAAATATGCCCGCCAGTATTTGCAAAATTCCCATCAACACGACAGTGGCAAAAAGATATTCTACACCATGGATGGCAACCAAGGAGACCATGACCACGGCAAGGGCGCCGGTCGCTCCCGATATCATGCCCGGTCGGCCGCCGGCGATCGCCGTGATAAGTCCGACGATGAAGGCGGCATAGAGACCAACGAGCGGGTGAACCCCAGCAACAAAAGCAAAGGCAATCGCTTCGGGAACCAGTGCCAAGGCGACCGTGAGACCCGAAAGTATTTCGGTTTTTATCCGCCCCGGTGTAAATTTTAGCCGGTCGGATTCGGTTCGATCGGATAGGGAAAAGCGATCGACAAGTGCGGAAAGGCTAGATTTGGTTACCAAGAGTTGGTCCGTTTCTATGAATATTGCGATCAAGTGTCCGAAAACGTTTTCCGGGCAGAAAAAATTTCTCTATTTTTCGTGTTGGCCCGGTCGCTTGCCATGTCTCAGCTGGCCATGTCTCAGCTTGTACTGGCGGCAATCTGATCAAAGATGGAATTTATATAGGCCAGCGGATGTGTAGCGTTTATTTCGGCCCTGTCAACAATCGGGTTCACAGCCAGCAAAAGGATAACTATGCCCATCTATTTCATTCGTCACGGCCAGTCCGAATTTAACGTTGTCCACCAGGCGGGCAAAAAAGACCCGATGATCTTCGATGCGCCGTTGACTGATCGTGGCCGCGAGCAGGCAAAAAATGCTCGCCGGAAAGTTGCCGAGCTGGGTATCCGGCATGTCATTACCTCGCCCTTGACCAGGGCTGTTCAGACCGCACTCACCATTTTCGCCGACACCACTCCGATAAAGGTTAGTGCTGCTCACCGCGAATGGTTGCTGCATAGCTGTGACGTTGGGCGACCGCCGAGCGAGCTACAGCGCGATTTTCCCGACCTCTCCTTCGCTCATCTAGATGACATCTGGTGGCATCAGGGCGCGGCGAATGGCGACGGAATTGCCGAAGAGCCCAATGAGGTCTTTTTTGATCGCCTCACGGCATTCGCAACCAGCCTAACAAAGATCACCGACCGGCCGGTCGCCATCGTCGGCCACGGAAACGTGTTTCGAGCAATGACCGGACACATGATGGAAAATTGCGAAGTTCATAAATACGAGGCGAATGACTCGCCGCCAAGGAATGCATTTATCCGCTTCTGATTTTGGAAATTGGGTGAATGGCATGGAGGAAATACCTGTCGAATGTCATGAAAAAACAGGTGTTTAGCAAGCTAGGGAAACTTCAACTCGCGCCCTGCTGCACGGGCTATCGAAATGCAAGGCACCTCCGGAGACGCTATTGGAATTAAGAGTGAACAGAAAAACTAAATTTCTTCAGCTCAATACAGTCAGGACAGTCTGCTGTTTTTGCGGCGAGGGAACGCCATCTGAGGAGATAGATCACCTGCCGTCACGTGCTTGTTTTGATAACAGACAATTTCCAGATTGTTTTGAATTTCCCACATGCAAAGTCTGTAACGAATCAACGAAGGGCGAAGAGCGGGTCATTGCGCTGCTTTCCCGCGTCGACTCAAATCCCGAGGCCCCCGCGAAACCTGATGAGATTGGCCGATATATGGCAGGCGTTGCAAACAACAACCAGAATGTGTTCGGGGAAATGGCCCAGGGATATGGTAGGGTCAAAGATGGGCATGGCTCCGTCGGCCTTGGAAACGCAACGGATAGAGCATTTATATCGGTTCTCAGACGATGGGCCAAAGCGTTCCATTACAGAGAAACAGGCGCGATCGTTCCAACTAACGGGCGAATTTGCGTGACCTATTTTTCGAATGCAAATGCCATGCAAATTCCATCTGGCGCCATTGATGGGCGGGTGCACGAGTTGACGCGCAACCGCAATAATATCGGCGACCAGTTCTCTTATATCATACGAATCGACCCTAACTGCTCAGCACTTGGCTACTATACCGTAGCTTTTCGCCGTTCGTTCCTCGCCATAATGATGATCGATTTTCATGGCGCGGTTATTCTGGAGGATCAGTCGAATTAGATACGGTCGCTACCCTCAGTAAGGTTTGTCTGGGCAATATCCCGCGACAATATATCTATTAAAGTCACCTAAGATACTGGAACATTTAGAAAATTAGTACCTGCTCGAAATAATTGGTGCCGCCTGCAAGACTCGAACTTGCGACCCCCGCATTACGAATGCGATGCTCTACCAGCTGAGCTAAGGCGGCCAGAAATCGATAAACAAACCTGATAACGGCCGGGACATTAGGAGGAATTTGCCGCTGGCGCAATAGCGCGGTCGCCAAGAACGACCCGATCTTTATTTGAAGTATCAAGGAGGTCATATTCGGCGGCGCCATGGTCCCTTTGATCTGACCAGTGAATTCGGCCAGTACTATGGCATGCCCGGCACCCAGCCTGCCAATGAGTGCTTGTGGCACCGCACTGGCCGCAGATCCAGCCGGGGTCCGGTGCGGCGGCTGCAATTCGGTCGAGCCAGAAAGTTGTATCCTCGTCCCCGTCGCTTTCGGCCACCGCTAGGCGCGCCATCAATTGAACCAGGCGCGCCGAAGAACGTTCCTTTTCCAGCACCTCTAGCTGCGCCCGGGCATTGCCAGAGAGACCCGCGTCAATAGCCGATTCCGCCAAAATTAGAGCACTTTCGCGACTATCCGGATTGAGCGCGTGCAGCCCTTCAAGAGCACGAAAGCGCGCGATCGGGTCGGTCGCGCCAGCAGCCTCAACATAGATATCAGCTATCGCGCGATGTACGCCGCTATTTTCTGACCAAACCTTTTCGATCAAATGGCGGGCCCGGCGCCGATGCTTTGCGGCAAGCTCCAGCCGCGCCAAACGGATTGTGGCCGGCGTTAATTGCGGGTCCAAATTATGCGCCCGCTTGGCAAGACTGCGTGCCTGACCAATTTCGCCACGCCCTTCTGCCGCGTCGGCCCGAACTTCCAGGATTGCTGCCAATTGCCGAGCGGCATCGCCTGCCGGCAGTAACCCTCTTTTCAGTGCCCCCTCTAGCAGCGCCTGGGCGGCCGCCCAATTGCCCATCCGGCAATAAATATCTCCCAGGGTATTGAGTATCCAAGGGGATCGCGGATGCTGGCGAAAAGCATCGAGGCTGAGTTCCAGCGCCACCTCAAGATTCTCGGACAAGCCAGAGCGCAACGCTGTCGTAATAAGCCCCCGTTGCCCCAGAAATTTTGCACCATCCTCTTCGACAAGTTCGCCAAAGGCTGCCACCACCGCCGGTTCATCACCGCGCAATTGCGCCGCCTGACCGGACAGCAGGTGTACATAGGTTTTATCGTCGATTGCCTTGTCGAGTTTGGCAATTTCGCGTGCCGCGCGCCTGGCATCACCAGCTGCAATGGCAACCATTCCGCCGGTAAGTGCGGTGTAGGCCGCGGCGCGGCGCCGGACAGCGCGCCGCTCCCGATCACGACCCAAAAACCAGCGAATGGCGGGTCGAATGGCAAAAACCAGAGCAATCAAACCAGCCAGAACCAGGGCCATGATCACGGCTATGCCGGCGCTGGTTTCCACAACCCAGTCACCCCAGACAATGTTTACCCGACCGGGATTAGCGGCAATCCAAACCGCTGCAGCGACCAGCAGTCCTGCTTTGACAAAAAGTAAAAACGATCGACGCATTTGACCTTGTATCTCCGGGGGCCTTGTATCTCCGACCCGCTTAACGGTTTGCCAATTGAGCCAACCTATCGAGGCCAAAGCCTTCGAGTTCGATCGCCGCCCGATCAGCGTCGGCGCGGTGTCCCGCCTGTGTACGCCAATCTGCATAGGCCGCCGGCAAGTCTCCAGCGTCAATGCCATCAACTGCGCGGTCGGCAAAAGTCAACATGGCCTCAATATTGCCGCCAGCAAGCTGAACCAGGGCCTGACGGATCAATGCGCCCGCCCCGTCATTATCGCCGACACCGGCTTCAATGCCACCCTCGCCAGCGCGTCGCACAGAAATCAGCGCACCGAGCCGCGCCCACAACCGGCCAAAAAATCCGGATGCGGAGTTCAGCCTAGCAGTTTCGGCGATCTGCGGGCTGAGCGCCTGCAACGCAGCCAAAATCTGGGCGTTCGACGCCAATTCTCCGGTCGATCCAAGTTGCAATGCCTCGATCAATCCCGATACATTTTCATCGTCGGCGACCAAAGCTGTCAGTCGGGCCATTTCGCTGGAATAATCCGCTCCGGCAGCCAGCGCATCACGCACCCGCGCACTGGTCAAGGAAACCCCTAACGCCCGGCTCAACGTCGCCATTTCATCGCCCAAGCTCGCTTCAAGAGCATCTAGGCGCGGACCGACCTCGGCCAATGCGCCTCCATACTCCGTTTGAAGCGCCTGCAATGAGGCCAAGTTTTCACTCAGCGCGGCAAATTGCACCGCGGTTATTGCCGCAGGCGATGGCGGCGCCTCCACCACAGTACCAACAACAGTGCCGGCGGACGCGGACACGGTAGCGGATGCCGTCGCCGTCGCGCCCTGCGTGACCGGATCGGTTTCCTCCGGCGCCTCATCTGCAACAGCCGGCTCCGCCTCATCTACCGCGACCGGCTCCGCCTCAGTTTGGCCGGCGGGGACGGCATCGGGTTCTTGTGGCACTTCAGGGGCCTCGGTAATTGTCTGAGCACCGGTTTCGGCAGCCGAAATGGTTGCATTTTCCTGTGTGGCCGCCGGTGTATCCGCCTGGGCTACTTCAACTGGCGCTGGCTCAACCGGCGCAGGCGCCGCCGCTGGCGTCCTCCGCCGACGGGCAGGCGGCGTTAGGCTTGCGGCGATCACTGCCTCGTCGGACGAGCCCTCATAAACGTTCAGCGTTACCGTCCAGAAAAGTGAAGCCGATACCAGCAAACCGAAAAAAATGTAGATCATTGTGATCGGTCGCGCGCCAGCCGAAGTATTATTCAGTGAGGCTCGAATTCGAGCAATGAGGGACATGCTTGGTACCGGCTCCGGCGCCGGAGCCGAATCGGTAGCCTGCACCTGTTTAGCTGATTTAGGCGAGGCGACCGGTGGCGCGGCCGCTTGTGCCCGGGGAACTTCAACCTGGTGCTTCGGTCGGTTGGCGCCGCCAAGAGGCGCGCCTTTGTGCCAGGTCGGGGCCTGATATGGATTGGCTGGCCCTGGTCGTCCCGCAGATTTCGCGTGCCAGGACGGCGGTTGGTAGGGATCAACGGCGGGCCGGTCAGATTTTTTGTGCCATGGGGGCGGACCATCGGCTGTCGGTGCGGGCGGGGATTGGGGAGCTGAAGCAGGCTGGTCAGCGATCGGAGAGGCCGCCACCGGAACGTCAGTCACCGGTGCTTTCTCGGTCGGCTCGACCGTCAACTCTATTCCGTGCTCGGCGGCTACACCGCGGATGTGCTCTACCTGATCGGCCGGAACAATGTTTCGAAGGGCCCAGGTCTGAACCGTACTGGCGGGAATGCCGAGTTTTCTAGCAAGCGCCGGAATTCCTCCAAAAAGGGCAATCAAATCGGCGACTGGTATCTCTGCTTGGTCAGTACTCATCGTATCGTGCCTCGTTTTTCGCGATCCGGGTCTCTTGAACCGGCTCCCCATGAGCCAGCGCTATGTCGTCATAAGCTTTAGCTCGTACCCTATTTTTCGGCCACGCTCAAACCTTGAACGCGGAAATCCAACTTGATTTTGATGGAACCCCTCCCGATAAGGCACATTCCGAGCCCAAAACAATAACTCACAAATAGATACACAACAATAGATCACCGCACTGATCGAAAGTAAATTTGGTGCATTTTATTGACGGTATATATGGCCATTCGCATTGACTATGGGCCCAGCGCTAAATCCAGTGCAGCGAGCAAACTAGGCTCATCGGGTTTATCGGCAATATGAATTGCAGCAAAACCCAAGGGTGAAACAATTTCGGCGACGGCACGACTGAGGCAAACGCCGCTCACCTGTGCCAGGGTCGGACCAACCCCCGACGCCGTCGCCAACTCGCCAAAGATGCGGGCGCTACGCGGCGAATAAAACAGCGCCCCATCAATCTCACCTTGCTTCAATGCTGCAATTATTTTAGGCGCCAATTTGGTAGACGGGGCAGCGGAATAGAGAACCTCGCGTCGAATATCAAAACCCGCCTGTGTTAGTCGGCCGCTAAGGTCACCGGCAATATTCCGCCCGGCAATATGGAACAAAGCCCCGTCGCGGGGCGACAATCGCGCCTCCACCAGCGCCGCTAAATTGGCAGCATCGCCTCCCGCATGAGTGACATTCACAAATCCTGCAGATCGTGCCGCCTCACCGCTGGCATGACCGACGGCAAGTACTGGCAATGCCAAAAATTCTTCTTGTTTCTCGCCCTCGGTTGCCCCAATCGCTGCAGAGAGAGCCCGCACACCGTTGGCGCTGGTGACCAATATTGCTTGTATTTGTCTGGTGTCGACCGCGGAAAAATTACCGTTAAAGACAATATCGAGTACCGGGTCTCTGAGGACACGATACCCTCTCGCCGTAAGCCGTTTTTCGGTCAGTTCCGCGTTGAACGCCGGTCTCGTTACCAGTACCAGCGGGCCTCGCTCAGCCATCAGCTGTGATCAAGGCCATAAATTCGTCACCGGCTTGAGCGCGCAAATCCTCGCCGACGGAACGGCCGACCTTCTCCGGGTCATCGCCGCTACCGGTAGCACGGAATACGGCCTTACCATCTTGCGATGCCAGCAAACCATTTAGGTTTAGGCGTCCATCTTGCCACATCGCCAGGGCGCCAATGGGGGTTTGGCATGATCCATCAAGGGTCGCTAGCATGGCGCGTTCGCCAGCAACGCAACGGCCGGTCTCGATATCGTGCAGCGGGGTCAATATTTTTGCCACCAAATCATCGTCAGTCCGCCGTGCTATGCCAACCGCCCCCTGGCTCGCTGCCGGCAATAGATCTTCGGGCGAAAGAATTGCGTCAATGACTTCGGCCCGCCCAAGCCGGTTCAAACCAGCCACGGCAAGCAAGGTCGCATCCGCCTCGCCTTCGGCCAGTTTTCTCAGGCGGGTATCGACATTACCCCGAAACGGGACAATCTTAATATCGGGTCGGATCGCCGAAATTTGCGCGGCCCGGCGTAAGGAAGACGTGCCGAGAGCTGACCCCGGCGCCAAGCCCGCCAGCCCGTCGCTACCATCTTGTTTCGGCCCAACGATCAAGGCGTCGCGTGGATCTTCGCGCGGCATCAGACAATCGACGACAAGCCCGTCGGGCAGCAATGTCTCAACATCTTTCATCGAGTGCACGGCTATGTCGATGCGCCCTTCCAACAAGGCAATATCGAGCTCCTTGGTAAACAGTCCTTTGCCGCCAATGTCGCGCAGCGGTCGATCCTGAATATTATCACCAGTCGTCAGCAGCGTAATTATTTCCGGCTTGGGACGCTCCGGGTTGAGCGCTGCCAACGCCGCAGCCACCATCCGTGCCTGAACAATTGCCAGTGGGCTGCCCCTGGTGCCTAAGCGCAATGCGCCGTCTATGTGATGTAGAGGATTTTTATCTGCCTGCATGAGGCCGTCATAAGCCTTTTTACCATCCAAAGAAACCTAGGATATCCAAACACCCAGCCTTACCAAAATCACAAATAATAGGCTATATGCCATAGCATGAAAATATTGGGCATAGAAACGAGCTGCGACGAGACCGCTGTTGCGATCGTCGACGATACGCGCGCGATTGCCGCGAACCTGGTGTTGAGCCAGTTTGAGGAGCACCGGCCCTATGGCGGTGTCGTTCCCGAAATTGCCGCGCGCGCCCATCTCGATCACCTTGACGGGCTGGTGAAACAGGCGCTGGACGTTGCCAACTGCAGTTTTGGCGATCTCGATGCCATTGCCGCAACCGGCGGCCCGGGATTAATCGGTGGGGTCATGGTCGGCGTGATGACGGCCAAGGCCATCGCCGCCGTTCACAATTTGCCCTTTGTCGCGGTTAATCATCTCGAAGCCCATGCTTTGACCCCACGCCTCATCGAACCAATCGACTTTCCCTACTTACTGCTGCTCGCCTCCGGTGGTCACTGTCAGATAATGATTGCCCATGGCGTTGGTCGGTATCAGCGTCTTGGCGCGACAATCGACGATGCGGCAGGCGAGGCTTTTGACAAAGTGGCAAAGCTGCTCGACCTACCTCAGCCGGGCGGGCCCGCCATCGAACAGGCCGCGCTGACAGGCGATCCCACTCGGTTCAAATTACCCCGCCCCATGCACCACAGACCGGGGTGTGATTTTTCCTTCTCCGGCCTGAAAACCGCCGTCCGCAATCTGGTTGTAAATACTCTCGAAAACCAGATCGATGAATCGACAAGGGCCGATATTTCCGCAGGGTTTCAGGCCGCTGTCGGCGATGTCATGGTCGATCGGCTCGGCCATGCCATCGATATGCTGGCGCCAGCTGGTCACCCGCCAATGCCTCTATTGATCGCCGGCGGTGTCGCGGCAAATCGTTATTTGCGCGACCGTCTGGAAATCTTGACCGCACGTCCGGAAATCGGTCGCCTCATCGCGCCGCCAATCGGCCTATGTACCGATAACGGCGCCATGGTTGCCTGGGCGGGTCTCGAACAACTCAGTCTCGGGCGAACCAACAGCCTCGATTTCGAACCGCGCCCCCGCTGGCCGCTGACGGAGTGGGCGGCATGACCCGGGTCGGAGTGATCGGTGCCGGGGCTTGGGGAACAGCGCTGGCCAATGTCGCCGCAGCAGCCGGAAATGAGGTCTTGCTCTGGGGGCGCGATGCCACCCATGTCAAATCCATGCAGGCGACCCGCGAAAACAGCCGCTATTTGCCCGGCCTGACAATTGCCGACAAGATCGAGGTCACAGCAGAGCTTTCCCAAATTGAAGCCGCCGAAGCCATTCTACTAGTGGTTCCGGCCCAGGCGACAAGATCCGTGAGCACAGCTATGGCGCCTTATCTTGCACCCCAGACCCCGGTCGTCCTTTGCGCCAAAGGCATCGAGAAAGCCACCGGCTTGCTGATGAGCGAGGTGATCGCCGCCACCCTGCCCAATGCCCTGCCGTCGGTGCTATCGGGACCAACATTTGCCGACGAGGTGGCAAAAGGATTGCCGACCGCCGTAACCTTGGCCTGTTCCGATGCGGATTTGGGCGAAACGTTAATGCATTGCCTCGGCACCACGACATTTCGTCCCTATGGGTCGCACGATTTGATCGGAACGCAAATTGGGGGTGCCCTGAAAAACGTCATCGCCCTGGCCTGCGGCATTGTCGACGGGCGCGGGCTTGGGCTCAATGCGCGGGCCGCCCTTATTAGCCGCGGTCTTGCTGAAATCGCCCGCTTGGGCGCAGCCCTGGGGGCGCAAGAGACAACATTGCTTGGCTTGTCCGGGGTCGGAGATCTAACCCTGACCTGCACCAGTCCCCAGTCGCGCAATTACGCGCTGGGCAAGGCAATGGGCGACGGTTCGATCAGTATCGACGACATACAAAAGGTACATTCGGTCTCCGAAGGCGTTCATACCGGACCCGGAGTCCTTGCGCGGGCTGAGGTTTTTGGCTTAGAGATGCCCATCGCATCCGCCATAACCGGGATCTTGCACGGGCAGGCGGATATTGGAAAGACAATCGAAGCCCTGCTCGCACGCCCGTTGCGCCGCGAGCAAGGGGTCGCAAAAACAAAAGAACGAGGAAGATAGAGAATGCTGATTTCGTTGATTTGCATGGATAAACCTAATTCCGGCGCCATTCGTGCCGAGACCCGACCGGCCCATCTCGACTACTTAAAGTCCATGGGCCCGGCAATCATATTTGCCGGCGCGATGACCAATGACGCCGGTGACGCGGTTGTCGGCAGCAAATTCTTGCTGGAGATGGACGATATGGCGGCGGCGCAGTCATTTGCCGATGGCGACCCCTATGCCGCAAAAAGCCTGTTCCAATCGACCGATCTGCGCCCCTTGCGCAAGGCCGTATGGAACCCCGATAGCATGACGGAATAGATGGCTTATTGGTTGTTCAAATCGGAACCCGGGGCTTGGTCCTGGAACGACCACGTCAAGGACGGCGTTGCCGAATGGGACGGTGTGCGCAGCCACCAGGCCAACAACAACATGAAGGCAATGAAGCTCGGCGATAAGGGCTTTTTCTATCATTCGGTGAGCGAAAAACGGATCGTCGGCTTGGTTGAGGTGGTGAAAGAACATTATCCCGACGATACCGACGAAACCAGCCGTTTCGGCATGGTTGACTTAAAATCCCTGGACCCGTTCCCCAAGCCGGTCAGCCTAGCAGATATGAAGGCCTGCCCCGAGCTGGAAAACATGTGGTTGATCCGTCAGTCCCGGCTGTCGGTCTGCCCCGTCGCCGCTGCGGAATGGAAATTCATTTGCAAGCTTGGCGGCATCAAACCCTAAACGGACGGCTAACATCAATGAATGAAGCAACGCAAGATTCCACCGCAACAGGCGCGAGTGAAGAAGAGGTGACAACCGGGCCGTTCTGTCGCCTCGACGAAATAGAGGACGGACAGGCGCGCAGTTTTCCGGTCAAAGGTATAGAAGGTGTCTATACGATCGTCATTGCGCGCCAGGGTGACGAGATTTTCGGCTATTCAAATAGTTGCCCGCATCTCGGCACGCCCTTGGATTGGAAGCCGGACGAATTCATCGATTTTTCCGGAAAATATCTGCGATGCGCCACCCATGGCGCGACATTCGAAATACGCGACGGCATGTGCATTACTGGGCCTTGCGAAGGCGACCAGCTGACCCCTGTCCCGGTTGAGCTCGTCGATGGTAAAGTTTGCCTTGCGGCACGATCGCCCGCATCCTAAATCAGTCCAAAATCAGGAGGGTTGCCGCCAATGTCCACAGCTTCACCGTATAACAAGGATTTTCCGGTTTCCTGGGACCAGCTACACCGCGATGCCAGAGCGCTCGCTTGGCGGCTGGCCGAAAAAGGCCCTTGGGAGGGCATTATTGCAATCACCAGAGGCGGTCTTGTACCCGCCGCCATTGTCGCGCGAGAATTGGAAGTTCGTCTCGTCGACACGGTTTGCGTCGCCTCTTACGACGAAAAGAGCCAGGGACAGCTGGAGGTGCTCAAGGCGGCGACCGGTGCGGGAACCGGCGAAAATATGCTGATTGTCGATGATCTGGTCGATACTGGGCGAACCGCCAAACTGGTACGTGAAATGCTGCCGAACGCCCATTTCGCCACCGTCTATGCAAAGCCCGCCGGGCGGCCGATGGTCGACACCTTTATCACCGAAGTCAGCCAGGATACCTGGATCTTTTTCCCCTGGGACTTGGAACTCCAATTTGCCAAGCCAATTGTCTCGACCGAAGGTGGTGACTAAAACCAGCTTGGTTAAAGCCGGGGGTCCAGCATATCGCGCAACCCATCGCCCAACAGGTTGAACCCCAGCACCGCAAAGGCAATGGCAAGACCGGGGAAAATGGCCAACCAAGGCGCAATCGCCATCATCGTCTGGCTATCAAATAGCATTTGCCCCCAGCTCGGCGCGGGCGGCTGAACCCCGACACCAAGAAAACTCAACGCAGCTTCAGCCAAAATCGCTAGGCCGAACTGGATTGTTGCCTGGACGATCAGCGGCGGCGCGATGTTGGGTAAAATATGATCGACGGTCAGGCGCAATCTGCCTTTACCCATCGCCAAGCCCGCCAGAACATAGTCGTGGGCCCAAACTGTCAACGCGGCGTTGCGACTGACTCGGGCAAATACCGGAATATTAAAAATGCCAATGGCGATGATCGCATTTATCGCCCCCGGTCCGAAAATCGTTGTGATCAGCAATGCAGAAATAATCGCGGGAAAAGCAAAAACAACATCGGCGGCGCGCATGCCAACATCGTCGACCCAGTTGCGATGGGCGGCAGCGATAACCCCCAGCCCAACACCGGCAATCATCCCGATGGCAACGGCGACTACCCCAACGCCGATTGACGTTCGCGCGCCGGTCATCAAGCGGGATGCGACGTCTCTTCCCGCCCAATCGGTTCCCAGCCAATGCGACCAGCTGGGACCGGCGCGCAAACTCCCACCAATCACTTCCGGATCATAAGGCGTCCAAATTAATGAAAGTACGGCAATAGTGACGAGCGTCGCGGTCAATCCCAGGCCGATGATAAAATTCCGACTGACGGTCATGCCGACACCTTGGGCCGTGGATCAATAAGCGCGGCCAGCGCATCAACGAGAAAATTAATTGCAATCACAGCTGCTACGACCAGCATCACCGTATCGCGCACGGTCACCAAATCGCGCTGACTGGCCGCTTGAAAAAGCAATTTCCCCAAACCCGGTAGAAAAAATATTCGCTCAACGACAATTGATCCCGCCAGCAGGAGGGCGATTTGCAACCCCATGATGGTCAAAACCGGGATGCTCGCAGCATGCAAAACATGGCGCAAAAGAATTCGGCTCTCCGACGCGCCTTTGGCGCGGGCGGTGCGTACAAAATCAGCGCCCAGGGTCTCCAGAACTGCCGAGCGAGTTACCCGAGCCAGAATGGCCGCCTCGGGCAAACCAAGGGAGAGGGCAGGCAAAAAAAGGCTTTGCAACCCAGGCAAAAAGCCCTGCTGCCAGCCGTCAAATCCGCCGGCAGGCAGCCAGCCCAAGGTGATCGCAAACAATAAGACAAGTAAAATGGCAAACCAGAAATTAGGCACTGCCATGCCGACTTGGGCAAAGATCATCACGCCATAATCGCCGGGCCGGTTTCGCCTAGTCGCAGCAATCAAACCAAGCGGCACACCGAGCACCAGTGCAATACCAATTGCAAACAACGCCAATGGCCCAGTGACACCAAGCCCGCTGGCAATCAGGCCGCCGACCGGCACATCGTAGGTATGGCTTACCCCGGTTTCCAGACGGAGGAGATCACCGAGCCAATGGAAAAATCGAATATAGGCCGGTCTATCGAGGCCGAGATCGGCCCGCAACGCCGTCAACACCGCATCATCGGCCCCAAGGCCAAGAATGACCAAAGCCGGGTCACCGGGCAGCACCTCCAGAACGACAAAAATTGCCAAGGCCGCAGCGAGCAACGTCGCGGCAAAGACCAATATCCGCCGGGCAAAATAAGAGAGCATGGGCTAACTCTGCGCCCTCGCCAAAACTATTGCCAGCGAACCTCGGTCAAATCGTTCGCCTGAATGGGTGAATTTTCCCATAGACCCGTCAAGCCGGTACGCCAGATGCCAATTTTTGGCAGCTGGAACAGATAGCCGTTGACCGCGTCCTCGGCGACAATGCGCTGGGCTTCGCCCATCAATGCAAATCGCTGGTCGGCTATCGCCGTTCGATCTAAATCGGCCAAAACAGCGGCCAGCGCCTCTGAGCGATACTGGAAATAATAGCCTTCGTTATTGTAGATCCCGATATCTAACGGCTCGGTATGGGCGACAATGGTGAGGTCGTAATCCTTACCCCTGAACACCTGCACCAACCAGGTCGCCCACTCCACCGGAATGAGTTCTAGCTCAATGCCGATACGGGCCAGCTGTGCGGCGATTATTTCGCCGCCCCGCCTGGCATAGGCCGGGGGCGGTAACTTCAAAGTTGCGCTAAAACCATCGGTAAGCCCAGCTTCGGCCAGCAGCGCCCGAGCGCGGTCGAGATCAAGCGCATATGTGCCGGTCAAATCGATATAGGCCGGGTGATGCGGAGCGAAATGGCTGCCAATAGGTGTGCCTAACCCAAACTGCGCAGCCTCAATCAATTCTACTCGGTCAATGGCGTGGGCAACCGCCTGGCGAACACGAATATCGTCAAAGGGTGGCGATAAATTATTGGTCGATAAAATCGTCTCGCCTTCGGTCGATCCGATGACCACGTCAAAACGCCCATCCCGCTCGAACAAGATAACGCTTTCCGGCGCACTAAAATTGGCGAATCCATCAATATCGCCGGCGAGAATGGCTGCCTGCTGAGCTGCCGGCTCAGCAATGAAACGGAAAGTCGCCCGTTGGATCGGTGCCTCCGGGTCGCGGGCCGCAAGGTCAACCCGATCACCGGGCGTCCAACTCACAAATTTAAACGGGCCGGTGCCAATTGGGTTTGTCTTGTTGGTCTCGGCGCTCTGCGACGACACAATCACCGCATCGCCCCACCCCATATTAAACAGGAACGAGCCTTGCGGACGGCTCAATGTCACGCGCACAGTTTCGGGATCGAGAGCGACAACCGTCTCGATGGCTGCAAAAAGTCCCTTTTGGCCATTGGTCGATGCCTCGCCGCGGGCCCGCTCCAACGAAAAGACGACATCCCTGGAATCGAATGACGCCCCATCGTGAAAGGTCACGCCAGATTTTAGGGTGAAGGTATAGTCCAGCCCATCGTCGGAAATGACCCAACTGGTCGCCAATTGCGGCTGCACCGCACCGGTTCTGTCGATCCGGGTCAATCCCTGGAAAATATTTGCATACACTACCTCATCAATGGCCGCCGCATTCCCCGTGGTCGGATCCAGATGAGGCGGTTCCAGCGCCATTCCAAGAACGACGTCATCTCGGACTTGGGCGACCGCAGACGGTGCCACCACGCCGGACACCAGGCCAAACATCAAAAAAGATAGGATCAGGCAAACATTTACGGGCATCTTCATCTTCGAGGCTCCTCTCGCAGTTGCGAGTAAATTTTGCTGCAGGTGCGAAGAAGGTCCTTGCTACCCTCTTTTGCAGAAAATTTAAAGGGTTTCGTATCCGGGAATGCCCCACGCGCTTCGCGCCTCATAAACGCCCCGCGCCACCGAGCGAGCCAAACAATCGGCTGCCGCCGTGCCAATCCGCGCCATTTGATCGAGCCCGACAGGGGCCGAATTCCGACCCGTCGCCAAAACGAATACGGTGTCACCGTCAAACGGCGTGTGCACGGGGCGAAGCGCCCGGGCGAGGCCATCCTGGGCCATAATCGCAACCCTTTGTGCCTGTTCGCGGGTCAGCGCCGCATCGGTCGCGACCACGGCCAGGGTCGTATTTTCGCCCGCGCTTAGGTCAAAATCATAGTCAAGGTCGGCTGGATCATCATAGTCCGGTGGTTTCTGGTTACCCAGTTCGCCTGCACGCTCAAAGGGCCACGACCAAAATGTCCGTACGCCAGGCATCACGGCTGATCCAAACGCATTTACCGCCGCCAGGGCGCCAACAGTGACACCGCCTTCAATTATCGTCGACGCGCTGCCAAGTCCGCCTTTGAGCGCCCCCGCCTTGGCGCCGTATCCGGCCCCGACGTTACCCAGGGAAAAGGCCTCACCGGCGGTCGAAACCGCGTCGATCCCAAGCCCCCGATAGGGTGTCGGCGCGCCGGTATCGGCGGCCCAGCTCTTGTCGCCACCATTCGCCAGATCGAATAAAATAGCCGCCGGAACGATCGGCACGACCTGGTCGGCGATGGGAAACCCCCGCCCTTTGCCGGCGAGCCAAGCCATCACCCCCGACGCCGCATCGAGGCCAAAGGCCGATCCGCCGGAAAGCACAATGGCATGAATTTTCGTAACCGCGTTTCCCGGCCTCAACGCGTCGGTTTCGCGGGTTCCGGGTCCACCGCCGCGACTATACACCGCCGCGACCGTTGGCCGGTCGGGCAAGACAACAGTAACGCCGGAGCGAACCACTTCGTCCTCGGCATTGCCAACGCAAATGCCAGGCACGTCCGTGATCAAATTGCGAGCACCGGTTCCATTCATCTCACAAAAAACATCCGAGAAGGCACCTGGCTACAGCCCTTGCGCAATCTCACGCAAACTTTCGCGCCCACCCAATCGCACCTGATGATTGTCCAAGAGCTGGATCGAGCCGTCGGTTTTCAGCTGGGTCAAAGTGCGGCTGACCGTTTCGGTGGTTAATCCCAAATAATCGGCAATATCGGCGCGTCCCATGGGCAATTCGACCACATCCTCATCGAATTTGCTGCTCTCAAGTTCGGCGCCAGCATTAATTTGTGCCTGCCGGCTCTTATCTCGTCGTTCCGCAAGTTGCAGAAAAAATGAGACAATCTTTTCGCGCGCTGTTTTGCGGCCAAGAAGCAGCATTTGATCCTGGGCCTGGGCCAATTCATTCGATGCCACACTGAGCAACCGATGTTCCAAGCGTGGCGTCACAGCCAAAACATCGCGAAATTGCGAGCGCTTCATCTTGCATAAGCGCACCGCCGAAATCGCTTCGGCTGAGTAGCTATAGCTGTCTTTTAGCGCCAAACCGATGAAATCGCCGGGAAACAAGAAGCCCGTTACCTGTTCACGCCCATCGGCCAGAAGTTTATATAGCTTGATCACCCCATCGGTAACGTTGAACAGATAGTCGGCCGGATCGCCCTCGTTAAATATTGTTGAGCCGGCCGCCACATACATCGCCCGAGATATTGCCGCCAGCCGTTCGAGCTCGTTGTCATCGAGGGAGGCGCATACCGATTGCTGGCGCACCGTACAGGCCGCGCAGGGTGAATTGGCCAGAGCCGGGCTGATTTCGTCGCGTGCAAGCGGTGCAAATTCCGGCAATTTTGATTGCTGTTTCGCCATCGGTTCTCATGCAACTCCCAACCCCTGGAACCCGCAGGGAACACGGGTTTTCCAATGGCTGCATCATGCCTGATGACCCCTTTTTCGTCAATAATAGCAAAGAAGAAGGATTGACCCATGTCAACGCCAAGCCAGTTTGACCACGCTAGTTTCCAAGATCACTTCAGCGACGGCGCGAGACAAATCACAGCATGGGCTCTCATTTCACCGCAAAATCATTACCTGCCGACCGGGTTATGCAGGCCTATCCGTTGCTCCAGGCATCGGAGCCGAATTTGACTCTCGAACGGTGGCAGCATTTTGCGGCGGGCCGGTCAGAACAATCTGGCCCGAGTGACGGCCCCGACCGCGGCATCATCGCTGTTGAGAGCGAAAGCGGCTATCTGCATGGATTGTTTACTTTCGACATTGCCGAGGACTTGGCGCTTGGACGCACGTTATTTATCGATAATATCGTCGTCGCCGACTTGATCCGCCGCCGCCCCGTTGTTGAGGCAATGATCGATCAAATCGACACCCTCGCCGCCGCGCATAATTGTCAGGCGCAGCGCATACATTTGCCTGACGATAGCCCCAGTGACGGTCCCGAAGTCAGCTCAGCTTCCATCGATGATCGCCCAAAACTTGTCGATCTATTCGTCTCCCGAGGTCATGAAGTCACCAAACTCGGGCTGTGCAAACAACGGTCATGAATGCGAACGTCAGGCCGGTAGGGTCAGCTTGAATATTGTCCCTTTGCTGCTCGTCTCAATGAGCGTGATATCGCCGCCATGCGCTCGCATCACGTCGCGGGCTATGGTCAGGCCCAAGCCCGTACCATCTCGTTTGGTTGAGCTGGCAAACGGCTTGAACAAGCCTGCAATGGCGAGCTGAGACATTCCTGGACCGTCATCGGTCACATCGATCTCCGCCTTACCATTATTTTCGTTTGCCGTAACTGTGACGTTGAAGGCACCGGATTCAAATGCGTTGCGGGCCAAATTATCCAACACCCGATAAAGTTGGTCGCGATCCGCCTCAAGGGTGAATTCGGGTCCGACACTATTGACCACTGAGGCCAACCCGGACTCAAAAACGGCGAAATCATTGGTTACGTCATCGACTAGGCGGGTCAAACGGAACCTCGCCCTTGTCAGCTGCGGTCCCTCGTCCCGGGCGAAATTCAGCGTCTGCGTGCACAATATTATGGCCCGGTCGATTGCTTGCAAAAGGGGAGGGGAAATACGCTTAACCTCGGGGTCGTCGACACTGGCGAGCCGATCCGAAATGAGCACCGCCGTCGACAGAATACCTCTTAGGTCGTGATTGATTTTACTGATCGCCGAGCCGAGAGCGGCAAGATGCTCTTGTTGTTTCAGTGATGCCCGGACGTCATCTTGCATTTGGACGAGAACGTGCCGGATAACACCGATCTCGTCCTCGCGTTTGCTAACTTTAACCCCTGCGGTTCCATCCTCGGGGTTATGGGCAAATTCGGTTATTTGCTCCGTAATGCGGCGCATCGGCCGCACCACCAGCGACTGCAAACTGGCATATAAAAGCCCTCCGGCAATCGCTGAAATGATCAGCGACAGTAGCAACACATTGCGCGAATAGACCAGCATATCGCTGCGTAGCTTGGCCTGCCTGAACACCACCTCAACCTCAATTTCGGGTGTCTCAGGATCCGCGCCGATCAATCGCACCACTTGGTCGCCGCTCTGCCAGAGAAGTGCCAATGCAGAGCCGACGGACCCCAGACTGGTGCGTTGCTGCATTCGCACGGTAATGTCTGCCGTTGGCGGCTGCTCGGTAAAAACCATCAGCCGCCGGTCGTCACGGCGCAAGACAACCGCCTGGGCATCCACTCGCCCGAGGATTGCAGCTTTCAGTGACGTGCCGAACAACCCTTCGGGGGCGGCCTCCAAGGTCAGCACCGCCAAATGAGCAGACGCAATTTTTTCTTGCAGCCAGTTGACCCTGAAATTGGCCAGGCTCGGTACATAAATCAGGACCTCAGCCAGCATGACAAAAGAGATCGTCAGCAACAAAACGCGCGCCGACAGACTTCGTGCCCAGCTCGGTAAAATGAATTTCTTTTCGCCCGCCATTTTTCGAGCCTAACGTGTTTTCACGTTAACCGGAATAGGCCGCCGCTGGCTTAACCGAGTCGCATCAGTATTCGCACAATAAATTTCGTCCGGTCGGAGAAAAGACTGTCGGTAAAATAGCTTCCGGCCGCCCGTTTGGAAATTTCACTAAACGTCGGATAGGGCGCGACAATGCCAGCCATAGCCCCGATTTTCATCCCCTGAGAAACAGCCAGTACCCAGGGCAAAATAAGCTCACCGGCGTGATAGCCGACGATGCTGGCGCCAAGAATTCGCCCGCGCTGATCGGTCACAGCTTTGATCATACCTTCGGTCGCAAGTTCTGCCCGCGCCCGGTCATTTTCGGCAAATGTCGAGGTTAAAATGCGAACGCTTCGCCCGGCTTCATTCGCCGCTTTTTCTGTCATGCCGACATGGGCAAGCTCTGGGTCGGTATAGGTAACCCAAGGCATCGCCTTGGTATCGACTTTTGCCCCCATGCGAAAGAGAATATTGCGAATAACAATACCGGCGTGATATCCGGCGGCGTGGGTAAACTGTTGCTGGCCCACGACATCGCCGATTGCATATACATTTCGGTTCGTCGTGCGCAATTTTGCGCTCACCTCAATGCCGCGTGGTGAATGCTTAATTCCAGCCGCATCAAGCCCTAGGTTGCCAACATTTGGCCGACGGCCCGCCGCGACGAGCAAATGACTGCCGCTTGTCTGCCCGACACCCTGATCGCCGGACCAGTGAACAGTGATATTCCCCGTCTCTCCTTCGGCCTTTCCTACGGCCACCCCTTCAATAATTTCCACACCTTCGGCCAGCAATCTTTGGCGAATAACATTGGTAAGCTCGGGATCGTCATGGGGGAGAATTTTGAACATTTCCAGGACGGTCACTGCCGACCCCAATCGGCGAAAGGCCTGGGCCATTTCAATACCAATCGGCCCCCCGCCGAGGATCAGCAAATGGGATGGCAGTTCCTTAAGCTCAAATAGGCTTTCATTGGTTAAATACGGAACCGAGTTCAGCCCATCTATCGGCGGAACCGCCGGCGACGACCCCGTGGCGACGACGAACCGACGCGCCGTAACCCGAGTTCCACCGGATCCCGTGACCTCGCGAGCGCCGGTAAATTGCGCGGTCTCTTGAAGCACCTTTACCCCGAGCCCCTCGAACCGCTCGACACTGTCATGAGGCGCAATCGATCCAATGACATCATGGACATGTTTATGAACCTTGGGAAAATCGACAACGGGCTCGCCAAACGTCACGCCGAACCGGGCGGCCTCTCGTCCACTTGCCGCACGCGCGCCAGCCGCGAGCAAGGCCTTCGACGGCACACAGCCATAATTTAGACAGTCTCCGCCCATTGGGCCGCGCTCAAATAGAGCAACCGAAGCCCCCATTTGCACAGCGCCGGATGCCACCGACAACCCGCCGGAACCAGCACCAATGACACATAGATCAACTTCATGTGTAGCCAAGACGGCTCCCCTGCAAAAATTCTCAGTTTAAACTTAGATCGAGGATTTTAAATCTATGCTCTAGGCTGCGCGGGCAAAAAATCGCTTATAGACGATCGGCAACATCGCGAGAACGAACAATCCAATCGCCGGCAACAAAAATTGGGTGGACACCAATTCTTTGAGCGGGCTGGGCGCATCCACTAATCGGCTCAGTGAACTTCCAACAGACGCATAAACAAAGGTTCCCGGCATAATCCCAATAAAGGTTGCGGCAACGTAGCTCCGCAATCGAACGCCGAGGAAGGCTGGAGCAATATTGACCAGCCAAAACGGGAATAGAGGAATAAGCCGCAGAACCAGGAGGTAGGAGAATGCGTTTCCCTGAAACCCAGCCTCTAGCTTTTTCAACCATGGGCCAGCGCGCGCCTTTAGCGGGTCACCAAAGGTCGTTTTGGCAATGACAAAAAGCAAAGTCGCGCCCAATGTCGCACCGACCACGACGTAAGTTCCACCAGCTAAGCCGCCAAAGACAAAGCCACCCAAAAGGGTCATTGCGGTACCAGAAGGCGGAAAGGCAACCACGGCAAATGCATAAACAAGAACAAATACCAATACCGCCACTAATCGGTGCGCTTCGACCCAGTCGCGGATCTGGCTAAGATTTTGGTCAAGAAATGTCGGTGTAAAATATTTGTGCAGCCCAAAACCAAAAAAGGCGGCTATCACCCCGACCAAAGCGGCTATCAATAGCAGTCTTCTGCCATCCAATAACGAGCGGCGGCCACCGACACCCGATCCGTCAGAAACAGTGCGATCAATTGTATCCGCGGTATCAGCCATTTTTTCGTCCAAAATATTCACGCTGGTTACATTACGCCACTTAATGACAAATAATTAGGCTCTATCTCAACCACGTACCATTCACCCTTGCGTGATATAACGTGTCGGAGATTGTCATCGATGCCAAAAGCATTTTGCTCGACCGACGGTGCGCCCCCGATGGCGAATGATATGCACCAGGCATTGACTTGGCTCAGGCTTCGACTTATACAGCCGCACTATTCATTTTTTCGCACAGTTTAACTGGAGGGCGCGTCTTGAAACGCCCATTTCAACCAAGTGTTCTGGTCCGCAAACGGCGCCATGGATTTCGCTCCCGGATGAAGACCGTCGGCGGTCGCCGCGTCCTTGCGCAAAGGCGCGCCAAAGGCCGCAAACGTCTGAGCGCCTGACCAGGCAGTTTTCCGTTTTCCCCAAACTAAGGGGGTTTTGCGGTGCATAGCCATGGTCAGCGCCTTGCCCGGAGTCTTGGCCGTCTGCGTAAACGCCCTCAATTTCTTGCGGCTGCCGCTGGAAATCGTAAATGGGCGTCGCGTGGACTTGTCTTGCAGGCCTTAAAACAGCCGTGCACAGAGAATTTGGACGGTATTGACTGTGCTGAGACTCACCCAAACAATGGTATCAGGATTGGCTTTACGGCCAGTCGCAGAGTCGGAAACGCGGTGGCTAGAAATCGCGCCAAGCGCCGACTTCGGGCAGTGGCGGCTGAAATTTTACCGGTTCTTGCGGCGCACGACACAGACTATGTACTGATTGCGCGCGGCACGACCCTAAACCGGTCCTATGACGACCTTTTGGCCGACCTCCGGCTAGCATTGAAAAAAGTGAACGCCCTAAGAGATCGGCAAAAAACGGGAAAGACCGGTGACCTAACATGAAATCGCTTACACGCCCTGCCAGCATCCTGTTTACGGTGCTGTCGATTGCGTTAATCCGCGTCTATCAATATCTGATTTCGCCACTTCTCGGCCCCAACTGCCGGTATCAGCCGACCTGTTCCAGTTATGCCGTCGAGGCGATTTCACGCCATGGGCCACTAAAAGGCGTGTGGCTGGCGCTCCGCCGGATCGGACGTTGCCACCCTTGGGGTGGCGCGGGATATGACCCGGTGCCGCCGACCAAAGAGCGAACTGAGCCCACTTTCGAAACGCTAGCTCGGTAGAACAAACGATGGATGACCAAACTACAAAGAATATTGTTCTGGCGATCGCCCTGTCCTTGCTCGTCCTATTGGGCTGGCCGATGCTATTTCCGCCACCAGAGCAAGCCCCGACGACACCGGTAAGCCAAATAGACGGCGGCACCGGTGATGGTCCAGGCATCACAGCCACCACAGCCAATGGCACCGTGCCAACCGATATCTCAGGCGCCGGCCCGGAAAATTTATCAGTCGAAAATATCCGACGCCCCCTCGCTATTGAAGGCGATCACGTCAGCGGCTCGATAAACCTTACCGATGGTCGGATCGACAATGTGATCTTGACCTCGTATCGCGAAACCGTCGAGCCGGACAGTGACCCGATTACGATGTTTTCGCCGCGCGATTCGGAAAATCCGTATTTTGCTGAAATTGGCTGGCTTGATTTGGCAAGTAACAGCCGGCTTTTAAACGCCGAAACCGGTGGCTGGACGACGCCCGCAGAAACGCTGAAAACAGGTGAACCGGTCGTCCTTACCCAGACCAGCGCCAGCGGATTAACCGTCGAGCGTATTATTTCGGTCGACGACGATTACATGTTCACCATAACCGACCGCGTGACCAACCAAGGCAATAGCACCGCCACGCTTCAACCCTTCGGTCGTATTTCTCGCACCCATATCCCCGACGAAAAGGGAAATTATATCCGCCATGTCGGCCCGATCAGCGTGCTGAATGAGACCCTGGAGGAAAACGACTACAAAGACCTGCAGAAAGACGGACGTTTTTCTTTCGAAGATACCCAAGGCTGGCTCGGCATCACCGATATATATTGGCTGTCGGCCATCGCCCCAACCCATGATTTTGGCCCCTTTGACGTTAATTTCCTCTATGTCGAAAGCCAAGATAGATTTCAGGTCGATTATATCGGCGAGGATCGAACAGTTGCACCCGGCGCCACCATTGAGACCACGGTCCATCTGTTTGTCGGCGCCAAGGAAATCAATCTGCTCAAAAATTACCAGGAAACCCTGGATATCGAGCGGTTCGACATGGCCATCGATTTCGGCTGGTTCTTTTTTCTGACCAAGCCGCTGCAACTGGTCATCATCTATTTTGCCCAGCTATTGGGTAATTTCGGCCTCGCCATTTTATTGGTCACGGTCATTATCAAGCTCGCCTTCTTCCCCCTGGCCAACAAGTCCTACGTCTCCATGAGCAAGATGAAGGCGTTGCAGCCCAAAATTGCCGAGCTGAGGGAAAAATACGGCGAAGATAAGCAGCGCATGCAAACCGAATTGATGGCTTTGTATAAGCGCGAAAAGGCCAATCCGGTTGCCGGCTGTCTGCCGATTGCCCTGCAAATTCCGGTGTTTTTCGCCCTCTATAAAGTGCTGTTTATATCGATAGAAATGCGCCAAGCGCCGTTCTATGGCTGGATCAAGGATTTGTCCGCAGCCGATCCCACGACAATTGCCAATCTATTTGGACTTATTCCATATTCGCCTCCGGATTTCGCGATGCTCGGGGTCTGGCCGATTATCATGGGCATCACCATGTTCCTGCAGCAGAAGCTCAATCCCGCGCCCCCGGATCCGGTTCAGGCGAAGATTTTCATGTTCATGCCGATCATGTTCACGTTTTTCCTCGCCGGGTTCCCGGCCGGATTGGTGATCTACTGGTCGTGGAACAATCTTTTGTCGATGAGCCAGCAATATGTGATCATGCGCCGCATGGGGGTTGCCGTTGGCGGCGGCAAGAAGAGCTGATCCCCAATGACCGAACCAGATGATACGCCGTCAGTCGCTATAGATGCGGCAGCTATTGAAGCCGGGCGGCGACTTTTCGCCCATGAGTGTGTGTTTTTTTTTGGCGCAGCGAGCAGCGATGCCCTGCCCCCGCCGGAACTGCCGGAAATCGCCTTTGCTGGCCGCTCTAACGTCGGCAAGTCGAGCCTATTAAACGCCGTAACCGGCCGCAAGAGCTTGGCCCGCACCAGCCACACACCCGGCCGGACGCGAGAGCTTAACTTTTTTTCACTGGCGGAAAGAATTGTGCTCGTCGACCTGCCGGGATACGGCTACGCGAGGGCATCAAAGACCGATATTGCCGCCTGGAATAAGACGATGCGCGAATACCTGGCCGGTCGCACAAACCTGACGAGACTATTTCTGTTGGTCGACGGTCGTCATGGGCTTAAACCGCCGGACCTGGAAATGATGACCATGCTCGACAAGACCGCAGTGACCTATCAGCTGGTGCTGACCAAGACTGACAAGGTCGGCAAAGCCGAGCTCGAAGAGCGTCGCATCAAAATAAACGCCGAAATAGCCAAACATGGCGCAGCTTTTCCGATAATCGCCGCGACGAGTTCGCGCGCCCGATCTGGCATTGAGGAGCTGCGGGCCGAAATCGCGACACTGGCCGAGGCCGAACCAAAGCAGTAATGTGACCCTCAATAAACGCGTGCCGTAACAGATATTCCACGAGTATGACTGATGAATGACGACCATATCCGTGCCGTTGTCGACAATTTGGCTGCCCAGGATAAAGCCGCCGTGCTTGCCGAAGCATTGCCCTATATGCGGCGGTTTTCCGGCCAGACTTTTGTCATAAAATATGGCGGCCATGCGATGGGCGATGCAGCCTTGGCCCAGTCATTTGCCCACGATATCGTGCTGCTGAAGCAAATCGGCATCAATCCAATCGTTGTCCACGGTGGGGGGCCCCAGATTGGCGCCATGCTTGATCGGCTTAGCATCAAAAGCGAGTTTATCGACGGGTTACGGGTCACCGATAAATCGGTGGTCGATATTGTTGAAATGGTTCTCTGTGGCTCGATAAATAAATCTATTGTCGCGGCAATTTCGCGGGCTGGCGCAATGGCGGTCGGCCTTTCGGGCAAGGACGGCAATATGATCCGCGCTCAGCGGGTTCGTCGCACCAAGCGCGACCCGGAAAGCAATATCGAAAAAATTCTCGATTTGGGTTTTGTCGGCGAGCCCGAAGAAATCGACGCCCATATTTTGCACAATCTGATCGACAGCGACATCATTCCGGTGATCGCCCCCATTGGCCTTGGTCCGGGCGGCGAGACCTATAACATCAACGCCGACACGGTTTCGGGCGCCATTGCAGTTGCGGTGAAGGCCGCCCGGCTATTGATGCTCACCGATGTCTCCGGGGTGCTGGACAAGGACGGAAAGCTGATCGCCGATATCGCCGCAGGCCAAGCCCATGAATTGATCGCTGATGGGACAATAACCGGCGGCATGATCCCGAAAATCGAAACATGCATTGCCGCCGTCGAAAACGGCGTTGAAGCCGCCGTCATTCTCGATGGCCGTGCCCGCAATTCTTTGCTGTTGGAGCCGTTCACGGAATCGGGTGTCGGCACCGCGATCTGGCAACCGGAAATGGACATCTAGCAAAGGTCAATTGGCCGGCGTCAAAACCTCTATTTGTTCGGGATGAGTGACCTGGATCATTGGTCCGTTGAAATCCTCAACCCAACCACGCACCCGCACGCGGGCGCCACTAAAGCTCTCCAAAACCACGTCTTCTTTCTCGAAAAACGTCCTTAAATCCGCTGGATCAATTGAGATTGTAAAATCGGTCCGGTAATCCTCGCCAAAATTTAGGAAGCCGCGACCGCGAACTTCCGCCACGTTCAAGACGCGGCCGACGACCAGCGCATAGCCGCCTTCACCCCGCGCCGCATCGGCTTGGTCCAGCTCTTGATAATTGGGCAAGGACCACATCGCGCGGGCGGTTTGGCGCGCGGCCGCCTCAATGTGGAGCATATCGGTAATTAGGGAACGATTATCAGCAAAGCTATAGACCCGCGCCAGACCGAGTTCCAGCATTTGAGATTGGACCCATTCGCCATCTTCACGCACCAGGTGCGCCAAGGCTCGTCCGTATCTGTCCGTTCGGCGGCCGCCAAAATACAAGGTCACGGCCTGCCCAAGCACCAGATTTTCAAGGGCTGCTTTTGCTTCATCGGCCAAGGGCCAGGGGCGAAAATTGCGCCGCCCCAGCGGCAGTTTTGGCGCCTGGATGCCGACCAGTCGGACTTCCGTCCCACTTTCCAAGATAACCGTGTCACCATCGATAACGTCGACGACACGGCTCGTTTCCCCCACCTCCATATCTACTACCGGTGACTGGGCCCGCGCGCCGACGCCACAAACAACCACCAAGATAAGTACCAAAGGGAAAAATCTCATTGCGCAACCTACCCTGTCAGACCAATTTTACCAAGATAGGGGTCGTGCTGTTAACCATCGTTTCGGTTAGAGTGGCGGCGAAAACCAGCAAGGGTCGACAAAATATGGACAGTAAGGTTGCGCGCGAACTCTATCCCCAAATCCGGCCCTATGATATTGGCCGGATTGATCTCGACGGGCGTCACTCCATGTATTACGAGCAATCGGGTCGGCGCGACGGGGTGCCCGTGGTCTTTTTGCATGGCGGGCCCGGGGCCGGGACCGTATCCGCCTATCGCCGGTTTTTCGACCCCGATCACTATCGGATCATTCTTTACGATCAGCGCGGCGCCGGGCAATCAACACCACACGGGGACTTAACCGACAACACAACCCCCCATTTGATTGCCGATTTGGAACAGCTTCGCACCCATCTCGGCATCGAGAAATGGCATGTGTTTGGTGGGTCTTGGGGCAGCACATTGGCCCTGGCTTATTCCCAAACGCACCCGATTGCCTGTCTTAGTCTGGTGCTGCGGGGCATTTTTTTGTGCCGACAGGCGGAAATCAACTGGTTCCTTTATGGCATTAAGACGATCTTCCCCCAGGCCTGGGCCGATTTTGCCGGGCATATACCTTTAGACGAGCGCGACGACTTGCTGATCGCTTACCATCAACGGCTGACAAATCCCGACCCGGAAATTCATATGAAGGCGGCGACCGCCTGGAGCACCTATGAAGGTCGCTGTTCAACCTTATTGCCCAACAAAGCGCTGGTTTCCTCCTTTGCCAAACCCACGACAGCCCTCGGCGTGGCACGCATTGAAGCCCATTATATGATCAACAATATATTCTTTGACGCCGATAGCCTGCTCGACAATATCGCCAATATTCGAAATATACCCGGTGTCATCGTCCAGGGGCGTTACGATATTGTCTGTCCGATTACCACTTCCCACGATTTAGCCACGGTCTGGCCCGAGGCGCGCTATGAAGTCATCGATGATGCGGGCCATTCGGCGTTCGAGCCGGGAACCCGCGCCGCCCTGGTCGCGGCAATGGACGCCTTTCGCGATATCGCCAACACATGACCGACGCGCTGCCCGCCGCGTTGGTAACAGGTGCCGCTGGCCGCATCGGCCGCGCAATTGCCCAAGCGCTTGGTCGCGAAGGGCGTATCGTTGCTGTCCATTATCACCGGTCCGGCGATGCGGCCAAGGAGACCGCAGCCCTGATCGAGCAGGCGGGAGGCCAAGCATTCGTGATACAGGCCGACCTTCAAGACCCGGCCCAGGCGCGCGCGTTGGTGCCCGAAGCGGTCAAAGTGATCGTTGAAAAAGGCGGCGTTCTCGGTTGCCTAGTAAATAATGCGTCGCTCTTTGAATATGATTGTATTGCTGATCTGGAGGCGGAAAATTTTGACCGCCATTTTGCGATCAATGCCCGCGCCCCGGCCCTGATGATGCAGGCCTTCGCCAAATATACAGCCGCAGCAAACCCGGCGGCGCGACTGCCGGTCATTATCAATATTCTCGACCAGAAACTTGGAAACCCCGACCCGGACTATCTTTCCTACACTATTTCCAAATACGCGTTGGAGGGACTAACACAGACAATGGCATTGGCCTTGGCCCCCTCGATCAGGGTCATTGGGATCGCCCCCGGCCTCACCTTGCCGAGCGACGATCTCAAGGACGCCGCCTTTGAAAAGGCGCGAACCCGATTGCCGCTTGGTCGGTCGACGACACTAGACGACATTGCAGCGACGGTATGTTATGGCGCCACGGCGCCCTCGATTACCGGCCAAACAATTGTCGTCGATGCAGGTCAGCATCTTTTACCCAGCCGTCGCGATATCGCTTTTACGACGAAAGAGAACCCATGACCGGCCCGCGCCCACCCATCGACGCCCTCGAGGCCAAATTGATTGCCGACGGCAATCGTATACGGCGCATTTTTTTTCGCGACTTGATGCTCAATATTCCCATTGGCGTGCACGAAAGCGAGCTCAACGGGCCTCAGCGCGTTGCCATCAATCTATCGCTTTATGTTCGTGTCGCCGACGGGGAAATTAGCGACAAGTTGGAAACCGTATTTGACTATGACGTGATCCGCCGTACCGTCACCAAGCTATCGACGCAGAGTCATACTAATTTACAAGAAACGTTGATCGAAAAAATAGCCGATGCGTGTCTTGAATTTGATGAGATATTGGGGGTGCGCGCCTCAATACAGAAACTCGATGTTTATGAGAACTGTGCCGGAGTCGGCGTCGAAATCGCACGAATAAAGGACGATATCTGAGGGTAAATCTCATATATTTTTAGGATCCTGAACAGTTTGCCACCGACCGCAAATGCTTGCCACAGCTAACGTAAAGGAGGGCTAGGCGATGTTCGAAACCGGTTGGGTAATTTTGGCCCTATCGATTGTCGGTTACGTGTTGATCGGCGCAGGATTAGGCATCGCGGCAATCGTCCAAATTGCCAAGTTGAAACGTAAAATTGCGGCTCTTGAACAGACGGTTCATGGGGTGCGGGCCCCAGATACCGCCACTGAAATTCGCGCGCCGATGGTCGCGCAAAGTCCACCCAGTAAAATACAGCGGCCTGTCCGACGGGCCGTGCCACGGCAAGCTAAACCACGAAAAACATTTAATTTCGAACGAGACCTGACTTCCAAATGGATGGTCTGGACCGGCGGGTTGGCGCTGGCGTTGGGCGCCGTATTTTTGGTTATTTATGCGGTCGAAACATTCTCTTTTAGACCCGAATTGCGGATCGGCGCGGGTTTCGGACTGGCGAGTATTTTGCTCGTTTTGGGCGAGTGGGTTCGACGCAATGAGGCAACTGCAAATCGGTTTGGGCCAGCAGCAAACTATGTCCCCCAAGCTTTGGCAGCGGCAAGCGTCGTTGCTTTTTTCGCCTCGGCCTATGCCGGTTACGCGCTTTATGACCTGATCAGCATGCCCGTCGCCTTTGCTCTGCTTGCCGCCATTGCCTTTGGCGCGGTCGCTCTTGCCCTGTTGCAAGGCCCGTTTGTCGCAGCGCTCGGGCTGGTTGGTGGCTTTGCCACGCCGGTGCTGGTTGCGACCGTCGCGACGAATGAGCCTTGGGCCTTGTTCCCCTACCTCTTTGCGTTGACGGCTGCCAGCGTCTTTCTTGTGCGCTATGTTGCTGCTTGGTGGCTCTCCTGGTCGGCCCTTGCCGGTTCTCTCGGATGGGCGTTTCTTTGGCTATCTGCCGAACGCATAATCGAGCCAGCCTCTGTCGCGCTAGATCAGGGCACGGTGCCGCTGGGCTTGTTCCTGATTGCCACCACCGTCTTATTCCAGACCGTGCGAAGCCCCGCGACCACCGACAATAATGGGCAGGCGGCAAAATGGCTAACGCTCGCCAACATGGCGAGCGTCATTTCCTGGACAGCGGCCCTGGCCTCGACAATTCTTATGGTTCGATTGGTTACGCTGGGCGACTGGACGCTTGGCCCCATGTGCCTGTTGGCTGCGCTGGTCATCTGGTTTGTCGCCTATAGCAAATTCGAAAATGAAAAATTTGACGGTTTGGCTCTCCTTGGGCTATTTGGCGCGGCGGGCACTCTTGGCGCGTGGGAACAACCCATGCAGGCGATATGGATTCCCGGGGAAACGATCCCGGCGGCCCTTGCGCCATTTTTGGGATGGGCGCTATCCTTTGGCGCCTTTTTCGGGCTGGCGGGCTTTTGGGCCCTACGACGGAGCCGCCATCCCGGCATTTGGGCCATTTTGTCGGCCGGGGGTCCGGTGTTTTTTCTGATCCTCGCCTATTGGCGATTGACCGCCTTCGAGACCGCTTTTATGTGGACACCGGTCTCGGTACTACTTGCCCTGATCGGCATTATTGCGACCCATATCCTCGACCGCAACCGGCCCAACCATCAAGCCGATTTCGTCATCGGTGTCTTTGCGGCAGCCTCAATCACCGCGATCAGCCTCGCCCTAACAATGACCCTCAACCAGGCCTGGCTCACCGTTGCCCTTTCGGCTCAGTTGCCCGTACTTGCCTGGATCGCCGAACGGCGCCAGATAAAGGCGCTGGCTCCGATCGCCGCCGGCGTTGGCTTGATCGTGTTAATCCGGCTGATCCCCAATATCTATATCCTTGATTATCAGCTTGCCGGCGATCTCGGCATGCCCTGGGTTATTTATGGGTACGGGCTGCCCGCCATCGCCTTTTTGCTCGCCCGGCGCCTATTTTCCGATATCGGAACCTGGTCGAAAATAAGAATCGGTCCGGTCGGCGCCGATCAATGGATCCGATCGATCTTTGAGGCCGGCGGTATCGCCTTCGGCGTCATTATGGTGAGCCTATTGATCAGGATCGCCATGGTCGGCCGGATCGACGAGCCAAGTTATGGGTTTGCCGAACAGAGCCTACAACAAGCGGCCTGGGCTTTTATGGCAGCCCTATTATGGGCGATTAATCGCGACCGGCTACCGGTTCCAAGCTGGGCCTGGCGCATATTGATCGGCCTGGCCGCCGGACAGGCAATCGGGGGGCCGCTGCTATTCGATAACCCACTATGGACAAATGTGGCCGTTGGCAACGTGCCACTGTTTAATTTGCTGTTTCTTGCCTATGGCGTGCCTGCGGGATTTGCCTTTTTCTTTGCCCATGTTTGGCGAACTCAAGGCCGTAAAAGGCGGGGCCAGGTCTTTGATATTGGTGGGCTGGTATTTCTGTTCGTTTATCTAATGCTCGAAGTTCGCCGATTCCACCAAGGCCCCATCCTGTCGGGCCCCGGCCTGCCCGGTGCAGAGCTTTATACATACTCTGCCGTCATGTTGATTTCCGCACTGGTGTTGCTGGGTATCGGATTGTGGCAAAATCGCTCGGGCCCGCGCTATGGGTCGCTGGTGTTCATGCTGGCGACCGTGTTGAAGGTTTTCTTGATCGACATGACCGAGCTTGACGGCCTCATGCGTGTCGCGTCATTTTTGGGGCTAGGCTTCGCTCTGCTTGGCTTGGGTTGGCTTTACCAGCGCTACGTGTTACCGGCAGGCAAGACCGCGCAACCAACAGAATGAGCCCCCTTTGACCGGATCGACCACACCATCGGCGCTTTTTATTTCACACGGATCACCGGACCTGATTTTGCGTGATGTTCCGGCCCGCAACTTTATGCGCGATCTCGCCGAGATCATCCCGCGCCCCAAAGCCGTGCTGGGGATTTCGGCCCATTGGGAGACGGACGACCCAACCATCGACGTCTCTGCTAATCCTGGTACAATTCACGATTTTTATGGATTTCCAGACGCCCTCTACGAAATCGTGTATCCGGCGCCCGGCGCAACCAATATTGCCGAACAAGCAAAGTCACTCTTAGCGGATGCCGGTCTTGGACCTATTGCCACGGTCGAGCGCGGCCTGGATCACGGCGTCTGGGTGCCATTGGCCCTGGCTTTCCCCGAGGCCGATATCCCCACCTGTCAGCTCAGCCTGCAGACCGGCGGCACGCCACAGCAATTTTACGAAATGGGCCGGGCCTTGGCCCCCTTAAAAGCCCAAGGCGTACTGATCATGACAAGCGGCAATATCAATCATAACCTAGGCGAATTGCGCGCCGCAGGTTTCGATCCAGGTGCAGATACCCCCAATTGGGTGGTCGAATTCCGCGATTGGATTGCCACCGCAGTTACAGAAAATCGGATTTCGGATCTGCTCGACTATCGAAACCGCGCCCCCCACGCCGAACGCAACCACCCCGAAGAGGAACATTTAATGCCCTTTTTTCTGGCCCTTGGCGCCGGCACCCCCGACCGCCCAGGTCGGTTGATCCACGCGAGCTATGACTACGGCGTGCTGGCAATGGATAGTTTTGCCTTCGATTAAATTTCTATCGACTGACGTCCGATGTCCCCAGCGCCCGATTGCCTACCGCACGCTCAATCTGCTATCCAGAATAGTGCGCGCCCGTAGCTCAGTCGGATAGAGCACCAGATTCCTAATCTGTTGCTTTAGATTAAATTTTTAGTTTTCAAACAACTGGTTAACAGTCCACTGCAAGGTTAAAAACCGTTTTCCGAACCGTGCAAAGTCAACCGATAACGACTGGATTTAAGTCTGCTTAGAAGCCGATTGTGTTATTGCAACACGATCGGGCCAAACTCGGACGCCCCCAGCCCAAGCACCGGCAGTCACAGGTTTCTTCGTGACCCAGGTAATTTCTGGTATAGGCTCGTATTGTGCGCCCGTAGCTCAGCTGGATAGAGCACCGGTTTCCTAAACCGGGGGCCGCAGGTTCAATTCCTGCCGGGCGCACCAACATAGCTCAGAGCTAGAGCACGCCCTTGGTAAGGGTGGGACCGGTGGTTCAATTCCACCCGACTGCACCAGAATTCACCATTTAAAATCAACTAATTGTATGGAATTCTCTGGATTTTCCCCCGGCTTCGAATAGAGGTAGGGGAGCGAGCGGGGGAGCTGAAGGGTAATTGTTTCTACTGGAAATTGCTTTGAAAAACTGTTTGCCAAATTGATTCGGCGCAGGAACCTCTATCATGTTGACCAATATCATTGACCGAATAGCCACGATCAACAATTTGCGCCACCGCGTCCTTCTTGAACTCGTCTGTGAACCGAATTTGACCTGACATACTAATACCCTTTGGTTCCAGCAGTACCTGGCAAAGCGTCTACTAATCTAAGGCACCTCAGTTTGGTAATTCCGGCTGCCATCGGAGCACACGGCGTATCAAATCATCTCCATATTTTCGTTTCATCGAATCAAGAAAACCCGGTTCAATGTCATTTGCAAAGGCTAGATACCCACGGAGTTGCGACATATCATCATCGGAGAGTTCATTCTTCAGAGCACGATGAAGTCCAGCTCTGATTGAGCGTTTTCTTTCCCGCCCCAATGAACACTCTCCCTGCGCCGAAAGGGTTACGCCCGTGACTAAGCGTCTATGTTTTTTCGAAACATGAACGGTCTTGTCTTTATTAACCCGAAGCGATGGGTATTTAACGGTCCCACAGGCGTCCTCGATAAATTTTTCAATCCCCCTCAGAATATTGCGCTCACTTGTCGAGAATGCCAGGTCATCTGCATAGCGAGTGTATGCAACTCCTTTATCTTCGCAATGAGCGGCAACAAGTTCGTCAAATTCCAAAGCAATTGAGTTCGAGATCAATGGGGAACTGGGACCGCCAATGCACAACTCCAGCTCACTGGAAGTCTTGGGCTTCCACAAAATGAGATTGCAAATTGCAAGGATATCGTCCTCTTCATATCGCTCACCAAGATATTTCGTTAAATGTGCCTGAACATCTGCCAATTTGATTGAAGGGAAATAACTTTCGAAGTCCATTTTAAGAAGGAAACGGCTGTTTACGTGTCTTTGTGCATTCAGATGAATGCCTCTGCCGGCAATATATGCGGTCGCTGCATCATGAATTGGTAGCGACTGCAGAACTGTGCGAACTAACCATCGTTGAAGTTCCTTCACCTCACGCGCCGGCTGAGCGATAGTGCGTCGCTCCTCAGAGCTACGCTTTTTTATTTTGAAAACTTTGTATCGATGAGGTGCAGACCGAATAATTTGGGAGACATCGCGCATTGAAAGACCAAAATTTTCGGAAATTTCTAGAATGAGCTTACTCATTGCTGCCCACCCCGTGTCTCCGGATTACATTGAAACGGTGCTTGTCATTGTCTTTGAACCAACTGCGCACATCCATTGTCAGCCTAACACGGTCAGCTATATCCCGGCTGGTGCCCTCGATGAAATCATATGTGATGTGATCAATTGGCGATGTAGCTACATAGTAGGTTCCGCCGTGCTTGTGTTGCCTTATTAATCCGAGTTTTTCCAAGAGGAAGAGGTGCTTCCTAACGGTGCTTTGGCCGCCCACATCGATTAGGGTCGACAACCCCGTCGTAATTTCGCGAGTCATACAAGCGCCATAAAGTCGAATGAGATCAATTATCAACAGGCTAATATGACCATCAAATTCCGGCTCTAGCTTCTGCTCTGAGGCGTTCTGTTTTTCGAATTCAAGGAGTTTGGCGATAATATCGTCGGCGATCCCATCCAAGTCATCTGTATCAACAGTCGGTGAATTGCCAGATTTGAATGCACTTCCCCATGGGTAGGTGCGTACTTTCTCAGGATCAACATTCCGTAAAAACGATAGCGGCCCGAGAGAAATGTATGATTTTTCATCGTCAATCGCGGTATTAGTAACGACAAACATCTTGTCTACAATTGTCTTGGAGCTAGCGAATGAACCTAGTTCAGCGTAGGAGCCTGGGCTCTCAGCGATCAGAAAAACGACTGACGAGATTTCTGCAATGTGCTTTTCAAGATTATGCAAATCCGCAAAATGGCCACCATTCAACCACTCCCGCATTTGCTCTTCATAGTGAAACCTTTTGAAGAGACTAGCCTCATTAACCAAGGTACGACGAAGAATAAAATCTCGAGCTGAAAAACACGGTGTATTAGAATTAGCTTCGTATGGACCGCCACAGAAAAAAATTCGATCAGTCGGGGCGACAATTCGCAAGCCCGACACATTGACGCTCTGCAAGAAAGCGTCAATGTGTGGGTTCGTCATATCGAGTAACCTTTACCTAAGAGCAAGGCGCGAGTGAGGCCTTTTTATTACCGGAGCGAGCTAGTGGAGGTGATAAAAAGGCCTCACTCGCGCCGATAAAAGTCGTCAATAGTATCAGTCTGGCGAAGCGCCCGACATTGGATAGTCCAATCGCGTAAAGGTTTGGACAGGATCGAATATCTCCATAGCAGCCGTCAAGGACTTTGAACGATTTATTTTACGCTTGTGCCACCCTTAATTGATGGAGGGTCCAAATTTCCAGCCCACACCGACGCGCCTCGGGAGCATTTTCACGACTAAGTGCTCCGAGGCGGAACCGCCGACAGTTACAAAATTCAAAAAATAATGACAAGTAGCGTTATCTTAATCATGTTAAAATTGCTCCGCGTGGGCGTTCCAATTCTGAAACTCCGCTGCTAACCAATTTCCAGGAAATTGTTCTTTGGTAATCTGTTGACCTAGAGGGTAAGCCGCAATGAGCACACATCAGATCCATGTCTTCATTAGCCACTCATGGACTTATTCTGGTCACTACGAAACACTTGCTAGTTGGGTTTTCAATGAAAGTTGGTCCGTGGGGCAGGCATCACTGGATTTCCGAGACTATTCCGTCCCGCGTAACGACCCAATTCATAACGCGTCGACGGCGAAAGCGCTAAGAGAAGCCATCAACCAAAAAATTAGCCGGTGTCATGTAGTCGTCAGAAGAATACTGGATTGATGGCCAGAAGTGTCGGACCGACGGCCCGGCGGTCCGAGAAGTTGACGCCGAGACCGGCATTGTATGCTTCGAGGAATGGGTCCCGCCCCGCACCGATGGACCGAGCTTCATCCTTCGAAACCATACAACAGGCATCGCAAATCACGAGAGTTGGACGCACCCGCAGCACGGCGCGCACAGACTGGATGGACCGGTCGAAATCAGTCGAGATGAAGATACAGGCATCATGACTTCGGAGAGGTGGGCCCAATTCAACAAAATCCATAGGCCCGTATCGGATGGTCCAGCAGTACTCGAGCGTGATCAAATTACCGGAGCGACAGTGAAAGTCGAGTATTTCGAAAAAGGTGTCAAGGTTGACCCCGCCGCTCACAATCCCGTGAATAATCCTGGATAGTCTTGCTTAGCTTTGAAGTCGGTCTAGCATAGCTCTAACTACTAGCTGGAGCAGGTGCATGACCCCGGAGCATGTTACGTACATTGAGGATATTGCCAAATGCTATTTGTTGGCACCTAAGCCGGTCATCGATGAATTCCGGAGGGCTGTGTATCGGTTTGCCAAGGAATTCAAACCGAAAAAACTTAAGGGCGAGCATAAAACGAAAATTAGTAACGGCGTTCTTGACTACGACGGAATACATTTGCACGCTTGGTCGTTTTTGATCTTGTTCCGCAAGGGGATTACGACGCAACCAAAATCCGGGGCATGGCCACAGGGTGCGAGTGACCAAATTGGCTACCAGATAAGCGTAATAAAATTTGCTAAAAACAAAGCACAAGGGGTTTCATATATCCGGACTTACTTTGCGTTGATTTCTGTCTATGAGCCGGAGACGGCGGAGAAGCTATATAAGCAGCTGCAAGAAGGAGCTCCGAAAGAGGTTGTTCTGCCTGACATTCCGAAGGAATCGATTGGCGAACCCGAAATTTATGAAAATCTAATTGAGTGTTTGCCATCAGCGCCTATGGAACAGATTAGCGGTATTGCATAAGAGAGGATTTCTGGCTCATCGTAGTGACCGAAGGGAACGCAGATGAGGCAGAAATCGGAGACCCGACAGACGGGTGGAGCCAAGGCAATCAAGGA
>JAJFIX010000025.1 GCA_021774575.1 Alphaproteobacteria bacterium | reverse complement strand
ACTCCATGGAACGACAGCATGACGGCTCCTGGTAAACGGGTCTCGGCCGCGGCGCGTGAGGCTCCGACCGACCGACCGAGACGTAGCAGATGCGACAGCAGCTAACATACGGGGATCGGCGCCCGACCGGCACGGCCCCTGAGATCGCCGACGTTGCCGGGGTTGAGGATCTACGTGTACCCTCGAATGGTCGTGTACCATCACATGAGTCGCCGCCAAGCTGCGTGACGATCCACTGGAGGACTAGATCGTGTCACTGCGCCGAATCTGTCACCGTCTCTCCCGATCCGTCTTCGCCTTGGCGCTGGTGGCCTCCGCCGGCTGCGCGCAGAACGCCTCGGTCGACTCCGGCGCCCAGGTCGCGACTCGACCGGGAGCGACACCCATCCCAGCGGCGGCCCCAGCCGTGGGAGGGGTGTTTCCCGGCGAAGCGTGGGATCGGATCGACCGCCCGGAAACCGTCGGATACTCTCGCAGGGCGCTCGCGGAACTTCACGACTACGTGGACCAGCTGAACACGACGGCCGTGATGGCGATCGTCGGTGGCCAGGTCCTGTTCGAGCACGGTCCCGTCGACTCGCTCAGCTATCTCGCATCGGTCCGAAAAAGCATCCTCGCGATGCTGTATGGCAACTACGTCGAGGATGGGACCATCGATCTCGAAGCGACGCTCGACGATCTGGGCATGGATGACGTCGGGGGCCTGCTCCCGATCGAGCGCCGCGCGCGCGTTTACGACCTCATTACTGCGAGGTCGGGCGTCTATCATCCAGCATCGAACCCGGGCGACAACTTGGCCGATGCCCCACCACGGGGTTCGCAGGAACCGGGGACCTATCAGCTCTACAGCAATTGGGATTTCAACGCTGCGGGGGCCGTTTTTGAGCTTACGACGAGCCGAAACATCTACGACGCACTTCAAACCGATCTCGCCGAACCGCTGCGCTTCCAAGACTTCGATCGCTCGATCCACCGGAAGAGCGGTGACCCGAGCCGATCGCGGAATCTCGCCTATCACATGACGCTATCGACGCGCGACATGGCTCGGATCGGATATCTGATGCTCCGCGACGGAGTCTGGGACGGTCGCCGACTCCTGCCCGAAGGCTGGGCAGCGAAGATCAGCGCCGTCGTGACTCCGGTAGAGGAGATGCACCCCGAGCCGATGCGGGACGGCGAGTTTGGCTACGGGACCATGTGGTGGATCTGGGACGGTCCGAACGTCCCGGCGGGACTCGAAGGAGCCTATACCGCGCGTGGCGCGTACGGACAGTTCATCACCGTGATCCCCGGGCTTGGCATGGTCGTCTCACACAAGACGGTGCCCGATGCCCAAACCCCATGGAGCGACTACAGTGGGATCCTCTCCCGCCTCGTGGACGCGCGCTGCGGCACGCGCTGCTGAGACCCGGACCACCAGGCGCATTGAACCGTTCGGGCCTCTCGCGCGACTCCTTCTTGAAAGAACTGTGAGAGGAGGGTCCTGATGCGGGGGGCTCGAGAGGTTCTCGATGAGATGCTGGTCCTATCCTGTCAAAGCGGAGATGCCAAGGCGCTCGAGCTGTTGGCCCGGCGCTGGCACCCTCGGCTGCTGCGCCATGCGTATCGACTCACCGGAGACCGCGAAGCCGCGGCCGATACCGCGCAGGACGCCTGGATCGGGATCGTGCGCGGGATCCGACGTCTCCGCGACCCGGCGCGGTTCGGGGCTTGGGCGCTTCACATCGTGCGAAACAAGTCACGCGATTGGATTCGAAAAGAGAGCCGGCGACGCGACGCGACGCTCGAGCTCGAGTCGCGTTCGCTTGCGGACCCGACGGTGGCGAGCGGAAATAGCGAAGAGAATGAGAGATCGATGGGAGGCGGTGACGTGCTTCTTCTACGTCGAGCGATGGAAGACCTGAGCGACGAGCAACGAGCGATCCTCCGTTTGTTTTATATGGAAGATCGGTCGGTCGGTGAGATCGCTGAGATCGTGGGACTCCCACCGGGCACGGTGAAGTCCAGACTCTTCTATACCCGACGCCGTTTGCGCGAGTTGTTTGCGGACTACGATCCGGCTAGAGCCAGTACCAAGGAGACAACATCATGACGACCACCGACTTTGACGGACTGATTGCCGAGGCCCTGACGCAAGAGGAACGCGAGTTTCTCGCCGGTTTGGAAGAGCCCTCGCTGATTCAGCAGAGTCTCGATCTATTCCGGGGCAGGAACCGCGCGTTCAATATACTTATTGCCTTCCTGACTGCGATCTTCCTGGCGCTGTTCGTGTGGTGCGTCGTGCGTTTCTTCCAGACGGAAGACATCGCATCGATGATCAGGTGGGGGGCCGGTGCGTTCTACTGCTTCACCATGATCTTCGGGATCAAGATGTGGGGTTGGATGGAGATGCAGTCGAACTCGATTCGACGAGAGATCAAGCGCGTCGAGCTTCAGATCGTCAGCCTGGCGCACCGGGTCGAGATCGAAGACTAGGATCCAGGGCTCGGCGCCAGCTCGAGATTCGGCTCGAGAAGCGCCCGATACTCGGCCTCGAGTTCCGGCTTCTTCCAGGAGGAATAGAGCTGGACGAGTCGGCGGATCACGAGTTGGGTGTGTCGGTGCTCGGGACCGTGTTGCGGCAAGACGATCTCGTAGTTCGCCAATAGAATCTCCTCTGACTCGCCGAACTTGCTCTGCTCACGCAGCAGGTCGGCCACATCGACCCAATTCATCCACGTGATCGTGAACGCGGGCCCCTGGCTCTCTTCCCACTCCTCCGCAGCCTGCTTCATCAGGGTGATCGCTTCTTCGTGGCGCCCCGTATCGTGGAGAAGGTGGCCAAGCTCCGTCATCACGTTTCTTCCGTACGTGTCGTCGGGAAGGGTCGCGCTCATCGCCAACGCCTCCCGAAAAAGCGCCTCGGCTTCGTCGAGCGAGGACGCCGCCGTCAGGTAGCGCGCTCGTTGATTCAGTGCCAGTACAAAGGGGGCGTTTCCGCGCGCGTAGAGTCGTCGATGAACCAGCAGCGCTTCGCGTGTCGCAGAGTCTGTGGCGAGAGGACGGTCAGCGAGCAGCAGCAGGGTCGCAAGGATATTGAGTGCGTCTGCGCGCGCAGGATCGTGTGCGCTGCCCAGCTTCGCGAACACGGCGATGCCCTGTCGGATCAACCGCTCTGCTCGTTCGAGATCTCGCCCGTAGATCAAGATCTGGCCCTCGCGGACGAGTGTCGAAGCGATCTCGGGATCGGTGACCGGCCCGGAGGCGACTCGGATCGCCTCCCACTCGGCAAGAACCGAGTCGGCCTCCCCTTGCGCTCCCAACGAATGGAGCGACGCCCACAGCCCTCCGAGGGCTCGTTGCGTGATCACGTCGTTCTCGATTTCGAGCCGCCTACGACTCTCGATCACCTCCCGAAAGGCCTCGACCGCCGGCTCGAACGCCTCCTGATTCCAGAGCGCCAGCGCCAGACCATGCAGCGTCTCGGTCCTCTTTGCCTCGTCCCGCGCCTCCGGCACCTGTTCGCGAATCGTGAGGGCCCGGCGAAAAAGCGCGGCACTTCGCACAGGTTCACCGAGGTTGTAGTAGACCTCACCGATCACACCGAGCAGAGTCGCTTGTAGATCGGGCTGCGCGGTCAGACTGTCCGCGCGGGCGACACCCGACTCCAAGATCTGTCTCGCAGTGATCGAATCCGCGGAGCCGGCGCTCGGATCGCTCGCCTCGAATAGATCGCTGACGAAGTCCGAGACCTGGGCCGCCCTGGCCGCCTCCAGCTCGGCCCGGTCGCGTTGTGCGGATACACGGGTCGACTGCCACGTGACGCTTCCCGCGTAGACCACCAGCGCCGTCGCGAGGCCCACTCCGGCGCGATTGCGAAGGAGGAATTTCTGGAGGCGGTAGGTTCGAGTCGGAGCGCGAGCCAGGATCGGAAGACCAGAACGATGTCGCCGAAGGTCGTCTCGAAGCGCGGATACGGAGTCGTATCGTCGGGCGGGCTCGAACTCGATGGCCTTTCCGACGATGAGGTCGAGGTCTCGGCGCAGATGTCCGCTAAGCTCGCGCGGCCGCCCGGAGACGCCGATCGCGATCGATGGCGGAACCGGGGCGCGCTGCTGCTGCTCCCGGAGCGCGTCGAGGCCCCGCCCTGTGCCGTCGGAGGCGTAAGGCGGACGTCCTGCGAGGAGTTCGTAGAGCAGAAGGCCGAGTAGATAGACGTCGGTGCGCGTGCTGATCGGGTCGCCTGTCAACTGCTCGGGAGCCGCGTAGGGGAGCGACAAGACGAGCGTTCTATCCCGTGAGCGCATTCTCTCCAGGAATGGTTCCCAGCAGTTTCGCGATGCCGAAATCGAGCAGCTTCGGGTGACCCTCGTTCGTCACCAAGATGTTGGACGGCTTCAGATCCCGATGCACGATCAGGTTGGCGTGCGCGTACTCCACGGCTTCGCACACCCGGTCGAACAACGCGACACGCTTCTCGATGGATAGCCCGCGGCCGTCGGCATACGACGTGATCGGGTCGCCCTCCACATATTCCATCGCGAAGTAGGGCGACCCATCGGGCGTCACGCCCGCATCTGTGAACTGTGCGATCCCTGGGTGTGTGAGACCGGCGAGGATGTGCTGCTCCGCCTCGAAACGTCGCACCCTCTCGGGCGAGAGCAGGGGCTCGCGAACCAATTTGAGAGCGACTCTCTTGGGCAGGTCTTTTCGTTCGGCCAAGAAGACCCGACCCATTCCCCCCGCCCCGATCTCGCGCAGCACGCGATAGGGTCCGATCGTCGCCGTGGTCGGCTTCCCCGCGAGCGAATCGAGTAGTCGAGTCGCGACCGCCTCACCGGCGCGGTCCAGGATCCGAGCGGTGGGATCTTGGCGGAGCAACGACTCCACATCGGCTCGAATGCCCGCGTCGTCTCCGCACAACTCAGCGAGAAGACGGTCTCGATCGGGCTCGGGCGCCTCTGATAAGGCGTGGTAGATTTCTTCCACGCGTCGCCACGCCTCACGGTCCATGGCTCACCTTTCGGAACTGTCGCCCCGGAGGGCCATGGGCCACGCCGCGAACCGGCGTCGCCCACGAGGAACAATGGTCGACGCGTCGACGGACCGTCAACGGACGGGGACCGGGGTCGCTGAGAGCTGCTCCCCGTCGTTTCCCGCGTCGTCCATCGGCGCCCCTACCCCAGCCTATCTCTTGAGCGACGTTTCGGAGCCGAGGGGCCACCGGCTCGTTACGCTGCGCCGGGCGGTCCGTCTCCCTCGATCTCGCGCTGCATAAAGGCGCGGGCGAACTGCAAGTCGCGCTTCACGGTCCGAACGGAGACGCCGTGAAGCGCCGCAATCTCGTCGTTGGTCAGACTGCTGAAGTAGCGGTACTGGATGATCTCGGCCTTCCGAGGGTCGAGCCGCTCCAGGCGAGAGAGCGCGCGCTCGAACACTTCCAGATCCAATGGGGGGGACGCCGCCTCTACGAGATCCGTATCGAGGGTCACGGGCGACAAACCGCCGCCGCGTTTGACTCGCGCACGCGACCTGGCGTGATCGATCAGAAAGCGCCTCATGACCCGAGACGCGAGGGCGAGCAGGTGCTGCCGGTCCGTGATCTCGGTCGAGCTCGCGTGCAGCCTCATATACGCCTCGTGGACGAGGGCCGTCGGTTGAAACGTGTGGTCGGGACGCTCTCCTTGCATGGCTATTCCGGCGATCGAGTGCAGCTCCGCATAGATCGCCGTGAACAACTCAGTTTCGGCTTCGCTATCGCCGTCCTGCCAGCGAGCAATCAGACGCGTGACCGATGGGTCCATCAGACCTCACCCCAGAGCACCCAGAGCACCTCCGGTTTTCGGAACTCGTATCCATACGGTGGACTGAACCGCTCGGGGTCGAGCCGAAAACCAGGAC
>JAJFIX010000024.1 GCA_021774575.1 Alphaproteobacteria bacterium | reverse complement strand
AAACGCCTTAAACTCGGCGCCGCCGGCATCCGCCAGAACCTTGGTAATCGCCGCCGTCAGCGTCGTCTTGCCATGATCAACATGACCAATTGTGCCGATGTTGCAATGCGGCTTAGTTCGCTCAAATTTCTCTTTCGCCATGGCTCTGGTTCTTCTCTCGTAAAAAATCTGTTTCAGACAGTCGGCTTATTTCAAGCCCGCTTGACGTCTACCCAGCTCATCTTCAAGTCATACCCAACTTCAAGTCATATAAGGCCTCGGGTCATGTACAACAGATGCCGACTGGAGCGGGTGATGGGGATCGAACCCACGTCACAAGCTTGGAAGGCTGGTGCTCTACCATTGAGCTACACCCGCGCTATCAGCCGATTTCCATTTTCCGCCGGCCGGTTTGCGCCGACCATATACCACCAATATGACTTCTCATCCTTGCTCTAGGCGTCTAATCTCACGCCAACGGTACTCATCTCAGCGCCGCGTGGTGGAGGGGGTTGGATTTGAACCAACGTAGGCATAGCCAGCGGATTTACAGTCCGCCCCTTTTAACCACTCAGGCACCCCTCCGTTGCGCAAAAAAGAAACGCGCGCCGCCCCACACGAGCGGCGCGGCGAACTTTCAAGATTTGCCAACGGTTGTCAATAGTAATAAGGCCAACAAAACCCGTTTCCAGCCTTTGCGAGACGCAAAATGCCGAAATCGGACCTCTGAAGACTAATTTTCGCTAAGGACACTATAAATTATGGCGCCAAAGAGCAAGCCCACCCGCAACCCACACCCTGTGGAAAGAAGGCCCGGATCTGCCCCCATAGCAGGCCAAAGCGATGGTCGCCGAATCGATCAAAAAGACCATCCGAAGTCGGATAAAAAACCCAGTAATAGACCTAGCGGCTCAAAAAATCGGACGCAAAAAAAACATTCAAAAGACTCTCGATGGATATATGGATTACACGCTGTTGGCGCCGCCCTAGCCAACCCCAAACGGCGATGCCGGCGGCTTGTACTGACGTCGCCGGACCTGATGCGCGCCCATCACGATTATTGCATCCCAGAAATTATGGGGCGGGATAAATTGGCCGCGCTGCTTCCCGAGGGCGCCGTTCACCAAGGGGCAGCCTTGCTTGCCGATCCTTTGGCCCCGCCAAGTTTGGTCGATATTTGTGATCGAAATGATGCAAAAATGACCGTCCTGGTGCTCGATCAAGTGACCGACCCGCGCAATCTAGGGGCAATCTTGCGCTCCGCCGCCGCGTTCGGTGTGGCGGCAGTCATTGTTCAAGATCGCCATGCCCCCGAGATCACCGGCACCCTGGCCAAAGCCGCCTCGGGTGCCGTTGAAATGCTGCCCCCGGTCCGAGTCGCCAATCTCGCCCGGGCCGTCGAACAGCTTGGCGAAGCCGGGTTTTGGCGCTTGGGCCTCGATGGCGCCACCGACGCGACCCTGGCCGACGCCCGCCCCAAGGCTGGCTGGACACGAACCGCTCTGGTCCTCGGTGCCGAGGGCAAAGGCTTGCGTCCCCTTGTCGCACGTAGCTGCGACGAGGCCGTCCGCATTCCCATCGCCGCCAACCAAGCCGGGATCGACAGCCTCAACGTCGCCAGCGCCGCCGCCGTCGCCCTTTATGAATTGCAGCGGGGATTACATAGAGATCGTTAGAACAGCCCTACGGTGCCTCGTCGTTAGGCGCGATGTGCCTGTGGATACGCCATTGCCCGCGCGTGTCTTTGGTAAAGACCGCCATCCATTTGCCGGGCAAATGTATCGTCCGGCCCGTTGCCGCCCGAACCGTCACATCATAAGCACCGATGCCATAGGCGAAATCGCCCTGCCCGTCGGCATCGTCGAGGCTGATTGCGAGAATGGAGCCTTGTGACGCGAACTCTTCGAGCGCCTCGATATACTCTTGGGCGTCCGAAATGGCCGGCCCGCCCTGGGACAACATTCTGACATCTGGCGTCACCAGGGCGCGTAGATCGTCCCAGTTGCGCGCATTGAACGCCGTTTCCCAGTCGGTCACGGCCCGGGAGATCGCGGCCCGATCATCACCGGAGAAACCATCTCCCGCAAGGCTATCTCCGGAAAAATTGGCCCCACCATCGGGCCCACTCTGGCATGCCGAAACCAAAATCGCAGCAACGAGACTTAAGGCTGCAAAGGCATATCTACCCATTTAAAATCTCCAATCAGTCAACAAGAACCATGTCACTCGTCAAATCACCCATCACAGAACCGTTTCAGGGTCGCCGAATTACTAAATAAAATATCCAGCGGCGTTTCGCGAACCAGCGCGGCAATTTCTTCACGAGAAATCTCTACCTGGACGGTTTGGTCGTTCTCAGCCTCATTAAACTCAGCCTCGATGCGCCCCGCCTTGATCTGGAACATAATCCAGTCCCCCGACATCCATCTGATTTCGACAACGTCGTCACTGCTCCCATCGAGACGGTCATTGAGGACGATTTGACCAAGAAACCATCCATCGGTAATTTCCGAACCAGCGCCGCCGGTTACCTTGACATTGTAAAGAAGCAAATCAGCAAAGGTGACCGGAAATACTTCGAAGGTCACCCATCCCTGCCGACCATCGGGCAGGACCGTTGCCCAGAGGGCGTCGGCAGAATTTCTGCCGGTGATCACACTGACCAGGCTGATCGACGAAAAATTCGTCTCCGCACAATCAATATTGGCGCTGGCCGGATCATCGATGAAATACCAGAACCCTTCCAGATCACTCTCGACACTCTCCTCCTCGCCCGGAAGACGTTCTGAGAACTCGACCAGCGGATCACAGGCGCCCAGCACCAGAAATAAAGCAAAATGGCCCAGCAGGAAGAGCGGCCGAACCGATTTCAAGATTGTCATGTCCACCCCCCAAAGGCGGGATTACGCACACGGCACCGTATCCACCCCCAGCCTTGAGCGCTCAACACTATAGAGACCAACGCAATTGCGCGAGTCGCATTTATTTAAGACCGACCTTGTATCGCCCGCCCGGACCGCATTATAAGGACGCCATAAACATAAAGCCGGCTTAGCTCAGTTGGTAGAGCAACTGATTTGTAATCAGTAGGTCGGGAGTTCGAATCTTCCAGCCGGCACCATATTTTTCAATGGGTTAGATGTAAAACCTAAGAGGATTTCGAGGAATCGAAGTTGGACAATTCCAACTCCAGTCGAGCTATTCATAAATCCTGGGAGATACGCCGCGCCAAACCTCGCGATGCCGGACCACTGACCGATTGCATTGACGCCGCCTATATAGAGGCAATGGCGCGCCTGCCGGATCTGCCGGAGATGTCGGCCGGTTGCGCAGAGGAAATAGAAAATCACCAGGTGTGGGTCGCCACAATCGGACCTCGTGTCGTTGCTGGCCTCGTCCTCATGGCCCGAGACGATTTCATGATACTTGCCAACATCGCCGTGCACCCCGATCACCAGGGGTCGGGACTGGGCCGTGCAATGCTGGCGATTGGTGACCGGGAAGCAGCAGCCCATGGTTATGATGAGTTGCGTCTCACCACCCACCGAGCAATGCTCAAAAATATTGGCCTTTATTCCCGGCTTGGATGGCGCGTCGTCGATCGTCAGGGCAATAAAATTTTCATGAATAAAACGATAAAATAAAGAGTGTCGCGGCGGCCTCCGTTCGCGGCAAACTCGGTTGATGGTCCACGCGTCCCGACATGCTAATCGGCGCTGAAGTCTGGAAGATACGGGGACAGAGGACACGGAAGAAACACGGGATCGACCACGGCAGGTGTCACCGCTGCAATACAGATGACCACGACAGCCAAAGCCTAGATAGCCAACTGCTGGCTGGCTAGACCTTCCATATGCGTACCCACACTAGCCCCTGCAGCCCCTGCACCAACTGACATTGATCCCGTGATGGTTCTGTCGGTACAACAATATTTTAAGAAATATGACCATTTTTAAAGATTTATTAACGAGGATTCACGCTTATTAACGGATAATTTAAACCCAAAACAACTAATGCATATGGGTTGCCACGGTGTTGTGACGGAAAGGTCAGTCGAATGAAATTTTTTCTTTTGAAATTGCTCGCCGACAAAACAGGCGCAACTGCAATCGAATACGGATTATTAACCGTCATTATTTCGATTGCTGGCTTTGCCACCATCCAACTACTCGGTGGGGCCGTATCCGATATGTTTTCTACCTTGTCGGCCGACCTTAGCGGTGTCACCGGTGGCATCGAGCTCGCCTTAAATGCTCAAGACCTTACCCAATTCGGCATAGTGCCAATAGAAGACGGTTGCTTGGAACTCGCATCGGAAAGAAATATCGGGAGCTGTGAAGCGGCGTCACGCTAAACAACCGCGTGAGTTACATGTATACGCTCCATACCTCCGGAAGATACGAAATCTATAAACGGTATTGACCACTGCAGGCGTCATCACCGCGAACCAAATGATCTCGCGCGCGCTATAAAAACACCGATTGAGTTTGTTTCCATGGAGGTAAGAGCCTCTCCGTCGCGGCCCTGAGCTGATTTAGCCCAACAACGGTTCATTCTTTTTCGCGATGATGAATACTGCTTTTCCTTTGCCCGGCTGCCAATCGTGTTCGACGGTGAAGTCGGCGCGGATAAAGCTTTGCTTCAACTCGTCGGGGGTGAAGAACCTAATAAGCGGGATAAGCCGGAGAATTTTTCCGATCGGTGCGACGTAGCGAAACCAAGCCATCGAGTTACCCAGGCAGGTCGTACTGGTTACGAAGACACCACCTGGCTTGAGCATTTTGTGAACCTGGCCGATTGCCACATCCCTGTCATCAAGCAGGTGCAATAGGCTGAGGGCCAAGACCGCATCCATGGATCCATCCGCGACGTCGAGATCATCGATCGTCGATTGCTCAAATGTGATGTTGTCGATTTTGGCGGTTGCAGCCTTGCGCCCGGCGATCGCCAGCATACCGGGAGATATGTCGACAGCACGAATGTGTTTCACATGGGGCGCATGCACGATCGCGGTTGAACCGGTTCCGCAACCAAGTTCCAGAACCTCCATTTCCGCGTTCAGGTAACCGCGGGTAATGTCGAGCTTTTTGCGGTAGGCCGTTTCATCGGCGACCGGCCTCTTGGCATAACCCTCTGCCATCCTGTCCCAGAATTTCGCAGATCTATCCATGTTTTCAACTTTGCGCTCCAATGTCAGCGTCGGCGCAACACATTGCACGCTGCGGCTTTCAAAATTAGCTGTGGTCATCGCCCGAACTCCATTTATGTAAATGATAGCCGGGGATATACCGATACATAATTAGCATGTATATTGACAGAATCCGTTTATATGATATGCAATTTCGCATGGATTGGCGAACGGTAAATTTTGACTGGAACCGCGCACGCGCGTTTCTTGTAACGGCAGAGGAAGGATCCCTATCAGCCGCCGCGCGCGCATTGGGTCTCGCGCAACCGACCCTCGGGCGCCAAGTGGCGGCGCTGGAGGAAGAACTGGGTGTCACCCTGTTCGAGCGCGTCGGACGCGGCCTCGAGTTGACGCAAAGCGGCCTTGAGTTGGTTGGGCATGTGCGGGCCATGGGTGGAGCAGCGACACGGGTCTCACTGGCCGCCTCCGGCCAGTCGCAATCTGTCGAAGGACCAATTTGCATCACGACGACGGAGGTCTCTGCGGCGTTCGTTTTGCCGCCCATCATCGACCGACTGCGCGAACAGGCGCCGGGAATCACAGTCGAAATCGTTGCGTCAAATGCCGTCAGCGACCTACGTCGCCGCGAAGCCGACATAGCTATTCGCAACGGACGGCCGACAGACCCCGACCTGATAGCGCGTAAGATCAAGGACGACGCTGCACGACTTTATGCATCCCCGGCTTATATTGAACAGATCGGTAACCCGGCAACACTCGCTGAATTCTCCCAAGCCGCCTTCATTGGGTTTATCGACAACAAGCCACTCCTCGATGGACTCAATGCATTGGGTTTTAATCTCACCGGACGCAATTTTCCGGTGTCGACCGGCAGCCACCTCGTTCATTGGGAACTTACGAAGCAGGGATTGGGTATCGGTATCATGCCGGTCGCAGTTGGCGATGCCGAGCCACGGGTGGCGCGGGTCGCGCCGTGGATGGATCCGATTGAGGTACCGGTCTGGCTTGTCGCCCATCGGGAGTTAAGAACCAGTCGACGGGTTCGATTGGTCTATGACTTTTTGGCAGCCGCTCTCCAAGAGTGAGGCGTTATTGCCGTGATGATGTCGGATTGTGACTATTTCCAGAAGTTCGGGCGCCTTGGCATATTTACCCGTGTTCCAGCGGTGCGACCAATTGAGGCCGATGCAAGAGAGCTCACAAGCTGACTGTCCCCTGAATGAGGATTTGCGTTTCACCACCGATCAATACTCGACCTTGATCGGTCGGACTGGTGCGAATATAGACGCGTCCTTCGCGACCAATTTTTGTGCCTTGTGATATCGTGAGGTCGGTGGTCAAACGATTTTCCTGGTGCATCCACCGTGCGATTGCCGCATTGAGCGACCCGGTAATTGGATCCTCGCTCATGCCGCTTGATGGTGAAAGACTGCGGACTTCAAAGTCACTGCCCGACCCGGCTGGGTAGCGGCCGATCACAGATACGCCGACAAATTCAGGCCAGCTGACTTTGCTTGAGTCAATGGAGAGAACGTCTGACGCGCTCTCCAACTCCAGAACATGCCAGATGGGTCCATTATTCAGCTTGGCCGAGCGAACCACTTTTGCCGGATCCAGCTCAAGAGCGTAACTTATCCGCTGCAGTTCTTCGCCAGGTATTGGATCAACTGTTGTGGGCGGAGCCACGAATGCCGGTATGGAAGAGCCCGTATCGATCTCCACTATTCCAACGCCACACTCCTGGCGAACAATGCCCACACGAGAGGGAACACCTCCAGTCATAAGCCAGGCGGCGCAACTTCCAAGTGTTGGATGGCCGGCAAACGGCATTTCACGACCCGGCGTGAATATTCTCACCTTATAGTCAGCGTCCAATACGGTCGGCTTTTGCAAAAAAGTGGTTTCGGCAAGGTTTGTCCAGGCGGCAAAATTCTGCATTTGACTGTCGGACAGATCGTCGCCATCTACCACGACAGCCAGGCCATTGCCCTTGGTCGGTGTCGATGTGAACACGTCGCATTGAATGAAACGTCTCATTTCCATCTTGGCACTTTCTTACGTAGTTATTGGTCAAGTCGGGTGTGATATCCGGGGCAATGAATACAAAATATTCCATCGCACAACGAATGGAACCGTATTTATCAAATTTGGTTCTCAAAATTTCGATTGCAACTCTTCGAGAAATAACCCGCGCCACGACCAACGGATATCGTTGATATCTGCCGTTAATGTTTTCGCAACTATTTTAAACAATTCGTCACACATATTAAAAACTGACTGCATAGCTCTTCCCTACCCTCGCCTTATCATGATCGGTGGGTAGAGGGCCCCAATTCATATTGCTCACTGGTTCGCATAAATCACACATCTCCGAATTCGGTCGGGATCCGGGGTTCTAGAACGAACAAAAGGAATGCACACCATGCCCAAATATGGGATGCCCAAATATGAGTCGAGAATTCTTGTCCGTACCGCGCAAGCAGTTTTTTTGATGAGTGTTGCCGTTAGTGCCGGGCATTGGTCCCAGCCATCGTTGGCCAAGGGCGACCCTACAGTAATTTTGGAACTTGCCCAGACCGGCTCCGTCTTTGACCCGTTCGATTTTGCCTTGTTTAATGGCCCGCTGCCGCCATTTATTGAGGCGGTTGATACGCTCATCGGGACGGCGAGCAACTCGGCATCTGCCGACATATTGCTGGCCAAGCTGGCAAACCTGCTGGCGGCCTTTGTCCGGCAAAATGTAGTTGGGCAAGGGGTCGATTGCGGCAGCGCGCTCTTAATGCTTGCTGCCTTGGAAAACAGGGCGACGTCAGCTATGACCGCCAGCAGCATCAATGCCCTTTCGAATAGCTTGATGACCGGCCCAGCCTGCGGTGAAGATGTCCCTCTGCCCGACCCAGAGCCGGAGCCTGTGTCCGAGCCCGAGCCCGAGCCTGACCCGTGCGAAGAAGCCCACATGTTGCAGGAGCCATGGTGGAATGGGGTGGTAACCCTCGAGACCGCGCCCCTCGCGCCCAATTTCGGCAGCGGATCCGCCGGCTTCATACTTGTTGAATGCTGAGTTGACGTGGATATGGGCGCGTCTTTAACGGCGCGCCTTTTTTTCCAGGGCGCGATCAAGAAATTCCAGCCGGTCTTGCCCCCAAAATAGTTCCCCCTCGAAGATATAGCTTGGCGGCCCAAAGAGATTGAGCGCCACCGCCTCCTGGGTGTTGGCGGCGTATTGGGCGATTATCCCTGGCTGCTGGCTCCGTTCGTATAGGGCACCGCCATCGAAATCCTGCTCGGCAGCAATGGCGATCACCGTATCGCGATCGGCAATGTCGCGCTGCTCGGCCCACACGGCGCGCTGATAGGCAAAGTTCAAATCGGCCGGATCGCGCCCCTCGGCAATCGCCGCCAGCACCATCAACGAGGCCTTGGTCTGGTCGGCGGGAAAAAAATTCGGCTCGATATTTAATTCCACACCGCGCCAATCAGCGCAGCGGCGCAGCTCGATTAACCGATAGGCCTGGCGTTGGGGCGCACGTTCATGCACCGGCACCCCGCCGGAAGTCTTGAAGACCTCGAAAAAATCGACCGGCTTGTAAACCAAGTCGGCGCCGTGCCGTCCAATGATCGCGCGCAAAGTTGGCACCCCGAGATAGGAAAAGGGCGAAAGAACGGCATAGTGATAAAAGACGGTTGGCGTACCCATAATTGTCCTTGAGCTATCTAAAAGAACCGGCCGCCATGGGCGCCGATTATTCCGGCAACAATAACCAGCAGGCTGACGATCAACAGGACCCAGTGCAATCGGTAAATTAGGGTGAAGGTGCCATCGTGATCTATCGCCACCCGGCGCTCAAACCAGCGATGCAGCACCAGCGGCTCCAACACAAACAGCACCAGGGTGAAAACAGCCCACAGCATAACCATGGCATGCAGCCAGAATTGATCGATGCGGGCAAATCGACCCCACCCATCCAGGGCAAACAGCATGTAAAAGCCGGTCACCCCGACCAACAAAGTCGTGAACCGCGCCTGCCAAGAAAAGCTCCGCTCGATCGCCTTAAACCATCGCTGTCGCTCCTCATGGTCACGGACCCGGCGCATGACGGGCAACAGCACCGTTGTTTCCATCGCAACGCCGCCGATCCAAAGCACAACCCCAAGCACATGCAACGCACGCACAATCAGTATTTCGTCGACATCCATTGGCACCCCCGTTTCCGCAGAGAAACAGTAGCGCCATTAGTCTGGCGCGGCAATCTTGGGAGCGCAGAGAAGATGGTCGTCTGCGGGGAGGGACGGCTTATGGCTGGGATAGCTCCGCCTGCACGGTCGCGGGTACACAAGACGGCGCGATCTGGCGGTGGCGATTGACCACCATGCGATCATGCAGCGTGGCGATTTTTCGGCTGGCGGTTTGCTCAAATACAAAGGGCAGCACGGCGTGGACCGTGCAGGCCGCTGCGGCCAGGAATAACTCGCGGGCAAACGACCCCGCCTGTGCGGTGTGCTGCCAATAGGTCTCGCCAACCGAGGCTGGATGGCGGATGAAATACGACTTCAGCATGACATACGGCTTCAGCATGACAACGTCTCCTGCGAATGTCTCCTGCGAATGAACCGGTAGCATGCCGCAAAAAACGCGAAAATTTATTGCAAATATCCTACCATTTTGGCAGTTTTAGAGAATATTTTTCTAATTTTTTCGAATTAGTGTATATTTTTTTCCATGGATGCCACTGATCTTAAAATTCTATCGGTCTTGCAAGCAAATGCGACGACGTCAATTGCCGAGGTCGCGGCCTCGGTCAACCTATCGACCACCCCCTGTTGGCGGCGCATTCAGGCGCTGGAAAATGACGGGGTGATCACCCGCCGGGTTGCCCTGCTCGACCCGGCCCGGATCAATGTCGGGGTCACTGTTATCGTGCGGCTGAAAACCCAAAAACACGACGCCGCCTGGCTCGCCGATTTTGCCCGCAACGTGTCGCGCATCGAAGAGGTGGTCGAGTTTCATCGCCTGAGCGGCGATATCGATTACCTACTAAAAATCACCGTGCCCGACATCGCCGCCTACGACGCCGTCTATAAACGGCTGATCGCGACCGCCGAATTTACCGACGTTTCAGCCAATTTTGTCATGGAGACGATCAAAGGCACCACTGCCCTTCCCTTGCATTATGCGCTTCGCGCCTAAAACTGCCAGAGGCAACGAAACATCATTATGTATAGTTACTTATTCGTTATTTAATCAGTAATATTGCAACTATAAACATTAACACTTCCAGATCAAATGACATTTATAGTTAACCATTGAATCATTCGGTTTTTTCGCTACAATTAACTGTGATTTCAATCTCAGCTTAGATTGAACATTCTGTAAACAGCGTAACATTTGAAAAAAAAATGAATAAGTACTTGATTATGGCACTGGCTATTGCCGGTGTAGTTGGGTTAAGCAACATTGGCCTAAGCACACAAAACAATGCGAACGCCTATAATTCGGCGACTGCTGACATTTGTGAATTTTTAGCCGAGCTCGAAGTCTCGGCCCGCGGCTATGGTGGGTTTATTCCAGCTACAGATAGCGCTAGATTGCGTACCAGAAACATAATAAAAGGCAATTTCCTCCTAAGGTGCGTCGGAGAAGATTAACTGCCAGCAGAAGTGCAGCCAATTTCTCCTGAAAAACATACCTTTTTGGCGCTTAGGTGGTGATCGTTCGGCACCTAAGCGTCGAAGCGATTTTGGCTCGATAGCTGATCGCTTTTAATACCCTCATACGATATCAGTCGTCGTCCTTAGCCAAACGTCGGCCACTGTTGCGCGCACCTATCCCAGCGGCAAGAGACGTTGCCAGGACGAGGACGCAGGCGCCGATGCCCAGGTTGCGCGTACTGACTTCCATATCCAGCAGGATGCCGAGGATCCAGGTCGACGCGGCGCCGGCGCCGACCCACAGGGACATCACGGTGGACCGGATGCGGCCCAGATGGGTCAGGCCGTAAAGCTCGGCCCAGGCGGCGCCCATGATGGTCAGGGCACCACCGGCCGAAAGGGCGGCCAGGGCGAGCACGGCAAACAACGACAGCCAATGATCGGCAAAGGCCACCACCAGCATTGCGGCGCCCATCGGCAGGATGAAAAACGGCGCCAGGCGTCGGGCGCTGAGGGTATCGACTAATTTGCCAACAGCCAGGGTGGCAGGAACTTTGACAAAAGCATAGACGCTAAAGGCCGGGGCCAGCAGTTTAAGATCCCAGCCTTTGGCTCGAGCAATGAATTCGAGATGAAAAAACAGGCTGGTGATCAAAAAAGTAATGGCCAGAAACGGCAGGATCAGCAGGTAAAAATTGGGGTCGCGCAGGGCCTGGCCTCGGGTCCAATCACCCTCACCGGTTTTCGCCTGGGCCGCCTTGCGCTCGGCAACATGGGTTGCGTGGCGTTCCCCATGCCCTTTGAGCAGCCACATATTTAACGGAATCAAACCGACCGCCAGCACCACCCCGGTCGCCAGCCAGGCGCCGCGCCAGCCATAGTAAAGCGCCAGCGCAATGCCGATGGAGGGAAACACCGCCTCGCCGGCGGAAATCCCCAGCGACACCAGGCTGATCGCCCGGCCGCGATTGCGGTCGAAATAGCGGCCCATACTGGCCTGGCTGGTATGGACCATCAGCCCCTGACCGGCTTGGCGCAGCAGGAAAATCGCGAAGCCGATGGCGATAACCCCGGTCGCCGTCGCCATGACAAAATGCGCAATGATGAACATCGTCGAGACAAAACACACATAGACCCGCAAATCCCACCGATCGAACAGCCCGCCGGTCCAGGCGATCAAAAACGCGCTACCCAATGTGCCAACGGTATAGATAAACCCATAGCCCCGATTGGTCAGGTCAAAGGCGGCGCGGATTTCCTCGCCGAACAGGCCGATATAAAATGTCTGACCGAAGCTGGCCAGAAAGACGAATAAAAACCCGAAGGTCAGAAAGCGAAAATTACGGGCGGCAAAGGCAAACATGCCCTCTTCGACCGGGGCGCCAGTCGGGGCCGTTTGGTTTGTCTTTCTATTGTCGTTCATATTTTAGCGTCCGGTGACAGCGAGGAAATTTGGATTTCGGGACCATAATCGTTGGCATCGTCGAGCCCAAGGCATAAAGTGGCCGTCACCGCTAAATCAACCCCCTGCAAAGAGGAGCACGGGATGGGCAAATGGACCAGATTAGTTGCCATTTTAGGGGTACTTACCGTCACCACCGCCTGCGTCGGACCGAGCGGCAGCAATGCCGGAGACCGGCGTGCCGCGGTGCTCGATATGCGATCCCAGACCCTGAGCGATCTCTATCATCTAGCACCCGATGCACGGGGCGAGATTGACCGGGCCGAGGGCTATGGCGTCTTTAGCAATGTCGGCGTCAATATCATTTTTGCCTCCTTAGGCAGCGGCTATGGCGTCGTTCAGGATAGTCACGATGGGACCCGCATTTTCATGCGGATGGTCAGCGGCGGCCTGGGCCTCGGCCTCGGCGTTAAGGATTTTAGAGGCATATTTGTCTTCACCGACCGGGGTGCCATGACCCAATTCGTCGACCATGGTTGGGACGCCAGTGCCCAGGCCGATATTGCCGCCATTGCCGGCGACAAAGGCGCGGCTTATGCCGGGGCGATTGACGTTGCGCCGGGGATCAAACTCTATCAGATCACCGAAAACGGCCTGGCGCTGCAGGCAACGATACAAGGCACCAAATACTGGCGCGACGACGATCTGACGTCATCCTCGGCGACCCTGACCCGGAATTGATGGGCGCCCGAGGCTAGCCAAACAAGTCACCTGGGCCGATATGCCCGCGCATAAGATACCAGGCGATGCCCAGATATTCGTGCACGATATCGCGCATCGATTTTTGCCCATATTTACTGGGCAAAAACAACATGATGCCGGATATTTCCGGGCGGCTTTCGCTCGGGTTGGCCACTGCCACCACCACGTCGATACCGTGTGCCCTGAGCACAGCGGCGGACCGTAGGATATGTGCCGGGCTGGTCACCAGCACGACATTTCTCGACGCCCCACGTGCCCCCCCACTTATCCCTCCGGTGGCCAACATCTCAGCAACTGCAGGTGCCATTTCGGCGGTGGTGCGTGATCCTCCTTCAAGCCGAATATTGGCCGGATCCAACGTCACTATTCGGGCGGCAACCTGCGCCTCCGGGGGTGCGCCAGGCATCCTGCCGCCCCCGGCAATAATCAACGGCAATCCGGTTTGCCCTTGCAATTGACGGCCCCGGGCGAGGCGCAAAACCGTGCCGTCCTCGGGCCACCAATCGCCCGCCATATCTTGATATATGCCCGCGGTTGGAACGATGATTGCATCGATATTGGCGCTATCGCCCGCATCATATTTAGGCACGGCCGTTAGCGGCAGGCGGAGCAAAACCCCGGTCATCGGCACCCCCGAGGCAAATAGTCCCAACACTGCCAGCACCAGCATACGCCGCGCCAGCCGTTTGCGACCGGCAAACTGCGCTAGGGCGCCAAGCATGCCCAGCCAAAGCAACGGCATCGGCCAAGTCAAAATGGCCTGAAGTAATATGACTTTCATTTCCAACTTCCCATCGGCAAAAAACTCACGAAGAAACATCTCGACTGGGGGCCGCCACGCCCGCTACGATCTGGCTCCATTTTCAGCACCTATTCTCGCCCATTCTCACCCCGTGGATCGATCATCAAACAAATGACTCTTGCCACATATTTGGAAACTGCTTGCAGCGCCGGCCGGGAAGCTGGCCGTCTCCTGGCCGAAAAATCTAGCGAATGGAATAAGGTGACGGCTGAAACCGCCAAGGATATCAAGTTGCAGGCCGATGTCGAGGCCGAACGGGTCATTCTCGCCCAACTGGGCAATGGCACCGAATTGCCGATTTTTACCGAAGAATCCGGCTGGCACGGATTTACGCCCGATGACGGACCGACCCCTGGCGGGCTCTATTGGGTCGTCGACCCCCTCGACGGCACGGCAAATTATCATCGCGACTTTCCTCTATGCTGTGTTTCTATTGCGCTGGTGGATGGCATCACGCCGGTGGCCGGGGTCATTTATGATTTCAACCGCGATGAATTATTTGCCGGAGCCCAAGGTTTAGGCGCCACCCTGAACGGCGCGCCAATCCAGGTTTCAACCATTGACCAGGCGGCCAATGGGGTCGTTGTCACCGGCTTTCCCATCCGCAGCGATTTCTCCCCCGACGCCCTGGCCGCCTTTGCCACCGAAATGGCGCGCTGGCGCAAGGTGCGAATGATCGGCAGTGCCGCCCTGGCCCTGGCCTATGTTGCCGCCGGGCGGGCCGACACCTATCACGAAGAAAACACCATGTTTTGGGACGTCGCCGCCGGCTGCGCGCTGATCACAGCGGCGGGGGGCAAGGTCGAGATTACCGGCCCGGCACCTGAAAAGCCGTTATCCGTCATCGCAACAAATGGCCTGATCGGTAATGCCCCACACCAACAAGCAGAAACCTAGATCATGCAACAGCGCCGCATCTGCATCGTCGTCACCAATCGGGCAAGCTATGCAAGGATCCGCACGGTTTTGCAGGCGGTCAATTCCGACCCGCGGATGGAGCTGCAACTGGTTCTATCGGCGTCGATGGTGCTGCACCATTACGGCAATGCCGAGGAGGTGGTGCGCGCCGATGGCTTCGTCCCGGCCGCATCCGTCCATTGCGTGGTCGAGGGCGAAATCCCCGCGACCATGGCAAAAACCACCGGGCTGGCGATCATTGAACTTTCGTCCATCTTTGAGCGGCTAAAACCCGATATCGTTTTGACCGTCGCCGACCGCTTCGAAACCATGGCCACGGCGATTGCCGCCAGCTATATGAATATCCCCCTGGCTCATACCCAAGGCGGCGAGATCACCGGGTCGATCGATGAAAGCGTGCGCCACGCCATCACCAAGCTCGCCCATCTGCATTTTCCCGCAACCGCCCAAGCCGGGCGCAATGTCATCGCCATGGGCGAACCCGCCGCCAGCGTCCATGTCACCGGCTGCCCCTCCATCGACAATCTCTTTGGCATCGAGTTGGGTCCCTTGGACCAGGATTTCATGGCGAGCCATGGTGTCGGCGGCACCGTCGATACCGGCGAACCCTATTTGCTGGTCATGCAGCATTCGGTGACCACCGAGTTTTCCCAGGCCGCCGCCCAGACCGACGCCACGCTCCGGGCCGTGGCCAATTTCGGCCTGCCGGCCATTTGGCTGTGGCCCAACATGGATGCCGGGTCCGACGCCATTGCCAAGCATGTCAGGCATTTCCACGAGACCACCGGCCACGGAAAGTTCCATTTTTTCCGCAACATGCCGGTCGATGAATTTGCCCGGCTGATGAAAAATTGCGCCTGCATGGTGGGAAATTCCAGCGCCGCTCTACGCGAAGGCGCGTATCTCGGCACCCCAGTGGTCAATATCGGCAGCCGCCAGGCGTCGCGCGAGCGCGGCGAAAATGTCCTCGACGCCGAACATCAGAGCACCGCAATAGAGACCGCGATCACCCGCCAAGTCGACCACGGCCCCTATCCCGAAGACCAAATTTTTGGCGATGGCCAGGCCGGACGCCGGATCGCCGACCTGCTCGCAACGGCGCAAGTCACGGTGCAAAAGCGGCTGACTTTTCCGGATTAGTGCCGATCACCGATATGCGACGAAGACGGCCGACGATATCAAATATTCATGTTTCCGGATCGGCGTAGACCTCACCCTCAAGATCGTCGAGCCTAACTTGGAAATGAGATCGAACATCCTGAACCGCCTGATTATAAACCACCGGGCACAAGGTGACGAGGAACAGGTCCAAAATCTCGGTGGCCCGGAAATCCGATAATTCTTCTTCGAACTTTTCTCGAAATAGGGATTGAAGCCGGTCCCGGCACTCGGTTCGTCGGTCGTCACTCAAGGCTATTTTCATCTCGGAAATCCTCTTTGCACATTGGGGGCTCAAAGGGACAGCACAATACCGCCATCTTCACCGGACGTCGAACGCGGGGTGGTGCAGCATAGTAGAACCTCGCCGTCATTATATGCAGCACTAGGCTCCGTCGCATAATCGACGGCGCCACCGGTCAGTCGTGTCGCGCAGGTACCGCAATTGCCGGACCGGCAGGAAAATGCCGGGCTGAGGCCCGCCTGCTCGGCCAATTCGAGCAACGTGCCTTTTTCCGGCGACCAGACCGCTTCGATATTTGATTTGGAGAATTTGACCGTCACCGGGTCGGTCGCAATTTTTCCAACGGCCGCCGGTTTATCTGATCGTCGGGTTTGCTTGCGCACCGTCGCCGGACCGAAACTCTCGAAATGGACCCGCTCGTCGCGCACACCCAATTCGAGCAAACCATCATATAGGCTCTGCATGAAAGGCGCTGGACCGCACAAATAAAAATCGTAATCGTCAAAGGGTAAGACGGATTTCAGCAGCGCGACATCAACATGGCCCTGGCTGTCGAAACATTGGTCGGACCCTTGCGCTCGGCTATAGGCAATATGTGTCGTCACCGCCGCATGCTCGCCAGATAAATTCGCGATATGCCCGGCGAAGGCATGAGACCGGCCATTTTGGGTTCCATGGATGAAATAGAGGTGACGCATATTGCCGGTCTTTTGACCCTCGGCAATGATATCGTTTGCCATGGCGATCATCGGCGTGACCCCGACCCCGGCCGACAGCAGGACCACCGGGCGGTTGTTTGAACGATCCAAATGGAAGCCGCCGCGCGGCGCCATCGCCTCCAGACGAAATCCCGGTTTGGCTTGGTCATGCAGATAGCTCGACACCAGCGCATCGCCATCCTGGCGCTTGATCGAAAGCCGGTAGTAATCGTGGTCGGCGCTGTCGGAAAGGGTATAGGTCCGCAACACCGGCGCGTCCAACCCGGGCAGCGTCAATTTGATCGGCAGGAATTGCCCCGGCTCATACGCCGCCAAGGTTTTGCCGTCGGCACGCCGCAAATAGAACGAGGTAATCGCCTCGCTCTCGGCCCGAACATCGAAGACCTCATAAGGATGATAGACATTATCTGTCCCGGCCCAGCTTCCGGTTCGCTCAAGAGCCGGGGATGCATCGCCGAAGGAAAATTTTAGCGCCAGACAGTGTTCGACCCTCACGACCGTCTCGCCAGTAAATCGAATGAGGCGCTCGGCGCCGGTGAAAGCCTCGACAAGAGGCCCGTCCCAAATGATTTCGGCGCGGCCGCTCATATAGACCAAAGCACCGGTGTCAAAATCTGGAAAAAGAAATCCCGCCCTGGGGTTTAGGCTGATATTGCCGACGGTATTGAAATGATTATTTCCGGAAAAATCGGGGAAGACAAAACTGTTATCGCCTTCGATACGAACGAACCCCGGCTTGCCGCCCCGGTGCGAAACATCGGCTCCGTCCGAGGCCAGGCCGCGCCCCGCCGAATAAGCGGTCGCAATGAAAAATGTGTCGGCGCTTTCAATGATGCCACGGGTGACATCATCGAAAATATCCGATCGAATGATCTCAGGTTTTCCCGCCTTAACCTGCTCATCGCCGGAGAACTCGACCGAGCGGGCCCGAATATATTGCGGGCAATTGCCAAATGCCTGATCGATGGCAATGGCGAACCCGTCGGACCCAATTTCGGCAACCCGCCCGGTCAGTCGGTTGCGCCGCCGGGTCTCGGGCTCCAGCCCCAAGATCCCAACTTCGCTGCCCGTCTTGAGCCCCACCGACAGCGGGTCGCCGGGCAAAAACGGCGCGCCGATATTGAGCGTTCGCATATCGGGGCTCGTCACAAAGCCCGGCGCGCCGGCGACCATGGAAGCCCATGGCCGCCCAAGTTCATCCACACTGCCGATCAGCACGAACGGCAATCGGTTATAGAATGCCCGATGTTCATCGGGCATATGATCGCGAATGACCCGGCGGCCAAAGACTTCGATCTGGTCGCGTATGCCGACCCTTTCCTGAGCCGCCTGCTCGCCAGGGTGAAAGGGGGACGGACCAAGGATTTCATTTATTCGTGCAATATCTTCCATAATCCGCTCCTCCGTTCATTTGCTTAAAGAGCAATCAGCTCCATCCGAATGCCGCCGGGGATCGTGCACATCATGTGCCGGGCCGGTCCGTCGCCGAGGGGCTCGGGGGCAAATTCAAGGTCGACGCCATCGGCTGCGGCCAGTGTTTGGCCCAAACGATCAAGGATTGCCGCGTCGACGCGCAGGGCAAAATGATGCAACCCAATGACGTTTTTCCGGTCGAAGGGCGTCGCCGTCGCGGTGTTGGCCACCTGCCACAAGGTTAGCATTGTCGTGCCGTCGGTTAAAAATACCGCCGGATAATCCGGCACGTCGCCAATTTGGGAAAACCCCAGCGTGTCGATGAAAAAGCTGCGACTTTGCGCCAGATTGGGAACAGTCAGCCCGATATGGTGCGCGCCTTGAGTGAGTGGTGCTGTTGGTTGCGTCGACATATTGATCTCCTGGTAAAATTTCTTGTTTTGACCGACGCCGCCTCACCTGAGCGCGGCGCCCCGTCTTGCAAATTTAATGACGCCAATATGGTCTGTTTTATTTTTAAAAATAATATGCATAATATGAAACTTATTATTTCATTTTCTGCAACTATGCTGAGGGTCAATTTCCGTGGACCGACTGCAAGCAATGACCGTCTTTGTTGCGGTCGCTGACGAGGGTGGATTTTCCGCCGCCGCCGGGCGGTTAAATATATCGCCCCCCTCGGTCACCAGGGCGGTTTCGCAGGTCGAAGGGCGGTTGGCCGCACGGTTATTCCATCGCACCACGCGCCAAGTCCGGTTGACCGATGCGGGCGAGCGCTATCTCGTCGACTGCCGCGCCATTCTCTCGGCCATCGAAGAAGCCGACAGCAATGCCGCCGGAGTTCACGCCGCTCCCCGTGGCCTGGTCACGGTGACAGCCTCGGTTCTTTTTGGGCGCGACGTCATGTCCCCGATCCTGTTCGACCTGCTCGACCATTTTCCCGGCCTCGCCATTGCCACCCTGTTCCGTGACCGGGTCGTTAACCTGCTTGATGAGGCGACCGATATTGCCGTTCGCATTGCCGATTTACCCGATAGCGCCTTGCCGGCAATTCGGGTCGGTTCGGTGCGTCGGGTGGCCTGCGCCGCCCCCGCATATCTTGCCGAACGGGGCCGTCCACTTTCACCAGCCGCATTGGTCGATCATGAGATCATTGATTTCACCAACCTGTCGCCCAATGGTGAATGGGTGTTTTCGAGACATCGCCGCCGGGAGGTTTTTCGGCCTCGGGCGCGGTTGCACATCGACAATGCCGACACAGCCATCGCCGCTGCAATTGAGGGGCGCGGCATAACCCGGGTGCTTTCCTATATGATTGGCCCGGCGTTAAAGTCCGGCGCCCTCGAATTGGTGCTTGAAGAATTCGCACCCACCCCGGTCCCGGTGCATGTCGTTCACAAGGAGCCGGGCCAAACATCGGCACGGGTCCGCGCCGCCGTTGATTTCATCGTCGAAAATTTACGCAATGGCAACGTCTTAGACCCGTGAGGCCAGCCTAACCAGGTTGGTCGGGGAGCAGGAAAACGGAGCGCGCCAAATCCGATTGCAAGCGATCCGGCGAATATCTCCCGGCGAGTAAATGGCTCGACAGTAAATCCGAGTTACCGGCAATAAACTCTTCGTAACCAGTCGAAGGTTGAACCTCGATACGCTCGGCGATCACGCTCAGGAATGCCAACGTAATGGTTAGGTTGAATTTTCCCGGCGCACCGGCCTTGGTTGCAATCGCGTTGATATTTTCGGCGTATTTAACCGTCGCCTCCATAAAATCGTATTTTTTCAACATGTCGTAGGCCACGCGGACATGGTCTTTGTGGCCGAACGATTTGGGATCAAGGTCACGATTCTCGAATGATCGCAACAGGTCCGGACTATAGGTATTCATGGTTTTTCACCGATTTCGCGCAAGCTGTGGCTATCGCCCGCATCGAGATCTAGATCATAGACAGATTTTAACTGGCTGATCTTTTCGAGGGTCTTCTTGGAAAATGGCGGCTTGTTCTCAAAACTATGCAAGGCCATGCCTTCCAACAGATCCCCTACGGATAAATCGAGATGCTCAGCCAGCCCCTTGAGAACTTTGAGCAATCGTTTTTCGATCCGTACTCCGGTCTGAACCCGTTCAATTTGTTTTTCCATATTGGTACATATATAATTAAATACCAATATGTCAACAACCCTCACGGCATTAATGCTGTATGAAATGCGGTCAATCGCCTAAATAGAAATTGGTTATCGCTATTATCGGACCCCGAACATTGCACAAAATTATTTATACCGGCCCCCAAAATCAGCTTGCCGCCGCCCGCTTGGCGGCCGGTGATGGGATAGATGTGGCTTGGGTTGCCGCCGAGCCCGCGGCAATTGCATCGGCCCTGCACGATGCCGATGGAGTGATCGACGCCTCGATGCGGGTCAAAATTTCTAGCGAAATGATTGCCGCCGCGCCCAAGCTAAAAGTGATTAGCTGCGCGACCACCGGCGCCGATCATATTGAGGTCGGCACGGACGGGCGGGTCGCTGTTTTCACCCTGCGCGAGGCGCCCGAGCTGCTCGCCGGATTAACCCCGGCAGCCGAGCTCAGTTGGGCGCTGGTTCTAGCCTGCGCGCGAAACCTGCCCGCCGCCAATGCCCATGTGCGTTCGGGCCACTGGGTGCGCGAAGATTTCCCCGGCCTGATGCTGAACGGGCGCCGACTCGGCATTATCGGCTGCGGGCGTATTGGCGGCTGGATGCTGCGCTATGGCGAGGCCTTTGGCATGAACCGGGTCGGCTACGACCCCCATATCGACCCGCCAACCGGTGTCGCCAAGGCCAGCCTGAACGAGCTGTTTGAAACCTGCGACGTGATTTCCCTGCATGTCCATTTGAGCGACACCACCCGAGGCATGATCACCGAGGATCATTTTAACCGGGTCAAACAAGGGGCAGTTTTCATCAACACATCCCGTGGCGCCCTGATTGACGAGAACGCTTTGCTCCGAGCCCTTGAAAGCGGGCGGTTGGGTGCCGCCGGCCTCGACGTGCTCGACGGCGAGCCCGAGATCATCGACCACCCGTTGCGCAGATATGGCGAAACCCACGATAACTTGCTGATCACCCCCCATTGCGGCGGCTTCAGTCCCGATGCCGTCGCCAAAGTCGTCGCCCATGCCGCCCGGCGCGCTGCACGGCATCTCATATCATGATCGAGCGGGTTGCAAAAATTCTCGCCGAGCGCACAGTGGGCCCGAGCTTCGGCATTCCCGGCGGCGGCCCATCATTGGCCTTGATCGACATCATGACAGCGGCTGGCCGCCCGTTTATCACCACCCATTTCGAAGGAAGCGCGGCGCTGATGGCCGGTGCGGTTGGGCGACTTTCCGGGGCACCGGGATTGGCGATGGCAATCAAGGGTCCCGGCTTTGCCAACATGGCCGCCGGTCTCGCCACCTGCCGCTTGGAAGCGCTGCCCGTGGTCGCCGCCGTCGAGGCCTATGGCCACGACGTGGGTCCGATCAAACAACATAAGCGCCTGGGTCACGCGGGCATCGCCGATGACGTCGCCAAGGCCCATGTCAGCCTGGCGGCAAGTACGGACGAAATCACCCTGGCCTGCGCCAGCGCGGGCGAAGAAACGCCGGGCCCGGTCATCCTCGAACTGGCCGAGACCAGTACCGGCAAAATGGATACGCCCAAAAAACCGAGCACCAATCAGACCGAATTTTTTCGCCTGCTGACCCAAGCAAAAACCCCCGTCGTGATCGCCGGTACGCTGGCCATCCGCTATGGCGTGGGGGCCGCCCTGGAAAGTCTCGACATCCCGGTTTTCACCACAGCGGCGGCCAAGGGCGTCGTCGACGAACGGCGGGTCAATGCCGCCGGTATATTTACCGGTGCCGGAGCCGACTTGGCACCGGAAACACAGCTGATGCCCGGCGCAGATCTGGTTGTCGGCATCGGGCTGCGCGCCCAAGAACTGCTGTCCCTTGATGCCATCACCTGCCAGATCATTTCCGTCGAGGCCGTTTCCCCCGCCGCGCCGAACCGCTACGCTGCCCTTGTCTCACCTGGCGAGCTGACCGAAACCTTTGCCGCCCTTGCAGGTAAAAGCTGGGGTCTTGACGAACTTGTCACCGCCAAAGCAAACCTCGCCAACGCCCTGCTCGGCGCCCCATTCCTCCCCGCCCATTGTTTTAGCGCCCTCGGCGCGCGGTTTGGCACTGGTTACCGCTTAGTGCTCGACACCGGTCATTTTTGCACAATCGGCGAGCATATGACCCCGGTCGCTGCGCCCGACCGATACCTATCCAGCGCCATGGGCCGATCAATGGGAGCGGCGTTACCGTTGGCCATCGGCGGCGCGTTGCATGATGCTGAAATCCCAACGGTCCTGGCAATTGGCGACGGCGGGATCGGCATGTTTTTTTCCGAGCTACGGATCGCCGTCGCGCACCGATTGCCGATCCTGGTCCTATTCATGCGCGACGGTGCCTTTGGCTCGATCCGGTCGGCGGCCAAGGCCCGAGGATTAAACGAGGCCCCGCTGATAATCGGCCAGCCGAGCTGGCGGGGCGCGGCGGAGGGTATCGGCCTCCAGAGCACTGCCGCCGACGACGAGCAAAGTTTCGTCGACGCATTGAGGGAATGGCGCCCGGCAGACGGCCCGGGCCTGATCGAAGTCGGGTTTCCCGCCGACCCCTATCGCGATATGACGTCAACCTTGCGCAGTTAGGCCGGAGAGATCATGAGCAAGCACATTCTTATTGTCGGATATGGCAGCGTCGGCCAACGCCACGCTGGGAATCTTACCGAACTCGGCTGTGAAATATCCAGCGTCGATCCGCGACCCGACAGGCGGGCCGACACATCGACTAATTTTGAAACCCTCGAAGCCGCACTTGCCGCCGGGTCCTATGACGGCGCGGTGGTGGCGACACCGACCGCGTTTCACGTCGCGCAAGCCAAAACCCTGTTGGCGGCGGGCATTCCGGTGCTGCTGGAAAAACCCATCTCCATTGATTTGGCGGCGGCGCAAGATCTTGCGGCAACCCAAGCGCAAACCCAGGTGCCGCTTTTGCTCGGTTACACCTGGCGCTGGTGGCCGCCCCTGGCCGAGGTTCGGGCCCGGCTCGACGCTGGGGCGATTGGGCGGGTGATCCGGGTCGATTTTTGGATGTCGGCGCACCTAGCCGACTGGCATCCGGACGAACCGCTGACAGACTTCTTCATGTCGTCGGCGACCCTTGGCGGTGGCGCCCTGCTTGATGAAAGTCACTGGATTGACTTGATGCACTGGTTCTTCGGCCCGCCGAGCCAAATTTATGGGCGTGTTGAAAAACTCTCCGACTTGCCGATCAGTTCCGACGACCATGTCGATATCCTCGCCCGTTATGACGACGGCAAAAGGGTTTGCGTGCATCTCGATCTGATCGGGCGCCCTCACGAAAAAACCATCCGCTTTGTCGGAACTGGCGGCACCCTCGTCTGGTCGGCGGACCCGAACGAATACCGTATCGGGACCAGCGCCGACCAGACATGGCAGGTCACCCCCTTCACCCACACGCGCAACGACATGTTTCAAGGGGTCGCGCGGACGTTTCTCGACATGCTCGATGGCCCCCAACGATGTGGCCCCCAACGAGTTGGGGGCCAACCGTCTTGCACGTTGGCCGACGGTCTGGCCACAATGCGGTTGATCGAGGCGTTGCGTAAATCAAGCAAGGAGGGGCGCGAAATCGCCCTGGCAGAGATCTGAACCAAATGTGGCAGCAGCAAACCATTCTTGCCGTCGTTCCGGCCCGGGGCGGCAGCAAAGGAATTCCCCGCAAGAACTTACGTGAAGTCGGCGGTGTTTCTTTGGTCGGCCGGGCCGCCGATCTGATCAAAACTCTCACCTGGCTCGACGATGCGGTGCTCTCGACCGACGATGACGATATCGCCGCCGAGGCCCAGCATCACGGGCTGGCCGTTCCCTTTCGCCGCCCCGCCGCGCTCGCCGATGACCAGGCAAGCAGCCTGGGCATGTGGCAACATGCTTGGGGCGAGGCCGAGGCTTGGAGCCGCAAGCACTATGACATTTCAATATTGCTGGAGCCGACCAGCCCATTGCGCCGGGTGTCCGACATTGAACGGACCCTCGAAGCCCTGATCACCGCACAGGCAGCGGCGGCGGTAACCGTGTCCGCCACCCCGGCCCATTTCACTCCGGAAAAAACCCTGCGGATAGATACTGCCATAGCCCCTGGTGGCGCCCTATCCCCCTACCTTGAAAACGACACAGCCCGGCGCCAGGATATTCCCCCCTACTACCATCGCAACGGTATTTGTTATGCCGTCACCCGCAAAGCCCTGCTCAATGACGGCCGGATCCTCGGCCCAAACACGGTTCCGGTGATTATCGATCGACCGGTGGTCAATATCGACGAAGAGCTGGAAATCGAAATCGCCGAGCTGCTATTGAAGCGAGACCCTGCCAACACATGAAACCCACCCTACACCGGGCGCGGCGCCGCCTTTTGCGCTGCGGCGAGGAACACCCGGCCGAGCCATTGCCAGGTCGGGGTTTCCGGGGCCGGCGCGTGCAGATCTTGCGCGTCGCGTTCGGGGTGGCGGAGGATGTCGAGGATCGCCTCGAGATAATCTTCTATCTCCATGTCGTTGAGCAAAAGCCCCTCGCGACCACGGGTCTGGTTGGCAATATACCAAATGAAATACGGTAGATCGGCGCGCAAGGTGATGACCTCGATTTCGTCCCAGCCGTTGCGGAAGAAATCCTCCAGGGTTTTCGGATTAGGGTATTCCTCATCGGTTACTTGTGCCCCGCCAATGGGGATGCTGTCGTCATTGTCGGTCATTAGTACGTCCTTTAATTAGCTATGCGAAAATGCAGATCCAAACACAGTGGCGATCCAATGCCAATTCGGTGCCTCGCCAGGATCCTCCTGCTTCCCATTCTTCGCCAGGGAAGACAGAGCGCGAACGATTGCCGCCGCGCCGTTTAAGTATTCACTGGGTGGTTGCTCTTCGATTTGACCCACTTTGTAAACGCGAATCATCGCCTCCATAAAATCTGCTAGCGTTTCCCGCTATACGACACCATCAAAGGCTTCGTCTGCTTCCTTATCAAGAGCCAGCCCAATTTCACGGGATTGTTGATCTTCTTCCATTTTATTGTCCTCCTAGATTATTAACGTGTTTCATTTTCTTCGTTCGGTGCAGTCGAGGGTGGTAACATCGGCGGTACTACGCCCCGTCTCCGCCCGCGGCTCCCCCGACGACGCTGCCGCAATTGCTCATTGCGATCAACCTTCTCTTGGCCAAACAACATCCGAATGGAATCACCGCCATCAAGAGTGGAATCTTTCCTATTCTTCCCCATTTTGGCCTTTAACCCGACCGCCTGGGGTACAACCTCGAACGGAATTCGCAGCAGGCGCCCAGTGTGAAACTGGACCAATGGTTTTGCAACTCGGTAAGCATACAGCCTTCGATGGTCAAGGCTAAAGACCCGGTTATCACATTGGAAGATGCGGATCGGCGGAATTTCGTCCCCCGCCGCGACGCCACCGCTCTCGACCAGCTGATCGACGAGGTCCTTGACCGGCGCGCCCGTTTGACCGCGTGCCGCCTGGAAATGACTGCAGACACCGTCCTGCAGGGTTGAGACACGGTCGGGGTCCAGGCCCGCCGCCGGCTCGAACCCGTTGTCTAAATCGGTGCCGGTATAGGGATCGACGGTTTCCGTTTCTTTTGGCATGCCCTCTTCGACGGATGGGGTATCGCCGGTGCGCGGCCCGACAAAATCGGGCTCGTTATCCGATCGGGTGATCGATCCTTGATGTTCTGCTTCATCGTTTGGGATGTTGCCCATATCGCCAAACAGGGTGGCGAAAAAGGCCCCTACCGGGCCGAGGACGGCCCGTCCAGCCAATCGCCCAATCCGGCCCAACCCCGGTAATTCCGGTGGGGGTGTGGACGGCACGACCCTTAAATTGGGTCGGGGATTGAGCCGGGGATTGAGCCGGGGATTGGATTGTTCCGGTGGCGGCGCGCCATATTGAGGCGCCGGATTGGCCTGGGCCAGTTGCCCGGCGGTGGCCTCTTCGCGCAACAATTCGTCAACGCTTAGACCACGCTGGCGTGCTTCCAGCGCCAGATCTAAGCCATCGGCAATTTGCGCGTCGCTCAACCCTGCAACGGGACCACCAAGTCGGCGCAGCGCGGTGAAATTCTCGCTGGTCAAATTTCTATCCTGCCCAGCGGCAAATCTCTGCAACACGCCCTGGCCACTTTCGCCAAATTCCGCATCCGGTCGTGCCCCTGCCCGCGCGCGCCCTTGTTCCGGCATCGACTGTGACCCGGCCAATCCCGGCGCATCACCGAAGGCGACCTGGCGCAATAATTCAGCCGGGCCGGAAAGGTGTGGGTGCAGTCGTGGGTGCTGCGGGGGGTTCTGTGGTGCGGATTGTTGCGGTTACCGGAACAATTTCCGGTGACGTCGGGGACCCAATGCGACCGCTTCGCACCAACTTCTCCTTACTTGTATCAACCGCAAAGAATTCGCCGCTGGGCAATCGAACAATGTCGGGAATTTTTTTCAGGAACCGCAAAGGTGGATATTTGTTGCGCAGAAAACCTTCGAAAACCTTTTGCGGAATTTCGAGTTGCGTTCTTTCCCTATCGACAGGGCTTTTGATCGCCAGGATTTTTGATCGCCAGGATTTTTTCATGGTCCACTGCGACCTGGGCAATGGCCCGGCATGTAAGATCATTCTCATCACGAGGGTTGTCAAACCCAGTGCCCCGGATGCGCCGGTCAATTTCCCGAAGACAGGGTGAATAAGGGTCGATCGTGTCGGTAAAGCCGGGCCGGCCAGCGCCATCGGTAAAAGCTTCGATTGCGGCGCGTTTGGCCGGCAAGACCTTTTCCATGATCAAGTTTTCCATATCCGGCTCCAGACCGGCAGAGAGCACCCTGTGTTGTTGCTTGTTCAGTTCGCGCATTTTTCGAACCTGAGCCGATGGTTGCCGGGGGCTTTGCCCCTCTGTCCTGGGACCATCGGTGGGTATGGAAGCAGGCTTCAAAGCAGCGCCCAATACACTGCCACGAGTGGATGATGTAGAGAAATTTCGGTTGAGGGTATTCTCGATTTCCGGATCGGCCCCGAGGGAGCCCGGTATACGTTCCATACGTCTTATCCTCCGTAGCGCGACGACTTCCGTCGCCGCAATTACAATGTTACACTATGTTGTTTTTATCACATATTTTAGTTAATGATCAATGTATTTTTATCACTTTAGTTCAAATCTGTCATTTGCCCCTGCCCGATAGGCGAAAATCCATCCAATATTTTCAATATAATTGGCCTGCATATTTGCCACCATGATGGCCGCGCTGCCGAATACGCGCCAGCAGCCTGCCCGCAGCCCGCCCACAGCCCACCTGTCGGCAGCAATTGACACCGACGTGCCCGGACGAGACAATGGCCGCCGGTAATCCGCGTCGTTGGTGGGGGCCAGCCGACACAAAATAGTTGTGGGACTAAAGGATAGAAGCATGAAATTTTACACGCCTCATTTTCTAAATTGGTCCCTGGCGGATAAATATCGGCCTTTAACCAGGAAATCAGCCCCGATTGCCGGAATTATTGGCCTGATTATGATTGTTTTGGGCGCCGCACCGACGGTCTCGCAGGCCCAGATCGTCAGCCGTTACAGTCCAAATTTTGCCACCGGCCAGTTCAATTTGGCCCAGCCGAGATTTTCCAGCGACACCCAGCAGCTGGTCGACGAAATTAAACTGCTGCTCGAAGAGGCCGAACGGGCCGGGGCGGCGGATCCCTTATTCCTGCAAGATTTGCGCGCCGCAGCGGACCGGTTTTTGTGGCCGTGGCGGAATGTTGTGCTGTTCGACGATTTTTCCGACGGCAATTTCACCGATAATCCGCAATGGTTAAACCCCGGTGGGTTTGTCACCGTTGCCGATAATGTCGGGCTGATCCTAGACGGCACCAATGAAGGGTTTGGGGTCCCCGGCGGCGCCGAGGGTGTACCACCGGGTTTCACCTCAAGTTCGGCCGACGCCTGGGCCGGGTCGGCGCGATCCTATGATTTTGTCGGGTCCGACATTATATCCCCAACCGCCCGACGCGCCATTCGCATGGATAATAGTCTCGAAGGCGATTTCACCTTTCGTTTTCAGCTCGGCGATGAAATTTCGCCGACGGCGACCATCGGCATTTACCCGGTATCGAGCAATAACCGATTTCGCTCAACCTCGGGCACGGGCGGCATTGATCGGATGTCGTCGAGCTGGTGGATGGTCGGCAGTGGTGATTTTCGCGAAGGCAATGAACGCCAGGACATCGTCGAATTGCAACCCGGCGATATCATCGAATATCAACGCAAAGACGGACAGATTTCCGTCGCGGCAAATGGCATATTGGTCCATGAATTCGCCACCAAAAGTGCCGTTCCCGTCCGCGCCCTGATCGCCCAATCGGGCACCACTAGCTTTGAGCTCAAAGGCGTCTCCTGGGGCCTGGGCGATCCCGATGGGGCGAATTTCACCTTTGTCCAGGCCAGCCCCGCCAGCTGGGACGGCGGCACCAACGATTTCGATTTCACCGGTGACGGCGTTGAAACCAGCGCCCGCAGTGCCTCTATTCGCACCATCGATCCCTTCGCCGGCGATTTTCGGATCATCATGCGGATCGGCCCCCAGGCGACGGTAACCGCGACGCGCATCGGCCTCTATGACATTCAAGAAGATATCCGCTTCGACCCGACGGACCAGGCCGGCGGCATGCGCGATATGACCAATAGCTGGTATATTTTGTCCAACGCGGCGCGCGCCGGTTGCTGCACCGAGCGCCAGCTCGATATCGAGCGGGACGATATATTTGAGCTGCGCCGCGACGGTGAAACAATATCGATGCTAATCAATAACCAGCTCAGCCACACCTTCGTTCGCCGGTCGACCGCCCCCCTTCGGCTGGTCATTGGCCGGGGATCGCGGTTTTCCGGCATCGTCGATGTCGATGACATTGCCTGGACCGTGCCCGGTAATAGCGGTAGCGGCACCGCAACCAGCAGCTTTGAAATATTGCAGGCTGCCTTGCAAGCATCGACCGGTTCGCCGAGTCAACAGCCGATCCCCGACAATAGCGCCATCATTATCGCCCCAACCCGGGTGAAGTCGGCCTTCGCCGTTTCGACCATAATCCTGGCCAATGATTTCAGTACCGGCCGGTTTGAATTCGGGGTGCTGCGACTGGCCAATGCGTTCGGCTACAGGGTCGCCATCGACACCGAGAACCTGCCGACCCTGCAACTGATCCGGTCAGACAATGGTGGCGACGTCGTCCTCGCCACAGCCAGCCCACCGATCAACATTGCCGACGGCGCGCCGCATCTGGTGCAGCTCACCCGCAACCAAAACGGCGTGATCAAACTCTCCATCGACGGCGCCGATTTCCTCAGCGCCACCGACTTGCGCCTACGCTCCGACTTCGGCGCCCTCGCCCTGCTGGTCCAAGACGGGCTATTTGCTGTGCGCGGCGTGACCCTGCTCGACGCTCCACTTTGAGGTAAAAACCAAATAGCGGACTTACCCGACAGCGTAATTATTGAAGGCCGACTGCGCCTACCACTGAGCGGTATTATCGCGCGGGCACTTCTGCTTCTGGTGATTTATGGGCAGATGATCATCATGTGGGCGATCACTATTCCAATGATGATTCTCGGTGTTTCGCTTCTTGGCGGACTGCTTACGGCCAGCCTCATCGTCATTTTAGCAACAACATTGTTCCTCACCCACCCAATAAAGCAAGTGCCCACCTACGTCTTTGGGGCGCTTGCTCAGCTACCTGCGGCGCCTTTGTGTAGCGACCACTGTTAGCAAATCTCGAATTAGGCCACCAAATCGAGCTGAGAGCACGGGTGAAAAGCGCTTGAAAATGAGCCGAAAAGACAGCACATCGGCAACCAAGGTCACGTAGCCAATGGGTGAGGGGTCATTGACATCGGTGAAACCCGGGCGGTCGCGGCGATCGATGAATGCCTCAATCGCTGCCCGCTTGGCGGGGAGAACTTTTTGCATGATCAGACTTTCGGTGCCGGGTTCGAGGATTTATAGCCGTATCGAAACCATGCACATGGCCATGTATCTCGCCCAAGATCGGCAACTAAAAGCTCGACCCCAACTCTTCAATTCTGGGCCGGAAATGAACTTCCCTTGCCGGTTTGGCATTATACAACTATATATTGATTACACTTTCCGCGACTCTTGCATGGCGTTCGTTTCCCTAGGGATGATCACACGTAAATGTTCCGCACAAAGATAACTTCAGAGCAAATTTGGCCAAGTTTTTCGAATTGGCCGAAATTGATGAAGGCGGCCCTAATCACCGCCATCGTGCTCCTTATTTTCAAGTTATTGACCGATGGTTTGTTTTTGGTCTCGAACCTATCTGTCCGTCATCATATAAATTGGAACAAACAACGGCCTGATCTAAAGGAGGATCTGGCCCATCTGGTTCAAGATATTAAGCGGCGCATTTGCGGTATTGCAAGCGCCGGTTCTCCATCGTTTTGAGTTTGATCCTTTCGCGTTGTTTTAAAATGGCTTGTCCCCGCCCGAAGTAAACGTCTGCGGGGGTGAGGTTGTTGATGCTCTCGTGATAGCATTTATGGTTGTAATGATCGACGAACGCTTCGATCTGAGCTTCCAGGTCTGCCGGGAAGAAGTAGTTTTCCAGCAGAATGCGGTTCTTCAAGGTTTGATGCCACCTCTCGATCTTGCCCTGTGTTTGCGGATGATATGGTG
>JAJFIX010000023.1 GCA_021774575.1 Alphaproteobacteria bacterium | reverse complement strand
CGAACCCGGTGTCGAGAGGCTGATCATGCAAAAAGTCCTGCCGGCCAAGCGCGTCGCTATCGAGAAATTCACCGACCGGGCCAAACGCCCCGGCTTTACCGACACCAACGATCCCTACACCCCTTGCCTGCGCGAGATCGAACGGCGCATCGACGCCACCCCGTTTGCCAACGGGGTCGACAGAGACGATTTGACCTGCCGGGCGATCACCGTCGTTGCCGCCGAGCACGACAAAATCGTCGCCACCACGGACCCGAACGAGTAGGAACGGATACAGCACAAACTCCCGCAAAAGGTGATCGAGGGCTTTCTCCGCAATAAGTTCCCGAAACTGCGGTTTTTAGAAACCCTGCCCGACGCAATCAAACTCCCCGGCGGCGAGACCTTCGCCCTTAACCCAAGTCCCGCCGACCCGGCCCGGAACACGATGATTGCTGGGCCCGAAAGGGAAGACGTGGCGACGGATCAGGGTGGGTTTATCAATGTGGCCAACCCGGCGCAGCCGACGGGCATCGAGCCATCGGGAGGCCGCGGCGGCGTCCTCGACCCCACCGAAGTTTTCGGCGATGGCACCGGCGCGCAACCGTCGGACGGCGGCATTCAAGCGATGAACGAACCGCCCTTGGCGCCATCCCCGGCAAATGCGGATGACCCGTCGAGCCCAGCAACGCCCCCGACGGCGGCTGTTGAGGAAATGGCACAGCTTCGCCCGTCCATGGAGCCTCTCGATTTTACCGAGGAGCGCCCCCAAAACTCCTCCCCCGGCGGCCCTGATCGAGGTTTCGAAAGCGGCGACAATGTCGGCAATCTGCGAACGATTGTGCAAAATCAAGATGGTGAAATTGAGCGGACCACTATTTACCCTCTGACCACTGTCCATGGAGCCCAGAGCAATGCCTCCCTTGGGCGCGGCTCAATCGATAGCGGCAATGGTACCGGCAAGGGCACCGGCCCCCTGACTTACAGCCAGTCCGACCGCGACGCCGCCGACGAGGCCGTGCGTTTCGGCATTTGGGAGAATCGCGAGACCTTGCGCACCTTGGCGCCAATTTTTATTGATGGGTCCGATGCCAACATAGTCGAGTTTCTTGGTGAGTTTCCCCCGGACGGAAGCGCCCCATTATTTGCGACAGGCGTCCCGCCCGAAGATGTCGCCGGACATTTGGAGGATATCTTCGGCTTTCAATATACCATCGGCCGGGACCAAGATAATAATGTCATCGTGTCCTTTGCCGAAATGAATCCCGATGACGTCACCGATCTGGTAATTGCGGCCCGCCAGCACCCTGAGGTTTTCGGAATGCAAATTGCCGGCCCTCCTGGGGCGACCCCCAACAATGCCTTCGCGGTGTTCGTTGTCGAAATAGCCAAGAAAATTGCCGCGCGCGACGGGGTCGGCATTCTAGTCACCGGCCATTCGTTGGGCGGCGGCCTGGGGGCGGCGGCGGCCCTGGCCAATAATGTGCCGGCCTTCACCTTTTCCAGCATCGAGACCATCCAGCAACTCCCCCAAATCGAGTCCAGCCTCTCCGGGCTCCTGGCGCCAGGTTCACTGACCAGCCCCGAAGACCTCTCACAAGCAAGGGCGAGCATGTTTAACGCCGTGCATTCGTCGGATGAAATCGTCACCGCGGAGCGACCCGCGCTGCAAACGGTGGAGATTATGCAGTCTGATCTAAAAGCCTCCGCTGCCCACGCCTTGGCCGGTTATGCTGACGCCATGTCGGACTTCAGCAGCGTGACCCTAACCACCCAACAACGACCTAGGGCACAGTGACGGCATCGTTTGCTAAACTCGGTCAGTCCGGCGTGCGTCTTGGGGGCGGTGACGGGAGGTCACTGCCCCACCAGGCGGCGCCGGGCTTTAGCCATGCCGGATCACTGAGGTCGACGGGGTCGGTCGCCACGACATGCCCAGCCCGCAAGATTGCTGCGGCGGTGGGGACCGGCAGGGCAAGCACCGCATTGATATAGCGGATGCGTTGAGTACAGGCGCTCATCATGACGGTCCGCCGCCGGTCCTCGGTTTCAGAAAAATTATTGTAGCGGCGGAAAGTCAGAGCATAGTCCAGCGTCGGTGCCGCCTGGAATAAGATTTGCGCCCGCAGCGCGGCAATCGCCGGATCGACAAGTGTGTTGGGCCAACGGCCATAGGACGCCCGCACCATTGCTTCAAAGGCGCCGGTCCATGCGAAAAACACCGGGTCCGACAGTCCGCCAGCGGTAGGATCACTGAGTGACCTTAATATATATCTGTATTTTATCCATTCGACGCAGGAAAATGCCTCCTTCGTCGCGAGTTCCACCAGAGCGTACCGCATACGGGCATAATATATAACGAGTTTTTCGTCGGTGGTGCGCAAGACATAGCGGTCCTCGGTCTGCCCCATCAGGTTCAGTGTCAAACTAACGGCAATGGAATACTCGGCCCTATCGGCGGTGGCACGCCCGTGCATTGGCCTCCTCGGTATCATCATGTCGATAAACCTGCCGATTTCATCATCAAGTTCGGCGCGCAGATCCAGATCCTCGGCAATTATCGCCACTGCAACACCGGATCGGCGATAGACCTCCATCGGTGTGGGGGCGTCCGGCGCGCCGGGGGGCCGGGGGACCCAGGTCTGGGCGAATGCGCCGGGCGGCACCAGCGCCGCCATAACGGCCAGGAGGCCGGCTCGAATGACAAAAACTCTGAACTTACAACTGAGACTCACCGCACCACTCCACCATGTTTATTTGCGGGTATTATACAACCAAACCGAGATCGCGCCAAGTCGGTCAATCCGGTGTTCGTCTTGGGGGCGGCGACGGTAGGTCACTGCCCCACCAGGCGGCGCCGGGCTTCAGCCATGCCGGGTCACTGAGGTCAACGGGGTCCGTCGCCACGACATGCCCGGCTCGCAGGATCGATGCGGCGGTGGGGGTAGGCAGCGCCAGAACCGCATCGATATAACGGATGCGTTGGGTACAGGCGCTCATCATGACGGTCCGCCGCCGGTCCTCGGTTTCAGGAAAATTATTGTAGCGGCGGAAAGTCAGAGCATAGTCCAGCGTCGGCGCCGCCTGGAACAAGATTTGCTCCCGCAACGCGGCAATCGCCGGATCGACAATCGTGTCAGGCCATCGCCCATAGGAGGCCCGCACCAGCGCTTCAAACGCGCCGGTCCACGCGAAAAATACGGAGTCCGACAGCTCGCCAGGGGTGCGGTCGCTGATTGACCCAAATATATATCTGTATTTTATCCATTCGATGCAGGAAAATGCCTCCTTCGCCGCGAGTTCCACCAGAGCGTCCCGCATACTGGCGTAATATATAACGAGTTTTTCGTCGGCGGTGCGCAAGACATAGCGGTCCTCGGTCTGCCGCATCAGGTCCAGCGTCAAACTAACAGCAATAGCGTATTCGGCCCCTTCGGCGGTGGCACGCCCGCGCATTGGCGTCCGCGGTATTATGAAGTCGATAAAGCGGCCGATTTCATCATCAAGTTCAGCGCGCAGTTCTGGATCCTCGGCAATTATCGCCACTGCAACACCGGACCGGCGATAGACCTCCATCGGTGTGGGGGCGTCCGGTGCGCCGGGGGGCCGGGGGACCCAGGTCTGGGCGAATGCGCCGGAGGGCACCAGCGCCGCCATAACGGCCAGCAGGCCGACTCGAATGACAAAAACTCTGAACTTACAACTGAGGCCCACCGCACCACTCCACCATGATTATTTGCGGCCATCATACAACCGAACCGAGATCGCGCCAAGCCAGGTCAATCCGGCGTTCGTCTTGGGGGCGGTGACGGTAGGTCACTGCCCCACCAGGCGGCGCCGGGTTTTAGCCAATCCGGATCACTGAGGTCGACGGGGTCGGTCGCCACGACATGCCCAGCCCGCAGGATCGCTGCGGCGGTGGGGGTCGGCAGCGCTAGAACCGCATCGATATAACGGATGCGTTGGGTACAGGCGCTCATGATCACGGTGCGCAATCGATCCTCAGTTTCGGGAAAATGGAAATACCGGCGGATACTCAGTGCATAGTCCAGCGTCGGCGCCGCCTCGAACAATATTTGGGCGCGCAACGCGGCAGTCTCCGGATCGACAATCCTGTTGGGCCGCCGACCATAGGAGGCCCGCACCATCGCCTCGAAGGAACCAGTCCATGCGAAAAAAACAGGGTCCGATAACCCGCCGGTATCCCAGTCGCCGATCCCACTCGAAAGGCGCCCTTCCCCGATCAAAATGACGCAGGAAAATGTTTCCATCGCCGCGAGTTCCACCAGCGTATCCCGCATACGAGCATAATAGGCAACGAGCTTTTCATCGGTGGTGCGCAAAACATAGCGGTCCAAGTTCCGCCGCATCAGGTCCAGCGACAAACTAACGGCGACGACATACTCGGCTCCATCGGCGGTGGACACTCCATGCATTGGCGTCCGCGGTATTATGAAGTCAATAAACTTGCCGATATCATCATCAAGTTCGGCGCGCAGATCCAGATCCTCGGCAATTATCGCCACTGCAACACCGGACCGCCGATAGACCTCCATTTGTGTCGGGGCATCCGGCGCGCCGGGGGGCCGCGGAACCCAGGTCTGGGCGAATGCGCCGGGCGGCACCAGCGCCGCCATAACGGCCAGGAGGCCGGCTCGAATGACAAAAACTCTGAACTTACAACTGAGGCCCACCGCACCACTCCACCATGATTATTTACGGGTACTATACAACCGAACCGAGATCTCGCCAAGCCGGTCAATCTGGTGTTCGTCTTGGTGGCGGTGACGGGAGGTCACTGTCCCACCAGGTGGCGCCGGGTTTCAGCCACGCCGGGTCGCTGAGGTCGACGGGATCCGTCACCGCGACATGTCCCGCCCGCAGAATCGCTGCGGCGGTGGGGACCGGCAGGGCAAACACCGCATTGATATAGCGGATCCGCTGGGTGCAGGCACTCATCATCACGGTCCGCACCCGCCCCTCGGTTCCCGGATACCCATTATTCGAGCGGACAGTCAGGGCATAGTCCAACGTCGGTGCCGCCTGGAACAAGATTTGCGCGCGCAGCGCGGCAATCGCCGGATCGACAACCGCGTCGGGCCGCCGACCATATGAGGCTCGCACCATCGCCTCGAAGGCACCGGTCCACCCATAATAAACTGGGTCCGAAAACCTACCGGCATCCCGGTCGCCGATAGGCCCAAAAAAAAGTTTATCCCTTATCCAATCGACACAGGAAAACGTCTCCATCGCTGTGAGCTCCGCCAGGGTGTCCCGCGTTCGGGCATAATAGGCGACGAGTTTTTCGTCGGTGGTGCGCAAGACATAGCGACCCTCAGTCCGCCCCATGAGATCCAGCGTCAAATCAGTGGCACTGACATATTCGGCCCTATCGGCGGTAGGCATCGGGTGCCCGCCCCCCCTCGGGATCAAAAAGTCAATAAATCTGCCGATATCATCATCAAGTTCGGCGCGTAGTTCTGGATCCTCGGCAATTATCGCCACCGCAACACCGGACCGGCGATAGACCTCCATTGGTGTCGGCGCATCCGGCGCGCCGGGGGGCCGCGGAACCCAGGTCTGGGCGAATGCGCCGGAGGGCACCAGCGCCGCCATGGCGGCCAGCAGGCCGGCTCGAATGACAAAAACCCTGAACTTACAACTGAGACTCACCGCACCACTCCACCATGTTTATTTGCGGGTATTATACAACCGAACCGAGATCGCGCCAAGTCGGTCAATCCGGTGTTCGTCTTGGGGGCGGTGACGGTAGGTCACTGCCCCACCAGGCGGCGCCGGGTTTTAGCCAAGTCGGATCACTGAGGTCGACGGGGTCCGACGGCGGGACATGTTCGGCCCGCAGGATCGCTGCGGCGGTGGGGACCGGCAGGGCCAGAACCACATCGATATAGCGGATGCGCTGGGTGCAGGCACTCATGATGAGGGTTCGCACCCGGTCCTCGGTATTCGAAAAATTGTAATACCGGCGAATAGTCAGGGCATAATCCAGCGTCGGCGCCGCTTGGAACAGGAGTTGCTTGCGCAGCTCCGCAATCGCCGGATCGACAATCGTGTCGGGTCGCCGACCATAGGCGGACCGCACCATCGCCTCAAACGCACCGGTCCATGCGAAAAATACCGGGTCCGATAATCCACCGGTGTCCCGGTCGCCGATTGACGTATAAAGAAGCCGTTCCCTAATCCAATCGACGCAGGAAAACGTCTCCATCGCCGCGAGTTCCACTAACATGTCCCGCATACGGGCATAATAAGCGACGAGTTTTTCGTCGGTGGTGCGCAAGACATAGCGGTCCAAGTTCCGCCGCATCAGGTCCAGCGATAAACTAACGGCAATCACATACTCGGTCCTCTCAGCGGTGGACACTGGCCCCACGTCCGTCCTCGGTACCAAGAAGTCGATTAATTCACGCGTGTACCGATCAAGCTCGGCGCGTAATTCCAGATCCTCGGCAATGATCGCCACCGCAACCCCGGATCGGCGATAGACCTCCATCGGTGTCGGGACATCCGGCGCGCCCTTAGGCCGGGGGACCCACAGCTTTTGGGCGGACACGCCGGAGGGCACCAGCGTCGCCATGACGGCCAGCAGGCCGGCCCGAATGACAAAAACTTTGAATTTACGACAGAAGCCCACCGCACCACTCCACCATGTTTATTTGCGGCCATCATACAACCAAACCGAGATCACGCCAAGTCGGTCAATCCGGTGTTCGTCTTGGGGGCGGTGACGGTAGGTCACTGCCCCACCAGGCGGCGCCGGGTTTTAGCCAAGTCGGATCACTGAGGTCGACGGGGTCCGACGCCACGAATCGACGGAGACCCAAAAACTCACCGACTGGGGTCCGTCGACATAGTAATAGGGCATATCCTGGTGCCAGGGGGTCGCCTTGGAGGTTTCGGATTCTTTGACCAGCATATGGTCGTGAAAAAACTGGGCCGTCGATGAGCCCATGACCGACGCGGCAATATCGGTCGGGTCGACGAGGTTAGACGTCAGGGTGATCCCGCGCTACGCCAAAAATCGGCATCTTCATAGTCGGTGGGGTCGGCGACACCGGCCAGATGAAACGCCTCGGCCCGTTCGACGCAGGTGCCGCAGCGCCCGCAATGGGTCGCCCCGCCTTTGTAGCAGCTCCAACTTCTTTCAAACTTCACGCCAAGTGCGGCACCGGTGCGCACAATATCGGCTTTCGATTTATCGACATAAGGCGCGTAGAGATCGATCTCCCACGAGCCCTCCAGGGCCTGATTTTCCATCCTCCGAAAGGCATCGATAAACCCCGGTCGGCAATCGGGATAAATGAAATGATCGCCCCCATGGACGGCGATCGCAACTTCCCTCGCGCCGGCACCGGCGGCCACCCCATAGGCCACGGAGAGCATGATCGCATTGCGGTTGGGCACAATGGTCGCCTGCATCGAAGTTTCCGCATAATGCCCGTCGGGCACCGCGACATCATCGGTCAGTGCCGAGCCGGTGAGGAACTGGGCGACGTTGGAGATATCGATAATATCATGGCGCACCCCCAAATCGGCGGCGGCAAGGGCGGCAAAATCCAGCTCTTTTTTGTGCCGCTGGCCGTAATCAAATGACAGCAGCCGGTCGAGATCCCGGTCCTTGCCGACTTGATGAGCCAGCACCACCGAATCCAAACCGCCGGAACAGACGACCAAAACGCCCAAGGCTCATAGCTCCTTTAAAAAATACCCGGTGGCAATCATCAGCGGAATACGCGGCTGAAAGCTCGGCAGGCTCGCCCGTAACTCGGTCCGCGCCGCCCCCGCCGGGCGCCCCTCGCCCACATCCCGGGCGGCGCAACCGGCAAATAAATCGTCGACCGCGCGTTCCAGCCCTTGCCGGATATCGTAACTCGCCGCCTCAATCACCTCAAAAACCCCCGGACGGGTCAGCACATCATGCAGGTAGTCGATATAGTCGGGCCAGTGGGCGACATGGCGGTAAAGGCTTGGAACGATTAAGTCGTGCTGGCCGATACCAAGATTGCCCAACACCATCATCTTTTCCCGAAGCGCCGGCGCCATGTCATCAAGGGCGACAATCGGCGGCACTTTGGTGATCGGTTCGGTGTAATCCGGGGCCGATACCGAAACCATGGTGTCGCCCACATTGTCACCTAGTGGTTGCTCCCCAGCCAATAACCGCTCCAGCACCCCAATAAACATGAAGTTCAACGGATTGGCCCGGTTAAAGGCGTCAATGGTCGCTTCGCACCCGACCACCCCTTCGGGGGGCAATTCGGGTCCCGACGGACCGGCGCGCCCGGCCTTGGCCAATCGACCGGCAACATCTTGGGCCACGACGCCCTGCGCCAGTTGGCGACAACGCCCGGAAACAAAGTCCGGCCCTAGAATACGCCAGGCCCAATCGAGCGCGCCCTCATATGCCGCCACATGCCGATAACACAGCGACACCATGCCAACCCCGGACGCCGCCCGAATATCGGCATAGATCTGACTTACCCGGCCGGTCGCCTGGGACTCTGGACATTCAATCAACATGGATGTGGTTATACGCCCCGCCTAAAGGTTTTTAAACTCCGGCGAGGGTGCGGACGGCACCGAACCCAAGATCACGGCAGTATTTGCCACCCGGTGCTCATGACAAATGGCTCGGTTCGGTCGGCGGCATAGGTTTCGTTGAAAAACACATCGTTGTCGCCACTGATAAACGACTCAGTAACGCTGATGCGCCCGGCTTCCGGGCCGCTACCACCTTGCAGAATGAGATCGCATAAATAGGTCTGGGCCAGGCTGGCGTCACGGGGCGACAGAAGGAGATCAACCCGGACATTTCCGGAAAAATGCCGCCCATCACCGGCCAGGACGGTCCCAATAAAATCGCTGAAACCACCTTCGAGCTGGTTGACACCCGAGGCCGGAACGTCATCCAGTCGGCCTCGTGAAATTCTGCATTGTGCTTGAAACTGGGTTAGATCGGGATGCAGGTTGACCAGCTCAACCGGAACCAAAAAAGTATATGGCACGTCTTGGGCAAAGGAGGCCGGCGCAACGGCAAAACTCGATACGGAACAGACGAGAGCGGCAACGAAAACTGTCGTCGATCCGGTTAACCCTGGGATTTTGTGTTTCACAGCTCGTCTCCTTTTTCGCGTCGTCATCACTCAGCTATTGCCCCCAAGCCAGTCACCGTCAAAGGCGTGGTGCGGATCGTTCCGGGGACAAATCCCGTGGGGAATACGGGAGCACCCGACAGGCCCTTACCGGTCACGGTCAAGGCCTGCGTGCGGATCGTACCGGGGACAAATCCCGATGGAAAAACCGGGGCGCCGGAAAGCCCCTTGCCGGTGACGGTCAGCAGCACCGTGCGCACGGTATTATCGTCCGAACGTGTTTCGGTAGTACCCCCCGGCGACGGCGCCTTCGGCACGGCGACAACGCGGCGCGGCGCCTTGGGGGCACCCCTTATGTTTGTGTCGGCGCCGGGGATGGTAATTCTTGGCCCTTGCGGCGTTATCGTCGGCGGCCGGATATCAAGGGTCGGCGGGTCAGGTACCCGGCGTGTCGTTTGATTGTTGGGGACGATAATAATGGGGCCGTTTCTCAATATCTGACCATTGGTCTGACCATTCCCAAATTGAATAATTGGCGGCGCGACGCGATTGCAGGCGGCCAATTCACTGGCGCTAAAACGTCGTTGAGTGGTCAGATAATCTGTGACCGGTCCGAACTGGCGAACCAAATCCTGACAGTTGGCGACGGTCGCCAACTGGCTGGTGCCACGCGATGTGCAGATATTGCCTTGGCAGAACCAGGCGAGCGACTGGGTCGCAAACTGCCCGACTCCGCCCTGGGATACGGATATCGGCTGGGCCAAAGTCGCTTGAAAATCGACGATCACGAATTGGGGCTGAATCGGCCCCAGCTGAAGGCCCGGATTGATCTGGATTTGTGGTGTTTGCAGCTGCGGCAAGACAGTGGGACCGAAGGTAATTTGCGCGTTTGCAAGATTTGGCTCCACCAGCAAAGCGGCAATGGTGGCAAATGCCCCAAGGCTCCTCTTGACCGCCAATGATATAGGCCAACGGCGCATATCCGGTCGGTCAGTGTCCAATAGGCTCGCGCATAGCTCACCGTTCAGCCTATTGCTCAGCGTGCCATTTCGCGCCCGCCAATCAAGCTTTCCGGCCGAGAAGTTTGCTCGGATTTCAGTGCCCATAGGCGAAACGCTAACACGGGTAGCCATTCCGGGCCACCCTTTAGCCCGGAAGAATTAATATCCCCCTCAGGTAAACGCCTGCAACCCCGTTTGCGCCCGGCCGAGGATCAGCGCGTGGACGTCCTCGGTGCCCTCATACGTGTTGACGGTCTCTAAGTTCATCATGTGGCGGATGACGTGATATTCGTCGGAGATGCCGTTGCCGCCGTGCATATCCCGGGCCATGCGGGCGATGTCCAGAGACTTGCGGGCTGAGTTGCGTTTGAGCAGGGAGATCATTTCCGGGGCCTCCCGTCCTTCGTCCATCAACCGGCCGAGCCGCAGGCAGGCCTGCAGGGCGAGGGTGATTTCGGTCTGCATGTCGGCGAGCTTTTTCTGAATGAGCTGATTGGCGGCCAGGGGTTTGCCGAACTGCTCGCGCTCCAGGGTATAGCTGCGCGCCGCGTGCCAGCAAAACTCCGCCGCCCCCAGGGCGCCCCATGAAATACCAAATCGCGCCCGGTTCAGGCAGCCGAAGGGGCCCTTCAGGCCTTTTACATTGGGCAACAGGTTTTCGTCGGGGACGAAGACATCGTCCATCACGATCTCACCGGTGATTGAGGCGCGCAGGGAAAACTTGCCCTCGATTTTGGGAGTTGAGAGGCCCTTCATGCCGCGCTCGAGAATGTAGCCGCGAATGATCCCCTCGTCATCCTTGGCCCAGACGACCATCACATCGGCGATCGGCGAATTGGTGATCCACATTTTAGCGCCCTTGAGAATCCAGCCGCCGTCGGTTTTTTTGGCTCGGGTCTTCATCCCGCCCGGATCCGATCCGTGATCGGGCTCGGTCAGGCCGAAACAACCGACCAGTTCGGCACTGGCGAGTTTGGGCAGATATTTCATCCGCTGGTCTTCGTCGCCATAGGCATAGATCGGATACATGACCAGGCTCGATTGCACCGAAAGGGCCGAGCGATAGCCGCTATCGACCCGCTCAACCTCGCGCGCCACCAACCCGTACCCGACATAGGAAGATCCGGCGCAGCCATATTTTTCCGGGATCGTCGAACCAAGCAAACCCATCTCGCCGAACTCATTCATGATCTCGCGATCGAAATGCTCGTTGCGATTGGCCTCGAGAATGCGCGGCATGAGTTTATCTTGGCAATAGCCGCGCACGGCATCGCGGATCAGCCGCTCGTCTTCGCTCAGCTGCTCGTCAAACAGTAACGGATCGTCCCAGGCAAAAGAGGCGCGAGCGGCTTGGCTGGATTTAAGGTCGGGTTGTGTACTCATAGTCTTCCTCGTTGGTCGGTCTTGCCGATATTACTATAATCGATAGCCCGGATCGAGCCGGTCTAGCATGCGCAAATGCGCCGGCCATTCCCGCGCCCCGGTTGGGTTGGGGTTATTGAGAAAATAGTCCCGCGCCTGGTTTTGGATTTTTTCGCTCGGTTCAATCAGTTTTTCGCCGCTGGCCAGCATATCGACCTGCAACCGGCAGGCCCGTTCCAGATAATAGGCGAAATGGAAGGCTTCCTGGATGGTTTTTCCGGCAAGCAACAGGCCGTGATTGGCCATCAACAACGCCGCCTTATCACCTAGGGTTTCAACCATCCGGGTGAGATCCTCACGGGACGGTGCGATCCCGTCATATTCATAGCTGGCAATTCGATCCTTAAACCGTAGCGCCATTTGCGACAGCGGCAACAGGCCGCGCTCCATGCTCGCCACCACCGTTCCCGCATGGCTATGGGTATGAATGACACAGCCGACATCGTCGCGGGCGTCGTGCACCACGGCGTGAAAGGCAAATCCGATGGGGTTCGAGCGATGCTCGCTCTGCCCCACCACCGCGCCATCGAGGTCGCATTTGATCAGGTTGGAGGCGGTCACTTCCTCGAAAAAATAGGTATAGGGATTGATCAACAGATGATGATCAGGCCCCGGCACCCGGGCGGTCACATGGGTGAAAATGAAATCGGTCATGCCGTAATGGGCGATCAGGCGATAACAGGCGGCCAGATCGACGCGTAGCGCCCATTCTTCATCGCTGATGCCTTCTGGTCTATTCTCGGTCATATCGCGTCTCCTTTGCCGGTCGCCCTGGATTTGCCTGTCGCATGGGCGACCTTATCGCCAATTGTGCCGGTGCCAAAGATCCGATCATGAGCGGCCTGGGCCATGTCGGGCTCGGTCAGCGGCGCCATTAGGGCGGCGGCAAAGGCGTCCCGCTCCTGTTCCATCCAAATGGCAAGGTCCGGGCTGTCCCCGGCGGCCGACAGGGTTTCTGGATCCAACGATCCGGCATCCTCAAGGGCCACCGTCAAACGACGGTTTTGCGCCTTGAGCACAAACACCTCACCAGCAAGGGCGGTGACCATACCCATCAGCCGGGTCATCGCGGGATCGTCGAAATAGTGATGGCTTGGGTGGGTCACGGTTTCGCCCTCCCGGTAATTAGGGTCCATGGAAAACGCCACTGGTGCGGCAGGTCGGGTCCATTATCGAGGGCGCCAGCGCCTTCTTCGAAGGGCACAATGGCGACATCTTCAAATCCGGCGGCTTCCAGCTCGCCCGCCAGGTCCATTTTTATCAAGCTCATCATATAGGGTTCGCGGTTGCGGGCGCTATGGCCGTTATGGAAAAAACGCCCGACCTCGCCCCCCGGCACGTCATAAAAATCGAGCTGGGCGTAGAGCCCGCCCGGTTTGAGCACGCGGCGGGCTTCGATCAAACTGGCGCGAATGGCCGAGGGCGGCATTTCGTGCAGCAGCATCGATCCGGTTACGGCGTCAAAACTACTATCGTCGAAACGTAAATCCTCGACTGGGCATTGCACAAACCGGATATCCAACCCTGCCTCAACCGCGCGTTTATGGCCCAGCATCAGGCATGGCCCGGCGACATCGCTGCCGGTAACACGCGCGTCGGGCAGGAGGGATTTGAGCGCGAGGGTGGTCTTGCCAAAGCCGCAAGCCTGATCGAGTATATTTTCAGGTGCCGCCATCTCATTGACCAACCCGGCGAACCGGTCATGCAGATCTCCATGATCGGCGCTCATCGGCGTCGTTAGCGTGGCGCCCCATTCATAGGCGAATGCATCGTGGGCATCGCTCCAGATACCACCGGGATGTTGGTGAAAATCACCGACGCAAAAATAATCGGGCAGGGCCATATCCGGATCAAGGTCAAGGCGGTCGGGCTCGATCGCTGCCGCATCGGCGAGCAGCTTAGCCAGTTTTTCTTCCTGGGGCGTGAACTCGGTCAACATGCCCCAGCGCCCGAGATATTTGAACTGTTGCAGATAATGTTCGAGCCAGCCGAAGACCTGATACCGGCTGTCCTTGCGAAGATTTTGTTCGATGCCCTTCGCATCGCAATTGGTACCGGCAAGATCGACCACCTGGCGATAGAGAGGCCCGCTCCACTGCCGTTTCAAGCCACTGATACAGGCCTGATAGGCCCGCGCCTCAAAAGAGATTTCCGCATCCATACCGGTCATTGATTTCACGCCTCGGTTATTTAATCGAATATGACGAGATCTCGCGCCACCTCGTGCAGGTAATGGCAACCCGACGCAGTCACCCGCACACTGTCTTCCAGGTGAAAGGCCCCGAGGTCCGGGTCCCGGTAAAATACCTCTGTATTGACCACCATACCAGCCTCCAGGGCAAAACCTTGGGCCAGGCTGTCGGCGGTCGGGAATTCAAAGATTTCCAAGCCCAGCCCGTGGGTGGTTACCGACGTCAAATCACCGCGCAGACCGAAACCCTCGATGGTGCGGCGGGCGAGATCGCGCAAATCGGCGGTATGAACCCCCGGCTTGATCGCCGCCTCGATTGCAGCCAAGGCCGCGGCGACAGCGTCGTATCGCGTTTTCTGCGCTACTGTCGGTTCACCCACCACCGCCGTGCGAGCCAAGTCCATATGATAGCCCGCCCAAGTTCCCAGGCAATCGAGCACCACCGCGTCGCCTGGGGTCAATCGCCGCTCCGCGCTCGCAGGCAGGCTGAAGGCCGAGGCCTCGCCCGGGCCAAACATCATGCCCCGCTCGCCCAAATACCGCGCATCGCGCTCGGTCAGTGTGCGGCGATAAACTCGAATGAGCTCGTCTTCGGCTGCCCCCGCGGCTCCCGCCGCAATCACATTGCGCAGCGCTTCGGCGTTGATTTCGGCCCCGCGTGTCAGAATGGCGATTTCATCCTCTGTTTTGACCATGCGGATGCGGCGCATCAATTCGAGTGTGTCTGTCGCACCGCCAAGCCGCGCTCCAAGGCGGGGATCGTCAATACCCAGCCGCGCATCGCCCAGCCCCAGCTCAGCCAGCGCAGCCGCCAATGCATCAAAATAATTTGCTTTTTGGGTCGGGCCGGTCGCCGCGCGCAAGGAAGCCAAGTCTGCTTTCAATGCGCTGTTTTCTTCGACCAACGCAGCTTCCATATAGACCCCGACCGAACTCCACGGATTGCCATAGCTGCGGATGGTTTTGATCCAACCCGGGCGCGCAACGGCGTAGGGCAGGTCGAATTCGGGAATAATCAGCACCGGCGCTAAATCGGGCGAGCGGGGCACGATGACCGCCGCAACATAATCTTCAAACTTACCGAGCAGAAACTCCGACGCAAAATCGGACATATAGGTGACATTGACCGGCGTCGCGCCGATCAATGCGTCGAGCCCCGCCTCCTCCATCAGGGCTCTCGCCCGCTCAATATTCATCAGCATCGTATCGCGCCTCCATAGTAGGCGCACAGTAAAACCTATCGACCGGGGCACCGTAAAGGCCCAGGTAAAGGCCGGGGCAAAGGTCGGACTTGCGGCCCATCGCCCATTCGCGGCAAGCTGGCCCGGCAGTTTTGTTTTTTTGGAACGGACAAGACATGAAAAAAGAAGAAATTTTAGCGCAAGTCGAGGCCAAACGCGGCTACCTCCTCTCCTATCATCGAATGCTGGCCAATGACGATCCGGGCCTGCTGGCGGCCTATGACCAGTTTTATGAAAAACTGACCCTGGCGCCGCGGGTCCTCTCGGCCAAGGAGCGGGAATATGTTTGGGCCGGGCTGCTGGCAACGGCGCGCGAGGAACATGGACGCATCCATATGGAGCGGGCGGTGAAAGCCGGACTGACATTGGACGAAATCGGCGACGCCATCGCCCTGGCCGGCGCCGCTGCCAGCTATTCGACATTGGCCTTTGCGATGAAGAGTTGGTCGGACTGGATGCCCAAAGAGGCCACCACCCAGCGTTATCTCGCCGTGACCCAGACGGCCCGTGGCCGCGTTCCGGCGCCCATCGCCGAAATGATTTTAGCGGTCTGCCACGCCGCCACCGGATGCCGCGCCGCCCAGCGGCTCCACCTTGTTCGCGCCTTTGACGCGGGCATCACAAAAAGCCAGATGGCCGAGGCGATGAGTTACCTCATTCTCCCCTGCGGTGGGCCAACCCTCATAGACGCGGCAAGTGAGTGGCAGGAAACGGCGCAATTGGGTCTCTGCCCATCACCTTATTAATGATTGAGTCGGGGTCATTGGGCAAAATGTCCCAAAATGAATAAAATCTTTCAACTTTCTTTCGATTCTCACCACTTCGTGATCAAAATTATAAAATAATGTGTTTTCAAAGGGCTTTCCGACAAAGAACGCCGCAAACAATGTACCAACCAACACATCGCGCCACCTACAGTAGGTATAATTATATCGGGTTATTATATTTTAACATTTCATTAATAATTAGATGATCTAACACCCTCGCCTTTCGGAAATGAGAGGTGCTCGCTAGGCTCCGGATGGTCTGGAATTGGCGAGCTGGTCTTATCAGTACTATATTAGAACTTGGAGTATTTCAGATGAAAATCCTTTTTGCCGCTTTGTTTCTTGCCGCCGCTTCCGTCAGCATCATCTCCGTTCCCGTCGACGCCATTGCGGCCGATGGCAACCCGTGGGTTGACTGACCAAACTTCCGACATTCGCGCCGATACCCCTTCATGTTCACTGGGCTTGAGGCGTGGTTGTTGAAATCACCAAAAATAGGATGTTACCAGCTCCGGATGGTCCGGATTGGGGCATATGTCTTATCAGTACTATTTTAGAACTTGGAGTATTTCAGATGAAAACCCTTTTTGCCGCATTGTTCATCGCCATTGCCTCTTTCAGCACGGTTTCGGCTCCCGCCAACGCCTCCGACGGCAGTCCCTGGATCCAAGGACAGTAGGAGTTTAACCGACCAAATTTCCGATATCCGCGCCGATGGCCCTTCATATTCACTGGGCCTGAGGCGCGGTTGTTAAAATCACCGAAAATTAGAACTTGGAGTATTTCAGATGAAAATCCTTTTTGCCGCATTATTCGTCGCCATTGCCTCTTTCAGCACGGTTTCGGCTCCCGCCAACGCCGCCCAGGGCAGCCCCTGGATCCAAACTCCGTAAGAGTTTGACCAGCCGAATTTCCGACATTCACGCCGAGGCCCTTGCCGTTTTTAGGATTTGAGGTGTGTGTTGGGAACAAAAGAAACGCCGCAGAAATACTTCTGCGGCGTTTCGCTTTTTTACACGCCCGAAAAAACGAGCAAATGCTAAAACGAGCTAACTCTTAAGAGCCCGTGATGATGTCCCAGGTGCCCGGGCCATAGACTTCATTGGCCAGTTGCATGTTGAGGGGCTCCATCGCCGCGATGGCGGCAGTAGCGTCAACATTTAGCACCGAACCCGGACCATTGATGCTTTCCCATTCATCATAAATACCGGGCAGTTTGGCGATTGTCGGCTGATTGAGGAAACTATCCTCCATCTGCGCGAACGTACCGACGATGATGTCTTGCTGCTCATCGGTGAGTGTGTTCCAAATCCGGCGTGACATCATGAACTTATCGAGGCCCAAACCAAATTCGCCACGCATCATGAATTTAGCGTTTTCCGGCAAACCAATGAGAATAGCCAGATCGGTCAGGGTAACCAGACCGTCGACAACGCCTTGGGCCAGTGCTTCTTGCATTTCACCAAAGGAAATCACCGTTGGCTCGGCGCCGACAAATTCCACGCCTTTGACCATGCCTTCGATGGCAGGTGCGCGGATTTTCCGGCCCCTCAGATCGTCAAGAGTTTCGATCGGCTCGTTCAAGAAAAGCGTCCACGGCCCGGCCCGACCAACGCCGAGATATTTGGCTTCGTAGAGATCTTCGAGAGCCGCCGCACCCTGGGACCGCAAGAGACCGTTGGCCACCGCACCGGCATGATCCATGTCGCGGAACATGTAGGGGGTGTAGAAAATATCGAATTCACGGGTACCGGTGAAGGCGCCCGAATAAACGTCGATGGTGCCGACCGACATGCCTTGGGCCAACGCCTCTTCGCCCAGGCCGAGGGTCCCGGCGAGAATTTGCGCGGAAACTTCACCGCCGGTGCGCTTGCTGACTTCCTCAAACAGGGCAGCGGCAAATCTGTTGGTCGAGGTAAAGCCCGGACCCGCATTACCATATTTCAATTCGATGGCGCCAAGGGCACTCATCGGGAAGCCCGCCGTCAGAGCAGCGGTCGCAGCAGCAGCAGCGGTTCCTTGACCAAACTGCCGTCTCGTAATTTTTGATTTCATTGTCAAAATCCTCCCTAAGGATATCTTGTTTATCATTTTTTTTAGCTCACCCCTCTGTTCATCCAGGTGGGTAAACCAAGTTGGGCAAGTATAACGTTAACACGGGAATATATGTGATTGCCAATAGTACGGCTATCAAAACAATAAAATAAGGTATTGCCCGTCGGAAAATCGACAAAACCTCGACGCCGCCGATGGTCGACATGACGAATAGATTGAGCCCAATGGGCGGCGTAATCATGCCAATCATCAGGTTCAGCACCATGACCACACCGAAATGGACGTCACTTACCCCCATCCCTTCGAGCAATGGAAACAGGATCGGTGCCAAGATCAGCATGATCGGCAAAATTTCCATGAACATGCCCAAAATCAGCAACAGCACGTTGATCATCGCCAGCAGAGCATATTTATTCTCGGAAATCGACAGCATGGCGGCAACCAAGACTTCGCCCATGCGCTCGATATTGGCGGCAAAATTGAAGACCTGCGACGCAGCCACGGTCAAAATGACGATCGACGAAATTATCGCCGCCCGTCCTGCCGCATCCAAAATCTGTTTGGCCGACACGTTGCGATAAACGACAACGCCTAAGAGCAAGGTATAAACAACGGCAATCGTCGCCGCCTCGGTCGGTGTCGCAATGCCGAAGATGATGCTGCCGACAACAAAAGCTGGGGCCAAGATTGCCAACAGGCCGCCAGTTATGGCGTTGCCAATCTCGGGCACTGAGGCCTTTGGCTCGCGCGGGTAGTCGTTGCGCCGACACAGCCAATAGGTCAAGGCAAACATCGCGAAAAACATCACCGCACCGGGGACGATTCCGCCCAGGAAAAGCTGGGCAACCGAAACCTGAGCAATGACCCCCAGCAAAACAAAGGAAATCGATGGCGGAACGATCGGGCCAACCGTTGCCGCCGACGCGATAACGGCAGCCGAGAAATCCGGTGGAAATCCCCGTTTCTTCATTTCCGGCAATAACACCGTACCCGTGGCGGCAGCATCGGCCAGGGCGGAGCCCGAAATTCCCGACATGATAAAATTAGCCACAACCCCGACATTTGCCAGCCCGCCATAAAAATGGCCGACCAGAACCGCCCCCAGACGAACGATCCGATGGGTAACGCCGGTTAAATTCATCAATTCCCCGGCAAATATAAACAATGGGATTGCCACCAGGATCAGGCTGTCAATGCCAACGGTCATCATCTGGGAAAAAATCACAAAGGGCTCGGCCCGAGGCGTGAACCCGAACTGGGTCAAAACCAAATAGCCGAAACCGGCGAATGCGATGGCCCAGGCGATCTCCATCCCGACCAGGGAAAAGAACAGCAACATGATGACGAGGAAGGCCAGCAGCGCCAGATCATAGTGATTATTCGCCCAAACCAAGGTCTGTTGGAGCACGAAAAAAACCACCAACGCCCCAAAAAGATGGAGGAAAACCGCTTTTCGCCGATCCCGTAAGCGCGGCGCACCACTGGCCCGGTAGGCGGCAAATGCCTTGGGAACCAGCAAGGCCTGATAAAATAGAATGAACAAGCCGCCGACGGTCAGCGGCAAAAAAGTCACCACATTACTCCACTGCGTCGCCAGCATGGTGCCGCGCAAACCGAGCCGCAGCAGCGGAAAATTATGCCAGATAACGATCGAAAGCATCGACATGACCAGCACGTGCATGAAAACTTCCAGCAACAGGCGCCGCAAAGGATCCAACCGATCGAAGATGAAGGTCACGCGGATATTTTCGCCGCGCTTGGTTGCCACCGCAACCGCCAAATAGGTCATCCAGAGATAAAAAACCCGCGGCGCGGCTTCCGACCACTGTTCCGGCGAATTGAAAAAATACCGGGCCACAGTGTTGTAGAAAACACCCGCCAGGACCAATAACAGTAATACGCCCGCTGTCTGGAACAACACCCGCTCAACTGACTGGCTAAATCGAACCAATAATGGCCGGTCGTCAACCGATTGCATAAGACTAAGAATGGCGGCAATCATCAAGACGCCGGTCACAACCACCACAGAAGCAATCAGCCCTAGATAGAGGATCAAGGACAGACCCTCCGCCCAGGCCGGAATGTCACCGTCGAAAGCGCCAACCAGGCCAAAGTTATAAATCGCCGCCGCCACCAAATCGGCAATCAAAGTCAGACAGGCAACGTAAAGCGTCCATTCAAGCAATTTGACAAAAAACACGAAACCACGCGGTTCTTCACGCCAAGCCATTACCGTGACCAGGAAGGAAACGAGCAAAATTACACCGACGCAAGCCAGCACCAGGGCGAGGCTCTCGCCAAACCGGTCCATCCATCGAATAAGGCCGGAAAGAGCCTCAAATTCCATCTATTCCCCCCTTCGCGGGTCTTGGTTCCTGCTCGATTACGCCCGCAAATTTAGGTAAAAACACGGGGGCTAAAAGCTACTACGTCGCCCCCCACTGTGCAAAAAAATAATATCAGGCGAGAGGGAGCGTGAAAAACCGGTGCCAATTCAATCCAGCACCAACCCGCCCGATATATTGATCACCGCGCCGGTCATTGACTTTGCGTGATCGGAACAGAGAAAGGCGATCGCCGCCGCAATCTCGCCCGGTTCGGCATAGCGGCCAAGGGGCACCGCCGCTTTTAACCGCGCATGGGCGCCCTCACTCAACCGACCAAGCATCGGCGTTGCCACCGGTCCCGGCGCCACGCAATTAACCCGCAGACCTTCGCCGGCCCATTCCTTGGCCAAACCACGAGCCAGATTGAGTATCGCTGCCTTTGCCGCGCCATAGGCAGCGCCCGAGAAAAGTGTGCCGCCATTTCGGCCATTGGTCGAAGAGAGCATGACCAACACACCACCCGGCCGGCGTAAATGAGTATAGCCTTCTCGTGCCAGCAAAAAGGACGAGGTCAGATTGGCCGCGATCACCCGTTCCCATTCGCTGGTGCTCATATCGGCCACGGGACCGTCGCCGGTCACACCGACGGCGTTAATCAGAAAATCGATCGGCCCATGGGCGTCGACTGCGTCGGCCAGCGACCGGCGCACGGATTGCTCGTCGGTTGCCTCTAGTCTTGGTTCGGGACCGGCAATATCGCCACCACTGACCGTCGCTCCGGCCGCGGCGAATAGCTCCGCCGTTGCGCCACCGATACCGCCGGAGAGTCCGGCAATAAAACAGTGGCGGCCCTGCCCGTCGAGCAATTGCGGTGTTGGGTTATTTTTATTCATAGTTCCCCTCAAGAGAATATCGCGTGCGCCATCTTAATCGCCTATAGTCCCGCCCGTCATCAGCCAGTCGCATCTATTAAGGACCAAAATGGGCCAAACTCTCGTCGAAAAAATCATTAACGCCAAGGCCATCGGTCGCTCTTCGGTTGGCAACCCGGCCAAGCCAGGGGAAATTGTCACCTGCACCGTCGATCTGGCGATGTTTCATGACAGTTCGGGCCCGCGCCGGGTGGCGCCCCGGCTGGAGGCGCTGGGCGCTAAGGTCTGGGATCCGACCCGGGTGGTGGTCGTCACCGATCATTTTGTCCCCGCCGTCGATATTGCGGCGGCTAATATTTTGAAGCTCACCCGCGACTGGGTGCGCGATAACAAAATCGCCCATTTTTATGACATGGAAGGAATTTGCCATGTCGTCCTGGCCGAAAACGGCCATTTGACCCCCGGCCTGTTTGCTGCCGGCGGCGACAGTCATTCGACCACCGGCGGGGCCTTCGGCTGTTACATGGCCGGCTATGGCGCGACGGAGATGACCGGCATCATGGTGACCGGGGAAATTTGGGTCAAAGTGCCCGAGACTATTCGCGTCACCTGGTCGGGAAAATTCGGCACCGGAGTGGCGGCCAAAGACATCATGCTGCATCTCTGTGCCGAGCTTGGCATGGATAACAGTTTTAAAGTCGTCGAATATGACGGTGATACGGTCACCGACATGGATATGAGCGAGCGTATGGTGCTGACCAATATGGCCGCCGAGCTGGGCGCCGAAACCGGCATCATTGCCGCCGACGCAACGACGGTCGCGGCGATAAAGACCGCTGGCGGCACGCCGCCCGAAGATGCCCTCGAATGGCGCAGCGACACTGACGCCACCTATGTCGCCGAGCATAAATTCGACGCCGCCGTTCTCGGGCCAATGGTCGCCGCGCCCCACGCACCGGCCAATACCAAACCGGTCGGTGCGTTCGAAGATATCGCGGTCGATCAATGTTATATCGGCGCCTGCACCGGAGCGAAATATGGCGACCTTAAAATGGCGGCGGAAGTCCTAGATGGGCGCAGCGTTGCCAAATCCACAAGATTGCTGGTCGCCCCCGCTTCGACCAAAGCAACGGCCCAGGCGGCTGCCGACGGAACATTGGCCATCCTGACAAAGGCCGGGGCGATCATGATGCCAACGGGCTGCGGCGCCTGCCCCGGTATGGGGGCCGGCATCCTGGCCGAGAACGAGGTCTGCATTTCCTCGACCAATCGAAACTTCCAGGGCCGCATGGGCCCGGCATCATCCGAGGTCTATCTCGCCTCGCCATATTCGGTGGCGGCGGCGGCAGTGACCGGCCGCATAACCGACCCGCGCACGTTTTTGACATGAGTGCGATCACCGGCAGCGCCTGGATTTTCGGCGACAATATCGACACTGACCTGATTATCTCAGGCGTCTATATGAAGCTCACCCCAGAGGAAATGACCCAGCATTGTCTGGAGGCCGTCGCCCCGGATTTTGCCAAAAATGTGCGGGCTGGCGACATCATTGTCGCCGGGGCCAATTTCGGCATGGGCTCATCGCGTGAGCAGGCGCCGCAGCTACTCAAGATGCTCGGTGTGGGTGCCGTGCTGGCATCCTCTTTTGCCCGTATATTTTACCGCAATGCGCTCAATCTCGGCCTGCCCGCCCTGATCCTGCCCGAGGCCGGGGAAATCGACCCCGGTGACCGAATTTCGGTCGACGCCGCCGCCGGAAAAATCGTCAACGGCAAAAACGGCAAAAGCTATAACTGTGAGCCGATCCCCGACCACCTGATGGCGATGATCGCCGATGGCGGGTTGATGGCCCATTTGAAGAAAAAAATAGACGCAGGAGATTTATAATTGGCAACGTTAAAAGAAATGCTGAACGCCCCGGAGATCCTCGTCGCCCCCGGTATTTACGATGCGCTGACCGGATTGATGGCTGAGCAGGCGGGCTTTAAGGCGGTTTATCTTTCCGGCGCCAGTATCGCCTACACACGGTTTGGCCGCCCCGATATCGGCCTGGTAGCGATGGACGAGGTGACCAGCACCCTGGGCGCCATTGCCGAACGGGTTAACGTGCCGATCATTATCGACGGGGACACGGGGTTTGGAAATGCGCTCAACGTTCAGCGCACTGTGCGCCTGTTTGAGCGCAACGGCGCCGGCGCCATCCAGCTCGAAGACCAGACCATGCCCAAACGCTGCGGCCACCTGAAAGATAAAACCCTGGTCGGCACCAGCGAGATGACCGGCAAGATCAAAGCGGCCCTCGATGCCCGCGGGTCGGATAATTTTCTGGTCATCGCGCGCACCGATGCCATTGCCGTCGAAGGCTTTGACGCGGCCCTCGACCGGGCCGAACATTATGTCGAGGCGGGTGCCGACATGCTGTTTATCGAAGCCCCCCAAGACGACGCGCAAATGCGCGCCCTCTGCGACCGGTTCAAAGGCCGCGTGCCGCTGATGGCCAATATGGTCGAGGGCGGTAAAACGCCGATCCTACCGGCGGCCGAGCTACAAGCGCTGGGCTATGGTTTTGTCATTTTCCCCGGCGGCACGGTGCGGGCGCTGGCCCATCACCTGACAAACTATTTCGCCAGCCTCGCCGAGCATGGAACGACAGCTCCCTTCATGGACAATATGTTCGATTTCAAAGGTCTCACCGACCTGGTCGGCACCCCGGAAATGTTAGAGCTAGGAAAAAAATACGAGAACGGCTAAATTTCGCCAAATTTGGCTATAACTATAGCGATCCGAAAAAATTGATGAGAGCAAGAACACCATGCGCATGAGCTTCAAAGGATTAACCGTCGCCGTCATCTCCCTCGGTCTCTGGGCCGCACCCGTTAGCGCCCAAGACGAGAGCGGAGAGCCCATCACCCTGACGATCACCGAACGCTCCCTCCAGGATACCCTGGAACAAAGTGGTGGGCTCGCGGTTTTGCGTTTCAAAAAAGGCGACAGGATCACCCTGGTCTGGGAGACCGATGAGACGACTGAACTTCACCTGCATGGCTATGATATTGATCTGAATTTGGAGGCTGGCCATTCGGCGCGAATGGAATTTGACGCTGATTTCACCGGGCGCTTTGCCCTCGAAGCTCACAGTTTCCTCGCCACCGCACTGCTGACGGATGAAGAAGAATCCGGACACGACGACGAGGCCGAAGACGCCGGACACGATGACGAGGCAGAAGACGCCGGACACGATGACGAGGCAGAAGACGCCGAAGACGCCGGACACGATGACGAGGACGTCATCCTCATTTATATTGAGGTCCTGCCAAACTAATATTTTGCCCGGCAAAACCTGACCGAAGCCTAAAAGACCGCCTGCGCTCCGATCATTATAATGCCCATGGCGACGATAAACGCGGCTTCAATGGCGATGGCAGCGCCTGACTTGCGGGCATCATCGCGGTTGACGGTTCGTCCATCGATATTCCAACGCCGGCGGCCCAATTAGCACCGAAGAGCTTGGGTGAATACCAGAACCAACCCAAAAGAAACGAAACGGCCGCACGCGGCTAACTGTTCTTTAAGTTCTTTGTGCGAATATCAGTCTTAGATACGACTATTGGGACCAAGCTCTTGGCCAATATTGACAGACCAGCCAAAAACCATTCATCCAAGAAACCACTTCGGCTTCCCCCGCTGTCATCGCTGCTATCAAATGAACGCGGTAATGTCTTGATTTATACAGCGATAATGATGCCGGTCTTACTCGGCTTTGCCGGTCTGGCCGTCGATACCAGCATATGGTTCGCGGCCCGCCGTTCCGCCCAAAATGCCGCCGACGCCGGGGCGGTTTCTGCCGCCCACGAAATTTTGCGCAGCGGCGTCAGCAATTCAGTGAATACAGCCGCATTGCAAGCGACTTCACAAGCCGGATTTGGAATAGCTTCGGGTGCCTCGATAGATGTTTTCTGGCCGCCGAGCACAGGACAGAGTATTGGCGACATGAATTCAGCAGAAGTCGTCGTCAGCCGACCGGCACAATTATTTTTTGCCAGACCCTTCTTATCTTCCGATTTCACTATTGGCGCCAGGGCCGTCGCCGCCGGCAACGCCGGTATCAGCGCCGGGGGGTGCATATACGCACTCAACGAGACAGTAGATAGCGCCATCAAAATTCATGGCACCGCCATCATTAACCTCGACTGTGGCCTCGTTTCAAATTCGAATTCGCCAGTTTCGATCAATCAGGTCGGGAACTCATGCGTAAATGCCAACGCCATACAAAGCGTCGGCGGCTCGTCTGGCGACTGCTTAAACCCCAACCCCATCACTGGGATTGGCCATTTCGAAGATCCCCTAGATCGATTACCGGAACCTTCGTTCCTTGGCTGCAATCACTCGGGCAAGACACAGGTCAAATCCAGTAAAACCGCCACCTTATCGCCAGGCACCTATTGTGGTGATCTGCAAATTCAAGGCACGGTACATTTCAATCCGGGCCTCTACCATATTCGCGGCGGCGACATTAGCTTCAATTCCCATTCCGTTGCGACGGGAACGGGAGTTACATTTTTTATGGATGATAGCGGTGGCGAGTTGACCATTAACGGTGGTTCTGACGTCAACCTTTCCGCACCGACGGACCCCCACGATGATTATGCCAATGTCTTATTTTACCAGGATCGAGACGCTACCGGAAATTTGCTGCAGAAATTTAATGGCGGCTCGGACATGGTGCTTAACGGCGCGCTCTATTTCGCCGGTTCAGAGGTTCAGTTTAATGGCGGTTCGGACGTAGAAATTTCGCGAATTGCCATTGTTTCAGATACGGTCGATTTCGGCGGGAACACAAATTTCCAATCCTTGATCGAAAGCCCCTTGTCTCAAAATGGCGGGTCAGAAACGGTCCGCTTGATTGAATGAGTTGGGCGAATTTCTAGAGCCCAGTTCGCTCGTTCAGTTTCAAAGTATCGACGATCTGGAAGATCAGCGACATTTCTTCAAGGATCGTATCGATCTCATCGACGAAGGTTGCCGGGACAAAAGCGGACCCGGTTTCGAAACGGTCGTGGGTCGAGGCAATCATCAACAGCAACCGGTTATCATAGAAACTGCATTGCACGCCGGACCCGCGAAATAGGTCCGACAGGGTCAACAGCCGTTCCATGAAACTCGGGGTCAACAGATAGCGCGCCTCGATCTGATCGTCGGAATAGACCTCGAATTTTTTTTCAAATTTCGGGTCTTCTAAGGCGACGTTCTCCAATTTATTGAATTTATCGCGTAGCCAATTGCCGATCCGGCCACTGTCTTTTCTGACAATGGTCTGGCCGGAGAAATTTTTGTTGGCGCTGAACAGCACAAAAATTCCGCGAAACACGGTGACGGTGCTCCGGTTTTTGCCGCTGCCCCGCTCCTCGGTGAGTTTGGCTTCGGTGAGTTCCAAGCCGACGTCTTTGTAGCTGCCTTTTACATAATCTTCGACATGGGAGTTGTCATAGGATGGGATGATGCCCGACGGTTTGAGCGAGGCGACGCTGAGCGGCCCATCTTCGAAATAGACATAGTCGTCGCCAAAAAATTTAAAAATTTCCGGGTAAATTATCTCTTTGACTGAGCTTTTATAGCTGCCGATCGGCCAGTAAACCCAAGCCCATAACCCAAACAGCCCAACCAACCCCACAGCCAGACCAACTTGCGGATGCCAATTGGCCAAGGCCACGGCGGCCAAAACAACCAGCACTGCGAGGGGCAAAAAGAAGAAAAACCGGGTCCGACTGCTTTTTACCGCAGCGACACGGCTGGTCTCGAATTCCACGACGCGGGGCCGGATAAACTGTTCATAATGAGGGGCAAATTTTCGCGGCGCGTCGGGCTGATCTTTGAACTCAACGGCGCCGGTGAACGGCACCAGGCCGCGACCAAAGGCCAGTCCCGGCACGGCTCGAAAATTCCCTGCCAAATTATTCCGGCGCCTTATTAAAGCCCTTACATCGACCATCGGAATACCACTCTATTTCAGATAATCTCCGGCACTGACCGGCGCCTTTGACGCCTCGTCGGCTTCGTAAAACGGCATTGGCACAATGCTCGCCATATTGGCGATCAGGCTGCCGGGGAAAATCTGCACCGAATTATTCAACGCCGTCACCGACGAATTATAGAACCGCCGGGATGCGGCAATCTGGCCCTCGACCTCATTATATGTTTGCTGGGCCTGGATCATCACCGCGTCGGACTTCAGGTCGGGATAGGCCTCGACGGCAATCATTAATTTGCCCATGCCCGAACTCAACTGTTCGGCCAAGGCCAGATGCTGCTGCACCGCACCGGCGTCTTTTTTGTCATAATCCTTATCGACGCCAGCCCTTAACTCGGTGATCTCGGTCAGCAGTGATTTTTCGTGATCCATGAATTTTTGCGCAATGGTCAAAATATTCGGAATCAGGTTCGAGCGTTTTTTGAGCTGCACATCAATCCCCGACAGCGCCTCCAACGCCTTGTTGCGCTTGCCGATCATGCCCGCATACCAGGCATATAAGCCGCCGACAATGACCAAGACGATAATCAGGATGGTCCAACTCATGACAATTCCCTTTCTGCTAGGTATTGGCTACCCTACTGCCCCCGCCACGCGTCCAAAATCTCGGTGCCCGTCGCCGCCCAAACGCCGCCTTTGCCCATGATATGGGTCAGGGCGTTTTCCAGCGCCTTGATCCGATGGGGCTGGCCGATGATCCACGGGTGAATGGTCAGCGCCATGATGCGGCCGTTATCGGCGCCAGCCTCGGCATAGAGCACCTCAAACTGGTCGATCACATGCTGGGTAAACTCCTCTTCCGAGCGCTTATACTGCAAGACTATGGTAACATCGTTAATTTCGTGGGAGTGAGGCATGGCGGTCAGCCCGCCATTTTGCGTGGTGATCGGATAGGGCATTTCGTCGTTAACCCAGTCGCAAATATAGTCGACGCCCTGGGCCGCAACCAGGTCCATGGTCCGCATCGATTGGGAGCGCGCCGGTGAGAGCCAGCCTTTGACCGGCTGGCCGGTTGCCGAACGCAGGGTGGCGAGGCATTCCTCGATCCACGCACTTTCTATCGCCTCATCAAGCCCACCGTGATGCAGATGGCCCATATCAACGCCACCGGCGATCACCTCCCAGTTGCGCTTGACCACTTCTTCGATCAGGCGCGGATAGCGCTCGGCAACCGCCGAGTTGATGGCGACGCTCGGCGTGATGCCGAATTTCTCCAGTACCTTCATGATACGGAAAATGCCGACCCGGTTACCGTAGTCGCGCAAAGTATAGTGGCGCAGATCCGGATAAGGGGTCGAGATCGAACCCGGCGCGCGAAATGGCTCGGCCGGGGCGTTCAGCGGAAAAAACTCAATCGCCGTCGAAACCCAGAGAGCGATCTTGGCGCCATTCGGCCATTTAACGGCGGGACGCGCCGGCAGCATCGACCATTCATACCAGCTCTGGTCCATGCCATAGCCGCGATGGGCATACTCGAGATGTTCGGGAGGTAAAGCCATGTGTCAGCCCCCCACTTTCTGGGCGGCAATTGCCGCCGCCGTTTTGTCGTAATAATTCTCGTAATAAAACTCGGCGATTTCGCGCCCCGTCGCTACCCAGACATCGTCATGGCCGGTGATATACTCCAACGCCTCGGCAAACGGCCCGATGCGGTGGGGATGGCCGACGGCATAGGCGTGCAAGGGAATGCACATCACCGTGCCCGAACTCTCCCCCTCTTCATAAAGCTGATCGAAGTTGGCCTTGATGATATCGGCGTAGCGGCGCGGCGCGCCAAGATTGACGTTATAATGAATGATATCGTTCATCTCCAAAGAATAGGGGATGGAGATGAATTTGCCCTGTTTGACATTCACCGGTTGGGGCTGGTCGTCACAGAAAAGATCGCAGGTATAGGCGATCCCATATTCGGCCAACAGGTCCATCGTTCGTTCAGTATGGGTCAGGGCCGGGGCGAGCCAGCCGGCGATCATCTGACCGGTGTGTTTTTTCACCGTTTCAATGGCATCTTCGATGATGGCGCGTTCTTGGGCCTCATCCATATTATAGCAAAACCGGGTGTTATAAATCCCGTGGGAATAAAACTCCCAGCCCCGCTTGGCGCATGCTTCGATGATTTCCGGATGGTGCCCACACAAAGCAACATTAAGCGAAACACTGCCCCGCACCCCGCAATGGTCGAGCACTTCCATCAGCCGCCAATGGCCGACCCGGTTGCCGTAATCGCGAGCCCCATAGGTCAAGATGTCGGGCACCGGGCGCGGCCAGGGTTTGCGCGACGGATTGACCGGCGGATCGAGCTCGTAATATTCGATATTGGGCGCCACCCACAGGGCGACTTTCGCCCCGCCCGGCCAGACAATTTTGGGTCGGTCGAGATAAGGCCAATAGTCATAAAGGTCCGGATCGGATTTTTGCACGCCCGCCATTAATTGGTCTCCGGCGTGTAGGCATCAAGGTATTCGAGCACCTCTTGCACCGGCAGGACGTCGGCATATTTCAACGCCATATCGCAGAGGTTTGAATAATGGGGGATCTCATGCTTATCGGCGACGCATTCTTCGGGCACGATGGTGCGATAACCGTGGGACAGGGTATCGACCGCTGTCGCGCGAATGCAGCCCGAGGTCGATCCGCCGGTCAAGATCAGTGTATCGCACTGGTGAAAGACCATCAGCGACGACAGGCTGGTCTCGAAAAAAGCCGACGGCATGCGCTTGATATAGACCGCGTCGCGCTCGTGATCGATCTCCAGCCGGTCATCGAACTCATAGCGGCGTGACCCCACCTTGATATTCTGCAAACTATCCGGGGTATCGGTGCGGGTGCCCCAAATACCGCAATCCTCACCCGACGCCATATAGCCGACATGGGTCCAGATCACCGGCAAGCCCTTGGCCCGCGCTGCATTGGAGACCTGATTGACATAGTCGAGCTGCTTGGGGTCAGTTTCATAGGCGGTCTTAAACTCGCCGACCATCGTATAGGCTTTTTGCAGATCGATATTGACGATCGCTGCCTTTTTGCCGAAGCCAAAGCGCGCCCGGGCCGGATTGGCCTTGATCGCCGCATAATATTCTTTTGGTGTTTGATCCGACGCTTCCATTATCGTTCCTTTTTCGTCCCATGCTCGACCTCTGCGAGATCGTTCCAAACCTTCTGATCGATGATCAGCGCTTCGCCATTCTCGTCGATACAAATTTCAAACCGGTCGATAAACCGGATACCGGCAAAACGCGACCCATCGAGCCGTTCACCCTCCAAGGTGCCATAGGCGTATACAAGCCACCTGCCCCCTGCTTCGGCAACATCAAAATTTTGATAGTTTTTCGCCACCGAGCGGTAGCGGGGTTTTGCCCAGGCGATCAGCTCTTCCAGGCTGTGCATGCGCACATCGCCGGGAAATACCATGACAAAGTCGGCATGCAGCAAGGCCCGCGCCGACTTAAGGTCGCGCGCTTCCATATGGTCCAAAAATGCGCGCACCAGCGCTTTGGCAGCCGTGTCGTCGAATGAAATGACATCTCTCCCGAATTCCGATATGGCATACTACCCCTATGCCAGAGTCCAGGAACAGGTTTCATGAAAAAACGCCTCCTCGTCGTCGCCCATGCCCCGTCGGAAAACACCCAAGCCCTGCTCGACGCGGTGCTCAAAGGCGCGCGATCACCAGGCATCGACGATGTCGAGGCGGTCCACATCCCACCGCTGGAGGCCACCGCCGAAGACGTGCTCGCCGCCCAGGCAGTGATCCTCGGCACGACGGAAAACCTAGGTTATATGAGCGGCGCGCTGAAAGACTTCTTCGACCGCATTTACCGCCCCTGCCTGGAAAAAACCCAAGGCCTGCCCTACGCCCTCTACATCCGGGCAGGCAAGGACGGCACCGGCACCAAAACCGGCGTCGAGACGATTGTTACCGGCCTACGCTGGAAGGCGGTCCAAGCGCCGCTGATCTGCCGCGGCGGTTGGGACGAGGCGTTTATTGGCCAGTGCGAGACGTTTGGCGCGACCATCGCGGCGGGCTTGGATACGGGGATTGTTTGAGGGGGAAAGGATAAGTGAGAAAAGAATAATCCGCCGACAAAGTGCACCGGCTAAACAGTGCCAGCCGTCAGCAAATTAAATCGCTAGATCGCCATTATGGACACCAGGCGTTTACGATTGAGGATTTCCTCTAATTGATCAGCGGGGCCGTGGACGAGAGAACGCAATTAGCGGCGGCTAAGGAGTTGCTCAATCGAGGTTACGGAAAGCCGGCCCAGCCGGTTACGGGCGAGGTTGGCGACTGGCTCAGCTGGGATGGGGCCGACGCGTACGAACTTTCTTGTTTGGGTGTCTGTTTCGGGCTGGTTTGTGTCCGGTTGTGAGCCTAATCGTCCTTCGCGGCCTGCGCGTTATGATACGCGCACAGTGACCCGTCGCCCCAACCTCCGGTTTCGACACTTGTCTTAGACAAAGCGTTTTCAATTTGCTCACGTGCTGCGTCCTTGGCTTTCTCTGGAATGTTGTAATACCCCACCGCAGCCTCAGCAAAAGAGAATGTTCGAGTTACGGTGGTACCGCATATGGCGCAATCCGTCGTTGCCCCGAAACCCTTCGCCCACCCTTCAATGTCGACCTCACTAAGGGGGTTTTCCAACTCGTCGATGAGATCTTCGATATTGTTTGGGAGTGACTCAAACGCCATGTCCACTGAAACCTGAGACCATTCCTTGATCACATCGTCAAGTGCCCTTCGCGCATCTTCAGGCAAGCGCAGCAATCCTTTTTGGATGTGGGATTTCCACGATGGGCCGCGTCCGTATGCTTCGTGATAGGCCTCCACGAGCTCATCGGGGCGGTCCTCGGCAAGGATACGAATCAGAGCTGCGGATTGCTGGATATCTTTCGCGGATTTCTGTCTTGCAGTAGCGGAGCGTCGCGTTGCAACAATGAGTTTATGGATCGCGTACCGCGCTGGCTGTGGAACATTGACGAGAACACCAGATCGGTAAAGCACGGCTGCTTGCGCTGGCTCATGGATTAGATAATCAAGAAATCGAAGTGGCGTACCATAGGCTCCAAGAGCTGGTAATTCCATTGGTTCGCCCCGTTCTGGCCCTTCGTTGGGCGCAAGTAGTTCCACCATCGTCCCGCCACCATGATCGCGCCATGCTGTCGGCTGATTATGGAGATTAGGCCGAGCCACGAACGGTCCGATTTGGCGCAGCGTATCCTCCAATGCTGGATCGAGATGATCGTCCAAGGCAACGGAGATTGAACGAAAAGCGGCCACGTCAATATCTTCGGTTGCGGCGTGTGCTTCCAAGATTTGCGTTCCAAGAAGACCAGGGTAACAGCGAAACGCGTGAGAGCCCACTATAACGCCGCGAAGTCGGAAGAGGCCCGCCTTGCTGAGCGCCAGCAAGACCTTACCCGTCTGAGCATCTACCGGTGGCACCCCTCCTTCGCGACACATTCGCGTTAGTTTGCCACGTTGTTTTTCTCGCAGTTTCAAGCCCGCCTTAATCTCTTGGACTCGCTCGACTCGCGCCTTCACTTCATCTGTATTGGGACCCAGGTATTTTTCGTCGGTATGGCCGGCAAGCCGTTGAACTATATACCAATATTTGCGCCCATTTCTTTCTCGAAGGACGGGTGTTCCGTTGAGTTCTAGAACCGCATCTTCTTGCAGTCGATCCAAGAGATCTGAGTAGGCGGTTTGCACCGCCAAGGGCAGCCGTTGAATTTGGGTCATTTCAAGCTCATGTATATTGCCCAACAAAATTATTTCTTGTTGGGCAATATACTGTTTCTGTCTTTCTGCTGCAAGTCAGCAATAAACACCAGTGGTTTGATCAGTCTCAGCAAATTTGCCCAACAAAAAATAATTTTGCAGGGCAAATCATGGGTAAGTGGTGGGGCTGGCCAAAGGCGATGGCAGTGCAGCAGTCGCCATGTTGGCTCTTATTGGGCTGTTGACGATCAGCTCAAAACTAGATGAAAGCGGTGTTATTTTTCCCTTCTGCCTGTATCCGAAATGTTGTACTGCCGACACCCGACATCTAGGAGCCACCCGCCATGAGCAAACGCGCCATACTCGTCATCGCCGCCGGCAGTATCATCCTGCTGTTCGGCATGGGGCTGCGTTATAGTTTTGGGTTGTTTTTGAAGCCGGTCAGCGACACGTTGATGTTTGATATCGGGGTGTTTTCGCTGGCCATTGCCATTCAGAATTTGCTCTGGGGTATATCCCAGCCTTTTGCCGGGGCGATTGCCGAGAAATATGGGTCGGGCAAGGTCATTGCCAGCGCCGGGGTGCTGCATGTCATTGGCCTGGTGATCCTGGCCAATGCCGATGGGGCCGGTGATCTTTATGCTGGGGCCGGGGTGTTTTTGGGGCTGGCAGGATCGGGCAGTACGTTTGCGCTGATACTTGCCGTTGTGGCGCGCAATGTTCCCGCGCATATCCGCTCGACAGTGCTTGGGCTGACGGCGGCGACGGGGACCCTGGGTCAGATCAGCATGGCGCCGATGACCCAGTATTTTTTGAGCAATATCGGCTGGTCGTCTACCTTTATTATCTGGGCGGTGATATTGGGTGCGCTCATTCCCTTGGCGGTTTTTCTGACCGGCAAGTCCGACGGGTCCGGGCCCGTCGCGGTGGATGGGGCCGGATCGCTGACCCTGGCCCTAAACGAAGTCCGGCGGCATCGGAGTTTTTGGTATCTCAATGCCGGGTTTTTCGTCTGTGGGTTCCATGTGATGTTCATCATGGCCCATTTTCCCAATTTTCTGGCCAGCGAGGGGTTTCCAGAATGGCTGGCAGTCTGGGCGATTGCCGTCATCGGCGTGGCTAATATGATCAGCACGGTGATCGTCGGCTGGCTCGGCGATCGCTACAGCAAGAAGTATCTCTTGAGCGGGCTTTATTTGGCCCGGGCAGCTGTTTTCGCTCTTTTTCTGATGGTGCCGGTTTCCGTGCCCTCGGTACTGATCTTTGTCGCCGCCATCGGATCTTTGTGGCTGGCGACGGTGCCGCTGACCAGCGGTCTGGTCGGCCAAATCTATGGGGTGCGTTATCTCGCGACCCTGTTCGGCATTGTCTTTATGAGCCATCAGTTCGGCTCTTTTTGCGCCGTCTGGCTGGGGGGATATGTGTTTGACGCCACCGGCTCTTATGATTTGATCTGGCAAATCTCTATTGCCCTGGGCCTGATATCGGCCCTCTTCCACTTGCCGATTGCCGAGCGGCCCTTGACCCGCAATCCTACGCCTGCCCCAGCATGACCATCCTTCCGGCCTTTCCCAAGATCCATTTCGATTTCGGTGCGGTTGCGGCGATTGGGCCGGAACTTGCGGCGTGGGGAATTAAACGCCCGCTGATCATTACCGATGCCGGGCTGGTCGAACATGGGATCATCGCCAAGGTCAAAGCGGTTATGCCAAGCGGCATGGGATATGGCGTTTTTGCCGATATCCCACCCAACCCGACCATTGCCGGGGTTGAGGCCGCCCTCGACCACTACCGGGCCGATGGGCATGACGCCATTATCGGGGTCGGCGGCGGCTCGGTGCTCGATTCGGGTAAGGCCCTGCGCACCGTCGCCACCCATTCCGGGCCTCTGATCGACTATTTGAAAGACCCGACGAAAATCACCGCCAAGGTGGCACCCTATATCACCGTGCCGACAACGGCGGGGACTGGGGCCGAGATCACCTTTGGCGGCGGCATTCATGTCGAAACCAACGCCCACGCCCTGCCCATTCGCTCACCCCATGTGCGCCCCGATGTCGCCATTTGCGATCCCGAGCTCACCATGACCCTGCCGCCGTTGCTCACCGCGGCGACGGGCATGGATGCCTATAGCCATTGTTTTGAAGGCTATATGGCGACAACGGTAAATCCGCCGATTGACGCCATCGCCCTTGATGGTATCGCCCGAGTTATCGCCTATATCGAGCGCGCCGTGGCCGACGGCACCGACCGGGAGGCCCGCTGGCATATGATGATGGCCGCGGTGCAAGGGGGCATGGCGATATATAAACGACTGGGGCCGGTCCATACGCTGTCCCATGTTTTTGGCGACAGCCCATTGCATCACGGCGCTTTGGTGGCGCTGTGTATGCCACCGGTCATGAGATTTTACCAAGACCGGGGCGAAACCCGGCTTGGGGCCATCGCCCAAGCTTCGGGGGTCGCCGACCAGCGCGATCTGGCCGGTGCGGTGACGGCACTCAACGGCAAAATCGGCTTGCCATCGGGGGTGCGGGAATTGGGCTATCCGGGAACCGACCTCGACGCCCTCGCCGTCGACGCGGCCAAAGGCGCCTTCGACGCCGATGCACCGCACAAACCAGACCAGTCGGCCTATCGAGCCATCATCGAAGCGGCGCTGGGCTAGCGCTCTTTCGGACTCGCCGCCGGTGCGCTAAAAGACCCCGGAGTTGAAATTTACCGAGAGGGACCGACGCCATGACACTCGAATTCCTAATTCCAGTGATTATCGCCGGGATCATGGCGACCTACACACTGCTGGTCATGGCTTTATGGTCACACCGGATCGGCCTGCCACGGCTGGATTTTGCCAAGGTCATGACGGCGCTGACCTATGGTGATTCGGTCGAGGGACCACCGCCCTATTTTGCCGGGCAGATCATCGTCTATCTCAACGGCATATTTTTCGGCCTGCTTTACGCCGGTGTGGTCTATCAATATCTGCCCTTCACACCGCTGATTGACGGGCTGGCCTATGGGGTCATTCTTTGGTTTGTCTCCGGGGTGATGTATGTGCCGCTTTACTTGCGCGAAGGCTTCTTTTTATCCAAGGTCCACCCGATGGCCTGGGCGGCGAGCCTGATTGCCCACGCCGTCTATGGGCTGATGCTCGGCTGGATCAGTCCGACCCTGGGATAGGCACCCCGCTCAGCCCCCATGGATAGCCATGGACAGCGCCGGGCGGTTTGTCTAAAACCGCCCCACACTCTTTTATAAGACCCCAAGTTTCCGAGGAGGGAATACATGTCCGACGACGGTTTTGACCACTCATTTAAGGCCATTCACGACCATGAGGCAGAATGGGAAGACGATGATGTACGCGGGCTTTTGACCCTGCCCAAAGGCGTCAAAGTGAAGATCTTGAACCACGACCCGGTGATGGGCCGCATCGACATGAAGCAGCGCTTCCCCGCCGGCTATGTCGAGCCCGCCCATTTCCACGATAGCTATCACTCGATCTTGGTGACCAAGGGCCGCATGTGCGTTGCCGGCAAAGACCTGCTCCCCGGCGATTATGTGTTCGGCTGGGACAAGATGCACGGCCCTTACGAGTATCCCGACGGCTGTGAAGTGTTCATCGTCTATATGGGTGACACTTCCCACAAATGGGAAAAAGAACAGCATCTGAAACATGAGCTGGAATGGAAAGCCGAGACCGACGAAGGCAAAAAGGGCGTCGAAGACCACGTTCAACAGCGCAAAGAAGGCGTCACCTGATTAACCGTCTTCCGGTCCAATAAAAATCGCGGCGGCTCGCAGATGATGCGGGCCGCCGTTTTTTTATGCCGCTAGCTTTTCAACTCGGCAATCAACGCGTCTACGGCGGCTGCGACAGCCTCGAAATATCGATGGATATGCAACCCGTCCATCAAACCGTGATGCACCTGCACGGCCAGTGGAAAGCTCAGCCGGTCGTCATCGGGCGCATATTTACCCACGGCGATTGAGGGAATTGAGCTGTCGTCAATACGGCCGATCGGATGCTGGATAGAGGTAAAGGCGAACCAGGGCAGACAAGTTACGTAGAGGTAATCCCGGCTCTCTTCGGCCTCCAGCAACATTGATGTCGCCGCCTGCCCGCGCGTGCGAGCCGCTATATAGGCCTCGGTAAAAACGCCGATATCGGCATCATAATCGACATTGCAAAAATTCAAATTCTCATTGGCATCGACGATTGTATAAGAAAGACCGATTGTCTCGCCGATCGGCTGGGCGGTGCCGTTGGCTAGTCGGTATCTGAACGGCTCGACCTCCAGGCTGGCACGGCCAAGGCAATGCAGCATCGCGGCAAAGGACGGGACCCCGGCGGCTTTGGCATGGGGCAGGAAGTTCGCAACCTCGCACGGTGCCGTCACGTTAAAGACGGGCAGGTCGAAGGGGGTGAAAAAATCGATCAGTTCCTGCCGGTTTTTCATCCTTTGGCGCCTTCTGCTAATTGATCGCGCAACATCTTCTTCTGCACTTTGCCCATCGCGTTGCGGGGCAATGCGTCGATGAAATGGATTTCCTTGGGCTGTTTGTAGCGCGCCAAACAAGTTGCCAGCCCATCGAGAATATCCGTTTCGCTCAAGGTCTGAACCGATCCATCGCACACGACAAAGGCGATGACCTGCTCGCCAAAATCGGCATGGGGAACACCCACGACAGCAGACTCCTTGACCCCCGCCAGTCCATCGATTTCGGTTTCGATTTCCTTGGGGTAAATATTGAGCCCGCCGGAAATAATCAAATCCTTGGCCCGGCCGACAATGGCCACCCGGCCGGTCTGGTCGATGGTCGCCAGATCGCCGGTGATAAACCAGCCATCGTCGCTGAATTCCTCCGCCGTTTTTTCCGGATTGCGCCAATACCCCTTAAAGACATTCGGGCCTTTCATTTGCAGCACGCCGATCTCGCCAGCAGCCAAGACCGCCTCATCTTCGCCGACAACTTGCACTGTCACACCGGGCAAAGGATGCCCGACGGTCCCGGCGATACGGTCGCCAACCAGCGGGTTGGAGGTATTCATTCCCGTCTCGGTCATGCCATAGCGTTCGAGAATGCGCTGGCCCGTCCTTGCTTCGAAGGCGGCAAAGACCTCTTCGAGCAACGGCGCCGAGCCGGAAATAAAGAGCCGCATATGGGCGCAAAGTTCACCGGTGAAATCATCACGGGCCAACAGCCTTGTGTAGAAGGTCGGCACCCCCATCAGCAGCGTCGCCCGAGGTAAATATTTCACCACCGACCCAGCGTCGAATTTTTCCAAAAACAGCATCGACGTGCCGCTCAAAAGCACCGTGTTGATCGCAACAAAAAGCCCATGCACATGGAAAATCGGCAGGGCATGGAGCAACACATCATCGGGCTCAAACCCCCAAATATCGATCAGCGAGAGCGCATTGGAGGCCAGATTATCATGGCTGATCATTGCCCCCTTGGGCTTGCCCGTCGTGCCGCTGGTATAGAGGATGGCGGCGACATCGTCTGGATGACAGGAAACAGTTTCATGGGACCGGCCGGCAAAGGCCTGGGCGTGTTCGGGGAAACTGCCGTCCCCGGCAAGGCCGAGGGAGGCCACGTCAAAATCCGCCTCGCCGCCCAGATCGGCAATCGCCCCCTCCCCTCCCGGCGCACAGATAAACAGGCGCGGCTCGGCATCGGTAATGAAATAGGCGATTTCATCGGCCGAATAGGCCGGATTAAGGGGGAGGAAAATTAGCCCAGCCTTGAGGCAGGCCAGATACAGCGCCACCGCTTCGCGCGATTTGCCAATCTGCGCCGCCACCCGGTCGCCGGGCACCGCACCAAGTGAAGAGAGCGCCAGCGCATAAGACTCGACCTGCGCCTCAAGCGCCCCATAGGTCACGACCTGGCCATCTTCGCATTCCAGGAACCGCGCCCCCCGGTCGGCGGGAAAACGAGACTGAAACAAGGCATACAGATTAGCGCTCACGCGACCTAGCTCCTCATACGGTTTGGTTGCTCACTCTGTGCCGCGAAGAGGTAGCGGTTTTCGGGCGCAAACGCCATGATTAGAATGGGGTATATTCCGGTGAACAATAGGCAGCTTGACAGCGCCCTGGGAAACTAGATAATAGGTCAGCAATGCAGACCTATCAAGCCAGACCCTCAGGAAAGGAGACCGCAGCTCGTGCCCACCGACCTTTTTCTCGCCCTGACCGGGTTCACTTTTGCCAGCGCCGTCACCCCTGGGCCGAATAATATTATGCTGCTGGCGTCGGGGCTGAATTTTGGCATGCGTCGTACGGTGCCGCATATGCTCGGTATTGGGTTTGGTTTTACCGCCATGCTGACGATCATGGGGGTTGGCTTTGGGCAAATCCTGCAGTCGAATGCGACATTGAGCGATGTGCTGAAACTTGTCGGATTTACCTATATGCTCTGGCTTGCCTGGAAAATAGCCACCGCTCAACCGAGCCAGTCAGGAAAGATTTCCGCCAATGCAAGGCCAATGAGTTTCTTACAGGCGGTCTTGTTTCAATGGATAAACCCGAAGGCCTGGGCGGTCACCTTGACCATGACCGTTGCCTATACGATGGCCGATAATTATTTGCCCAGCTTGCTGGTGGTCATCGCCGTCTCGGCGCTCATTACCATACCCAATGTCTGTCTCTGGACGTATTTTGGCACGAAGTTGAATAGGCTGTTGCATGACACGCGGCGGGTACGGGTGTTTAATATTTCGATGGCCCTGCTGCTGATCGCGTCTTTCATACCGGTTATCGCCGACCTGTTTTAGCCACCCTTATTTGCGGAGCCGAAAACTCATTATGCACATTGTCATTATTGCCGGCAGCAATCGCGCCCAGTCTCAATCGGGCCGAATCGCCGCTATTATCGCTGACGAATTAACGGCCCTGGGGCCGGTCAGCCACGACATTCTAGACCTCCACCAGACCCCGCTTCCCTTTTGGGACGAGACGAAAAACGACGACACCCCGCCCTGGGATGAGGTCTGGGTACCCGTTCGCGACCGGCTGGCCCGGGCCGACGGTTTTGCCTTTGTCGTTCCCGAATGGAACGGCATGGCGCCGCCCCATGTTAAAAACCTATTTCTGCTGACCAACGGCCAGTTTGCCCATAAACCGGCGATGATCGTTGGTGTTTCGGCGGGTGTTGGGGGCGCCTATCCCGCCGCCGAATTGCGCATGACAGCGGCCAAAAACAGCCATATTTGCTGGGTACCCGAGCAACTCATTTTGCGCGATGTGCGCAATTTCGACCCGGTGAACGAGCCCAGGACGATGGATCGGATGCGCTATGGGCTCAAAATGCTGACCGCTTATGCCGACGCCATCGGGCCCATCCGTGAAAACCTCATGGATTTAGAAAATTATCGCAACGGCCCCTAACCGGCCGCCGCCAAATGCAAATCCAGGATCTCGCCGATATCGCCCGCATCAATTGACCCCAGCCCGCATTCCGCCGCGATACCAAAATCGGCGATATATTCCGCCGCCGCGCGGATCCGCGACTGGGCCCCGGCCAGCCCATCGGCCGATTTCACCACCCCGAGATAAAGCTCCGTTTCAGGCCGCAGAGTGAGGCGTTCGAGGGGCCTGAAATAATCCGGCCCCGTCGGCCCTTCCGGGCAGGGAAAGTGAAGATAATCGATGCGCCGCCCGATCATGCCTGACAGACCGTTGGCCAGATCGACAAAGCGGTCGAGGGTTTCGGGCTGGGGAAATCCGCAATCGCTAAAATCATCGAAACAAAAATGCAGGCCGAGTTCCGCTTGGTCGGGCACATGCTCGGCCAGGCGCACCAAGCGTGCCAGCACACCGTCAAAGACCTTTTCAAAATGAACTTTCCGGTAACCCTCGAACACGCTGAGTTCAGCCGCGAGATTCCACTGGATCGCCAATTTATCCGGCGGGATCGCCGCCGTAATCGCGTCGATTTCAGCAAGCAGCCGTTGCTCGTAGGCCGGTTCAATCAGTTGCTGAAACGCGTCATCGACATGATGGGCGACAATGCTCAACGGTGTCGCCAGTCCAATTTGAAATCTCTCGGCCCCCGCCCGTTTGGCAAATTCCGTATAAGAGTCCATCGCCGCCTCGGCATAACCCAGCGGCGCAAAACTGACCGCTTGGCTCGGCATGCCGGGCCGCATCCGGTATAGAGGCGCGCCATTCATTGAAATCCCCGCCGGTTCGATAACCGAAATGTGGGAGAAATTTTCCGACTGCCATTGCAGCCAATTGCGCCGCGGTCCCGTTTCGCCATCGGGCAGGCGCTTGACCCGCCCGGCAAACCTCGCGTCGATTTCATCAAATGCCTGAGCGGCATTTTCGAACGGCAAGCTACCGATCAGCAGGATATTGCGGGGCATCGTACCTCTTCGTGACCATCGAAAACGAGATCAGTAGAGTATCACCGAACGGATCGATTCCCCGCTATGCATCAGGTCAAAGGCGTCATTGATTTGATCTAGCCCCATGGTGTGGGTGATCAATGGATCTATTTCGATCTTGCCGTCCATATACCAATCAACGATTTGCGGAACCTGGGTGCGCCCCTTGGCCCCGCCAAAAGCCGTGCCCCGCCAAACCCGCCCGGTCACCAACTGGAAAGGCCGAGTGGAAATTTCCGCCCCAGCGGGCGCCACCCCGATGATCACGCTTTCGCCCCAGCCTTTGTGGCAGCACTCAAGGGCCTGGCGCATCGTTGCGACATTGCCAATACATTCAAAACTATAATCGGCGCCCCCTTTGGTCAGCTCGACCAGATGCGCAACAAGATCATCCCCGGCATCGCGCGGATTTACAAAATGCGTCATGCCGAACTGCTCGCCCAACGCCCGGCGATCATCGTTTAAATCAACACCGATAATCATATTGGCCCCAACCAGCCGGGCCCCTTGAATGACATTGAGGCCAATACCCCCAAGCCCGAAGACCACGACATTGGCCCCCGCCTCAACCTTGGCGGTGTTGATCACCGCGCCGATCCCCGTGGTCACACCGCACCCAATATAACAAACCTTCTCAAACGGCGCGTCGGGCCGGATTTTGGCCGCGGCAATTTCCGGCATCACGGTGAAATTGGAAAATGTCGAGGTGCCCATATAATGATGGATTGCTTCGCCGCCGATCGAAAACCGGCTGGTCCCGTCGGGCATCATGCCCGCCCCTTGGGTTTGGCGGATCGCTTGGCAAAGATTGGTCTTGCCGCTGGTGCAGTAATCGCATTGGCGGCATTCCGGCGTGTAAAGGGGAATGACGTGATCGCCTTTTTTCAGCGACGCCACATCCGGCCCGACATCGACAACTATGCCCGCGCCTTCGTGACCGAGGATCGCCGGAAACAACCCCTCGGGGTCGTCGCCGGACAGGGTGAAGGCGTCGGTGTGGCAGACGCCGGTCGCCTTAATTTCAACCAAAACTTCGCCGGCCTTCGGCCCGGCCAAATCAACGGTGGCGATTTCCAATGGCGCACCGGCCTTGGTGGCGATTGCCGCTCGTGTCTGCATGGTGATCCTCAGTCCTCTTCAAGCGCAGGTCGTGCAGGTGCCCGAAACCTCGACGGTAAAACGGTCGGGGGAAAACCCTTGTGATTTTGCCGCATCGCGCAAGGTTTCAACCACCGAGCCCCGGCTAAGCTCGGTCGTCGCGCCGCAGGACCGGCAGATCAGAAACTGGCTGACATGTTCATGGGCCTCGCTGCAGGCGAGATATGCATTGAGCGATTCGACCCGGTGCAGCAATCCCAAATCAAGTAGAAACTCCAAGGATCGATAGACGGTCGGCGGGTCGGTGCGCCCGCGTATTTGGGAGAGTTCGCTCAACACGTCATAGGCGCCCATCGGCGTCGGGCTTGCGGCAACGATTTCCAGAACCTGGCGCCGCAGGTCGGTCAGCCGCTTGCCACTGCGGCCGCAGCGTTCCTCGGCCAGATTAAGGGCGGCGATAACGTTTGCTCTAGCCATGCTCCCTCTCCTCAAATCCCACGCTAACTGCCGTTCAGTGCGCTCGCGATGGTGCGGGCATTATGGCGCATCATAGCAATGAATGACGGCGCCGGGCCATCGGGCGTCGATAAAGTATCACCGTAAAGCGTGCCACCGACCGCCACCCCGGTTTCGCGGGAAATCTCGTTGATTAGGGCCGAGTTCACCAGCGTTTCGACAAAAATCGCCCGCACGCCAAAATCACGGATCAGGTCGACCAGCCCGGCTATTTCCCCGGCTGAGGGCTCAATAGACGTCGAAACCCCACCAGCACCGAGAAATTGCAAATCAAAGGCGGCACCAAAATAGCCAAAAGAATCATGACTGGTAACGATGCGTCGCCGGTCGGCAATTATCGGTGCAAACAGGGACGTCAATTCGGCTTCCAGCTCGTCCAATTGACCATTATAGGCCGCAGCATTGGCGCGATATGTGTCCGCCCGCGCCGGGTCAATCGTCGCCAATCCGACAGTAATGTTTTCAATAAAACGCCGGGCATTTTCAAGATCGTGCCAAGCATGGGGGTCGACCGCGGGCGCACTTTCAAAATGGCGAGCAGTCACTCCGGTCGAGGCGGTCACAACCAATCCGTCATAGCCGGTAGAGGCGACCAGCCGATCAAGAAACCGCTCGAACCCAAGCCCGTTAGCCACCACTAAGTCCGCTGCCCCAACGGATCTTGCATCGGACGGGCGCGGATCGAATTGATGGGCATCGCCGCCGGGACCGATCAGCGTGACCAGGTCGATATGATCGCCGCCGATAACCCGGACCATATCGCCGAGGATCGAAAATGTCGCAACCACTTGGGGGCGGTCTTGGGCCGCCGCCGGCCCAGGTTGAGCAAAACTCGCAGCAATTACCAAAACGCCAACTAGCGCCCCGTTCGAATGACGAACTCGCCAATTAGCAACAATGCCGCCACGCGGCCCGATAACCACCGAAACAAGATAAATCAGCCCGGCGGCGCATATAACGGCGGGGCCGGACGGAATATCCCAGTAAAAAGAACAGAGCAGCCCGACAAAGCCGGCACCAACGGCAAACAGGGTCGCAACCAGGATCATCGCCCCCATGCTCTTTGCCCAAAACCGCGCCGCCGTTGCCGGCAGCATCATGATGCCAACCATCAACAAAAGCCCGATCGCCTGAATACCGGCGACAAGCTGGGCGCATATGAGGGCAAGAAAAACAAAATAGATCGGCATCCCCCTTGCCCATATCGAGCCGCCGACCGACGCCATAAATCCCGGATCGAAGCTATCGAGGACCAGCGGCCGGTAAATGAGCGCCAATAGGATTAGCGCCACCGAGGCCAAACTCGCCAGCACAAACAGCGCCTCGTTGTCGATTGCCAAGACCCGGCCAAATAAAATGCCCTCAATATCGGCAAAATTACCAAACAGACCGATGATCGCCACCCCAAGGGCAAAGAAAATCAGGTGGATTGCCGCCAGGCTGGCATCCTCGCCCTGCGGCGTCAGCCGGGTGATCAGCGCGGCCCCCCAAGCCACGGCAAGGGCGGCGGTAAAACCGCCGATGGTCATCGCCAACGCCCCGCCGCCAAATAGCACAAAAGCCACCGCGACACCGGGCATCGCCCCATGAACCAATGAGGCGGCGACCAGGCTCATCCGCCGCTGCATCAAAAACACGCCCGAAGGTGCTGCCGCCAACCCAACCACCAAAATCGCCGCCAGCGCCCGGCGCATGAACCCATAATCGGTAAAAGGAGAAATAAGGACGTCCATCATGACCCGGTCTCTTTTTTTCCAGCAAGAGCCGTCGACAATTCGCGCATCAGATCCGCATCGACCCCATGTTCGACGCTGGCGTGATCTTGATCGGCGAGCACCTGTTCCGTCGGCCCCCAATCGACCAACCGGCCCCGCATGATCAGCGCCTCGGGAAAAAAGGCGCGGACCATTCCAACATCGTGCAGCACGACAATCACTGTGCGACCCGCGCCATACCATTGGGCGACCAGCTCAATAAGACGGCTGGTCGTCTCCCGGTCGACCGCCGAAAACGGCTCGTCGAGCAATATGATCGGGGCGTCCTGGGCGATCAGCCGGGCAAACAGCACCCGCTGAAATTGGCCGCCGGAGAGATCGGCAATATCGCGGCTGGCCGCATCGACCAGTCCAACCTGCTCCAGCGCCGCCTCGACCCGGTCGCGATAGGGTTTGGTCACGGCAGCAAACCCACCAACATCGCGCCACAGCCCGAGCGCCACCACGTCAAAAACCGATATCGGAAACCCACGCGCCAGATCGACCCGCTGGGCCAAATAGCCAACCCGGCCTGCCCGCCGCTTACCAGAGAACCGAACCTGCCCGGCAAGCGGCGGCAGCACCCCGGCAATCGCCTTGGCCAGGGTCGTCTTACCGCCGCCATTCGGCCCAACAATTGCCGTCAAACTGCCCGGCCGAAAACTGCCGGTCACCCCGGAAAAGACCGGAACCCGGTTGTACCCAGCCGCCAGATTATCGAGGTCTATTGCCGGTGTCGGATCATGCATCGCGGCCATCTTATGAGATCGCCCAAAAAACCAGGAGCCAAATGAGCAAAACCATCGCCAGCGCATAGACCACGCGGCGGCCCGCGCTCAGGCGCAGCAATGATGGACGTAAGGATGTCATCGGCAAGGCTCAAATGTTATGATATATCATTATATGTGAAATGAAATAACATAACAAAAGATGAAATGCCAGCGTATCGATATGGCTGCTTGGTATTCGGGACGGCCGTTAGCGCGAATGGGCTGCCGACACAACGAAAAACGCCCGAGATCAAATGATCCCGGGCGATCTTGCTCGGATGGTCAGTCAATTATACCAGGACTGTCCATCGGTCGTTTGACGCGATGCAAACTCTACTCATACAGAACTTCAACCGTATAGGGGCCGGAATAGGAGCCGGCTTTCTGGCCAGCAGGCAGTTGCAACGTTGCACCGACATTGATTGAACCAATTCCAGCCGCATCGAGGGAATTGCCCGTCAGAGTTTTATCGCTCGTGAAATTATTAACGGTGATAGTTTCCGCTCCACTATTCAGCACCACGAATACCGGGAGGGCGACACTGTAACTGGCGTTGTTCATACCGGTGAGATTGAATCGCCCCACAGCACCACCACTGAAATGAGTCGCGGTCTCGAGTGCAGTAACGACACCAGCGGAGTCAATCTTAACCCGACCAAGAGACGACGTACCCGGCGCGACCGTACCAAAGTCTAATGGCTGAACCTCTGCGATAGTAATCGGAACAACAACGACAGCATTCGCCGTGCCGTCTTCAGAAGCAGATTGGGCAGCGCCCGAGAACAGAGTTGCGGCGGTGGCAACGGAAGCGATGGCGGGAATGAGAGCTTTTTTAAGATTGAGCTTTGACATTAGTAAATCCTCGTTCAAGTGTTAAATGACCCAAGTTCCAGTTAATATTCAGGAACAAAACAAAGTTATTTCTCTGGGCAGAAAAGTATTTATTTCATATTTTGCTGCCTCGACAAGAGGGAGTATCGTCGAAACAAACTAATATTTTATTAACAACCCGAAATAATAATGCATTATATTTTATATTACCTATATTTTACCTTTTTATTACTTTAAATATCACTTTCACTCCTTAAATCTCCAATTTATATACTGAAAACCCGTATTTTTGCCTTCGAGGCGGCGCGGGGCGAGTCACATTTTCTCAAGACTGGATAGGCTGCCTGGCCTATACCTCTGTATTCCACGGTATTTTTATGCTAATATTCTTGGGCTGGTCCTTGCCGTTGCACCTTGCGCAATATTGGGGAGGTCGCCATGCGATCCTTTTATTCCTCAGTTATTTCGGTGTTCGAAAAGAGTCGGGCTGCTCTGGCCGCTGCTCTGCTTGGCCTGCTGATGGCCATATCGGGTAACCCGGCCGAGGCCGCTGACCCGCGGGCCGATTTTCAGGCAGCGATGTTTGCCTATAGCCGGGGAGATTTCGATCTCGCCATTCAGCTCTTTAACAGCGCCCTACAGGCGCCCGCCCTCGACAATAAATCCCAGGCGACCATACTCAATGGCCGCAGCCGGGCCTTTGTCATGAGCGGAGATGCAAACTCGGCAAATAATGACGCCAACCAGTCGATCAGCCTGGATCCCAACAGTCAGGCAAATTTTCGCCGCCTGACCCGCTATCAACGGTTCCACAGCTCTCACCACCCGACGCAAAACCTGGACCAGGTCATTGCCTTTGAAACGGGAACCCCTGCCTTGGTGCGCGCGCTGATCTATCGTGGTGACCGCTATGCCGACCTCGGCGACCATCGCCGGGCTATCGGGGATTACGATGCGGCGCTGGCGCTCGACCCCGATAATATATTGGCCCTCGACGGCCGCGAGGCGGCGCTGGCAGAGCTAGGCCTCGCCGTCCAGTCGACAAATTAGGGTTAGCGCCCAGCCATCCGCACGATTTGATAGCCACGCCGCCCGAGATACCAGATCGGCGCGCTAAAGATATGGACCAGCCGAGTGAAGGGAAAGACCAGCAGCAGCCCCATGCCAAGCACCAAGTGTAGTTTGAAGACAGGATGCACTTCGGCAACCAGCGCCGCACTGCCGCCCCGGAAGGTCACAATGCCCTGAGCCCAGCCCATGAACTTGACCATTTCGTCTCCATCGAGATGCTGGGCGGAAATGAGGATCGTTCCCATACCGAGAATGAGTTGGGCATAAAGCAGCAGCAGAACGGCAATATCACCGAACGAGCTGTTATTGCGGATACGCGGATCAAACAGCCGTCGATGGATCAGCATGGTCAGACCGATAAAACAAAGGATACCGGCCCCACCGCCCGCGGCCATCGCCAGAATTTGTTTGGCACCGTGAGAAATGCCCAGAGCATCAAATATGAATATCGGGGTCAGCAGGCCACCAGCGTGACCGAAAAGAATGACCAGAATACCGACGTGAAACAAATTGCTGCCAATCCGCATTTGCTTGCGGCGCAGGAGCTGGCTCGACCCCGACCGCCAGCTATATTGGTCCCGGTCAAAGCGGGCGATACTGCCGACGATGAGCACGGCGAAACAGATATAGGGGAAAATGCCGAACAGAAAATTCGTGGCGTACTGTGTCATCCTAGGCTCCCGCTTTTTTCAGCCGCCGGAGCGGATTTGATGTCGGCCAGCATGTCTTCGATTTTTGGACAGTCCGCGTCTTCTGCGCCCGGCTCGTTCGCCGGGCCGAATAATATTTCCGCCTCTTCCCATTCGGCGTCCCGGCTTGCGGCATCGCCATCCTCGTCCTTGGTCGCCAGAACGAGCTCGCTCGGATTTGGCACTGCCGGGCACAGGGTTATCAGGCAGGCAAAAATACCGGCGTAAGGACTTTCACGCCGGTCCAGGCGCGCGCCCAGAGCGACGATGACATGTCGCACCTCGCCAAACAGCGCCAAGGCCTCGCTCTGGGGCAAGACCGAAAGAAACTCAAGAAACAACGGCAGATAATCGGGCAGCTCGCGCGCCGTCAGTTCCAGCCCGTGAAACCGATAATGGGCGTCGAGGTCAACCATCGCCTGACCCCGATCGCGGGATTCGCCGTGGATATGCTCAAACAAATGCAGCGACAGGCTTTTATTGGTATCAAACAGCGCCACATAATCTTGCTGCAGGTCGAGCAGATCCGTCGTCGCAAGGCGCTCAATAAGCGGGCCCAACGGCGCGGGATCAATCAGCCCGTCATCGGCCAGCATTTTCGCGAAATCGCCGACCGCCTCTTTCAGTTCAGCCCTGGGATAGCTCTGCAAGGCCGAGAGTATTTTAAAAGTCGCGGTCATTTGCCAGCCCCCCCAGCAGTTGTCGGCAGCGGATGGGGCTTTGCCGTCTCAAACAGACCGCTTCCTCCCCGCAGGTCAAAGGCGTCTTCGGAGTTTTCCCGGTGACTGGTCGGAATGACGAACCGGTCTTCATAGTTGGCAATGGCCATCAGCTTGTACATCTCTTCTATAATGTCACCGGTCAGGCCGACATTTGTCGCCAGGCTCTCGATCGGTTCATTTAAGACCGCCTTCTGGCGCATATAGGCGCGCATCGCCAACATCCGTTCGAGCGCCGAGACAATCGGCGCCTCAGCCCCCGCCGTCAGCAGGTTTGCCAGATAGGCAACCGGTATGCGCAGCGACCGCACATCGGGAATGCCGCCCTTCCAATCGATCTGCCCGCCATCGGCCGCCGATTGGATCGGCGACAAGGGCGGCACATACCAGACCATCGGCAGGGTGCGAAATTCGGGATGCAGCGGGAAAGCGATTTTCCAGTCCATCGCCATTTTCCAAATCGGCGATTTGACCGCCGCGTCGACCCACGCCTGGGGCACCCCGTCTTTGAGCGCTTGGCGGCGCACCGCCGGATCGTTGGGGTCGAGGAAAATATCGAGCTGGGATTGGTAGAGGTCTTGCGTATCTTCTACCGCCGCCGCTTCGCCGATACGGTCGGCATCATAAAGCATCACGCCGAGATAGCGGATACGCCCAACGCAAGTTTCGGAACAGACCGTCGGCTCCCCGGCTTCAATGCGTGGATAACAAAAGAGGCATTTCTCCGACTTGCCCGATTTCCAATTATAATAGACTTTCTTATAGGGGCAGCCCGAGACGCACATGCGCCAGCCCCGGCATTTATCTTGGTCGACCAGAACAATTCCGTCTTCTTCGCGCTTATACATCGCGCCCGAGGGGCAAACGGCAACACAGGTCGGATTGAGGCAATGCTCGCAAAGCCGCGGCAAATACATCATGAAGGTATTTTCGAATTCGCCGTAAATCTTCTTTTCTATGCCGTCGAAGTTTTTGTCTTTCGAGCGTTTTTCAAACTCGCCACCCAGGATTTCCTCCCAGTTCGGGCCACCCTCGATTTTTTCCATGCGCTCACCTGAAATGAGCGAACGCGGGCGCGCCGTCGGCATGGTCTCGGACTCTTTTGCCGAATGCAGATGCTCGTAATCGAAGGTGAAGGGCTCATAATAATCATCGATTTCCGGCAGGTCCGGGTTGGAAAAAATCTTCGACAGGATTCGCGCCTTGCCGCCCATTTTCGGACGAATTTTACCGTTGGCCAGCCGTTCCCAGCCGCCGTTCCATTTTTCCTGATTTTCCCATTCTTTTGGGTAACCGACACCGGGTTTGGTCTCGACATTATTAAACCAGGCATATTCAACGCCTTCGCGCGACGTCCAAACGTTTTTGCAGCTGACCGTGCAGGTGTGACAGCCGATACATTTGTCCAAATTCAGGACCATGCCTATTTGCGCACGAATTTTCATTGGGCGGCCTCCTCTGCGAGAGGCCGTTCGAGCCAGTCGACTTTGTTCATTTTACGCAAGATCACGAATTCGTCCCGGTTCGACCCGACGGTACCGTAATAATTAAACCCGTAACTCAGTTGGGCGTACCCGCCGATCATATGGGTTGGCTTTAGCGTCGTCCGGGTGACCGAATTATGAATGCCACCCCGCAAGCCGGTCACTTCCGACCCCGGCACATTCACAATTTTTTCCTGGGCGTGATACATCAAGAGAATGCCAGGCTTTATGCGTTGGGAAACAACCGCTCGTGCAACCAGCGCCCCATTTACGTTATAGGCCTCAACCCAATCATTATCGACAATGCCGGCGCGTCTCGCATCGTCTTCGGAAAGCCAGACAATCGGCCCCCCCCGCGACAAGGTTAGCAGCAGCAAGTTATCGGTATAGGTCGAATGAATGCCCCATTTTTGGTGCGGCGTGATGAAGTTCAGCACAATTTGTTTGTTGCCGTTTTCCTGGCTCGCCATGATCGGCTTGGTGGTGCGGGTATCGATCGGCGGACGGTAGACGCAGAGCTGCTCGCCAAAGGCCCGCATCCACAAATGATCCTGATAGAGTTGCTGGCGCCCGGTTAAAGTGCGCCACGGGACCAGCTCATGCACATTGACATAGCACGCATTATAAGAGACATGCTCGGATTCCAGCCCCGACCAGATCGGCGATGAAATAATTTTGCGCGGCTGGGCTTGCAGATCGCGAAACCGCAGCTTCTCGTCTTCTCGCGGCAATGCCAGATGGGTGTGGCTGCGTCCGGTCGTCTTGCCCAACGACTCCCAGGCCTTGACCGCCACTTGGCCATTGGTTTCCGGAGCCAAGGTCAAGATAACTTCGGCCGCGTCAACATCGGTCTCGATCCGCGCCAGGCCCTTGGTCGGGCCTTCCTCGGTTACCGTGCCGTTAATGGCCCGCAATTGGTCGACCTCAATTTCGGTCTTCCAGGCCATGCCCTTACCGCCATTGCCCGTCTTCTCCAGCAGCGGCCCCAGTGCGGTAAAGCGCTTATAAAGATTGGGATAATCGCGCTCGACGACAATCACGTTCGGCATGGTTAGACCGGGCACAGGCATCGTGTCTTCCCGCTTCCAATCTTCGACATCGTAGGGCTGAGCGAGCTCGCCCGGTGTATCATGCAAGATCGGCACCAAAACCGTGTCTTGCTCGACGCCCAAAACCTCGGGTGCGATTTCGGAAAAACGTCGTGCGATCCCTTTGAAAATCTCCCAATCGCTGCGGCTCTCCCAAAGCGGATCAACCGCGGGGCTCAGAGGATGAATAAAGGGATGCATGTCGGAGGTATTGAGGTCGGATTTTTCGTACCAAGTCGCCGTCGGCAACACGATGTCGGAATACATGCACGTCGTCGACATGCGGAAATCGAGGGTGACCAAAAGATCGAGTTTTCCTTCGGGCGCCTTTTCCTCCCAAACGACTTCCTGGGGTTTTTGCATCCCCATTTCACCCAAATCCTTGCCCTTCACTCCATGTTTGGTGCCGAGCAAATGCTTGAGGAAATATTCATGCCCCTTACCGCTCGACCCAAGCAGGTTGGATCGCCAGACAAAGAGGTTGCGCGGCCAGTTGGCCGGATCATCGGGTTCCTCGCACGACATTTGAAGATCGCCGGATTTAAGGCCTGCCGCAACAAAATCCTTGGGTTCCTGACCAGCCGCCTTTGCCGCCGCGGCTATTTCAAGGGGATTTGATTTAAGCTGTGGTGCCGACGGCAGCCAACCCATCCGCTCGGCCTGCACATTATAGTCGATCAAGCTGCCCGACCAATCTCCTTCCGGAGCCGTCGGCGATAGGATTTCATCAACGCCGAGGGTTTCATAACGCCACTGATCGGTATGGGCGTACCAAAAAGAGGTCGAGTTCATATGACGGGGCGGACGCGCCCAGTCGAGGGCAAATGCCAAGGGCTGCCAACCGGTTTGCGGCCGCAGTTTTTCCTGGCCGACATAATGGCACCAGCCACCGCCCGACTTACCAACACAACCACACATCACCAGCAGATTGATGATACCCCGGTAATGCGTATCCATGTGGTACCAGTGATTGAGACCGGCCCCGAGAATGACCATCGACTTGCCTTCGGTCCGGTCGGCGTTCTCGGCAAATTCGCGCGCGACGGCGATAATTTGTTTCGGTTCAACGCCGGTGATCCGTTCGGCCCAGGCCGGGGTGTAGGGCACATCATCATCAAAACTCGTTGCGACAAAATCGCCGCCCAAGCCTCGGTCGAGCCCGTAATTGGCCATCAGCAAATCATAGACCGTGGCGACAAAGGTCTCGCCCTCGGCCAGGTTGAGGCTACGCACCGGGACATTGCGAACCAGCACGTCGGGATGTTCGGTGCCAGCGAAATGATCATGCTCAGCATTGCCGAAATAGGGAAAACCAACCTCGGCAATATCCGACTTGGTTTCCAATAGGCTCAAAGTGAGCTCGGCGTCTTTGCCGTCACCGGATTTTTCCTCAAGGTTCCATTTGCCACTGCCGTCCCAGCGGAAGCCGACCGAACCATGGGGCACGACCGGATCGCCGGTCGCGTCGGAAATGGCGATGGTTTTCCATTCGGCTTTTTCCGTTTCACCGAGGCCGTCGGAAAAATCGGCGGCCCTGATCAAACGTTCGGGCACAAAATAATCGCCCTGCTTTTTCAGCCGCACCAAGAACGGCATGTCCGAATAGCGACGGCAATAATCGAGAAAATAGTCGCTCGGATTATCGAGGTGAAACTCCCGCAAAACAACATGCCCAAGGGCCATGGCCAGGGCGGAATCCGTTCCCTGTTTGGGATGCAGCCACAGATCGGCGAATTTCGACGCCTCGCTATAATCGGGGGTGACGACAACCGCCTTGGCGCCGCGATAACGGGCCTCGGTGAAAAAATGCGCGTCGGGAGTGCGGGTCTGGGGAACGTTGGACCCCCACAAGATAAAGAACCCGGAATTGAACCAATCGGCACTTTCGGGGACATCTGTTTGTTCCCCCCAAGTCTGCGGGCTGGCTGGCGGCAGGTCGCAATACCAGTCGTAAAAACTCATGCAAACGCCGCCCAGCAACGACAGGTAACGACTACCGGCGGCATAGGAGACCATCGACATCGCCGGAATTGGCGAAAAGCCCAGAACCCGGTCGGGACCATGGGTCTTGGCCGTATAGGCGTTGGCCGCAGCGATAAGCTCGTTGGCCTCATCCCAATCGGCCCGGATAAATCCACCGAGCCCCCGCACCGACTGATAGGATTTGGATTTCACCGGATCCTCGACAATCGAGGCCCAAGCAGCCACCGGTGACAGAGTGGCCCGGGCTTCGCGCCACAGGCGGATCAGCCGCCCGCGGATCAGCGGATATTTCAACCGATTGGCGCTATAGAGATACCAGGAATAGCTGGCGCCCCGTGAGCAACCGCGCGGCTCGTGATTGGGCATATCGGGCCGGGTGCGCGGGTAATCGGTCTGCTGAGTTTCCCAGGTGACAATGCCGCCTTTGACATAAATCTTCCAACTACACGACCCGGTGCAATTCACCCCGTGGGTCGAGCGCACGATCTTGTCGTGCTGCCAACGGCGGCGATACCCCTCCTCCCAAGAGCGGGATTCATCGGTCGTCACCCCGTGACCGTCGGAAAAACTATCTGACTGGCGTCGGAAGAAACTTAGCCTATCGAGAAAATGGCTCATCGTCGGTAACTCTCCTCTGTCCTGCCTTAGCAGGAGATCTCAGCATTTTTACGAGTATAGTACCACCAGGTTACGGCAATACAGGTGATGTAAAATCCGATAAAGCCGATCAGCGCCGCCTCGGGCCCGCCGGTCGCAACAATCGATGTGCCGTAACTCTTTGGAATAAAGAAAGCGCCATAGGCGGCAATCGCCGAGGTAAAGCCGATGGTCGCGGCCGCTTCTTTACTGGCATGACGTTGTTTGTTTTCGGCACTTTCAGACGGCATCAAGCGGGCGACTTCGCTCTTGAAAATCACCGGGATCATTTGGAAAGTCGACGCATTGCCGACACCGGTGGCAAAAAACAAAATCATGAACATCGCAAAGAAACCCCAGAACGCGCCGGGCTGGTCCTTGATACCAAGAAAATAGAGCACCCCAACAACCGCCAGCGCCATGCCGATAAAGGTCCAGAACGTCACCCGACCGCCGCCGAATTTATCGGCAATCCAGCCGGTCGCTGACCGACTGAGCGCGCCAACAAGGGGACCGAGAAAGACAAACCGCAAGGCGTCGGCATCGGGAAACTGGGTCGTCGCCAATAGCGGAAAGCCCGCCGAATAGCCGATGAAGGACCCGAAGGTTCCAGTATAGAGCCAACACATGATCCAATTATGCTTGCGCTTGAAGATCACCGCCTGATCGGCAAAAGAAGCCTTTGCATCGGCGATATCGCTCATGCCAAACCAAGAGGCGATGGTCGCAAGAAGAAGAAAAGGAACCCAGACAAATCCAGCATTTTGCAGCCACAGCTCGCTGGTCCCGGCATCGGTCGTAATCAGTTGCGGTGCGCCGCCAAGGGCGCCAAAGACACCGGCGGTAATCGCCAACGGCACCAGAAACTGCATGACGCTGACTCCGGCATTGCCCAGCCCAGCATTCAACGCCAGGGCCTGACCTTTTTGATTGGCCGGGAAAAAGAAACTGATATTGGCCATCGATGAGGCAAAATTGCCGCCACCCAAACCGCACAGGAAGGCCAGCGCCAAGAACATCGTGTAGGGCGTTGTCGGGTCCTGCACCGCATAGCCTATGCCGATAGCCGGCAGCAGCAACGACGCGGTGGTCAGCGTGGTCCATAATCGGCCACCGAATATTGGCACCATGAACGAATAGAAAATCCGCAGGGTCGCGCCGGAAAGACCCGGTAGGGCGGCCAGCCAAAACAGCTGATTGGTCGAATAGTTAAACCCAACCAGCGGCAATTTCGCCACCACCATGCTCCAGACCAACCAGACGGAAAAGGCCAAGAGCAACGCCGGGATCGAAATCCAAAGATTGCGCGAGGCAATCTTGTGGCCGGTCTGATCCCAAAACGCCGGGTCATCCGGACGCCAATCATCGAGCACGTGTTTCGCGGTTTTTGAGTGCGAAGCCATCAATACGATCCTTCTTTAACTAGTGGCGGCGGGCGCACGATGTGGCCCGACATTATGGTGTGGTTGATGGATATCGACCATTTCCGGCAATTCGGGCAGTTGGCCCAGCGCGCCGATTTTGGCCCGTTCCATCCGTCGGATGGTGAAGTGCATCCAAATGAGGGCAATAGAGACCAGCGCGAAAAGCAACATGAAGCAGCTCGTCCAGACGCCGATGAAATCGTTCATGATGCCAAAGCTGATCGGCAAGATGAAGCCGCCGAGCCCACCGATCATGCCGACAAGCCCCCCGACAGCGCCGACATTTTCGGGATAGTAAACAGGGATATGTTTGTAGACCGCTGCCTTACCCAGCGACATGAAAAAGCCGAGGAAGACGGTCAGCGTGACAAAGACCGGCAAGCTGATGACAATCGAAAAATCAATCGGCCCTTCGATCCCAGCAACGCTATACTCGGTTGCCGGATAACTGAGCAGGAAGCAGATCACCACCGCAGCAACGAATGTTGCATACATGACCGCGCGGGCGCCGAATTTATCCGAAAGCCAGCCACCCAGCGCCCGAAAGATACTGCCAGGCAATGCATAGGCCGCCGCCAGCATGCCCGCCGTTACGATATCAAGCCCGTAGACGCCGACATAATAACGCGGCAGCCACAAAGCCAAGGCGACAAAAGCACCAAAAACGAAGAAGTAGTAGAGGGCAAACCGCCAAACCTGGAGCTTGCGTAATGGTTCCAGTTCCATCCAGGCTGAATTGGGCTTTTCACCGTTTTGCTTGCGCTGGCGTGTTGCCGGATCTTCTTTTGTCAGGAGGAAAAAGAGAATTGCCGTGCAAAACAGGATGATCGAATAAATGACTGCCGTCTGCTGCCAGCCAACGGCGACGAGCAAGAACGGCGCGCCGAAATTGGTCACCGCCGCGCCTACATTGCCCATGCCAAAAATACCCAGGGCCGTTCCCTGGCGATCACGTTCGAACCAGCGCGACACATAGGCGATACCGACGGCAAAAGAACCGCCCGCCAAGCCGACCCCAAGGGCGGCCACCAGCATCATCGAATAGGTTTCCACTGTCGACAGCAAAAATACAGCGCCCGAAGTTGCCAGCATCACAATTGTATAAACCAGCCGCCCGCCATATTGATCAGTCCAGATGCCGAGAAAAATGCGGCTGACCGACCCGGTCAGTATCGGTGTCGCCACCAATAGCCCAAACGCCGTGTCGGAAAGTCCCAGATCTTGTTTGATCTGCAGGCCAATAATCGAAAAAATCGTCCAAACGGCAAAACACACGGTGAACGAAATCGTGCTGACGCCAAGGGCGCCATTCTGCTGGCGTGCGGAAACACTGTCCAAATGATTCATAATGTGGGCCTTTCCTGCGAAATCGACGAGTGCCGACGTCTCTTATCGGCCCACTTCTAGCTCAGCACCCCGCGCCGTCCCTTGATCCAAATCAAGCATTGGCCGGGGCGCTGATTTTTTTTATAGATCCATACCTACCGTCAGCCAGACCTTCTCCGCATCCGCCAAAAATCCATCGGATTGATAGTTGGCATAGCGAACTGCCATGCTGAAGCGGTCGAATAATTTGACCGCGACCTGGGCATCGATCTCTGAACCATAATCTGCCCCACCTTGCTCAGCCTGAAAATCGTGATAAACACCGGTTAGGGTAATTTTGTCGACGAAACCAAGATTGGGAATTGGCGGCACGACATAGGAAATGCTGCCGTAAATATCCTCAATGCCGCCCACAGGTGTCGTCAAAAACTGATCGGCCCAGCCTTGAAACGCATGCAGGGTCGCCAGCGGGGTCTGCAGGGCAGACGTTCCGTCACCGTCAAGACTTTCCCAACCGCCTTTGGCCGTCAGACCACGAAAGGCAAAACCGCCCTCGGCGTGAAAATAATGATGATCGAAGGTCATCGGATTGTTCCGATATTCCGACTGATGCGCAAATTCACCCGTATAAAGAAGCCGGACCCCGGTCTGGCCGATATCCTGGCCACCGGAAAAACGCACACCGTAGGTCTCACTGGAAAGGGTCGGAACATCATCGACCTTGGCAAGATAAGCATAGGTCTGCAAATAGCCGAAGGGAATTGCCGACGTTCCCGCTCGGACGACGTGGACCGAGGTATTAAAATCACCGGCTGGCGAATCATCGCCGAAAACCCGGTTCACTTGAAGAACATAGCCATAAGCGATGTCGACCATAGGGATCGAGGAATTGGCAACCACCACACCATCAAAGGTCTGCTCGTTTTGGCGGAACCCGACATTGCCGAAAAACCGAGCATTGTCGAAAATGATGCGCTGGCGCCCGGCTTTGATTTGCGTATCGGGCAGGCCGCTATAGGTAATATGCAGCCGATTTAGCTCTAACACATCGGGGTCGGCGACCACCGGGAACATGACCCGCCCATTCACCGTATCGTTAAATTGGTCGTCACCGATATGTCCGACATGCTCGCCCTCGGCCAGCACCCTGAATTGATGCCATTCGGCGGTTTGGTAGCCAAAGCGTGTGCGCACGGTGTTGGCATGGGCGTCTCGGGCAAAACTTGCTTGGTCGACCATTTCATAGCGATAGCGCACATTTAAAATAACTTCGCCTTCGCGTACCGTCTCGATCAGCGAGTTAACAATCTCATTTTCAGCCACCACCGGCCCCGAAATGAGTGCGGTGCATAATAGGCTCGCGCAAAGACCAGTGCGCCAAATTCCCAGTTTCATGTCCAGATTCTCCTTCGAGCCCCCGCGCCAGTGCGGTTGCATCATAAGAATCTTGATATATCTTCCTCCGAGTCGCAGGTGAGGCGGAGGTCAGATGTGGGTGAGGCACGGTGTCACATTCGAAAATTCTTGAGCTACAAATATTGCCCGCTATCGACCTGCAGCACCTGCCCGGTGATCGACCCGCTAGTCTCGCCAGCCAAAAACAACACACATGCCGCTACCTCTTCAGGCGTCGCCAGCCGACCGGTGACCGTCTCGGCGAGGGCCCGGTCCAAAATTTCGATAGGCAATTCTTTCGCCATCTCGGTCATTACCATGCCCGGCGCTACCGCATTGACGGTGACGCCCTTGCCCCCCAATTCCCGCGCCGCCGTTTTAGTCAAGCCGATCAACCCGGCTTTAGACGCCGCATAATTTGCCTGGCCGAATTTGCCCCGCATGCCATTGATCGAGGTGATATTGATGATCCGCCCATACCCGGCCTGGGTCATCGCCGGAGCGACCGCGCGCAGCATATTAAAGGCCCCGGTCAAATTGACTGCCAGCACATCGCCCCATTCGTCATCGCTCATTTTCGCCAGGCTACGGTCCCGGGTGATGCCCGCATTATTGACCAGTACCGACGGCGGCTTGGGTAAAGTTGCCACGGATTGTCCGACGCTCTGCCCATCGGCAATATCAATTTGATGCAAAGTAAAAGCACCCGCCATGTCTTCACCAAAATCGCGATCGAAAACATGAACATCAGCACCCACTGCAGCAAAGGCATGGGCAATGGCGCGACCGATACCGCGCGCGCCGCCGGTAACGACGACGGTCCTACCGGTAAAGTCATATGGATCTATTGGCATCGCATCCACTCCGTGGAAAACATCTAGATGTCGTCACTCTAACAGATTTCCGCCGCCCTACACCGACCTGGACGCGAGGGTGCTCGGTTTTGCCGCGCATGAAATAATTGCCCCGAGGTCTATTCTTGGGTCAACCTCAAAGCCCCGACAGGAGGAACATCATGGAATTTACCCGGCAAATTGTGCGCATGTTGCATGAAGATCATATGGCAAAGCTTCGGTTCCTGGATCGAATTCGCGGTCTCGTCGCCAGCCATGATGCCGATAACCCGCCGCCGCCCGACGACCATGAATTTGGCGCCGTCGCCGCCCTAATCGCCGTCGAGTTTGCCCATGCGCCCGATGCCCATTTCGCGCTGGAGGAGGAGAAACTGTTTCCCCTGCTCGCCGATGAAGGCGAAGCGGAAATTGGCGCACTGTTGACCGAGGAACATCGCGAAATCGAACAAACCGCTGGCGAACTTCTTCAAGCAACCGGGCTTGCTAAAAACGCTGCCCCGCAAAGCTGGGCCACCTTCCGCCGCCTGGCCAATGCGTTGGCCGGCCAACTGAGCGACCATATCGACAAAGAAGAAGCGGCCCTATTGCCGTTGCTCGACGAAACCCTGAGTGAAGACATTGACCGTGAGTTAACCCTTGTCTATGCGGAAAATCGCTGACCGTTATTAAACCCGCGCTTGCTCCCACATCCAGCCGATATCGGCGCCACATTTGCACCTGCGTCAATCGACCGCGCTCAACACCCTGGCACTTCACCTAAATAGGTATTAAGGTACTTAATTACTGATAAGGGGAATGCAATGCTGAAAGCGCCGCATCGTTGGCTGATGACCCAAACAAACGCCGCCATGACCAAGGCAACGTTTGAGCCGGCGCCCCCCAGCCCAACCGAAGTGTTGGTCGAAATTGCCGGCTGCGGCGTCTGTCATACCGATCTTGGATATCTTTACGATGGCGTGCGCACGACCCACGAATTGCCCCTCGCCCTCGGGCATGAAATCAGTGGCCGGGTTATTGAAACCGGCGAGAAATCCAAGGCTTGGCGCGATAAATCGGTGATCATTCCCGCCGTCATTCCCTGTGGTATCTGCGATCTTTGCCAGCGCGGCAAAGCCACGATCTGTCGCGATCAGATGATGCCGGGCTACGACATACATGGGGGCTTTGCCACCCATATTACCGTGCCAACCCACGGCCTATGCGAAGTCGATGAGAAGCGGCTAGCCAAAGCCGGACTGGAACTGGCCGACGTCTCGATCGTCGCCGACGCTCTCACCACCCCCTATCAAGCGGCCATACAGGCAGGGATAGGTCCCGGCGATTTAGCCATCGTCGTCGGCATTGGCGGGGTCGGCGGTTACGCCGCGCAAATCGCCGGCGCCCTCGGCGCCACCGTTATCGCCATCGATATTGACGACGCCAAGTTGGCGACCATTGCCCAACACGGTGTGGCAAAGACATTTAATGCAACCGAAATATCCGGCCGCGAGCTAAAAAAAGAAATCCGCGCCTTTGCAGCCGCGCGAGGCCTGCGCGCCACCGAATGGACGATCTTCGAATGTTCGGGCAGCACGGCTGGCCAACAGACGGCCTTTGGTTTGCTGGTCCACGGCGCGACCCTTTGCGTGGTTGGTTTCACCATGGATAAGACCGAATTACGGCTGTCGAATTTGATGGCGTTTCACGCGCGAGCGCTCGGCAATTGGGGATGCCCTCCCGACCTCTACCCGGCCGCCCTCGACATGGTGTTCGATGGGCGGGTGCAGATTTTGCCCTTTATCGAGCGCCATCCCCTCGACGATATCAACGAAATTTTTGAAGCCGTGCACGGTCATGAATTGCAACGCCGGGCCATTTTGGTACCAGCCTAAGGAGCGAGCCGAAGATGTCTGAGACCGACAAAGTCGTCAACGCCACGCGCCCAGATAGCCTGGTCGATCACGACCTTGTCCCGGCCGCCGAGACAAAAGGCGTAGACTACCAACTCCGCCCGGCCAAGCGCGCCGACGGCTCGATTGCCGAGCAGATCTTTAACGCCTGGATCACCATCGATAACCCGGCCCAATATAATTCCTACACTACCGAAATGGTGAAGGGCCTCATTCTCGCCTTCCGCCGCGCCTCCGCCGACCGTGCCGTCAATGCCGTGGTTTTCACCGGCACCGGCGACAAAGCATTTTGCACCGGCGGCAACACCAAGGAATATGCCGAATATTATGCGGGAAACCCGCAGGAATATCGGCAATATATGCGGCTCTTTAATGACATGGTCTCGGCAATTTTGGGCTGTGACAAGCCGGTGATCTGCCGGGTCAACGGCATGCGGATCGGCGGCGGCCAGGAAATTGGCATGGCCTGCGATTTCTCCATCGCCCAGGATCTGGCAAATTTCGGCCAGGCCGGCCCCAAGCATGGCTCGGCGGCAATCGGCGGCGCGACGGATTTTCTGCCGCTAATGATCGGCTGCGAACAGGCGTTGGTGTCGGGCACATTGTGCGAACCCTTTTCGGCCCACAAGGCGTATCGGTTGGGCATCGCCATGAACGTTGTCCCGGCATTAAAAATTGACGGCGCCTTTGTCGCCAACCCAACCGTGATCACCGATACGATGCTCGACGACTATGGCCGCATCGTTCACGGCGAATTTAAAACCGGCGTCGCCTTCAAAACCGGTCGCGACACCATAAAAAAAGGCGAGATCGACCTCACCCTTCTCGACGAAGCCGTCGACACGCTGACCGCCAAGCTTCTGGAAACCTTCCCCGAATGCATGACCAAGAGCCTCGAGGAATTACGCAAACCCAAACTCCAGGCCTGGACCCAAAACAAGGAAAATTCGCGGGCCTGGCTTGCGCTCAATATGATGAACGAGGCCCGCACCGGCTTTCGCGCCTTTAACGAAGGCACCAAAGAGACCGGCCGCGAAATCAACTTTGTCGCCCTGCGCCAAGCGCTGGCCCAAGGCACCCCCTGGACGCCCGAGCTAATTGACAGCCTGATTCCGGGCGACGACGCGTCATGACCAACATCGCCGTCACATCAAAACTCGAGCGCGACGGCAAGTTGCTGCGGCTGACCCTCAACCGGGCTAAGGCCAATATCATCGACGCCGAGATGATCGAGGCTCTCACCAATGGGTTTACTCAGGCCAATGACACGCCCGAATTGCTAGCCGTTTTGCTTGATCACGACGGGCCGAATTTCAGTTTCGGCGCCAGTGTCGAGGAACATCTGCCCGACCAATGTGGTGCGATGCTCGGTGCGATGCACGGGCTGATAAAGAAAATGCTTGCTTGCCCGGTGCCGGTCCTGGTCGCCGTTTCCGGTCAGTGCCTAGGCGGTGGGCTGGAAGTCGCAATGGCGGGTAGTCTCATTTTTGTCGACCCCGATGCGAAGCTCGGCCAGCCGGAAATCAAAATCGGCGTTATCGCACCCGCTGCGACCTGCCTTCTGCCGCGCCTGGTTGCGCCCGTGCACGCTCGAGATTTGCTTTTTTCGGGCAGGTCTATTTCCGGGGCACAGGCCGCCGAAATAGGTCTCGCCCATTCAGTAAGCAATGACCCAAAGGCCACGGCACTGGCCTATTTCGACGCGCATTATGCAGGGCTCTCGGCAAGCTCCCTCCGCTGTGCGGTCGAGGCGGCCAATGAAGTCAGCCGCTGGGAAATCGCCGCCGACCTGGATCGGGTGGAGGCGCTCTATTTGAACAGCCTGATGGCAACCCACGATGCAGTTGAGGGGCTCAAAGCCTTCATCGAGAAAAGACCGGCAAAATGGATACATGGGTGAAAGACATGCGCAAACTGAATGACATTGTCGACTATTGCCAGACCCTCTATGACGATTTGAATTTTACCGCCGCCAGAGATTGGAAGGCGGCCAAACCCGGCCGTCATGTGATCGGCTATATGCCGACCTATGTGCCCCGGGAAATCATCCATGCCGCTGGCATGCTGCCCCTGGGCGTTCTGGGGGGCGGCGATAATTTAGAAGTCATTCACGGCGACGCCTATTACCAAAGCTATATCTGTCGCATTCCCCGCTCGACCATAGAACTCGCGGTCACCAAGCGGTTGAATTTTGTCGACGGCATGTTGTTTCCATCGACCTGTGACGTCATCCGCAATCTTTCGGGCATATGGAAGCTGCTCTATCCCGACGTTTATTCCCGCTATTTCGATGTCCCACAAAATTTCACCAGCGCCGTCGGCGGCACATATTATGTGCAAGAACTGCGCGAATTGGCCGAAGGGCTGGAGGGGATTAGCGGCACCAAAATCACCGACGAAGCGCTCAATCGGTCAATCGATCTCTATAACAAAAACCGACGTCTGGTGAACGATGTCTACAATGTGCGCCAGGTGACGCCGTGGAAGGCGCTATCGTGGGAGGTTTACCTGCTGATGCGCGCCGGCATGGTGCTGCCGGTCGAAGAGCATAGTCAGCTCATGACCGACTATCTCGCCGCCGTACAAGCCGAAGACCGGCCCAAGCGCGACAATTGCCGGGTCATCGTTCAGGGCTCGTTTTGCGAACAACCGCCACTCAATCTGGTCAAATCCATCGAGCTTGCTGGCTGCTATATCGTCGACGATGATTACATGCTGGTTAATCGCTGGCTCCAAGACGAGGTGCCGACAGACGGCAACCCAATGGAGAACCTCGCCGACGCGTTTTTAAACTATTCCGGCGAAACGGCGTGCAAATATGTGCCCGAGCGCGAGGATAAAGGAAAATTCCTCATTGATGCGGTCCGCGAGCGCCGGGCCGAGGGAGTCATATTCGCCGCGCCGAGTTTTTGCGACCCGGCCCTGCTCGACCGGCCGATGCTATCGGGCGCCCTCGCCCGCGAAAACATTCCCCACATATCCTTTAAATACGCCGAAAACTCCGGCCAAATGCAACCGATTCGCGAGCAGGCCGGGACCTTTGCCGACACAATCAAATTATGGGGTGAAGCATGAGCAACCAGACCCAAATCACGACCCCGGCAGCCAGCCAAGAGGTGATCAAGGACGCCTCGATGCTGAAGCAAAAAGCAATGATTGCCGATAATTACGACAAACTCACCCGGGCCAAAGAGCTCGGATTAAAGGTCGCTTCGACCTATGTGCCGGGCAACTTAAACGAGCTTATCATGTGTTTCGATATGCTGAATAATTTGCCCGAGATCAATGCCATTCAAAACGGCATGCGCAAAAAATCCGGCGGGATGATCATGGACGCCGAGAAAATGGGCCACTCGGAGGATGTCTGCACCTATGTGAAGGCCGATATCGGCAACATGGCCAAGGGCTCCATTGCGCCAAACGGCAAGCCGATGCCCGTTCCCGATCTATTGCTGCTGTCCTATACCGGGTGCTTCACCTTTTTGAAATGGTTCGAGCTGTTGCGTGACCAATATGGGTGCGAGACCGCCATGTTGCATGTGCCCTATACCGGCGACGGCATTATCACCGACAATATGCGCGACTATGTGGTCAAGCAGCTGAAGGAAGTACTTATCCCGACTTTGGAAAGAGTGTCGGGGGTCAAATTCGATATCGACCGGTTGCGCGAATATCTGCGCCAATCGGCCAAAGCCGAAGACGATTTGGTCTGGGTACTGAAGAGCGCCAAAAACACACCATCGCCAATTGATGCCTATTTTGGCGGGGTTTTTTATATCGGACCGATATTTACCGCGTTTCGCGGCACCCCCGACGCAGTTGAATATTACCAATTGCTGCGCGGCGAGATCGAACAACGCATTGCAGCCCGCATGGGGCCGGTCACCCCAGATGGCGATCTCGGCGAGGAGAAATACCGGCTGGTGGTCGAGGGACCGCCCAACTGGACCTCGTTCCGCGAGTTTTGGAAAATGTTCTATGAAGAAGGTGCGGTGGTGGTCGCCAGCACCTACACCAAGGTCGGCGGCGTCTATGATTATGACGGGTTCCGCCACGATCCCGATAACCCGCTCGAAAGCCTCGCCGAATATTGCCTCGGTTGTTACACCAATCGTAACCTGCCAACCCGCGTCGATATGATCGAGCAATATCTCGAAGATTATCAAGCCGACGGGCTGCTGGTGAATTCGATTAAGAGCTGCAATAGCTTTTCGGCCGGACAATTGATGATCATGCGCACGATCGAGGAACGGACGGGCAAACCCGCCGCCTTCATCGAGACCGATCTCGTCGATCCCCGCTATTTCTCCCCCGCCAATGTGAAAAACCGGCTGGAGAGTTATTTCCAAATGATCGAGCAAAAACGCCGCGCTGGCGGGTCGGCCCGGGCCGCATAACCGAAGGACACGGACATGAAAACCTTTATCGGCATCGATCTCGGCTCAACCACAACCAAAGCGTTAATCCTCGACGAGGATTTAGAAATGCTAGGCAAGGGCATCACCAATTCGCGCTCCAACTATGCCACCGCTGCGGCGGTGGCCAAAGAAGAAGCGCTGACCGGTGCCAGGCTGGAACTGTTTCGCCGCGGACTGGGTGGAGAATTATCCAGCAGCGCTGCGGAAACATTGATGACCGATCTCGAGCTGGCCATCCGCCTTGAACAATTTCTCGACCAGCTGGAAGATCTGCGCAAAACCTGTGCGACGCAAATCGCGCCAGGGCAAGATGGCGTGCTTGAGGCATTGGATGAAATTTTTCGCCAAATTAAAACCGAAGCGCCGGACATGTTTACCCGGGATGCGCGCCGAAAATCCGATTTCTTTCGCGACATTGCCGGCAGCCGGGTCATGCAGATCGGCGAGGCTGTCGCCAAACAAGCAGGGATCGCCTACGACACGCTGATCAATCTCTATGATAAATCCATTATTGAAGTTGAAAACCGCCCCCCCACCAGCGACATGGCGCAAATGTTCCTGCGCGCCATTGACCGTCTAACGACAGCCGGGTCTGAACTGGGCCTCGACCAATCGACGGCGCGAACGGTCATGCAGGCCGCCCTCGATATCGAATTGGAAGAAGCCTCGCAAGTTGGCACAGGTTACGGGCGGGTCACCCTGCCCTTTCCCAAAGACAATATCCGGTCTGAAATTCTCTGCCACGGTCTCGGCGCCCATATGATGTATGCGGGCACGCGGACGGTGCTCGACATTGGCGGGCAAGACACAAAATCGATCCAAGTCGATGGCGAGGGCATTGTCGAAAACTTCCAGATGAACGACCGGTGCGCCGCCGGGTGCGGCCGGTATCTCGGCTATATCGCCGACGAGATGAATATGGGCTTGCACGAGCTTGGGCCCCTGGCCCTAAAGGCCAGCAAGGCTGTGCGCATTAATTCAACCTGCACGGTTTTTGCCGGCGCCGAACTTCGCGACCGGCTGGCCTTGGGTGAAAAACGAGAGGACATTCTCGGTGGCCTGCATCGGGCGATCATCCTGCGCGCCATGTCCATCGTCTCCCGGTCCGGCGGCATTACCGACGAGTTCACTTTCACCGGCGGGGTCGCCAATAATCAGGCGGCGGTCAAAGAATTAAAGGCGCTGGTCAAGGAAAATTACGGCGACGTCACGATCAATATCGACCCCGCATCAATCTATACCGGAGCGCTTGGGGCCGCAGCCTTTGCCCGCCGCGCCCTCGATAGTTAAGAGGAGACATAAAACCATGACCCTTGCAGCAGGAATAGACCTGGGAACAGGCGCGGTCAAGGCGGTGATTTTCGACGTTACCGACGGAAAAATAAACTGGGTCTCCCGCCATATCGAAAAAATCCGCCAGCGCGATCCCCATAAGCTGGCCCGCGAGGCCCTCGACTTGGCGATCAAGGACGCTGGCGCCGAAATCGGCGACGTCGGGTATATCGCGACAACGGGAGAGGCCGAGAGCCTCGATTTTTCGACCGGGCATTTCTATTCAATGACCACCCATGCCCGCGGCGGGATTTATCTTGAGCCCGAGGCCCGCGCCGTCCTCGATATCGGCGCCCTGCACGGGCGGGCGATTTTAGTCGATGAGCGGGGCAAGGTGCTTGGCTATCGAATGACCTCTCAATGCGCATCGGGATCGGGCCAGTTTGTTGAAAACATCGCCCGCTATCTCGGCATTACCTGGGAAGAGATCGGCCCTCTATCGCTGCAGGCCGACGATCCGGAAAAGGTTTCATCGATTTGCGCCGTGCTGGCCGAAACCGATGTCATCAATATGGTGTCGCGCCAAATCTCGACCCCCAATATTTTGAAAGGCATTCACATGTCGATGGCGGCCAGGCTGGTCAAGCTTTTACGCGCGGTAAAAGTTACCGATGCGACCGTATTGCTGACCGGGGGCATGGCGTCGGATATCGGACTGGTGGCTGCACTCAACGAAGCGATGGCGGGCCAGAAGGTCGACGTAAATTCGAAAAGTCATCCGGACTCGATTTACGCCGGAGCCATCGGTGCGGCCATTTGGGGCGCCTATCGCCACGATAAGCTGACGCGCTTGGACGAGCTGGCGCTGGCCTCCTAGAAGGATAATGGATATGAGCGAAACAATCAGCTCCGGCATTCGGCCGTTAAGGGCGACGGATCTTGAACGGGTGGTAGAGGTCGACACAAGAATTGTCGGGCGCTCGCGACGCCGGTTTTTTGAAAAGCGGCTGGCCGCCGCCCTTGCCGACGCGAGCGATTTTATCGCCGCCGCCGTCACCGGCCCCGATGATGTGGTTTCCGGCTATGCGATCGCCCGCCTACAGGACGGCGAGTTTGGTGTCGACCATCGCATTGCCGTCATCGACGTCATCGGCGTTGATCCTGACGCGCGTCATGCCGGCAATGGCGGCCTTATTTTGGATTGGCTGGCGGAAAAAGCAGAAGAGGTGGGCGCCAGGGAATTGCGAACCCAGATCGATTGGCAAAACCGAAACCTGATCCATTTTTTCTCCGGCGCCGGATTTGAAATCGCCGACAGATATATTTTGGAATGCAAAGCCAGTGATATGCACTTGGCGCATCCCCCTGACGCCGATATTTCCGAAGCGCAGATCGACGCCGACATGTCTGATTTTTCCGATCCCGGCGGTGACGATTTCGAAGCCCTCTCCCGGGACAAGGTCCCGGTTCGTTCAATGGACGAAAGTGATTTGGAAACCGTCATTCGCATTGACACCAAATTCACTGGTCGCGACCGGCGCAATTATTATGCGGCGAAATTCCGCGAAGTCATGAGTGAGACGGGCATAAGAATTTCACTGATTGCCGAAGTCGATAATTTGCCCGTCGGCTATATTATGGCCAGGGTCGATTACGGTGAATATGGCCGCACCGAACCAGTGGCAGTGATCGACACAATCGGAGTTCATCCCGGATTTGGTCACCATGGAGTCGGCTCGGCTCTGATCTCTCAGTTGCTGGTCAACCTGAATGCGCTGCATGTCGAAGCTGTACGCACCAATGTCACTTGGAATAATTTCCCGCTGTTGCAATTTCTTGGACGCAGCGGGTTTAAACCAGCCCAGCGCTTATACCTGACCCGTTCAACCACAGGATTAGCAACGAAATTTACAGAAAATTCCATCGCGGAAGAAGCGGTACAACAGGTAAGTATTTAGACGCTCGATAACGTAATATTTTGTATCGCGTCGCTATGATTTGCCCGATCACCTTTTTTTCGCTAACCTAATCGGTACCATTGACCAACTTGGAACCAATTGGGGGCAAGCGAAGCTTTGTATCTGGGCGTTCTCGAGTAAATTCTTACGACGTGTTCTGCCTGAATAATATTGACCGACGATAACCGAAGGCATGAACCAAGCCTACGTAAGACTGCTGCGAGCGCGTTTCGTACGGAGATCTTGTGTGAGGTGGGACGGTTATGCGTATCGCGATAGCACTATTGCTGGTAGGGGTCGGCACCCTGCTGTTTCATTTTCTCAGCCCTTGGTGGTGGACTCCAATCGCCTCCAATTGGGGGGTATTCGATCAAACGATCCTGATCACTTTCGTAATTACCGGGGTCGTTTTTACCGTCATCATGCTGTTTCTCGCCTACTCGGTTTACACCTATCGGAACCGCGAAGGCCACACAGCCGTCTACGAACCCGAAAGCAAGAAACTTGAACTCTGGCTGAGCCTGGGGACGGCTGTTGGGGTTATCGCCCTGCTGACGCCGGGGCTTTTTGCCTGGGCAAGTTATGTGACCGTTCCCGAGGATGCCGCGCAAGTTGAGGTGGTGGGCCAGCAATGGACCTGGAATTACCGCTATCCCGGCGCAGACGGTGTCTTAGGCACAACGAAAATCACCAATATCACCGGTGACAATCCCTTCGGCATTGATCTTGATGACCCTTTTGGGGCCGACGATATTCTGATTGCCAACAACGAATTGCACATGGAACTCGATCAGCCGATTAAGCTGTTGTTCCGGTCAAAAGACGTTTTGCATAATTTTTACGTGCCGCATTTTCGGGCCAAGATGGACATGGTCCCGGGAATGGTCACGTTTTTTTGGATGACCCCAACCCGCACCGGCAAGTTTGAGGTTCTGTGCGCCGAGCTCTGCGGCACCGGCCACTATAATATGCGCGGTCATGTCGTCGTCGATGAGCCCGAGGATTTCCGCATTTGGCTGGCCGAACAATCGACTTTTGTCGAGACCCTCGCCGCGGCCGGGATCAGCACCGGGAACGATCTGGCCGATCAAGGCCGGGATATCGCACAGTCGCGAGGCTGTATGGGCTGCCATTCGATAGACGGCAGTGCTGGCGTGGGGCCAAGCTGGCTAGCGCTCTATGGCAAAACCGAAACCCTTGACGGCGGTGACACGGTGCTGGTCGACGCGGAATTTTTGAAAACCTCCATTACCGATCCGAATGCGGCCATTGTCGATGGATACGCGCCGTCGATGCCGCCATACGACTTAACCGAAGAAGAGCTTGATGCGTTGGTCGCGTATATCAGGTCGCTCTCATGAGCACAGCGGAACAAGGATAGATTGATGGTCGACATAGGCAACACAGATATCGATGCCCTCCCAGTCGCCGAAGTCGAGGAAGCCGATCTCTATCATGCAAAGAGCTGGATAACGAAATACGTCTTCTCCCAAGATGCGAAAGTCATTGCCATTCAGTATTCAGGCACAGCAATCGCCATTGGTCTGGTTGGCCTCGTTCTATCGTGGATGATGCGGATACAGTTGGGGTTCCCCGAAGTCTTTTCGTTCATCTCACCGGAAGCCTATTATCAATTCATCACCATGCACGGCATGATCATGGTGATTTATCTGCTCACCGCCCTTTTTCTCGGAGGATTTGGCAACTATCTTATTCCCCTGATGGTTGGCGCGCGCGACATGGTGTTTCCTTATATCAATATGCTGAGCTATTGGATTTATTTGCTCGCTGTGCTGATTTTGGTCTCGACCTTTTTTATTCCCGGCGGACCAACCGGGGCCGGATGGACCCTTTACCCGCCCCAAGCGATTCTTGAAGGCACGCCGGGCAGTGACCTCGGCATTATCTTAATGCTCGTCTCCCTGGCCCTCTTCATTGTCGGCTTTACCATGGGCGGCTTGAATTATGTCGTTACCGTTTTGCAGGGCCGGACCCGGGGCATGACCATGATGCGTTTGCCCCTAACAATTTGGGGCATTTTCACCGCGACCGTACTCGCGCTGTTTGCCTTCCCGGCATTGTTTGTCGGCGCAATCATGATGCTGCTCGATCAGGTGCTCGGCACCAGTTTTTTCATGCCGGCCATTGTCTCCTTTGGTGAGCATTTGGAGTATGGGGGCGGCAGTCCAATTTTATTCCAGCATTTATTCTGGTTCTTCGGTCACCCGGAAGTTTACATCGTCGCCTTGCCCGCCTTTGGCATCGTCTCGGATTTGATCAGCGCCCATTCGCGGCGAAATATTTTTGGGTATAGAATGATGGTTTGGGCGATTGTCGCCATCGGCGCGATCAGCTTTGTCGTCTGGGCCCATCATATGTATGTCAGCGGCATGCATCCCGCCTTCGGGTTTTTCTTTGCAACGACCACCCTGATCATTGCCATTCCGACAGCCCTGAAAGTTTATAATTGGGTGCTCACCATATGGCGGGGAAACATCCATTTCACCATACCAATGCTCTTTTCCCTCGGCTTTATCGTCACTTTTCTCAATGGTGGCATCACCGGATTATTTCTCGGCAATGTGGTTGTCGACGTCCCCCTGTCCGACACCATGTTTGTCGTCGCCCATTTTCACATGGTGATGGGGGTGGCCCCGCTGATGGTCGTTTTCGGGGCGATTTATCATTGGTTCCCGTTGATGTCGGGTCGAATGCTGCATGTCGGGCTGGGTAAAGTCCATTTCTGGATTACCTTCCTGGGTGCCTATTCGATCTTCTTGCCGCTCCATTATATTGGATTGCTCGGTGTCCCCCGCCGCTACTTCGAACTCAATGTCGGCGGCACCCCGGCCGACTTTATCCCCGCCTCAGTGGGCCAGCTAAATGCGTTTGTCACCGTCATCACGCTGCTGGTCGGCGTTGCCCAAATCATATTTTTCATCAATCTGTTTTGGAGCCTGCGCTACGGCAAAAAATCCGAGAAGAACCCTTGGAATGCAACATCGCTGGAATGGCAAACCCCCGACATGCCGCCGGGTCACGGCAATTGGGGACCAGAACTGCCACCGGTTTATCGCTGGGCCTATGCCTATTCGGTGCCGGGTTTCGCAACGGATTTCATTCCGCAAAATGTGGCGCCCTCGACCATGCCCGGCCTAGAAAATATCGAAGATGGATAGGGGATCACGCTCGTGATTATTACGCTCATATTCATGCTCGCCGTCATGATCACCATCGGTCGTTGGTTGTATCTAAACGATTTAACCACCAAGAGCTGGGCCGTCGAGGGCATCGAGAATATGCCCCGGGCGGAAATCAAGCTGCCAAAGTCAAAGCTCGGATTGTTCGTTTTTATCACCGTCATTACTGGTTTGTTTTCGCTGTTGATCAGCGCCTATTACATGCGGATGGGATTTGGCGATTGGGCCGCCCTGCCCGACCCACCGATTTTATGGCTGAATACCGCAATCATTATTCTGAGCAGCGCCGCCTTCCAGTGGGCCCAAATCAGCGCCCGGCAGTTAAATATGCGGCGTGCCCGGATCGGCCTGAGCCTTGCCGGACTATTTGCCGTTCTGTTTCTCGCCGGACAGCTATTGGCTTGGCGCCAAATGACGGAGCTGGGTTATTTCGCCGCGTCGAACCCGGCCAATGCTTTTTTCTATTTGATCACGGCGCTGCATGGGCTGCATCTGATCGGCGGGCTGTTTGCCTGGGCCCGAACCGGCGGCAAGCTGCTGCGCGGCAACGATACAAGCAAAATTCGCGCGAGCTTGGATATGTGCACCGTCTATTGGCATTTTCTGCTGTTGGTCTGGGTCGCATTATTCAGCCTACTTTTGGCCACCTGAACGAAGGAACGGGACATGGCGCAGACGACCGAAACCAAGCAGCCCGACCGCTGGGAAGGCATGGCCGACGATTGGCGTTCGGACCAGCGGACATTTAAAAATGTCCCCTGGGGCAAGGCCATGATGTGGATCTTCCTGGTCAGCGACACGTTCGTCTTCAGCTGTTTCCTGATTGCCTATATGACCGTGCGCCTTTCGACGACAGACCCATGGCCCTATCCCAGCGAAATATTTGCCCTAAGCATTTTCGGTACGCCTATTCCGCTGATCCTCATCGCCATCATGACCTTCATTCTCATTACATCGAGCGGCACGATGGTATTGGCGGTCAATTACGGCTATCGGCGCAACCGCTTTATGACCGCGATATTTCTGGTTATCACCGCCATTCTCGGGGCGAGCTTTGTCGGCATGCAGGCTTTTGAGTGGACCAAGCTGATCGTGGAGGAAGGGGTTCGTCCCTGGAGCAACCCCTTCGGCGCTGCCCAATTTGGTTCGATCTTTTTCATGATAACCGGATTTCACGGGTTTCATGTTTCGATCGGTGTCATCTTTCTCTTTATCGTTGCTCGGAAAGTTTTGCGCGGCGATTACGATACCGGGCGACGTGGCTTTTTCACCAGTCGAAAGGGCAATTACGAGTCCGTTGAAATAATGGGCCTCTATTGGCATTTCGTCGATTTGGTCTGGGTATTTATTTTCGCCTTTTTCTATCTGTGGTGAGGGTCCGACATGGCACATGCTGAAACGACGCAACACTCTTCAGCCCCCATCGGCGACGACGGGGATTTTGAGGGCCAGCAACATCCACTTGGAATTTATTTCAAGATCTGGGCGATGCTGTTTGTCCTCTCAACACTTTCCTATCTTGTCGATTATTTCGATTTCCAGAGCTATCTTCGTTGGACGCTCATTTTGACCTTCATGGTCATGAAGGCGGGGCTGATCGTTTCGGTTTTCATGCATATGGCGTGGGAACGGTTCGCCTTGGTTTACGCCGTCATGCTGCCGCCGCTCGCCATTCTGGTTTTTACCAGTTTGATGATGTTTGAAGGCGATTACACCGAAATCACCCGGTTGATATTCTTCGGCGAAGCCCCGGAATTCGTCGTCCACCACCCATAAAAGGCTCACAAAAAAAGGGGACGCTAAAGGCGTCCCCTGCTCTTCTTGGGAGGTTGGATTACCGGGCTACGCCGCCGATGCGGCCAATCTGCCATGGACTTGGACGTCGGAGGCCTGATTGTTTTTCATCACTGTCTTCGCCCGGTCCGCATATTCCTGATTGTGAACCGCGACCCAGAGAACCAGCCCACCGCGTTCAATTTTATCATCAATCCTTTTCGCGTAGCGCCGCCGAAGCCTGATCGCCGGTAAAATTCCAATCGCCCCGCCGAGCACGCCCCCGAGCACCGCCGCAAGGCTCACCATGCCAAGTCCGGCGCTGTTTGACGCGGTAACGCTGAGAGCAAGCAGCGCGCCGATATAGAGCGGAAACAGAACCATGACCCCCTGGGCCATTCCAACCGCGCGGGTGCTCACCGGCAGCGCTCGGGAAATATCGGGATCATCCAACACATCTGCGACCTTGCCCAGCCGGTGGCCAAGTTCCTTCTCAACCGTATCCACCGAGGGCATCACTGAGAAACTCGCGCGATCAAAGCCGGCGCTTTGCAGCTCATCTACCGAATTTTGTAACCTACCGGGATCATCAAAAACCCCGATCGCCTCGCTTTGGCTATGGGTACTCATCAACATCTGATGCATTCCTTTCTCTGCCATTCCTCGGCCCCACGCCGACAATTGGCAACCCGGGTGAGCGACAAAGTGTCGCTGGTGAGCGACAAAGTGTCGCTGGTGCGCGACATTTTGTCACGTAAGGTTAATTTTGCATCAATAAACCGGAATTGCAAGCAGTTTTCACAGTTGCACACACCCACGACCGGTGATTTTGAACATGTTTTTAGGGGGTTACACCGCACCCAAGGTCTTTCCGAAATTGCCCAAATTTGGGCCCACGCCTTATTTTGACGCGGGCCCCTATTTAGCGCCTCAGCTATTCAACATTAGCGAGATAGGTGTTCTTCACCAGTTCGCGCAACGACGCACCCGACTGGCCGATTGGCGAGTTTACATAGACAACGAGCTCCTGTCCGCCGGGCAGGAAATAGGCGACATTCTGTTCCGTGCGCCCGTTCCCGTCACGCCACAGGCCGTTCTTTTCGTAAAGAGTGCCTGCCGGTGAACTAATGGTCCGGTCGATACCAAAGCCGTTATCGAGCATCCGTTGGGCGTCAGCCCGCGACACGATATTGCCCGCATGACGGAAATTGGCCATGACGCTCAAGACTTCGTTGGGCGACATGTGCCACCCGGCGCCCCCCGAAACCGTTGAGAGATCTCCCGAATTCCAACCCGAGCCGCCGGGAAAATCATAGGCCAAAGCGCCATTTCCCGGATGGGTCAAATCGGCGTTTGCCACGCCCGAAACCGCAAAAACATTATTTTGCATATATTGATCGTATGCATCGATCGTCACCGCGTCCCAGAGCTGATCAGTAAGACTGGCAAAGATCGGCGCCAAGGTCATGTTTTTTGCAACATTGCCGTTAATCACCGCCATCAAGATACGACACAGACCGAAATTCATATTTTCGTAGTCGTAACCACCGAGACCGGTGACGCCACTGGCAACCCGCGCCTTCATGAACTGATAGTCGGAGCTCGAGCCGCCGGTCGAAAATCCAGACCGATGGGTCAACAGGTCACGGAAAGTAATTTGGTTGATGTTCGGGCCAAATTGCCAATAGGTCGGCAGAAACCCGATGATCGGTGTATCGGGCGATATGTTTTTCTCTTCGAGCAATCGGGTCATACCAATGGCCGTCATCAGCTTGGACACGCTGGCGATATGCATATTGCGGTCCGGGCCCCAGCCTTGCCCACCGTCTCCCGGGGCAATCGACCAATTCCATTGCAAGGTATAGATCGGCTGGCCGTTTTCCAGCATTCGCATGAAATACCCACCAACCACGTCTTTTAGCGCCGCATGCAAATCGTCGCCAAACCCGTTGACGTTCAAGCTGGGCAATATCGGCGCAGTCAAGTTCGGCGCAGTCCCGACAGGAGGTACCGTCGCCCGTCCGGGGGTTATCGTTAACCTGCCCGGTCGGCGCGTTATAACCGGGGGCTGAACCGTGATCGTGCCGGGTCGAACTCTGGTTATCCCTGGCGAAATAGAAATGCCGGGAACGACGGTCGCGACCCTTGGCAACGCCCGTATATCACGGCTATCCAAACCGTCATCGCTGGTTACGCCGGACAGATTGGTTGGCCGCATAACGTGGCTTGTCACCCGCGCCCGGTTCACGCTGATCCCACGAATTGTATTGGGTATCACAAATTGAGCGAGGGTGTTGGGGTCCGGTGAAGTCGGCACCGGTAAAACCCGCTGGGGCGGCTGAATTCGAATTTGCGCTTGGGCGTTAGGCGAGAAAAAACTGACGGAATTTGAAAACACGAACAGAGAAAGAGCCATCACTAAGGGCATTTTTCGCATGACATATCTCCTTGCCGCCGGGATTAACCGGCAGTGGTTTATGGTCAACCTCTCGATATGTAAGTGCCCCGCGGGTACGACGGTAACATGGCGGTAACGTTTTTGCGATGAAACGTTACCTAATACGCAGTTATTCGTACTCGAGAACCAGTTCCTTTGCCTCAACCTGGGTGCCTGCGGTTGCAACAATCTGTTTTATTTTGCCGTCACGTTCGGCATGGATCACCGTCTCCATTTTCATCGCTTCAAGGGACAAAAGCACGTCACCGGCTTTCACCTCTTGCCCCACGCTAACGGCCACCGTCGAAATCATGCCGGGCATCGGCGCGGCGACATGACAGGCGTTACCCGGATCGGCGACCGGGCGCTGCTCGACATGATCGGCGATTGACCGGTCGGCAATGCGGACCGTGCGCGGCTGGCCGTTCAGCTCAAAAAATACTTTTCGAAAACCATGATCGTCGGCCCCGCCAATAGCTTGGCAGGAAATATGCAGACGTTTGCCCCGCTCGATATCAACGCCGACCTCATCGCCGGGCTCCATGCCGTAAAAATAAATCGGCGTCGGCAACGCCGAGACCGGGCCGAAGGACCGGCGCCGCGCCGCATAGTCAACAAAGACTTTTGGATACATGAGATAGGAATTGAGTTCGTCTTCGGTGACGTGCCGACCAATCGTCTTTTCCACTTCGGCCTTCGCCGCGCCAAGATCGACATCGTCGAGCAGCGCCCCCGGCCGCACGGTGATCGGCGCCTGGCCCTTTAAAACCTTAGCCTGAAGTTCTTTAGGGAATCCGTTGGTTGGCTGGCCAAGCTCGCCCCTGAAGAAACTCACGACGGATTCGGGAAAGGCGATTTCCCGGTCCGGATCTTCGACATCGGCCCGGGTCAGCCCGGCCGAAACCATCGCCAGCGCCATGTCACCGACGACCTTTGACGATGGCGTTACTTTGACGATATCGCCGAACATGCGATTAACCTCGGCATAGGCCTTGGCCACCTCGTGCCAGCGCTCGGCAAGCCCCAGCCCTCTCGCCTGCTCTTTTAAATTAGTAAATTGTCCACCGGGCATTTCATGCAAATAGACTTCCGACGCCCCTGCTTTCATGTCGGATTCAAACGCTGCGTATTGCGCCCGCACCGCTTCCCAATAATCTGAAAAACCGCGTACCGTCGCCGGGTCGAAACCGGTCTCGCGGTCCGTATGGCGCATGACCTCGACAATCGCTCCCAAATTAGGCTGAGAGGTTAAACCCGAAAGACTGTCCATTGCCAAATCGACCGCATCGGCACCGGCATTTGCCGCCGCGACAACAGACGCCGCCGCCACCCCGGAGGTATCGTGGGTATGGAAATGGATCGGCAGTCCGGTTTCGGCCTTCAACGTTCGCACAAGCAGATCGGCCGCCCCCGGCTTGATCAGCCCAGCCATATCCTTGATGCCCAAAATATGAGTTCCGGTCGCCTTCAACTCATGGGCCATCGAAACATAATAATCCAGGTCGTAACTTGCCCGGTCGGGATCGTAAATATCGCCGGTATAACAAATCACCGCTTCGCAAATTTTTCCGGTCTCGAGAATGGCGTCGATCCCGACGCGCATATTCTCAACCCAGTTTAAGCTGTCGAAAACCCGGAAAAGATCGATCCCCCCTTCCGCCGCACGGCCAACAAATTGGCGCACCACATTATCGGGATAGGATGTGTAACCAACTCCGTTCGACCCGCGAAACAACATCTGTAAGAGTATATTGGGGACGGCCTCGCGGATTTGCGCCAGGCGCTCCCAAGGACTTTCATCGAGAAACCGCATAGCCACGTCAAAAGTTGCCCCACCCCAACATTCGAGGCTGAACAGGCCAGGCATTTTATGGGCATAGGCCGACGCGATTTGCGTCATGTCGTAGCTGCGCATCCTGGTGGCGAGCAAAGATTGGTGGGCGTCGCGCATCGTCGTATCGGTGATCAGCAGAGATTTTTGCTCGAGCATCCAATCGGCGACGGCCTGGGGGCCATCTTCTTCCAAAATATTATGGGCGCCGGGCAAGGGGTCGACGGCGTCATATTTCGGCACCACCGGAGCCAAAGCATGGGGCGACGGCAGCGGACGCCCAGTCACGTCTTTGTGCCCATTCACACTGGTATCAGCGATATAGCGCAATAACCGGGTCGCCCGGTCGCGCCTTTTGGGCATACTGAAAAGCGCGGGGGTTTGATCGATAAAGGTCGTCGTGTAGTTGCCCGTCTTGAATTCCGGGTGATTGATCAGGTTTTCGACAAACACGATATTTGTGCCAACACCGCGAATGCGAAACTCGCGCAAGGCCCGGTCCATGCGGGCAATGGCTTCATCGGGGGTCGGCGCCCAGGCGGTGACTTTCTCCAATAGGCTGTCATAATAGCGGGTTATCACCGCCCCGGAATAGGCGGTGCCGCCGTCAAGGCGAATTCCGAACCCGGTCGCGCCGCGATAGGCCGTGATCCGCCCATAATCGGGCACAAAATCATTTTCCGGATCTTCGGTCGTCACCCGGCACTGCAAAGCATGGCCGTTGAGCTTGATATCCTCCTGATCGGGCACACCGCAATCGTCGGGCTCACCGGCTTTGGCGCCAATTCTTGCCCCCTGGGCGATGCGGATTTGCGCCTTGACGATATCGATGCCGGTCACTTGTTCGGTCACCGTATGCTCAACTTGGATGCGCGGATTAACCTCGATGAAATAAAATAACCCAGTGTCCGCATCGAGCAGAAATTCCGCTGTGCCCGCATTCACATACCCGGCGGTGCGCGCGAGTTTTAGCGCTGCCTCGCATAGATCCGCCTGCTGACCCGCCGCCAAATGGGGGGCCGGGGCCCGTTCCACCACTTTTTGATTGCGCCGTTGCACAGTGCAGTCGCGCTCGAACAAATGAACGACGGTGCCATGGCTGTCGCCGATCAACTGAACTTCGATATGACGCGCCCGGCGAATGAGTTTTTCGAGATAGACCTCCCCATTACCGAAGGCGTTCTCCGCCTCGCGCCGTCCCGCCAGCACATTATCGGCCAGTTCGCTTTCGCTCTCGATCACTCGCATGCCACGGCCGCCGCCGCCCCAGCTGGCTTTCAGCATCAGCGGATAACCAACCTCGGCAGCCAATTTCTTGACCTCCGAAATATCATCGGGCAGCGGCCCGGTCGCCGGCATTACCGGTGTTCCGGCGCGCACGGCCATTTCGCGCGCTGATATTTTGTTGCCGAGCGCCCGCATAATGTCGGGGGGCGGTCCGATCCAAATCATCCCGGCGGCCGCAACCGCCTCGGCAAATTCCGGTTTTTCCGACAAAAACCCGTAGCCCGGATGGATCGCGTCGACATTTGCTTCTTGGGCGACGCGGATAATCTCTTCAATCGACAAATAGGCACCGACCGGGCCCAGCTCCTCGCCGACCCGATAGGCTTCATCGGACTTATAGCGATGCAAGGAGAGCTTATCTTCCGCCGCGTAGATCGCAACGGTTTTAATGGAAAGCTCATTTGCCGCCCGCAAGACACGGATGGCGATTTCGCCGCGATTGGCAACAAGAAGTTTCTTGATTTTCACGCTGGCTCCCGTGCTGGCCGTCCAATATTGGGGGCATCTTGTCTACGAACAGTCGCCAAACATCAAGGCTCTAATAGAATTGAGGGCTATGTTATCGCCGCGCGCAGCTGAAAATCGGCGTTTTCATAGGCCTTGCTCTCCAACACGGTGACCAGCCGGTCAACCGCGTCCCAAACATCGACATAGCGCGTGTAAAGCGGCGTAAATCCAAACCGCATCACGTCCGGGGCGCGAAAATCGCCAACCACCCGGGCCGCGATCAGCGCCTGCATAATGGCGTACCCCGCCTCATGGGCAAAGGCGACCTGGCTGCCCCGTTGATCGGATGCACGGGGCGAGACAAGGGCAAAGCCCATATCGGCGCACCGCGCCTCAACCAGCGCAATGAACATTTCGCATAAAGCCACGGATTTTTTCCGCACATCGGCCATATCCACCCGCGACCAGATCTCCAATGATTGTTCGAGCGCCAGCATCGACAATACCGGCTGAGTACCGCAAAGATAGCGATTAACCGTGTCGGCGGGCCGATACTCGGTATCGAAATCAAAGGGCGCAGCATGGCCGTGCCACCCCGATAGCGGTTGAATGACCGATTTTTGATGTCGCTCGGCGACATAAATATAGGCTGGCGCCCCAGGGCCGCCGTTCAGATATTTATACCCGCAACCGACAGCAAAATCGGCGCCACATCCATCCAGATCAACCGGCAATGCCCCGGTGCTGTGGCACAAATCCCAGCAAACCAATGCGCCTTTTTCGTGAGCCGCTTGAGTGATCGCCGCCATATCATGCACCCGGCCGGAGCGGAAATTAACCTGGGTCAAGATGACCAAGGCGGTGGTGTCGTCGATTGCCTCGGCGATGCCGTCTTCTTCGGCCAGCACCAGCTCGCAGTTTTCCGACCCCAGTAGCTCGGTCATGCCCTGCACCATATAGAGGTCAGTGGGGAAATTGCCGGGCTCGGATAAAATACGGGTGCGTCCCGGCTGCATGCCCAGGGCGGCGGCCAGAACTTTAAAAATATTGATCGAGGTTCCGTCGGCGACAACCACCTGCCCCGGCCCCGCCCCCACCAGCGGCGCGATCTTCTCACCGATCCGGCGCGGCAAATCAAACCAACCATTTTTGCTCCAACTGGAAATGAGATCGCGCCCCCATTCCTGGGCAATTGCCTGGGCCACTCGCTCACTCACCCCCTTTTGCAAAGGCCCGAGTGAGTTACCATCAAGGTAAATCAGCCCCTCTTCGAGGATGAATTCGTCCCGAAGAGGGGCCAGTGGATCGCGTGCGTCCAGGTCTTGGGCGTCGGCCCGTGTCATTTTCATTTTTTCCATAGGCCATTATAACCGTCGAACCCATCACCATTCACGCGGAAAGCGCAGGTGAGTTAAAGTATCGCGCCCAGAGACACCTCGACATTAAAGGCAAAGCTGGTTGGCTGGAAAAGATCGACGGGATCGCTGCCACCTGCCGGATCGACGCTACCCGAGAATGTATGGGAATGCGCTCCGTCGATGCTGACAGCGAATGAAGACGGAGGGTTTCCACCGCTACCGCCAGTAATACCGCTATAATAAAACTCACCACTCTGAGAAATCCTGTCAAAGGTATGTGTATGTGCCCCGCCGCTCGAAGCAGCGAGGGTCCCACTACCATGGCCGTGAAGGGGCATCTGATTAATGTCGAGGATTGCTGCTTCTTCCCCAAGCCAGTCACCTTGGGCGCGCGGCACACTCATGCCCGCGCCGAGGCCAGGCACCGCAAGGCCTCGACCGACGACCCGCAATAGTTGGATCGTCTTTCCCGCGTCCCAATCAATTTGCGCGTTTGCACCGCGCCCGCCGCCGACCGGCGAATTTGTATCGGTAAAACCATTCCACAACAGTTTAAAAAGCCCCTCGGTATCGGCATGGGCCCGGTTTGACGCGCCGGATGCACCATTGCCGATCGTCCCGTCATCCATCATCACAAAGCCGGGGCTGGGCGCAGCATTCAGTGTCAGGAACGCGCGGCCAACCGGTGACATTTCACCGACCCCCAACACTAACTTGGCGGTTTCCGTAACGCCATCGACACCGAGCAGACCGCCCAGATAGTCGCGCATCTCATTAAATCTATCGATCAATCCCGGCAAGTCCGCGGCCAGAGCCAGCCTCGGATCGTCGGTGCCGGACCCGGCATTGGTCTTCATCGCTGGGGGTGGAAGTGCAGTCATCAGGTAATTCCTTTCGCGTTGGAGATTTGCTGGCGCGTATATCGGTAAAGGCAGATAGGCGCCCTGATCGAAAACGCCGGGTATCAAGCTCGTAATATTGTGCTGTTTTTATCTCAATACAAGTTTTTTGTTGTTTTTTTTACGACGAATAAGGCGATGCCATATTTTGAAAATAACTTTCTTCCGCCACGATAAAAAATGTATGGTTGTATGATGGCAGAGTAAGCAGGGAGTATGAAATTTGCGACTTATGCCCCAAGTAATTTCCCTCATCGGGGCCATCGTGTGCGCGACCGGCGCCAGCTTGCCCGCACAAGGGCAAAACATATTCGAATGGCTCGACGAGTTTCCCAGGACCGATTTTGCCCAACGCTCAATCAGTTTCGGGGAAATATTTACCGGCAGTCCGCGCCGCGACACGATTGCCCCCATTTACCGCCCGGCTTTTACGCAAACACGAGCGGTCGGCTATATCGGGCCGCTGGAGCCGGTTCTTAGTATCGGCATCAATGGCGATTATCGGGCCTATCCGTTGCGGGTCTTGCTGTTTCGCGAAATCGTCAATGATACGGTCGGCGGCGTGCCGGTGCTGGTGACCTATTGTCCATTGTGCAATTCCGGGGTGGTCTATGACCGGCGCCTTGACGGTCAAACCCTGACCTTCGGCAATGCGGGTCGCCTTCGCTTGATGGACATGGTCATCTTCGATCATGAAACCGAAAGCTGGTGGCAGCAATTTCTCGGCGAAGCGATCGTTGGCGAACGTACTGGCCAGCGGCTGACGCCGTTACCGTCACGGGTTGAATCTCTGCAAAAATTTATCGAACGGGCCCCAGAGGGTATCGTTCTGATCCCCGCCGATGGTGACCCCCGCCCCTATGGTATTTCGGGTAATGCCGGGGTCGACGACACCCCCCTCGCCCTTTCCCGGGAACGCTACCCCCACAATTTACCCGAAGGGATCAATCCAATCGCCCGGGTAGTTGTGGTCGGCAATCAGGCCTGGACCTTGGATCTGTTGCGCCAGCGTAAAACTATCGAAACCGAGGACTTGGTCCTCACCTGGCAGGCGGGTCAAAACTCCCTCCACGATACCCCGACAATTGCCGAAGGCCGAGATGTCGGTAATGTCATCGTCCAGCGCCAGACCGAAGACGGGTTGGTCGACATCCCCTATGACGTCAGTTTCGCCTTCGCATTTTCCAATTTTGTGCCCGAAGGTATCTTACATCAGCGCTAGATATATCAGGTCGGTTCGCTCTGTTGCGCCCGGCGCAGCCGGCTCGACCGCAGGGCGCCGGCGGCGTCAAGGATCGGATAGGCGACCGAAGCAAGGTGAGAATTTATCCGCTTTAGGTCGCGCAATATATCAAGGTGCAAGGCGCTACTTTCCTGGGTGTCTTTTTGCTCGCTCCGCAACCGTTCAAAGTGGCTGTCGGAAAACGCCATTTCCTGCTCCCGGAACCGTTCTTTTGCCTCAAACAACATGCGGGCCATATCAACATCGTCGGACATAAAAACGCTCATTGCGAGTTTTAGATTATGCAGAACCTGTTCGTGAAACAGCTCAAGTTCCTTCCACCCATCTTTTGAGAACGATAATTGGTGGCGGATTTTTTTCGACGCCAGCTCCATCAAATTCTTATCGATGATGTCGCCGACATGCTCCAAATTGGTGTTAAAGGCAATTATTTCGCCGCATCGGCGCCCCTCGGATTCGGTCATCTCCTTACTGCTGATCTGGGTGCAGTAGATCTTGATCGAATCATAGATGCGATCAAGCCGATCATCCATTGCCTCAACCCTAAAGACCAGTTCCCGATCGTCGGTGCGAAAGACCTCACGGGTTTTGAGCAGCATTTCCTCGACGATATCGCCGATGCGCAGTATTTCACGGGACGCAAGGGCCAGCGCAACCGCCGGTGTCGCCAACGCCGAGTGATCGAGATATTTCGGCCTCAGATCGTCTTGATCGCCTGACGTTGCCCGCATTATTTTTGCGCATAATGCGGCGACCGGGCCGATCAGGCCGATGAAAAAAACCAGCAGCGCCAAATTAAATAACATGTGCAAATGAACGACCTGACGCGCCGGGTCTTCGCCAAAAAAAGCGATCTGATCCCGATAAAACGGCAGTAATGCCAAGGCGGCCAAACTACCGACAACACGAAACACCGCATTGCCGACGGCCACTCGCCGGCTGACCGGGTCTTGGCCCAAGGTCGCAACAATAAGCGGCGCGGCGGCCCCTAAATTTGCCCCCAGAACGAGGGTGAATGCCAGGTTCGGCTGGAGCATTCCCGAAATTGTCATCGAGGCGATCATCAGCACCACGGCGAGAGATGAATGGGCCAGCCAAGTCAGCACGGCAGCGACAATGAGCGCCAACAGCGGCTCGTCGCCCAGAGCGGTCAAAATGCGCATCACCGTTTCTGAAGATTGCAGCGGCGCAGTCACTTGAACCATTTGCTGGATCGCCAGCAACATCAACCCAAGCCCCACAGCAACCCGCCCCAGGTCCCGTGCCCGTGTTCGCTGCCCCATGGTGAAAACAGCAAATCCAACCAGTAGCGCCAAGGGCATGAGTGCACCCAGGTCAAATGACAATATCTGGGCAACAACCGCGCTACCGACATCGGCTCCCAACATCACCGCCAAGGCCGGCGCGACGGCCAATAGTCCTTGGGAAACAAAAGACGACAGGATTAACCCGGTCGCCGTGCTCGATTGCAATACCGCCGTGACCATCATGCCGCTGCCAGCGGCGGCAAATCGGTTTTTGGTCGCCACCGACAAGGCATGGCGAAGTCCCGTGCCATAGGCCCGGATCATACCCGTTCGAACCAGTCGCACCCCCCACAAGAGAAGGGCAACCATTCCCAGTAGATTAATTAGTAACGCCATATATTTTTCCGCTCGTACTTTGGCGGCTATGCTCGTGCTCGCTCAGCCATACATCCAATTTTTCGCGTGTTTTCGAAGATATGTGCAGCAGGAGCTTCGACCGACGCCACAAAATATCTTCCGCTGTCTGCGCCCATTCATTTTCCATCAGATAGAGTATCTCGCCAGCATATAGATTATCACCAAAATATTCCCCCAAATCATCCAACGAGCGCGCGCCATCTAATACGGCATCGGCTCGACTGCCATAATTGGCGGCAAGGCGCGCCGACAGCGCGTCCGGCAGCCACGAATTTTTTGTCCGAAAATCAGCCAAGAACCGATCCATATCTGCGCCGGGAATATCACCGCCGGGCAGTTGCGCGCCCGCAGTCCAGGCGGAGGCCTCATTGCCCAAAATCGGTGCCAGTTTTGAAACGGCCGCCTCAGCCATCACCCGAAAAGTCGTAATTTTTCCACCGAATATGGATAAGAGAGGCGCGCCTTCCCCGTCATGCTCAAGATCAAAAACATAGTCACGCGTGACCGCTGATGCTGATTTCGCGCCGTCATCATAAAGTGGGCGCACTCCCGAAAACGTCTTGACGACATCCTCGGCCAAGGCCGGATGGCGAAAATATTTTTTTGTCACCGCACACAGATAGTCGATTTCGTCCGACGTGATTTCGCAATTCGCCGGGTCTCCTTCATAGGCCTCGTCGGTCGTGCCAATAAGTGTAAATTCGTCTTCAAATGGAATGGCAAATACCACCCGCCCGTCGGCGCCCTGCAGGATATAGGCAAAATCATGATCGAATAGTTTGCGCGTTATAATATGGCTGCCTTTGACCAGTCGAATTGGCGCCTCGGTCCGGGTTTCAATCGTCGAGCCCAATATCGACCCCGCCCACGGTCCCGCCGCATTGACCAAGCTGCGCGCTGAAACCTCTTGCACGCCACCGTCCGCCCGGCGCAATTTTGCCCGCCAGTTTTTGCCTTCCCGAGACGCCTGCACACATTGGGTGCGGGTCAAAATTTCCGCGCCTTGTTCGGCCGCACCCTGGCAGGCGAGGACGGTGAGGCGCCCGTCTTGGACAAAACAATCTGAATAGACGAAGCCCTTTGCATATCTATCATGCAAAGCCGCCCCGGCCGGATGGGCTGCCAGTTTAATCGCCGACGATCCCGGCAGTAACTCCCGCGCGCCAAGATGGTCGTAGAGCAAGAGGCCGATCCGAATGAGCCAAGCGGGTCGCAAATCCCCATCATGGGGCAACACAAAATTCAATGGGCGGACGATATGCGGCGCGGCACGCAGCAAAACTTCGCGCTCCTTCAATGCCTTGCGCACCAAGCCAAATTCATATTGCTCCAAATAGCGAAGCCCGCCGTGAATGAGTTTAGAGCTGGCCGAGGAGGTCGCCCCGGCCAAATCACCCTGCTCGCACAGCAAAACAGAAAGCCCGCGCCCGGCCGCGTCCCGCGCGATTCCGGCCCCATTAATGCCACCGCCAATTATTAATAGATCATAGGTTGTCATAAAATTATTACGCTGTATGTATTCGGGGTGCGGGTTCGAGCATCCCGAACCGCCCCCAATTTATCCGAGCCAGGCCTCGGTTGATAGGTTGAACTGCCTTGTTCAAGCAGGTGTGATACCCAGGTAAAGGACTAAGTGCGAATGGCGCAATCTGAACTTCACAAACCACTGGTCGGTGTCGTCTCCGACACCCGCCAATTGGGCCTTCACCCAAGCAACGTGGTTGGCAACAAATATATTTCGGCATTGGTGGAAAGTGCCGACACCATTCCGTTGATGATACCTTCGTTGGGTGCCGACATAAATTTCTCCAGCCTGCTGTCGCGATTGGATGGGCTCTATATTACGGGCAGCCCATCGAATTTAATGCCGTCGGCGTATGGCGCCGCGCCGGTGGGGGGCGAGGTTCTGCGCGACCAGCCCCGGGATCGCGCCAGCCTTGGGCTTATCAAAGCTGCACTGGATATTGACCTCCCCATTTTTGGCATCTGCCGAGGGTGTCAGGAATTGAATGTCGCCATGGGCGGGACGCTGCATCAGCAAGTTTATAATGTCGACGGCATGCTCGACCACCGCGAAGACAAAACGCAGCCGCTGGAAATCCAATATGGACCTGCCCACCGCGTCGAATTGACCGACAGGGGCTTTCTGGCCGGGCTTTGCGAGACAAAAAATCCAGTGGTGAATTCCGTGCATGGTCAGGCCATAGATCGCCTGGGCGACGGGCTGGAAATTGAAGCGAACGCTCCCGATGGTTTGGTCGAGGCTATCCGCCTGCCCGGTGCGAAATTTACACTGGCCGTGCAATGGCATCCAGAATGGCGGTCAACGGAGAACCCGTTTTCCCACGCGCTGTTTCAAGCCTTTGGCGCCGCTTGCGCAGCCGGGTAACGCGTCTATTTGCCTTGGTCTTTTGACCCGCCGGTAAACATCAGCCCGATGGCCAACGTCGCCATTGCAAACATCATGACCAAACTTAGGGCGTTAATCACCGGCGAGACGCCATCGCGCATCGCGGTAAAGACCCGGATGGTGATCGGCGCGTCGGATCCGACCAGCATCAGCGTGGTGTTAAAGTTTTCAAAGCTCATCAAAATCGAAATTATGCCCGCACCGATCATCGACGGGCGCAAAAACGGTAGGGTTACGGTCCAGATCGCCATCCAGTGAGACGCCCCTAAATTAAGCGCCGCCTCTTCCAGCTCAATATCGAACTTGCGCAATCGCGCCGAAATGATCAGCGTCGCGATGGTGGCGATAAAGGAAAACTGTCCGGCAATAACCAGCGGCAATCCCGGACGCATAAAATCGATCCGAATATTGAAAAAATCCTCCAAGCCATTGGCAATCGTCGACATGAATTGCAGGATCGAAACGCCCAAAATAACCCCTGGAATAACCAGCGGCCACAGCATCACAACATATAAAATTCCACGGCCGCGAAAATTCATGCGTTCCAACAAGAAGGCATTTGTCGTGCCGACAGTGACCGAAATAAGAGTGACAATGATCGCCACTTTGGTACTGGTGCCAATGCTCGACATCAGCCCATTATCAAAAAACAAACCAGTGCGTCCCACCCCCGTCCGTCCCGCCGATGACAAAAACCAGTCCAGGGTGAACCCGCGCCAGGGCAGCGACGGAAACTGGCTGTCATTGAAGGCAAAAACGCTCACCGCGATGAGCGGCGCAAAGAGATAGACAAAAAACACGAAAATATAGGCCGCATAGGTAAATTTGGCGGCGGAAGAGCGGGGAATTGACGGGATCATTCTGCTACCCCACTCTCAAGTGATCGTTTTGGCGAGGGATTGGCGGGTCAATTTCAGCCCCAGCCAAACCACCAACGACGAGGTGATGAGCAACAAGAACCCAAATGCCGACCCTTGTTCCCAATTAAACCTAACAATAAATTTTTGATAAATCTGGTCGGTAAACCAGATGCTGTTTTTTCCACCGAGAAAAGCCGGGGTGACGATATTGCCCAATGTCAGCATGAAGACGACGATCGAACCGGCGACTATTCCAGGCATGGCATGGGGAATAATGATTTCCCGCAATATTGCCACCCCTTTGCCGCCAAGGTCATAGGCGGCTTCGATCAGCGAATCATCCAGACTGTCGAGGGAATTTATCAACGGCACGACCATGAACAGCATCGATGTGTAAACCAGGCCGGTAATAATCGCCGCATCATTGCCCAACAGCTCAACCCGTTCGGGGATTAGACCCAGTGAGAGCAGGGTATTTGAAATAATCCCGGTCTCCCGGAGCAACATGATCCAACCCAATGTTCGCACCAGCTCGCTCACCCAGAACGGCAGCAGGGCCAATACAAAGATTAAATTTTTCGTTCGTCCGCGCAACATTTTGGCAATGTAATAGGCGACGGGAAAGGCGATCACCAAAGTCAAAGCCGTCGCTAAAATTGAGATTGTCGCGGTCCGCAACAAGGTCATCCAATAGAGAGGCTCATTAAAAAAGCCGATATAATTATCCAGACCGTAGGTATAGACCCGTGGGGCCACCTTCTCTTTTAAGGACAAAATAAAGAGCTGAATATGGGGCAGAATAATCAATAAGCCCAACCACAAAACCGGTGGCAGCAATAGAAGGTAAAACCATAAACGTGCCACACCGGGTTGACGCCGCACGCTAGTGGGTAATTTTGCTGGGGTTGCGCCCAAATCGCTGCTCCCGATCTCAGTCATCAGGAGCCAACATTATTTGCAGCAAAACACCGGGTTTGATCGGCTTGCCAGCCCAGATAAACTTTCTCCCCGGCTTGCAAATTTGAGAATTGCCCGGTTTGGGGGAGCGCAACAGAAATATCGCGATCGTCTCCGGCAACGGAAATCAGGGCCGATGATCGGCCACCGTCAAACAACAGGCTATCAACCGCGCCTTCGATTTTATTGTCGAACTCTGCAATTTCGGCCTCGGCACGAGAGATAAAGACAGATTCCGGACGGACAAATATTTCGACATCCATCCCAACAGAGATGCCGCCCACAGCCGTCGCGACAATCGCCACCCCGCCTTGACCATGCAATCGAAGTTCGTCGCCCGACACCGTTTCTACTTTTCCAGACCATCGGTTCGCATCGCCGACGAAGCCGGCAACAAACGACGTATTGGGTCGATAGTAAAGCTCCTGTGGCGTCGCGACCTGCTCAAACCGGCCATGGTTCATCACCGCGACCTGGTCCGACATGACCAAGGCTTCGGATTGATCATGGGTGATATAGAGGAAAGTTGTGCCTATTTCGGCTTGTAACTGTTTCAATTCGATCTTCATCTGCTCGCGCAGTTTTAGATCAAGGGCGCCCAACGGCTCATCCAACAACAACAACGTCGGCTCCAGGATGAGGCAACGGGCTATCGCGATACGCTGTTTTTGCCCGCCCGATAGTTGGTCGATTTTCCGTGGCCCCATGCCCGGCAATCCGACCCGTTCGAGCACGGCGTCGACGGCCCGGTCAATTTCTTTGCCCGAAATACCGCGCCGACGCAGCCCGTAGCCAATGTTTTTGGCCACATTCATCATCGGGAAAAGGGCGAGATGCTGAAAGACCATATTGACCGGACGCCGGTTGGGCGGCACGTCGATCACCGAACTGCCACGGATCAAAATATCGCCGCTGCTTGGACCTTCAAATCCGGCGATCATCCGCATTAGCGTCGTTTTTCCGCAACCGCTCGGGCCGAGAATTGAGAAAAACGCCCCCTTTTTTACTTCGAAATTGACCTGGTCGACAGCAACCGTAGCGCCAAAGTTCTTGACGACATCGGTGGTTTCCAAATCTGGGATTTGAGTATCGTTCATTTTATTGACCAAGGGTTGCGTCAAATAAGGGCGAATTACCGAGCCAAATTGCCCGCGGCAAGACGAGATATCTCTGCCAAAATAAATTCGGGCCCCAACAGCCACATTCAAAATGAATATGCGGTCGAGGCCCGAACGTATTGTCGTTTTGCGTCAGCCCTTAGTTGGATGCACGAATGCGATCCAAGACCCGGCCTTCGATATCTTCAAGACCAGCCGGAACCGCAGGGTACCAATTGATATTGTCGATAGCTGCCGGCGGGAAGCTATCCTGGAACTGGGCTTTCAGCTCAGCCGAGGCCAACTCATCGGCCCCCTGGGATGCGGTAAAGTTACCGGCAACGGCAGTGATCTGCGCCGCAATTTCCGGCTGCATGACAAAGTTAATCCACTGATAGGCAGCGGAGTCATTTTCGCCACGAGCCGGCAGGGCAAATGTGTCGATCCAACCCAAAGCACCCGAACTCGGGGCAACATAAGTTACGTCGGCATTTTCGGTATTGAGCTTCCAGCCGCCTGTATCCCATGCCATCGCGGCAGTGACTTCACCGCTGGTGACCGAGGCGATCAACTGGTCGCCGCCTTCCCAGAAGGCTTTGACCTGATCTTTACAATCGATCAGCGTATCGGCAACGGTGTTCATCAGGTCGGTATAGGCATCCGCATCGCCATAGGCGGCAAACGGATCAAGACCGAGCGAAAACGCAAATCCGATCAGCACCGGACGCTTCAGACGAATGCTGACTTCGCCGGCATGGTTGCCGTTGCACAGATCTGTAAAATCGGCGACATCGGAAGCGACGCTACGGTCCAAAACCAAACCGCTGGTTCCCCAAACATGAGGCACACCATAGATTTCGCCTTCGACGGTGGTCACGGATTTGGTCGATTCGAGCATCGACGTGATGAACTGGCCGGCATCAATCTGCGACAAATCAATTGGCTTGTAGATCCCGAATTCAACCTGCGGGCCTTGAATACGGTCCTGGCTCGGCTGCACCAAGTCGAAACCGGCACCCCGGGTCGCGCGCAGCTTGGAGATCATTTCTTCATTGTTGGACAAAGTGACTTCGACATCAATGCCGGTCTCGGCGGTAAATGCCGCAACAACAGCATCGGGTGCATACCCGCCCCAAGTCAGAAGCCGTAGAGTTTCGGCCTGCACCGGCGACATGCCAGCTGCAGCCAGCGCCACAACGGCGGCCATGGTTGTTCCAAAAAAACGTCGATTCATGGTTTCTCCCTTTCGATTGAATATTATCTGTTTTACTAGTGACTACAGCCGCCATCGCTTGCTTGGCGCCGTCGCTTCCGACAGCCAAAATTGGTGCCGAAAATTGAGACAAATTAGAGTTTGAAATTCGGCAGATGAATAAAGGACATCCAGATATGCGTAATAATACGCATAGAAGAACACAACTCTACAGACAGCGAATAGAGACCTCGTGCAGCTAGAACTTAGCCGCAGTGTCCCGCATACATTTGATCTTGCCAAGTCACAAATCGCTCATAAGTTTCACGTTATTTTTACCGAAGCGATCCTAGAAAACAGGGAAATCTTATAGCTTTTAGACCGCCGGTGGACGTAAACCAGTAGAAGATCAACGGAGAAAATTGGCAGTTCGCCACCCCTACAAATTTATATTCGATGCTACCGTGACGCCCATATGCCCCTTATAACCCCGTTCTTTTGGCCGGGAGATTTAAGTGAATGACTGTGACACCAGATAACTTGAGTTCCAATGCCGATTGGGGCCCCGCCGAGATCATCGAACTTCTCGACTCCAGGTCCATTACCCATGTCAAAATCGGCCTGACCGACACCGACGGCGTGCTGCGCGGCAAGTATATGTCGCGCGCCAAGTTTCTCTCTTCGTTGGAAAAAGGCCTCGGATTTTGCGACGTGGTTTTCGGTTGGGATTCAAACGACCAACTGTTTGATCAGCCCGGCTATACCGGTTGGCATACGGGATATCCCGACGCCCAGGTTCGTATCGTTCCTGAAACATGGCGTGAAATTCCTGACGAACCAAACACGCTGTTTTTCTTGTGCGAGCTTGCGCCGGACCCGGCCGACGCGCCCAGCGTTTGCCCGCGCGGTGTCTTAAAACATGTCATTCAACGGGCCGAGGCAAAAGGGTTTCATCCCTATGCCGCCCTGGAATACGAGTTTTTTCTGTTTGATGAGACCCCCGACAGCGTCCGGGAAAAATTTTATCGGAATTTAAAGCCGATCACTCCCGGCTATTTTGGCTATTCGGTTTTGCGCAGCTCGGTCTGGTCCGATTTCTATCACGATCTCCTCGCCGCGTGCGAAACGATGCGCATGCCAATCGAAGGATTGCACACCGAAACCGGTCCCGGCGTGCTCGAAGCCGCGATCACTGTCGACAAGGCCTTAGAGGCCGCCGATCGCGGCACACTCTTTAAGACCTTCACCAAAGTCATTGCGCAAAAACGCGACATGATGGCGACCTTCATGGCCCGTTGGTCTCCGGACTATCCGGGGCAATCGGGGCATGTGCATGTCTCCTTGCAAGACGATCAGGGCAACAGCGTTTTTTATGATCCCAATGGCGAGCACGGCATGAGCCAGACCATGCGCCATTTCCTTGGCGGCGTGCAGGCATTGCTGCCGGAATTCTTGGCCATGATCGCGCCGACGCTAAATTCCTATACCCGGCTGGTTCCAGGTTTCTGGGCGCCGACGAATGCCAACTGGGGGGTGGAGAACCGGACCACGGCCCTACGGGTCATTGGCGGATCACCGAAATCCCAGCGCATTGAAAGCCGCGTCCCTGCTGCCGATGCCAATCCCTATCTGGCCCTTGCGGCAACCTTGGGCGCCGGGCTTTGGGGCATCGAACATGAGCTGGAACCGAGTGATCGCATCATCGGCAATGCCTATGACGCCCCGGCACCCGAAGGATCCACCTTTCCCGCCACTCTATGGGAGAGCGCCCAAAATTTACGAGGATCAGAGGCCGCGCGATCCCTGTTCGGCGACGCCTTCGTCGATCACTTCGCCCAATCGCGCGAGTGGGAAGAACGCGAGTTTCGCCGCCACACAACCGACTGGGAATTAGCCCGCTATTTCGAGATTATTTAAAAAATGACCCAGATTCAGAAAACCATCAGCCCGGTCGACGGGTCAGTTTACGTCGAACGGGAGCTGGCGACCGGTGCCAAAATTCAACAGACATTTGAAACCGCTCGCACTGCCCAGCGCCACTGGCGGGAAACGTCGGTGGCCGAACGGGCAAAAATTTGCCGTGCATTCGTGGAAAACTTTGCCGCCTCCGCCCAGCCGATTGCCGAGGAAATCACCTGGCAAATGGGTCGCCCGGTCACCCAGGCACCCGGCGAGATCGCCGGTGTTGTCGAGCGCGCCTCCCATATGATCGATATTGCCGAAGCGGCCCTTGCCGATATTGCCGTGACGCCTCTGGATGGGTTCACCCGGTTTATCCGCCGCCAGCCCCTGGGGGTCGTCTTTACTGTGGCACCGTGGAATTATCCTTTCCTCACCTCGGTAAACTCGATCATTCCCGCGCTCATGGCGGGCAATGGGGTGGTGCTCAAACCGTCGGCGCAAACCCCTCTGAGCGCCGAGCGATATGCCCAAGCCTTTGCTGCGGCGGGCCTTCCCGAAGGCGTGTTTCAGATCTTGCACATATCCCACGATCAAACGGCGGCGATCCTGGCCGACGGTATCGCCGATTTCGTCGCCTTTACCGGATCCGTTGGCGGTGGCCGGTCAATACAAGCGTCGGCGGCAAATCATTTCGCCGGTATTGGGCTGGAGCTCGGCGGCAAAGACCCGGCCTATGTTTGTGCCGACGCGCCCTTCGACCACACGGTCGAGAGTTTAGTCGACGGCGCGTTTTTTAATTCCGGCCAGTCCTGCTGCGGTATCGAGCGCATTTATGTCGACGCCCAAATCCACGACCAGTTTGTCGAGGCCTTTGCCCAAACCGTGCGCGACTACACCCTTGGCGACCCCCTCGACAGCAAAACCAATTTGGGCCCACTGGTCCGCACCAGCGCCGCCGATTTCGTTCGCGGCCAAACAGAGGCGGCCCGTTCGGCGGGCGCACGCGGGTTGATCGACAGCGCCCATTTTTCCGCCGATCAGGCGGGTTCGCCTTATTTGGCCCCCCAGGTTCTCATCGATGTCGATCATTCAATGTCGGTCATGACCGAGGAGAGTTTCGGCCCGGTGGTCGGCATCATGAAAGTCGATGACGACGCGGCGGCGGTGGCATTGATGAACGATAGCGATTTCGGCCTGACCGCCAGTATTTGGACGACCGACGAAGCGCGGGCGCTAACCCTGGGCGACCAGGTTCAAACGGGGACCTGGTTCATGAACCGCTGCGACTATCTCGACCCGGCCCTGGCTTGGACCGGCGTTAAGCAGTCGGGCCGAGGCGCGACATTGTCGCAGATTGGCTATGAAAGCCTGACCCGCCCCCAAAGTTTCCACCTGCGTACTCTTTAGAACGGATTGCGATATGACTTCGAGCGACATCAAATTGGCGGGAAACTGGAATTATCCCACGGCAATGCATTTTGGCGCGGGCAGGATCGGCGACCTGGCCGAATTGTGCCGTGACCATGGAATTAATCACCCGCTCATCGTGACCGACCCCGGCCTGGCAAAGCTCCCCATGGTCGCCAATATCGAAACGGCCCTGCAAAAAGACGGGCTGGCAGTAACCATATTTTCGCAAATTCAGGAAAACCCCGCCGAGCAACATGTTCAGGCCGGTATTGCCGCCCTATGCGCCGCCGATGCAGATGGTGTCGTGGCGCTGGGTGGCGGCAGCGCCCTGGATGTCGGCAAGGCGATTGCGTTGATGGCCGGCCAAACAAGACCGATTTGGGATTTCGAAGATGTCGGCAACAACTGGCAACGGGCCGATAGCGCGGCGATATTGCCGACCATTGCCGTGCCAACCGCCGCCGGCACCGGGTCCGAGGTCGGGCGCTCCTCGGTTATTTTGAACGCCGAGACCCACACGAAAATCGTCGTATTTCATCCCAAGATGATGCCCGTCGCGGTTTTGTCCGACCCCGAACTCACCGTCTCGCTGCCGCCCAAACTCACCGCCGCAACGGGCATGGACGCCCTCGCCCATTGTCTGGAGGCCTATTGCGTATCGGCGTTTCATCCGATGGCTGACGGGATCGCCGCAGAAGGCATTCGGCTGGTGCATGATTGGCTACCCACCGCCGTCGCCGACGGCGCCAACATAACTGCGCGCGCCAACATGTTGGTCGCCGCCTCTATGGGCGCCACCGCCTTCCAAAAAGGCCTGGGGGCCATCCACGCATTATCGCACCCGCTCAGTTCTAATTTCGGCACCCATCATGGCTTGGCCAATGCCGTCCTGATGCCCTATGTGCTTGTCCACAACAGACCGGTCATAGAAGATAAGCTGACCCGGGTCGCCGCTTATGCCGGGCTCGCCGACGCCTCTTTCGACGGATTTCTGAATTGGGTATTGGATTTGCGCGCCCGCTTCGAAATCCCCAATGACCTTCGAGAGCTCGGCATACCCGAAGGCGATCTAGACCGGCTGGCCCAAGCGGCCGAAAGTGACCCGACGGCGGTTGGCAATCCGGTCCTCGTCACAAAAGCCGACCTGGTCTCGATATACGAACAAGCATTTGCCGGGCACCTGACTTAGGACCCGGCAACAGAAACAACTGCGCGCGGCGGCAAATGTCAGACGCTTTGCAGCCGACGGAACTGAAATCAATCGGGGTTTCTAATGCGCAGTATTGGCGCGATAGGCGGCCATGAATTTCGGTGACAGTTTGTCCAAACTTTCCGCCGCAACTCGGCCCGACCGTTGAATATAGGAATAGGCGAAGTCATATGGATCGAGGCTGATCAGCTCGTCCATCCGCTCGTACCAGTCGGCGCTCATATTGGCCGCGGTGACCAAAGTTTCGACGACTGGGCGGCGGGCGGCTTCATAGGCTTGCAGCGCCACGCGAATTTCGTTCGGATGCTCGCCCCGGTGATCGAAAAGGGCGCGCACCAGAGCGATCCCATCTTCCATCGCCAGCCGGGTGCCTGAGCCGATTGAATAATGGGCAGTGCGCAGGGCGTCCCCGACCAACACGTATTTTCCCACCGACCAGGTGGCGGTTGAGATCTTGGGAAAGTTCCGCCAATGGGAATTATTGGTTATCAGCTTATGGCCATCAAGCTGCTCGGCAAAGATTTCTTGGCAACGTTCGATGGTTTCGGTCTCTCCCATCTGGGCGAAACCTGACCGCTCCCATGTCTCGCCACCCATTTCGATAATGAAGGTGCTCATATCGGGCTTGAAGCGATAATGATGCGCCGTCACCGCCCCATGCTCGGTTTCCAGAAATGTCTGGGTCAGCGCGTCATAGGGTTTTTTGGTTCCATACCAAATGAATTTATTGCCCAGGGTGGAAATCGTTGCGCCAAATTCCTGGGCCAAACTATTTCGGACCAGGGAGTTCACGCCATCGGCCCCGACCACCAAATCATATTGGTCGAGAGCGTCGAGCCTATCGATAGGGCTATTGTAGTGTGGCTCGATACCCACACTTCGGGCACGGTCCTGGAATAGGCGCAATAGCTCCAACCGACCGATGGCGGTAAAGCCGATCCCGTCAATTGGCGTGACCTTGCCGCGATGGGCAATGGTTAAGTCCTGCCATTGCTCCATATGTGGAAGGATTGCGTCATGGGTCGGCGCATCATCTTGTTTGAGAAAATCCAGGGCCCGTTGGGAAAACACCACGCCGAAACCAAATGTTGCATCGGCGGGATTTTGCTCAAACACATCAATTTCGGCCCCAAGATGCGATCGCCTCAGCAAATAGGCAAAATAAAGTCCCGCCGGACCGGCCCCAAGGACGGCGACCCGCATTTATCCGGTCCCAGCTTTATTCGACCGCCCCGGCATCCTGCAGCAATTGCTTGACCGCCTCTCCCATGGCGAAATTCAGCGCCGTCCGGCCGTCATTTGATGCCAGCGCCACATCGGCGCCAGCCGCAAGCAACGCCGCGACAATGTCGGCCTGACCGTTTGATGCCGCATCGTGCAGCGGCGTTGTGCCGTCATCGGCCTGTATATCGATTTCCGCCCCCGCCGCCAGCAATAGTTCAACCGCATCCAAATGCCCATTTAAAGACGCCCGGTGCAAAGCCGTTCGATCGTTTTCGTCACGGCTATTAAACTCTGCACCCGCCGCGAGCAGCGCCTCGATGACAGTTTCATGCCCGAACATTGACGCAACATGCAACGCCGTCCAGCCATAGGCGTCCTGAAAATTTACGTCGGCCCCAGCGTCGAGCAGCAGGCTGACCACGTTGTTGTGCCCATATTCAGACGCCGTATATAGAATGGTCGCCCCATCGCCGCCCCGGATATTAACGTCGGCGCCCTCGGCCAGCAGCACGCATACAAGGTGCGCATTCCCGTCACCCGAGGCGAGAAAAATATCTGTTTCCCCGCCGCCATTCCCGGTAACTGTGGCGACAGCATCGCAGGGATCATCGGACATTTCTTGGGAGGCGGCATCGACATGGTTATCTGTTGACGCGGCATCACTATCTGTTTGCGCGTCTTCGTCGCCACATCCGGCGAGCAATCCGCTAAGAAGTAAGATTGCGGCCCAACGAATTATCGATACTGTCATTGCTCAATTCCCATTCTTCAACATTCGGAAAAAAACAGCTACCGGTCAGCTAAACCATTCTGTAATGGCGCGGCGGTTGTCGGCTTAACTTTATAGTTGGCTATAATAATTGCCGCGATGGCTAACGCAAAGCCAATCAATATTCTGCTGGTAAAAGGTTCGGCCAGCAGCACCGCCCCCAGGCCGATCGCCACCAGCGGATTCATTCCAACGGTAATTGTCGCCCGCGTTGGCGTGGTCATTTTCAACGCCAATGCCCAAAACCCGAGCATGACGGCCGCACCGGGCAGGCCAAGCATCAGCACAATAAACCAGCCATGCAAATCAAAGGCAAGGGATCCCGAAAAAGGCTGGCCGAACAGTAGGGCGAGCCCAAATAGCCCGAACACACCGATTATGCCCGAAACCACCATCACCGGAAGGCTGCCATATCTGATTAAGTAGGGGCGCGAGAAGACATTAAACAGCGTCGCCGAAAACAAGCCGAGCAGCATATAAATATCACCGCGCAGCGCATTTGGCGCAATGTCACCGACGCCTTCGCCCAGGGCGATTGCGGTTCCAACCAGGGACAAGGCCACCCCAAGCGCCTTCAATCGGGTCATTGCCTCAATCCGAAAGACCGCGCCAATGATCATCGTCATCAAGGGCATTGTTGCAAACAACAGGCCGCCATGGGCCGCCGTTGTATCCTCAAGAGCCCGGGTCATGAAATAGGGAAAACAAGTGAACATCAGCAGGCCAAGAATGATAAACGCGCCGAAATCGGCGCGTTTAACCCTCGGCAAAGGCCCCGCCATCACCAGAACGGCAAGTAAAGCAAGTACTCCGATGCCATAACGCAAGAACGCCAGCGAAAACGGGTCAGACTCGGCGACGATCATCCGCGTGAGGACAACCGTCATGCCGCCGATCGACGTCGAAACACAGGCGAAAACAACGCCTGCAATAGAATATTTTCGATCGTCGAGCAGCGGCCAGGGTATCCCCACTTAACGTACTAGTTGACGGTTTGGGGTTACCCCCCCAAAGAAGATCGCTTATGTCATTCTTTACTTCTGCGCGATCGCCTCTACGAGCCGGTCATGGCTGAACACAAAGTCACCACCGGGGGCGGCAACATGGCAAGCAATACAGCCTGTGTCCATTCCCTTGGCGACCCGTCCGGCCAACGACATGCCCATCGGGTTGGTCATGACCGAACCGTCGGGTGCGTATTTGACCCAGAACCAGTCATTATTTTCGGTATCGTAACCGGCAGGACGCTGGAACATGATCGTTACAGAGTCCAAATAAGCGTCGGGGTCGTTGGAAACGTCTTCGGCAGTAATCTCTTCGCCGACATAGTTCTTTTTGGCAATCAAGACACCATCATGGCCGGCAATTTCGGCATGGGAGGTGATGATTTCAAGCAATTGGCCGTGGGGCTGGTTGCCTTGATAGGGGTTGGTGATGATTGCATCGGGACCGACAAAGGAATCCACTTGCATAGCCGACCAAATTTCAGCGGCCATGGCTAGGTCGGCTGGCGTACTGAACGGCATGTCCATTCCGTCGCCCATATCATCGCCCATGCCCTCTGCCATATCACCGTGACCATCTTTATGCATCGCGTCAGCCGCGCCGTCCGATGACTTATCCGCACCGGAAAAATAGCCGGTTTCGCCAAGTCCCGCACAACCGGAAAGAACCAATGCAAAGGCCGTCACAGCCGTCAAATTCGCTAAGTGAAACTTCATGCTCGTCGTCTCCATACCCACGTGAATGTGAGGGCGCTAAACCCGCCCCCAACGAAATCAGGATTGCGACACCCCAGCGGTGGCGCTCCGTTCAATTTAACAGACATGCGAGTACTGGATCGCCCCCTGGAACGCCAGTAACAATTGCGAGATTTGGCAATATTTCGCGACAAATTCTAAGTTGAGCCTATTCGCCTTCGGTCAGAATTCTGTAGGCGCCAGCAATATTCTCGCCCCGCCAAGCCTCATATTGCCCCCAATCTGCATAGGCCTTGAGCAATATTGTTTCCTGCAGCTCTTCTACGCTCCGGCCCGCTGCAATACCCTCGCCAACTGCATCGGTCAAAGCCTCTAAATAGTGCCGATGGTCAACCGCATCCTGCTTGACGCCAAGCGGTCCATGGCCCGGCGCGAGGATATCGAAATCAAGCGCCTCCAGCGCGGCAATGGCGTCGCTCCAATCGGGCAAATAACCTTCGCTCAAATCGCGGAAGGGTAGTCGCTTGACCGAGACAAAATCCACGGCAAAAGCAACCCGTTCTTCTGGGAACAGCAAAACCGTCATATTGTCGCTATGGCTGCGGCCCAAATAGTGGAGCTCAACTCGTTTACCGCCAAAACTGAGCGACATTTGGTCGGTATAAACCGTGTCGGGAGGCCGCACCGCCTCGGTTGACGCGTCCCCTTGCGCCAAGGCTGCGGCCATATTCACATGTCCGATAAAGACCGCCGTGTCGGCAAAAACCGCGCCGCCCGATGCATGATCACCGTGATGATGGCTGTAGATGACGTAGCGCACCGGCACACCGAACATCTGATCAAGTTCGGCTTCAAGCCAGGTCGCGGCAGACTCATTAATTGGATCGGTCACAATAATGCCGTCGGGGGTCACCATGAATACGGAAAAATGCCGGTTATTCTGGAACCGATACACATCACCGGCAATATGGGTGATTTCACGGGTAACCGCCGCGCCGTCATCGACGATCACGACCGCATCGGCTGTGACCTCTGCGTCCCGATTGCCGGAGCAAGCGGTTATTCCAGCAAATGCCAGTGCCGCGACAACAAGCCCAAATGTCTTACCCATTCTCATGCCTTCCTCCAATCACCCGCAGCGCCAATATGAAAATTGCCCTGCATTTCGAATATCCGTATTTTGACCGCAATTTAGTCCTTCAAATTGGCCACCGCAATGGCGCAAGCTGCACGAATTAGTCATCTCGATGTGAGGTCGGGACACTACATGACATCTGAGAGGACGCCACGCCATGCAAATCGCGATACTCACATTCGACGGATTTAATGAACTCGACTCATTTATTGCGGTCGGCATATTAAACCGCATGAAGCCCAAAGGCTGGAAGGCATTCATCACCTGTCCGGCCGACACAGTGACCTCTATGAACGGCGTTACCATCCAGGCCGAGCAACCGTTGGAGTTCGCATCTACCGCCGACGCCGTCATCATTGGCAGTGGCATCAAGACCCGTGAAATTGCCCAAGACCGCGACATGCTGGCCCGGCTTCAACTCGACCCGGCGCGCCAGATCATCGGCGCTCAATGCTCGGGCACCCTATTGCTCGCCAAGCTGGGGCTCATTGGTGACCTACCCGCCTGCACCGACCTGACGACAAAACCATGGGTGATCGAGGCCGGGGTTCGGGTTCTGGATCAGCCTTTCTATGCAGAGGGAAATATCGGAACGGCGGGTGGGTGCCTCGCGGCGCAATATCTAGCAGCCTGGATATTGCTGCGCGCAGCGTCGCGAGAGGATGCGGAGGCCGCATTGCACTATGTCGCTCCGGTGGGACAGAAAGAAGATTATGTCGCGCGGGCCATCGCGTCGGTTATCGACTATATGCCAAACGAAATGGCGACTCGTTCCGCTTGAGGGTTAAAATTTCAAACTATGGCAGACAGGAAAATAACCGGCATCGTTGCCTGCGTCTTTGACGCTTATGGAACCCTGTTCGATGTCCATTCGGCGGTCGAGGCCTGCCGGACGGAAATCGGCCCCGATGCCACCGCCCTATCGGACCTGTGGCGGGCCAAACAAGTGCAATATTCGTGGCTGCGCAATTTGATGAACGAATATGCGCCGTTTTGGCAGGTTACCGGTGACGCATTGGATTTCGCCCTCGACCAGGTGAACCTGACCGACCCGAATTTGCGCGAAAAGCTGATGAGCCTTTATCTGAACTTGGCTTGCTATCAAGAAGTGCCGACAGTCTTACAATCCTTGAAAGCGAGCGGGTTGAAAACCGCCATATTATCGAACGGGTCGCGAGAGATGCTCAGCTCGGCGGTGACGCATTCAAAGATCGAACACTATCTCGATGCGGTTATGTCCGTTGACGAGGTCGAAGTCTTTAAGGTCGACCCCAAGGTCTACCGACTTGCGACGGCGCGGTTTTCCTGCAAGCCTGAGGAAATATGCTTCATGTCGTCAAACGGTTGGGACGCGTGGGCGGCAGCCCATTTCGGTTTCAAAGTCGTATGGGTCAATCGATCCAAGCAATCGCGCGAACAACTTCCGGGCAAGCCGACCGCGGAAATCAGAACGTTGCGTGAGTTACCTTCCTTGCTCGACATCACTCTCTAGTACCCAATCCACCGCATCGAAGATCAGCGCCACGAGAGGACAAGGTGAACAGCCGCAAAATTGAGGCAGCCCGCCCACACCGACTGCGCCTCGCCGGTAGTATTGCGACCTTAGCATTCTGTGTGGCCTGGATTACGCTGGCCGTTGCGCAAAACAACAACCCTGACCCATTGGGCCCGGCAAAAACCGCCATCTCCCGAGGTCAATTTTCAATTGCGAAGAACCGGCTGACTTTGGTCATTGAGAGCGGTGCGTTATCCGGGCGCCACCTGGCGGAAGCCTATTTTTATCGTGGCGGCACCTTGCAAAGGCTGAACCGTTTCGGCGAGGCTTTGGCAGATTATAGCAACGCCATTGAGATCGAGCCGCGCCTTGCCCCCGCATATATGGATCGGGGTATCACCTATTACTGGCTCGGTCACTATGCCCGCGCCGTAACCGATTACAGCCGCGCCATATCCCTTCGCCCTGATTATGACCTTGCCTATATCAACCGGGGCAACGCATTACAAAAACTCGACGCTTTCGAACTTGCCGAACGCGATTACTCTGGAGCAATTTCCATCAATTCCGAAGCCGCCCTCGCCTATAGTGGGCGCGCCGCAGCCCGTTACCGCCAACATCAATTCAAATTGGCTATCGTCGATTACAACCGAGCTTTGACCTTTAACCAGCGAGATACGAATGCCATTTGGGGCCGCGCATTCGCCATGTATAATCTCGGGCAATCCACGGCGGCGGCGATGGACTTTGCCACCCTCACCGCAGGTCCCGCAGGGCAATTATATGCCGCACTCTGGTACTATATTTCCCTGCAGAACACTGGGGCCCAGCAGAAGAATGGGCAGGAAAGTGACCGGCAACAATTGTCCCTATCAGAGTTAGCAAGGGCGGCGGCGAATACCCCATCGGCCGGGTGGCCGCAGCCATTGGCAGACTTCTTACTTGGTCGATCAAACCGCCAAACAACACTGGCTCAGGCATTTTCCGTCGACCCGGGGATACGTCGGCACCGGCTCGCCGAAGTATATTTTACATTAGCTATTTCGGCCTACTATGATCCGGAGTCTGGCGAGGCCGATTTTAGAAACGCCGCAAACCTTGGCGGAAGCGCCTATGCCGACCCGGTAATTATCGATTTGTATTTGACCCGATTATCGACCCGATTATCGACCCTATTATCGAAATGAACGGTTCCCAATAATCTATTAGGAGAAACTATGACCGGCAAGCTGGAAAAAATTGGCAAATACTTAATCACAAAAAAGCTGATGACCACCGGTTTTTCCGACATATATATCGCCCGAGATCCCGACTTGAAAATCGATTTAGCGATCAAAGTCTTTCACCTGAAAGAAGATAATATCGGCTCTAAAGCGGAATATGATGAAGATTATTGGCGCAACGCATTTATTGAAGAGGCGCGGCTCCTGGCCCGTCTAGACCATCCCAATATTGTCACTGTACGCGACTTCGGTTGGCTGGCCGATACTCAGCCCTTTTTCGTCATGCCTTTTATTACCGCCAACCTGATTTACGAAATGGGTAAGGACGCAGCAAACGAAGAAGACGCGAAAGAAATTGACTATAAATGGCGCCCCCGCGCCCTCGACACCAGCCGGGCGATGGAAATTTTAGGGCAAATCCTTGCGGCACTTTCGGTTTTGCACCGACGAAAAATCATCTATCGCGACCTCAAACCCGGCAATATTCTACTGACGGAAAAAAGTGGCGGATCGGTTAAATTATGTGATTTTGGGATGGTAAAAATGTCCGGTGTCAAGGACGGCGAACGCAGCGGTGTCTGGATCGGCACCGCCGACTATATGAGCCCCGAACAACTCAAAAGCGCCCGCGATGTCGACGCCCGGGCCGATATCTATTCGGCCGGGTTGATCGCTCACCGCATGCTGACCGGGTGGCTGCCTGATAGGACAAGAGCGCAGCTAGACGCGGCGACCTACAATCTACCGCACAAATTAGTCGATTTTATAAATGCCTGTATTTCCAGTAATATTCATGATCGCCCGAATGACGCGGCCCAAGCTCTCTCCCGCCTTCGCCGGATCCGAGACGCTGCCGCCTAATTAACAAGGCGTACCAGGCTAACACTTGGCTCAAAGAGGAATTGACTGAGCTCCGCCGGTGCGCCGGAAGTGGTGAATATACTCACAATCGTGCCGGTTAGCCGCCTAATGCCGATGGTATTTCCCGGATGTTCGGGATCTGGAATATCTTCTTCAATGATCCCATCAAGATGCACCGCGAGAAAATCGACGACTTCGACTTCACCATCCAATTCTCCACGGCTATTTCGGCTATTGGCTGTTAATGCCACCACCGGAACGATAACTGTGCGCCCCGGATCATCGGTATCTAGGTCAAGCCGGCGGGCAAGCACCACCCCATCGCCATCATGTCCCGAACCCTCACCGATGACATTGTATAGATCGCCCATTTCCAACGGCGTGGGCGGGTCTAGGCCCTCAAGAACCTTACGGTAATTGCAGTCGCATCCGGCCGCCACAATATCGAGTACGAGATGTACCGGCGCACCTCGGCCCTTACCGAGATAAAACAATGTAACGGCCTCGCCGATCTCGAAATAGTTGCCGTTACCCGGATCCGATGGCCCCGGCTTATGAGGCCACCTGGGATCGACCGGGCCAAAATTAGGCGTACGTAGGCCAATCGGTAATGCCCCTATCCGCCCCACCGGCAGGAGCGCAGCCATCGAAACTGCGGAGACGTTTGCATCGCCAATGCCGAAAATATTTGCCAGATATGTCGCCGCACTATTGCCATTCTCCGACGATCGCCTAGTCGTTAAACGCACAGCATTTGGCGTCGGCGCACCAGCAGCAAAGGTTCGCCTCGTTTGGTTCCAAACACCAAACTCGATATCATTTCCCGTCAGGACTAGGCCAAAATCACTACTGGGCAGATTCTTCTCGGCATATTCCAGCGCCGCAGTGCGCGCCTCACTGGTATTGGGCAAATTAAAAGCCGCGACCTCAGCCGCAATATCGGCCGCATTCTGCAACCGACCCCGTGCATCGTACAGCACGCTCATATCTACCGCCAAAGCGCCCATACCCAAAAAGGCTGCCAAGCCCGCAGCGGCCTGAATTGCAAACCCACCCCGCTCATCGCTCTTTAGCGATTTGACAAACCGGGCGACCTGCCGCCGCAATAATCCCATATCGCCAGACATGTTTACCTCCAAACGTCTTTACTACCGCCGGTCACAACGCCAATAATTTGGCCAAACGAGTCCCAATAGCTGATCAACTCTGACAGGCGGCTTGACCCGAACCCTGACCCGACCCTTGGCTCGTTCCCTGACCGGAACCTTGACCACTGCCCTGGCTTGTTCCCTGACCGGAACCTTGACCGCTGCCCTGACCGCTGCCCTGGCTTGTTCCATTGCCGGAACCTTGACCACTGCCCTGACCGCTGCCTTGGCTTGTTCCATTGCCGGAACCTTGACCTGAACCCTGGCATGAAGTGGTGCCGGTCCCTTGCCCGCCCTGCGCCCCTTGGGCGATCTGACCTGGAATGTACATAATTGCGCGCGCGTCTATATTGCCTGACCGCCATAGACCGGCGACATCCATCAGGGCAACCTGTGACCGCGGCGCGGTAATTTCGACAACCACATCATGATCGTTGGGATCATTGGGGTCGGGGGGGATCAAATTAACATTGAACTCAATCCCGCGGCTTTGGAGAACGTCCTCGGCATAGCGCTCGGCCTCGCTTTCATTGAATTCACCGACAGCGAACCGGCGGGCTGTATCCCACGCAATATTGCCCATACTGTTCTTGGTAAAAAACATGAAGCCCAAGGACACCATGCCTGAGACCAGCAGGAAAAATATTGGTGCCACCAGCGCAAATTCCAACGCTGATGCGCCGCTGATCCAGCGATTTGACGAAGAAGGTCCACCCACCCTTCTCCTCGGCCTGACTTCCAGTTTTCTTTTTGCCATCTGAGGATTACCTTAAAATTCAATATGAATATCGAAATACGCTGGCATACTGGCCATGAACAATAGTTCTAAAGTATTAATACTTTACTACTATCCCGGCGTTCATGAATCCGCTTAGACCGGCGATTAAGCTCGGTAAAAATGCCCCCTTAGCTGGTGCAGCATATGGCTATTGCACAAGCTCAGGGCCCTCAAAGGCATTACTTAAAATTGAAAAAAGGAGCATTTTAGGACGCGGATGCGTTAAAATAGCGTCCTATGCGCAGCTACAATTTTCGGCAGGCAAATAATCCGTCACCGATTTCCAGCAAAACGGCATCGACCCGTGCATCGTCGCGCAATTTTTCATTGAAGGCTCGGATGGCAAGCACGGACTGGCCCGCTGCATCAGGGTCGATCACGCTGCCGCTCCAAAGCACATTATCGCAAATAATCAGCCCACCGCGGCGCACCAACTCAATACAAAGGTCAAAATATGTGCCATAGCGTGGCTTATCGGCGTCAATGAAGGCGATATCGAAGCGACCCGACTGCCCATCATCGATCATGTCCTGCAAGGATTCGACAGCCGGGCCGAGGCGTAGGTCGACCCTATCGCTAACGCCGGCTTTTTCCCAAAAGGTCCGGGCAATATCCGTATAGTCTTTAGATACATCGCAGCACACAATCTCGGCATCGTCGGGCAAGGCAAGTGCCATAGTCAGACTGGAAAACCCGGTAAACGTTCCGACTTCCAGGTATTTTTTGGCGCCAATAACCTGCCCTAACAAGCGGAGCGCTCGCCCCGACGCCGGGCCCAAGATCATTCCGCTCCCGGCGAGATCGCTGGTGCGCGCCCTTAATTGGCCAATAATTTCAGGCTCACCACCCGAGACATCATCAATATAAGTCGCGAGATCCTGCCCGGGCATATTAGACTCCATAAATAAGTTAGATTATTGAATAACTAGAGCGCTTCACGGTTCCCAGGCCCGCCGATTATGGCTATCTTCGGGCCCTATTACGATTTTCTTCGAGGTAGGGAGACCCTCAAATGTCCGAACAGAAAATGCCCATCTATAATAACAAGAGATTTAGGCCGAGCGAATATAATTTCGATATGTTCATCGGCCCCGCCGCCGGCGATCAATTCAAAGATTTCACCCTGACCGATTTATCGACAGGAGCGCCGGTTAAGCTTTCTGATTTCGCCGGGAAATGGACGGTTATTGAGACCGGGTCCTCAACCTGTTCGATGTACACAAAAAACATCCCGGATATGAAGGATATCGCCGCCGAATTTTCAGATGTCGATTTTCTGCTGGTTTATGTTCGCGAGGCGCATCCGGGTGAGCGCCTAGATCAACATCAAAATATGGATGATAAAATCGCCGCCGCCAAACTTGTCGCGCCGCGTTATGGCGAGCACCGGCGGGTCCTTGTCGATACGCTGGACGGGGATTTCCACCGGGCCTATGGCGCCATGCCAAATGTTCTCTACATCATCAGGCCTGACGGCACGGTGCATTATCGTTGCAACTGGGCGACACCGGATATGGTCCGAAAAGCTCTGTTGGATCGGGAAAACCTTCATACCACGGAAAATGCGAATATGTTGGAGCTGCGCGCATCGCGCAAAAAATACAACATGTTCCGCACAATGTGGACCGGTGGCTTCATTGCCCTCTATGATTTTTTAAAGGGCGCACCCTATGTCGTCGGCAAGCATATGAAAACCGATGCCTATTATAAGGAACATGGGCGTTTCAAAAACCAGCCGACGGAAGTTTCGGAATCACCACCCCCAGGCGCTGCCTAACCTCCAAGCCAACTGTCGGTAGCCCCGAAAATAGTTTTCATACTCGTTTTTATTGAGTACGGTTGATGCCAGTATACAAATTGGCGAGATGCGGAAACGAGAGGCACGAAAAATGGCTGAGCTTCGGTTAGAGAATGTCGTTAAGAAGTTTGGTGAGACCGAAGTTCTTCACGGTGTCGACCTGTCGATTTCCGATAAGGAGTTCACGGTTTTTGTCGGCCCGTCCGGTTGTGGCAAGTCAACTCTGTTGCGGCTCATTGCCGGCCTCGAGGATCTGACCAGCGGTGAGATATATATCGACGATCAGGATGTCGGTTATCTGCCGCCAGCCAAGCGCGGCATTGCCATGGTTTTCCAATCCTACGCGCTTTACCCCCACATGACGGTCTATGATAATATGGCATTCAGCCTGCGTCTGGCAAAAACCGACAAGGCGACGATGGATGCAGCAGTCCAACGAGCGGCGCGCATCCTGCAGATCGAAGACCTTCTTGAACGCAAACCAAAGGCTCTGTCCGGCGGCCAGCGCCAGCGGGTGGCAATCGGCCGGGCGATTGTGCGCGACCCTCGTGTTTTTCTATTCGATGAGCCACTTTCGAACCTGGACGCTAAGTTACGGGTTCAAATGCGCATGGAGCTGACCAAATTGCAGCGCGAGCTTGAAGCCACCATCGTCTATGTGACCCATGACCAAGTCGAAGCGATGACAATGGCCGACAAGATCGTGGTGTTGCGCGACGGCTACGTCGAACAGGTCGGCTCACCCCTCGATCTTTACCGGCGTCCGGCAAATCTCTTTGTCGCCCAGTTTATTGGCTCCCCTTCGATGAACGTCCTTGAGGTCACGGCCAAGGCGCGGACCGACAAGCAAGTCACCCTCGCCCTCCCCGGGGAAACCGAGATTTCGATCCCGGTCGGCGACCACCCGGTGCATGCGGGCGATACGGTGACCGTCGGGGTCAGGCCAGAGCATTTAAAAGCGGGCGGCGGAGCAAGCTGCAATTTAAGCGGCGAGGTGATGGTGGCCGAACGCCTTGGCGGCTTTACTTATCTCCATGCAAAATTGCCCAGCCAAGACATCATCACCCTCCTCGACGACGGTGATTCAAAAGCTAAAATCGGCGATAAAATTGATATCGGCATTCCCAACGATGCGAGCCATCTGTTCGATGCAAAAGGCGTCGCCATCACCAATGGACTTGCCTCGACGCCGACTTAAGTAGGCGCTTCCAGCGTTATCAGCTCAACCCAACATTTGGTTCACATCTATTCAGCCGCTTTGCGACCATAAAGTGAATGTGCCTGCTGCACGTCGATGGCGACCCGATTTCTCGGCCTTACTCAAGTCGACCGGAGAGCCCCAAGGCCATGGTTGCATTTCCGACAATCTCGCCGGTTATTCGCACAGCGAACAGCGATATAGCCTTACTCGCTTTCGCGGTTAGAATGCGTATGGGCGATAAATAGATAGCGATTGATTGAATAAAAATACCGCCCCTCTCGCCCCAACGTCTCAAATTCAGCCGCCCAGGCCTGCGCCTCTTCTTCACTGATGCCTTGCCGTCCAACAACGAATTTTGCGATCAGTCCGATCATGCCGTGACTAAAACAATTTTCGTGATAGTCAGGGTTATAAAGTGGAATAGTTTCGCGCCGGGTGACCGTAAACCCCGCCGCCCGCAACATCGGACTGAGCGTCCGGGGCAAGCTACGATGCACGAAATGCTCATCCCAGGCAGCGCGGATACGCGCCATGCGTTCCGGATAACCTGTATGCATCGCCCAGGTATCGAAATCGGTATCGATAATGACCGCCCGCCCACCCGGCTTCAATACGCGCTCGATTTCAGCCAAGGCTTTGGCGACGTCATCGACATATTCGAGCACCTGGGTTACGACGACACAATCAAAACTGTTATCGGCGGCATCAAGGGCGGTCGCCTCGCCAAGTTGAATTTCCACCCAACCAAGATCAGCGCAGCGTGACCGCGCCATGGCACACATCTGTTCGCTTATATCGCACCCAACCACCGTTCCGGTCTCGCCCACCGCCAGGGCAATATCGCGAACCAACAAACCAGGACCAACGCCAATATCGAGCACCGTCTCGCCAGACATTGGTGTCATTGCGGCAAGCACGGCACATCGTTGGGCCACGATATCTGGGGTCAAATACATTCTCTCCAGATCCCGCGCCGCTGCCCCGTCAAACTTCAAAACGTCATTCATTGAGCCTTTGCTCCTCGTATCAGCATGCTGTTTGAAAAAATGCTTTGGCTAGCGGAAGGCTTTTTAAGCTTTGGCGTTCTAGAGGTCAAAAATTGGTGTGTCGCTTGCGCCAAAATGCCAGATCTCTTCCACGCCCCATTTTACCAACAGGTAGCTATATTTTTCCGTGATGTAGCGGCGCCATCGTGCACTGGCCTTGGTGTTTCTGGGATCATAGAAGGCCGGCAGATATTCGAATGTATGGCCATATGTTCCGAAATCCTGATTATTTTCCGATTGAAGAAAGAAGATCGGCCGCACCGACGGATGGGTGACCGCAATGGCGAGAATGACCTCGGTCAAATTCACCTCTTCGGCGCCAAAAAAACAAACAGCGACAATTTTCGAAAATTCGGAAACACGCGACATATTCCAATGGCCGCGCAATGGCGTTAGGGGTTGCGCCGGCTTCGCATCTAAAAAATATCTCTGTTCACGCCTGCTATCAGGTTTTTCACCGGCAAGTCGGTTTTGCACGATACGGCGCGGCGTTATCGCCGTTGCGTTCGTAATTGTCGCGTGGGCACCCGATCCGCCTTGCAATAGTTTCAATTCGCGAAACGTCTGCTCCAGCGCCAAGCCACCTTGCTCAGCGGCCAATTCCGCCTGGCGAAGTCTCCGCCGCAACTTTTCAATGGTGTTTTTATCTTCCTGCGCAATTCGCTTGAATTGTTCGGTCCGACGTTTCTCTCGATCTATCACTGTGCGCCCTGCCGTGTGGCGTATTTTGATGCCACCAGTGCGATAAGGCGCGCCGCCCGAGCCGCGCCGGTCTCCGCCGGTCCGACAGACGGGCCATTCGGAATTGGCGCGGCCTTGGATTGGGCGGCAAGGCTCTCGCCAATTGCCTCACTAATATCCCCTAAGTCTTTCATGAGAACACAACGACCAAACCCCAATCGCGCAAATTCCGCTGCCCGTTGTTCTTGGCGGTCGCCCTTTGCAATGTCGCGCGGAATATAGATGCCGGGCACGCGAGCGGCCGCGAGTTCGTGCATGGTATTGTATCCAGCAGCGGTAATGACCGTATCGAAGGCGCGAAAATACTGGGCCAGAGGAAAATGCTCGAGAGCCGTCAAATTCGGCCAATAGTTTGGCGACCACGCCGCTGTTGGCGGCACCCCCAAATATGCTTTTACTTCCGGAAATTTATCCAATGATTTGGAGACAACATCTATTGTCTGAATAAGATCATGTTCACTGCCTTGACCAAGCGAAATCAAAATGGATTGCCCGTCCGGGTCTATGCCCAAGGCCTCCCTAGCCTCGCGCCGATCGAGCATCGTTTCCGGGCCGATTATCGTCACTGGCGGCACTTGTTCAAAACGCTGCGGCGGAGGCATTTCATCGCGTCTTTGCATGGTAACCCCGGTATCGGCAGCCTCGGCCAAGTCCGATGGTTCCAATAACAGATCGCAATAGCGCTGGGTCTTGGCAATGTTGAGCCCCGCACCAGCGGGCCACATTCCGCGGCGCACCCAAACCAGCCCGACATCGTGACGTTGATTGATAAGTTTAAACAAACCGCTGGGCAATATATTGCCATCGTAAACAACAGTCGACGGACGATGATATCGTAAGATACCTCTCAACTCATCGGCTAAATGGGTGTTCCATTCCTCCAAACTGTTTGCCGAATGTGGTCGGGCGACAAGATACTCACATGGCCAACCGCGCGCGCGCACCAGCCCATATGCCTTGGACATCGTAATAAAGACAGGGCAAATACCATGATAGCGTTCGCCAGCCTCTCCAATAGCGAGTTGGCGCGTCAAATGCCCCAGGCCGGTGCCATTGGATGTCATGAAAAGAACTGTCCCCGGAGGTCCTGGAACGTCTCCGCCAAGCCCAGTCGGCAAAGATTTCACGAACATCTCGAGCGCTGCCGGGTCGTCGGCCATTGCTTGGCGCCCAATTATCGGGGTTTTCCGACGCAGAGCGGCGTTTAAAACCGCGCTTGCCGTCGCTTGTAAGGTCGTTTTATCGGTTACGACAAGACCATCTAGAGGCCGAAGAAATCGTTCCGCACTAATTTCATCGACCTCGAAGAGCGACATGTTTGGTTGCTCGCGTAAAGCTGACTTGTTCCCTCGTCGCAGAACCAACCCCCGCACGGTTACCGCACCCGCAAGCAGCAACGCTTCGAGGGCCTGAAAACCAGGATCCTCAAGCGAAAACTCATGAAGGGCGATTAATCCGATGACTGGTTTTGGCATAAGAAATAGATAATGAAATGTGCCTTAAAACACCACAGCGCCGGTAGATACTCTGGCGATAAAATTATTCGGTGCCCAGATAGGGATGGGCTCTAACTATTTGGAACCGATGGCGGCTAATGCCAATATGCTCGGCTCTACATCTTTGCACTATGGCCGCTAGATATGTTGTGTCTCAAGACTTTCCGGGAATTACCACGACAAGTTCCTGAGTCCCAAATGCCGAAGTGCGCCACCGTTTCACAGGTGGCGCACTCGGTATCTTACAGTATCGACGACACCGCGGCTCAAAAAATTGACGCGACGTAGCTTCGGTCAGGAACCTTCTACTTGACCGTCGCCATCGACATCCGCCTTAGCCGAATTTGCTTGGTTCTGGCTGACAAGGCCGCGGTCAACAATATCGTCCAGAGCGTCATTAAACGTCTGCTCGACAACTTCCGAAATGTCGTCATCCAAACCTTCCGCCTCAAGAGCATTTGACAGAACATTGAGCTGTCCCGTCGTAACCGACGTAAGGCCGTCGAGGAAGGATTTTAAGAATTGAGCCAAATTAGGAACGTCCGAGAGTGAATTCACCCCGGCTGCATCCAAAATTTGCTGTTCCAAATTACCCGCATTCTGGGCGAGTTCAGCGAACGGCAGTTTCTTGTCGGCGGAGGTCAAAGCAAGTTCCGCACCTTCTTCTGTGCCAAACAACACGTCCACCGGTCCCTGGGGAACAATTCCTGCAACCAAGACAGTCTCAACCAACCCGTCGGCCTGAGCCTGGGTGATCCGACCGAGGTCTTCGAGATCGTCGATCGCGTCAACAATGGCATCCTCAATGGCAACCGCTGCCTCGAGGTCCAGCCCAAGTTCAGCCAAATCCTTACCGAATTGCTTGATCAGACCAACTTCGTCCTGATTGAGCGCCGCGATCATGTCCACAGTCTGCTGTGCCAGGTCCGGGACCCGGTTGAGCAACAGGCCTTGATTGGCCGCCATTAGCCGGGTAACCAGCGGTTCGCTGGATTCCGTCATTTCGTCCGACAGACGATTGACAAGTGACTGTTGAAGTCCACTATCGTCGACACCGTTCGACCCAGTCCCGGCCGCTTGTGCTTTATCAGCCCCGGTGCCCGACCCGACGATAAACGCCGACCCCAGAGCTAAAATATACTTAAATACGCTATGCATGCTACAAACCCCTACCTGTTACAATCGTCGCCTGATAGCGACATTTTAGATTACTCCATTTAACTTCTCAAAACGTCAGCTCACTCGTGAGCTTTAACCCGAGGGCGTGTCCCAATACCATTCGTCGAACTGCTAATATTAACAATCAGGCATCCTAACGCGCGCGAAAAATGAGTCAATTACCGGCAGGAATAGTAGGAGTGTACTATTACCTACATACTTCTAAAACGTGTATGCAACCATGAGAGCTTTCCGAGACATTCCATTCCATTTTTTTTCTTTAATTTCAAGCAATTGCAAGAAAAATACTTATTCCAAAATTGCACATCAATTGCCGAAGGTAGTGGTATGGGTGTCAAAAACTGTGCAGAATCCATACAACTTAAACGAACAAAATATTCACAATTTCGTGAAAACACACGGAAAGCTCGTTAAAGCCGTTGTCAAAAAATATATGAATCCGATGTTTGGCGTTGGCGGCCTTGCCAATGCGCACACCAAAGGCCAGTAATTTATGCCCATCACCGACCAGCCGCTGCCATCTGCATCGTCCGCGCTATCACCACCGCTGGTAACCATTATCATTTTGACTCGCGATGGCGCGACAAACTTGGACCAATTATTTGCCAGCATTGCCAAGGTTAATAGCTACAAGACGATTGAAATCATCGTCATTGATCACAATTCGGCTATTTCGGTCGAAGGGGTTGTTCAGCGTTGGAGCCCTACATTTTCAATCAACCTCATTCGACTTAAAGATAATTGCAGTTTTTCCTGGTCGAACAATCGGGCCGTTGAAATTTCCAAGGGTGAAATCGTCCTTTTTCTCAATGACGATATTATTATTGAGAGTGATATCATCGGCCCGTGCGTGGCAACGCTTGATGATCCAAAAGTCGGCATTGTTGGCGTCCGCCTGGACGATGTAAGTCGCAATGTTAACCGCATCCAACATATCGGCACACGTTTTGCCAGCTTCGATTTGGCCCATAAAATGATCCGCCCGGCAAATTTTGTTGATGAGGATATTGATCATCGGATCGTCGAGACAACCGTCGAATTGCCTGCGGTGACTGCGGCGGCCATGTTCGTCCGCCGCAAGGAATTCATGGAAGTTGGTGGGTTTTGCCAATCTTATATTTACGGGTACGAAGATGTCGATCTGTGCCTGAAATATCGCCAACAGTTAAAAAAAAAGGTAATCTGCCGAAACGACCTCATTTGCCTTCACGCGGAAGGGTCGACACGAAGCAAGGTGACCCGGGCATATAGCGACGTCACGCGCAAAAATAATAAGAAGCATTTATGGCGCCGGTTCGGCAGTGCAATCAAACGCGATTATCAACTCGGCCTCGTCGCCTGCGATCCTATTTGGGTCGGGCGGCGAATGACCGTCAACTTTGCGGTCAGCGACATATCTGAAAACCCGGCGTCGGATGGTTTCGCAGGTGATTATGCAGATGATTATAATGCGGCGCGCGAACTGGGACGATCCTTGAGCGCCCAATTCGGTTGGACGATTAATTTTTTACCTGCCGATAAATGGTATGATCAATCGGACGCCGACATAACCGTCGCAACCCTCGATCGGTTTGACCCTCGCAAAATTGAGAGCCGCAAGCCCGGCTCGTTGGTCGCGGCATGGGTGCGTGACCGTGTCGACAAATGGCATCGACGAGCGGGTTTCTCCGATTTTGATCTTTACCTGTGCGCGTCAGAAAACGCGGCGCAATTTGTGCGCAAGGTAGGCGTGCCATGCTCCCTGTTGCTCAATGCAACACGCCTCGCCCCTATGTCACTCGCCCCCAAGGTTCGCGCGAACACCAGACCCTTCGACTATGTTTTCGTCGGAGATTATAAAGGTCGGACCCGGGAGGTGGTTCGTTTGCTTCACCCCCAATCAATTAACGCAAAGGGCGCGATTTTCGGCATTAACTGGGAAAAACACCAGCCAACGCCGGAAATCTGGCAAGGGCACAAGCCCTATGAAGATCTACCGGCACTTTACCGGTCGTCGAAAATACTGATTGATGACGCAGATCACCCAACAAAACCCTGGGGATGCATCAATGAAGCGGTTTTTGACGCAATAGCCTCGGGCTGTCTGGTCATAACAAACAACAAGCATATCGACGTGGCTGCCTTCGACGGATTACTGCCGACATATGAGACCGAAGACAAACTTAAAGACCTCATTGAATTCTATTCCAACAATGATCGAGCCCGTGATGGGCTTGTCTCCCGCCTTCAAGCCATCGTGCAAAACCGGCATTCATACGACCATCGAGCCCAACATTTTCGCGCCATCCTGACCGATTTCGCCAAATCGAAATTTCGGATTTCGATCAAAGTTCCAGCCCCAACCCGACGTGGCGCACACGGCTGGGGCGATTTTCATTTTGCCCAAGGCCTATCGCAAGCCCTGCGGAAACAAGGCCATTCAGTCCGTATCGATGTCCGAGCCGAATGGTATCGCCCGGAAAGCCTCGCCGACGACGCCGCAATCGTGCTCCAGGGGCTGGGCGAATATGAGCCCCAGGACGGCCAAATTAATATCATGTGGCTGATCAGCCACCCCGAAAAAGTGCGCCTCGAACAATATGACAAATACGATCATATTTTCTGCGCCTCACGTAAATATACGCAAACCCTGAAGAAAAAAATCCAAACACCAGTAGAATGCCTTTTGCAGTGCGCCGACATTTCCCGGTTTGGCCGTGACATGGATGCCGAAGCGGGTGTCAAAAGCGAAGTCCTCTTTGTCGGCAATACCAGACAGGAATACCGCAAATCCGTGCGGTGGGCCGTCGACCAAAATATTCCGCTCACCGTTTTCGGGCGCGATTGGAGCGATTTTATCGATGCCGAATTTATTGGAGGCGCCTACATTCCAAATGAAGACCTCTGGGCTCATTATCGCAGCGCCAAGATCGTCCTAAACGACCATTGGGACACGATGGCCGAAAACGGTTTCATATCGAACCGAATTTTCGATGTCGCCGCAGCCGGCGGATTTGTGATTTCCGACGAGGTCGATGGACTGAGTGAAGTTTTTGGCGACCTGGTGCCGACATACCGGGATGCGGAGACACTGTCGGCAGTTGTGGAAAAATATTTGGGTGATCCGGAGGGGCGTTCCCGGATTTCCAATGCAGTCGTAGCTATTGTAAGGGAACACCATACATTCGGACGCAGGGCAGAACAAATTTCGACAACTGTAGCCGATCTTATCTCGAAGACAACAGCCGCGCATATAAGCCAGCCAATGTCGCCTTCGCTCAGTAAAACAATCCCGGCACCTTCAGTGAAAGTTCCTTCTGAAGGAAACAATTTCGGCCACGCTGAACCAAAATTCATTCCCGATTGGAATGAAAAGATAACGAAGTAGAAATTGCATTATATAACTCGGGGGTGTAGGTGGTAATGTGTTTCAAACCACTTGGTCGACATTAACATCGCTCACCTTGAGTGTTGATTCGAGGCGCCACTTCCAGGAGCCGGAGAAAATTTGGCCCCAGAAGTATGCAGGTATTTAAGCAGAGGAATTGAGTAATGAGTTTGTACAAAGTCGAAAATTATCTTCGAGGTTCTTTTCGCGATATTGAAGGTTGGTGCATACCCCATCTGTGGCAGACGATTGGTGGCATACAGAAAATCCAAGAAGAGCTCGACGTAGTCGGCCCCGTCGCTGAAATCGGTGTTTATCACGGTAAATTCTTAATCGGCCTAATTAATACCAAAGAAACCCAAAAAAACTATGCGATCGACGTATTTTCCATGCAGCAATTCAATCTTGATGGCGCCGGCTTGGGGAATTTAGAAAAATTCAAATCAAATGTTGCGGCCAGCAGCTGTGACCTCAACACAATTACAATTATGGAACGTGATTCGTTATCATTGACTACGCAGGATTTGACCGACATCAGGGCCAACACTGGTGGTTTTTCTATGTTTAGCATCGATGGCTGTCATACCGTCCAGCACACAATCAGCGATACAAAAGTGGCAATGGAATTAACAGCGTCTGGTGGCATAATATTTGTCGACGACTACAATAATATTAACTGGCCAGGCGTTCATGAAGGAATTTGCAAGCTATACCTCACCGATAACCCCCTTTTTGTTCCACTCGCCGCAACTTGCAACAAACTCATTCTGTGCCATCTGTCGTTTCACGCTCAATATCTTGATCGCCTAAAGAATTATTTGAGCGAAGAATTTCCAAACACAAAAATTAAGGAAGCCGCAAGATTTGGCTATGACGCTATAAGTGTCATCCCAGATATGGCCAGCGATGATTATTTGCACACCGAACGAACGTAGCACAATTCAATACTCCAACTGCACCCACGCCAATGACGCGGTCGCCAATCTCTTATGTGCCCCCCCCTCGGGATCCGGTGCTGGGGAAATGTCAAACCAAGAATATCGCAATATATTTCCTGCCTGCACCCACCATGCATATTTCCGAACCAACACAGCTGGCTTTCAATAAATTTCGTACAAAGGTAAAGAAAAATGAACCAAGCCGAACGACGGCTAATAATTCATGTCGGACCTCATAAAACTGGCACCACATATATTCAAAAACGCTTGATCGATGCGCGTCCATTATTGAAAAAAATGGGATTCCACTATCCAGAATTCGGCATTTCACAGTTTGGACATCATCGTATTGTTAGATACTTCAGTAACCAGGGAAATGACGATATAAATTTTCCTCTTGAAATATTGCGAGAAAATATTCCGCTGGACCAAAACATTATAATTTCGAGCGAAAATTTTGTTACTCTTAATGAAATTGGGCTAAATCGAATTGCAAACTTTTTTCCGACGCATAAATTGGAAATTGTCTTCTTTATAAGGGACTTAGCCGGATTGTGGCCATCTTACTGGCAAGAGAATATAAAACATGGCGCTGATTATACGTTTCTGGAATATATGGCTTGGATGCATGGCTGGATGGAGCGAGAAGACGTAATCCGTTTGGAGACAGCAAAACAACTGCGTGAACTATCGGGAATATTTGGCATTAATAATATATATGCACATATTTATGATAACGTCATCGATGACGACCAAGATCTATTTGTATATTTTTGGCAGAATATATTAAATTTGCCACTTGGCGGATTAGAAGGCGGTGGCGCCCTTATTAATCGTTCCGTTGAATCCCATACAATTGAGATAATTCGTATCTTGAACCAGCTGTATAAGGAGCGAGAAGAAAAATCGCCAGGTGGAAAACTAGGCACGGAATATTTATTGAATAAGGCGCTCTACCAAGATCATGAAAATTTTGAAATGTATGTCAGCGAATTCGAACGATACGCTAACATAATTAGGATTCGAGAAAATGAAAAACAGTTAATGGTGTTTGAAGATGAAATCGTGTCTACATTCGGTGGGAGAATATTTAATAAAGGAGTAGGACGATCGCTATTTAAAACCGAAAGGCGAGAAAAAACAGTCGTTGCCGCATCCCGATATTGGTTTTTAAAACCAAGTGTTGAAGACTTCATGGAATCTACATATCAAAAAATCTGTAGGACATCGCAATCGCCACGGATCGACTAGAATGCCCTAATTGACCCACATCGGTTGGCAAAATTGATCAGAAATTTTTTGCTGATCAATTCGTACCTGACAGACAGTTTTTCCGTATCTTCCGCAGCGAGGGACAGGCCATCGTCCAGGAGTACGCCCACCGAATTCTCCGAATATTTTTTTCAAAACAACAATATGGATATGTTACACACGAGGATCCCGAGTACAAAATTCTTGTGACCAGTTCCCGTGTATTTTAGCTGATTCAACGAACACATTTGACTTTCTAAACCATGCTAACATCATTGTGGGTTTTATAATTCCTGCCTCAATCAAAGTTGTATTCATGAATGCAATTTGATCTATCAGAGCTTTGTCTTCCTGGGTATTGATATCAAAATTATGTCCAAATTTACGGTCGACGAAAATGTCAATCAGACCACCTTCGGCCACAAATCGGGTGGCCTTAAATGATCTATTCAAGAGTGGCAAAATATCTTGAGCTCGGATTCCTTCGTTCGTACGAATAGAGTAATCAATGTTTTCATATACGTCGTAATACTTACCCTCATGCCGGTCCAACTTATATTTTCTTGGAATAATCCTCCAAATAGCAGTTAAATATTCAAGAACTTCGCTCCACCGCTGGTGACCATTCCTTCCAATCATATCATTAACCACAAATTGACCGTTATCATCCATGATTTCGACTATAATTTGAAAAATATCTTCTAGGTTGGTGAAGTGGTGTAGAGAGTGGTTCGCCATAACCGAAGTATAATGCTTACAAGGATTCCAATCGTTGATACTTACCTCGGTAACTGAAATAATATCCGACACGCCGTCCCTTAAAAAACGATTTCTCGCTGCTTCGCAACGCTCGGGCGACATCTCTAAACATTCGATATGAACATCTGTAAAACCAAGTTCGTTTAATAGAACACCAATTTTTTGTTCAACTTTACAGAGGCCACTTCCAATACTTAATATTCGAATTTTTTCTTTCTTGGAACGACCATAAACAAGGCCCTTAGAAAAAAAATACGGCATTCCTAATCCCCCGTACACCTCCTTCATCTTTGGTGCAAGATATCGGTTACTCCAATACCCATGGATTTTCGGTAATTCTTGCCATTTCGTTTCTTTGGAAAATTGAGCTTTTTCCGCCTCAATGTGATCATTGTCTGTACTAATCAAAATTTAGACTCCAAAATCGATTACGAAACCACCTGACGCAAACTCGTATACTTAATCTCAGATACTCGGGTAAGGCTAGCTACATTAGCACATCGAAAAGGAGAATAAATACAACTGCTCTATATTGGTTAGTTTCCATGTTTTCACGGGCGGGTCTGTTTCTTGGTCCCCGCTATGAGGTCACCCAGTAAGCGGGTCACTGTATTGATTGAAAAATTCTCCTCGCAAAACTGCAGCCCGTGCACAGACAAATGGTTCCAGAGGTCTGGGTCGGAATAACAACGGTCAATAGCTTGGGCCATCTCTTCGGCGGAATCTCCTATCAACAAATGTGTTCCGTGTTTCAGGCCCGAACCTTCTGCCGCGATGGGGGTCGCGACAACGGGGACGCCGTGGCTTAAACTCGAAATGACCTTTCCTTTAAGGCCAGCGCCGAAACGCAGTGGCGCGACGGTCATACGGCACGAATTAAACAATTCGGGCAGGTCTTCCACAAAACCGCGAATGACAATATCCTCACTCGCCAAATCCTTGATTTCTTGTGGCATTTTGCTGCCGGCAATTATGAACTTGGCGCCACTTTTTCTTGCGGCAACCAGTGGCCAGACTTCGCGCGCGAAATACTCAACGGCATCTCCATTCGGGGTATGCTCGAAACCGCCGAGAAAAACGACGTCGGACCGTTGCTCAAAATTTGTATCACCCCGGCCCGGTACATCGCGCATAATGGGAATACGATAGGTGTTGATTTTCGGATCGATGTCCTGGATCACCTCCACCTCGTGCTCACTCAGCAAAATCGTCGCATCGCTTTTCCGCATTGCAGCAAGTTCCGCCGTGCGGGTTTTCATCGCTTTGCGCCGTCCCACCGTCGACTTACTAATTTTTGCGGCTCTTTTCTCGCGCAAAAAGTGCAAATCAACAGTATTAAAGACAATAACCGCCGTCTCAGGGGCTGCCTCCTTGATCAGGTCAAGAAGATCAGACGCCATAGTAACGCGGTAAATAAGGATGACGTCTGCGTCCGCGGCCTCAGCAATCGCGGCATCAATAATGGATCCGTTATGGGACGGAGCATAGACGGTCTTCACACCCAAACGCTGTAGATCCGTTGTGTAGCGACCGACATGGGCCATATTCCTAGGGATAAATACCGTTTCGTACCCCAAATTTTTAAAGATCTTTAGTGTATTGAAGGTGTCGACCGACCCTGAATCCATATCCGGTTCTGGCGTACGCTCGTCGATCAGAAGTGCCTTACCTTTCACCGGGCGATTGAAAAACAAACCGGGGGGCGCCTCTGAACTGCCATGGGACTCGAGGGCGGAAAACCAGCTTTCAATGAATTTCACTTTGTTTTCAACTTGAAAGCGTTTGACGCCGCTCGATAAATCGGTGCCGGAACTAATTCCCTCAAAATGAATGATTTCGGACAAAGGTTGGTAAAGCACCCTTTTCCCAGCCCCCCGAACACGAAATGCCAGGTCAGTATCCTCGTAATAGGCCGGAGCGAAATGCTCGTCAAATCCGCCCAACTCAATCCAATCCAAGCGACGAAGGGCGATTGACGCGCCCGAGCAATAATCGACATCGCGGGCGTAATTGAACTCAGGCGCACCCGCATTTCCGAGCCGCCCAAAGTTCCAACCGCTTCCATCCTGCCAAATGATCCCACCCGCCTCCTGCAGTTTCCCGTCTGGAAATAATAATTTCGATCCAACAAGCCCAACTTGCTCATCGCGTTCAAGGGTGCCAATTAGTTCGTCCAGCCAACCCGGTAAAACCATCGTGTCGTTATTCAGCATGACAATATATTTGCCAATTGCTGTATCGGCCGCACGATTGCAGTTGCGTAAAAATCCGACATTTTCCTTGTCGGCCAGCAGCCTGACTCCATCGATTTGCGATAAAATATCAGCCGATCCATCTGGCGACCCGTCGTCTGCCACGATTATTTCAAAAGAATACCGCGTCGGGGAAACTAGGAGGGAGGCAATGCAAGCAAGGCTATAACGCAACTCCTTATAAGTCGCGATCACTATTGAAACGTCGCAATTACCTGTCGGGGCCGAATAATTATCCGCCAGCGTATTGATGAATTGCACATATTCAGGTGCCCGATGCGCCTCAATATCGCCCGGAGCCTTCCAATCGATGCGGCCGCGCAGCCCAAAATGTTCAAATATTGATCGAAGTGCCGAATAATTTACGTCCCCTACGCGAGCCAGCCATCTGGTATTTACGTCACCGTCCGGGAGATCTGTATTGGGATTAGAATCGCCACGATTATAGGCTAGGTAATGTCGAAGCGGATTTATTTTCGAAACATCGAGTGTATTATTCTTGTAGTTATCGGGAAAATAGGGATGTGGCTTCAACCCACTTTCAGCGCCTGACACAATATAGTGTATGAGTGGATTTAGAGCCGTTTCTTCACCATCCAAGTTGGTTTGAACGTAGAAATCCGTGTCAAACATGCTATTCGGATTACACTTATTCTTCGAACCATGGCGGACGAAATGACTGACAGCGGAGAGTTGACCCGAGTAGCTGTTTCCATATGTTGATTCATAGTACAGCGCATCAAACAACCCGGAGGCCAGTATAATCTTCTCTTCAATCAAGTAATATGCGCGTCTAGTCCAAGGAAACATTTTCTGTAATTTTATGTAATGTAAATTATCAATATATATTTTTTTCGATAAATGTATGTCTTTTTCGATTTGCTCATAGATATAGCCCTTGAATTCGGACCGGCCTGTTTCATGCCACTGGAGAAGCTTCTCATACCGAGACAGGTCCCGTTGCAACTGCTCTGCCTCATTTCGGACAATCTCGCGAGATTGGAGTGCATCGGCTAACTTATTACTACGCCCAACAACGGTATCGGTTAAATGAGCAATTTCCGCAGCGCTTTCCTTCAAGCCTGTTTTGTAACGTTGGCGGTCGTCTTCCGCTCGGCTATGCAATTCCTGCAGCCGTTCAAATTCCAAATGTTTGGCTGAAATTTCAGCAGAAAACGCCTCCGCACGCGTGCGTACATCCGAATTTTCCAAATATAACTCAGCTAACGTTGAGTCCTTTTCATGCAAAATTGAATTTAGTTGTTCGATCCGCTCATTTGCCGAATTGATTGCCGATAATGCGGTGCCTCGTTCAATTTCTGCCCGCTCTAGTTTTCGCGCTTTGCCCCTTGAAATATCAAGCTCTTGGCTCGTAATCGTCAGTTTTGAATCACTTTTTTCCAATCTCGCCGAGAGGTTTATGCCGTCCGCTTTCAATCGTAGAAACTGCGCCCTTAATTGGGAATGCTCAGTCACCTTCTGCTCAAACCGGGCCAAGTTGTTCCGGCTATCTCTCTTCGATAAATTCAGCGCCTCGTTGATCACCGAAAGATCCGTATTTCCACGCTTTACTTGAGCCCGCAGCCAACTTATGCGCTGACCGATTTTGCCGTTGGCTGAAATCGACCGCTCATATTCTACTTCCTTGGCCGCGAGGCTAGCAGCAATTTGACCGCTACCTTCCTCAACCTGCAATTGGGCGATACGACCGTCCTCGACCAGTTTTTGCTTTTCTGCAAGGCTCGAATGAAGCCGTTCTATCTCCGATTTTGCCGTCAATTGGGCGGTGCGAAGGGCATCGAGTTCCTTGTTCTTTTGCGCAAGAAATGCGCCGCGCTGCTCGGCCCGAACCTCAATCTTTGTCTTGACGGAAGACAGATCATTTAATTCGATATGTTTTTGCTGTAGCTTTTTAGCAAGTTCATTTGCCCTGGTCTCAGACGACGCCAAATCGGCCGCAAGATCACTTAGTTCCGACTCTTTTTGGTCAATATTCGCCTCGAGCTGTCCTGCTTTAGTTCCTTGTTCCTTGAGTTCAGCCTTTTGCTTTTCACTCTCTTTCGCCCAAGAAGAATAAACGTCGTCACGCATCTGACGAAGAACAGGTGAGGCTTGGTTAAATTCACGATGAATATCATCCAGTTTGGCGCAGGCTGCGTTTGAGTTTGGGCTTTGCTCTAGCACCAACATTGCCTGATAAACCTCAGCAACCCAGTTGGATAATTTCGGATCCAGCAATACCTCTTCCGTGGTACGCGCATGATGGCGGCTGGTCGGGTCAAGAAACTTGGTGATCTGGTCGGATATTTCGTTCGCCGCGAAAGGCCAGTTTACCCCGGCCTCCGCCTCCAAGCGCTCATATATTGTTTGCCAATCATTCAGTAGGGCGTCATAGGAAAGAACGACCCGCGGTAAATCGCGAGACCCAAGTTCGGCCTCCAGCACATGGCGTAACCATAAGAGCGCTGCGTCGGTGCGGCCCATGCCATTTCGCGCCCTCAGGGACGCAATGACCTCCAGTGGATTGCGGAAAGGCAACGCAACCCTAATATTGCAATTCAACTCAGACAGAGCGTCCCTAAAAAATGGCACGAACCTGCAGATACGCGGATCCTTGACTGCAAAAAGAGCGGCATCGCTATATTCTCGATCCACCTGTGTTGCGATCTCGGTTTTTGCCGCTTGCCGGTCTTTAAGCGACACGCGGTTCAAATCAAGTTCCTGCCAATCGTCCCATGAACTTGACAATTGTGTAAGCAGAGCATCGTGACATGCCACGAGAGATTCGGACTCCCAGTGCCCTTTCTCATTACTGTCAGCCGCCCCCATCAGCGTGGCCGGCAGTCGCGCGCCTGCAATGCTCAACATCCGCGTAAGGGCGCTAGTGCCCGACCGATGACCGCCGAGAACCAGCAAGGCCGTTCTATCTTTTGCGTCGGGGTGCGGTCCGCCCCGTCGTTTGGTTTTCGTTCGCGCCCCCAATAATGTGGTGAGTTCCGGCGTTGCGAGGCGCCCCGGCGCAGACGGGCGAACACGACCATCGCCTTCGGCGCGATCATTATTATTTGAATGGGCTAGAAATGGGTCCTCAATTTCTTCGAATTCCCATCCCTCTACGCGGTGTAAAATGAGGGTCATCGGCCTTACCCCTGTCTGACTGCGTCATGAGAATTCCCAAGCTCATCTTGGCGAACCAAATCCGTGAGATAGGCGCCAAACCCACTTTTCTCCAGCGGCTTGGCAAGTTCGAGCAGCTGCCCGGCAGTAATGAATCCCTCCTGCCAGGCAATTTCTTCGACACATGCAATTTTTTGCCTTTGGCGGTGTTCCAACACACGAACAAATTCGGTCGCCTCAGCCAGGGAATCGAAGGTCCCGGTATCGAACCAGGCATAGCCGCGCCCCAAACATTCGACATCCAATTCGCCGCGCTCCAGATAAACCCGATTTAGGTCGGTGATTTCCAGTTCGCCGCGCGGTGACGGCTTGAGCGCGGCGGCATAATCGACAACATTTTTGTCGTAAAAATAGAGCCCCGTTACCGCCCACCGTGACCGTGGGTTGTCCGGTTTTTCCTCCAGGCTAACGGCCCGCCCCGCATCGTCAAATTCCACAACACCGTATCTCTCCGGGTCGTGGACGCCATAGGCAAACACGGTCGCGCCTTTTGTATTTGCGACAGCTTGTTTTAGTTGCGCCCCAAGACCATGGCCAAAAAAGATATTGTCACCCAGAACAAGGGCGCAAGCTTGGCCATCTATAAAGTCGCGGCCAATGGTGAAGGCCTGGGCCAATCCCCCCGGTTCCGGCTGGGCCGCGTAGCTAATGGCAATCCCCCACTTGCTGCCATCGCCCAAAAGATTGCGAAACAGTGTTTGGTCCTCGGGGGTGGTAATGACTAGGACATCCCTAATTCCGGCCAGCATCAAAATCGACAGCGGGTAATAAATCATCGGTTTGTCGTAGACCGGCAGCAATTGCTTACAGACACTATAGGTGATCGGATGCAGGCGGCTTCCTGTGCCCCCTGCAAGAATTATACCTTTCATGCCGCGGCTCCTACAGACCCTGTGCCATGCCCGATTATCGCCTGTTCCCGAATAATTTCGGTAACGGCCACCCGCCAAGGCCTCATATTCACTCCAAAAGTGCGACCAATTTTACTGCAATTTAGGCGCGAATTTTGCGGCCTCCTGGCCGGGGTCGGATATTCGCTCGTCGTGACCGGCGTCACGATCGGTTTTGCTTTGGCATTAAATTCTAATGTTTTGACAATGTGGCCGGCGAGGTCGCACCAGCTGGCGGCACCGCTATTCGAACAATGATAGGTGCCCCAAATCGGACCGAACCGAGGATCTCCATCCACCATGAGTGAAGTGATGATATTTACAATCGCTGCGGCCAAATCACCCGCCGCTGTTGGGGACCCGGTTTGGTCGGCAACCACCCGCAACTCGTCACGCTCGCCAGCCAGACGGATCATGGTCCTAACGAAATTCTTACCGTGAGCACTCACCAACCAGGCAGTGCGAAGAATGATATGTGATTGCAGAGCGTCGCGGATCGCCACCTCGCCCGCCAGTTTACTTGCCCCGTAAACCCCCATGGGATTTACGGCATCTTCTTCTGCGTACGGAGTTTGCTGGGACCCATCGAAAACATAATCGGTCGAAATATGGATCAGCGCTGCCCCAGAAACTTGACACGCCCTGGCTAAATTCTGGGCGCCCAATTCATTTACGGCAAAAGCGGCCTCCTGGTCATCTTCGGCCGCATCCACATTTGTGTATGCGGCGGCATTTATCACCCAGCCAAACCGACCCTGTTCAATAAATCGCGCGACGCTGCCGCCATCTGTAATATCCAGCGCTTGCCGGTCGCAGGCATGGATCTGCACCGAACTGGGCCAAGACTGCCGCTGCAACTCTAACCCTAATTGACCATTTGCCCCGGCGATCAGAACATGGGTTTTCGGATCAGTCATCACCGGCAGCCATCAACCGTTCACCCAGCCGGTCACCGGCATAGTCGCCGCTCAAAATCGGCTCCCACCAGGAACGAAAGTTGACGTACCAACGCACGGTTTTTTCGATCCCGGAGTCAAATGTCTCTCTCGGCGACCACCCCAGTTCACGGTGAATTTTCGAGAAATCAACGGCATATCTGCGATCGTGCCCGGGTCGATCGGTGACATAGGTAATCAGGTCACGGTGGGACCCGCGCGATTTTGGTTGAAGCTCGTCTAGCAAATCGCAAATGGCATGTACGATGGACAAATTTGTTCGTTCGCAATCACCGCCGACATTGTAGCTTTCACCAATCACGCCCTGCTCAAGAACGAGTTTCAAGGCATCGGCATGGTCATCGACATAGAGCCAATCGCGCACCTGTTGCCCGTCCCCATAAACCGGTAATGGCTCCCCAGCCAACCCCTTGATGATCATCAAAGGCAGGAGCTTTTCGGGGAATTGGTACGGTCCGTAATTATTGGAACAATTGCTCAACACAACAGGCAGGCCATAGGTCCGCCCCCAAGCGCGGACAAAATGATCCGCAGCCGCTTTGCTCGCCGCATAAGGAGAGTTGGGTTGGTAGGGGCTCTGTTCGCTGAACTGCCCCGTCGGACCGAGCTCACCAAAAACTTCATCTGTCGAAATCTGGTGAAAACGGAAAGTCTGTTGGTCGGCCGCCGGCAGCCGTTCCCAATACCGCGTACATGCGGCAAGCAATCGAACGGTACCGATTACATTCGTATCGACAAACTGTTCGGGATTTTCGATTGAACGATCAACATGAGATTCGGCGGCCAAATGCATGATCGCATCGGGCCTAAACGACGCCAAAACATAATTAAAGGCCGCCGTATCGGTGACATCACCGCGAACAAATCGATATTTTGGATGATGTCCGATGTCACGGAGCGTCGCCATGCTGGCGGCATAGGTCATGAGGTCGAAATTCAGAACCTCGTGATCGGCACGAAGCAATCTCCGCACCACCGCCGAGCCAATAAAGCCCGCTCCCCCAGTTACAATTACGCGCATAATTTACGAACTCAATAATTACTAAAAATACAATCAACAGCAGCGAGCCCCTCCCCGCCAAGTCGAATTACTCGAAAGCCACACCGCTTCAAGATGTGTGATACCAAAACACCGGTTCTATGTCACTAAATTTTGGCAGTTTTTGGTCCTTAGCCGAAAGTGTAACGCTTTTGTCACTATCAATGGTCTCGCCACTCAGCCAGTCAATAGCTATATCCGGATCGTTCCAAACGATACCCATATCGCACTCGGGCGCATAAAAATCCGACGTTTTATAGACGACTTCGGTATTCGGCGCCAAGGTAATGAACCCGTGGGCAAAGCCGACAGGCACCGAAAACTGGCCGCTTGTCGGATCCAATATGGCACTGGTATAGCGACCATAGCTGGGCGAGCCATGCCGGATATCCACAGCAACATCCAGTATTTTACCGCTAACGACGCGCACAATTTTATGCTGGGCATGGGGCGGAGATTGAAAATGAAGACCGCGAATCGTCCCCGTCGCCACAGACATGGAATGATTATCCTGGACAAAAGTGAGGTCAATGCCGATTGCAGCCAATGTACGAGAATTATAGGTTTCGCAAAAAAATCCACGCTCGTCTTCGAATATACGTGGCCGTAATATTTTAACATCGGCAATATCTGTTGAAATTGTTTCCAAGATCGCCCCCTCCTTGCAAGTACAAAACACCAGGTGAAAGCCTACATAAATCAGCCAACCACACCAACCACTCAAATTTCGGTGATACGCGCCAGGCTGTAAAGACGTCCCCCCGAAAACAAAAAACCCGGGAAATCCCAGGTCCAATTACTCATTGCCAGATCCTTTGCCAAAGACATATTCTAAATCTCAATTTTCGACCTACCCATTGTGGTTCCAGATTATGGCTGACACACACAAACAGCATGCTCATGCGTTACTGCCGCCAGACCCCGCCCTGCGGGTGAAGGCAGTCGAAACCCTGCTGGTCAAAAAGGGCCTTGTCGACCCAGCTGCCGTCGACGCAATGATTGACGCCTATCAAAATAAAATCGGCCCGCAAAACGGCGCTCGCGTGGTTGCGCGCGCCTGGAGCGACCCCGACTATCGAAGCCGGTTGCTCGCCGACGCCACGGCAGCCATTTCCGAGCTCGGCTATTCCGGCCTGCAAGGCGAACATATGGTCGCGGTCGAGAATACGGCCCATACCCACAATGTCGTCGTCTGCACCTTGTGTTCGTGCTACCCGTGGCCGGTGCTCGGCGTACCGCCGGTCTGGTACAAATCCGCAACTTATCGCGCCCGGGTGGTTCGCGACCCGCGGGGCGTACTCGCCGAATTCGGCATTACACTGGCCGCCGATACCGAAATCCGGGTCTGGGATTCGACCGCGGAAATTCGCTATCTGGTCATTCCACAACGTCCCGAAGGGAGCGAAGCTCTCTCGCTAGATACGCTTGCATCTTTGGTTACGCGAAATTCCATGATCGGCACTGGCCTCGCCGCTCAACCTCAGGCGGGCTAGAGTAGAGGCATAACCCATGGATGGTGTTCACGATCTCGGCGGCGTGGAAGGGTTCGGACCGATCCCCATAGAGGATGACAGGGAAGGTGACGAGCCGGTTTTTCATGCCGACTGGGAACCCCGGGTTATGGCGATACGATCTTTGATGGGATTCTGGCGCAAATGGAATATCGACGGTGGCCGCCATTCAATTGAATGCCTGCCTCCGGCAGATTATCTGGGTTTTTCCTATTACGAAAAATGGCTGGCCGGGCTAGTCAATTTGATGGTCAGCACCGGCCTGGTCACCACCGAAGAAATTTCTGCCGGGCAACCACGTCCGGGCGCAGATGTCGCCACTCCGCCGGTCGATACTGCAGAGTTAGTGCAATTTCTTCCCCGCGGCCGCCCCTCCTCGCGTGCAACCTCTTCGCCGCCCGCGTTTAGTATTGGCGACACGGTGCGAACTGCGCGCCATATGCATTCCGGTCATACACGGTTGCCGCGCTATGTTCGTGGACATATCGGAGAAATTATCAGCGGCCATGGCGCCCATGTGTTTCCCGATACCAATGCAAAACTTGCCGGGGAGGACCCACAACATCTCTATACCGTGCGCTTTACCGCCCGTGAACTTTGGGGCGAAATGGCGTCAGGTCATGATACGGTAACCGTCGATCTTTGGGAGAGCTACATTGCCCCCGCATGACGCCGGAACCGAGAAAACCGAACCTGCATTCGCTGAACCATGGCACGCCGAGCTTTTCGCCGTCACACATACCCTCTCTGCCAGCGGCCATTTTTCATGGTCAGACTGGACCGATCAATTCGCCATCGCGCTAAAGCTCGCCAACAATAACGGGTCACCCAAAGACGGGTCTGACTATTATGATATTTGGCTGGTCACGTTCGAGGAATTTCTTATTGCCCGTGACTTGGCGAATGCAAGTGACCTTGCCGATCTCAAACACGCCTGGACGCAAGCATATTTATCGACCCCCCACGGCGACCCTGTTGCACTCAAAAAAGTAGGCGAATGAGGCAGCTTAAAATTCTCGAACTATTTTCTCAATCGCCCGAATGCAATACTGAAAAGTGTAAAACGGGACACAGGCCAGTGCCTGTCGAATGCTGCAATGCGATCGATTAACGCGCCTAGTCTAGAATTTCGACGGCGTTAGAAACAAACGTGACCGCCCTTGGTATATAAATTGCGAGTCGCCAAGAGGTCGACAAACCACCACGTCGCGGCAACAACCGTAAATAGCTTCAGAAGTAGACTCGCGGTAAGAGGGCGCGCCTTTTCGTGGCGACGCCCACCATACCCCAGGCTCTGTGTTCGAGACGGGGGTCGCGAATTAACCCGTGTAATCCGAGCCACCGCCGCCGCCACCACCGCCACCGGTATTTGGACCGCCGCCAAGGCCGCCACCGCTGCCTCCGGATCCACCGCCGCTGCCACCAGTGTTATTCGCTGTCCGCGTGGTAATGGCTGAACTCACGGCACCACCAATTGTTGCCGCGACCGGGCTATTTGAATTATTCGCGTTCGTTTGAACAATTCCAAGGGCGCTTAAGGCAACAGCGTTCGACACATTGCTGGAGGCGACCACACTGGATATCTCGGCCAATATATCGGCCTCCGTCGCATCGGGCCCCAGCGCGGCTATCGCTGCCTCAATCTGCTGGGCGAGCTGCTCCGCAGGAGTTAGGCTCTGTGCAACCACCGAATTTGTTATGCCGATCGCCGCCATCGGCAATACTGCCAACATTGCAGCAACGAGAACCCTCTTCAAAAATACTGCCATAACTATAATTCCTGATTCAAAGACTCATGCACCTTAAGAACGCTCGACCACCAAGCCGAGCAACAAAACATACCCCGTTTAGGGGCATTTATGCAACCTCAAGTCAACTTCTAGAAAAACCGTTCGACGATACGAACCGTATCGCCGGGAAACACTTGCGTTTCAGTGGTCAGCGGCGCCTCAATTTCGCCCTCCTCACCTGCCCGCTTGATAAAAACCCGGCGCGTATTAGCTCGAAAGGTAAAACCCTCAGCGGTGGCGACGGCCTTGAGCACGGTCAAACCGTCGGTATAGGGGTATTCTCCAGGGGTCTCGACCTCACCCATTATGTAGAACGGCCGAAAATTCAAAACTTCGGCACTAACCCTGGGTTCATTTAAGAACCCTCCCCGTAGCTCTTCTTCCACCGCTTGTTGAAATTCGCGCACGGTGTGATTTTCCGCCTGAACTTCGCCAATCAACGGCAGCGACACATACCCGGAGCCGTCGACCAGAAATTCCCCGGACAAATCTTCCTCTCCGAACACGATCAGCCGCAGCTGGTCGCCCGCCCCAAGCTCGTACTCGGTGCTAGCTGCAGTGCCGAGGCCGATTTCGGAATGTTCACCATCAGTGCCGAGATCGCTGTCACGAAAATTGGAAAAATCCCCCCCGCCACACGCAGCAAGGCCGACGATGAGTGCCAAGCATATGAAAACTATAATTATTTGCTTCATACGAACTACCTCAAATATTCGATATACTGTCAAATTCCAACACTCCAAGGAGACGGCCAAGGGCGTTGCCTGCCTATGCGCCAGCTCGTTGGTTGCTTGTCACGCTGGTGATACTACGAGCCTGTACGCTCGAAAATGAACATTATCAACATAAACTAAGACGCCCTATTTGGACCAGTCTGAATAAACGAAACTTGGTCCGCTTCGAAACGGGCAGAGGTTAGCCGCCCTGTAATATAGGCGCCGGTATCTATACCCATTCGGAATTTACCTTGGTCGGGCTCCATACTCGCTGAGTGACCGTGCACTACGATATGTTCAAAAGGCCGGTTATGGTTCAAAAATTCATCACGAATCCACATCAAATCCTCTTCGGCCTGGTCGGCGATTGGCACCCCAGGACGGAGGCCAGCATGCACAAAACAATAGCCACCGTAGATCGCATAAGGTTCAAGCATCTCGAAAAAACGTAGATGTGCCCGCGGCAGGCACTCAGCCAGCTGCTCTCTGGCGCGCGCCCAGGCGTTCGGGTCAAACATTCTAGCCGGCGGCACGACCCCGTATGCCCGCAAAGTATCTAAACCACCATATTGCGCCCATTGTGGGCCGCCTACACCGTCGCGAAGAAAGTCCAACAAGCTGGCCTCGTGATTACCGCGTAGGAACCGCGTCTCGAACGGTGCCATCACATTTGATAAGAGAAAATCGATAACAGCCTTAGCCCCGCTCCCTCGGTCGATGTAATCGCCGAGAAATATCAGCACCGGTTTGAGCGAGCCCTCGCTCATTCCAGTACCAGTTCCACTGATAATATTCGTGGTAATTTTCGCAACCAACTCTTGCAGTAAATCGTCGCGCCCGTGGATATCGCCAATTGCGTAGACAATTTGGCCGTCAGGCATGCGCGCTGTCTCGGCGGGAACGGCCGAACGACGCCGAAAAAATCTGTTTAGCAGGGTCTTTGGCAAAATCAACGACGCCCATAGCGCTACGGGCCGAGGAAACACTCCAGGCCAACCGTGTTATCCACGAGGATAACAGCAGCAACACAGCCGATCAACAACCCCACATTTTGCCCCTACATATTGCAAGGGTAACTTTGTTGGTTTATAGGTCGGCGCCAGTCAGTAGAGGACGTATGAAGCAAGGTATCGTACAGTGGACCGGCATACGGTTCGGGATTTTAGGTCTTTGGCTCGCAGTGATCCTGGGGGTTACAATCACATCACTGATGCCGCAATTTGCGCCGCCTGTGCATCACCAAAACGATAAGATTCTGCATTTTGCCGTTTATTTCGCTCTCGCGGGGTGGATTGCTGTTGCGCTGCGTCAACCATTGCCGATCTTGGCCGCCCTGCTTTATCTCATATTAGTTGGAGTAGGTATTGAGCTTGCCCAAACTCAAACCCCCGGTCGCATGGTGTCCTTCTCCGATGCTCTGGTTAATACAGTTGGCGTGGTTGCCGGTGCTTTTTTGGCGCGACTTGCGAACCGATTTTTTTGCTGGGTTTTCTCGCACCACTCGGCAAGGCAAGACTAAATTGAATTGACCTGACGACATTATTGGCGCTAACTCGTATTCGACTAGTTAAGAGTCCCCCGCAATTATAGCACTTTAGCATTAGTATTTATGTCTTTGACAAATTCAACTTCCCTAGAATTCCCCGAATTGAGGCCGCAGCCTCTGTCGGCAGCGCAGAAGCGACGCCGGGGCCTGGTCAAAACGGTCACGCCGAAGATGATTGCCGATCTCCTGGCGATCGGCGACGCCGCAACCATTCTAACCGCCGCAATTTTGGCTAAGTATGCTTATCTCGATCTCTATTTGGCAACGGCGAATGGCCTCGGTGAATATTTTGCCATCGGCATTGTCGGAATGATTTTTGCTAGCATTCTGTTTAGGACGCGTCACCTTTACGATACCGATTCGTTTCATCACCGCATGCCGGTGCGTGCAAGCGCCATATTCGTTGCCATTACCACGATGTTCTTCTCTCTGACCGCACTCGGCTATTTGCTTAAAATTGGCCAAGATTACTCGCGCGGCTGGATGATCGTTTGGGCTGGTTTCAGCCTGATTGGCGTGATCGGTATCCGAACTCTGGCGGCGGCAACGCTGGCGGCGCTTGTTCGACGCGGCTATTTCCGGCAACGAGTTGCAATCCTGGGCGACCGACAGGACTGCCGGGATTTTGCCGATACTTTGGGCTATACCGGATACGAAATTGTAGGCATATTCGATGGCGCCAACGACCAGGACGAGACCAGCCAACTGAAGGTCGGTCTTGCTGGTCTAATCGAGTATTGCCGTTCGAATCCGGTCGATTTCATTGTGGTTATGGTACCCGAGATTGCCCAAGAGAGGATCGTCAGCGCCCTTGATGAACTCGGCGCCCTGGCCACCCAAGTCTGCCTTTACACCGACTTGGTCGGTCGACATTTACGGCAAGCTAATATTCGCCGCCTAGGCAGCACCAATGTCATCGAGATCCGCAAATCGGCGCTCGTCGGCTGGAATCTATGCGTGAAGCGCGTCATGGATATTTCTATCGCCGGCGCCGCGCTCATACTTTTAGCTCCGCTTCTTGGTTTCATTGCCCTAGCCGTCAAACTGAGTAGTCCTGGGCCGGTAATTTTCCGCCAACAGCGGCATGGACTAAATCACCAAGTCATCAACGTCCTAAAGTTTCGCTCAATGAGTGTGCTTGAAGACAGTGCCTCCTCTCGCCTAAAACAGGCAACGAAAAACGATACAAGGATAACCCGTGTCGGTCGGTTCCTACGCAGGACAAGCCTGGACGAATTACCCCAGTTCCTGAACGTGTTTACCGGAGAAATGTCCTTGGTCGGCCCCCGCCCCCACGCCCTGATTCACAACAGCAAATACGGCAAAATCATCGAACGGTACGCCAACCGTCACAAGGTTAAACCCGGCATAACTGGATGGGCCCAAGTCAATGGCTGGCGCGGCGAAACCGGCGACCCAACGAAGATGGAAAACCGAATTAAATTCGACCTAGATTACATTGACAGATGGTCGGCCTGGTTGGACCTGAAGATTGTTTTTTGGCTTACCGGCCTGGCTTTGTTGAAAAATGAAAATGTGTATTAGAAGATTTGGCGCGATATAGGACCGGGCGCAGCTAGACTGTCCCTAGCTTGCATACGCTTTGCTGGGTAGTTTTGTAACCATGGGAGGCATTAAAATAAAAAGTCATATTTGGCTCAGGAATGAACTCAAGAAAGAGGCCGTGCTGCAGGCCGTTGATAGCGGGAACCCCGCCAATAGGATACCTGTTCGTATATACCCCTCCTATTTTGCTAACTTGCCTATTTGGCAATCCGCCCAACGACACTTTCCGCACATATCCCTTCTATGGGCGGGGCACTCATCGGCTCCGGTTCCATGTTTTTTGTCAACATGCTAGTGGCACGTAAACTCGGTGCGGCTGATTTTGGAGTTTTGGTTCAGTAAACGCCATGGCCACGCTGGTGAGCATAGCTGCCAGCTTTGGCATAGCACAGTTTTCGCTTAAAACATTTGGAAGAGAGGGTTGGGATGGCCGCCGATGGTTAATCCCGTCTCCTAAATGGCTGTTTTTTACCCCAATTCTGGCCCTATCGGTCATGTATATTTGGGCATTTTGGGGGCCACATGATGCCACAAACCGCACTATGCTATTTATTATGGGATTATTTGTAGTTGGGCAAGTAATCATAAAATTTGTTTCCGCCAAATTTCAACTGGAGGAGCGCTACGTAGCTTTGAGCTGGTGGCAACTATTACCCAACCTCTCCCGTCTATTAATTTTTGGGAACAATTTTTTTGGACTTTATACCCAAATCCATGTTTTGGATGTAACGTTGTTTATGCTTTGACCGGCTTGTTCTTCGCGTTATTCGGCATTTGGCAAATTCGGTCCATGGCGTCAAACCGCTTTACTCTTAAGGGCCATGCCGCTGCTACTTCAGCACCTAATTCGATGGCAAAACCCTCAATTTGGTCAGTTCTGCACGAATCATGGCCATTCGGCCTGGCATCAATTTTTGCCTCTATCTGCAGATAGATATTGTTATGCTGAAATACATGACCGGAAACATACTGTTTGACGTCAGCGCCTATGGAACAGATTAGCGGTATTGCATAAGAGAGGAATTCTGGCTCATCGTAGTGACCGAAGGGAACGCAGATGAGGCAGAAATCGGAGACCCGACAGACGGGTGCAGCCAAGGCAATCAAGGACATCCGCCGCAAACAATACTCGGCGGAAGAAAAAATCCGGACTGTGCTGGATGGCTTGCGCGGCGAAGAAACCGGCGGACTCCGGGTGAATCTGATTCTGGGGGAGGATACCTACGCCGGTGCAAAATTGATTTTAGCCGGATACGCCCTGGCGCATTCAACGGAAGCGAAAATCTACCATTCACACAGCCATACTATTTGGGAGGATTTCAAGCGACATTTTGACATCGGCGCCTTTCACAAATACGAAAACTGGGTATTGGCGCCCCTTGGAAAGCCCTAAGAGGAAGGTATACAGTATTTGAAGTCCGAATTACTTTATCTACACGGACACAAGACCTATCATTTGCTTCCCACCTATATAATCCGTAACGGTATGAAATACTTGGGCTACAACCTAGGGAATAATCACGAAAGGCTTCCTGCGGGACTGATCCGGAAAATTAATATGCATAGGCAATGGTGGAAAAAAACATAACTTTAATTACGCGCCGATGACATTGGAGGTAAGCTTTAAATTGCTCGGGACACACCTAGCCTCTGAGGCATGCGGTTATCCTCTCCACCGCAACTTTGCCCACCAGAAGCAAGCAAAGAGCCAAATCTTCGACTACATCGAATCTTATACAACCGGTAAAGGACGCATGCGACCTTGAATTATATCAGTCCGACCAAAATGGACAGACCCACCCGCAACGGATAAATAGCCGAGGCCGGAAGAGTTCCAAAGACACCCTTAACTCCCGCATTAGTAACACCTAATAATTCCGTTAAATCCAAAAGTTGCAATAACTTCCAACCCTGTGTTAAATACGCAAGAGTTCCTTGTTCCCAGCCAGCTAAATTTTAAAAAATTACTGGCAAAATGGTGTCACATTGGGCATTACGTAATTGATTTTGAAGCAGTAGCAGTTCGTGGAGTTCGTATTATATGCGTGACAAATGTTTGATTGGATTTGGTTTAGCGACCGGGTTTTGTGTGGCTGCCGTTGGAATATCTGGCCTGTCGGCCTCCGCCTCTGCGGAAATTTTTCGCGGAACCTGGTACGATCACCCGGCATATAAGGCGATGCATGAAGTGGACGGCGCTACTGTAGCGTCAATCGAATCCCCTGAGCAGCCCCGTACAGTGCCCGTTTCAGATGCTGACACTGCCATCGAAGCAGAAGCCGCCACAGCAGATAGTGCAAATACCGTATCCGCCGACGCAGATACCCATGTTCTCGGCAGCGGCGTTGCTGTGCCAACATCGAGGCCGAGAAATTATATTGTCGCACAGAGTGCAGGGCCAAGGCGCGGGGCTGAATCAAACGGTAGCGACCCGTCGCGCAACGTTAGTGTTGCCGAACGGACTCGCCCCGCCTTCGACCAAAAGGGTCTTCGCATTTCCTCTTTCATGCTGGACCCGTCTCTGACCACCGACCTTGAATTCAATGACAATATCTTCGCCACCGATTTTGGCGAAGAGGGGGACGTCATCCTGACGATCAGCCCGAAAATCGATATTGCGTCAATGTGGTCTCGCCATTCGCTCAAAGCTGGGGCCTACACCGACTATGCTCATTTCTTTGATTTCGATGATGAAAGCCATTTGGACTATGGGTTTTTTGCCGACGGAGAGGTAGACGTATCAAGCACCACAGCAGTGGGCGCGGGTATCCGCTATGACCTCACCCATGAAGCGCGATCGTCATCGAGTTCCGCTGGCGGCACCATCGAACCGACCGAATTTGACACACTTACCGCCTACGCCGCAGCATCCCAGGAACTCAATCGCTTACGTTTTGCCGGGCGTTTTGAATTCATGACCTATAATTATGACGATGGGGTGACAAGCACCGGTGTGGCGGTCGACCAGGACGACCGAGATCGTTATGTCCTTTCCGCAGGACTGCGCAACGAATATGCGGTCAGTCCCGATACATCCGTTTTCGTCGATTTGGGTTGGAACGAGCGGTCTTACGATTTGCAACCACCGACGGTTCCCCTTGATCGTGATTCATGGGGTTATGAAATCCTCGTCGGATCGACCTTCGATATTTCAAATTTGGTACGGGGCGAGTTGTCCGTTGGCTATACCAGCCAGCGCTTCGAAGGCGCGTCTCTGGGCAATATGAACGGATTCACGGCACGTGGCGGTGTCGAGTGGTTTCCCACCGGATTGACGACCGTCGCGTTTAATATCTCCCGCGAAATTTCCGATTCCGGCGTTCCAGGTTCGGGCGGTATTTTTGTTACAAACGCGAACCTGAATGCCGATCATGAGCTACTACGCAACCTCATTATAAGCGGCGGCATTGGCTATTCTCTCGAGGAATTCGATGCCGTCGATCGTGACGATATAAATTACAATTTGAACACAGGTGTGAAGTATCTAATAAACCGCAATACGGAAATCGGCGCCTCGTATAATTTTTCCAAACGCAACTCCACCGGAGCCCTATCCGGCGCCGATCATCAGGTCAACAGCCTGCTCCTTTCGGTGATTTTAAAACTATAATTTCCACTAATTTGATTAGCTCCCCCACTAATTTTACGGCCATGCGTCGGTCGAATGACAGATAGGCGCCCGATGAGCCAACAGCCAGTCAATCGAGAAGCCGCCGGTGTATCGGGCACAACCGAACCGGCCAATAGTTACTCGTCGATGCCGTCAGCTGTTCCAAATTTCATCGATTTGCACCAGCTCATAGCAATCGCGCGTCGCCGTTTAACTCTGGCCGCGATCGTTTCAGGTGCAGTCTTTTCACTCGCCATATTGATCATTCTACAGTTGACGCCGATATATACGGGCACCGTCGAACTCATCGTTGACCCGCGACAGCAGCAGGTTGTCGATATCGAATCGGTGCTTTCCGGCTTGCCACCGGACTCGGCGGTGGTCGATACAGAAGTTCAAATTATTGGGTCCCACGCCCTGGCCGCACGGTTGGTTGAGGACCTTGATTTGATGGCAGATGGCGAATGGAATAGCCAAGTTAGCGATGAGAGCAATGGTCCCCTGTCCTGGATTCGCAACGCCGGCTCAGCCGTTTTCGGATTGCTGCGCGCCCTGGTGCCATCAGAAGCGCAACAGCTCCAAACACCAGAAGATATGCTGCGGACCGAGCGCGAATCAACGATCAATACGCTACGCAATGCGGTGGAGGTCAGGCGATCAGGCCTCACTCATGTCATCCTGGTCTCGGTTAAAAGCGAACGTTCAGAACAGGCTGCCCTGCTGGCCAACGGGCTGGCGGATCTCTATCTCGTCGACCAGTTGGAGGCCCAATTCGAGGCGACTGAACTCGCCAATAATTGGCTTAGCGACCGGCTCGGCAACCTAGCTGAGCGCGTTCAAGCTGGCGAACGCGCCGTTGAACTCTATCGCGCCGAAGAAGGCCTGCTTGATGCCAATGGAACCACACTAACCCAACAACAAATCATCGATTTAAACGGGCAATTGATCATATTGCGGGCTGACCTTACCGAGCGCGAAGCACGGTTAGCCGCCGCGCGCCGCCAGCTCAGCGGTGGCGGCAATGGCGAAGCGGTCATTGAAGTCCTGTCATCAGACGTCGTTCGAGATTTGCGCAATCAGCAATCGGAAGTTCTGCGTGAAAAAGCAGATTTGTCGAGCCGTTATGGCGATCGACACCCGGAAATACAACGGGTTCAGCGCGAAATTGCCGACTTGGGAACGGCGCTCAATCGTGAAATCAGGCGGATCGTCTCCGGGCTGGAAAGTGAAGTTAGTGTCGCCCGTCAACAATTATCCTCTCTTGAGTCAAGCGTTGAAAACCAGCGCGGCGAGTTAATTCGCAACAACACGGCGATGGTAAGGTTGCGTGAACTGCAGCGCGAGGCAGAGACCGACCGCGCATTGTATGATTCCTTCCTAACCCGTTTCAAGCAAACCAACGAGGCTGCGAGCCTCCAACAAGCCGATGCCCGCATCATTTCTCGGGCATCAATTCCGATAAATCCGAGTTTCCCGAGCTTGAGTCTCGCCGGTTTGCTGGCTCTCATGCTTGCTGGCATGGCGGGCACGAGCGCCGTTTTCATCGCCGAAATGCTGGAAACAGGGTTACGTGGAGCAGAAGACGTCGAACGCGAACTTGGCATGCCGTTGTTAACCTCTATCCCCAAATTGCCGAAGGAGCGTGCCAGTGGACGCCAACCGGCCGACTATATTGCTGAAGTCCCACTCTCGGGTTTTGCAGAGGCATTCCGGGCGCTGCGCGCCTCAGTCACCTATTCCAATCTAGACCGGGAAACAAAAACAGTTATCGTAACCTCGGCTCTGCCGAACGAGGGCAAGACCGCTGCGGCACACTGTTTGGCCCAGATATCTCAGTTGCTCGGGGCAAAGACCATCTTGCTCGACTGCGACTTACGTCGACATATCCTCACCCAAAATATAGGTGAGCAACGCAAGTTTGGACTGCTGGAAGTCCTTGCCGGCGAAATTCCATTGGACAATGCCCTGATCACCGACCCAAAAACCGGCCTTGATATTCTTCCGGTTGCGTCAGCGCATCAGACGCCGCGGGATGTCTTTGGATCCGACCAAATGCAATCGCTGCAGGCGCAATTGCGAACGCGCTACGATTTTATTGTCATCGATACGGCGCCGTTGTTGGCGGTCACAGAAACCCGTACTCTCGCCGCCACCGCTGACGCCGTAATCATGTTGGCGCGATGGAATAAGACTCACCGCAAAGCAGTCAAATCGGCGGTCGACATCTTAACCGCCGCCCACGCTCCGATTGCCGGCGTTGCCTTGAGCCTTGTCGATATGGACGCACAGGGAAGATACGGAAATGGCGATACCGGATATTTCTACAATAGTTATAAAAACTATTATGCCGAAGGATGAGGCGGCAACTGAAATTTAATGGGCCACTAATTGGCCTGCTGCATTGGGTATTACCCATGCTATGTTTTCTCGCCGCAATTTCTACCGCGAACTATGGCCGGTGGGATCTTCGGGCCGATAAGGTTGACGCAGCGCTTTCCCGGGCCACAGAGGCCCCGTCAGATATAGCCAGAGCCACCGCGCTCACCGAGGCTCGAGAATTACTAGTCGACCGACGCGAAACCGGAAGATTACATCATCAGGCCGCCCGTCTGGCACTCACCGAACGTCCACTGGATTTTGATCGTATACGCACAGAGAGCTATGCTGGTCTAGCTCGCAACCCTGCACAAGGTGACGCCTGGGCTCGCCTCGCCTATGTCAATACGATCCAAGCCGGGCGACTGGGCTCCATGGGCCAAGATGCATTACGGCACTCATTTGATACCATCCCCTACGGCAACCTGTCCTTTCAACAATGGCGAATCGAATTTACCTTAAGCTTGTGGCAAGACCTTGACGACAACCTACAATTAGCTGCACGTCGGTCGCTGCGTAATTTTGGCACAACGGCATGGGGTCGCAATTGGCTGACGGAGCTGCTAGCACGCCTTGAAAACCGGCGAGCCGAGGACGGCGCGATTGAGGCCATCGAACAAGTTTTGGGAACAAATTTTGTCCCTCGCCGGTAACTAGCGCGGCGACCTAGACTTTGATCGTGCCACGGCCAAACCAGCCCCTACTCCCAGCAGCAAAGCCCAATACAAAGCAATCGACGGCACCTCAAGTGCGTAATCAACGGTCCCATGGCCAATCACCACAAAACCGAAGATCAATATAGCGCGCAGTCGGCCCGCCATGCGCCGACGGCGCCCGATCCCGTAAAAAATTTGGATCAGTATGAGGCCGACCAAGGCAAATAGCGGTAGTGCAATAAGAACGCCGCCTTCCTCCAGCGCTTGGATGAAAACGTTGTGGGTTGCGCCGCTAAAATTTAGATTTTGCCAGTTATTTGAAGTCTGGATTAATTGATTGATAACGTGAAACGTACCCAGCCCCTGGCCGGACCACGGTGCCTGCTTAAATGCCCCCCAATGAGCTTCAAAGAGTTGGGTGCGCCCGGACAAAGTGGTCTCGATTTCGCCAAACCGTGATACCGCAAGTTCGCCGGAGAGCATCGTGACAGTAAGCAGAGCGCCGGCGGAGATAGCGGCAACGGCCGCTGGAACACGCCACGACAAGCGACGATGATTATTGCCAAGCAATTCCCAGCCGATGAGGATGAGCAATGCAGCGCCTGAAACGGCAATACCCGCGCGCGAAGCGGTCAATGCTAGGCACGTCATCGCAAAGGCCAGGGCGATTACGGGCAAAGCCGCGCGACGCAAGCGGATCTCGATTATTGCGGCGCGCGTTGCGGCGCGCCCGTCCCGATATCGAAGCGCTTGAAGAATTTCCGCCATTGCCAGCACCCCGAAAGTCCCAAACAATGTCGCCGCGCTATTGGCCGATAGAAAACTAGCAGCGAGCCGACCACGATGGTACGGTCGCTCGACACCATATAACGCCCCAGTGTCCAGCATAAACGCCGCGAACGCCCAGATCGAATAGGCGGCAATTGCTATCATCAGCACCTGGAAGAAGAGACGGGCACGGCGAGAATCGGCAGCCAGTGCCGCGCCGAATAGAAATACCGCTCCCACAGCGCCGAAATGGCGCAACGCGCGTTGAGTTGCATCCCGGTCAAGGGTCACCGCCGAAGGCCCATCAAGGTTAAGCCAGAGCGGATGGGGACCACCGATTCCAAATGGCGTAAGCTGCAAAAAACCAGCAACGAGAATGAATAGAAACAGCAACATCAAGACGCGATGGCGCACCAAAAATTCGTTGCTTTCCACCCGAAATGTCAGCGCAAATGCGAGACCGCACAAGATATAAGCGGCGGCGGCAAATATCATCGACAAAGCGTTCGTATTCGCACCGTAAAACATGTGGGCGGCAAAAATAAAAACACAGGCTCCGACGACGAAGCCCCAACCTCGTATGGTCCAAAATTCCTTCACGAACACACCCTAAGTCCTCAAACGCTATTCATGTACTCCCATAAACAAACCCCCGTCAATCTGCCCGACAGCAATACCTCACATTGCCCTCTTATTCGGCGCGCCTTTTGAGTTTTTTCGGCCAAATTGCCTCAAATTTCGGCGCGTCCGAGCTTCAACATTGAACTCACGACGGTACCCAGCATAGCTAACTTTGGCTGTGATTCTTGCCATACCGGGCCGACACATACTTTATGCAGACCGGTGCTGGTTCGAGAGACGATCAGCGCCTCCAATTTGTTTTTTTCGGCAAGTTTGGCGCCCTCGGACTCGCCCAGCACAAGCAACGCTGTTGCCCAGGCATCGGCGTCAACACAGTCCGCGGTTAATACCGTCACCGAGGCTATTGCGTTATTTACCGGACCGCCGCGCGACAGCACCATTGTGTGGGACAAACGTGTCGCGCCGACATCGACCCAATGGCGATAGTCACCCGAGGTTGCGATGGCTGAGTTTTGCAGCGCGACCACCCCCATCGGACTCCGACGGTCATAGTCAGGTTTTTCAACCGCCACCGCCCAAGGCGTGCCGCCTGGTTTTGCACCTAAGGCTTTGAGTTCGCCGTCAAGACCGACCAATGCGTTTTCAATGGAAAAGCTCTCTAAAACCCGTACCATCTCATCCACGCCGAAACCTTTGGCAATGCCCGACAAATCGATCTGCACCGGCGCACTCATACGCGCTCGGCACGATGCCCTATCGAGTTCCAGAAGTTCGTGGGTCGGTGATCGTACCCGACCAAGGCAGGACTGAATTGCCGCCGGGTCGGGTGCATTCCTAGCGGGACCAAAACCCCACGCATTGACGAGATCACCTAGTCCAATATCGAAGGCGCCACCCGAGGCTCGTCCAATTTCCAATCCTTTGGCCAACACAAAGGTCAATTCCGGCGGCAGCGAGATCCATTGGCCCGGAGGCGTCGCGTTTAGGCGCATCAGGTCGCTATCGAGCTTCCACGTAGACATTTGATTATCCACCCGACCCACCGCGGCGGCGAGGGCGATCTCAAGAGCCTCAATATCCGTCGTCGCTGGGGCATAAACCAGAACGAACCAACGGGTTCCCATCGTCTCCCCGTTCAATGCGTGGCGTTTCATGTTAGTAAACATCTTCAAGATACCTTCCCTGAATTTTGAGTGTTGCCGGCTCCATACCTATCGGAGCCAGAACGTCATTCAGCGCCTCCAACACGCCTGCGGCCATATCTCGCCCGCCGCAAACCATGATCTGGGCCCCCTTCGCGATCAGGACGCGCAAATGATCCGCATCTTGCAGCAAGCGGTCCTGCACATAGCTATGGTCGGGAGCGCGCGAGGAGGCTGTGTTGAGACTGGTCAGTCGTTTGTCGGCTAGCCATTTGTCAAAGTCGTCGCCGTAGAGAAAATCCGAAGTCCGATCGCGCACGCCAAAATATAGATGCATCGGGCGAAGCGACGTGTTATCGCGGATAAAGCCCGCCAGCGGACCCACACCCGTGCCCGCGCCGATTAAGATCACCGATTTCCGACCCGGAGCTGGCCGAAATCCGAGATTGCGTTTGATAAAAGCCTGGGTCGTATCACCCGGCTGCAAATCATGCAGATGGGTGGAGCACAACCCGTCAGGATGCTTGCGCACGCATATTTCCAGCATCCCTTCATTCCTCGAAGAGGCCAGAGAATAGTCCCGCGGCACATCGCTGTTGGGCGGCAAGATACTGACCAAATCGCCGGCGGAAAAACGTGGCAGGGCACGGCCAATGAGCCGCGCTGCCGGTCCGCGCTCTGGCAATAAGAACCGCAGGATGGCCGTGGGCGCTTGTGTTTCAGCCCCATAATCACTGCGTGAATGAAGGGTCAAGGTCGTGCATTTGGGGCGTATAGGCTTATGCACCAGTGCAAAATTTTCGCCCATGACCTGCGACAGGTTCCGCCCCCAGCGCGCGAATTCTTGCGCCGACTGGCGATCGATGGTGGCAAAAGGCAACAAGGTCTTCCAACCCATTTTAGCCAGGGTCTCGCTCACATCTTTCGCATACCGGCAAAATTTAGGGAACTGACGATCGCCAAAGCCAAGTATGGTCACCGAAAATGGAGGCGGTGTAGCAAGCAATTTTACACGGGAAAGAAATCCCTTGGCCGATTCTGGGACGGTGCCATCGCCATGGGTCGCGGCCAAAATAAACATGCGTTCGGCCGACGCATAGTCCGACTTAAAGCTGCTCAATGAGCCACAATGCACTTTATGCCCGGCTGCCGTCAGAGCATTGTGTAGAGTACCAGCGAAGGCCCAACTGCTTCCACTTTCGCTGCCGATAAGGATGATTGTGTCGGCCGCGCACACGGCAATGTTTTGCTTCGGACGCTGGTAAGAATGGCGACGCCGCCACCAAACGAAAAACCCGGTAAGCCCCATTACTGGAATGAATAAAACCGTCGCCCCAAGGATTAGGCCCCACCACCACAGTCCCTGTCCAGTATGCAACATATAAATAAATTCATAAATTCGAAGTGCGAGACCATGATCCTGCCACACCAAAAACTGCCCCGTGGCCTGGTCAATAAAGCCCTCCCCCTTGGCCGTTTTGATGCTGAACACATCGGTAAGGTCACCTGGATAGGGAAACGTCAGCTCACGCAGTTCGGCCAAGCCGACACTATGTAGGGCTCCGATCTGATCTACCCGCATTGTCGGGCCGCCATTTACCTCGCTCGGGAAAACCGGGCCTTGTGACATACCGTCTGGGATCACTTCGAATGTCGCGAGCACCAAATAAAGGGCGGTAACCGAAGAAAACATAAGGCCGAACACCACCGACCTTCCCAGGTCAACATGCAATCGCTGCATCCCCGTACCACGAGCCCTGTGAAAAATCCTGTGCCAGCCCCCCATGCGCCGCGCAGTCATCTGTAATCCCGATATTGTCAGCAACAAGAGTGCCAGCGCTCCCGCTCCCACCGCTATCCGTCCTCCATCGCCCAGAAAGAGGGAGCGGTGTAAATTGGTCACCCATCGCTCGATCCCCGATGGCACGTAATCTGTTACGGATTGACCATTTTCCGGGTCAACGATAAGTGAGACCGAGCGACCGTTCTCGAAATAAAAGACAATGACTTTGCCCGACGCAGTGTGCCTGATTTGCTCAACTTGGGGATGGTTTTGAACAACCCGAACGGCCAGATCGAGGGCGCTGATCTGGCTCGTCGAAACGGACACTGCCTCGGCCCTGTCCACTGCCGGATAGATCGCAAGAACAACTCCGCTTAGAGCTAAAACACTGATAAAGAGGGCGGCAAACAGACCCGGTACATTGTGAAGTCGGCGGAGCATGATACCCGTCCTTCGTTAGAGATTCCTACCGGTCATAGGTGAAGGATTTGATGTATCGGCTGCCGGTAACAGCTTGGCCGGCGCCTTCGACGGTTAAGGGCACGACGATCTCTGACGGAACGTCTCGCATGTCCTCAACCGAGCTATCTATGTGCAGCTCGTACCCCGCCTCGAACAGGGCGTCGGCAAGTTCCAGCGTTACGTTCAATGTCGCGCCAGCGCCAACGCTCGCGCCGGTAATGCCATTGATTTCCTGTAAGTTACCACCTGATGCACGTGTCCAATCACTGAGATGGCTGTAATATTTCGACTTGCCACCCGACATCCAGAGCGTGCCGATGTAAGCACCCTCCGCATCGGTCACATAAAGTACGAGATAAGCGCCATCACCACCGTAACTATTCATTTCAGTGCTGAGGGTCACTGGGCCAGCCATGGCTAGGCTTGGCAAGGCAAGTGTGGTGGCTATGGTCAACGCTGCCAAAGGCGATTTCATGGCTTGGTCTCCAGTCAAAACGGTTTCGTCGATGCATTTCGACGTTAAAGATCGGTGCGACGCCGAAAGGAATTTGAAAATTGCTTTGCTCGTCTGTTCAGGTTGCAAATCCGGTGGCGTTAAGGTCCGGTGTTGCCTCGCTCCGGAGTGAGCGAGGCAACGGAAATGCACCAAAACCATTCGATGAAAAGACCGCTACACGGTGATGCGATAATGCCTATTTTGTGCCGAATCGCAGACCACCGCGACGGCATTAATCGTCGTCGTCGTCGTCGTCGTCATTGTCATTGTCATTGTCATTGTCGTCGTCATTGTCATTGTCGTCGTCATTATCATTGTCATTGTCGTCGTTGTCGTCATCATCATCGCGATCGAAATCATCGTCACGACCATCGTCGTCACGACCATCGTCGTCACGGTCATCATTTCCACGGCCGTCATCTCCGTCATGACCAATCTCCACGATCGCGAGTGACGCCGGGTTCAACGTTACCTCGATCGCTCGGCCTAGCCTGTCCAATCCGCTAATTTCGTAACATCCGGAATCAACCTGGATCTGTTGTACGTCCCAACCTTGTGTATCGGCCAACTGCTGCACCGCGTCAGTCGGCTGCCAATCGGCGAGCGGGACGGAGCAATCATCATCGGCGGCGTAAGCAGCGCCAGCCCCTAAAGGGCCCATCAGCATTGCGGCAATCGTGAGTTTCAGTTTCATCTGTCGAGTTCCTATTTTGAATTATGATGCCGCAATATCGCACCCCTTCCTGAAGGGAACCTGACGGAGAAATTTATTTTCATTCAGGTGCGAAACTGCTTCGTTAGCCGTAGAATATCGGCAAGGTCACAGGGATATTCCCGACGCCAATCTAGTTTTTGGAGATGATATGAATTTGAACGCGAAGCCCCCTCAGGGGCGAGGGCGTTCCAAATTAAGGCAGCAAAATAAATACATTTGACCGCAGATAGACACCGACTATCGTCGACTTGCGCGCTACCTCATTGTGGCAATTGCAGAACGACCTCAAATCCTTCCTGCCTGTCCGTGGCTGGCGACAGGAGAAGAAGGCTGCCGCCTGCCCCCGTCGCGATAGCGTCGGCAATTGCCAGCCCAAGCCCTGTCCCGCCGGCCTGTGTGCCACCGCGTTCGAACCGGCTTTTTAGCTGCGCCAACGAACCAGCGTCCACCACCGGACCGGCGTTAACCACACGCACCACTCCATCGTCGGACAAACTGATATCAATGGGTTCGTCGGGGTTACCATGTTTCAGCGCGTTCTCGATAATATTGCGGACCAATATTGCAAAGGCGTCTAAATCCATACGCGACATGGCCGCTCCAGACATGGGAACAGTCAAGCTGAGACGATTGTGATTCTCCGGCTGTTGCCGAAAATCTTCAACAAGGTGCTCGAGGGCCAATACGAGATTCTGGCGCGATTCCGACAGCAGGCCACCGCCTTCGGCCCTTGCCAGCTGCAAGAGCTTTTCCGACAAGGAGGCGAGATGGTGTAGCGATGCCTCAATTCGGACAGCTCGGTCGTGCAGTGGTCCCGCCGGAACCTCAGCAATCAATCGCTGGGTTTGGGCAAGGGACGCTGCAATCGGTGTTCGCAGCTCGTGGGCGCTGTTTGCCGCAAAGCTGCGCTCGGATTCGAGCGACTTGCGCAGTCGATCCATCAGTTGGTTTACGGCCTGGCCAATCGGGCGAATTTCGGAAAATAATTTATCCGTAGAAACAGGCGACAAATCACCACCCCCGCGCGCCTCGACCTCCGTTCGGAATGCCAACACCGGGCGCATGCTCTGCCAAACGAGCCGCCATACACCCAGAAGACTAATCGGCAGAAGGAGCAGAAGGGGACCAACAAACGCAAGGGTCGCTTCAAATGTCGCTTCACGTCGATGTGCCAGTGGCTCGGCTACCTCAACGATAATCGTTCCGCTTACCGCTGCTTCACCGTAGATACGATGGGTCGCCGTATCGCGAAATCCCAAAACCGGTTCCCCAAGATAGGTCGCCGGATCTGAGTCATGCGACTGTAACAAGATATTGCCGGATTGATCGCGGACCAAATAAGTCAGATATTCGTCATGCACTCCGACCGTCGGGCTACGCTGCGCCGAGATCGGGCCTTCCCGGTTCGAGATATCAACCACGGCTAGGGGCAAGATGCGTTGTGCTGTTTCCTGAAGACCGCTGTCAAAAAGTTCGTCTAGCTCATGGCGAATGATCAGGCCGGCAGCGACGGTCGCAATGATCCAGATGAAACTGATCCCCGCAGCAATCCCAATGCTGAGTTGGCGCCGCAGGCTTGGAGACTTTGTCATGTTTGCCCCATTCGGTAACCCATGCCGCGCACAGTCTCGATATGGTCGTGTCCCAGTTTCTTACGGAGGCGGCTAACATGTACCTCGATCGTGTTGCTCTCCACCTCTCCGCCAAATTCATACAGGCGATCTTCGAGTTGGCTCTTGGATAAAATTGTCCCCGGTCGCTGAAGCAAGGCTTCCAAGAGCGTCCATTCGCGCGCCGTCAGATCGGCGAGCTGACCCGCCCGATATACCGCACGGGCCGCCAGATCAATTTCAAGATCCCCCTGGTGGACAAGTGGGTTCGGGTTGCCGGCGTAGCGTCTGGCCACAGCGGCCACCCGAGCCGTCAATTCAGAAAGGTCAAACGGTTTGACCAGGTAATCGTCGGCCCCAGCGTTCAACCCGGCAATGCGGTCGGAAATCTGGTCGCGCGCCGTAAGGATAATGACCGGTGTCACGTCACCGGCCTTTCTGCGCTGCTGCAAGAAATCAAGCCCGAGTCCGTCGGGAAGCAATAGGTCAAGCAGCACTAGGTCATAGGCCACGCTGCGCGCGCTCACTTCGGCATCATCCAATCGCTGCATCCAATCGACTGCGTGCCCGTCGGCAGCAATTTGATCGCGCACGGCTTGGCCTAGGATCTCGTCATCCTCAATTAACAGAACCCGCATCAAACGTTCCTTTTCGCCCTAGGGAGACAGAATCCATAGCGCATAAACCTGACCTGAACCTGAACGAAATCCGCGCACGGCTCAAGCTACTTGCACCGCCCCTCGCGTGTCATTGAAATTTGACTGCGGGCTAGCTTCGGTCAATCACACCAGGTAAAAAACACCCGGAAGAATGATCGCCTAGAGCAAACAATGATCCAGCGTAATCGGAATGGAGTTAAAAATGGACACGAACTTACCCTACGAGCCGGCCAAGGTCTGGAAATGGGAGATGGGGACTGAGAACGGGGGTAAGTTTGCAAAAATCAACCGCCCGGTTGCCGGTGCTACTCACGATCAGGAGCTACCTGTCGGCAAACACCCTTTGCAACTTTACTCGCTGTCAACGCCGAACGGCGTGAAGGTCACGATAATGCTTGAAGAGCTGCTGGCGTTAGGCATTGGCGAGGCCGAATATGATGCCTGGCGGATCAGCATCGATGATGGCGAGCAATTTGGCAGCGGGTTTGTCGATATTAACCCAAATTCCAAAATTCCGGCACTGATGGATCACAGCACGCCAACACCCACCCGTGTCTTTGAATCCGGCTCTATCTTGCTTTATCTTGCCGAAAAACATGGCGCGTTCTTGCCCAGTGACCCGGCTCTGCGCGCCGAATGTTTGTCATGGCTTTTCTGGCAAATGGGGGCCACCCCGTATCTTGGTGGTGGGTTTGGCCATTTCTATACCTACGCCCCGGTAAAGATCGAATATTGCATCGACCGTTTTACCATGGAAGTAAAGCGCCAACTAGACCTGCTCGACCGTCGTTTGGCCGGCAATCAATATATGTGCGGTGATGAATACACCATTGCCGACATCGCCATCTGGCCGTGGTACGGCGCGCTCATTTTGAACAAAGTTTACAGCGCGGCAGAATTTCTGGACGCACCATCTTACAAAAACCTGGGCAGATGGGCCGATGAAATTTGGCAGCGGGAAGCCGTGCAACGTGGACGGATGGTTAACCGCGCCAACGGCCCACTCGAAGAACAGCTTCGCGAACGCCATGACGCCGACGACTTTGCGACAAAAACCCAAGACAAGATCGAAGGTGCGGGTTCAGGGTCATGACTCAGACTTGATTACCCAACCCGCCGGTCGTTGAGATAAAATCGGCGATTTCTTCAACCCCGGCGCCCGCTTTGATATTGGCAAAAAGGGTGGGACGGTCGCCGCGCATTTTCTTGGCGTCCCTCTCCATGACACCTAAGTCGGCGCCAACATGGGGGGCAAGGTCGATCTTATTGATGACCAACAGGTCGGACCGGGTAATACCCGGTCCGCCTTTACGCGGAATTTTGTCGCCGGCTGAAACATCGATCACATAAATCGTCAAATCAGCCAGTTCGGGCGAAAAAGTAGCAGCTAAATTATCGCCACCGGACTCGATAAAAATTAGTTCCAAATCGGGAAATCGCTTATTCATATCGGCGATGGCAAGGAGATTGATCGACGCATCCTCGCGGATTGCCGTATGGGGACACCCGCCGGTCTCGACCCCGGCAATCCGATCGGGGGAAAGCGCACCGGACCGGGTCAGAAACTCGGCATCTTCACGGGTGTAGATATCGTTGGTGATTGCGGCGATATCATAGCGGTCACGCAAGCCTTTACATAATGCATCGACCAGCGCCGTCTTTCCCGTACCCACCGGGCCGCCAATACCAACGCGCAGCGGACCTGAGAAGCCATTCGATCCGCCAGTCATGACCGGAACAGCCTTGAATATTGGTTTTCATGCATCATCGATGTCCAATCGGCCATTACCGTCCCTGTCCCCAAAGCTTCAAAATTTTCACCATCCGACATTTCTTTGGCTCGCTTCACTGTTTCGGCAACCACATTTTCTCCCATTTTAATTGCCATCTGCCCGTCACTCTGCCCGATAACTCCCAGCCTGATTGACGCCGAAACAAGGTTGGCAAGGAACCCATGAAGATAGGCGTTCAACGCCTCGCCAAGACCAATCTTATGCTCTGCGCAGGCGATCCCCATCGCCACGGGATGGGTAACAGCCCCATCATGGCGTTCGCAGAGCGCGCCAAGTACGGGCGTATCCCACACCGAGCAGGTCACATCGGCAAAGGCGCGCCCCTGGGCTATAGCTTCCAGTGACGTCTCGGAAGTGGCGCGAAAGGCGGCGGCCCAAATGGCAATTTCGAGCAATTTCGGCTCGTCACTTCTGTTAGTAGCAACCCATGCGCGGGCCAGCATGACGGCGTCGATCCAGGCACCGCCATTTCCGATAAGCGCCTCGAGCCAGGAAAACAAACTGGTCAAATCAGACACGCGGCCGGTTTCGACCGCATATTCGAGCCCATGGGAGTAGGTGTAGGCCCCAATGGGATAGGATGGCGATACCCAAGTCAGAAGCTTGTAAAGGACATCAGTCGTCGGCGCCGCCGCAGCTGAATGGTCGTGGCCTTTCCCATTCCCATTCCCATGACTGTGACCTTGCACCTGACCGACCCCATAGGCGCCGCCCTCGGGATCAAAGGCAGCGTCCAAGGCGGTAACGTCGCCGTCCAGTTTGCGCACCATATCGGCGATCACATGATCGTCGCGTATTCGCAAGGCGTCACCGCAAATTTGCACCGGTAAATGCCGATTACCAAGATGCCATGCGATGCGGGTGCGGTGCGCATCGTCACGCGCTCTAATTTCAAGCAACGGTTCGGCCGCCGAGCGAACGGCTAACCAACCGCCGCCCTCAAGCGCCAACCCACCGCCATTGGTCATCGCCACCGCCTTCTCCAGGTCTAATAAATAGGGCTTGTCCCGATCTGAAACCAGGCGGATCCGGCGTCGATGACGTCGATCGAAATCGAGGGTGACATGTTCCAACGCCTGATCGGCGGGCCAGTCACCGGGTGGATAATATCGAAGTGCGCGTTCCATTCCGGTCATCAAAAATCCATCAATTAAAAGAGGAAATAGCGTTGCGCCATTGGCAATATCTCTGCCGGTTCGCAGGTCAGCAACTCGCCATCGGCCCGAACTTCGTATGTTTCCGGGTCGACCTCAATCTGCGGTGTCGCGTCATTATGGATCATCGACGCCTTGGAAATCCCGCCACGGGTATTGGCGACCGGTAGAAGTTCGCGGGTTAAGCCGAGGCGTTTATCCAAGCCCTCATTCATCGACGCGGCACTGACGAAGGTAACGGAGCTGGCAATATTCGACCGGCCGAAGGCGGCAAACATCGGTCGATAATGAACCGGCTGAGGGGTCGGTATCGACGCGTTCGGATCGCCCATCGGCGCGGCGGCAATGCTCCCACATTTCAATACAGCCTCGGGTTTGACACCGAAAAATTCCGGAGCCCAAATAACCAAGTCGGCCAATTTGCCAACTTCTACCGAACCGACATGGCGGTCGATACCCTGGGCGATCGCCGGGTTGATCGTATATTTGGCGACATAGCGCTTGGCCCGAAGATTGTCGTTTTCGCCGGTTTCCCCGGGCAATGGGCCGCGCTGACGCTTCATTTTGTCGGCTGTCTGCCAGGTGCGAATGATAACTTCGCCGACCCGGCCCATCGCCTGACTGTCCGACGCGATCATGGAAAAAGCGCCAAGGTCGTGGAGAATATCTTCAGCCGCAATCGTTTCTTTACGAATGCGGCTCTCGGCAAAGGCCACATCCTCGGGAATACGGGGATCGAGATGGTGGCAAACCATCAGCATATCGAGATGCTCTTCAAGGGTATTGACGGTGAAGGGCCGAGTTGGATTTGTCGAGGATGGTAGAACATGCTGTTCGCCGCAAACTTTGATGATATCGGGCGCATGACCGCCCCCGGCGCCTTCGGTGTGGAAGGTGTGGATGGTTCGCCCCTCAAAAGCGGCCAAGGTATTTTCGACGAAACCGGATTCGTTCAGCGTGTCGGTGTGAATCAGGACCTGCACATCCATCGCGTCGGCAACATCAAGACACTGGCTGATCGCCGCCGGTGTCGTGCCCCAATCCTCGTGAAGTTTGAGGCCACAGGCACCGGCGAGTACCTGCTCCTCAAGGGCGGTCGGTTGCGACGCATTGCCCTTACCGTAAAACCCCAAATTCATCGGGAAGGCCTCGCCGGCTTGCAGCATCCGCCCGATATGCCAGGCGCCTGGTGTGCAGGTGGTCGCATTGGTCCCCGCAGCCGGCCCCGTGCCGCCGCCCAACATCGTGGTAATCCCCGAATAGAGGGCTTCGTCTATTTGCTGGGGGGAAATGAAATGAATGTGGACATCAAGCCCACCCGCCGTAACGATTTTGCCTTCGCCAGCGATTATTTCCGTGCCGGGTCCGATAATAATATCGACCGCGTCCTGGGTATCGGGATTTCCGGCTTTGCCAATTGCCGCGATTCGCCCGTCACGCAATCCAATATCCGCCTTGACGATCCCCCAATGATCGAGAATGAGGGCGTTGGTAATAACCGTATCCATCGCACCGTCGGCGCGCGAGACCTGGCTTTGGCCCATACCGTCACGAATGACTTTGCCACCGCCAAATTTTACTTCTTCGCCATAGAGCGTTCGGTCTTCTTCAACTTCAATAAACAGCTCGGTGTCGGCCAGTCGAACCTTGTCGCCGACCGTCGGGCCGAACATGCGGGCATAGGCAGCGCGATCGATTTTATTAGCCACGGTCCTTACCCTCCAATGGGCCACCGACGAGATTGTTAAACCCATGAATGATCCGCGTCCCGCCGATAGCGACGAGTTGAACGTCTCGGGTCTGACCCGGTTCGAACCGGACCGCCGTTCCGGCAGGAATATCCAGGCGCATGCCACGCGCTCTATCGCGGTCAAATTCCAACCCAGCATTGACCTCAAAAAAATGATAATGCGATCCGACTTGAACTGGTCGATCTCCCATATTGGTGACAGTTAAAACAGAGGTCGGGCGACCTTCATTCAGCGTTATTTCGCCGCCGGCGATGATTAATTCCCCCGGTATCATTGGCTCACCTCACTCAACGAATTGGTTCATGAACGGTGACCAATTTGGTCCCGTCGGGAAAGGTCGCTTCGACTTGAATGTCGCGTATCATTTCGGCAACCCCCTCCATGACCTGGTCCCTGGTCAATACCGTGGCGCCGTCACGCATCAATTCGGCAACCGCGCGTCCATCGCGCGCGCCCTCGACGACGAAATCTGAAATCAGGGCAATCGCTTCGGGATGGTTCAGCTTGACGCCCCGCTCAAGACGGCGCCGGGCCACGATGGCGGCCATCGAAATTAGGAGTTTATCTTTTTCGCGTGGTGTCAGGAGCAATTTTGCCACCCTCTCTTTTCTATATCGGCGATCAACAATACCAAAGTCGCGGCAGGCGCGCCGGAAAGCCAAACATTTCATGTCTCATCCGGCACCAAACTCCGCCGAAGGTGTCGCGCAAAACCGTCGCATCTTCATCCAACATGCGCAGTAATAATACCGAATTCACCTCGGTGACACCGGCAAAAACCGACACGTCGGACAAGATTTTTTGCGCGACTTCTTTAAAGGGTTGAACATTGTCGGCAACGACAACCATGCTGGCGAACGCGGCGGCACCAGCCAACCCGGCCGGATGTTCAAGCATGGAAGCAGGTTCCGGGCCGAGGCATAACCCGTCCGCCCAAATGAGTTTTCCCGCCCGCGTCACCCGCCAACTATCAAGCAGCGCACCGGTGTGAAAACGTTCGCCCCGCGCGCGCCGCCCAAACGTAACCATATCACCAGCCAAAATCGTCGCGCCGGCTTCAGCCCGTATATGCGTTCGTCGCCGCAACTTTGCCCCATCAAACAAAATTGTCTCCTGAGGCAACCATTCCAAGCGCCCACGATCCACCTCAATCTCAATCTCCATTTCAACGTCCGGCCCCACCGAGCGATAAATTCTCTCCGCCGCTTGCGTTGTCACTAACGCCTCCGTCTCCTGACCAGCTTTGACTGAGACCGACAACCGATCACCACCGGTTAGCCCACCCGAGATCGTCGCAATCACGGCGGTGAGCGGATCACCCGGCGCCGGATCGGGCATCAAGAGTTTTGCCGGGGCGCGCTGATAAAGATGGCTCAACCGAGTGCGGCCATCGGTGTGGGAGAGCCCCAACTCCACAGCACCGTCACCGCGCTGTAATTTAGTCAGCGCTGTGGGTCTGGATTCTTGAAGGGTAGTTGCCATTTGAGAGCTCTCATCGGTCATGCCTATACGGTCAGGTGGCGCCGCACCTCCGATTCAACCATATCCTGACCGGTCCCCGACAGCACAATTTCTCCCCGCTCCATTACGACAAAGGCATCGGCCAAATCGCGAGCGAATTCGAAATATTGTTCGACCAGCAATATCGCTATATCACCACCATCGCGCAGCATCCGAATGACTCGTGCAATATCCTTGATGATCGACGGCTGTATGCCCTCGGTCGGCTCGTCCAAAACCAGCAACCGGGGGCGAGTTACCAAGGCACGGGCAATCGCGAGCTGCTGCTGTTGACCGCCGGAAAGGTCACCGCCGCGACGCCCCAGCATATCTTTCAAGACCGGAAACAAATGGAATATCTCATCGGGAACATGGCGCAAGCTACGCGGCAGCGCCGCATAACCGGTTTGCAGGTTTTCCTTCACATTAAGCAACGGAAATATCTCCCGGCCTTGAGGCACATAAGCTATTCCCTTTGCCGCGCGCTTGGAGGTAGAGAATGCGCCAATATTTTCGCCCTCCCATAATATTTTGCCACCGGCAATCGCTTGCTGGCCAACAACCGCATTCATCAAACTGGTTTTTCCGACGCCATTGCGGCCCATGACGCATGTGACCTGGCCTTTTTCCGCCTGCAAATTGACGCCGCGCAAAGCCTGGCTGGCGCCGTAAAAAAGATCGACCTCCTGGATTTTGAGCATGATCTATCGCCCCAGATATATTTCGATGACACGCTCATCATTTTGCACATGTGCCAAGGAGCCCTCGGCAATTGTGCTGCCTTCGTGCAAAACCGTGACCCGGCAATCAAGGGCCCGCACGAATTCCATGTCATGCTCGACGACAACAACCGAATGAGATTTCGCGATTTCTTTTAAGAGCTCCGCCGTTTGCTCGGTTTCCCTGTCGGTCATGCCCGCCGCAGGCTCATCGACCAGCAGTAATTCCGGGTCCTGCATCAACAACATTCCGATCTCAAGCCATTGCTTTTGACCGTGCGACAAGGAGCCAGCCAATTTGTCGGGCTCAGAGTTGAGGTTTATTATATCGAAGACCTCTTCAATCCGCGCGTCCTGTGCTCTTGTCCGTCGATGAAACAGGGCGGGCAACAGCCCGCGCGTTCCCTTCAAGGCTAATTCGAGGTTTTCAAACACCGTTTGGTTTTCGAATACCGTTGGCTTCTGGAATTTTCGGCCGACCCCCAAATTGGCGATTTGTGCCTCATCAAATCTGGTTAATTCAAGATCACCTTTGAAAAATATTTTGCCCGAATCCGGTTTGGTCTTGCCCGTCACAACATCCATCATTGTCGTTTTTCCGGCACCGTTGGGCCCGATGATCGCCCGCAATTCCCCTGTCGAGAGATATAAATTCAAGCCGTTCAATGCTTTGAATCCATCGAAGCTCACCGACACATTATCGAGATAGAGGACATTGCCCGTGGCGCTCATTTCGCGGCCTCCTTTTTCCCACCAAACGAAAAACTTGGAATGGAACCGGTAATGCCCCTGGGTAGAAAAATCGTTGTGAGGATGAATAATCCACCGAGAATAAACAACCAAGCCTCGGGCAAGGCGCCGGTGAAATAGCTTCTCGCATAATTAATTATGATTGCCCCGAGTACGGCACCATAGAGGGTGCCGCGCCCACCAACCGCCACCCAGATTATGATTTCTATCGAGCGGGCCGGGGTAAATTCGCTGGGATTAATGATACCGACTTGCGGGACATAAAGAGCTCCAGCTACCCCGGCCAAAACCCCCGAAACGACAAAGGCAAAGAGTTTGTAATGCTCGACGCGATAGCCGAGAAACCGCGCCCTACTCTCTGCATCCCTGATCGCCACCAAGACTTGACCGAAACGTGAGGTCACAATGAAACGACATAATAGATAACCCAGCGCCAACGCGATGGCGGATGCGGAAAAGAGCGCGGCGCGTGTCCCATCGGCCTGCAGGCTGAAACCCAGAATATCCTTGAAATCGGTAAGGCCGTTATTGCCGCCAAACCCCATATCATTGCGAAAAAATGCCAACATCAAGGCAAATGTCATGGCCTGGGTGATGATTGAAAAATAGACCCCGGTCACCCGGGAGCGAAACGCAAACCAGCCAAATACGAAGGCCAGCGCCCCCGGTGCAACGACCACCATCAGAGCAGCGAAGGCAAAATTATCAAACCCAAGCCAAAACCAAGGCAATTCCTGCCAATCAAGAAACACCATGAAATCGGGCAAGATCGGATTTGAATAGACCCCGCGATCACCGATCTGGCGCATCAGATGCATGCCCATCGCATAGCCACCAAGGGCAAAAAATGCACCATGGCCCAGGGATAGGATGCCCGAGAAACCCCAGATCAAATCGACACTTAAAGCCAGTAGCGCAAATGTCAGATATTTCCCAAACAAGCTGACCATGAAGGTCGGGACATGAAAAAACGAGGTCGGGGGAACCAAGAGATTGAGCACTGGGATAGCCACGGCAGAAACCATCAGCAAACCCAGAAGAATTTGCCCGCCGCGATCTCCGAGGAGAAAGAAAAAGATCGATTTTCGCGCCATCCCCTACCCCTCCACCGCACGACCTTTGAGGGCGAACATGCCTCGGGGTCTTTTTTGGATGAATAAAATTATTGCCACCAACACGAAAATTTTGGCCAGTACGGCGCCTGCATATGGCTCCAGAAATTTGTTGGTCATGCCTAGGGTAAGCGCTCCGACAACCGTCCCCCACAAATTACCGACCCCGCCCAAAACGACGACAAGGAAGCTATCGATGATATAGGCTTGGCCTAGATTGGGGCTGACATTGTCTATTTGGCTGAGAGCAACGCCGGCAATACCGGCAATCGCCGAACCAAGACCGAAGGTCAGTGCATCCACCCGACCGGAACGAATGCCCATTGACCCGGCCATGCGCCGGTTCTGGGTTACCGCACGCATTTGCAGGCCAAAACTGGTCTTGCGCATTAGGAGCGCCAGTAGCCCGACAACCAATATTGAAAAGAGGATGATATAGATCCGATTATAAGTCAGCGCGAGCCCACCGGCGACCTCCAGACTGCCGCTCATCCAACTCGGGTTGCCGACCTCACGATTGGTCGGGCCGAAAATCGTGCGCACCGCCTGCTGCAAAATGAGACTAAGGCCCCATGTCGCCAGAAGCGTTTCGAGGGGCCGCCCATAAAGAAAGCGGATCATAAATCGCTCGATGAGAATACCGATCAAACCGCCAACCATGAATGCAGCGGGCACGGCGACAAAAAGTGAATAGCCAAACCAATCGGGCAGATAGGACCGAAACAAATCTTGCACGACAAAAGTTGTGTAAGCGCCAATCATGATCAATTCGCCATGCGCCATATTGATCACCCCCATCACGCCGAAGGTGATCGCCAATCCAACAGCAGCTAACAGAAGAACAGAACCAAGGCTGACGCCGCGAAAAATATTGGCAATATTTCCCCGGAATGCCAGTCGTGCCTCGATCTCCTCAACGGCGAGCTGGGCGGAATCCCGCACCTCATTATCGCTGGTGTTAGAAATTTTCGCCGCGAGTAGTGACCGGATGTCCTGGCTGGTATGCCCTGACAATGTCTCGATAGCCGCAAGTTGCAGCGCCTTATTTCCAGATACCGTGAGCTGGGTGGCCGCCAACGCCAACTCTAATTGCGTGCGAGCTCTTTCGTCTTCTTCCCTGGCTAGAGCCAACTCCAGACGTGGGATCATCTCGATCTTTCGCGATTTAAATACCGCCTCGGCGGCGACGATGCGTTCACCCCGGTCGCTACTAAAGAGCTGCAAGCCGCCAATCGCGCCCCGGATGATGCCGCGCAACCGATTATTGGTCCGAATTTTTCTAATGGCATCGCTGTCGACCTGGCCGATTTCATCGAGCGTGACCGGATCGATAAGGATAAAGGCCGTGCCCTCCTCTCGGGCTATGACGGTTTTTAGATCCGCCTTAACCACATAGAGATTGCCTTCGAGAAAAGCTTCGAGAACCGGAATTGCATTTTCACCACCTTGCGACGCGACCGCTTCAATCGCCGCAACTTTCTCCGCAAAACCATCCGACCCGAGCGCGATGATCGTATCGAGATCAGCCGCCGACCCATTTGACGGCACAAGCGCACCAACGGCAACCAAGCAAAAAAGGAGAACGGCAAAACGGTTGAGGAGGGACATAGGCACCCGGTGTTCTCATGATGGTTTTGGAAAAACCAGAGGCCGGAGCGCCAGTGACTTAGCGCTCCGACCGTCCAATCAATTCGTCGACAGACTAGTTTGCCGGCCGCGGGCAGTTGCCACAGCTAAACGGTGCCGACCAGTCAGAGACTAGATTTTGACTTTCCGGCAGGAAATCCGACCAGGCGTCGCCACGGACGAGACCGTCGGTCTGCCAGACAACATCAAACTGACCGTCATCAAGAATCTCACCGATCAGCACAGGCTTGGACAGATGATGATTGGTGTTCATGACCGCGGTTCCGCCGGTCAGGTTCGCCACCTCTTGGCCATACATTGCCGTTCGCACCGCATCGACATCGGTTGTTCCGGCAAGCTCTACCGCCTGAACCCACATATTAAAGCCGATATAATGTGCTTCCATCGGATCGTTGGTGACCCGGCTATCGTCGCCAATATAGGCGTGCCACTGATCGATGAATGCCCGGTTTGCCGGCGTATCGACACTCTGGAAATAGTTCCACGCGGCCAGATGCCCAATCAAATTGCTCGTATCGAGACCGGAAAGCTCTTCCTCTCCGACCGAGAATGCAACGACGGGAACGTCCTCGGCAGAAATGCCTTGGTTTCCAAGCTCCTTATAGAACGGCACATTGGCATCACCATTGATCGTCGAAATGACCGCCGTGCGCTTGCCCTGAGAAGCAAAATCACCGACTTCGGCAATGATATTTTGCCAATCAGAGTGTCCGAACGGGGTGTAGCTCTCGATAATATCTGCGTCATCGACGCCATTTTCATGCAGGAAAGCCCGAAGAATTTTGTTGGTCGTACGCGGATAGACGTAATCGGTGCCCAGCAAAACCCAACGCTCGGCCGCACCTCCGGCATCGCTCATCAGATACTCGACTGCCGGTATCGCCTGCTGGTTGGGTGCCGCACCGGTATAGAAAACGTTGCGGGAGCTTTCTTCGCCCTCATACTGAACCGGATAAAACAACAATCCATTCAGCTCTTCGACCACCGGCAAAACCGATTTTCGCGAAACCGATGTCCAGTTGCCGAAAATGACGTCGACCTCCTCAACTTCCAGGAGTTCGCGGGCTTTTTCGGCAAACAGCGGCCAGTCCGATGCCGGATCGACGACAACCGCCTCAACCTGTTGGCCGAGCAGACCACCATTGGCATTCAAACTGTCGACAAGCATCAACACCGTATCTTTCAGCGTTGTTTCGCTAATCGCCATGGTGCCCGAGAGTGAATGAAGCACGCCGACTTTGATCGTATCGGCGGCCTGTGCGCCGCCTGAAAAAGCGGCAGACCCAGCGATGACGCCGGCGAGCGCGGCTGTGCGCAATAAATTATTCATTTTGATTTCTCCATCGGTAAAACAGCAACATTGGCCTCTTTGGCCTGTCACCGTCAGGTATGCATGTGCCGTGCCAGGTTTTCTCTTGCCCCGGGAGAAATCATATAACTCATTGTTCTTATTATATATTTTATATTACACTCAAAATTGCAACGAAATTTTGATGTGAAGCCTACCTATTAATGACTAATAATTAACCACAATATGGCTTTTGCTCCTAATTTGGGCACCACCCCCAATTCCGTCGAGTATTAAAATTTACCCAGCAAGTTGAGAAAAACACCCTGGCCCTGATAGTCGATATTCGCCATGTCGTCGGAAACTTGCCCCCACTCGTATCCCAGCCCAATCTTCAGACTGTTCCCAAGATGGCGATAGACGCCGGTCAGGGCTCCGTATTCCGTGGTGTCGATTTCCTCGGAAATCAGGGTTCGTCCCTCGGCAAGAATGTCCCATTTATGTACGACGTGCCAGTCAGCTCGTAGGACGGCCAGTTGCGCCGTTGCATCACTAAACACCTGGGTGCCGCGCGGAGCGGTTTGGGACAGGCGGTACCCATACTTGGCGCCGACGGTTAGCTTCCGCGTCAAGTCATAGTTACCGTCAACCGACAGCACATGACTGACCTGCGACGGCCCGTCGGTCGATCCGTCGGCCGTCACCTGATCGGGTCCGGGCAAATCATAGAGGTAGCGATATCTGAAAAGGACGTTCAGTCGTTCATTGTCGACCGGCCGGTAGGCGTAGCCAATGATCGCTTCAACAAATTCGCCATCGAGAAATGCGCTCTGGTCACTTTGCGAGATATGCGTGTCGACACTGGCAAGCGCGCGCCAGTCATCACTGACGCGGTAATTGAGCCCGCCGAGCAGCGCCCAGGTCTCCCGATCTTGGGTGATCGTTTCGCCATCTTCCACCCGGTATTCAATTCGCAACCTTGCGTCTACGCGACCCTCGCCCCCATAACCGAGGCCCAGAGAGACAGCGGTCCTGTCAAAGTCACCGTTGATTTCATCGCGTACCTCGCCGTTTTCAATCGCACCGGAAACAGACCAGCGCGCATCCGGCGTATAGGACACACCAAATGTCCGCGCGATCGATCGCCGGTCGCCCCAGAGATCCCATTTATGCTCACCATAATAGGACATTGAGTCCGTTTGCTGGACCCGCCGACCCATTACAAAGGTGCCGTTATCCGCCGCACCGCTCAGATTGTTAGTCGGCGCCGTGCGGTTTGGATCGAGGACATAGCCAAGATAAACCTCGTCATCCGGGGTCGGCCGGTAGGTCAGTCTGGCGTTACCACCAAGACCGGTTGAGCCGTCGGAGGCCTCCAGCGCCAGATCAACCTTCTCGCTGACCCGCGCATTGAAGCCAAAGCCGCCACGGTCATAGTCTTGAAGTTGGCCGGAGACATCAACCGTCGACTGTCCAAAACCATAGAGCCGCAAATCCGGGCTAGGCACATAGTCTAGCCGCACCGCTGCATCAGTCCGTTGGCCGGTTTCATTCGGGTCACCCGCCACCCGCTGATCCAGATATTCGACGGCGCCGGACAGGGTCAAAACTCTGTTTAGACTATAAGACGCCCGCACTTCGCTCGTCTGCGTATGCTCGCGCCCTTGCTTCTGGAAATCTTCGACATCGATGCCAAGTCGCAATCGGGGTGAAAGCGCCAACTCCGAAGAGAGGCCGACCAACTCTCGGTCTTCGGCAATATCCTCGTTTAACGTGGCAAATCCAGCGTCCTTGCGCTCGTAGTAGAAATCCAGATGCCCTTCCAGCCCGAAATTTAATTCGGCGAAATTGAGATGACCATCGACCCGGAGCGCGTCGGCGCGCGTGCCGGTTCCCGGCCCCGTCATATCCAGGGTCAGCCCGCCATTGGCCGAGAGCGTGCGCCCAAAGCCGGGGCCAACCGTCTGCGCAAACTCTGTCTCAACATAGCTTGTCTCGCCAAGGTTCCAGCGCAGATCGGCACCGAACATATCTTGATCGGCCACGCCGGTATTCTCGCGCATGCCGGTAATGCCCAGGCGCAAATTGTTCCGCGCCCATAACTCGACCCGTCCGGCACCCGAGGCGCCATCCAAGTCGCCAGCCGTCGGCGTATATTCATATTGAACCACCAGGTTGACGTCGAATTCTCCAACGACACCCGACGATATCAATCCGCCGTCAGTCGTCGACGAAGCCAGTGGCGCCGCCAGGACAATGACGCCTTGAATATTATTGATGTCATAATCGAGGTCCGCCACCAATGTTGTCGTCGAAATGATGCGCCCTGTTTGCGGATCCCGGATCTGCACTGTCACCGTTTCCGAACCATTATTGATATCTTGGCGTGATAAAAAATACACCGAACCGCCGGTGCCCCGCATTATGTCCCGTGCCGGCAACGTATCGGGTTGGGCGAAGTAAGCGGATAATTGAGCGCGGGCATCGCCACGGGTCGTGACCACGGGTGACGTATAATTCAGGTCCACGCCGTATAAATTTCGCTTTCCGGCCAGAAATTCCGGCCCGGCAATCGCCGATTGGAAATCGCCCCAGGTTAATCTGGCCCCGCCACGTTCGATCTGAAAATATGCCCGTCCCGACGTCGGCGCATCGTCATATGCGGTGCTATCGTCACCATATGTCGGATAGAGATCGTCCTCGTCGAGCCGTTGGAGAACGTCACGCGGATCCCGGTCGTCGAGACGGCGGAACGCGTCTTTGAGCGAGCCGTTCCCGGTATCGACCGACATGGTGACACGGGTGCCGTCGGGAAGAATCGCAGTGCCGTAATAGCCCAGCCTTCCTTCAGCATAGGTATCATCATAATCTGGATCCGCATCGGCCAGGTCGTTCTCAAGCTGCTTGCCGATGGTCAAATCGACGATCCCGACACTGAATGCTGTCAGCGCCGGAACTTCGATGTTGCGCACGACCCGCGATACCTGACCGGCATGGGCAACATCGACGGCGACCTCATGCTCCCCAACCGGCAAGATCCGGCTGACCACAAATCGACCGGAAAGATCGACGGTCACTTCCTCACTCATAACCAAGACGCGGGTGCCCGGGGCCAAACCTTCTCCCGCCGCCGTCACCAGACCACCCCGGATCGGTATGTTGCGAATGGCAGTACGATCCTCGCCCTCGCCCGGCGCTATGGCGGCACCACGCACCGTTTCATGGGTGTTAAAAGAACGGGCCGTGCGCACCAGGGAAAGCGGCTCGGTTTCATCGTAACGCCCCCGCCCGTCATAGACCCGCAACACATAATCGAATTCGCCCGTCCCACTTTGGGGGACCATCCATGGCATTTGGCCATTCGGCAGTACCGGCAATACGGCAATCAGCCGTCGGTGGGACCGATCGCGGATGCGGATTTCAGATCGAACAATAAAGCGCGGATAATTGGACGAGGTCCGAAATATGACCGTCTCGCCGGCCCGGTAGGCGGCGCGAAGACCCATAGTCGTGACATTCAGGAAGCGGCGTTCGTCCAGGGTGTCGAACCGAATATCAATACCGGCCGCCATCGCGCGAATTTCGGTCGGGCGTTGTGGGTCCAGCGCGATCTGGTCGACCAAGGCCGAAAGCCCGACTGGGCGCGCCGCAATGAGGTCGAATTGCCCACCAAATTGGGGCACAAAAACACGGGCGTTCTGATCGATGCGCACAATGTTTTCGGCCGTCGCGCCAAAGTTCATTTCCGTCAGTTTGCCGCGAGTCAACCGGACGATCCGCGGATTTTCCGACGTCATCCCATAACCGGCGGGCAATGAATGGGGGTCGATTTTCAAAATGAAATTTGTGCCGCGATCATCCGGCAGCATCGCACAGGGCACGTGAAACCGGCCGAACTCATCGGTCACAATTGTCGTGCCGTCAATCCCCACCAACCGAACACCCGGGATACCCGGCTCCGACCTATCCGGGTTCTGATAACCGTCGCGATCACGATCATCGAACACTTTGCCGATCACGTCGCCACAATCAAAGACCGCCTCGGGAAGAATGCGGACCGTCGCGGTGGCGACCGGCGCGAGGGGGGTATTGTCGTTCGGATTGCGCGCACTCGCCCGGTTGACCAATTCGCCGGACGGCGCACCGGTGGTGATGCGGGCCGATAAGGTCGCCGTGACGGTGGTAAGGGGCGGCACCGGCACGTCGGGCCAAGTGACGACCCGTCCAGCAACATCGACCGAGAATGGCGTGCCGTCTAGGGTTGCCGATCCATCCAAGTAGAGGAACCCCGGCGGCAAAACATCAACGATATCGAGCTGGCCCGAAACGACCGGATTGTCGTTCCGGATGGCAATCGTATACGGCACGATCTGCCCCCGTTCGACGATCCCTCGTGGGGTGGTCTTTGTCACCGTGAGCCCGCTCGCGGCCAGTGAAGACGCGATCGGGAATTGGGTGGGATCTTCGGTCGTATTTCCATCGCCATCGTCGCCGTCATCGGAAACATCGAGGATCGGCGCCGGCGTGCCCGGCACGGCCGGGCCAAAAACCGGCAAGGCGTCGACAGTTATTGTGTTCGACGTGCCACCACCGATTAAGGCATCAATAGTCAGCGTGAAACTTGCCGTATAGGTGGCCGTTTCGCCAATCGCCAGATCACCTTCGAGGGACCCGGAACTTGCGGAGACGAAAGTCGGACCGCCGTCGAGCGTTAATCCAAAGCCGGTGTTGAGCGTGGTGAGCGTGTCGGTCAGGGCAATGTTTTCGACCGGAACATTGCCGGTATTCTCCACGGTGATCGTATAGGTGAGCGTGTCGCCAACGCCGTCGATTCCATCGCCATTGTCGGTCAAGACTTGCGTTTTCGTGGCTTCAATCGAGGGGATCGCACTCTGGGTCACGGTTTCGATCGCCGTGTCGCAAACCGCTGGACTGGCAGTCGAGCAAATCTGATACGTCACGAAATACTCACCTGCCGGATTTCCAGGAGCGAGCGTGATCAGTCCCGTTGCCGGATCAAGGGTCAATTCCGGGTCAGTGGTGACGACCGAAATCGTCACATTCGCCAGGGTCGCCGGCTGGTTGGCCACGCTATCGGAGGCAAGCATTGATGTCGTCGTGCCGCCATCGGTGGTGAATGGCGGAAAGATTTCCGGGTTGGCGTCGATGGCAACGACAATACCTGTCGCACTATCGGTGTCGGTCACGGTCTGGGGACTACCGCCGGAGTCTGTGTAGGTGCCGGTCGTTGTCGCCGTATTATCTATTTGCCCCGCGAGGATGTCGGCGGCAGTGATCGAGTAACTGCCAGAAATCGTAGTGCTATCCGTCGCCCCGGGCGCGAGACTTGCAATCGGTCCACCGGTGATGACAATCCCCGGCAACGGATCTGTTATCGTGATACCGGTTAGAGTCGTGTTGCCGATATTGGTAACCTGGAAAGTAAAGGGCAAGGTGTCGCCGGGTACCGCGCTGGTCACCAGAAAGGCGCTGTCATCGGCCGTCTTTTGAAGATCAATCGCCGGGGCCTGGGTGACCGACGAGACGGTTGGCGTATCGTTGCCTGTCGTCGTGCCCGATAAATCGTTTACATCCGCGCCAAATGGAGGCGAGCCGGTCGCGGTTGCTTGGTTCGATACTTGGCCCGCGTCGATATCCGATTGCAGGATGTCGTAGGTCGCGGTGAAAGTCGTAGCGTCGGTCGCACCCGGCGCCAGCGTTGCGATTGGACCGCCCGAGATTACGATCCCCGGCAGGATATCGGTTAGCGTTACATTCGACAGCGTCACATTGCCCGTATTGGTGACGGCGAACGAATAGGTGATCCGCTCTCCAACAACCGACGGGCTTGAAAGCCCCGAAGCATTGGCGGTCTTAACCAGCCCAATCGCCGGTCCCGGCGTAAGCGTCGTCGTCAGGGGCGTGTCATTGGTGGTCGTCGTACCCGATGGATCGGTCACCGTCCCGTCAAATGGATCAATACCGGAAACCGTGGCCTGGTTCACCACCTGCCCGGCGTCGACATCGGCCTGGGTGAGCGTATAGGTCGCGGTAAAGGTTAGGCTGTCCGACGCGCCCGGTGTCAGGCTCGCAATCGGCCCGCCCGAGACCGAAATGCCGGGCAGCGGATCCGCTAGTGTCAGACCGGTTAACGTCACGTCACCGGTATTGGTCACCGTGAAGCCAAAGGTCAAAATATCGCCTGCGACCGCCGGTGTTGAAAGGGCGCCGGTATCGACCGTCTTCACCAATCCGACGGACCGCACATAGACCGGATCAACCGGCGTCGGATCGTTCTCGCCCGCTTCGTTGGCCTGGCTATTACTGTTTGGATCGGGGTTGACGCCATTATCTGAACTGTCGGCAAGTTGCGCGTTGGTGGCCGAAGTTTGGCCGGTGACAGCGCCTTGCCCATCGACGGTGGCTTGGTTCTCGTACCGCCCGCCCGAGGCCAGAACCGGCGGGAACGGAACACTGGGTTGCACACGAAGTATCAGGTCGATGGTGCAGGTGGCGCCGATGGCTAGCCCAAAACCGGTGGCCACTGTTTGTGCGGCGTTACCGTCGAACCCAGCTTGCAAACCGCCGCAACTTCCCGAAGGTGCCGCCAGGATGGTGTAACTCCCGCGCGCCAGCGGATCCGTCGCCGGGGTTGCCAGGGCACTGAAGGCCCCAAACAAAGGGGACGCGCCGGCAAGGGCGTCGTCCACTACAATGTTCTCCAAGGCCTCAAGGCTCAAATTTTCGACGGTCAGCCGGAAAGTAACATTGTAAGACCCGTCTGCATTGGGTGTCGGCCCCGACTGCACTGTCTTGGCAATGCCGATAGAGGCCTGGGGGATCAGCGCAAAGAGATAATTCGCTGCGGCCGTATTCCCGCCCAGCGAGATACCGGCGATCGTGATCGGCGCGCTGACTGTTCCGCCGGCAGTCCCCGGCGTGTCGGTCCCGTCTACCAGATTAGGCTCCGAAGGTGTGCCGCGTGTAATCGTATAGTTGCCCTCGGGCAGCAGGGCAAATGTGAATGTCCCATCGGCTGCCGTCGCAACGGTCCGCGAAATTGCGGCGCCATCGGCACTGGTACCGGTGAGCGTCATCGTCACAGCGCCGATCCCGGTGTCTCCAGCCGTGATCGCACCGTCGTCCGTAAAATCGCGAAAGAGGCTGCCAGAGATTGACGAAGAGTTCACATCGACCGAACCCGAGTTCGTATTGTTCGCCGAATTGACATCAAGCGATGAGGTCGTGATCGACGCCGTGTTAACAATAGTCTGCGGGTTAGAGCTCACCGAGGTAATTTCGACCGGCACGGTGATTTCCGCCGTTCCTCCTCCGGTAAATGTCCCAAGGTCGCACGTAAACGACGTCTCACCGGCAAGCCCAGTACAGGTTGAGCCTGTGACATTGGCCAGCCCGGCTGTGACGGTTGGCGGCCCCGTCAAAACCATACCCGTCGGTAGCGTGTCGGAAACCAGGACATCATCAGCTTCAGCCAGACCCGCACCGGAATTGTTGCGAACCGTAATGACAAAATTGAAATTGTCGCGCAAATTGACCGGATTAACCGAAGCCACTTTGCTCACTACTTCGGGGTCTGCCTTGGAACGGACCGTCGTCTGCTCCATTACATTATTGTTGGTGGTGTTGGTATCAAATCCGGCGACAACCTCATCGGACGTCACATCGGCTGTGTTGAATACTGTACCCTTTTCGGTGCCCCGCATGGTGACCGTTATTGTCTCCGAGGTGCCCGCAAGAAGCCGCGGAAAGTCGCATTCAAGGGTTTGCCCGAAGCTGTCGACCGCAGGAACCGTTAGGCAGCTCCCCCCCGCTGAGACGATGACAGATTGGAAGCTCAGCCGAGACGGCGGCATAACATCGGTAAAAACGACGTTTTCAGCCGCCGATGGGCCAATATTCTGCACCGAAATAGAAAAGACCGTGTCATCCCCAACCGCGACAGGGTCGACGCTATCGGTCTTGTTTACCAGAAGGTCGAGCACAGGAACCACAACCGGGGTCAGATTGATCGCCGAATTGTTGGTGCCATCGGTCTCGATCGTCGTCGTGGCAACGGTCACATTGTTGGAAAGAGTGGTGCCGCGGGTCACGAAGTTCGGCCGCGTGACAATCGTCACCGTCCGCTGGGCGCCGTTATTGATCGTGCCAAGAGAACAGCTCACCGTATTGTTGCCAGCACCGGTCGTCGAATTGAGTATCGGCGTGGTCGTGCAGCTCCCAGCCGAGGGCGATGCGGAGACAAAAGTTACATTGTTCGGCAGCGTATCGGTTATCGTCACACTCGCTGCAGCACTGAGACCATTGCTGATATTTCGCGCGGTGAGAACATAGGTCAGATCTTGCCCGGCGGTAGCCGGAGACGGCGACGAGACCTTGGTCACGGTCATATCGGCGCGGGGCTCTACTGTGAAAGTAGCGCTGGCCGAATTATTCGTCAGATCGGAATCGACGGTGACCGAAGAAATAGCGTCGGCTGTGTTGGTCCGCGAACCGCCATTGCCGCCGGGGCGAACTTGCACAGTGATGATCGGGCAGTCGGCGCCCACACAGACCGGCAAATTCACGATGGTACAGGTCAAGAGGCGAGAGCTGCCCCCCGACGAGGCGGTGGAACATGTCAGCCCCGTAGCCAACCCTACCGACGAAGTGTCGTCGACGCTGATCAACCCAGCACCGGTCGGCCCCACCGAATTGTTGATCAATCCGGACAGACTGTCGGTGAGAGTAATGTTGGCTGAAGCGATGGGACCGTTATTGACCACACGAAGGGTAAAGGTCTGCACATCGCCTGCCGGCAGTGTGGCAAGGCTAGCCGTCTTCTCGACGAGAATATCGGCCGAGGCGCCGAGTGTGCTGCCGGTAACGGTCGTGGTCGCAACGTCATTGCCAGAATTGCTGTCTGCAATATTTGCATCGGGGGAAGAGACCGTGACACTGTTGGTGATGGTTCCCGACGCAGTGGCCGTCGTCTGTATAACGGCACTCGAAGTCGTCGCACCGGAGGCGAGTGGACTTCCGGAGGTAAAAATTTGCGTGCATTCAATCACCGCTGGGCCCGCAATGGGCAACACTGCTGCGGGAACCGGCGCGCAAGTCCATCCGTTCAAGACAAATCCGGTCGCCGTCAACCCCGCCGGCAGACTATCGGTTAGAACGATCGTACCGAAAAAATCTGCATTGCCGATATTGGTAGCGCTGATCGAAAAATCATAACTATTGCCGTCAACAATGAGCGGCGGATTTGGACCGGACTTGTTCGCCCGCAGATCGACAGTTGGATCTTGGATTGTCGCACCGCCGTCGGTGTCGCTATTGTTTGAGAGGTTTGAATCAACAGGGCCTGTCGCGACGATGGTCGCTGTATTAACAGCCGATCCTGCCGTTATGGCTGTTGCCACAATGGAGATAGAGCCCAAGGAAACATTGCCCCCCGGACCAGCACCTGTCGCCCGCAAGCAGGAAATATCCTGCAAGGTCACGGTGCAGGCAAACCCGCTACCGGCAGACGGCGTAACCGATTGGATGGCGTAGATTGCCGGGATGGTGTCGGTTATTGTGATCCCGCTGGGGTCGTCACCGGTGTAGCTTCCAGCAAGGGTGAAGGTTACGGTATCGCCAACCAGAAGCGTGCCCGATGGGCTCCGCGATTTGGTGATACGAAGATCGGTTCCCGCTGTGATATCTGTGTCGAGACTGTCGGTGTTGTTGCTGGCCAGCGGATCAACTGGCGAGCCGACGGAGATAGTTGCGACCGGCGTCACCGTCGACCCGGAGGCAGCGGAAATCTGAACGTCAAAAACCAGCGAGACACTGGCACCCGGCGCGAGAGGCCCTGAGACCGCACAAGTATAGGTGCTCGCAGACAGGGAACAGCCCGGCGGTTCGGTGATGTTGGAAACCCCCGTCGGTATAGGAAAACTCAGGGTCAGGTTTGACGCCGGATCGGGGCCGTTATTGGTTGCATCAAAGCTGTAACTAATCTGGCTGCCCGAAGCCGCTGTGGCTGGCCCGGAAATCAGCAATTCGACATCCGCCCCTGCGGTAATCGTCGTGTTTTCAGTTTGATCGTTGTTAGCCGTATCGAAATCGGTTACTGCGCCCACGGTGGTCGGCACGTGCGCGCCGATGGTCACAGTTCCCGAAGCGACCGGAACGACATCGGCTGACAGATCGACAGCCCCCCCCGCCGCCAATGCCGGAATCGTACAGGTAACGGTGGCAGGCCCGGCAGTCGGGACCGGTGCGCACCCGGTGATCGTCCCGCTCGTCGCCGCGAGCGTTGTCCCTGCGGGCACGTCGAGATCGATCGTCGTCACTGGTGCTGGGTCGGCCCCGTTATTGGAAACGTTGATATTGTAGGTGATGGTTCCACCGGCGGCGGTCGGATCGGAGCCGGTGTCGTTGAGGTTGAGCACCCAATCCACGCTCTGCGCAACAGCATCTCCGCCAAAGCCCAAAAGTGACGCAGAAAAGAGCGCGACTGCAGCCAAATGCAGAAATGACCTCGAAGGCCCGTCATTTCTGTATTGCATTAATCGGCAAGAAAACGGCCGGCCAAATAACCGCGATCGAAAACGGTTATCGTCCAAAGCACGCCCCCACATTTGCGCAACCCCGACAGGTTATACCTTGCCAAGAGCAGCACACTGCCGCTGAAGGCAGTGTTTCGATATTCATTGATTCCCCCGATGTCCAAGCCACGGTCTCGCCACAACTCAGAACAGTACACAGCCCTGTGGATGAAACCATGTTTTTTCCACAGGCAATCGGCTCGATAACCGACCCCCAAATTGGGCCACTTTTGAGCCGTTCCAGCGACGTAAATTGAATTGAAAAACCTTCATAAAGTTCAGACTGCACAACGGTCTTAGGACAGTTCAGTCGGTCTTGTAGTTGCACCAACTCACGGGCCCAACAAATCTATAGCTCGACCGAATTATATGGAATAGTTCATTTGGGTGTTGCAAATAGGCGCCACCTCTGTGGATAACCCGACATGACTACCAAAACCTGTACACAAATTCGTATTTGTCCACAGGGGCAATTTCCCGAATTTGAACAGCGGCATCTCCACGCGGTACGTAAAAATAGATACGATCCAAATACCGGGTCACCGTCCCTATGGATAATTTACTTATCGAGCCCCTAAATCTGTGGATAGGGAGGGGCGGTTAGAGTCGTTTTTCCAAAACCACGCCATCTAGTCGATTCGGACCATCGTTTTCCCGCGATAGATCCATCGAGACGGCCACTAAAGGAGCTGCCTTAGCTTCCTAATCAACTGGAATGCTGACATAGATCATGGAAAATCAGCACCAATTAGCTACCTTGCATACAATCGGTCGCATGCCAAGTCGGCGGCTTTTATGCCGATTATTCGTTCTTACTCAACTGAATGACTGAATGACGGAAGGAATCGGCTATGAAAGCAACAATATCAATAATGGCGACCGCAATAGTGCTGGCGAGCGGAACGCCTATACTGGCCCAAGACGCCGCGCGGGGTGAAGACCTGTTTCAGGTCTGCGCTGCGTGCCATTCTTTGACGGCTGGCGAAAATATCATCGGGCCGAGCCTGGCCGGTGTTATCGGACGACCCGCGGCCGACCTCGCCGATTTCGAATATTCCGACGCGATGAAAGGATCTGGTCTCACCTGGGATGAAGAGACGCTATTGCTGTACATTGCCGAGGCTCAAGTACTCGTACCCGACACCAGCATGGCCTTTCCCGGCGTCGGAGATGCCCAAGACGCCGCCGACATTGTTGAATTTCTAGCCACTCAATAAACCCGTATCGATCACAAAAATACAGGCCCCGTCAGCTTCATCCAGCTGGCGGGGCTTCTTTTTGAACACCTAACCCCCCGTCTACCCTGCGGCTATCTCTTCCAACATTTGTCGCTGGACGAGCGCAACACAGCGTGAGCTGAGTTGCCGGATCAAGCCGTCTTCCTTCAGCTGAGTTAAGGCACGGCTGACTGTTTCGGGAGTCATTCCCAGGTAATCGGCAATATCATGGCGCGCCAAAGGAAAATCAACGGTATCGACACCTTGAAAATCACTCTCCAGATTTTGACGAGCAAATCTCTGCGCGTCATCAAGTTGCAAAATGAAAGAAGAGATTTTTTCTCGCGCATTCTTTCTGCCAAGCAACAGGATATGATTTTCCGCCTGCTCCAGTTTCAACGAAATTTTTGCCAAAATTTGTTTCTCAATAAGCGGATAATCGGCAATGAATTTGGAAAATGCCTGTCTTGGCAGCCGACACAGGCGGCCCTTGCTTAAGGCCCTGACGGCATATGGGTAATGAGTATCCGCCTCAATTTGCCCGGCAAAGAATGCCAGGCCGAGGAAATCTCCGCCAAACAAAAAGCCGGTCACAAGGTCACGGCGCCCCGACTGTAACCGACACGTCTTCAGTGCCCCGGACTGCACGGTAAAAAAATAATCCACCGGATCGCCTTCGGCGCAGATACTGTCACCCTTCCTAAAATTTACCACCTCCGACAAGTCAGCCAGCACTTCCAGAGCGGACCGATCCAGAGGCGCGCAGATTGAGAGTGCCCGAACTTCGCAGGAAGCGCATTTGCCACGCTCTGCATGAAGTATCATGCCGCAAAGTGGATCTTTTTGCTTTTTCATTGGCATGGATTTACCTCCAATCTTCGTTACCCCGGTTATCCGGCTATCTGGCTTTCCCCTTACTGGCCGTCCCCGGACGCCGAGCTATCGTTTGAAATATGGCGCTCAATGAGCGACGCCATTTCCTGCGGTAGAGTTCCATAAGCAATGACGTCCCTAAATTCTCCTTCCGGCCCCATGAGGTATATGAAGCTACTGTGATCGACCGAATAATAGCTTGCCTCTTCGACCCTCTCGGCCTGGGCGTAGTGAACCATATAGACCCGGGCGACATTGGCGATCTGGTCGGATGAGCCGGTCAAGCCGATCAATTGAGGGTGAAAAAAATTCATATAGCGGGCCAAAACTTCAATTGAGTCCCGCTCCGGATCGACGGTGATAAACACGGGTTGAACCTTGTTCGCATTCTCACCGAGCAGGTCCATCGCGACGGTAATTTGGCCGAGCGTCGTGGGGCAAATGTCGGGACAGAATGTATAACCAAAATTAACCAGTAGATATCGACCGAGAAAATCACGGTCGGTTACCGATTTTCCTTGATGATCGACCAGTGCAAATGGTCCCCCTGGGTCGATAATTGCCGCATCAATTTCAAGCGGCGGATCCGAGATTTCAGGCGCCAAGCGATTATTAATCAGCAACAGGGCGGCTACGGTAGCGGCGCAAAGCAGCAGTCCCAGGCTGCCATATATTCCAAGGCGAAAATTTTCTTTCATTTTGCACAACCTCCCGAGTTTGTTGCTGACCTAGGGTGTCGGGCCTAATGGCAATAATTATTCGTTCGCGCCATTGTCGCGCCTCGCGGCTGGGTTCCTACATTATCGATAATTGCCGTCACCCGGCGTGACCGTGTATCGATCACCGCGACGCTATCGGTATCGCTAAGCGCAACATAAAGTGTCGCTGCGTCGGGAGTCACGACACCTGGACCGGGAGAACTCGGTAATTCAATCTCACCAGATTTACGTAAATCCATGAGGTCGAGGATGATCGCTTTGTCCTCACTTTCGCTGATGACGAAGGCCACGGTCTCAAACCAACCGGTGTTAATTGCTGTAACATCGGCGGCCCCGGGCAGCGTTGCGGCAATATCAAAGGTCTGCGTATCAATAATCGACACGGTGCGATCACCGTTGTTTGCCACCATAATATATCGCCCATCCGCGGTGCCGAAAGGCCGCGAAGGCTGGTTACCCAATTTGAGCGTCTTGACCCGTTGCTCGGTTCCAAAATCAAATATGGCAAGCTCCTCGGCATGACCGATGGCGCAAAAGCCAAAGCGACCATTGGCACTTCTGGTGACGGCGCTGAGCATTTCCGGGTCGCCTACTCCATCAGGGTTGCCAGCAGATAGTGGTAACTCCCCAAACGCCCTACCTTGGACGATATCGATAAGTTTGATCGAATTTGACGCACCATCTGGAACATAAAGTAACGACCCATCATCGCTGAAAGTTAACCCAGAGGGCGCCGAAAGATTGTCTATCCTCGAAACTTCAACGCCACGGTGCAACGAAATCACGGCGACGACGCCGGCATCAACATCGCTCACAGCGACCAGATACCCCTCGGGGCTCATGACCAGGGATTGCGGCGTTATATCTAGGGCGATCTCGGCAGTCTCATCGCCGGTCTCTATATCGATCAATGTAACGGTGCGACTTTCTAGATTGCTGACAATAAGCTGGCCGACGGCGGAAGACACGACCAACCGGTCCGGGATTTCGTCAAGATCAATCGTCCCGACAACAGAATTATTCCGACTGTCAATCACCGTAATGTCGGCCGACCCCAAACTGGGAACGAACACATATTTTTCAATATCACTAACGGCGAGCGACACATTTGGTTCTCGCACAGCGAATGCAACCGCCGTACCCAAAAGGAGAAATCCGGCGCTTAAGACCATCATTGATTTGAAACTTGTCATTTTCTGCCCTCGTGTCTCTTGCTCAAGCCCGAGCGATCAATTTTTACATTTCGCTCATATCATCCATGGCTTCCATATCCCCCCCATCCTCATCACGTGACGTCCGCAGCCCAATCTCATTAATCGCGGCAATCAGTTCCATTTCATTCGTCACCGCATCATCGAAAATCACATATGCATTTTTGTCTGAATAGGATACCGCGACCTCGCTCACGCCATTGACGTCAAGCAGCGTTTTTCGGACCAACGGTGGTTCGGACGTCGGGCAAGTCATGAGAACAGTCAACGTGATATCGCGCTCGGCCGCATTTGCTGCCCCTGACGCCAGGACAACCGGCGTCAGGACAAAGAATGCCAAAGCCGCATGGATCAAAAGTTTTTTCATTTTCCTACCTCCAAATTGGAACCAATCAACCAGCATTCCGGTTCACCCCAAACCGAGCCATGGGTAAATGAGATTGCTCACTTCGTGAAAATTATCGGTAATCAGGAGCACGCCGAACCCAGCCATCAGCACCATCGAAACGAAACCGATCTGGGGCGAAAATTTCGACACCCATGCCATTGCCCGAGTGGCTCGGGACAGGAACAGCGCTCCGGCCAAGAACGGAATTCCAACACCGATCGAGAACAGGAAGAGAACCAGTGCTCCGATTGAGGCACTCCCCAACGCACCGACATAGACGAGGAGGGTCGCGACAATCGCACCGCTAAAGCATGTCATGCAGCCCAGCGAAAAACCGGCGGCGACGAGCGCCGAGCCGATGACGCCGCGTTTGTCAAACCGAGCAACCGCGCCGGGCAACGGGATTTTACAGACCATCGGTGCCCGCGACCTGATACCGAACCAAATTGCCATTGCAATGATCAAAAGTCCCGACGCAATGCCAACGTGACGGCTCCATTCGGCAGACAATATCTGCATTTCCTTGCCGGCATAGCCGATCGCGGCACCCGCAACCGTGTAGAGAACTGTAAAACCGGCCACAAACGCCAGCGCTGCATATAACATTTTTCGGCCCCCAGGGCCGGAGGCAGAAGCACTGCCACTACCACCACCACTCTCAGCCGAAACTCCAACAAGGGTGACAAAATAAACCGCCAGCAATTGCAGCAAACACGGGGTCAAAACTGCCGACAACAAGCCCGCCGCAAGGGCAAAAACCATCACAGGTGTCCAAATTCCTGCGTCATAGGTCTCGGCATAATCGATCGGCAAATCCCATGATGCGGTACGTGGCATCCCGGCGTCGCCCCAATCGCCGACAAGGCTGAGTTCAATTTCGCTTGTATCGGCAGGAATAATCGGCTGGCCATTGGCGTCAATCGCGGCAAAACGAACCGTTGAGGATCGATGGTGAACGACATCAATGGGCCCTTCAATATCGACCGGTTGATACGTCTTTCCATCGACGATCAAGGTCGCCTCGGGCAACTGTTGCGGCAGGTCCTCGATATGGGTCGTCTCATTAATCATAAACACAATGTATTGATCGGGCCGGTATTGATCATAGCTTGAGGCTTGCCCCGCGATTTCGAAAAAACGCGGTGTCGCGTAGAGCATGTCGATTTCCGCCCCGCCCAGCCCATCGGCATAACGGGTGAGCAGCTGCCCGACCGTAGTCGCGCGGTCGCGGCGCTCGGTCTGCACCGTGTCGCCGACATCGGCAATGAGCCCACGGCCTTCAAGAATATAGGGAAATGCTAGCCAAGCAGACGAGACGACGAGAGCGGCAAGTAAGGAAAAAATTGCGACCAGCCGGGGATGCGACCCTCCCCAGGATCGGCCCACAGCGGCCCAAGTTCTTCGGACGGGCTTGAAGGACGGGCGGTTGGCGACATTCAAATTTGTCATAGCTTTTCCCTTTCCTGCCCTATCGTGCAGCCTGCGTCGTCTCGATGGTCAGCCAATCTGATGTCGCGCAATCGGCGCAGCGCAGGGTGAATTCGGCTTCAACCCTTGGCGCGGTCCAGAAAAAATCGACCGTCTCCAAACCTTGGACAACGAAGGGTTCAATCCCCATGTCGGCGCTAAAAAATGCACCAGGGGAACGAGCGCGATTGGTAATCGCCAACTGAATAGCCGCCCCCGGCGCCACCCGAATTCTATTCGGAAAGAATTGCCCACGGATCATGCGCGTTTTGAAAAGCTGGTGATCACCCAGCCATCCGTAATAGGCAGCGACTTGATGAATTTGTTCATCGTCTAGTTGTTGCTGCAGGAAACGCATCGCATCGACATTAGCCAACGCCAGACGAATATCGTCTTCATCGAGGCCTCTATTATAAGGACCAATTCCAACATCGCCTTCGGCGTAAGAGCCATGACAGGCCGTGCACCCCACCTCACCGGCATTGAGAAAAATATCTCGACCGCGGTCGATCAAGTCCAAATCCGCCGCTGTCTGAACGGCTGGTGCAGGCGTATTCGCCACCTCAACCGGTGGCCCAGAAACGGGGGTGAAGGGCGCAGCGTCATTCGAAATTTGGATAGAAAGTTGCTGATCGGTAATCCGGCAATCCAAGCAACGTAGGGTGAAAGTTCCCTCCTCACTAGGCGACGTCCAGATAATTTCTGCGACCTCACGTCCATCCACGGAAATCTCACCGATACCCATATCGTCACTGGCAAAGGTGCGGGGAAACCGGCTGGCATTAGATATAACCAGCTGGATCAATGTGTTTGGACGGACGGATACGCTGTCGGGAATAAAACGGCCGCGCTTGGCGAGGGTCTTTACCAGTTGATGATTGCCGAGCCACTCCGTATAGGCAGCAATATCGTCGATGGATTGGCCGCGTACCGAACTTCGAAGGAAGGACATTTCGGCAATGGATTCTAGCGCCGCGTCGATCGACGCCCTATTCACACCGCGCGCATAAGGGCCGATGCCGACATCGCCTTCACCAAAAATTCCGTGACAGGCTGCACAACCAACGCCCCCCGCTGTCATAAATATGTCCCGGCCGTTTTCAACTTGCGGCGACGCGTCGCTGATCGCAGGCGCTTGGGATTGGGCGCTGCTTGAAACAACAAGGAAAATTGCAGTGGTGCAAATGGCCGCTCCGGCAATGACACCTAATCCGGCATTCGATTTCAGTTTGTTCAGCACAGCCATCTCCTTGGTCATTCGTCGCGCAAACATTTTGCTAAATTCTGAATTGGGCAGTGGTTTGAAGAGGCGGGGGATAGCGGGGCTATCCCCCTTCTGACGTGTTGGTGACGGTATCTCCTACCGTCGCCGATCCGTTAGTCGCCCACTAGCTCATCGGCGGGCACCGTTTCGGCACCCTCCAACCCGAGCAGTTGGCGCTTCAGGGTAAGTGCGCTGCCTTGAAGCCCGTTCTGGTCGGCGACGACTTCGCCATTCCAGCCTGCATATTGAAGGAAAGAGCCGGAGTGAGTGCTACCACCGTTCGGCATCGGAATTCTGGCTGAGACTTCGTTACGGTCGAGGTCAAAAACCACAATTTCAAAGCTCGAATTGCAGGTAATCCACAACTCATTCGCATCCGGATCAGGATGAAGCGTGCCGTGATCGCCACGCAAGCAGTTTGTCGTAAACTGATCCATTGGCCGGGTTGACCTATCCATCAGATCGGTATTGATAAGCCCCAATACTTTACCGCGATTGTGGGATCCTTCGCCCTTGCCAACCGCATAAAGGAAGGTGTCATCCCAACCTAAATGCACACCGTACGGACCTTCAACGCCAGCGCGTGCGTGCGACGTCACCTCGTCCCCGATCCGGTCGTATTTGAATACGAGGCTAGAGTGACCACCGCTGAAATACGCATTCTCGCCGTCTGCGCTAAAAGAGACCCAGACAGGGGTGCTGTCAGCAACTGGAACATAGTCAATCAAGCTCCAGTCAGACGTATCGATGCGAACCATCACATTGCCATGTAACTCATTTCTCGCTACACCGCGTCGAAAACGCCCACTGGCAATGATCTCGTCGCCCTCGGGGGAGGCAAAATATAGATATCCCTCGATACCCATTGCATTGAAATCCAATCCCCCGACAACGCGATTATCATCACTGGGGTCCATCGCAAACATCGGTTGGCCCCAGCCATAAACATAGGCAAGGCCCGTTCCGTCCGGCATCGTGAAGGATTTGGCGTGATGGGGTTGACCGCGCAGTCCTAAAATTTTGTCCAGTTTCAGTGTGCGCGCGTTAATGACCAGCAACCGACCTTTGCCGACCGAGGAAAAGGATCCCTCGCCACTTGGCAGATAAATCCATTGCCCGTCAGGAGAAACGCCGAGCCCGTGGGGTTCGAACACATTTTCCCAGCCAAGGGCGAGAACGTCATAGCTCTGATGAGCCACAACTTCACGGGTATCGGAGTCAATAATAGCGATACCCGGCTGGGTGACACCACTTAACAGGCCGCCATATCCGGGCCCCTCGGTTGTAATAAAGACGTTGGGATGGGCTAGCGGATCCCAGGCATCTTCACCCGAGGAATCGAACCGTTGGACCAATCGAACACCGAGTTGCTCGGCAAGCGGCGTTGTCCAACCATCGCCGGGGCCGTCGGATTGCGCAAACGATCCGGCCACCGGCTGAACCATGAGCGCAACAGACAGAGCCGCCGGGGCAATAACGAGTCGAAAAAGTTTTGATAGTTTAGGGGTCATTGGGATCTCCTTTTTGGAGCGCTCTCGAACAGAGAACAATGGCAATATTGATAATTGAAAAGTAGTGACCGAATACGGGTGGAACATTGACATGCATCAACATTTTACCGTTTATTCCGCCTAATCATGGTCTTTATTGGAATTTTGGAAGAAAAACTTGATCCAGGTCAATTTTGAGTGCACAGCTCTCGGTCTCTGAACAGCATTCCAGATATCGCACACAAATGATGCCGTAACTTAGCGATTGGCACCTGACCACGCGGTTGCGCGATTGTGCAGGTTGATCTGGTCAATTTATGTGCGGGTCATGTGCGGGCGGCCGATAAGTGGGCATATTCTGTGTTTTTCCGGAATATCAATTTAATATATCTTTCACTCAACTTATAAAAATTTTCGCGACAAAGACATATATAACACTATACTATGCCCATACGGATACTATGAGCGAGTAACCGGCACGACAGTGTTAGTAAAATTCATATCCTGGCCACGTAAAGAACAGTGAATACAGTATTTATACATAACTCAATTAGGCGCGCAGGCGCGGCAATTCTCGTGTCCTTCGGCCCTGTTGCGACAGCGGGTGCGAGTTTGGCATTTTGCCTAGCTGTGGCAATTTTCACTTCAAGCATTGGCTTTGCCGAGACCGCTCGCCCAATTGCGAACCAAAACGCGACACCGATTGGGCCGCGCTGGATTTTTCAGGCGCCAGATGACCCGACCAATGTCGCGTCAATTTTCGTCGACACCGTGATCGATGCGGGTCTTGCCGCGTTGACCCAAGCCCAGACAAGTCGGCAATTGGCCCATGAGATATTTCGCCAAATTTTTTCCTCGGCTTTTGCGTCGGAGCAAATCGGCCAGGCGGTCCTCGGTCGCATCTGGTCAACGGCATCGATAGAGCAGCGCGACGCCTTTCTTGATGTGCTGGCGATCCACTTGGCCGACGTCATCATTGACCGGGTGCCCGATGGTCGCTTTCAGGTACGCGGCGCCTCCCTGGCCGGACAATCGGAGCTCGGCTTACCGCAGACCGAAGTAGTGACCGTTTTTGTCGGCCAAAATTTTTCCGCCAGAGTTCCATGGATCGTGGCAACGGTCGATGGTGAAATGAAAATACTTGATATTACCTTTGCCCGGACGAGCTTTCTTCTCGGGCAAAAGGGAGATTTTGACCGCATTCTCCAACGCAATGGAGGATCTTTGGATGGACTCATTGAAACATTGGGGCGTTAGCCGCAAAACAGCTGCGCCATTCGCGCCAGCATGAATATTTTTAAATTCCAAATTTTCGCCGTTTCGGCAAAATCGAAAACATTAACGAATAGGTGCTCAGTGAAATATCCTAATAATCTGTTGGCTAAATATTTCGTATCCCTGCTCGCAAGTTCTGTGAGGACTGCGGCCGGAGCAGGTATTTTAATCGCAATAACTGCAGCATTGGTAACGCCCCCCTTAGCGGCCGGCCCACCATCGTCGCCCGAACATATGCGATCCATCAACTCCGCCACCCCTTTGCAATTGGCGCAGAATGGCCAGGATTCTATTGCTCTAGCCCCAGAATTTATCAACGACCTCGCCCAGACGAGCATTACGGCGCTTAACGACCAAACCAACAGCCCGGCTCTATTGCGTCAATTTTTCAGTGATCTCTTCGACCAAAAGTTCGCTACCCAGGAAATTAGTCGGATCGTCCTCGGCCGCGCCTGGAACAAGGCCGACGAGGGAGAACGCGATCAATTTAGAGCAATCCTGGGCGGTTTTCTGGCCAAGCAACTCATTGAGGGATTTCCGCCGAACGGCCGAATCGAGGTTGTTTCGGCACGTCAGGTCGATGCGGTGGAGCGGACCGACACGCTCATTGAAGTAAGGTCCTTGTTTTCATCCGCAGACGTCCAGGGCGAGGTCTTGTGGTCCGTGGTTACCACCGACGGCAAATTGCGCATACTTGATGCAACCTTTGCTGGGCGCAGTTTCCTGCTGACCCAACGCGCGGAATTTGCCGAAATCTTACGGCAAGTGGGAGGATCAATCCCGGCCTTAATCGATGAAATCGCAGGATAACCGCCGCCTCCCGAAAACCAGAGCACATCTATCCACAGCACTTCAGGTCCATTTGTGACCTAATAGCAACGATTTTCCCTAATTTGCGCTTTCTCAGCAACTAAATTATGGGGTAATGTCCCCTGGTGCCGAGGCGGCTCTCGCTGGCTGCCATCGATCAGCCCTTGCTGGGTATTCTGTTATTTCAGATACCCAATATCAGTTCGTCACCTCAGTGATAATAACAAATTCGAAGTGACCCGCCTGATGAACAAACAAACCAATGACGGCAACTCACCTCTAAGTGGTAAAATAATGACCGCAGGCGCAAGGCATTTTATTGCGTGCGCCGCCTGGGCGTTGATGCTTCTCACCATCAGTCAGCCGGTTACAGCAATGCCCGACGGGGCTGGCAGCTCAAATAGCCTAGTTGCCCCTCAATTTATCCAGGTTTTGACTGCGCAGGGCGTTACAGCGCTGACGGATGCGTCCCTTGAGCCCCTGGAGCGCCGCGCCGCGATGCGCGACACATTTACCACGTCCTTCGCCACGGAAGCGATTGCCCGGCTGACCCTCGGCCGCCACTGGATCACTGCAAGCGACGAGGAAAAAGAACATTTCATTGTCGCCTTGACCGAATTTGTGGCGAGCACAGTTGTTGATAACCTCCCAACAACCGGGCATTTCGAGATATTTGCCACAAATGAAATCGATAGTCCTGAATCCGAGAACCGGAGATTTGAAGTCAACACGGTCCTGGTGACCGATCATTTTTCGTCGCCTATTATCTGGACTATCGACGTTATTGAAGGCCAGCCGAAGGTGCTGGATTTAGCGATCAATAATAAGAGTTTTCTGCAGTCCCAGAAGACGGAATTTGCAACGATTTTGCGCCGAAACGGCGGCTCTATCGAGGATTTAATCGCGCAAATTACGCCCACTGTTAACTAGGTTTTTCCCTACTTACTGGAATTAGAGGCCGGTATCGACCTCCATCTCTTCGGATTTCAGCTCCATCCCCGACGCCTTGGCTTGCATATCGAGCAGTATGGAGAAATCCTTTTCGCTATGCCCGAGGCCGATGGCCGCTTGGACAATCTCTGACGTGGTCACGGTTACCGGCATCGGCACTCCAAGCCGCTTGGCTGCTGCCAGCCCGAGCTCTAAATCCTTGCGTAGAAGCGGCGGGGTGAAGGTCGGCGCGTAATCGAGATTAACCATGCCCGGTGTCTTATATTTGGTAAACATCGATCCCATCACACTCTTATTGATAAAATCGAGGAAGGCATGGCGCGGAACGCCGCCTTTTTCCGCCAATACGGTTATTTCCGCCAAATTCTGGATAACCACCCCAAGCAGGACATTGTGGCAAATCTTGACCATCCGCGCGAGTTCGCCGTCGCCGACATAAGAGACCCCGACCCCAATCACATCAAGATAGGGCTCAGCGATTTCGAAACTCTCTTGCGGCCCCGATGCAACGATGGAAAGTTTGCCGGCTTTGACGACTTTGCCATTGCCGCTGACCGGCGCGGCCAGCATCGCCACTCCAAGTTTTGCCGCCGCCGCACGCACTTCGGCCGAAGCTTCCTCAGATACCGACGAACAATCGATGAGCATTTTCGGCACTGTTCCCGAAACCGACAAGACACCTTGCTCCCCGCCAGTCACCTGCAGCAAATCGGCTGGGCCGGAGACCATGGTAAAGACAATATCACGATCCGCAAGATCGGCCGGACTATCGGCGAGCTTGGCTCCCAGGGCGGCCAGGGGCTCTGCTTTGGCCTTGGTCCGGTTATAGACTGTAACATCACAGCCAGCCTTGATTAACCGTTCGGCCATCGGATATCCCATACGTCCGGCACCAATCCAGCCAATGGAATATTTTTTCAAATCTATCTCGGCCATTAGATCACCCTTCAATGCTTAAAACTCTCATGAACGAATGTTCGTGCAATCGTTTGCAGAACATGGTGAAATTTTATACGCCAAGAGCCTTACGAAGGCAAAACATGAAGATGCAGTCGAGCCCAGGGAAAATGAGCAACGAGCGCATAACCTTAAAAGACGTGGCCGCCAAGGTCGGCGTCCATTCATCAACGGTGTCGCGGGTTCTTAATCCAGCGACACGCGGCATGGTTTCCCCTGAAATTGCCACCGCCGTCGCCGCAGCGGCAAAGGAACTTGGCTACCGACCCAATCTTTTTGCTTATTCCCTTCGAACCAGTCGATCTTTTACCATCGGGGTGATCATTCCCGACTTAACCAATCCGGTGTTCCCCCCGCTCATACGCGGCATCGAGGAAGTGCTCGGTCAGTCAAATTACACGGTAATCCTGGCCAACACCGATAATGACCCGGCGCGCGAAGAAACATTAATCGCCGCCATGCGTGGCCGTCAGGTCGATGGCCTGATCCTCGCCACCGCCCGGCGCGACGATAAATTGGTTCGCGACATAATCGATGACAAGCTTGCCTTGGTGCTGATCAACCGCGCCACCCAGGTCGAAAATATTGACTGTATCCTGACCGACGATGCTGCGGGCATTCGGGTCGCCGTCGATCATCTGGCGGCCCTCGGCCACCGGCGCATTGCCCATATCGCCGGTCCGGAAAGACTGTCAACCGGCCATCGCAGAATTGCCGGGTTTCGCCATGCCATGGCCGCCCATGGTCTCGACTGTCCCCCTGCCAATATCGCCGCCTGCGATGCCTTCAGCGAGGCCGAGGGTCAGCGGGCCCTGATTGCGCTGATGGACCAGCCGTCACCGCCAACGGCAATTGTCGCCGGGAACGATATGCAAGCCTTGGGATGTTACGCGGCGAGTGAGGCGCTGAATTTAAACTGCCCGGCCGACATTTCCATCGTCGGCTTCAATGACATGCCGATCGTCGACCGCTTGGCTCCGCCATTGACAACCGTCAGCGTCCCTCTCAGGAAAATGGGGGCGGCTGCCGCCCAAGCAATGCTTGGGCGCCTGTCAGGCGAAAACCCAAAAACAGGCACAATGGAGTTGACCCCGCACCTTGTCGTACGCGGGTCAACGGGCCAAGTTCCGCCTACCAGCTGAGCGCAATATATTTTTTCTCTAAAAATTCGAGCATGCCGTCATGGGCGCCCTCCCGCCCAATGCCGCTCTGCTTCATGCCGCCGAACGGCGCGGCGGGATCCGAGATCACACCACGGTTGAGCCCGACCATTCCTGAGTCTATCCGCTCGGCAACGCGCAATCCCTTGGCGATGTCGGCGGTATAAATATATGAAATCAGTCCATATTCGGTGTCGTTGGCCTGTGCGACGGCCTCGTCCTCGGAGGTAAACGGAATGATCGGCGCCACCGGCCCAAAAATTTCATCATGGCAAAGATCCGATTTCGGATCGACATTAGAGAGCACCGTCGGCGGGTAAAAATAACCGGTACCCTCGGGAGCCGCGCCGCCGGTGACCAGCCCACCGGTAACCAGCTTCGCCCCACGGTCCAGCGCATCGGTGACAAAGGCCTGCACGGTCTCGCGCGCCTCGGCATTAACCAGTGGCCCGAGTTGCACATCCGCATCCAGGCCGGGGCCGACTTTCAACGCCGACATGGCGGTGGCAAATTTCTCGGCAAATATATCTGCCACCGAGGCTTCGACATAAAACCGATTGGCCGCCGTGCAGGCCTCGCCCCCATTGCGCATTTTTGCCACCATGGCACCCTCGACCGCCGCATCGATATCGGCATCGGCAAACACCAGAAAAGGTGCGTTCCCGCCCAACTCCATCGAGCAGTTGACGATTGTGTTCGCTGCCTGGCGCAGCAAGGTTCGCCCCACTTCCGTCGAGCCGGTGAAAGACAGTTTGCGCACCCGATCATCGTCAAGGATGTGTTCCAGCACCCCCGAAGACCCACGCGCGGAAATGACATTAACCACCCCGTCGGGGACACCGGCCTCGGCCAAAATATCGGCAATCAGTAACGCAGTCAGCGGTGTCTCCGATGCCGGTTTTAAGATCACCGTGCATCCGGCGGCAAGCGCCGGGCCGATCTTGCGGGTGCCCATTGCCGCAGGAAAATTCCACGGCGTAATCAACAGCGCAATACCGACCGGTTGCTGGGTCACCATGATGCGATTTGCCCCCGAAGGCGCGGTATAGAGATCGCCGATATTGCGCACCGCCTCTTCGGCATACCAACGGAAGAACTCGGCGGCATAGGCCGCCTCGCCCTGGGCGTCGGGCAGCGCCTTGCCGTTTTCTAAAACAATCAGCCGAGCAATTTCATCCTTACGAGCGGTCATAAGATCGAAAGCCCGACGTAGGATTTCGGAGCGCTCACGTGGGCTCGTCGCCGCCCAAGCCGGCGCGGCCAAATCCGCCGCATCAACCGCTGCCATGGCGTCTTGGGCCGTCGCGCTGGCAACCGACGCAATCGCCGTTTCGGTTGCCGGGTTGATCACCTCGATGGTGCCGCCATCCGAAGCGTCCCGCCATGCGCCGCCAATGAAAAGTCCGGTTTTGAGGGCCGGCAGACTGTCAGGTGCCATGTTTCGATATTCCTATCTCAAGACGAAATGAAGCGCCCCCCGCACCGATAAAGGCGCGGAGGGCGTGAAGCATTTAAAAAAGCCTAATACTGATTGGCGATGAAAAGCTCATCGGCCGGGAACAGGGTGATCACCTGGGCGCCGTTCGGGGTGACCACGACCTCTTCTTCGATCCGGGCCGCCGAGACGCCATCACTCGCCGGGCAATAGGTTTCCAGAGCAAAAACCATGCCTTCCTTCAGCTCAATAGGATCGTCGAAGGATATGAGGCGGCTGATCACCGGACGCTCATGCAGTGCCATGCCAAGCCCGTGCCCAAACTGAAGGCCGAAGGCCTCCATCTCGTTTTCGAACCCAAAATCCTGGGCTTTAGGCCATACGGCGGCAATTTGATCGGTGGTTACACCCGGCTTGACCATGTTGATTGCCGCGTCCAGCCATTCGCGCGCCTGCTTATAGGCGTCACGCTGGGGCATCGAGGCCTTACCGACATTCAATGTCCGGTAATAACATGTCCGATACCCCATATAGGATTGGATGACATCGAAGAAGGCTTGGTCCCCCGGACGATACATACGATCGGTAAAGTTATGGGGGTGGGGGTTACAGCGTTCGCCCGAAACCGCGTTGATCGCTTCCACATCATCTGAGCCATGCTCGTAGAGAAACTTGTTGGCCAGGGCGACAAGGTCATTTTCGCGCATTCCCGGCTTCAAATTTTCCGCAATGACCTGGTAGGCGCCATCGACCATGGTCGCCGCCATATTGAGCAGGGTAATTTCGTCCATGCTCTTAATTTCACGGGCGTTGAGCAAGATCTGCTGGCTGTCGACTACCTCGATACCGCACTCTTGCAAGGCAAAAATCATCGGCAATTCGACAATGTCGACACCTAATGGCTGGTCGGCAACACCGGCCGACTTGAGCAGGTCATGAATTTCCTCCGCCGCCTTTTTATAAAGATTTGCCTTTGGCGTAACCGAGCCCCGCAAACCGACCAAACCGGCCTTGCAATGGTCGGTTTCCAGCCACGGGGCGGTGAGCCGATGATGGGCCGCCGCAGATCCAAAATCCCACAAATAGGGCTCATCATCGCCAGCCAGCAAAGAATAGCGCGCGACCTTGTCGCGAGACCATTCGCCGATGCAGGTCGAGGTTATATAGCGGATGTTATTATTGTCGAAGCAAAGGAACGCGCCGAGATTGGACTTTTTCAGCGCCGACCTGGCGCGGGCCAGCCGGTAACTATGCAGCCGGCTGAAACTCACCCGTTCCTCAAAATCAACGGCACTATGACCAGGCGCGGGTATCGGCCGCCCCCACAAAAACCGTGGGTCATCGAGATCGGGTGTAACGATGGTCGGATCCGGCCGTTGAATATTCATAAATTTTTCCTCTGCCTTAGAAAGCTGTGCAAACGATTGCATAAAACTATCCTAGGATTCCATTTCGGGCCGCGCCTGTCAATTGCGAAGCTGTTCAGCCAGCCAATCCGCCGTTTGGGTGCGGTATAGATACCCTCGATTATTGGCCACATGTCCGCCATCCTCGATCATCAGGGGCACTACCGGGCCCGAGGCCTCGGCCGCCAAACGCGCCGCATCCTGCCACGGGATGACCCGGTCACGCTTGCCGCCGACAATGAATATAGGGCAGGTAATTTTTTCGGCAATCCCATCAAGCGCCAAGTCCTTCGCCCTGGCGTGCGCCTCTTCCTCGTTGGCGCAGCCGGCACGTACCTCGAATGCCTTGCGGGTGATGGGCGGCAAACTTTCCCAAATCGCCCCCCAATTGAAGGGCCCGGAAAGGGTGACGGCGGCCTTTATGCGTGGCTCGAAAGCCGCCGCGCGGGCAGCGTAATAACCGCCCAAGCTGACCCCCCAGATGGCCACGGACTTCGCATCGATATCGGTGCATCCGCTCAGCCAATCCAGGACCGCCGCCACCGGCTTTTCATAATCGTGGCGAATGACGAAGTCATACTCCCCCTCGCCCTGCCCTGGCCCATCAAATGCCAGGGTCGCCAACCCACGCTCGAGGAAGCTCACCTCATAGGCATCCATTTCCTCTTTGGCCGAATCAAGCCCCATGCACATGACGACAATGGGCGGGCATTGGGCACCGCTCGGCTTGCGAAGATTGCCAAAAAGCGTTCCGCCTTCGTAGGGAATTTCAACGCGCCCCCCTGGCGGGGCGAGATGCGGCAAGGCGAGATTTCGGCACGCAACTGCTTTCATATGAGCAACCTGCATTTCTTCGCGATCATGAACGCAAAGATATTTGCCGAAATGATAACAAACCGCCGCCGCGCTTAAATGCTGGGCCGCGCTCAAATTATGGCCATCATCGAGCTCGCCGCGTCCAATTCCTTCATGGATGGCCGCCCGCGCGCTCCAGGCACCACACCATTGATCCCACGTCTCAATTCCGGCCGTTACCTCTTGAAAATCGGTGAACGGAACGCCGTTGGCGACAAAGCGCGGCGCCCAATGGGTGATCGCCGCCTGGACCAGTGCATCCACGTCAATTTCCTCCCTCTATTTCCAAAAAGCCGCGGGGCGCATGATGCAGGCTCTCAAAACCGGTTTTGGTGACGATGCCGAGTTCGCCGGTCTGTACCCCCGCCTTCTCATCCAAGGTAACCACATTGGGCTGAACCACCAGCACCATTCCCTCGGTAAGTTTCATGTCGGGCACGGTATTGTCGGCCCGGCCCGGCGCACTCAAAACCGGCGGCAGATATCCGCCGCCATAGCCGTGCACTACGTCGTCTATCGTGGTAAAACCTGCCTCACCGATCAGCCCCGCCGCGTCGACCAGCGCCTGCACATGCACCCCGGGCCGTATTTTGCCGGTGATGGCCTCAAACGCGTTTTCCGCCACACCCATCAAATCTCGATAAAGCGGCGTCGGCGCTGCACCAACGATAAAACTTCGTAACACCTGACCGGCATAGCCCCAAAAAGCTGCGCTGAGTTCTGCCGTGACGACGTCGCCTTTACTGATTTTGTGACCGGAAGTGAATTGCCGAGGGACCGCGACGCCGGGCGCATCCATTGATGTCGCGCCAAGATAATGGATGTGAGTGGCACCACCCAGGGGCACATAAGAGCGCTCGACAATATCGGCAAGCTGATGTTCGGTATGGCCTGCCCGCGCCTGTTCGCGCAGCCCCGCCACACCGAGGTCGCTGAAAGCCGCCCCTACCCGCAGCCAATTAATTTCCTCATCGGACTTGTTTAGGCGCACGGCACCGTAGGCGGGACCGAGATCTACGACCGAACCGGCCAGATCAACCAGGGCCCCATGCATTTTGTATCCGACTGGCCCCAAAATCCCGAGCCGACCTGTCGGGCCGCCGAGCCGACGCCCAAGTTCGGCAACGACGGCGCCAATTGTCGACGGCCCGCCCCAGCGTATTTCGGCGTCCCGCGCCATCTTTCGGGCCAGCGGCAGATGATTGAAATATTGAGCAAACATGATGTCGCGCTCGCCCGGCGCAACAACAATCGCAGCCTCAGCCGTAACCGGCCAACCGGTCAGCCATTGAACTGCCGATCCCGTTCGACTTGCACCATAAACCAAAAGTTGGGTGACGCCGTTCTGTTCCATGAGTGTTTCGAGAACGGCCCGGCGACGGGCAAATTCGGCATCGGTAAACCGTGGGTGCTCGGCTGCCAGCAGACCTGCGACCGCATCTGTGTGGCTAGGCACCTCGACCTTCGCGCCGGTACCACGGCAGGAAAATTCGGGTCGACTGGTTGAGTAAAAGCTCAATTCCAACGCCAAATAACGCCAGTACGAGCACCGCAACAAAGGCCTCATCATGGCGCAGATTGCCCGCCTCCAACCGAATAAAATTACCCATGCTTCTCGGTACGCCGACAATCATCTCGGCAACGATAGCCCCGACCAAAGCACGACCGGCAGCCAGCCTTATGCCTGCGAGCAGGTAGGGCATCGCCGAGGGTATGGCAATACCGAACCAGACATGCCACGGCTTGGCGCGATAGGCCCGAGCCACCTCAATAAATTCCGGCGGCGTCGCCCGCGCGCCATCGCTCATATTGAGGACAATCGAAAAGAATCCGGCGAATAAAATGATTGCCATGCGGGTCGTGCCGCCCGAACCGAACCAGAGGGTCAGCACCGGCACAATTGCCACCATTGGCATGGCATAAAACCCAACAACGTAGAATATCAGCAGCCGATCGACCACCTTGATGCGCCCCATAAGAACACCAACGATGACACCGAAGAAAAGGGCAATGACCAGCCCTACACACACAGCGCCGAGGGTGTTCTTAATCGCCGGGAAAAATCTCGGATGCTCAATTACAGACGGCAATGCCTCAATAATACCAAGGGGCCTAGCGACGTAGTCGGCAGCAAAAAAATCCATACTTAGCTGCCAAACCAACAATATTACGATGCCGACGATAATCTTGGCGAAAGCCGCCGACCGAAGGATACGCCTTAATGTTGTTTCTTCCTGCATCGAAGAGTGCTGAGTAACCGCTGTCATCGATTGAGCCCCCGCCACGCCGCGAATCGGTCCTCGAGCAGACGACCGAGCCACATCAGCAAGACGCCAATTGCCGTCAATACTATGACCGTCGCGAAGACGCCCTCGATAATATAGTTTCCATCATAATACCGGATCATCCCGCCCATGCCGCTACTACTGACGAGGAATTCGGAAGCAACGACGCCGACCAGGGCGCGACCCGCGCCCTGTCGAACACCGGTCAGAATAAAGGGCAGCGTGTATGGGATTAAGAGATCACGCCAGAGCGCCATCTCCCCCGACCGAAAAGACGTTGCGACCTCGACCAATTCGGGGCGCAGGCTGCGCCCCCCTTCCAATGTATTGTAGAGCACCGGGAAAAACCCGAACAGGAACACCACTACAAACTTAGCCATGAAAAATGGGCCGAGCAGCGACGAGATGAACGGCACAACCGCAACCATCGGCGTCGCGTATAAAAGCATCACGTAGTTTTCGATTCCGACCCGCAAAAACCGAATTCTAGACATCAACAATCCGAGCGCACTGGCTGCTATAATCGCGGCACTAAAACCGGCGACATAAAGCTGCATGGAATTGGCGACGGCCGTCGGTAATTCACCGTTTTCGATAAGGCGAATAAAGCGAGAAAATGTCTCGGTTAGGGACGCCGAAGCCAACTGGTTTCCACGGGCACCGAAATATTGCCACATGCCAGCACCAATCAGCAGACCAACAGCATAGGTGGCAAACCGGGCCCATTTTTTGTTCATATCTATCATGACAAACTTCCACGGCGCCCCCCCCCGAGGGAAGAGGCGCCGCTAGTTGCTCTTTAAGTTACTTTGGAATGTGACTACTGACCGTCCACTAGTGCCAAAGCTTCTTCGTAGATCGAGAGGTCCACCATGTCGGCATAGCTGACAGGGTCATTCTCAATGTTGCCAACACGCTTCTGGGTCGCAATGGTCGCCTCAACACTCGTCTGAAGAAGACCATTATGATTCTGCGGGAAGTAGTTTAGGTCCTGATAGAACGCCACTGCCTGGGCAGAAATTGCCGGGTCCAACCCATTTTCCGGAGCCGTAATTTCGACGATGCGCGCCGAATTTGCCGGATCGGACATGAAGCGGAAGGCTTCAATATGGGCGGCTGTCGCATTTACATATTTCGCCCGGTTTGCGCCAAGCTCGTCGGAATTGACGAAATGCATAACGTAATGCGCGTTCGGATTGACATCGGTCATGGTTGCGACATTATGAATATCCACACCTTCGGCTTCCACCGTCGGAATGTCGTCGGCCGCATGGAGAACGCCAAACGTCGCATCGCCGGAAATCAAGCTTTGCGAAACCCGGCTGCTGACTTCCAGCAAGGTTACGCTGCCCGGATTCAAACCGCAGGTGCGCAGCAGACCGGCCAGCTGAATAAACCGAATGCCACCCCGCCGATCAACGGCGACGGTCTCGCCTTCAATACTTTCACAAGAAATCTTGCTACCGTCAGTCGAGGCAATCATCCAATCGGTGAAATCCTGGCCAGCAATGCCGGTAACAGGTAAGCCCGCATTCGATATGGCAACCGAGGCTGGCGCCGTCGGTCCAATGCCGATATCAAATTCGCCGGTGCCCGCGGCAGCCGTTGCCTGAGGACCGACAGGGAATGCCTGGATGGTCACATCATCGAAGCCGTATTTGGCATAAAACCCTTCTTGCTCGGCAACATGGGCGACCATACCAGCCCAAATCGGCGGGTTACCCGGAATTGCAACCGTCAAATCCTCTGCGACAGCCGCTGTTGCGCCGCCCAGCAAACTCGCGGCCACGGCAAAAATTGGTAGCGCTTTGGTGGTAAATCTCATTACAGTTCCTCCCATTACGGTTCCAACCAATGAAACCTGCCCTTTTCGGGCGATCGACCGAACAATTGTCCGGTTCTCATTTCGCGCAGAGACTATAATTTCGCCCGCCGGGCGCCCCGCGCGTCCAATTCGCATTCCCAGACAAAGAAACGCGAAATTTATTTTCGACCCAGAATTTGTTCCTTTTGTGATCCAAATTAAGCCGGAAAATCAGTTAACCTCAAACTCCGCCGCCCGCACTTCGTCCATCAAATTAGCCCAGACATGCTCGCGCAGCTCATTGAATTGGGGATGCGATAATGTCTCTCGACCGCGCGGCTCGGGCAAATCGACCTCAACGGTCTCAAACACGCTTGAGGGTCGGCCTTTTAAAACAACAACCCGGTGCCCCATCAACACTGCCTCTTCGATCGAATGGGTCACAAACATCATGCTTGTCGGCCGCATCTCCCAAATCCGCAGCAGCTCAAACTGTAGGATTTCGCGGGTCTGAGCATCAATCGCGGCAAACGGTTCATCCATCAGCAATACGCTCGGTTCGACCGCCAAGGCGCGGGCCAGCCCGCACCGCTGCTGCATGCCGCCCGAAAGCTGGTAGGGGTAACTATTTTCAAACCCTTCAAGTCCAACGAGTTTGATCTTTTCCATCGACCGATCACGGAGGTCTTCCTTGGGACAGCCGTCAAGTTTCAACCCGTAAGAGACATTTGACAGCACGGTTTTCCACGGAAACAGGCCGAAATTTTGAAACACCATCGCCACGCCTTGGCGCGGTCGGGTAACCGGTGTGCCTTCGATCTGAATTTCGCCTTCTGAAACCGGCAGCAGCCCGTTGACGCACCGCAGCAAGGTCGTCTTGCCACAGCCCGACGGGCCGACCACCGTGACGATTTCCCGCTCGCCGATGGTCATATTGATATCTTTAAAGACCTGCAGGTCCCCGAAGCGTTTGCCGACCGCTTTCGCGGCTATTCTTGGCGTCCCCTCGACACTCCCACTCCCCGCCGCACTCCCCGCGTCACTCATACTTCCACCTCGGTCCCCACACCTTCAAGAAATTTCGAAATTCTTATAGCAGATCGCCAGAATTTCGCAAATTATGCGTTACAACCCAAAATTACCTAAGTAATTTTAGAGATTTTTCCCGCCACGACGCTATTTGGCCCTCTGTTTGGCCCAATATTCACTCGATTCCTTCGACGCGGCCATTGCATCAGGTGTCTCGAATCCCGGTGCCATCGACGCGTCGGTCCCCGCCATCACCTTATGATGGTCGATATTAAGCGTCCTGAGCCACCGTTGCTGCCCCATCGTGATGGCAACGAAAAACCCCATTTCGACAATTTCCGGTTCGCTGAAATGTTCGTGCAGCTTATCCCACAGCGCGTCGTCGGTTTGCAGATCCCAGATGATCGCCTCGGTATAGCGCAAGGCTGCCTTCTGACGTTCGTCATAGCGTGCCGATTTCTCGAAGTTCAACAGGTCCAAATAATCGTCTTCAACCAGACCCTGTTTGGCCGATTTTACCGAGCGCTGATTGCCGCAATATTCGCACATGACCGATTTCGACACATAGACCCGGCACAATTCTTTGATTGAATGATCGCTGACACCGTCGCGAAAGCAATTCTGCCAAGTGTTGGCAAAGGCCCAAAAAACCGGCGGTACGTGGGCACGAATCGCATGGCTTTCGGGTCGCGGTGTGCCGTATTTCGCACTGCGGTCAAATTCTGCGAGCATATCCGGGTCGGTCACAGTCGCCGGATCGATATATGAAATCCGCTGTTTGGCCATGATATTCCGTTTTCTGAGGCGAGAAAAGATGAGGCGCGCCAATTAAGTATGGGTGACAGAGTTAAAGCGGTCAATACGCTGAACATTTTGCCAACCACCCCTGCCCAGCATTAGTCTGTAGGCCTCGTAACGAAAGTGAGCCACGCCATGGACCTACAAATTATGTCGCCTGCCTGCGGTGCCGTCGTCACCGGAATCGATCTCGGCGCCGAGCTAACTAACCAGCAATTCGATACTATTTCGACCGCCTTTCTCGACCGAACCGTGCTGATATTTCGGGACCAGAATCTGAGCGAAGACCAGCATGTAGCGTTCGCCCGGCGTTTCGGCACGCCGCAACTCAGCGATATCTCCGCCTTCGGCAAGAACGCCGCCCATCCGGAAATCGACATTCTAGAATATGATGCGGACAACCCGCCGGTCGCGACCCAGGATCTCTGGCACACCGATTTTGCCGGCACCGAGCGCCCCACCTTGGGCACCGCACTCTATGCCCGCGCGATCCCACCGACCGGTGGCGACACGATCTGGGTCAACACCGTCGCCGCCTATGACGCCCTATCGGACCGAATGAAAGTGCATTTGGACGGGCTCCACGCCTATCACGATAATTACCAGCCCTATGACGAGCATATACGCCCCGAAATTTGGACCGAAGAAAACAAGATATTTTCCCCCGAGCACCGAGCCCAATACCGCCCGGTGCTGCACCCGGTCGTGCGCACGCACCCAGTGACCGACAAAAAAGGCCTGTTCGTCAACCCATCAATGACCAGCGCAATCAAAGATATGGACCGGCGCGAAAGCGACTATCTCTTGCGCTATCTCTTCGACCATTTAACCACACCGGAATACCAATGCCGTCACCAATGGCGCACCGGCGACCTCGCCGTCTGGGACAACCGGCTGTCACTACACTACGCGCTATTTGACTATACTGAACACCGGCTCATGCACCGGATTGTCATCGAGGGCGACAGGCCGGTGTGAGGGGGCATAATTAAGTAACGTGTCCCCGTATCTTCTGAGGGGGCATAATTAAGTAACGTGTCCCCGTTTCTTCCGGTGTGAGGGGGCATAATTAAGTAACATGTCCCCGTTTCTTCAGTTCACCCCCCGTTTCTTCTGTCCTCGTTTCTTCGATACCTCTTACCTCACATACCGTTTGTTCGAAAGCATCCCGGTTTTAGGATCGAGATCGTAGACCATGCCCCAATAATCACCGACCAAGACAGTCCCATCCGTGTTGAGCCGCCGAATCATCCAGTAGTTGAG
>JAJFIX010000022.1 GCA_021774575.1 Alphaproteobacteria bacterium | reverse complement strand
CGCCGCCCAAGAACTCACCGAGGTCAACCTGGAAAACGATTTCGCCACCCAGCTTTACCGAGCCGAAGACGAGGGCCGGCTGACTGCGGCCATGGTCGGCATGTGTGTGGAGAAATGCGACCAAGAGACGGTGGAAATTTTGGCCGCCCGCAATGACGGCAGGGTGCCTGCAGAAAATGGAAGCGGAGCCGGAACGGCTGCGGATATACTCACGCAAAATACCGGCGGATTTATGACGGTGGGGTTTGAAGAGGTTCCCGAAACTGGGCCGACCTTCCCCGGATTTGCCGGAACCTTTGAAGGCGAGGACGGCCAGGATTTTATCATTCTCAATCTGCCGGGGTCTCGTGGGTCGATCCGGGTGCCGATCTCGCGGGTCGATGCGGATAATTTAGAGCTGGAGTTTGGTGATCTGCGCGGTGTCGTACCGCCACTCCAGACCACCGACACCCTCGGTTTTGACAAAATGGGTGAGCCGGTGATCAAACTATCTCCGGTAGATCAAAAACTGTTTGGCCGCGAGACAAGACCGGCCACCGAGGCCGAACTCGGCGTCCTGGCCGGGCTACCGCCGTCGGCGCAACGGCCCCAGGATAGTTTGGAGCCATTGGATGATGGCGACGATTTCCCATTCCGTCCGACTCTGGCGACTAAGGACATAGCCAAAGTGATTCGAGAAAATGTGATTGACCCAGCGGAAAATCTTGGCCGCAATATGGTCGATGGTATGACTGCTGTTCGCGACGACTTCGATGCGGCTATGGAGCTCGCCACCGACCCGGAAGCTCTCGATGAAATACTCGATGCCCCGTTTCTGGCGTTTGATAAGGAGGAATTGCCCGACGATATCAGGGAGCTATACGAGGATGTTCAAGATCTGGAACAGGGTGAACATCGCACTCTTACCTTTTTGAATAACCTAGGCAAGCCCCGCTTGACGCCAGAACAGTTGGACACGCTAAGCGATGCGTTCGCGGACACGACATTTGATCTTGGTCTACTCGGGGCGGCAGGTATGTTCCTCCCTAGCAGTGGTGTGAGAAATGCCGGATTAGCGGCGATTACGGTCCTTGGGGTCGCTCTGGGTCTGACCGCGAAATATACTGATACCTTGGCCGAAAAAGGCGTAATGGAGCGGGAGCAAGTATTCACCGCCGTCAGTTTTTGGCGTAGCGCCATTTCCAATGACGGATTGGGTTTGCAGGGCGATGTGCAATTTGATATCGGCAATGGTGTGTTGATCTCCCTGGATGAGATGATTGCGCGGGCACCACGGCTTGGCCGGTTCCTGAGTAATTTTGGCGACGGTGCGCAGTCCGATCTAATCGGTGCGACCTCGGATATTGTGTTGACCGATATCCAAAGATCCAAAGATTTTTCTTTGGATACCGAAAATCCGATAATTGAGATCACACCCGAAGAGGTCGATGCTGCATTTGGGGCGTTGGATGAGCTCTTTGTCGATTTCGCCGTGGATAATCTCGAAGTCTCGGAATCGCTTTTGGATGATGCCGACAGGCTGGTTCAGATCGACTCTGCACCCCAAGTTCTCGGGATATTGCAGGCGCTGAACCGCCAGGTTCACCGGTTAGAGCAGTCCCTGTCGGATGTCGGTTTTTCAGACGAACAAATTCTAGAAAGATTGGCCATCTTGAAAGACGATATTGGTCAACGCACGGTGGTTGCATTGTCGAGGTACAGGGAATTTGGGGAGCTTCGTGAAGAGGTAAACGCCGAAGGGCAAGGCGGTGGACGAGCGGATGGGAGTGGGGTAGGTTCTGAATAACTTAGTCCAAGTTACCAAAGGAACCGAATTCATAGACAATTGTCGAACTAACGACATAGCTGAATATGCGAATGAGAAGTTCCCAAATAGTTACCTCCCCCTTCGCTGTCCGGAAATGTCTAACGGTTACCAGGCACGTGCTTATGACGACAATAAATAGATAGAGGTAGGGTGATCGATAAAAATGTTCCGGCCAATAACTGGACACCATCAAAAGCTGGGTACTTGCCAATATAATAAGGAGGATGTACATCGCAATGCGTTCACCCCTTGTGAGGGGTGTCCGTCCATCCCTCTTTCTGTTGTCGGACATTTATCTACCGTCTAGGTTGTTATATATCACATATGTGCCCGCTTACATTCTGCCTTTATAAGAGCGCCTGGTCAAGAATTTGATTTCGATTTTCAACTGATCCTCGCTGCACGCGAGCGGGCGGAGGAGGCGTTGTTCCGCAAATTACGGGCGGTTCATGAACGACTTCATTGACGGTAAATAATCTGACTTAGTCAATGCCGCTGCGGGACTTGTGTTGACCGACGTTGATAGAGCGGATGTCATCGGGCAAAATTCAAATGACCCGGTAATTAGGCTAACGCAGAAACAGGTTGATGCCGCATTTCGAGAATCTAATGAGCTTCTTGTTGATTTTGCATCCGCCAATCTTGATGCTGTCGAGTCGCTCGTAGATGACGTTGACCGCTTGGTTCAGGCAGACTCATTGCCCCAAGTTCTGGGAATGTTGCGAGGGTTACACCGCCAATTGCGGCGGATAGAGAAATATAGGAGCCGTAGATGATGGTCTTAAGAAACCGTATTGCTTTGTTGGTAGTCTCGATCGCGCTGACGGCCTGTGTTTCCGGTCAAACCGGCCCGATCACTGATCAGAGCCTGGTAACTGCGATCCCGGAGGTGGAGGTCTCATCGCCTAGCGTTGATGGGACGGGGCTTGTTGGCACCTGGATTTATCAATTCGTTACGTCTTCTCGCGATCATTCCGTTTTGTTTCAGTCCCTCGTCTTGCCTGGGTCGTCGGACGGTGGCGATATGTGGATGGACTATGCCGAAGAAGGCAAAGTCGTTCACAATGATGCGGACGGGTATGAAACGACGGCCATTGCAACGATGACCATTTTGGGCGGACCGTCGCCGGTCACCATGCAGTTTCTTATTGAGCATAGCGGTAGCTGGGATCTTGATGGTGGTCGGGTGTTTATGGTTCCCGAAGACGCCACCGCATCGCCGCTCAACGAGCAGGCGATTGCCTTTGTCGATGAATACGGTCTTCCGGCTTGGCTGGAACCCGATGGCATCATCTTAGTCTATACGCTGCAGCACGAGACGCCGGACAGCCTGACATTGCAATCCTTGTCGCCCCTGGCGGGGATCGACGTCACCATGCGGCGAGCCGTCGATTAAGCCCCTAATTACGGGTCTGCCGATTTACCGCTTTACCGACCTCGGCGAGGTCAGCTCGCCGTGGATCTTCATCGCCTCGTAATAGGGGGCATAGGTTGGGCGGTCGATATAGCGGCCGGCGCCCTTGGTCACATCGAGTTCGCCATCTTTGAACACCAGCTTTCCTTGGCTGATCGTTGCCGTGGTGACGCCGTTGATTTCCATGCCTTCGAAAATATTGAAATCCACCTGCTGCAATTGCGTTTTGGCAGAGAGGGTTTTCGACTTGCTCGGATCAAGCACATAGAGATCGGCATCGGCGCCGACGGCGATCGTGCCTTTTCTCGGATAGAGGTTGAAAATTTTAGCCGCGTTGGTCGAGGTCGCCGCGACGAATTCAGAGCGTGTCAGCCGGCCCTTGTTCACCCCATGCTCCCACAGAACGTGAAGCCGATCCTCGACACCGCCGGTGCCGTTGGGAATAAGTGTGAAATCATCGATACCGGCCCGCTTCTGCGGGTCGCAGAAACAGCAATGATCCGTCGCCGTGGTTTGCAAATTGCCCGATTGCAGGCCGCGCCACAGGGCCGCCTGGTGTTCGTGGCCACGGAAAGGTGGGCTCATCACATGGGCGGCGGCCTTGCTCCAATCCTTATCATAATAGACGCTGTCATCGACAATCAGGTGCCCGGCGAGGACCTCGCCGAATACCCGCTGGCCTTCGAGCCGGGCCCGGGTGATCGCCTCCAGGCTTTGTATGCAGGAATTATGGACGACATAAAGCGGTACATTCAAAACCTCGGCGATGCGAATGGCGCGGTTTGCCGCCTCGCCTTCAACCTCGGGGGGGCGCGATTGGGGATGGCCTTCGGGCCCGGTAATGCCTTGGGCCAGGAGTTCTTGTTGCAAGCGAAAGACCAGCTCGCCATTTTCTGCATGTACCGTACATAAAGCGCCAAGTTCGCGAGCCCGGGTGAAACTGTTCACCAAGATCTCGTCATCGGCCATGATGGCGCCTTTATAAGCCATGAAATGTTTGAAACTATTAACGCCGTGGCGTTCGGTCAGGATGCCCATATCCCGGTGAACCGTTTCGTCCCACCAAGTGATCGCGACGTGGAACGAATAATCAGCAACCGATTTTTCGGCCCAGCCGCGCCATTTTTCATAGGCTTCAATAAGATTTTCCTGGGGGCTGGGAATGACAAAATCGATAATCATTGTCGTTCCACCGGCCAGGGCCGCCTTGGTGCCGGTCTCAAAATCTTCCGAGGCCACGGTCCCCATGAACGGCAATTGCATATGGGTATGCGGGTCGATGCCGCCGGGCATCACATAGCAACCGCCGGCTTCAACGATTTCCGCGCCGGTCGGGGCATCCAATCCGGGGCCAACAGCAGTTATTATGCCGTCCTCGCAAATCACGTCGGCGGTAAATTCCCTGTCCGCCGTGACCACTGTTCCGCCTTTAACGAATAACGACATAGCTTATTCCCTTTCCCGGTTTGCCCTGAGATGGGCAATGTCCTACGATACTTGATCAAATGGTCAGGTTTCAACCAAACCTAACAAATTCGAGGAAGAATTGATGGCGATAGTAAAATCAGGTTTGATCCAGATGAGTCTTAAAGCCTCAACGGACGAGGCGCCGGAGACAATTCGGCAGTCGATGATTGAGGCGCATATTCCGCTGATCGAAGACGCGGGCAAGCAGGGAGTGCAGGTTTTGTGCTTCCAGGAGGTTTTCACCCAGCCCTATTTTTGCCCGAGCCAGGACGTCAAATGGTACGATGCGGCCGAAAAAATCCCCGATGGGCCAACGGTTAGCCTGATGTCGGAATATGCGAAAAAATACAATATGGTTATCGTCGTGCCGATATATGAAGAAGAAATGCCCGGCGTTTACTATAATACCGCCGCCGTGATTGATGCGGACGGGACCTATCTCGGCAAATACCGCAAGACCCACATTCCCCAAATCGCCGGTTTTTGGGAGAAGTTCTTTTTCAAACCCGGCCAATCGGGATGGCCGGTCTTCGACACCGCCTATTGCAAGCTTGGGGTCTATATTTGTTACGACCGGCATTTCCCCGAAGGCTGGCGAGCGCTGGCGCTCAGTGGTGCCGAATATATCGTTAACCCGTCGGCGACGGTGGCCGGGCTTTCCCAATATTTGTGGAAACTCGAACAGCCCGCGTCTGCAGTCGCCAATGGCTGTTTTATCGGCGCGATAAACCGGCCCGGTACCGAAGCGCCTTGGGATATCGGTCGCTTTTATGGCTCCTCCTATGTCGTCAGCCCGCGCGGCGAATTTCTGTGCGAGGCGAGCGAAGATAAGGATGAGCTGGTGACCGCCGATATGGATATGGATCAGGTCCGCGAAGTTCGAAATTTGTGGCAATTCTTCCGCGACCGACGGCCGGAAACCTATGGAATTATTTCCGATATGGGCGGGGTCTAGCTACTCGGCCCGGGCCTGGGGGCGGTGTAGAATGCCGCCAGGCCAGCTCACTCGTATCGCAAAGCCTTCGCCGGGGTTGAGCTCTCTTATCGTGTCAAAATGCACGATGGTGTCACTGGCATTATTGAAGGTGAAATCGGACCCTAGAACGCCTGCGCGACCGGTATAGGCAGATAACCCGACCAAGCGTGAGCCGTCAGGCAGGTGCACGGTGGCGTGGGCCATTTCAATTGGTAGGGTCCAATCGGTTCCGGTGACATTCCAAAAGAGTTGGTCGCGTCCGTCCAGATAATCGATAACACCCCTTGCAAGATATTCGATCTCGAACACATGCCGGCCAGCCGGTAAAAAGACATCGTCCGCGCCCATATAAACCCGCTCGACACTTGTATCGAGCTCGGTTCGGTGGGCGATGGCATCCCCATTCCGGGTAACGCTCGAAATTTCAAATGAAAGTGCCCGGCGATTTCCTGCGGCATCAATAATGGATGTAGGTAGGTCGCGGGTTATGCCGCGTTTGATCTGGTCTCCGGTGCTGATCACCTCGATACGTTCGGCGACAATGACGGACGTATCAGCCTTGATGGTGATGTCGACGCCAAAGGAGGCGATCCGCTCGGCCTCTTGGGCCGATAGCGATCCTGCAGCAGAAAATAATGTGCCAACAAAAATGACCGCACTAAAAAGCCAAATGCGATGGGCTGAATGAGAAAAAATCACCAGCTCTCCTCTGGCTGCGATTTGCACTGGACCCAGTATCCCATGCAGTGAACGGCGCAACCACGGGTATACTATGACTCGTTTAGACCGAGCAATCCAGTAACCATATCAAGTTGAATAATGGCGGCCTCCACCATCTCATTGATCGGCACCGATTCATTGGCGGCATGTCCTTGCGCTCCAGCGCCGGGCCCGAAATTAATGATTTCGATATTGTCGTCGGCAAAGTACCTTCCGTCGCTGACCCCGGTGGCATTGAGGAAGGCGGGGGCAGTGCCGGTACGTGCCGTCACCGCGTTGACCAAGGCGGTCACGCCGGGTCCGTCAGCCGGGGCCGAAAAACCATTGGTTCCCGTCAGGAATTCAATATCGAGCAAATCGGCTGGCTCACCGGCGTCTTCAAGAATAGATTTCATTTCGGCAAACGCCGCTTCCACTTTTTCGTCGGGCAGCAACCGGCGGTCAATCTCGACGATGCATCGGTCGGGAACGACATTTGTGTTATGTCCGCCGGTAATCATGCCAACGCTGATCGTCGAGTGTTTGTCCCCGGCGACCCGCGCTTCCAGTTGGGGTGTTAAAACCGCATCGAGATGGGTGAGGACACGGACCATGCGCGAAATCGCATTGTCTCCGACGGCAGGGTTGCCCGCATGGGCGGCTTTGCCATGGGCGGTGACTTTGAGCCACATCACGCCCCGCTCTTCGGTAATCAATTGGTTTTCGGTTTGCGCGCCAAGCACCAAAATAGTCGGTTTGACGGCGTCGGTCTCGCGCAGAAACTGGAGGCCTTGGGGGCCGAGCCGTTCCTCATCACCGACAAATGTAAAGACCACTTCGCCGCGCGCAGGTCCACCGGCGCGCGCGATTTCCTGGGCCAGCCAAATATGGGTGGCCATGGAGCCTTTGCAGTTTCCCGCACCAAGTCCGGTGACCAGGCCTGCCCCTTCGACCGCCTCAAAGGGGTCGGTTCGCCAATTCTCACGGGTGCCGATGCCCACCGTATCTGCATGGGCGTTAAATACCAAAGACGGTCCGTCTTGGGCGCCCTTTAGCCGGGCGACGACATTATCGATGCCGTCTTCACGGCTCAGTATTTCAGTCTCAAATCCGGCCTCGCGCATCAGGGCGGCGGTATAGGCGCAGATCTTTCTTGTGTCACCGGGCGGATAGGGCGATGGGATTGCGATAAGGTCGGCCAATCGGCGTGTGAGTTCTTGTGCAAGAGCATTTTCGTCCATGAGGCCTCGGCGTATAAGAGTGGGTGAACTGGAATAACTCTCATAGCGGAGCCTTCAATGCCCGACAAGCCGGATAACACCCCATATCCCCGCGACATGATCGGATACGGCCGCACCCCCCCGGATCCAAGCTGGCCCAGTAGGGCTCGGATAGCCGTGCAATTCGTGATCAACTACGAGGAGGGCGGTGAAAACAATATCCTCCACGGCGATCCGGCATCCGAGGCATTTTTGTCTGAGATCATTAATGCCAAGCCCTATGAAGGTGCGCGCCATCTCAGCATGGAAAGTTTTTATGAATATGGCAGTCGGGCTGGTTTCTGGCGGCTGCACCGGATGTTTACCAGTCGCGACATTCCTGTAACCGTGTTCGCCATTGCTATGGCCTTGCAGCGAAACCCCGATGCCGTCGCCGCAATGAACGAGGCTGGTTGGGAAATTGCCAGCCATGGCTGGCGCTGGATTGACTACCAGTGGGTCGACGAGGCAACAGAGCGCGAGCATCTGCAGCGCGCCATCGAGGTGCACACCGAAGTAACCGGGGCACGACCGCTCGGCTGGTATGCCGGTCGCGATAATCCGCGCACCCGCGGTCTTGTCATTGAGGAGGGCGGCTTCATTTATGATTCCGACAGCTATGCCGATGACCTGCCCTATTGGACGCAAGTTCAAGGCCAATCTCATCTCATTGTGCCTTATACTCTGGATGCCAATGACATGCGCTTTGCGACGGCCCAAGGCTTCAACTCCGGCGATCAGTTTTTTACCTATTTGCGCGATACATTCGACACCCTCTATGCCGAGGGCGAGACGGCGCCCAAGATGATGTCGGTGGGCCTGCATTGCAGGCTGGCCGGTCGACCGGGACGGGCGGCGGCGCTGGCGCGCTTCTTAGACTATGTGGGGTCGAAGGACGATGTTTGGCTAGCCCGGCGGATAGATGTCGCGCGCCATTGGCATACCCATCACTCTGTTTGATCGCGGTCTAGGTCGCTGAATTTTTGCCTGCACTTAATTCGCCGCAAATTGTTTCCCGGTTGGTTGGTGCGGCGCTCTCTGCACCGTGAAGTTTTAAAATTTGTGCGGCGACGGAAATGGCAATTTCGGCCGGAGCCTTGCCGTGCAACCCGTCGATGCCAATGGGGCAGGTCAGGCGCTTGATTTGCTCTTCCGTCAGCCCGCGCTGCTTCAGTCGGGTGCGAAATCTTGCCGCCTTGGTCGCCGACCCGATTAACCCGCAATAGGAAAAATCGTCTCGGGCGAGGATTGCCGCGACAATTTCCTCATCGAGATCATGGGAATGGGTCATGACCAGGAAATGGTTTCCCGGGGACGCGTCGGCAACGCAAGCTACCGGATCTTCGTCAACGCAGTGGATGACATTGTCCGGCCTGTGATCGGGGAACGCGCCTTCGCGAGAATCGACCCAACATATTTTTGCCTCCAATGTCGCCAGCAGTGGCACGACGGCTCGACCGACATGACCGGCGCCAAAGACAGTGATGGAAAATGAATTTTCCAAAAATGGTTCGAACAATAATTCGACAGCGCCGCCGCAGCATTGGCCCAAGGCGGGGCCAAGAGGAAAGGGGCGCAAGGACGGTCTGCAAACATTTTCCGCCAGCATCGTACGACTGATCTTCAACGCCTCGAATTCCAGCGTTCCTCCACCAATGGTGCCGTATGACAAATCCTTGGTGACGACCATTTTAACTCCGACCTCGCGGGGGGCGGATCCGTCCGCCAAAATTACGGTCACCAGCATGTGGGCGGTTCCCGCATCGTGAAGTTCTTTTACGGCGTCCCGCCATTTTTTTATCATTGCTCTGTGTCCCGCCGCTGCTTGATGTCCTCTATCGCCATCAGTACTTTTTCCGGTGTCGCCGGGGTGTCGAGACTTGGGTTTAGCCGGTTACCGGCGACGCTGGCGACGGCGTCGCGAATGGCGAAAAAGGCGGAACTGGCGAGCATGAGCGGCGGTTCGCCGACCGCCTTGGAGCGTCCGATATTGTCTTCACGATTTTCGCCCTGGAAAAATGCAACGCGAAAATCGGCAGGCAAATCCCCCGCCGCCGGAATTTTATAAGTCGAAGGTGCATGGGTTTTCAGGTTTCCTTCTCCGTCCCACCATAATTCCTCGGTCGTCAGCCAGCCCAGACCCTGAATATAGCCGCCCTCGATTTGCCCGAGATCGAGGGCCGGGTTCAAGGATCGCCCGGCATCGTGCAGGATATCGGCCCGCAGGACCCGATGTTCCCCGGTCAACGCGTCAACTACGACCTCGGATACCGCAGCCCCATACGCATAATAGAAAAATGGCCGCCCCTGCCGGGTTGCCGGGTCATAGGTTATTTTGGGTGTTGCATAAAACCCCGATGCCGAGAGGGATATGCGATGCATATAAGCTTGCCGCACGAAGCCGGCAAAGGTCAGTGTTTTTTCACCGATGAGTACATTGCCGTCAGCGTAAGAGAGGTTTTCGCCATCGGCGCCTAGCTGCTCGGCGGCGAATGCGGCCAGACGCGCCTTGATAGTTTGGGCGGCATCGCGCGCCGCCATGCCGTTCAAATCAGTGCCGGACGAGGCGGCCGTGGCCGACGTATTGGGGACTTTACCAGTATGGGTCGCGGTGATTTTTATGGCGTCCAGGGGCACGCCAAATTCGTCCGCCACCACTTGGGCGACTTTGGTGTTGAGCCCTTGACCCATCTCGGTGCCGCCGTGATTTAACTGAATGGAGCCGTCGTTATAGACATGAACCAGGGCCCCGGCCTGGTTGAGAAAAGTGGCGGTAAATGAAATTCCGAATTTGAGCGGTGTCAGCGCGAGCCCGCGTTTTAGATGTGAGTGGGACGCATTAAAGGCAGTGATTTCTGTGCGTCGCTGGCGATAGTCACTCGATGCTTCGAGTTGGTCGATAAGCTCGGGTAAAATATTATCCTCAACCCGCTGCCCGTAGGGGGTCGCGTCGCGGGTTCCGTCCCGGCCATAAAGGTTGCGCTTGGTGACATCGAGCCGGTCGATGCCGAGGTGGCGCGCAATGTCGTCGATGACGGCCTCGATACCGAGCATTCCCTGGGGGCCACCAAAGCCACGAAAGGCGGTCATGGAAACCTTGTTGGTCTTGCAGGCAAATCCCCGAATGAGCGCATTCTTTAAGAAATATCCGTTATCGGCGTGAAACAGAGCGCGATCAAGAATGGCCAGCGACAAGTCCGGCGAATACCCGCAGTCGGCGAGATAGTCGAAGGCGGCGGCGTCAAGAACCCCATCCGCGTCGAATCCGACCCGCCAATTGACGTGAAACGGATGACGTTTTCCCGTGGCCATCATATCGTCATCGCGATCCAGGCGAACCTTGACCACCCGTCCGGTGGCGGTGGCGAGCAACGCCGCTTGGCAGGCGACGGGTGCGGCTTGGGTTTCTTTGCCGCCAAAAGCACCGCCCATTCGGCGCACCTCGACGGTGACGTCTTTGCTGGATTTTCCCAAAACCTTGGCCACGAGATGCTGCAATTCGGAGGGGTGCTGGGTCGACGAATAGATCAGCATATCGCCGTCTTCGCCAGGCATCGCGACGGCGACCTGCCCTTCCAAATAAAAATGATCCTGGCCGCCGATAGCCAGTTTTCCGCTCAACTGATTGGCGGATTTGGCCAGGGCGGCTTGCGCATCGCCGACGGTGATTGCATAGGGCTCGACGATGTAACTCCCCTGGGCCCGTGCGGTCTCGATATCGAGAATGGCATCGAGGTCATCATAGGTAATATCGGCGCGTTTGGCCGCCGCCCGAGCCTCGCTCTCTGTTCCGGCAGCGACAGCAAAAAGCGCCTGGCCCGCATATTCAACCCACCCATCGGCGAGCACAGGGTCGCCGGGCAGGACCGGACCGATGTCGATTGCACCGGGAACGTCAGTCGCCGAAATGACTGCCGCGACACCGGGGCTGGTGCGAACAGCGGAAAGGTCCATCGAAGTGATTTGCGCGTGGGCCTTTGGGCTCATCGAGACATAGCCATGCAGATGGCCGGCGGGCAAAACAATATCGTCGATATAAATTGCCTGGCCGGTGACGTGTTTGGCCGCGCTGTCGTGGGGCACTGCCTTGCCCATATGTTGGTTAGACATAATCCAGCACTCCGGTTGGCTGAGCGTCGCGGGCAGGATCGGTGTCCAGCCAGAATCGCCGAAGGAGATTTTGTGCACTCAGCCGGCGATAGTCGGCGCTGGCCCTAAAATCGCTCAGCGGCGTGAAATCATCGCCGAGGGCGGTCGCCGCCAGGTCGGCCGATGCGCCGTTCCAGGGCTGGCCGATGAGCATTTTTTCAGCCGTGTGACCACGTTTGGGAGTTGCAGCCATGCCGCCGAAGGCCAGCCGCGCTTCTGTAACGACATCGTCTCTGACGGTCAGGCAAAAGCCACCGCAAACCGCCGAAATGTCCTGATCAAATCGTTTGGTAAGTTTGTAAAATCCATAAAGGTTTGCCTGATTGCGCCGTGGCACAATAATTCGGGCAATAAATTCTCCCGGCCGGAGCACTGTTTGGCGATAGTCAGTAAAGAAGGTCTCAATGGCAATCTGTCGCTCATTCTTGCCCTGACGCAAAACTAGATCGGCCGAGAGCGCGATTAACACCGGCGGCGTGTCGCCGATTGGCGAGGCATTGGCGATATTTCCGCCAAGGGTCCCGAGGTTGCGAACTTGGACGGCCCCGAGGCGAGAAAAGAGCTCGCTCGCCTCGGGAAAGTCTTTTGTCAAGGCGGGCACGGCATCGGTATAGGGTGCCGCCGCACCGATGGTGATCGCGGTCTCATTGGTCGTCACCTCGGTAAGGTCACGGACCATCCCGGTATAAATGATCGTGTCGAGGGACCGGCGACCCTTGGTTATTTCGAGCCCGATATCGGTGCCCCCGGCGAGCAATTTCGCGTCGGGGGACGCTTCAAATAGTGCGGCGAGGTCCTCGATGGTTTGCGGGGCGGAATAGCTGCGCCCGCCATAATTTGTCGTCAGGGTTCCAGCGCGCTCGATTGCTTTTAATTGGCTGATCGTGTCGGCACGCCTCGCCTGGAATTTATCTTTCCCGGCTGTTTTCAGGGCCGCCAGGCCAGCGTCAAGAATTGGCCGATAGCCAGTGCAACGGCAAAGGTTTCCGGCCAAACTCTGGGCCAAAGCTCGTTGGTCCGTGGCTGGAGCTTCCGCGTGATATTCAGCAAACAGGCTGGCAACAAAACCGGGGGTACAAAACCCGCATTGGGACCCATGGGACGCGACCATTGCGTCTTGTACGGGGTGCAGATCGTCGGGTGTTCCGATATCCTCGATGGCGATGAGCTGCTTGCCGTCGAGCACGGGCAGCAAAAGAATACATGAATTGACCGCTCGATAGATGAGCTGGTCCTCGGCGTCGAGGCTGCCAAGAACCACCGTGCAAGCACCGCAATCACCTTCGGCGCACCCTTCCTTGGTGCCGGTTAACCCTTCATTCTCACGCAGCCATCGCAAGACCGTAAGGTTTGGATCGGGATCATGAATTTCGCGGATCTCGCCACGATGCAGGAATCGAATTTTGGTCATTCAGAATAATCTCTTTTTGCCCCAGGTAAGTGTTGTATTCCTCGGCGTGATTGGCAAGCATGTCGGGAAAATATTTTCAGGACTAGAATGACCTACAGAATTGCCGAGTTGAATGAAATGACCCGGGTGCGATTTGTCGGCGCCCTTGGTGAGATTTTTGAAATGTCGCCTTGGATTGCCGAGGAGGCCTGGGATCGTCGTCCATTCACCGATGTCGCAAATTTGCACGGCGAGATGATGAAAATTGTCCGCCAAAGCGGAAAATCTCGCCAAATCGCCCTGCTGAAGGCCCATCCGGATCTCGCCGGCAAGGCGGCGCGGGTTGGCGCCCTGACCGCGCATTCGACGGACGAGCAGGCAAGTGTCGGCCTCGACCGGCTTTCCGATGCCGAGTATGAGCAGTTTCATGCGCGCAATGATGCGTATCAAAAAAAATTTGATTTTCCGTTTATTGTCGCGGTTAAAGATTACGATAAACAGGGTATTTTGGCGGCCTTTGAGCGCCGCCTGGCAAACAATAATGATCGCGAACTTGCCGAGGGGCTGACCCAGGTCGGGCGCATTGCCGAAATTCGGCTGGCCGATACGGTTTTGGCATAGGAGAGGTTACATGGAAGCGCATCTGCTCGAATGGGTGAATTTAGCCATTCGCTGGCTACATATTATTGCCGGCATTGCCTGGATTGGCTCGTCGTTCTTTTTCATGTGGCTCGATAGTCATTTGGAGCCGGGAGAAACGCCGAAGGAGGATATCGAGGGCGAACTCTGGATGGTTCATTCCGGTGGATTTTATCAGGTCGAGAAATTTAAAGTCGCGCCGACCAAGATGCCAAAGACCTTGCACTGGTTTAAGTGGGAGGCCGCGGTCACCTGGATCAGCGGTATTTCATTGCTCTTGGTTGCTTTTTACCTAACCGGGCGCGGCGTATTTCTGATCGACGGAAGTTCGCCGGTATCGGCGCCGATTGCCATGGGTATAGGCATCGCGACATTGGTCGTCGGATGGCTGGTCTATGACGGTATTTACCGCTCGCCTTTGGGCAAAACCGGCAATTTGGCGGCGGCGATATCTTTCGTTCTGTTGGTCGTGGCGGCGTATTTTTTGTCGGAAATATTTTCCGGCCGGGCGGCCTATATCCATGTCGGCGCGCTTATGGGCACGATCATGGCATTTAATGTGTGGGCGGTCATCATTCCGTCTCAGCAAAATTTGGTCAACGCAACATTGGCTGGCAAGCCCCGTGATCTGAGCATGGGGCCAAAGGCCAAGCAACGCTCGGTCCATAATAATTATATGACATTGCCGGTGATCTTCATCATGGTCTCGGGTCATTATCCGAGCACATTTGGTCACGAAATGAACTGGCTGGTGCTAATCGGCCTGGCAATTGTCGGCGCAACAACGCGCCATTACTTCAACTTGCGGAACGCCGGGGCAGGCTTCAAAGGCTGGACCTGGGGTGTATCGGTTGCCGGCATGGCGGCGCTGATCGTCTATACCGCACCGGCGATGCTGCAGGGTGAGGCCGACGATGCGCCGCGGGTAACTTATGCTCAAATCCAACCGATTGTTGCGGAGCGGTGCACCGTCTGCCATTCGGCAACACCGACCCAGGCCGGGTTTTCCGTCGCCCCCTTGGGGGTCGTATTTGATCAGCCCCAAGATATTCAGGCGATGGCGGATCGTATCAAGGTTTTATCGGTGACGACCCAGGCCATGCCCCTGGGCAATCTCACCAGCATGACCGAGGAAGAGCGTCGGTTGGTCGGAAACTGGATCGACGCCGGGGCGAAAATTGAACAATAGAGGGTCCTCACCATGGCCGGATTAACCACCCATGTTCTCGACACCGCGCACGGTCAGCCTGCGCAAGGGATGACTGTCGAGCTACTGCGGCACGATGAACATGGCGCGACCGAACTCCTCAAAACCATGGTCACCAACAATGATGGCCGGACCGGCGACCCACTGCTGAGTGCGCAAGAATGCGAGGTCGGTCGGTACGAAATCCGGTTCCATGTCGGTGATTATTTTGACGCCGAGCATCTCGGTCTCGTCGACCCGCCCTTCCTAGATGTGGTGCCGGTGGCATTTTCAATCGCCTCGCCCGGCGAGCATTACCATGTTCCTCTGCTGGTTAGCCCGTGGAGCTATTCAACCTATCGCGGGAGCTAGGGCAGTCATGTCGAACTTGACACTGGTTATTGGAAACCGGAACTATTCGTCTTGGTCTTTGCGCGCCTGGCTGGCGCTGACCCAGGCAGGGCTTGAATTTGATGAGATACAAATCCCCCTTTTCATGCCGAAATTTAAACAGGAAATCGCCAAATATTCCGACGCCGGGAAGGTTCCGATACTGATCGAAGACGGCACGGTCATTGGCGAATCCATAGCAATTCTTGAACGGGCCGCCGAACTGGCACCATCGGCAAAACTTTGGCCCGATGACCCACTTGCTCGCGCCGCTGCGCGGTCTTGCGCCGCGGAAATGCATGCTGGGTTTTTTGCTTTGCGCGAACACTGTCCGATGAATATGCGCCGGTCGGTGCCGGACTTTCGCCTGACCCCGGCTGTCGAGCAGGAAATTGCGCGCATCACCCAATTATGGACCGAGCTGCGGTTAAATTATGGGGGGAGTGGGGATTTTCTATTCGGTCATTTCACCAATGCCGACGCCATGTTCGCCCCGGTATGCTCGCGACTGCGGAGCTATCATGTGCCTCTCGATGAGGTGTCAGCAAATTATGTGTCTGCGGTTTTGGCCATGCCGGCGATGAAGGATTGGGCTGAGCAGGCGGCCCAGGAGGAATGGGTGATTGCCGAGGAGGAAGTAGATTAGGTCCCGGCAAAAAATTCCGTCATCTCCCATCTGCCGCTGCGCCGTTCAAAGGTGGCATGATAATCGACCGGCCGATAGAAATCCGGCTTGCTGATCCAGCCGGTGCGCCCGTCCGCCAGGGAAATCCGGTACCAGGGAAAATGCTTAAACGGGTCGTCATCCGGGGCGTGCAAAACGACTTCATAGTCGAGCTGGGCGATGACAGCCCAGTCACGGCCGGGCTGCGCATAGACGGGGGCCGAAGGCGTGATTGCGATGAATTCACTGTACCCGTCGCACACCTCTACTTCGCAAATTGGCAGATCCACGCAGGCGAAATAGGGCGTACAAAATGTGTCGGGATCGAGGAACACGCCCCCGAACTCCACCACCCGTTCGAGGGCATGCCAATAGGATTCCGGATCGCCCGGCTCATCGATTGTCAGCCATTGGCGGAAGGTCTCACGACCGGCGGATCCGCCTCTGCTCAATTTGATATCATTGCCTGCAATGGCAGTGACCGCCTCAATATCAAAGGTGCGAACCGCAGCACGCAGATTTGTGCGAAAGGCGAGAAATTCTCGGTCGTTGATCGCTTCATCGATCGGCTCGAGAACATAGCGCTGGGTTTTTGAGAAATGCCCGTAGAGCGCCCCGGCCGTTGCGAGAAAAAGAACGAAGAGGGGAAGGACGCGGAGCGGTTTTTTATCCAAGCGAAAGCCTCAATAATGGGTTCGGTCGGATTTGGTGAGCCAGGCATCGAGGCTCGCCTTGGCCTCGTCGTATAGGCTCTCGATACGTTCGGTCGGCAGGGCGCGGGCCGCTGTGTCTTTACGAATTTCTTCATAAAAATAAGCGTCGTCAAAGCCGATTGCCGCCGCGTCCTCGGGAAAGGCGCCATAATATAGTTTGTCGATCCGCGCCCATAGGATCGCCGTCATACACATCGGACAGGGTAAGGCGTTGACGTAAATCCGGCAGCCCGAAAGATCGAAATTATGCAGCTGCTTGCCGGCATTGCGGATCGCCGTCACCTCGGCATGGGCCGTCGGATCATGGTCGGCGACAACTTGGTTATGTCCCTCGCCGACAATCACGCCGTCCTTGGCGATGACCGCGCCAAAGGGTCCGCCAAAGCCGCCATTCATGCCTATTGCCGCGACCTCAAACGCGCGGCGCATGAAGGTTTCTTTTTCCGTCTGACTGGGTTCTTGATCGCTCATGGATTTGTGGCCTCAAGGGTTGCGTATAGGTCGCCGCGCCACAAAAATTCGTCAAGCCCGAGATCATTTGATCGCCGGAACGCTTGGGCGAAGGGCGCGGAGATTAGTCTAATGGGATCGTCGAAGAAATTGAGCGCGCGAATTTTAGTGCCGTCGGTCGAAAACCAGATCTCACCGGCGCCAAGCATAATGCCTTGGGTGAAGCGTGCATAGGCGCTGGTGTCCAGGTCAGATAAAAATGCCCGGTGTTCACTGTCGAAAATGACCTCGAAATTTGCCAGCAAATCGGCTGGGTTGCCGATCGTGAACAACTCAACCCCATCGCTCCAAAACTTCAGCGGATAGATAATTGAGGCCGCAACGGTTTCGCGGTCTCGCGCCCCAATTGCGCCAATAACAGCGTCCAAGCGGGCCTGGTAGGGTATCTCGTCCTCCGCCCAAGCCCCATTTAGGGGGATCAGTGCCGAGGCGATCAATGGAAAGATGAGGGTGCGTAAAATGGCTTTCATAAATTGAACTTATCAAGTTGGTTCGGGCAGGTCGACCGGCCTTTACCGGTCATTAATATTTGGCTGTCATAGTTTCGATTGTTAAACGCGCCTACCATAATATTTTTGAGATGAATTATTAATATTGCAGTAGGTGTGCCCAAATCCGTCACATCTTGACGGCGCGTACTGCGTAAGAAATTGGTTTTATCGGCTCCTCGTCCGCACATGGCTTTGGCTGCGATTTTTGGGCATCACGGTCATAAAAACGGCCCGCAGATTAATTTGCGGTGGACGAGGGGCCGGCCAACTTCGTTAATCCAAATTAGCGCAAGTCTTTCAACCGGGCGGCCTTGCCGGTTGGTCGCGGGATCTCGCCCTGTGCCACCACCATAACCGTGCAGCCAACATCGACAGTGGATTTAATATGGGGACTTAATTTGGGGACTTAATATGGTCGGTGATTGCCTTGCCGGTCTCGACATAGTGATCGAGGGGCTGGATTGGTAAACGAAGCGGAAGTCGCTATAGCCAGGTTTGCAAACCGAAATTAGAACTTCCAGCGCATTCCGGCTGATAGTTTGTGCACGCCAAGCTCACTCTCATAGGCGCCGAAATCGGGATCGGTCGTGGCGAAATAGCGATAATCGCTGCTGACCATCAGTCGCGGCGTGACGGCAAACCCGAGCCCCAGAATGAACTGATAGGAGAAAACCGTGTCGGAATCAGTGGCCAGGGCAACCGCCGTGGTGCCGATCCGGGTCAACTCGCTATCGATGCTGGAAACACCGATGCCGAAGCCCAAATGGGGAAACCAGCGATCAGCGAGCTGCATGTCATAGGCGAAATTAACCATTCCGGAAATTCCCGAAATATCCCCCTCGGCGTCAAAGGAGCCGGTGGAATTATCCAGGGATTCGAATTCCGCCTTGAAATAGGAAACTTCGAGTTCGGCCCTGAACCCACGATCAAAATGCCAGCCACCGGCGACATTAAAGCCAAAACCCAGGTCAGCGTCGATAGTCGGGCTCAGGCCCGCCGCGGGCGGAAGTCCGGTCCCGGCAATATCGAGCTCGAAAGCGCCGACATAGGATATATTTCCGGCGATATAGGGCGCCCCGGCAAACAAGCCGCTTATGCCCCGGCCATTTCGGCGCCGGGTTCTATTTCCCCGCTGGCCTGATGTATCGCGGCTAACGATAACCCGCCGGTCATTGACGTCGGGCTGCAGGTCTTGTGTTTCGCTGTCGGGCACATAAATACCACCGGCTGGACCGGTATAGGGCGCATCATCATCGGAAATCGGCGGGAGGTCATAAATTTCGCCAGTCGAAGCCGTGTCGGACTGATCGCTCGAGCGCCTGACGGCTGCGGAATCTTCCAACCGGCCGGGTAAGCTTTCCTGTCCGGTATCTTGCGCCAAACCGGGAGTCGGCGCGGCAATGCCCGTCATGGCGACAGACGCTACCACGAAGGACACACCGACAAAAAAACGGCGCAGCCGAACTACCTGCCACAACATTTATTTCTTAGCCCCCCCGGGCAATTTGCCAGCCTACCAGTACCGTCAGCCGTCCCCGTTTCCTGCAGGTGGCCGCTCGTTTATCACCAGGCTCTTAAATACGCTCCGACCTTGTAACATATTGAAACAATCGATGCACCCGCTTTTAGCGCAAATTTCTACATGAAAGTGAGGCAACGGAATGCAACAGGCGCGCGTCTTTACGCCAGCAAAAGTACGTGCGCCCCCGAAATGGTGGATAAGTGCTTGAATTCTTCGGGGGTGAATTTCCGCGATGGGCGCTCTGAAGCGGATGGCACAAGGGTCAAAACCGAGCCCGGCTCACAGGCTTTCAGCGTTCAAAACTCTCGTGAACAGGTATTTCTGGGTGGGCAATTTAATGCACCCACCCGCCTCCCGATTGCAAAGTGCGCTCAAGAGACGGGCGAATACGCTAACAAGTGTACTTCGCCGATCGCGTTGGTTGTTGGGTTAGTTATCACCCCAAGATGCGCCTCTGTGACAGTGTCGACCCTCGCCTGCCTTTGTGTAGCAATGCCATTGATTTTGGGGGCCAGCGTTAGCACCTTGAGCCCAGATCACTTCCATTGCATAGCCATTTCTTAGATGCCAAGGCATATTTTTACGGTGCGTGATATTGCGGTTAATGCCCCCCGCCTCCACGCCGTCAGACGACAAAACCAAAGTCGTTGCCGATAATGACAACACCGAAAAACTCAACACCAGAGCGCCAACGGCTGTTGCCAGATAAGTTTTTTTAAGTCCCATAACAAAATTCCTCATAAGTGACAAAACAAGTCATATTTAGGTAAGTCATACGTAATTAACGGGTAATTACTTCATATATTGTAGTTAATAACCATTAATGAAAGATAAAAGTACTTACCGCATAGTTGTATACTAAAAAAAAAGGCGATTTTATACAATAGTTTTCTGTCTTGACGTGAGTCATCTGCCAGTCACCTTGCGATATTGTTGGTGGCCCAAGGGTATGGGCGGTTAGTCTCTTGGGGCCCAGGAGAGCGAACCCCCGAGGTCCTAATGGGCAAAGTGGCGCATGCCGCCGTCGACATGGATGACCTGGCCGTTGATATAGCGCGCCAGCGGTGAGCAGAGGAAGGCGACCAGGACCGCGAGGTCTTCGGGCTCGCCGACATAGCCGGCGGGGCAGTGATCTTTTGCCCAGGCTTGTTGGACCGCTTTGTCGGGCAGGATGCGCGTGTCGATCTGTTCGGAATGGATCCGGCCCGGCGGGATCGAGTTTACCGTCACCCCGTCGCCGCCGACCGCCCGAGAGAGGGCTTTTGCCCAGAGCTGTACGGCGCCGTTGGGTGGCACGCCGGCATTCATGCCGACGGGCTCGTCTAGGCCGGTCAGGTTGATGATGCGCCCAAAATTGCCCGCCTGCATGTCCTTGACGAAGGCGTGGGTCAGGCGGCGTGCTGCGGTGAAGTTAAGCAACATCGCCTCGTCCCATTCCTCCTCGGTGCCGAGTCCCTCCATCGGTCGGGATCCACCGGCGTTATTGATCAATATGTCGAGATGGCCGAAGGTCTTGCCGATATCGGCGTGCACCCGCGCCGCCATACCGTCGGCGGTTACGTCCTCGACAATGATATGGGGGCGTTCATGTCCCTTTGCGGCGATGGCGTCGGCGACTTCGTTTAAGAGCGCCTCCCGGCGCGCCAGGATGGCGACCCGGCATCCCTCTTGGGCCAGGGCCTGGGCGATCGAGCGGCCAAGGCCAATGCTGGCCCCGGTGACTAGAGCCGTCTTTCCGGTGAGGTGTAGGTCCATAGTTTCAGTTCCCAAGCTTGGTGAAATCAATATTCCCGTGGCGATCAAGGGAGCGGTCGGCTGCGGGCATTGGATATTTAAGCGCCGTCCCGCAGTTAAACAGCACCGCCCGGTCATCCCGGTTAACCAGCCCCCGATCGAGGGCCTGGACGTAGGCGGCATAGGTCGCCGCCCCTTCCGGCCCCATCAGCAAGCCATCACTGTGGGCGACGTCTCGCTGGGCCGCCTGAATATCGCTGTCCTCGACCGCAATGGCAAAGCCGCCGCTTTCGCGCAGCGCCGCCAAAATCAGGAAATCGCCGATGGCCACCGGGACCCGAATGCCGGCGGCCACCGTGTGGGCGTCGAGCCATTCCTCGGCATGGGTGGCGCCATCATCGAACGCCTTGACGATCGGCGCGCATCCGGTGGCCTGAACCGCCACCATGCGCGGCATTTTATCATTCTCCAGCCAGCCCAATTCGGCGAGCTCGGCAAACGCCTTCCACATGCCGATCAGGCCGGTGCCGCCGCCGGTCGGATAAAATATGACATCGGGCAATTGCCAGCCCAGCTGCTCGGCCAATTCCAGCCCCATGGTCTTTTTACCCTCGATCCGATAGGGCTCTTTCAAGGTCGAGGTGTCGAACCAATTCATTGCCGTCTTGCCCTCGCCGACCAGCCGGCCGCAATGGTGGATCAGCCCGTTGACCCGCCAAACCTGGGCGCCTTGCAGGGCAATTTCCCGCACATTAATTTCTGGCGTGTCATCGGGGCAAAAAACAAAGGTCTCGATACCGGCCCGCTGTCCATAAGCCGCCAGTGCCGCGCCCGCATTGCCATTGGTCGGCATCGCCATCCTGGTGACCCCCAGCTCCTTGGCCATCGAGACCGCCATCGCCAGCCCCCGCGCCTTAAACGACCCGGTCGGCAACCGGCTTTCATCCTTGACCAGCACCGTGCCGTCATTTGAGCCTAGCTCGATCAGCGGCGTTTCAATCTCGCCCAGCGAGATCAAGTTTTCCGCAGACCGCAGCGGCAAAAGTTCGCTATAGCGCCACATCCCCCCGGGCCGCGTGGTGAGATCCTCCCGGGCCATCGCCGCCCCCAACGCCGCCAAATCATAGCGTACCAGCAGCGGCTTGCCGGTTTTCGACAGCCCATGCAGTTCATGGGCCGGATAGGTCTCACCGGTTTGCGAGCATTCAAGATGCGTGACGAAATTCTGCCACTGGGACGTGAAGGTTTGATCGGCGTTCGAAAGGACGGTCATCTATCTATGCTCTCTCATCTATCGCTGGTTCTGACGAATACCCAGTATAGTGACCTGCATGAACTGACATGACCAGAAAGCAAACACCAGAAAGTAAACCAATGACGGATAAATTTGTCGGCCAGGAACCCGTCTACGCCATTTGTCGCTACGACCCACCCTATGACGGCACCCCCAACCCCCAACGCGACGTTACCGTCAAAGAAATCGTCCGGGACTTAGACACCGCAAAAGCCGAAGTCACCCGCCTAAACGCCTTGGCGCAAGATCGCGGCGCCCACTATTGGTGGCTCTCCACCCGCCTCTACCCGCCCGGCCTATCGGCGGGGCCGGAGGGGTGAGGTTGTTGGGAAGCGCCCGAAATGGGCAATGTGTCCCCCTACCCATATACAACCGAGCTCACCGGGAGAGGAGCCATGTGTGAGCGACGCGCACTGTCCGGCAATCGGTCATGAGTTAAGACTTGGCCGGTGTCGCGTCGCAACGATATGACACTGGTATGACAGTGGTATGACAGTGGTATGGGAATGGCATGCGCATGAAGACGAGCCTAGATCACCTGCCGGCGGCCAAGCGACGCGAACTCGACCGCGTCGTCGAAATCCTGCGCGCCGAGTTCGAAGAGGCAAAGATAGGCGCCAGCAGCGAGCCGAGGAAAAGCGGGCAGATCTATAAGATTATCCTGTTCGGCTCCTACGCGCGTGGCGGTTGGGTCGACGAACCACACACGGCGAAAGGCTATCGCAGCGACTACGATATTCTGATCGTCGTCTCCCACAAGAAACTGACCGACTACGCCACCTATTGGTACAAGGCCGAGGACCGCTTGATCAACGAGCCAACGCTCAAAACGCCGGTTCAATTCATCGTCCACACGCTCGGCGACGTCAATTCCCAACTCGCCGAGGGAAGGTACTTTTTCTCCGACATCACCAAGGAGGGCATCGCCCTCCACGAGGTGCCGGGCCATAAGCTGGGAACGCCAAAACCGCCGACGCCCCAGGCGGCGTATGAAATGGCGAAGGGGTATTATGAGCGCGGTTTGCCGAGATCCGAAGACGCCGTCAGAGGATACAAATTCTTCCTAAACGACAAGAACTTGAAGGACGCGGCATTTATCCTTCATCAGGCCGCCGAGCGGGCCTATCACACATTGCTGTTGACCATCACCCTCTATTCACCGGCCGTCCACAATATCGAGTTCCTGCGCAGCCTGGCCGAAAGCCACGACCCACGCCTCATCGACGCCTGGCCCCGCGACCAGCGGCGCCACCGCCGCATGTTCCAACTGCTTAAACGCGCCTATGTCGAAGCCCGCTATTCCGAGCATTACGAAATCACCCGCGAAGAACTCGAATGGCTGGAAGGGTGCGTGACCAACCTCCACACATGTATTGCGGCAACCTGCGAAGACCGGCTGGAGGCGATGCGGGGGGAGGTATAAGGGTGGGGGAGCCAAAGGGGGGGGTGGGCTAAATCTTATGAGTAAAGATTTGACCCTTTTTTTTTCGGAGATAAGTAACGTGTCCCCGTATCCGGAGATAAGTAAGGGTGAACTCACATTCCAACCGCACCAGTTGGAGAACGGACCCACTTCGATTAACCTCCAAGACTCATGGTGCGGGACCAAAAATATGTCGTCAGCCTGCCGCGCCAATTTACTGTCGATCATGTTTTATCGAATAACATGTTCGTTGGGACTTGTGCCCAAGCGGTAGTGGCGTAATTTGTCGATTTTGGCGATAAATTTTCCCGCCCGAAAAAAAATGCCGAGTATATGTTTTCAACGGTGCAATCAGTGTCATGGATGCAAATCTCCGCGCCTGGCTGGTTGGCAGCAATCTGATGAGCGGTAAATATGGTTTCCATTCGACCTGGGAAATTCGACGAAAAACCGGCCGGACCGTTGACCAGGACAATATCCCAGGCCACATCCTGAATATCTTCGGGCAGCCAAGATTGGAACGGGGTTCCACCGGCAGCATAATTTTCCAATAGCGCCTGCCACTCCCTCATCTTAGTCTTAAATTCCACCTGCCGTGTCTCGGCAACACCCGTTTTGTTTTCCCGGCAGCTTTCGGGATCATCGGTGATGACGACAACATGGCCGCCGGGGCTTATCTCCGTCCCGAAATCACGATCCGCATCTGTGCCAAAATCAGCAGATTGCAGGGAGCGGCCTTAACAATAAGTTCGGCGACATGGGCGTAGCAGGACGGCGACATACGCGCCCTGTTCTCCTCGACCAGGCGTTGAATTTTTTCCACAAACGCGCCCGCGCTTTAATCATTTTGGCCAGCGATTTTTTCGCTCGCGGCGCGGCGCGCTTGCCAAATATCGCGTTCCTCTGACCAAATTTTGTAATAATCGCAAACTGGTTGTTGCGGGCAAACCGCACATTTGACCCGCGTATGACCAATATTGGCGTCATGATTGCGGTAGAAATAAAGAAATTCCGGCACGCGCCGACAGGGAAATTTACGCGCGATCCGCATCGCCAAGCCGCCGTCAGAGCACGTTTTAAGCTGTTCGTTAAAACCGCCCAGATCACGGGCAATGTCGGTTTTGTACATGCCCAGATGCTTCCAGCCGAAATGAACAAGCTCGTCGCGACGGAAATCGCGTGAAGCCAGTTCGGTTGGCTTATTACCGCCTGATCTGAAATTTATCCGGTCGGAATAGGCCAACGCGATATCGGGATAGTCGCGAAAGCAGTCGACCATTCGCTCGACCGCATGCGGCGGCAAAAGATCGTCGGCGTCCAAATGACAGATGAGCTCGCCAGTCGACGCTTTTAATATTCGGTTCCGCGTCTTTGGAATTCCCAGCGCAGTGTCGTTTTCGAGAAGATGCAGCTTAGCATTTAACGCCATAAACTCACGGACAATTTCAACGGTATCGTCAGTGGACCCGTCGTCACAGACAATTGTCTCGATATTCTTATAGGACTGTAGCGCCACGCATTCGATTGCGTCACGAATATATTTTCCGCCATTTCTGACCGGCATCATAACCGTAACTTTAGGTGTTTTTTCCAACATCAATTACCTACCTTTAATGGCAAGAACTAATTGGAAAAACGCTTTTAAATAACTCTGTGGCGCGGCCGAATTAACGAGATACACACATTTATTCTGCGGCATCTGCGACAAATCTGGTCGCCGCTCACCGTCGTCCGAAACGCCCGACTCCCGGAGCCAGCTGTTCGCCCGTCACCTCTTGGCGGAATCGGTGGAGTTCGGCAGGCCGGCCAGGGCCGCCTTGTTCTGTTTCGCCGGTCGGCTCGACCAGTTTACCGCTGATAACCATGCGGCGGAAGTTTTGTTTATGCAGAGTTGTGCCCGACAGAGCCTCAACGGTTTTTTGCAGCTGCAGCAAGGTGAATGTATGGGGCAGCAGATCGAAAACCACTGGCCGGTATGTGAGTTTGCCTCTGATGCGGCTCATCGCCGTGGCCAAGATGCGGCGATAGTCGCGCGACATTGGATGCCCGAGAAAAGCCGCTACCCCTTTATCGGCCTCACTGCTTGGCGGCAGGCCACGGGCGACGGCATCGCGCAGTGGCTCGGCAATGCAACTTGCCTGAAAAAGCAATTCATAGCGCTCTAAGACGCGGACCAAATCCCAACCCGCATCGGACGTGCCAAAAGCCGTCGCCACCCGGTCGCGCCGCCCTTCGCGTTGCTCCCGCGACTTGGCCTCACCGATCCAGCGTTCGAGGCGGGGCAAAATATGGGTGCCGATCAGTTTGGGCCGACCACTACGCCAATCCTCCCACGGAAAAAAATCATACCAATTCACCCAGGCGGCTTCGCCACTGCCGGCCAGCGCCCCGGCCCGAACCAAGGCAACATATCCCACAGAGACAGCCCTGGCGGCCCCATCCAATTCGGCGGGATCGCGATATTTATCGCCGAAGGTATAGAGCTGCTCGGCATAATCGAGCACCAAGCCGGTTTGCTCACGCACCCAGAGATGCAGGCCCTTATCCAAAGTCGCGTGGTCCTCGGCGTCAAAGGGCCCCGAGGGCAGCGCATCTTCACCCAGCGAGCGGACAACCAGAATGCTCGGCGTATCCTCGGTGATCGCAACAATAACCGCACAGAGGTCAATGACAACGCGTGTTGCCGGGCCGGTCATTCCTTGACATAGGGCTTGCCGTCGGCGGCCGGCGGTCGGGCGCGGCCGACAAGGCCGGCAACAACGATAATCGTCGCCACATAAGGCGCCATGGCTAGAAATTCCGACGGAATGGGTGTCTGCAGGAGCGCCATCTTTTGCTGTACGCTATCGGCAAAGCCAAAGACCAGAGCGGCAGCCAGCGCGCCCACCGGGTGCCAACGCCCAAAAATCATTGCCGCCAGGCCGATAAATCCGCGCCCCGAAGTCATGTTTTCGTCAAACCGGCCGACCGATCCAAGAGTGAACCAGGCACCGCCAAAACCAGCGACCATTCCGGCGACTGTAACCTGGATATAGCGGATCCTGAAAACATTGATACCGAGTGTATCTGCGGCACGAGGATGTTCACCGACGGCACGGGCTCGCAACCCGGTTCGGGTATGGAATAGGTAATAGGTGGCGATCGCCACCATCGCGAAGGCTGCGTAAACAAACAAATTATGCTGGAAGAATAGTGGCCCGATAATCGGAAAATCCGAAAGATATGGAATATCGATTGCCCGAAATACCGGCGCATCGTTCAGATGGCGAAACGCCTCCTTGGCCAGCACCTGGCTGGTCAAATAGGACGTCAAGCCGAGCACGAATATATTGATGACCACCCCGGCGATAATCTGGTCCATACGATAGGTCACCGTTAGCACCGCCAAGATCAATCCCAACAGACCGCCGGTCATTGCCGCACCAGCAAGGCCCGCCCAGCCACCAAATAGCGAGCCGAACACTACACCGGAAAATGCCCCAGCAAGCAGCATCCCCTCAATGCCGATATTGATCACTGCGACACGTTCGCACAAAACACCGGTCAGCCCGCCAAAGGCAATCGGCAGCGCCCGGATAATTGTCGATTTCAACATGCCGGTCAGCGAAAAAGAGTGATCCGCCGTCGCCCAGGTCAGAAACGCGGTAATAAACAAGATCAGGCCTATGCCGAGAATCAAATTAGCCCGCCGCGAGCCCGAACGCATCATCAATCGCGCGCCAAAATAGGCAAGGATGGCGGCGACGACATATGCATAGGGTGCGGCCGGCACGACAAGATCACCAACCTTGAAACTATCGCCGCGCATTGCCAGCCGAAAAGTCGCATCGCCAACAGTGCCATAGCCAAACACCCAGGCGGTAAAAACCGCCAACACTATCAAAATAACGCCGACAACCAACGAGTGGCGCTCACGCGCTTTATCGATAACTTTGCTCGTCTGCCCAGCGCTCATTTTGCGTGCTCCCGAAACGCGAAGGGGTAGAGACTTTTGATCAGTATCGGCGCGGCAACAAAGACAATGACCAGGGACTGAATGATAGTAATTAAATCAATCCCGACATTGGTATCGACTTGCATCTGCCGCCCGCCTGCTTCCAGCGCGCCAAATAGCAAACCGGCAAACAATACCCCCGTCGGATGCGCTCGGCCAAGTAGTGCCACGGCAATGGCCTCGAAACCGATCCCCGATGAAAAACCAGGCGACGCCCGCTCCAGCACGCCGAGCACCTGCACACCGCCGGTTAATCCGCCAAGTGCACCGGCAACCGCCATGGTCGCGGTAAAGGTCCAACCAATGCGGATACCGGCATAACGCGCCGCATCAGGATTGGCCCCAACGGCTCGAAATTCAAAACCGATCGTGGTGCGAAACAACAGCCAGCCGATCAAAAAGACGACGAGAAAGGCGATCAATATTCCTGCATTCACCCGCAATTGCGGGTCAATCCAGGTCAGTAAATCCGGCAGTAACGCACTATCGAGCACTGATTTGGATATCGGATCATTGCGGCCTGTTTTCTGAAAAAAATCTGTTTTGAGAGAAAAATCGACCAATCTGAGAGCAATGAAATTCAGCATAATAGTGCTGATCACTTCGTGGGCGCCTGTTACCGCGCGCAGCCAGCCAGCAATGCCACCCCAAACCGCACCAACAATCGCTCCGGCAAGCAATGACAATGGCAAATGGACCCAGATCGACAGTTCTGGGAACGAAAACCCAACGGCTAGTGCCGCCATCCCACCGGTCAAAATTTGACCTTCCGCGCCAATGTTGAACAGGCCCGATCGAAAACCAATTGCCACGGAAAGGCCGGCGATAATCAGTGGCGCTGCGGCAACCAGTGTTTCAGAAAGCGCAAAAACCGAGCCGACGGACCCGACAAGCAAGGCCCTATAGGAAAACGCAATATTGGTGAAATCAACGCCCGAGACAAACATGATCACGCCGCCGAGAAATAACGCCGTCATAAAAGCCATTGCCGGCAACAGCAGCAGAGTTTTTAAATCAACCTCATTTGGATTGGTCAGCAGTTCGCTCACGCTATATTTTTTTGCCGACCCCACGCCGGTCTGGCTATCGGTCATTGGGCCACTCCTGCCATCGCCATTCCGATTTCCGTAACGTCGCTACCGCCGCCAGCAAATTCCTTCACAATGCGGCCGCGATACATGACCAAAATCCGGTCCGACAGAGCCATAATTTCATCGAGCTCGGTAGAAACGATCAGCGCGCCGACACCCGCATCTCGGGCGGCGACAATTCTTTGGTGAATATATTCAATTGACCCCACGTCGATGCCACGGGTCGGCTGAGAGGCGATAATCAGTTTGATCTCGCGTGACAATTCCCGCGCGGCGACAAGTTTTTGCTGATTGCCCCCCGACAATGTGCTCGCCGCATTAAAGATCGTGGGTGTGCGCACATCAAATTCGAATACATCCTTGGCCGATTGAGCATTAATTTGGGGCCAGCTCAAAGTAACGCCGCGGCCATACCGATCCTCGTAATAAGAATCGAGCGCCATATTTTCGGCGATCGAAAAATCCGAAATAATTCCCGAGCGCTGCCGGTCTTCGGGAATATGGGCAATGCGCAAGGCATGTACCTGGCGCGGGCTATGGTGGGTGATATCTTCGCCTTCGAAGGAAATCGACCCATCGGCGACCGACCGCAATCCGGTGATCGCCTCAATGAGCTCCGTTTGTCCGTTACCCTGGACCCCGGCAATACCGACAATCTCGCCTGCGCGCACATCGAAATCGACATTGTCGACAGCAACATCGCCACCTTCGCCAAGAACTTTCAGGCCGGAAACCTCCAATATTGCCTTGCCGGGATTTGCAGCGACCTTGTCGACAACCAAGTCAACGGGCCGCCCGACCATCAGCTCAGCCAGCTCAACCTGGCTCATTATCTTTGGATCGCCCTCGCCGACGACCCGGCCGCCGCGCAGCACTTTGACGTGATCGGTGAGCTCGATAATTTCGCCAAGTTTATGGGTGATAAAAACAATGCCTTTACCGGCATCGCGCAGTGAGCGCACGATTTGGAAAAATTCTTTGACCTCCTGAGGGGTCAGCACCGCCGTCGGTTCATCGAATATGACGATCTCGGCCGAACGGAATAATGTTTTTATTATTTCGACACGTTGTTGCAAACCGACGGGAATGTCTTCGATGAGTGCGTCGGGATCAACTTCCAGGCCGTATTCGGCACCGATGTCGCGTACTTGTTCACGCGCGCGTTTGAGATCGAGACGGTCCAGCGCACCGGTCGGCTCGACGCCGAGCACGACGTTTTCGGCAACGGTAAATACCGGAACCAGCATGAAATGCTGATGCACCATGCCGATACCCGCGGCAATCGCATCTTTTGGACTGGCGAAAGATGCTGGCTTCCCATCGACAAATATTTCGCCCCCATCGGCCGAATAAAGGCCATAGAGAACGTTCATCATGGTCGTCTTACCAGCGCCGTTTTCGCCCAACAGTCCGAGAATTTTGCCCGGCTGAATGGTCAGACTTACTTCGTCATTGGCGACGAGGTCACCGAATCGCTTCGTGATGTTACGCAGCTCAACTTCCAAGCCAAGAACCCCCGATCCGCCCAGACCGTCTTCGGCCGAACTCGCAACCCCTAGTTTCTCTAAAAACGAGGCAGGGCCCGATCGGGACCCTGCCTCTTTTAATAAACGTCACGCCAAAATTCTGCGACGTCACGTCAAGCTCGACTTACTGGCCCGGTACGATCGAGCCGTTGATGATACCGTTTTGCAGTGCCGCGATTTCGCCACTCAGACGCGCTGGAACCGCGCTGTCGAAATCGTGGAACGGGGCAAGGCCAACACCATCATTGGCGAGGGTGCCGACGATGACGCCGCCTTCAAAATTGCCGCTCTGAGACAGCTCAATGGCGTTGAAAACAGTCGCGTCCATGCGTTTGAGAACCGATGTCAGATAGACATGCTGCTTTTCCGGATCGGTAAAGAATTGATCCGCGTCGACGCCGATGATTTTCAACTGATCTGTGCCCAACTCGTCGGCCAAAGCCGCCGCGCCAAGCCCAACCGGACCGGCAACCGGCATGACAATATCTGCATTTTCGTCAAACAGATTTTGAGCAAATGTACGGCCATCATCAAGGGACTCAAAGTTATTGGTGAACAGGCCTTCTTGACTGTCCGGGTCCCAACCGAGCACCTGAACACTTGCGCTCCGGGCCGCGTTATACCATTCAACGCCCCAAACAAAACCGTCCATGAAGACCGTCACCGGCGGAATATTGATGCCGCCAAAGGTACCGACGGTTCCCGTCTCGGACATGCCGGCGGCAAGATAACCTGCCAGGAAAGCAGCTTCCTGGGTGTTAAAAACTTGGCCAATAACATTATCGATGGTTGGGCTGTAGGCGAAATCAACAATGGTGAAATCAACGTCGGGGTTGGCCGCCGCCGCGGTCGCGGTTGCGTCGCCGAGGAGGAACCCAACGGTCACAATCACGTCGCAGCCTTCATCTATAAAAGACCCGATATTTGGCTGATAATCCGTCTCGGCCTGAGATTCGAGGAATTTAACCTCGGCACCGAGAGCTTCTCCGGCACGTTCAGCGCCCTTCCAAGCGGTTTCATTGAACCCCTTATCATCGATACCGCCGGTATCGGTAACCTGGCAGGCTTTAAAATCCTGCGCCTGCGCGGTCGCGCTCGCAAAGATCAATGGCAGCGCGGTAAGCGCACCATATAGCATTCCGTATTTCATGATTTTCTCCCTATGAATGGTTCACGTTTTTATTATCGTCTCGTCTCTAGTCACAATTATTGTCGGTCGAACCTTCGACCCGAGCCAAATCCTATTGCTTCGGCGCGAGGGAACAGCCAAAGCCAATAACCTTTTCGGGACTCTAGCGCCACTAGCAGCCCCAATCCAGGCTTTTTGACTCTTTGGTCAGGTTGTTGGCGGCGGTTTGTCCACACCTAAGTAGTGCACCCTAGACGAATTTGGGCGGCACCACGTTCAACAGCCCGCAGAAAATCCATTTTAGGGCCGTCTTCGAATTTTGAAAATGAAGTAAATTTCTGGGCAGTGGCGCGGTCGGTGGCACGAGCTT
>JAJFIX010000021.1 GCA_021774575.1 Alphaproteobacteria bacterium | reverse complement strand
CTGTCTGTGGCAGGGCGTGCTGCATGGTCTCGCGCTCGGTCGGATTGGTGGCGGCCAGGATCGTCTCGTGCTCGGACTCAACCTGGGCGATCGCCCGACAGGTGAGGTCGTCCCGGTCGACCGCGTTGGCAAAACCGGTGCTTTCGATGCGGCGTTCGATTTCACGCAGGCAATGGGTGTAGGGGTCGTTGACGTCGGTGAAGCCGGGGCGGTTCGGGCCGTCGGTGCCGGCCTCAATTGCCGCCCGTTTGGCGGGCAGGATTTTTTGCATGATCAGGGTTTCGACATCCGGTTCGAGGCCTGCCCTCAGGGTCTGGTGTTGTTGTTTATTTAGCGCCCGCATTTTTTTGACCTGCTCGGTTGGGAGGCGCGGCGGGGTCGCCGACGTTGATGCCGGGTCGGGTTCTGGGGGCTGGAGTGATGTCAGCTTGATATTGGGGGTGGGTAGAATATTTCTCTTGCTGAAAACAAGATCATACAACTATATACAGAATAACCTACTTATGACTCTTGCGCCGAATTCACTTTAATGGGATGGTCACATCCAAATGTTTCGTACTAAGAAAACTCCCGAGCAGGTCTGGCCAAGTTTTTCGAATTGGCCGAAACTGATGAAGGTGGCCCTAATCACCGCCATCGCGCTTCTTATTTCCCAACTATTGACCGATGGTTTGTTTCTGATATCGAACCTATCCTCGAAGACATATCAGGTTGATGTTTTTTATTGGGCGGCCCGGCTCCTAATCTCTGCGGTAGCGCTCGGGTTATCAATTTTGGGAATTAGCCGGACGGCCATTTTTCTCTTCGTGTTCAACTTTTATCTCCTCGGCAATTCTCTTCTTTTGATACGCGGTTTACCTGATGTGGCTTTCGTCACCTTTACAGAAATATTTTCTGTTGAGACGTCGGTATCTGGCAGCATGTATAGTACCGTTTTTGCCAGTATTGGCATATGCTTGATTTACTGCCAATTGACCACCGCAAAACTGGTGACACCCAAGACTAAATAACGCCGGAATGCCGTGTGAAACAACAACAATCCGGCGCAATATACCGCACCTGCGGACATAAATGAAGTTATCGCCCTACCGAGCAGTGCTCATTTATAACCTGCTCTGACGTTCTCTAACCTCCTCAGCCACTTCTAGCCTGATCTCAAGTCTTTCAATTTCCACGCCCAACCGCTCTATTCTACCATCGATGGCCACCCCGAACCTGTCCTCGAGCATCGCGCTATTACGGATCCCTTCCCGGAAATTTACAAGTTCCTGCTGAATTCCCCGAAAAAAGCCCAACTGACCCTCGGATTGAATTTGCTCAAACATGATCTGACTCAAGGCCTGGACGGTGATGCTCTCAAAACTCGTCGCATATTCGATGACCAGTTCATTCATATCCTCAAACGCCTCAGCCGGTCGCAATTCCTGCCCGGGATCGAGACGGGCATCGCGGTCGACAATACCGGCGTCAATCAAGGTGTTGAAATAGTCCTGTTGGCCAGTCGGCGACAATTCATCCAGAAAAGTTTGGAAATGGCCCTCTATTTCAAAACCATCAGGCAAACTCCCATCATTTTGTGCCTGCCATATTTCGTAGGCGTGTTCGAGGTTGGCCAACTCTGTCCTCCGACGACCTGCGTTTATAGAGGCAATGGCTCCGGCGACGCCGATGCCAACCCCCGCAACCCCAATAGCAAGCCCTACGGGACCACCTAGCGAGGAGGCGCCTACTCTCACAACGGCAGAGGAAAATATTCTCCTGGCTGACAGGATGCCCAATGCGGTACCGGTAGCACTTACGATAGTTGGAGAGAGGCCCCCCAGACTGAAAACACTAGCAATCCTCTCAAGCTGTTCCGGTCGCAATTTTGGAAAATTGGTTGCCCCCAGGAACGTCAACTCGGTAGTCCTGAGCTCGTCGCGAGCACCATTAAAGAGCCGCAACACCTCCAAATCAGACTGGTTCTCAGTAGCGATCTCTTGGCCGCCATCCGATGACCCCCGTCCACCTGGGTCCCCCGTATCCGCCGGCCCCGCCACCGGATCGATGTCGAGGGTCGGCCGAGGATCTGTCTCAGGATCATTCTCAGGATCGGGGTCAAGAATTGACTCAGGATCGTTGCCCGCGACCGGAATGGCATTGACGCTTTGATCTCGATCCGTACCAAGCTCGAACCCAGGTCCAAGAGCTGGGTCAGAGGCAGAGCTCGGTCCCGTCGCTGGCACTGAATCCGGCCCAGGGGCCGGCATACCCGCACCCTCCCCCACCCTCTCCGGTCGGCGATCTGGCAGGAACAGGCGGTCCTGGGGCCCAACGGTTGCCGCGCCCCCAGCCTCCGCCAGTGCGGCGGCATCAAGACCGAGCATGCGCATGACCTCGCTGTTGCTTGGCATCGGGATGGTCACCGGGTCCTCGTCGGGGCGTTGGATGGTGATGTGGGTTGGGTTTTTTGTGTCGGGGATGAAGTTTAGGATATGGTTGAGGACGGTGTCACCCTCTGGGATCTCGACGAAATGTTTGGTGCCGTCGGGGGTTTCGATGCCGATCATGGTTGGGTTGCTGTTGGGGAACGCTCCGATGACGGACGGGGTTTGGCCGTTCTCCTCGTCGGTGGCGGCGTCAACCAGCACTTTCAGCTCCGGATCCAGCGCAAAGG
>JAJFIX010000003.1 GCA_021774575.1 Alphaproteobacteria bacterium | reverse complement strand
ACGCGTGTCGGGGATGAAGTTTAGGATGTGATTGAGGTCGGTGTCACCCTCTGGGATCTCGACGAAATGTTTGGTGCCGTCGGGTCTTTCGATGCCGATCATGGTTGGGTTGCGGTTGGGGAACGCTCCGATGACGGACGGAGTTTGGCCGTTCTCCTCGTCGGTGGCGGCGTCAACCAGCACTTTCAGCTCCGGATCCAGCGCAAAGGGGCGGCCCGCCGGGTCCATGATCACCCCAGGCAGAGTTTCCCTCCGGCGCAGTTCGGGGAACTTATTGCGCACAAAGCCCTCCATGACTGTCTGTGGCAGGGCGTGCTGCATGGTCTCGCGCTCGGTCGGATTGGTGGCGGCCAGGATCGTCTCGTGCTCGAACTCAACCTGGGCGATCGCCCGACAGGTCAGATCGTCGCGATCTGTTGCATTGGCAAAACCGGTGTCCTTAATCCGCCGCTCGATCTCGCGCAGGCAATGGGTGTAGGGGTCGTTGACGTCGGTAAAGCCGGGGCGGTTCGGGCCGTCGGTGAAGGCCTCGATCGCTGCCCGTTTGGCGGGCAGGACTTTTGTCATGATCAGGCGTTCGGTGCCGGGCTCCAGGCCTGCGGTCAGGGTTTGGTGCTGCTGTTTATTTAGTGCGCGCATTTTTTTGACCTGCTCGGACGGGGGGCGCGACGGGGTTGCTGTTGCAGATGCAGGGTCGGGCTTTGGCGGCAGGAGGGATGTTAGCTTAATATTCGGTGTCGGCAAGATCGCGGCCAATTGCTTGGCCATCGCATCGGATGCCGGGGTGGGATCCAAATTGTCAGGAAGGGTTGGGGTGCGGGGGCGATTGGGGTTCGTCGGGACCGTTATCATCGGGTACATCCTTTTTATCGAATTGATACTATAACATATGTTGTTTATTACACAACGTTTAGAAGTTTGTCAAGGGGCCTATCGGAACACTGCGTTTCTAGCCGGCTTTTTCCGGGTAGAGGCCGGCCAGGCCCGCCGCCGTCGCCGGGCAGACGCCGCGCTCGGTGATCAGGCCGGTGACCAGGCGGGCCGGGGTGACGTCGAAGGCGTAATTTGCCGCCGCCGTGCCCTCGGGGGCCAAGTCGATGGTGACAAGGTCATTTGTGCCCCCTGCCCCGGCCTGACGACCGGTGATTTGGGTGACTTCGCGGCCATCGCGTTGTTCGATCGGGATGTCAGCGATACCGTCCCTGGCCTGCCAGTCTATCGTCGGGCCCGGCAGGGCGACGTAGAACGGCACCTGGTTATCGTGGGCGGCGAGGGCTTTAAGATAGGTGCCGATCTTGTTGGCCACATCGCCGGTGGCGGTGGTGCGGTCGGTCCCGGTGATGCACAGATCAACCATGCCGTGCTGCATTAAATGGCCGCCGGCATTGTCGACGATCAGCGTATTGGGCACACCATGCTGGCCTAGCTCCCAGGCGGTCAGAGACGCGCCCTGGTTGCGGGGGCGGGTTTCGTCAACCCACACATGCACCGGGATACCCGCCTCATGGGCCTTATAGATCGGCGCCAGGGCAGTGCCCCAATCGACGGTCGCCAGCCAGCCGGCATTGCAATGGGTGAGGATATTGACCGGGCCGGTTTCGCCTTTGGCGTCCCAGGCCTGTTCGATTTTAGCCAGGCCGTGCTCGCCGATGCCATTGCATATGGCGACGTCTTCATCGCAAATGCGGGCCGCTTCGCGCCGGGCGGCCTGGGGCCGGTCGGCGGGCGCCAGGGGGGTGAGCAGCGCGGTCATATGATCGACCGCCCAGGCCAGATTAACCGCGGTCGGGCGGGTCGCGGTCAGGGTTTTGGCGGCATGGGCCAGGCCCGCATCGGACCCGTCTTCGCCCATCGCCAGATACATGCCATAGGCCGCCATCGCCCCGATGAGCGGCGCGCCGCGCACCCACATATCGGCAATTGCCGTGGCCGCGTCGTCTAAGGAGCGTAGTTTTATGGTGACAAATTGATGGGGGAGTTTGGTCTGATCGATGATCTCGACCGCCCCACCTGCCGCTTCCCAGATCGTGCGATATGGGGTGCCGTTGACGTTCATGGCATCGTCCCCAACACGCGTCCGGCCACCGCATCAAGCCGCGCGGCGGCCTTGGGGTCGCGGGCATCGGGCGCGGTAATGATGGCGTTATCCAAGGCCCGATGACAGCCCTGATGGCAAATATTATGTCCCCCAGCTAGCTGGACCCCAGTTAGCTGGACCCCAGTTAGCTGGCCTCCAGTTAGCTGGGGTATGGTGGCGCGGACCAGGGCCCGGCCTTTATCGGCATTTTCCAGCAGGACGCGGATCACCGCCTCGACATCGACCTGGTCGTGATCGGGGTGCCAGCAATCGTAATCGGTGACCATGGCGATGGTGGCGTAGCAAATCTCGGCCTCTCGGGCGAGTTTGGCTTCGGGCATATTGGTCATGCCGATGACGTCGCAGCCCCAGCTTCGATAAAGCTCGCTTTCGGCCAGGGTGGAAAATTGCGGGCCCTCCATCGCCAAATAGGTGCCGCCACGGGTGACGGCAATCCCCGCCTCGCCCGCGCCCGCTTCAATCGCATCGCCGAGTCTGCCGCAGACCGGCTGCCCTAGAGCAACATGGGCGACCAGCCCGTCGCCGAAGAAGCTCTTTTCCCGGGCAAATGTCCGGTCGATAAATTGATCGGCAATGACGAAACTGCCCGGCGCCAGGTCCTGGGAGAGCGATCCACAGGCGCTGACCGAGAGGATCTCGGTCACACCGGCGCGTTTCAGCGCATCGATATTGGCCCGGTAATTGACGCCGCTGGGCGACAACACATGACCCCGCCCGTGGCGCGGCAGGAAAACCAAAGCCTGGCCGTCCAGCTCGCCGAACAGTAGCTCGTCCGAGACCGTACCAAAGGGCGACGCGACCACCCGCCACTCGGTTTTCTCCAACCCATCGATTTCATAGATGCCGCTGCCCCCGATGATCCCAATCACCGGTTTTGTTCCCCAATCGCTCATATCTATGCCCTTGTGTCAGTCGGAAAAGTGCCGTAGCTCCCACCTGCCAGTATTTCCGGCCTCCCACAATTTGGCAACTGAATTGAATTTCAGCAAGACGCCACCAATTGATTAACCGGAAGCGACCTTCTATCGTGCGTCCCTATCGTGCGTCCGGCAATTGCCCGTTTATTTATGCCTCGCCTTGGAAGGAAACACCGATGCCATCCAGGACCACCGACCAGAAGTCCGAACCGCTGATTACCGCCACCGATCTGGTCTTCGATTATGATACGGTCCGGGCCCTCTCTGGAGTGAGTTTTGCTATTGAGCCGGGAACCGTTGTCGGGCTGGTCGGGCCCAATGGGGCCGGTAAGACAACCTTGATGCGCTGCATTTGCGCGCTGGATGCGCCGTCCGGGGGCGCGGTGCGGGTCGGCGGGCTGGACGTGCGCGATAATCCCCGCGACATCCATCGGATGATCGGGTTTCTGCCGGATTTTTTCGGACTGTATGACGATTTGACCATCCGCCAGGCGTTGCTTTTTCATGCGGGGGCGAAGAAATTGCCCAAGGACCGCTTTGAAACCCACCTTGCTTGGGCGGCCAAGCTCATCGGCCTCGACATGCAGCTGGAAAAACGCATCGGCACCCTCTCGCGGGGCAATCGCCAGAAGGTTGCGATTGCCCAGGCAATCATTCACCGGCCGCAAATCGCCATGCTCGACGAGCCCGCATCGGGGCTCGACCCCGATGCGCGCCGACAGTTGTCGGCAACGATCAAATTGCTGAATGACGAAGGCATGACGCTGATTGTCTCGTCGCATATTCTTTCCGAACTTGAGGATTATTGCAGCCATGTGATGATCGTGCGGGATGGAAAGCTGGATGCGTTCCGCCCGGTCGGACAGGAAAACCAGCGGACCGGCGCGGCGTCCTGGCAGGTCACCCTAGCACGCCCCGACCCTCGTCTTATGCAAGTCCTCGGTGATATGGAAACTGTCGATATTCTCGATGCCAGTGATCGCGAAGCCTCGTTCATCGTTGCCGGAGCCGAAACCGAGCGGCACACGATCTTGCGCGATTTGATTGAAGCCGGGCTCGCCGTCAGCCAATTTTCGCCCCTATCGAGCACCATGTCCGACGTCTATTTTTCCCAAACTAAACCGGGAGACCAGCCATGAACCCGGAACTAAAACGCAACCTGACGATCGAGCTGACCCGCCAGCGACTGATTGCCATGCCGGTCATTCTCGGGCTGGTTTTTACCGCTGCGGCGACCGCCGGCGATGCTGGCACGGTTGCCACGGTATCGCGAATTGCCTTTTGGGCGCTCATACTGCTCTGGGGAACCCGCAAGGCAGCCGGGGTGTTTGATGCCGAATTGCTGAACAATACCTGGGACGGCCAACGCATGTCGGCGCTCTCGGCGATGGAGCTTTTCCTCGGCAAGCTGTTTGGCGGGCTGGGGTTTATTTTATATGGCGCGTCGATTTGCGTGGTCGTCAGTATCGTCGCCCAATCGGTCGAGCTGGCCGATATCAACCCGCGCAGCCTGCCCGATCAGTGGCAGGTCAAAATCATCTTGTCGGGCATTGGCGAGTTATTGGCCGCGTTGCTGGCGATCACAACATCGATGTTTGTCGCGGTTATTTTGATGAAGCGGGCCCGCACATCAAAAGGCATATCGGTCACCTTGTGCCAGTTTTTTGCCATCGGCGCCGCCGCCCTTATTTGGCTGACCTGGACCGTTTCGACCTCTTCACCAGATCTTGAGATCGGGCGCATCTTTAATAATGCCAGCCCCAAGCCGCATATCTGGTATGGGATCGCTTTTTCGCCACGCTGGTTTGCCATCGCCAGCCTCGTTGTCTTTCTCGGCTGGGCGGTGACCGGTATCATCCGCGAATTGGGCACCCTGCTGCAATTTCGCAGCCTGCGCTGGATGTGGCTGGTTTTTGTCCTGTTTGCCGGGGTTTATGTCGCCGGGTTCGAGGCGATCTATGCGGATATGGAGCAATCTCCGGGCCGGATCACGGTGTTCCTCGGCATTATTTGGGCGGTCGGGTTAGTCCTGACCTATATCGCCATATTTATTGAACCCAAATCGATCAATGACTATCGCACTTTCCTGACCGCACTTGGGCATGGCTCGGCACGCGGTTTTTTAGAAAAAAACCCGTTCTGGGTTGCCTCTCTCGCCGTCGCCCTGGTGGCGCTGATCTTGGTGGCTTTCATCGGCGGCCCGCCTGCCCTAAACCCGAGCCTTGGCTATACCCCACATGCCGGTACGCTGGGCGCCAGCCCGCGCCTGATGCTGATTAGCCTGACCCTCTTTGCCTTGCGCGACTACGCCATCATTCTGGCATTGAATTTTCGCGCCAATGCCAAGCGGGCGGATTTGGCCGCCTTGATTTACCTGATGGTGCTCTATTTTGTCGCCCCGATCATCGTCGGGGTGCTGGGGGAATTTCAAACGACGACCCAGCTCGCCCTGGGCCTGTTTCGCCCCCAACCCGAAGAACCGGCCTATTTGTCGATCCTGCCGATCGCCATCGAAACCGTGCTGGCGACGGCCTGGGTCGCTTTCAGGTGGCGCAACCTTCGCCGCCCCGGCAGCTAAACCCCGGCCCCTAATTAAGACGCACCCAAGACTGAGGATTGAAATAATGGCGGCCTATATCATCGTCGATCTCGACGTAAAAGACCCTGAAGGATTTTCCGGCTACAAGGAAAAGGTGCCGGATATTATCGCCAAATACGGGGGAAAGTATATCGTGCGCGGCGGCGCGTTCGAAAATTTCGAAGGCGACTGGGATCCCCATCGGATTGTCGTTTTAGAGTTTCCCGATATGGCGGCGGCAAAACGCTTTTGGGCGGCCGATGACTATAACGAGATCAAGCACTTTCGCCTGAATAATGCAGGCAGCCGGGTGTTATTTGTCGACGGCGTTTGACTTGCCATAAATCAGAGGCGGCAGGCGATCACTTTTCCGCAGGCGCTGGATTAACATTCCAGATATCTCGGTGAAGCCGCCATTCGCCGTCCTCTCCGTATTTCCAAATAACGATATATTTGCCCGAAATGGTGCTGAGCTCGCCGTCTGCCCCCGGTGCATCGAGAAATAAGTTGCCGACCTCATAAGTCGTATCGCCCGATACGTCCATCTCCACAGTTTCCAAGACCAAATTGGTCAGCCCGGCGTCAATGGCGCCTTGCCAAAACTGCTCGATCGCCTGCCTGCCATCCAGGCGAACGGCATCGGGCGGCAACACCATCGCGTCTTGGGTATAGAGACCGGCCACACCCGGCGCGTCGCCATTATTGAAGGCGGCCATGAAACCATCCCCGGAAGGCAGTGCCGGTGAATGACTGATTTTCGAGGAGCTACAGGCACTCGCCGTCGCAACAACGAGGAGAGAACAGATGACGGCTAGCCTTTTCATGACGGCATTCCTTCGTCTCAGCACATTTGAACTGTGTCATCTGAATATTGGACGTTCAAATGAAGGAGCGCAAGATCTCCGTATGTCGGGATATCGTGCCGTCGTTAAACCGTCGCCTTTCGGGATAAAGCCGACGCGGCCTTCGTTTTCGGCCGAGTGCGCGACGACCGCCGACACAAGCGCGGGCTCGGGACCGATCCGGCAGCGATCGGTCAATTTATCGATCGCCGCCGCTCCGACCCCAGGCGCTCCGATCAACAGCATTTCGAAGGTGCCGTCAGCGCGATTGCCTACCCAGCAACGCTACCCAACTATATCCGCTGGTTGTGGCGCGGGAGATTTGGAACTGTAAGTGCTGCCAAATCTATTGTATTAATTAATCGATTTTTGTTCGCAGCACTTTGATCTACCAGGCGGATGCCATTGAACCAATGTACTACGTCGAATTCAGCAGACCGCTCCTGCCGGCTCGACCGCATTCTGGTGTTATTCCTTGTTGCAATCTGTGCGGGCTGTGGAGCGGCGGCGCCGGGAATCACCGTCGCACGGTCTCCTGCGCCCAATGAAACAGACGGAGCATTATTGACAGGAAACGGCTCGCCGGAAGAGAACGCAGTCGCGACGGTACCGTTACCGAAACCCCCATCCCAGTTATCGACCGCATACCCTTCCTGCCATATCAAGAGGTAGGCGTCGGCCAGCCACTTTGCGACGCGCTGACACGTGCCGCCCGCCAGATGTTCATGTCTCGAATTTACCATGTCGACCTGCGCGACGTAGAATTGGCGAATACCAATCTATTGCTCTCGCCAAACACACCGGACGGAGAAAACTGGGTCACACACAGCTTGGAATTCGGCAGTCGGGTTATAATCGAAACGGCCGCGCAACTGAGTGAGAATGGAATCAGCCCTGCATTCCTATTTCAACGAGACTACTTTTCTCGGTCCCTCGATGGATATGTCTATTCCCTGAGGGCCTTCCCATCCAGTGATGCACTAAATTCGGCAATACATAATTTCGAGAATGACGATGCTAGGCGGTTCGAATTTTACCGTTACGCCGGCGACTCCCATTCGTTACATTCGATGAGTATGTCCGACCAGGGCTCATTCAGCAGAACAACAAATTGTACCTGATAACGCATATTGGCAGACTAGACGGCGACGACACCGCCACGGTCGCGCCACTGACGGCAAACGGAGCGGGCGACCCGATATGCCACATTCGTTTACAACCGGAGAACATTATCAACTTTGGCCCAGACTCGCTCGAGGAGCTTTATCGGCTGCTGTCAGCCATTATGGGCGACGATCCTCCAGGTAATTACTCCTACCGCCCCATTGGTAATATTCGGACGCGCAAACTCCCGCGCACCTATATCCCACTATTGGTGCGGCCCTGGGCCGATACACCAGAACCTTACAATACCCGCGAAACGGTTGATCGCCGACTTGCCAGTTGGCGTCTAGAAAGCCTCGCTCAAAAAATCTACGATCGCCAACTACAGGCCTTGTTGATCGAAGCGGAACGCGACCTAGCTGCCTATTACCGCGGGAGTTTTGGATATGCGCCAAACGAGGCACGTTTCGCAAGCCATCGAAAACTCGATTGGCTCCTTCGTTATCACTTTCGTTTCCAAAGAGCTGATGACCATTCATGGCACAGAGATTGGGCCATACGGGCGCAGACAAGAGGGCTACAAGTATTAATCGCGTCCGAAGCCGATATAGAAGAGATCGGCGCGAAACTCACGGAGATATCCGAGGAATTTGAAGACAATAGCGAAAGAACCGGAATGCTCCTCGCCTTCAGCCTAGACCGACCCGATGTGATACGATTGTTATTGAACGCGGGCGCCAACGTGAATTACCAGAATGCGTTCGGCAAAACGCCACTGATGTACGCGGCGGAACTTGATCTAATCGAAGCGGCCCGGTTGCTCGTCACCGAGGGCGCCAACCTAGATTTGCGCGCCTGCAGAAGCGACTGTACCTATCGCGCGGAGGTGGAAAAGAACGAACTCACCGGCCTCCAATACGCTATTCATAACAACTCCCGCGAAATGATCGATTTATTGGTTAGCAACGATGCCGATACCAATGCCGATGCCGATGCCTTCATCGGTCCCTATGGCGGGTCTTCTCTCATTAATGCGATCAAGCAATGGCGCTATGACATCGCCCGGGATTTGCTTGACGCTGGCGCATCGATCGACAACCTTGATAGCAGTTTCTACACGGCGCTCCACCATGCGGCGGCTAACAATTCAATCGAAATGGTCGCTCAACTCATCGCCCGTGGTGCCAATACCGAATTTGGTCACCAAGGGTCCGCCGGCACCCCCCTCGTTATTGCGGCACGTAGAGGATATTCGGCTATCGCACGCGCCTTATTGGAGGCCGGGGCGCAAGTGGATTCTCACGATGTAGCGCATGGTACTGCCTTGATGATCGCAGCTGAGCAAGGTCACCAGCAAATAGTTGAAATACTCATCACGGCCGGCGCAGATATTCACTACTGCCCCGATTGGGGCCGATACAACGGCCAAAATGCTTGGTCATTGGCTTCGACCTCCCGCATCAAGCAACTGCTCTCGACCCCCCGCATTAGTAACTGCTAGAGGACGCCCGATCTAAAAAATGACAACCGTCGGCCCGACCTCCACTCGAAGGCCTGATCAGCAGTAAACAGGTTTCCCGAAATTGCCCGACGTCTCACAGCTGACGTTTCGCCGGCAAATACTCAGACGGCTATCATTGATGGTGGTGACATGGGATATTGCCCATCAATGAATCCGCTTAACCATTAATTTTATTGAAACATTCAATTCCATCATGCTCAGCGCTGGGAGAGGATAGCCTGAAGTTAGGCGTGGGCATCATCCGCCGGCGCCTTATAAGGCGTCACCACATTATTCTCAGATTTCTTCTGCGCCTGCGCTAAATCGAAAGCGGTCTGTGCCGCCAGCCATGTGCGCGCCGATCCCCAGCCTATCTTTTCAAGCCGGATCGACATCTCCGGCGAAATTCCGCAATGCCCGTGGATGACGCGCGTTAAAGTCTGGCGAGTTACGCCCAAAGACTTTGCTGCACCAGTGATAGACAAGCCCAACGGATCGAGGCAGCTGCACTTAATCGACCGGCCCGGATGCGGGGGATTTTTCATCGTCACAATAGCGCTCTCCTAATGGTAATCGATCAGCTCGACATCGTAGGCGTCGCCATCCTCGAACCGAAAAATAACGCGCCAGTTGCCGGATATTTTGACGCTCCAAAAACCTTTCAGCTTATCCCTCAGCGGGTGCAACCCCCAACCCGGCCGATCAAGATCGCGTGCCCGCTCCGCAGAACTGCGCCGAACCCATAGTAATTAAGACCAGACACACTCAAGCAGCCAAACATCCAAAATGGCGCGACCTATGAGAAGTTGGGCAAAAGAGAATGGGTCCGCGCATCTCCCGTATCTCCCGAACAGAAGGGGCGAGGTCCGAAAGGCGGTTCAGAGATCCAACGTTTCGACGACCGAGAGTTGGATATCACCGGCACCGTCACGAAGTTTCCTAATCTCTTGGTATTCCGGGGAGTGATAGCATTCGAGTGCGCGTTCGAAGCTCTCGAACTCAACCACGACGGCACGTGTCTTTTCGGCATCGCCCTCCAGTGCCTCGTGCCGTCCGCCGCGTGCGAGGAACTTGCCACCGTACTTTTCGAGCACAGCAGGCACGCGATCCGAATATTTCTTATAACTTTCGCGATCGGTAACATTGACTTGGGCAACCCAAAATGCAGGCATCGCTAGGCTCCTAAGTGGTAGTCCAAATTGCTCGATAGCAAGTCCGCTGCGCCACCGAAAGCAGCCTTCATCGACAAGAAAACAGCCATCAATAATACCATGTCCGCTATCGGATACGACCGGTGGTAATTCAGAATGACCGCTAGCGGCAGCTTTTGGCCATAAGCGGTCGGCATCTCTGTCACAGCCAATGCCCTGCTGTTGTCGGCTTGACCTTCGATTATACGTGAAACTTCAGTTTCTTGGGAGGCCGGCGGCAACGAGTTTTTCGACGAGCTCAGGGACATCGGGTCTCGTCGGATAGAAGATATACCCACGCCATTTTTCGACTGTGAAATTGGGGTCTCTCAAAACTATTCTGTCTATATAGGTTCGCGCTGTGTCCGGTTGGCCGATGCATACGAACAAGATTGCAGACAACGCGCACGACATAATCCAATCGGGCCGCCGTGCCTCGAGTTGTTCTAAGATCGACTTGGCTTCCGAATAACGCGACAGAGCGATATAAGCCTCGGCCAGAGGTATAAGGTAATATTCCGGCACACTAGGGTTGAGCTGGATACTACGTTTTGTCGCCCCGATGGCGTCCTCATGGCGGCCAAGACAGCCGAGAACATATGCCAAAACGCAGTATGCTTCGCCGGAGTTGGGATCGATTTCTGTGCTCCGTTTCGCCTCGCGATGTGCAGCTTCGAACTCGCCTTCAAGCATGAGAATGTGTGCCAGCTCGAAATGAGCCGGTGCGTGATCGGGGGCGATTTCGAGGGTGGCGGTGATAAGCCGGCGTGCCTCTGAAAGGCTCGCCGCTCTGTCGTTGGACCAAGAAAACGTCGCATCCCCGATATGGGTGCGAGCAAGCCCAACCATTGCTGACTTGAATTCCGGCGATTTCTCAACTGCCGCCTGATAACCGGTCCGGGCGCGGACGTTTCCGGCTCGCGAATACTCTTTGTAGGCTGCGCGTCCTCTGATGAAATGCTCGTACGCCTTTGCCGTGCCGGCTTCGTTGCGCCAGGAACGCACCTGTTCACCATCGGATAATCTGACCTCAAGGGCGGTAACGACCGTATCGACGATGTCGTCTAGAAACTCAAACACATTTCCGAGTGAGCCGTCAAACTTATCCGCCCACAGTTGATTGTCAGTCATTGGGTCAAGTAGTTGTGCGGTGATACGAATGCGATTCCCGGATAATCGGATGCTACCGGTGATAATGTGAGTTGCCTGCAACAGATCACCATCGCTCCCCCTGCTTTCGACCGCCCGGTCAGTGGCCCGGCCGCCGTCGTTTGGCGCGACATGAGTTATCGAAAGATTTTCCAGCTGCGAGAGGGCGGCGGCGAGATCTTCCCGAAAGCCGTCGGCGATTGCCCCACACTCGGCTTCGTCGCCCAAACTCTTGAACGGGACCACGGCGATCCGTGGCAGTGGCGGGAGCCCAAAGGTGGCGATGTCCCTGCGATCTTGCCGCTCGACCGGGCCGGGAGAGGCCGTTGCTGCCGCGTTTTCAGTTGCTGCCGCGTTCTCAGCTGTAGAAACCTCGCCCGCGAACCGGAAACCGCGACGCGGCGTGGTCCGGATGAGACGCTGCTGACTTCCGTCGTCCCCCAAGACGCGGCGCGCCGCATTAATCCGGCTGCTGAGTGTTGAATCGGAAACGATCCGGCCGACCCATACATGTTCGAACAATTCGTCCTTGCCGACCACATGTTCAGCGTTCTGGACAAGGTAGAGCAATAGGTCGAACACCTGGGGCTCCATGTCAACGGCAGAACCGTCTTTCCGCAATTCTCTCAGCTGCGGATCAAGCTCGAAATCTTCGAATCGATGAATCATCTAGCGCCCTGGTTATGCCCACGGGGGGGGACCATAAATCCATGTGCGACGGTCGGCAAGGTAACTCGGTGCGAATATCAAGGGCTTCTCAAGGGAAAATGGATGCCGTCTCAAAGACCTCCATGGCGGTTACCGATAAGTTTGGGTCCTCAAACAACCGGCAATCCTTTTCCAGGAGAGACCAATGACCGCACCTACCCAAAGCGAAATCCGCCGCCGCCCCGATGGTTCCATCGATATCGATCACTATATCGCGATTGGCCGTAGAGAACATAGCAATGCCATTATCGAAGCAAGCCGCGTGGTCGGGCGCTGGGCCGACATCGAACGCCTGATCGCGAAATTGCAACCGGCTCATTCATTCAAATCTGAAGCCACGGACGGCAACTAAATCTCCGAGTGGCGTCACAAGCCACCCTTATGAGCACTTGTAATTCGCGATTGCTTTCCCAAGCTAAGCAGCCATAATCTAACCGACGCTGGAATATCGGGTTTTAAGCCAAAACGAATTTTGCCGCCGTCTATCGAGGAGCTAGACTTTAGGATTTCTCAATGCCGAATGTCGATAAAACCCATTTGCCGCGCCACCTAGTTGACGAATTATCAAAGGTTCATTGGCTTGAACCTTGGTGGGGTTTCTATAAGGAAAACCCAACACATGGGTCCGCTTTTGAACAAGAACTTCGAAATGAAGTCTGCGAAACGCATGTGCTCTGGCCTTACCGGAAATCGGCGAGGGCGGTTGCAAAGCGGGGAGATTGTGACGACTGTCTGTTCTGGCTTCCCGAGGCCGAACAATCGGTGGCAATTGTCCATTTGACATGGAAGAGCGGGCGCGAATCCGATTCATATTTTCCCCGGACCTCATTGCTAAAATCATTTACAGATTTTGTCGAATTGGAGATGATTCCTGATAACCGCGAATGGTTGTGCGGCACAGAATCCTAGCGAGTATATTACTTGCTCCGCGTCAATGATCGAGCGTTAGGCTATTTCGAATGATCGCCTTGGGTCAGATCCGGACATCAGAGTGGCCCTGCGAAAACGACCGCCTCAGGACGCTAAGCAGACAAAATTCAACGCAAGTGACCCTAAAAATCGGATCAGATGGTTGCGGAGTAACCGGAACCTAAAATGCCAAACCATTGATTCCATTAGAGAATGTTTTCATGGAAAAGTACGGCCATCATAACACACTGATCTAAAATGCTTTTTCGTGCAGATGGCTGCAGGGGCACGATACCGACGATATCCGTTGATCGTAGCGCAGGGATTAGCTCGGGTCGCAGGGCATAGCTCGGGTCGCACCGTTTGAAATTTTGTTGTATGAGGATGGTTGCGTCGAAAATTCGAGTTGCCACGAAGCTCATCGCGAGCCCATCGAATTGAGTCTCATGTCCCTATAATTCAATGCAAGAGGAAGAACTGGTGATAATTCGAGAATCAACAAGCAATGATCTCAATACAGTATTGGATATTGAGCGTCGTGCTTTTGGCAATGATAAAGAAGCAGGTCTGGTCTCCGACTTGCTACACGACCCCAGCGCCGTCCCGAGGTTATCCCTGCTGGCTTCAATTGATGGTCGGTGTGTTGGTCATATCCTATTTACGGCGGTAACTGTAACCGGGTTGGAGAACACGGTAACGGCATCCATTCTTGCCCCGCTCGCCATCTTGCCTGATATGCAGAGCAATGGGATAGGCGGTGAGTTAATCAAGGAAGGTTTGCGTTTGTTGAAGGCATGCAGAGTAGACCTCGTCTTTGTTTTGGGGCATCCCGATTACTATCCGCGCTTTGGATTTCAGACTGCTGGCAGACTGGGCTTGGATGCGCCGTACCCGATACCGGAAGAACACGCGAATGCCTGGATGGTTCAAGAATTGACGGTTGGGGTTATGCGCACGATCGAGGGCCGAATTCAGTGTGCAGATAGCTTGAATCGACCAGAACATTGGCGTGAATGATGTGTAGTTGTGACTAAAAACCAATAATATCCAACATCTAGGCCCGCCTCCGTTACCGTAAATAATATGGAGGCGGCCAAGGTCTCTGTTGGGTCGGACCCGGATATCAGAATGGCCATGCAAGGACGATCACTTCGGAGCGCTAAGCAGACAAAATTCAAGGCAAGCGACTTTGGAAATCGGACAGATGGTTGCGGGGTGACTGAAACCACTCCGTAACCATCTGTTTTTATGTTGTTTTTTTTCTTACGGATGGTTGCAGGGGCCTGATACCAACTATATCCGTCGGTGGTAGCGCGGGATATCGATGGTCGGCGGATTGACCATCAATTGTATACTGCATCCAGTTTACGCCCCCCTTACCTCCATGATGGCTGGCGATCGGTCCCAACCTGGTGGGTGGTTGCCAGATAAGCTATCTGCCCACCCTGGGTCGATCTCGCTGTCGCGGTGTTCTTTGAACGCGGTGGGTCGTTTTGCTCAAGCCAAGGATTTGCGATGTCGTGCAATATATAGGCCGGTATTCCAAGCAACGGAGACGCTGAGGGCAGCAATGAGGGCCAGGGCTGATCCAAGCGGCACTGCCACGAGATGCAGCGTTAGCAACGCTGCGCCAAAACCGGCAAGGCCGAAAACAGCATTCGCTAGCACTGCGGCCGTGGCAGGGCCACCGACGCGGCGATGCAAGATCAGCATAATACTCATGTAAATAACCGGGAACACAGCAAGCAAGCCGCTTCCCGTTGGACCAATTCGAGAACTTAGAGTAACGACCGCGCCGACCAACAGTGCGACCATGCCTGCCCTTATCACGAAGTCGTACCAAGGCCGTATCGTCGGCGGCATGGCTACCCGGCCATACGGCTTGACGATCCACACACACAGAGGGAAAACAACTAAGTTGAGAACCAATGCTGTGGGGGCGGCCCAATGAATTAGAACGAGCGCCAAAGTGACCGCGAGCCAAACCGTAATTGCCACGGATATGCTGATCCACAGTGAGCGTCGTTGTGCAGTCAGCACATAGACCGTTATAAAAATCGCGGTAGCGGTGTTCATTGCGAGACTCGCGACCGCACTCTCAGAAATGAAAGCCGCATCATGATCTAGCGCTAAAAATACATAAACTGGTCCAGCAGCGACTGGCAGCGTCGCCACGAGCGCGCCCACCACAGCGCCTAGTCTTTCGGCGATGATTGTCGCGACGCTCACGAACAGGGTGGTAACCGCCATCTTGATCGTAAGTGCGAGCCAGAACACGAGTTCGGGAGACATGGTGCATAACTCGGTGTAATTAAACCAGGGGTGGTGTCAGGTTTACCGTGTAAGTGACCGGTTCATGTTTTCCCATTTTCTCTAAATCGGATCCGGGAATCGATCCTGGAACAGGACGGCGAACTGGTTCAGCGCCTGTTTCCATGTTCTTGGCGGCATGGTCAACTTTTTGGCGGCGTTGCGCAATGGATTTCCCCTGGAACTTGCAGATGATGGTGTGGACGGCCCCCACCGCCGATGTTTAGTCGGCATAATGGAGTTGTCAAAGACTTCATTAACAGGGAGCCATCCACAATGACGATTACCACGATAGGACTTGATCTCGCAAAGAACGTGTTCCAGGTGCATGCCGTAGACAGCGACGGACAAGTCGTTGTCCGTAAGCAACTACGGCGCGGCGCGGTGCTGCCTTTCTTCGCCGCCCTACCGCCCTGCCTTGTTGGGCTGGAGGCCAGCGGCGGTTCCCATTACTGGACGCGCGAACTCAAATTGCTCGGCCACGACGTTCGCCAGATGCCGCCGCAATACGTCAAGCCTTACGTCAAACGCGGTAAGAACGACGCCGCCGATGCCGAGGCGATCTGCGAAGCCGTGACACGGCCATCGATGCGCTTTGTGCCACTCAAGGGAAAAGAACAGCAGGGCGTATTGATGCTACATCGGACCCGCGACCTTTTAATCCGGCAGCGCACGGCGTTGGTCAACGCGCTGCGCGGACATCTTTCCGAGTTCGGAGTGGTGGTCGCCAAGGGGATCGAGAATGTCGCTAAACTGACGGCAATCGTCGAAGATAAGGACGCCAACGACCTCCCCGGATCAGTCGTGACGGCACTGGCGGCGATCATCGACCAATTGCGGGACCTCAAGGCGAGGATCGATCGCTTGCACAAAGAGATCGTGCGCTGGCACCGCAAGAACCCGGAGAGCAGGCGGTTGGCGACGATACCGGGCATCGGTCCGATCACGGCATCGGCTCTGTCGGCCACCATCACCGATCCTACACAGTTCAAGTCGGGCCGGCAGCTCGCCGCGTGGCTGGGCCTCGTTCCGCGACAGAACTCCAGTGGCGGCAAGGAAAGGCTCGGCCGCATATCGAAACAAGGGGATCGATACCTGCGCCGATTGCTTGTCATCGGAGCCACATCAATGCTGGGCGTGGTGAAAAAACAGAGAACCCCCGACGAGGCCTGGGCCGTTGCCTTGCTCCAGAAAAAACCGCCCCGCCTCGTCACCGTGGCGATGGCCAATAAAATGGCCCGCATCGCATGGGCCGTCATGACACGTCAGGAGGAATATAAAAGCAGACAGGCAAGCTGCTAAAACTCAAGCAAATTGAAGTTTGCAAGGTCCGTATCGTATGATGATCACGCAACGGTTTGAAACCGGGAGCCGGACACCTCGTCCGCAACCATGCTCGTCTCTGAGCGCGAAGTTGATTGGAGACCGGCTCCGTCACGGATTTCATCAAGGCCAGCGGTTTATGTGCCGCGCAAACAGGCCGGACACATGACTGTACCCAACCGAGCCGTGACAAAATGCACTACGACACTTGCAAATCAAGGGCCGTCCACACATGGTTGCGGGGTGACCTGCGCGTGCATCATAACCAATTAATTTAGCATGATTTTTTCCGTTCGGATGGTTGCAGGGGGACGCAACCAGCTTAAAGGTTTGTTTCAGGTGGTGACGGTTTATCAATTTGAGTCTCCCGTACCCCGTATCCCATAATCCATAATCCATAATCCATAATCCCAACTTGCTGGAGATAAACCTTGGCGGCCTCCGCGCCGGGCGGATAAAAAACACCCATGCGCCTGAAAACGAGCCTCGATCACTTGCCGGCGATCAAGCGCCGCGACCTTGAACGGGCCGTCGAAATC
>JAJFIX010000020.1 GCA_021774575.1 Alphaproteobacteria bacterium | reverse complement strand
TGGCACTTCGTGCTGCAGGCGTTCGCGTTCAATTGGGTCGGTGGTGGCGCGGATCGTCTCGTGCTCGGAGGCGACCTGGGTGATCGCCCGGCAGGTGAGGTCGTCGCGGTCGACTGCCCCTAATTCAATTTGGCAAAACCGGTGCCGGCGATGCGGCGCTCGATGTCGCGCAGGCAGTGGGTGTAGGGGTCGTTGACGTCGGTGAAACCGGGGCGGTTAGGGCCGTCGGTGAAAGCCTCGATCGCCGCCCGTTTGGCGGGCAGGACAGTTTGCATGATCAGGTTTTCGACGCCGGGTTCAAATCATGACAACCATATCTGCCAAGCATATACACAAATCATAATATCTATTTACCCCTATCCCGCGCTATTTTCACGATCTACCTAGACGGTAATAGACGACCGATTACAATCGTGATACCGTTAGTTGATAGTACTCAGGAATGCTCAAAAATGTGTAAATTCATATCCTATAAGCGTGATCTAAGCCGTGCCCGTCGATAACCTTGGCGGTGGGGAACCGAAGGATCCGCCCCCAAGAAGAATTGTCCGGATATTGGATATAATCGGCGGGTTCATGTTTTTCCTTAATCTCGGTGTTTTCGTTACCATTATTGGAATAGGTATAATATATGGCTTAAGTACCGGCGCCAAATACATGGTACTATTCTCCGTTCCAATAGTATCTATATTATTATTTACTGAACTTCTAAGTGACTACTACACCAATAATGCTTCAGCCCGGAAAAACACAGAACAGGCTGGCTTTAGTAACAATCGAACCATCGACTTATGGTTCGGCGCCATATCGGTTCTACTATTGTGCACCCAGACATTGGCCGGAGCCCTGTTCTTGATCTACTACATAATCGTTCAGCCGGATTTATTGCGCACAGCTTATAGTTTTGGAACATTCGTAATAACATCTGGCACACTTCTTATTTTCCTCCCGCAAAAAAAAACCACCCGCGTACAATTATCGGCATTCTACCCCTACATATGCGCCCTACCCGCTTTGGCCTTGGACCGAATAAGTAAGACAAGTCTGCACATACAATTCGAACCGGTCCTCGGTTTTGACTTTCCAAATTTAGTACTATTCCACTTCGAAGCACTCTACCTTTTTGTTGCCCCTTTTCTTATCTATAAATGGCGGGCTTACGCGGCCGAAATCCGGGCCGCTGCAAGGGTGGAGGCGGGTTAAGAGGCCGGGCCCTGATGCCGCAAACTGGAACGGACCCGACCTCCATCCTATTCCGCTATCTCTGGTGAACCCGAATTTGTGCGTCAATTAGGTCAAGTATAACTTCCAAATCTTCCTCATCTACAAATTTTTCGGGTTGCCCAGCCACAGAATCACGATAGGTGTCTGCAGCGGATCTCAATCCTTGATAGTATTCAAGGCTCGCGTTACCTCGAATGCCCTCGTTGAGAAATCCAAACAACACCCCGCTGTATCGGCCATTGATTTCAACAACGACATTCTCCATTTCCGAAACCGCCATCGATATCAAATCCACCGCCGTGAGGTCCCGGCCTTCATCGCGGCCAAATCCCATGGATTCGTGTAAATTGACCGTGCCACTTGGCCCGACGGTAAAGCCATTGTTTTCGGAAATAAGGCCGAAGCCCTTGAGAGCGGCAAAATACTCAGACATCGACGCGTCGTCGATGCCGGGGATGAGGCTACGCACTGCATCGCCTTGCCCAAAAAAATCCGAGACAGGCTGTACCGTGGGAAGTCCAGTTACAGGGTCGAGAACTTCGATAGTCAGATCGGGATTTTTCAGGGCGTTGAAAATATTGTAGGCCGCCTGCAGGTTTCGGATTTCATCGCGATTTTTCTGAGCCATATCGCCGAAAATCATACCGCCGACAAGCGCAGCGACGCCGACGGTCGTCGTCGCCACCCCCACGGGTCCAGGGATTTTAGCAACGGTCGACGCAAGCCTGGCTGAAGTCTGCGCGATAACCCTAGCGCCACGCTTAGAGTTGACTCCGATGCCTACAGCGCCAACCCCAGTAGCGATGGTGCCTGCCAACCCAAACCCATCAGCGATCGCCTGAAGTTTTGCGGTATCGAAACGATGCACTTCCGTTGAATTCAAGAAGGGCAATTTCTTGAACGGACCGTCCTCCTGTAACTCGAGAAAATCGAGAGCGACAGGTGGCAGGTCCTCCAATTTTGTTCGGTTTACCGCAACATTTTCTTGATCGCTATCCGGTGACCCGGGATCACTTGGACCTCTCGTATCGGTTGGACCCGCTACCGGATCGGAGCTGGGGTCGTTATCCGGGTTCGGACCAAGAATTGTGTCACGATCAGAGTCTGGATTAGGATCCGGATTGAGGGTGAGATCTCGTCCGGCGCCAGGATCCAAACCAGGACCGAGGATCGTGTCGGGATCAGAGCCGGGTCCCGTCTCCGGCGCTGGGTCCGGCGCTGGGTCCGGCGCAGCCACCGGCGGCGTACCCGCACCCTCCCCCACCCGCTCCGGCCTCGGGTCGGGCAGGAACAGGCGGTCCTGGGGCCCAGCGATGGCACCGCCCCCAGCCTCGGCCAGCGCCGCGCCATCAAGACCCAGCATGCGCATGACCTCACTGTTGCTTGGCATCGGGATGGTCACCGGATCCTCGCCGGGCCGTTGGATGGTGATGTGGGTTGGGTTCCGCGTGTCGGG
>JAJFIX010000019.1 GCA_021774575.1 Alphaproteobacteria bacterium | reverse complement strand
GTCTTTTGAAAATGCAGCTTTCCATCGGTAAAAGCTTGATCTGCCAATGCCAAAATAGCGGCAGGTTTTGGAAATATGCCCTGTTTCTTCAGCATGTCGCAATATGCGCATTTTACGTTGTATCTCGCGCTGATCCTTGTTCAGGAACATCTCCTCTATCACAGATGAGGGAGGTTAAAGAAAATGTCCCGCAAGTAACGACATATCTACAGTACGCTGCAAGTCCGAATCGAACTTCCTGCCCGGCCCACACAAATACCGAGGGCAACATAATATTTTGTCGAGTATATTTCAGAAGGAAAGTAACCCAATTTACGCCTGCAAGTTTTTCACCGAGCGACCGACAAGCGCGGAGAGAGGCTGAGTCATCAAACCTGTTGACCGGAAGGCTAAACCGCCACCCCAGCGGACTAGTACGGCCGACGCAGCGATGAATGCCAGCTCTCGTTTGATGGCGTTGAGGTTATTCCACACCGCGACATCGAAGCTGATCTTGCCGGCGCAATACCAAAGCAATACCGCCAGTGCAATTCCAGCACCAAACCTAACAAAATGGCCGCTAATCAGCACCAAGCCAATGGCGACCAGCAACGCGGGAACGGGCACGAAACTTTTGATGTGATCGAAGCCGGCAAACAGGCCACCGACCAAGAACACAACACCGACAGCCAAGCGAACAATCAACCCGTATCTGCTCCAATCAAAATTCTCTGGCCCGGCACCCCGGGCAAACAGGCGCCGGTCCAGGCTATAGGACCCGGACCCAAGCGCGAAAAGAACGAAAAACAGGCCCGACATGCCAATATCGCGAACCTGCACCAGGAGAGCAGGCGAGAAGTGCGTCGTGCCATCGACCCCAGCACCCGACGCCGTTACCACCGGCAAGGCGACGACGAACGACCAAAGAAGGAAAGCAAAAACGAAGCTAAAGGACCGCACCAGGAGGCCGAAGATCAACGCCAACCCAGCCAGAAGCTCGAACGCGGAAAGTAGAGTTAGAAAGGACAACGGCTCGAGTAGCCCGCCGAGTGGACCGTTGAACAGAAAATCGGCGAAAAACGCGTTTATATAGCCGTTTGGCGCCATATAGCGCTCTACCAGGGCAGGCGCCGCAGAGGGATCCAATGCCCGAGAGAGTTTCCACCAGCCGCCGATGACGAATACTGCCCCTAGACTAATCCGTAAAATGAGGGAAATACGATCACTATCCCGACTGCTGTAGCTTTGGGCCATGTCAAATTCCTTTGGGTTGAGTTGCACATGCAACCCCTACTGATTCAAGAAATTCGATAGTTTTACGGTCACAAAGTGTACCAAGTCGCTCTCGCTTTACCATGCCTTCGGATTTTCCCTGCCTCGACCAATTCCCGCAGGCGAACCTTAAGCGTGTTTTTGTTAGCGCCAGTTGCCTCTGCCAATTGAGCAATGTTCTGGCGCTCATACTCACGTAGCAAAGCCAGAATACGCACAGATAGCTCTGGCAAACTCGATTCATCACTTGCATATGCGTTTTCGTGATCAAGGCGTCGCATTAGATTGTCTTTTTGTTTTTTAAGACAGCGGAGGAAGAAACCGACCCATGGCTGCCAGTCCGGCTTATTTCCCTTGAGGGTGGTCTGCGTGCGCCTTAGCGCCTTGTAGTATAGATCCTTATTTTCTTCGACCACGCTTTCAAGCGAGGCATAGGGCACATAATCATAGCCCGCTCGTAGTAAGAGCAACGTCGTGAGAATGCGTGAAAGGCGTCCGTTACCGTCCTGAAAAGGATGAATGGCAAGAAACACAACAACAAAAACCGCGATAATCAAAAGCGGATGATACGCTTCCTCATCGATAGCTTTGATCGCCCACGCTACCAGTTCTTCCATCTCGCGCGGCGTATCAAAGGGCGTTGTTGTTTCAAAAACGACGCCAATTTCATTTCCGTCGGCGTCAAATGCGACGACATGATTGTCGAGCGTTTTGTACGAACCGCGATGATGCTCGTCTTTGTGACTATGGCGCAAGGCCGTTTGGTGAAGCTGCTTGATGTGGTTTTCGGTAAGGCGCATTTCGGCAAAGGCTTCAAACACAAGGTCCATGGCCTCGGCGTAACCTGCAACCTCCTGCTCATCGCGGGAGGCAAATGAGGTTTTGTCGAGATTTGATAGCAGCGTTTCAACCTGCGCATCAGTAAGCTTTGCCCCTTCAATTCGGGTTGAAGAGCCAACGCTTTCGACCGTAGCAATCTTGCGCAGGGCTGATAGGCGTTCGGGAGAGAGGTTTTCAAGCGCCTGCCAACGACCTTTAAACTCATCTATTTCCGCGATAAGCTTCACAAAATCAGGTGGTAGAGTGAGTTCTGGCTCTTTCATGGGGCCTCAAATATCCGATTCTATACCCGATTATACCCGATAATAACCAATTTTACCCGATAATGTGTATTTGTTTCTCACATTATTTCACACAATATCACATACCAATCGTACCTACTTGCACCCAATCTGTGTGGGGGTGGCCTCAATGGAATTGTCGCTGGGGTTTTCAGGGGAGGCACGATGGCTCCCGTGAATGGCGATCAATCGGCTAAACGGTTGGGCATGGTTCGGTGCAGGTGGAGAGGTCAATCTCCAAGCCTGCTCGATGGGGTTTCGGGGAGGGCGAAGTCTCCTTGAATGGTGAGTGCAGGCGGCCAAACGTCCTGCGAGTGATTAATCGACGATACGATTTACTGGCGCATGAAGGCCCTCAATGAAATGGCCGGGCCTGAGATGCGCCAAGGCCGGAAAGGATGCAACGGAAAACGCGCAGCGGGTTTTCCTTGCCAAGATGCGTGTACTACACGCACATCTTGCGTAAGTCGAAAATCGTCATTTCATGCCGGTAGTACAATTCAGCGAATATCATATGGCAAAAAATATTGTCGCTAATACGCTTTGCTCTGCATATTCAATTTGCCGTTAACCCGTACCGTTCGAATGCTCGCTCAAGTGTCACCGGAGCAACATGGTATCGGGCAGCAACCACGTCGATGTCTACAGCCTGTTCGCAGATAAGTTGGTGGGCATTTATCACCCGGCGTTTGCTCAATTTGAAAGGTCGGCCCAGATGCTGGCCACGCCGCTTGGCTTCGGCCATCTTCTCCTTCGTACGCCGCGAGATGATAGCCCGCTCGTATTCCGCCCATGAGGCCGTGTCGATGAACCATTTTCGCCCTTCGGGGGTGCGAGTATCAATTTGTTGGGTAAGCGACTGGAAGGAAATCCCGCGACTTCTTAGGTCGTCCAAAAACAAGATCGCATTGATGGTTGAGCGAAATGCGCGGTCTATCGCCCAAACCACGAAAATATCGCCGTCTTGTAAAGCGGCCTTGGCCCGTTCCAACCCGGGCCGGGAAACGCTGTCGGCATGAACACCGTCGTCAACAAATACTGGATGGCATCCGGCGCTTCGCAGCGCATAAACCTGCTGGGCAGTCGTCTGCCGGTCTGTTGAAACTCGCGCATAACCAATCCGTACGGGAGTTCGCGCCACCTCTACCACCAAACCCTCCTTGAACCGACAAAAGGGAACCCTTTCGGAACAATGGACAATCGTCCTGCGGCCATCGCATTTGTTTGCACGGTGCGTTGATATTTCTCGGTTTTGGTTCTTAGCTTAATCATTTCTCAGTCAAATTGTTCTATCAACATAAAGCTTCCCTTATGTTGACCAGAATTTGTGCCATAGTTGCAATATGCGCCGCCTTGATAGCTGCGACTTATCCACTGAAACTCCAGGCTCAAGGTTTTACCAATCGAGATTTTCTTGAAAAGGCCGAGGCGACCCAGCGATGGTATGTTAGCTCCGCCGCAGATATGGCAGCCAGCATCGCGACCCTGAATGGCGATAACCAAGGCACATGTATCTGGAACTGGTATTTTGGTGACGTAGAAGCGCGATTTGTCGAAATCACTCAAACAATGGCAGAGCATCCTGATAATGTACCATCGGCTATTATCATCGGACATATCCAACGTGCATGCGGTTCCTTGACATATTAGAGCGTTGGGATATCAAGTGCCGAACGTTGAGTCGGAATAGGTGGCCCTGAATCGGGCGGAATGTCTGCCGCCAATTGATTTTGCACCCGCAAGACAAATTCAGGTTTTTCGTCCTCGATCTGTTTGAGGATATCTTCCAGTTCTTCCACTGATGGTGGATTATCTTCGTCTTCAAGGCGGGCCTTCGCGGGAATGAGTGTCCGTCATCATATAAAATGGAACAAACAACGGCCTGATCTAAAGGAGGATCTGGCCCATCTGGTTCAAGATATTAAGCGGCGTATTTGCGGTATTGCAAGCGCCGGTTCTCCATCGTTTTGAGTTTGATCCTTTCGCG
>JAJFIX010000018.1 GCA_021774575.1 Alphaproteobacteria bacterium | reverse complement strand
GTCTTTTGAAAATGCAGCTTTCCATCGGTAAAAGCTTGATCTGCCAATGCCAAAATAGCGGCAGGTTTTGGAAATATGCCCTGTTTCTTCAGCATGTCGCAATATGCGCATTTTACGTTGTATCTCGCGCTGATCCTTGTTTATGAACATCTCCTCTATCACAGATGAGGGAGGTTAAAGAAAATGTCCCGCAAGTAACGACATATCTACAATATTGAAGACTTAATTGTCGGGCGCATCAAAGCTTTCCTGGCAAGTGAAGGAGACGTGTTTCAGGCGGTCGAGACTTCTGTCGATGACGTCATTGAGCGAACAGCACTCGCCGACCAAGCTGGAGAATTGGTCGAGCGCTGGCCCAACCTCGAAGCTGCTGACAAGAGAGTGATCCTTTCATGCTTGGTGTCGCGCATAGATGTGCAAGCCGAAACCATCGAAATCGCTATCTGGCCCCATCGCATCAACGACGTTTGTAAATTGGATTTAGACCGAAGACGACTGGCCGGGCTTAAAAACGATGGATTGCCGACACTCACCCTAGTCGTTGCTGCGCGACTGAAGCGTGCGGGATATGAAACGAAGTTGCTTATCGATAGTCCGGCCGGGCCAAATAGGCGCGATCCTGATCGCAGCTTGTTGCGCCTAATTGCTCAGGCCTATCGCTATCGGGAGATGGTGCCAATGCGCAGGGCCGATCGATGCTGGAGCTAGCAGAGGAAGCCCGCGTCGGACGACCATACTTTTCACGGACCGTAAGGCTGGGGTTTCTCGCACCCGACGCCATCAAGGCCATTCTCCAAGGCAAACAATGTGAAACTCTGACTGCCAGAGAACTCGCGCAGAGAACTAAATTACCTAATGCCTGGAATGATCAAATGGCGCTAATCACATCTCAATAGCAAGAAAACACCATACATAATGGCCTAACGCCCTTTGCATATTCTGCGAAGGGCGTTGCAACTGGCACTGCTTGTTCTCAAACTGGGGCACCAGCAGCAATCGCGTAAGAGACTTTCGGGCTATCAGGCCATTATTTGCGGCACCAATCGCGTCTCCCGGACTCGCTGTCAAAAACGCTGTTTAAATTCACCCCGCAAGTCCGGGGCAAAATCGAGCTCTGCACTTCAAAAGTGGAAATTATCATTTAAAAACAAGTGGTTGGCGGTGGACGCAGTCTCGAGCGAACCCGTCTCTGGAGAATTTCCCTGTTAACCCCCGATTTACAGGGAAATTTTGCGTTTTAACAGGGAATCGCTCCACTATCGCCGTCGATAGGCACGTGTTTTCAAAGACTTGCAGGTGATTTCCCTAAAAACAGGAACAGGGAATTAATTCGGCAGAACAGGGAAATTGAGGATCAAAACAGGGAAGCTAGCGCCCAAGTGCGAGGGGCGCCATTTGAGTGGCATTATTAGGCTTAATAAAAACCGAGAAAGCTGAGAAACGAAACCTGGATTTGACGGCTGTTCGAGGGTGAAAAAATAGCAACAAAATCAATTGACATGGATTTTCGGGATGCACAGGATCAGCTCGGGCTAGCTGATGAAATTACGGTAAGGATTTTACAGCCCGAGAGGCCACGGAATGCCAAACCCCAACTCAAGCCGATTTGCTCTGACAATGCCGTTTATACTGTCCCGCCCAGAGACCCCTCTAGCACCGCAAGCTCTTGGCCGCCGGCCATGAGATCTTGCAATTCCTCGGGCGTGACTTCTCCTCGCACGGCGGTGCCCAGGGTCTTACCACGATTGAGCACCGTGAACCGATCGCCAACAGCAAGGGCGTGACGGACGTTGTGAGTGATAAAGACGACAGCCACCCCTTGATTTCGAACCCGGTCCACCGTTGCCAGGACATTCGCAGTTTGGCGAACGCCCAGCGCCGAAGTGGGTTCGTCGAGGATCAACACCTCAGCACCGAAATGCACGGCCCGTGCGATGGCCACCGTTTGACGTTCGCCACCGGAAAGAGTGCCGACCGCCTGATCGGGACCGCGCAAGTTAATGCCCATCTTTTTCATTTCCGCCATGGTCACTTCGTTTGCGTGGTCGTGATCAAAAAATGGGAGGCCGGCAATTTTTTTGATGGGTTCATTCCCCATAAAAAAATTTCGAGAAACCGACATCAACGGGATCATGGCGAGGTCTTGATAAACCGTGGCAATTCCGGCAGCGATCGCGTCACGGGGCCGCGCAAAGTTCATCAGCTTTCCTTTAAAGTAGACCTCACCTTTCGACGGTTTGTGGACACCCGACATGGTCTTAATAAATGTCGATTTCCCAGCTCCGTTATCACCAAGTAAGCAATGACATTCACCCGGATTGACATCCAAGGATACGCCGGACAAAGCGATCACTAAGCCAAAATGCTTCTCGATATTCTTCATCTGGATAATGGGTTCGGTCATTTTACCTCTCCCCTGTGATCATGCGTCTAATGTAGGTATTCAAGATCACGGCCAATAACAGAATAATACCCAAAAACACCCGAAACAGTGAGCTCTCAACACCGGCAAAGAACAGTCCTTGCTGTACCACACCGAACACAAGGGCACCCAATGCCGCGCCAACTACCGAGCCATAACCACCCGTCAGTAGCGCGCCGCCGATAACGACCGAAATAATTGCTTCGAACTCTTTCAATAGGCCTCGATCGGCCCCCGCTGAACCAAACTCCATCACCTGGAGAGTGGCAAAAAGAGTCGCGCAAAATGCGGTAAACATGAACATGAGAATTTTGGTTTTGTTAACTGGCACCCCGGCATATCGCGCCGCCTGGGCATCACCGCCGGAGGCAAAAATCCAATTTCCGAAACGTGTCTTGGTTAGCAAGATATGGGCGAATACAACCAATATAATGGCCCAAACGATGAGCATCGGAACACCTTCTACCACGGGCATGCCTTCTCTGGTTCCCCGGCTAAAGGTCTCAATCCATCCATGATCGCCCATCCACTGGAAGAACCCTTTGAATATTTTGCCGGCAAAGATGGGGGCCAGCCAATCGCCTTCGGCGGCATCACGGACACCGCCGATAATGGTTTTTCGCGTGGTAGCGATGGCGGCAAAAATTGTTAATCCGCGAAGAATGAAAAGAGTAGCCAGAGTGACAATGAAACTTGGTAAACCGGTTTTAATGACAAGCCAACCGTTCACCGCGCCGAGCCCCGTGCATATAACGAATGCGGCGATAATGGATGCCCAGACGGGCCAGCCGAGACTCACCGATAATAAGGCAATCACGATGCCGGCGAAGCCAATCATGGAGCCGACCGAAAGGTCAAACTCGCCTGCAATCATGAGCAAGCAGGCGCCTACGGCGATGATCGCAAATTGTGCAGATACCACTGACCAGTTCAATATACCCGCAGGCCCAAACATGCCCGAGTCCCGGGCGGTCAGGAAAAAGAAAACGAAAACCAGTATGGTTCCGCAAATGGCACCCAGTTCAGGTCGTATCATGGCTTTGCGAAAGCCCGCCATTTCCTTTATTCGCTCATCTTCTACTGGTGGTGTTTCGTTGGCCTCAGCGGTCTCCGACATATTCACTCTCCAAATTGAAAGGGGCGGCAGTAAATATTACTGCCGCCCCCTCTTGCTCATCTTGTAAAGTTCACGTTTTCGAGTCTAGCGAAATTCACCCGCAAATTGTTCGACCAATGCTAGGCCGTCGTTGGTGACAAAGCCCGGGCCGGAATTAATGTTATTGCCCGGTAACACACCAAACCTATCCAAATTGGTCAACACGACCACGGGAAGATAGGCCTGAAGGAACGGTTGTTGATCAATGCCCCATTGGATGACGCCAGACTTGATCGCCTCGACGATGTCCGAGCCCAAATCAAAGGTACCAAAGTAAATGTCGCCTGCGAGACCGTTTTCTTCCAGCGCTTTAATCGTCGGATCCGCCGAGGTCGGTCCGAGGGTCAGCACGGCATCGGTGTCCGGATTGGCAGAAAGGTAAGCCAGCACCTTGTTCTTGATTTCCGATGGGTCCTGACCGGAGTCAATCATTTGGCTACCAAGTTCTACGCCTAAACCATCGGCGAAACCCTGGCAACGATCTGTTGATGCTGGACTGGAGATGAAGTGGTTAACGCACAAAAAGGAGGACACACCGTCACCCTTGGCGCGCAGCCCTGCAGCAAATCCCGCATCATATTCTGGCTGACCGACATACATCAAAGCACCGACTTCGCGCGCCTGTTCCGGCGTGCCGGAATTCATGATGATGACATTGATGCCCTGGGCAACTGCGTCTTCGATGGGGCCCCTTAAAACATCAAAATCGGCCAAAGTGGTGATAATTCCGTTCGGTTTTGACGCCGCAGCCTGCTCGATGATCCGAGCCATATCGGCAAGATCGCCAGTTGGCGGATTGCGATATTCAACGGTCACACCCAATTGTTCTCCGGCCAGATCAATGCCGTTTTTGATGGTATTCCACCAGCTATCTGAATCTGGCGCATGGCTTACAAGGACATATCTCTCACCCTCGGCATAAGCCGGCACGGAGAAACTGGTTGCAGCAAGCGTTGCCGCAGCGGCCAGTGCTGTCAGTGTCTTCTTCATTTCGATCTCCCTAAAAAGCTTATATTGTTTCTCAAACGGTACAACGATGCCGAAGAGGGAAACACACTTTGATTTATTTTGCAACCGGTTGCATAATTGACCTCGTAACATTTGCGTTATTCAACTTCTGTTTACTTAAGCAAGTGCCTGCACTAACACCGCTGCGTACGATAATAGTGGAGATTCTATGGCAGTCACGATCACCGACGTCGCACTACTCGCAAAGGTATCACGGTCGGCGGTTTCGCGAACCTTTACCGAGGGTGCATCGGTATCCGACAAAATGCGAAAAAGAGTTGAGAAGGCGGCTGACGAACTTGGATACAGCCCCAATATACTGGCGCGCAGTCTGACCACGCAGCGAACCAAACTCATCGGCCTGGTGTCCAACAACTTCGACAACCCTTTATTTCTGCAGGTTTTTGACTTATTTACGCGTGGACTTCAGAATATCGGATTACGACCGTTGTTGGTCAACCTCACCGATGAGACCGACCCAACCCATTCCGTTCGAATGCTTAGGCAATATTCCGTCGATGGTGTCATCGTCGCGACATCTGAACTGCCTGCGGGCTTTTCAAGGGCGTTCAGAGAGGCGGGAATACCAATCGTTCATTCCTTCGGACGCCTTACGGGTACACCTGATGTTCACACAGTAAGTATCGATGACAAGCAATGTGGGCGCATGGCCGCACAGACACTCGTGGAAAGAGGGTATAAGTCGCTAGGATTTCTTGGCGGCCCGGAAAATGTGTCTGTGGTTCAGGATCGTTTCGCAGGGTTTATGGATGAGTTGAGTAAACATCCTGAAATTACCGTCAGCCATAGTTTTGCCGACAATCATTCTTTTGCAGCGGGGCGAAAGGAAATGTTTCGATTGCTGCAGGCTCCCCATGCCGAAGCCTATTTCTGCGGAGATGACGTACTCTCTATAGGTGCCATCAGCGCGATTGAATCTTCGGGTTTATCGGTGCCGGGAAACATTGGAATTATCGGCCTGAATGATATGGAAATTTCAGGTTGGGAAAATATAAATTTGACAACTATTCACCAGCCCATCACGCAGATCGTCGGCTCATCAATCGAACTAATTGGCGCGGTCTTGGAAGAACCAAATCGCTTCCCGGAAACCCGTTTGTTTTCCTGCAAAGTTGTTGAGCGCGGAACGTTACGGCCTAAAACCTGACCCCACCCAACTCCATTCGAGCGCAAATTTATCGCAGCATCGGCGGACGGGCATCCAGCCAACTGCCATTAGTTTTTGCAGACTGAACTGCGACATGGACTGCCATTATGGAACGAAGGCCATCCTTTGCATGCGGAATCAAATCAGCCGAACTGTCTATGTCGCGCCCGTCTTCTTCGGCTTGAATGGCTTCGGCAATATCTGAATATATGTTTGCAAATGCCAGCGGCATTCCTTCCGCATGACCGATCGTCACACGGCTCGATTTGTTAGCCTCTGGCGACAATCCCGGTTCGCCCCGTTCTATGATTTGCACCCTGCCACCAACTTCAGTGTAATAGAGTTGGTTTGGCTGCTCCTGCGCCCATTTTAGCCCGCCCTGCTCACCAAATACCTGGATGGTCAGGCCATGCATCCGACCGACGGCAATCGAAGACGTCCACAATCTCCCAACGGCGCCGCCATCCATGCGAAAATTTACCATCGCATCGTCTTCCAACTGCCGGCTCGGGATGGTCGATACAAAATCGGCAGAAAGTTTCTCGACTTCCTGACCGGTTACAAAACTGGCCAAGTGCAAGGCGTGAATGCCACAATCGGCGAATTGAGCCGAAACGCCCGCCTGCTCTGGATTATAACGCCAGCGCACGCGTGGATTATCGGCGTCTCCTCCACCTGCATGGTGGCCATGTGCAAATTCAGTTACGACCAATCGGATGCGACCCAAATCGCCTTGCGCCACCATTGCCTTCATTTGTCGAACCAATGAATAGCCCGAATACCCGTAATTTACGGCGCAAATTTTTCCAGCAACTTCGGCGACCCTGACAATTTCCTCACCTTCTTCGACCGTCATGGTCATCGGCTTTTCGCACAGCACGTGAAACCCAGCCTCCAGGAAGGATTTGGTGATTTCAAAATGCGTTGCGTTCGGTGTGGCCACCGTCACCAGGTCAATTCGGTCGTCTCGACCTCGCTCCTGTTCAAGCATTTCCCGCCAGTCGCCATAGGCTCGATCGGCGTCGATGCCGAGGCTTTTCGCAAATGCCTTTCCGGCTTTGGGATCATGGTCCAGCGCCCCGGCGACGAGCGTGTATGTACCGTCTAATCCTGCTGCCAGGCGATGCGCTGGCCCGATTTGACTGCCTTCACCACCGCCTACCATACCCCATTTAAATGTTCTCATAGTAAGGCGTCCCTAGTTAAAACCCACGGTTTCAAGATACTGCCGATTTAGAATTGCGTCGTTTAAGGGAGAGACATCGAGTGTCGGGTCGCAATCTTGTTCAATGGTGCACCAGCCCTCGAACCCGCTATCCAAAAGCACTTTCCTCACCGCTGGGAAATCGACCTCTCCCTCACCAAGATTGCAGAAAATGCCCTGACCGCAAGCCTCCAAAAACCCAGCTCGCTTGGATATGACATCTGATTTTACCGTTGCATCAATATCTTTGAAATGCAGATAGCTGACCCGATCAATGTGGCGCTTGATAAAGGCAACGGGATCATATCCGGCGTAAATATGGTGGCCCGTGTCGAGACATATTTTCAAGATCCCTTCATCCACCTCATCAAGCAATCGCTCCAATTCCGGCTCATAATCGATAAATCCTGCGGCATGGGCGTGAATGCTGACTGTTAGCCCATAGTCGTCCGCACCCAATTGAGCAATTTTGCGAATTCGCCCCACATAGGCGGCCCACTCAGAATCCTCCATCTGTTCAGCCTCAGCCCCACGTCCAGCGGTTTTGGCACGCCGCTCGGATATGGAATCGATCAACACCATATGTTTGGCCCCATGAGCCTGCAACGCCTGAGCAGTCCGGACGGCCCCATCCAATACGTTTTCCCATTTATCAGGATCATGAAATGGTCGAAAAACAACACCACCTATCAATTCCAATCCGCGTTCTTCCAACGCCCCTCCCAACACATCCGGATCCTCCGGCATGTATCCAACGGGGCCCAACTCGATGCCCGTGTACCCGGCGTCCCGACACTCATCAAGCACGGTTATCCAGTTTGGGTTTCGCGGGTCGTCGGGGAATTCCACCCCCCATGAGCAGGGTGCGTTTCCAATTTTGATAGCCATAAAGTTAGTTTCCTAAATGTTGGTACCGGCACTTCAAATTTCGTGGAGTGAAACCCATCGTTTTTCTTCATGACTTATCCACGCCGCTTCGATTACCCGGCTTACCTCAAGTCCGTCACGGAATGTAGGCCAAATCGGCGCGCCGGTTTCGATTGCCAGTAAAAAATCTTTAGCTTCGATAATAATTTGATCCTGATATCCGGTCCCATGACCGGGACCTTGGCAAAAAGCTTGGTAGTCCGGATGCTCGGGACCAGACAAAATCTTCACAAAACCTTGTCGGTTTGATTTCGCTGCCGTGTCATATAGCCAGACAGCATTTTGGTCCTCTTGATCAAATTTGATGGCGCCCTTGGTACCGTAAACTTGATAGGTGTAACCCATTTTTCGGCCCGTCGCGATACGACTTGAAGTAAGATTGCCCATAGCCCCGTTACTAAATCGACACAAAAAATGTCCGTAGTCGTCATTTGTGACGGAGGACGTATCGCCGCCATCGGGTCTTTGAGGATGAAACGTATGAATATCGCCAACCAATTGCTCTATGGGCCCGATCAACGCCAGGGCTGCGTTAACCATGTGCGGGGCCAAATCACCCATCGTACCGTTTGCCCGGCCCTTGGTGCGCCAACTTGCAGGTGTATTTGGATTTGAATAAAAATCTTCTGAATGTTCACCTTGGAACGAGGTTATTTCACCAATTTCTCCAGCGGCAATAATTTCCCGCGCGAGCTGGGATGCCGGTGTTCTGATGTAGTTAAAACCGACCATATTGGCCAAACCACTTTTTTCCCCAGCTTCGACCATTGCCCGAACATCTTCCAATCCGGTTCCCAAAGGCTTTTCGCACAAAACCGGCTTCCCCTCCGCAAAGGCCGCTAGGGAAATTTCCCGGTGAAATTTTTGAGGGCACGCAATTACGATTGCTTCAACGGCAGGATCACGAACCAGGGTCAGCCAGTCTGTCGTTGAACGATTAAAACCGAGCGATTTAGCTTTCTTGCGGGCACCGTCCTCAGTCGTTGTACAAATCATTTCGCAGACCGGGCGCAGTTGCGTGTCGAACACCGCGCCGACGGCTTGAAAGGCAACGGCATGGGCCTTGCCCATGTATCCACCACCAATAATGCCAATTCCAATGCTGCCCATTACGAGTTCCCCAGCTTTTCAATAAATTTGGCGGCACGAAAATGCAACCGGTTGCAAATTATGTACGCGTGAATTAGGGTTTCCGTCAAGAAAGTTTCGAGATCAGGAATGCATGATGCCCAATCAAGACGACACCATTCGGTTAACGATGGCGCAAGCGCTGGTTCGTCACCTTGCCGCTCAATATATTGAAATTGAAGGAAAGACCGTCCGTTTATTTGCTGGCGGGTTCGCCATATTTGGCCACGGTAATGTGACCTGCCTGGGTGAAGCACTGCATTCCCACAAAGATCAACTGCCGGTCTACCGAGGCCAGAACGAACAAAGTATGGGATTTGCCGCTGCGGGCTACGCCAAGCAGAAATTGCGCCAACGAATTATGTTCTGTACCGCGAGCGCCGGTCCGGGCACGAGTAACCTTTTAACATCGGCAGCTCTTGCCCATGCCAATCGCCTGCCTTTGCTATTACTTTGCGGCGACACCTTTCAATCCAGGTTACCCGATCCCGTATTGCAACAAATGGAACACTTCAGTGATCCAACTATTGGTGTCAATGATGCGTTCAAGGCGGTGTCACGCTATTGGGACCGCATCACCCATCCGGCGCAAATTATACAATCTTTACCGAATGCAATTTCGACCATGCTCGACCCCGCCGATTGTGGGCCCGCCTTTTTAGGCCTTCCTCAGGACGTCCAAGGATGGAGCTACGATTATCCGGTCGAGTTCTTTGAGAAAACAGTTCTCCGTATTCGCCGATCTCCTGCCGATCCACGAGAGATTGAAGATGCCGTTCGTCTGTTGACCATGGCGAAGCGCCCCATGATCGTAGCTGGGGGGGGGGTGCAGTATTCTGGCGCTGTTTCAGAATTAACCAAGTTTGCCGAAGCTCACGCAATTCCGGTTGTGGAAACAATCGCTGGACGGGCCAATATGCAGGCGGTTCATCCACTCAACATTGGCCCTATTGGCGTCACCGGCTCAGAGTCTGCCAATTCCATCGCTGCCGAATCTGACGTTGTTCTCGCCGTCGGTACAAGGTTGCAGGATTTCACAACAGGGTCCTGGACAGTGTTTCATAAGCGGGCTCAGATAATATCCGTAAATGCGGCACGGTTCGACGCGGGTAAACACCGATCACTTCCCGTTGTCGGTGATGCAAGGTTGATTTTGCAAGATTTAAACAAGGCCTTAAAGGGCTACAGTGCCCCGCCGACCTGGACGGAAGAGGCGCAAAAATTGCGCAAATCATGGAACGGCCAAGTAACCGAAAATGTTCACCTCGGCAATCGCCCAAATTCCTACGCCCAGGCCATTGGCGTGGTAAACAACCTGTGTGATCCCCGCGACCGAGTTATCACAGCGTCCGGCGGCTTGCCAGCCGAGATTACGGCAAACTGGCGCACTCTGGATATAGGCACCGTCGACGTGGAATTCGGCTATTCCTGTATGGGATACGAAATTGCAGGCGGATGGGGTGCACGGATAGCCCAGTCTGAATCCGAGGCCACGAAAGACACCATCGTATTCGTTGGAGATGGCGCCTATCTGTTGATGAATTCAGACATCTACTCTTCAGTCCTGACGGGTCAAAAATTAATTATCTTGGTGCTCGACAATGGCGGTTTTGCGGTTATCAACAAACTACAAAACGCCACCGGCAACGTGTCTTTCAATAATCTGATCGCCGACTGCACTATAAAATCGGACCCCTTTGCCGTCGATTTCGAGGCTCACGCCCGTTCGATGGGGGCTGATGCAGAGACCGTCGCAAATCCGACTGAACTAGCAAAGGCCTTTAAACGCGCCAAATCAGCCGACAAAACATATGTCATTTGCATGCAAGTCGATGCCTTTGACGGCTGGACCCAACAAGGGCATGCCTGGTGGGAGATAGGTACACCCGAGACATCCGAAAATAAAAATGTGCGCGACGCCCACGTGGATTGGGAAGAAGGCCGGGAACGGCAACGCAAAGGGGTATGATGGAAAGCGATCGCATCTTTGAACAGTTGAAACGCAAACGGTTTCTCTCGATCGGGCGTGCCGGCATGGATTTTTACCCCGAACCACCGGGAACCGAAATGGAGAATGCGACGAATTTTTCGGCTCATTTGGGAGGATCGGCAGGTAATATTGGAGTTGCATTAGCGAAATTGGGATGTCAGGCGGAACTTGTTACCTGCTTTTCTGATGATGCAATTGGGCGGTTTGTATCGAGTAGGCTGAAGGAGTTTGGTGTTGCTACATCCCATTGCCGGATCGTCGGTGGAGAAACCCGCACGTCACTCGCTGTCGTTGAGACACGTTTGACCGATTGCCAATCAGTTATTTATCGGAACGGCGCGGCAGATTTCGAAATGAACCCTGGCGATGTTGACGGGCTCGATTACGCAGCCGTTGGCGGCATTATTCTATCAGGCACCGCCCTGGCCGATGAGCCTTCTCGCTCAGCCATTTTTCGTGTGATTGAACAGGCACACTCCGCCGGAACCCCCCTCATAATTGATATGGATTATCGCCCGTATTCCTGGAAGTCGGCCGAGGAAGCGAAGGCCATTTATTCCCTGGCAATTTCCCAATGCGATATTGTCATTGGTAACGACGTGGAATTTGGTGTCGCCGCCGGAAATCGAGATAGAGGCTTGGCCTATGCAATGGATCTCGTTTCGCGCACACCGGGCATCGTTATTTACAAAAAAGGAGAGCTGGGCTCTACCACTCTCACCAAAGACGGTAGTTTCGATACAGGGATATTTACCGTAAACGCCATAAAACCAACAGGCGCAGGCGACGCCTTCATGGGCGGTCTATTGGCTGCTTTGGCAAACAGCATGGACCTGGAGGAAGCTGTCATTCAGGGCACGGCTTCCGCCGCCATCGTTGTCACCAAGGTGGCATGCTCGACCGCCATGCCCACCCACGAGGAACTTTCCACATTTTTGCACGCTCACGCGCTTTCGCCTGTTTAGATCGGAGAACACCATGCATATTCCCCCTTTCGACAATCTCAACAAACCACTGGTGGATGTTGAAAATTCAAGTGTCCCGCTAACCTACTTCAACATTGTTAAACTCAAAAAGGGACAAGCCTTTTCATATCAGACGCCCGGCTACGAAACCTGCATCGCTCCGGCTACAGGTACGGTGGATGTTGATGTGGAAGGTGAAATTTACACAAATATCGGACAGCGTTTCGCGAACGTTTGGGATGGCGAACCAGAAGGGGTCTACGTTCCAACGGGTGCAAAAGCGGAATTTGTCTGTGCCTCCGACACCGCCGAGGTTTTCGTCGCCGGCGCCAAATACGACAAAGTAACGACCCCCTTTGCAGTGCGCGCCGATGATATTGATATGGTCCAATACGGCTCAGACGACACCAAGACCCATCGCAAGATCAAACACATATTGGGCACCAAATATAATGATCGCGTGGGTCGATTATTGGTTTCCGAGCTTTTCACGGTTGGCGCCGGTGGATGGTCGGGGTTTCCCCCTCATAAACACGAAATCGACCAGTTCCCGGATGAAACGCGACACAATGAAGTTTACAATTTCCGTTTCAATCCGGACCATGGATTTGGCATGCAGCTTCTTCAACCAGACGGGGACGCTGTGGGAGAAGCCTTTCATCTGGTTGATGGTTCGACCTTTGCCTTTGATGCAGGCTATCACCCCTGCGTCGTGGCACCTGGTTATGAGATGTATTATTTCACCATTCTAGGCGGTTTAAGCCAGCGCTCCCTGGTTCAATCATTCCAACCAGAACATGCCTATCAGATCGAAACCATACCCGGCATTAAAGATATGATCGCAAAGTTCAAATGACCGGTACCTCCCTGTCTGCGGTCGTGGGCCCCGCCATAGAAACCAAACAAGCTGTGGCGGGCCTCGTGGTACTGGGTTGGAAAGATGCGGCTGACTACGTGGAACCAGCGGAAGAGACGGGCACCCCCACATCCTCCAAGCAGTTCCCGTTTTGGGCAAAGTGACCCGCCAACTGGCCCACGAGATCGGCAAAAAACACTCGGCGACCGAGAGGCGACGCCCTGCCGATGTTTTGGAAGTGGCGGGGGTGTTCGTTTGGCCGCCGAGACCGGGGGCGATACTAATATGGTTGTTTGGGTCGCACGGCTATTTGTTGCCATGGAACGCCCTGTATTTTGCGATTGCATTGATTTGCTGGTTCCTATTCACCCCCGAAATGAGCGCGATGAAGGACATCAAACTGGGTTGGATTAGTCTAATTCTGTTGCGCAATCTTGGCTTGACGATAATTGTTTTTGGGGCATGGCATCTGTACTTTTATATCCTGAAAAGACAAAAGGCAGATTTCAAATTTAACGAAAAACAACCCCCTACGAACAGCAAGAGCTTTCTGTTTCGTCACCAAGTTTGGGACAATATCTTTTGGACGGTCGTCAGCGCGGTACCAATCTGGACGGGGTACGAGGTTGTCATGCTTTGGGCCTATGCCAACGATGTAATTCCGTTCATGAGTTGGAGCTCACATCCGGTTTTTTTCGCGGCCCAATTAGCATTGATTCCGTTCATCCGGGACATCCACTTCTATGTGGTTCATCGCTTACTTCATTGGCGTCCGCTATATCGCCGCATTCACAAATTGCATCACCATAATGTTAATCCCTGCCCCTGGTCGGGCCTAGCAATGCACCCAATTGAACACCTTTTTTATTTTTCTGGGGTTCTCCTACACTGGTTTGTAGCATCTCATCCGGTGCATATACTTTTTCACTTGCAACATGCGGCCCTAAGTCCTGCTCAGGGACATTGTGGATTTGACAGAATTTCTATTAGTGACGGAATGTCGATCTCGACTGACAACTACTTTCATTACCTTCACCACAAATATTTTGAGTGTAATTACGGCGGCGATGGATTCCCAGCATTCGACATGCTGTTTGGTACCTTTAACGATGGCACGAAAGCAGCGAAAGGCCGTTTGGAAAAGCGACTGACCAACGAATAGATGAGTAATTTTTGTTGTTTGGCAACTGTCAAAAACAATGTCGCCGGCACCCGAGTTGATACGCCCACGAAATGAAGAATAGGAATGAGATGTATTACTTCACCATTCTAGGCGGTTTAAATCAGCGATCGCTGGTTCAATCGGTCCAACCTGAACCGACCTATCAGGTCGAAACCATACCCGGCATTAACGATATGATCGCAAAGTTCAAATGACCGCTGCCTCCCTGTCTGCGGTTATGGGGCCCGCCATGGAAACGAAACAGGCTGTAGCAGGCCTAGTGGTACTGGGTTGGGAAGATGCTGTTGCTTACGTGGAAGCGGCAGAGGAGACGGGCATCCCCATCATCCTTCAAGCAGGCCCCAGTTGCCGAGCTCATACACCAGTTCCCATTTTGGGCAAGATGTTCCGCCACTTGGCCGACCAGGCCTCGGTGCCCATCGTCTGCCATATCGATCATGGCTATTCCATTGAGGAGTGTCAGGAAGGGATCGATAACGGGTTTACCTCGGTCATGTTTGATGGCTCCAAGCTCCCAATTTCTGAAAACATTGAAACCACTGCCAGAATTGTCGAAATCGCCCACTCAGCAGGCGTCTCTGTGGAAGGTGAAGTCGGTTTCGTCGGCCATGCAGGCGGAGCTTTATCGACAAGCACATCACCAGAGAAAGCCCAACGGTTCAACGACGAGAGTGGCGCGGACGCGCTAGCCATCTCCATCGGCAACGTCCATTTAAAAACCGAGAAAACCACAGGCATCGATTTTGCTGCGTTGAAAGCAATTGAAGACGTCACCACGTTGCCTCTGGTGCTGCACGGTGGCAGTGGAATTCCCGTCAACATCCGCAAGCAGCTTGCACACGAAAGCCGTGTCTCCAAGTTTAATATTGGCACCGAGCTGCGCATGGCGTTTGGTCATGCACTGCGCCAATCGCTCGCACAGGATTCCGAAGTTTTCGACCGAATAACATTGCTCACACCTACCATCGATGCCGTGAAAAACGCAACAATCGACGTGATAACAGCATTCTATGGAGGACCCAAATGACGGGGAGATACACTGAGCAATCTTGTTCTCTCACAGAATTCATTTCTCAGGTTTCGAAAGAAACACGTGCTGAAGATGCACCACTCGCAGCCGCGATAGAACAAAATGTGCCGATCTACGACTGCCCCACATTGCGAAAGAGTCTCTCGCATATCTCCTTCAGGCATAATTTGATGACCGAGCTGGCCGCCATTTTGCAAAAGGGAGCGGGGGTCTTTGTTCTGAAACAGGCCTACACCAATCTTGACGTCATTGATCTGGCGACAAATGTATTCAATGAAATTATTGAAGACGAGCGCGGCGTGTCAGGGGGCGAGGATCATTTTGCCGAGGCCGGGGCCAATGATCGTATCTGGAATGCATTGGAAAAGCTCTGCCTGAGAGCACCGTCGATTTTCGCCGAGTATTACGGCAACGACATGATTGCACTGGCCTCGGAAGCCTGGCTTGGTCCAGGATTTCAGATGACATCGCAAGTAAATGTAGTTAGGCCGGGAGGAGAGGCACAACAACCGCATCTTGACTATCATCTCGGGTTTCAATCTGCGGAACGAGCCAGTCAGTATCCCGCTCATGTTCATCAGCTCTCTTCGGCGTTAACCCTGCAAGGGGCAATTGCCCAATGCGACATGCCGTTGGCAAGTGGGCCCACCAAAATTATTCCCCATTCTCAATCTTATCCCGCCGGATATGTTGCCTGGCGCCGTGACGATTTCAAGCAATATTTCGAACAAAATTTTATCCAGCTGCCCTTGGAAAAAGGCGACGCCATGTTCTTTAATCCGGCCCTATTTCATGCAGCCGGAGCCAACAAAACCACTGACGTCGCTCGTATGGCAAATTTGCTACAGGTATCTTCGGCTTTTGGTCGCGCAATGGAATACGTTGATCGACAGAAAATGAGCTCTGTACTCTACCCAAGTCTCCTCGAATCGCTAGGATCAGGACAGATGACCATGGGCGAAATAGCCAACGCTGTAGCTTGCTGCGCCGAAGGTTACCAATTTCCAACAGACCTGGATCGCTCCCCCCCGCCCGCCGGTGGCCTGGCCCCCACCTCACGCCAAGAAATCATGCTGGATAAATTAAAAAATTATAAGCTGCCTGACGACACGCGGTAGGGTCACGCAGGATCTACGCAGAACTTCATCGCCGCCACTTACGCGACCGTCATGAAATAGTCTCTAGATTTGGCCTGCTTCCAGTTTCACACATCCCCACCTGCCGCCGCAAGTCGGCATTGCGCCTGTATTCCAAACCGCGCCAAATGGTTTAATCTCGCTATTGATGGCGACAGCACCGGGACGACGAGAATGCTCAAAATTATAAAAAGGACACGAACGCTCGCGATTGGATTGTTGTTTTTTGTGAACGGCATTGTCTTCGCGTCGTGGGCTACGAATATTCCCTTTGCCCAGAGTACATATCATTTGAACGAGGGCCAAATTGGCGGCATTCTTCTCGTTATGGCTGCTGGCGCAGTCGTCTTTATGTCAATAACCGGATACATGATTCGGACCCTAGGAAGCCGAACAACATCAATGGTATCGACATTGATGTTTCCACTCGCTCTTGTGTTGGTATTTTCGGCTCAAAATTTCCCTGCATTTATTCTCGGAGTAGTCCTGCTTGGTGCCGCGAATGGATCAATGGATGTAGTGATGAACCAGCAAGCAGCCGCCTACGAGAAGGAACTAGGAAAACCGGTGATGTCTACCCTTCACGGGTGTTTCAGTATTGGCGCGCTGATGGGTTCTCTAGCCACCTTTATAACAATCGCCTTTGGTGGGTCGCCGCTGCAGCAGTCCCTTTTTGTTTTATGTGCAATCGTCATACTTGCAATCGTCCTATTTCCTCATCTCATTCCTGATGAAACGAAATCTCAGCGGCACAGTAGTCACCCTTCACTTAAGAGCTTGAATAACAGAAAGCTGTGGGTTTTTGGCACTCTCTCATTTCTAACTATGTTGAGCGAGGGGGCCATCGCCGATTGGAGCGCAATCTACCTAATCGACTACTCCGATGCTAATGCCGATACGGCCGCCTTGGGTTTTGGATTCTACGCGTTACTAATGATTGTCGGACGATTTACTGGAGATCGTCTATCCGGTTGGTGCGGACACCGCATTCTGGTTATTTTAAGTGGTAGCCTAATAGCTCTCGGTACCGCGATCGTACTCGGAACGTCTTCCCTTTATGTGCAGTTTCTCGGTTTTGGCCTACTCGGTTTTGGCGTAGCAAATCTCATTCCCATAATATTCAGCAACTCTGCGAAACTGAAAACGGTTCAACCAAGCCTTGGTATCGCATTTGTTTCAGTCTGCGGCTACTCTGGGTTTCTGATCGGACCAGCGGTCATTGGCGGTCTTGCCACTGTTATTGGATTGGATTCAGCCCTTTTAATAATCATCATCGCTGGCCTGGCTGCAATCGTGACCGGTTCAGTCTTTCCCTCTCTGTCCGTCCCGAAAACTCATACAGCCATCTGCAAGTAGTAGTGATGTAGCCCTTGCTCGGCGGGGATTTCCATGACTTGGCTTGGCCATTGTCATGTGAGGTGCCCCTAGTTTCCTAGAGACCAGCGTGGTCCCTATTCTGCTGTCTGCGCTCGAAGCGAACCGCGAATTTGAGAACTGTTGACGGGTGAAAAAATAGCGAAAAATCAAGTGACATGGGTTTTCGGACCTCACAACAGGTAATGCCCCCTCCCCTTGCAACGGCATCAAATCCGCTTAACGCGAACAGCCCCGCTTCGCGCACGGATTTTACCATCCCCAGAGAATTCTTCACTCGATCGTGGTCGGTCGCACCGATGATTTCGATTCCATGCTCATTGCATGCGATGATGATTGTCGTGTTGTACTCTTGAGGGGCATCTACTCGCTTTGCCGCTTCAGAACCAATCTCAACTTTACTGAACCGCACCCGCAGCGAACTCGTCCACGCGACTCTTAATGCGACGCACCAAGAAATCGACAAAACTGCGTATTCGCGCCGTGTTCCGCAGATCGCTGTGAAGGAGCAGCCAAATGCTTCGGTCGAGAACGGGTGCTTGATAGGGCGCCCGAACCAGACCGGGATGTCGGTCGGCCAGAAAGCTGTTTGCCATCAGCGCCTATGGAACAAATTAGCGGTATTGCATAAGAGAGGATTTCTGGCTCATCGTAGTGACCGAAGGGAACGCAGATGAGGCAGAAATCGGAGACCCGACAGACGGGTGGAGCCAAGGCAATCAAGGACATCCGCCGGGCAACGCGCAAACAATAC
>JAJFIX010000017.1 GCA_021774575.1 Alphaproteobacteria bacterium | reverse complement strand
TCGACAGAAACCGTTGGGTCGATCCCGGCGACTTGAACCGCTGTTGTTTTTGTTCGCGTCGACGAATCGGCTGGTGTGAGTTCCCAGCGCGATTGTTTGCTCGTAATCCCTGATCGTGAACAGCGGCAAGTCGCTCTTTGCGGATGGCGACAGCGTAGGGTTTCAGCATGTCCGTGGTAATGCGCTTGCGCGCATAACCAATATGCGGTGATTGAGACACCCCTCCTATCGTTAGGTCTCCTGTTTATATTGATGCAGGCTTTCAGTTTGGCCGTCTCATTTAGCTACTATTTCTATTAGTGCGCCTACGCCCTTTCACCAGCCGCCAGAAAGTAATACCGGCCACAAGAGTGAGGGTGGAGCCACAAATGAGTTGCACCAGCGGCAACAGCCAATTGCGAAACCCCTCGGCGATCAAAGCCTCTTCGGGGTTACCCGGAAGATACGTTACAACAACGCGCTCGCCTTCTGCGTAGGCCGCCGGATTGGCACCAGTCCGGTGCCGAAAAGTGATGGTACGCCCATCTAGCGTCTCGTATGTGACAATCGGAAATAATGCCGCTCGGCCGCTGGCGCTCGTGGAAGAACCGAGTTCTAAAGCGGTCACTATTCCAGGGGCATTTTTCCCCTCGATCAGAAAACTAAATTGAAGGGCCGCAAAATAGAGTCCGCCCCCAAAAAGTCCAAGGCCGACCAATATCGCAACTGGAAGTGCCAAGAAAAGCGATCGTCCTTGTTGGGGGGTCATGGGGGCGTAGCTCCGTAATGCGTGTCCGCAAAGAGACGATGAAGGAAACGGCAACTGTGGCGTATTCCAAAGGGAGTTTCAGGTCTGCCGCATACCGTAGTGCAGATTTTTGAATATTTTGTGTTTTATCCTTTCAGTGAGCTTGCTTCCTGATATTGAGACCCCCCCGATAGCAACCGCGCCAGTAGTTACTCCGCCGACTTTGATGGTGGCATGGTAACTGGTCGCCCTCGCATATTTTCTAACAGCAAGCACGAAGTTCATTTCCAACCTTGTGCCACCTAGGCGCTCGATGTCTTTGTCACGGCTCAACACCCCCAACGCCGAAATATGCAGTGCCAAATCAACGTAGGGCGTGTCTTTAACATCTACACCTGATTTCGCTGATGCCTGGGGCGTGGAAAAACTGTCGTCCCAGATAATCTGCTCCTTGTAGCCTAACCACAATTCCTGCAGAACGGACCCGGCAATGCTCTTTCGGGTGGCGACTTTAGGGATAGCACTTTCTATCATTTCCTGATTCAACCAGAGTGGAGCGTAAACTGGCATGGCACTGGATTTAATGCATTCCTCAATAGCCGTTTGTTTTACCTCTGGGTTCTTGTACTTGAAAAGTAAATCCGCAATAGCAATGTTGGCATCCAAAACCACACGGAACTGGGCTATTTCGCCGACTACTGGTTGTAGCGGCTGATAGACCTCTAGAAACCTTCTTAGGTCCACCAAAGAAGCTGAAGTCATCCAACATTGGAAAATAATAACGATTCCCCCGCACCGGGGCACCATGAATTTCAAAGAAGGCAGTAAAGCAAGGGGGTTGTGAAACTGAGCTGAGCGCGCCAACTCACGCCGCACTCAAAAAAGAGGGTAGCCCCCTGCCTTTAGTATTTGAATGTTGGCAGAAATCGGGGACCAGCATATTCGATTCAAACCGACATGATATCTCCGACGCGCCTCGGCATAACTGCCAGTGCCGAAGCTATTGCAGATTTCGCATTTGCTAATGGTTTCCACAAGGTCCTTCGGAACCGCGACCCGCAGTTCCCATTTCGATCCCCGAAGGGCCAGACCGGGATATTTCGCCACCTCTTTCATATCTCCTGATTGTAGCAATCAATCGGAGCAGAGGGCAAAAAAGGCCGTTTGAAATCAAAAGGTTGTTGAGTTTCCGGCACTTAGGCCGGTACTGGTATCCCCTAGGGGAGTCGAACCCCTGTTTCCGGCGTGAGAGGCCAGCGTCCTGGACCACTAGACGAAGGGGACGTGGCCATTGGGGCCACCCATACCCAAATTCCGAGGCGCAAGCAAGCGGACTCTCGGAGATCGGTGGCTTATTTGGAAAAGCGAGTTATTTGGTGGCGGCGACGTGGCGTGTGGCGCTTTTTATGAAAGCGTCGATGTCGGCGTCCTGGGTATTAAAGGCAGTAACCAGGCGGACAAAAGGAGCCTGAAAGGCCGCCTCATCGTAAAAGGCGAAGCCGTCTGCCTGGATTGCCTTGGAAACCCCGGCGGGGAAAATGGGAAATAGTTCATTGGCCTCGACGGGGTGAAGCAGGGTTACGCCGTCGATCTTCAATAGGCCTTCGGCAAGCCGGGTGGCGCCGTTGTTGGCGTGGGTCGCGTTGCGCAGCCAAAGATCGTCGGCAAGATAGGCTTCCAGTTGCGCTGAGAGAAAGCGTGACTTGGAAAAAAGGTGACCACCCCGTTTGCGACGGAAGGCGAATTCGCGGGCCAAATCGGGGTTAAAAATAATGACCGCCTCGGCGGCCATTGCGCCGTTCTTGGTCGCGCCAAAGCTCAGCATCTCAACCCCGGCACGCCAGGTCACGTCGGCGGGGGCACATCCAATCGATGCGATGGCATTGCCAAAGCGCGCACCATCCATGTGCAGGCCGATGCCGTGCCGTTTGGCGATCTCGGCGATTTGGCCGACCTCGTCAAGGTGATAGACCGTGCCAGCCTCGCTGGCTTGGGTGAGGGTCACCACGGCAGGTTGAACGCTGTGAACACCCAGTGCCCCGGTTTGGCCGATCGTTTCGTCGAGAATCTTGAGATCCATCTTGCCGCGCTCGCCGTCGACGGTGACGAGTTTCGCGCCGCCGGAATAAAATTCCGGGGCACCGCACTCATCCGCATTGATATGGCTGTGGGGATGGCAAAAGACCGCGCCAAAAGGCGGCGTCATGACGCTCAGGGCAAGGGCGTTTGCCGCCGTGCCGGTGGCAACGGGAAACGCGACCAGATCGGTTTCAAATATTTCTTTTAACTTTGCTTCGACCCGGTCGGTCCACGGGTCGGCGCCATAGGGCATCGCCGAGCCTTGTGATGCGGCCTGCGTCAAAGCCTCAATAATTTCGGGCGACGCGCCGGTGACATTATCGCTGCAGAAATTCACCACATTATCGCTCTTCATCATGGCCCTCGATTTCTCCTCCAACAATCCTTGCAATCTTCTCTCCACTCGCCAAGTCGATAATGTAAACCGCATTGCATGCGGCACTCTGACCAACGGTTATCGTCACCATTCCGTCAACTGTCGACGCCCCGGTAATACTGCAATCAGCGTCAAGATTGAGAGAAACAGCGTGCTCGGGCACTAGCTCCGGGCCACCCATTTGGGCGATGCGCCAGACCACCGCAACGATCCCGGCGAGAATTAATACCGACATCACCGCGATCAAAGTCTTTAAGAGTGCCATTTATCGCCTCAATTTTCCTCTTGCCGCCGATAAGAACGATGCCTTAACTCTGCCTCATGTCAAATACGCCGCTCAACAATGAATCACCGAACAATAAATCCGGCGACACTTATATTGTCGCCGCTGACCCGACCGATATCGGCAACCGGCTCGACCGGGTACTAGCGACCGCCCTGGCGCCGCTGGCCCGTAACCGCATCAAAATATTAATCGAGGCGGGGCATGTCCAACTGTTCGCGGCGACAATAAAAGACCCCTCATACCGGGTCAAACCCGATGAGACATACAGTGTATTTATTCCCGCCCCGCAACCAGAAATACCCCTCGGGCAGAAAATGCCACTGACTATATTATATGAAGACGAAGCGGTGATCGTCATCGATAAACCAGCGGGATTGGTCGTCCACCCGGCGCCGGGCAATGCCGACATGACCCTGGTCAATGCGCTCATCGACCATTGCGGTGACGGTTATAAAGACGTCGGCGAGCCTGACCGGCCGGGCATTGTGCACCGGCTCGACAAGGAAACCAGTGGCATCATGGTGGCGGCAAAAACCGGGGCCGCCTACACCTCGCTCACCGGGCAATTTGCCGAACGCAGTGTCGGGCGAACCTATCGGGCCTTTGTCTGGGGGGTACCGCGTCCACGCGACGGCAGTGTTGAGGCAAATATTGGCCGCCACAAAATTAATCGGAAAAAAATGGCGGTCGTTGAAAAAGCTGGCAAGCACGCCTTGACACATTACACCACCGCCACCACCTATATTAAGCACGGGCAGGACATCGCAAGTCAGCTCGACTTGCGTTTGGCAACGGGACGAACTCACCAAATCAGGGTTCATATGGCGCATTTAGGCCATCCGGTCATCGGTGATCGGGTCTATGGACGCGCGAAACAAACGCGCGGCGGCATTTCCAGCGAAGCCTTGTCGGCCATAAACGAAACCCACGGCCGCCAGGCGCTACACGCCTATCGGTTGGAGTTTGATCATCCCGAGCGTGACGAGCGCCTACGGTTCGGCGTCGACACGCCCGAAGGCTTGCTACGGATCGGCAAAATATTAAAAGACGATTTGTAACGCGCCTGACCGACGGAATTGCAGCCTCCGTCCCGTGCAAGAGATATGGACCCCGAATGAACGGGGCACCGCAGATTGGCCCCACCATTGGCCCCATAGTGGCAAGGAGACGCACCGACATGGCGACAGCATTACCAGCACTGCCGAATTTAAGCCCCGAAGGCAATCTTTCGCGGTATCTGCAGGAAATTCGCCAATTCCCGATGCTCAGTCATGACGAAGAATTCATGCTGGCCAAAAGCTGGCTTGAGCATGACGATGTTGAAAGCGCTCACAAGATGGTGACCAGCCATTTGCGCCTGGTGGCCAAGATCGCCAGCGGCTATCGCGGCTATGGCTTGCCCATGGCCGAGTTGGTATCCGAGGGCAATGTCGGGCTGATGCAAGCGGTGAAAAAATTCGATCCCGATCGCGGATTTCGCCTGGCGACCTACGCCATGTGGTGGATCCGCGCCTCCATTCAGGAATATGTTCTCCATTCCTGGAGCCTGGTCAAAATGGGCACGACAGCGGCCCAGAAGAAACTTTTCTTCAATCTGCGCCGCATCAAAGGCAAACTCAAAGCGATTGAGGACGGCGATCTATCACCGGAAAATCTCGAAACCATCGCCACCCAATTACAAGTCCCAGAAAAGGACGTGGTCGATATGAACCGGCGTATGGCCGGGGCAGATCATTCGCTGAATGCGCCCATGCGCGCCGATTCTGAAGGTGGCCAGTGGCAGGACTGGCTGGTTGACGAACGCCAAAGCCAAGAGGCCGAACTCGCCGAACGGGATGAACTGGACAAACGTCGGGGCTTGCTCAATCAGGCAATGCAGGCCTTAACCGAGCGCGAGCGCCACATATTGAGCGAGCGACGGCTTCAAGATGCCCCCAAGACCCTGGAAGATCTCTCCAAAGTTTACAATATCAGCCGTGAACGGGTTCGCCAGATCGAGGTCCGGGCCTTTGAAAAGTTGCAAAAAGCGATGAAAAACCTAGCTTTGGAACAAAAACTAGCTATCGCCTAACCCCAGACCGCCAACCGTACTCATTCTTCCGGGCGCACTCCCTCCCCCCAAGGATAGATGGCCGGGAAGAATAGCAAGAGGGCCGCACAAGGTATGCGCGGCCCTTTTTTCTGTTTTGACGTAATTCTTAGCTCTGCTCGAGGGCCTTGACGATATTTTCGCACATCTTTTTCGCGTCATCGAGCAGCATCATCGTGTTGTCGCGATAGAACAGCTCGTTATCGACGCCGGCATAGCCTGAGGCCAGCGAACGCTTGATGAACAGGACCGTTCCCGCATCCTCTACATTGAGAATGGGCATGCCGTAAATCGGGCTCGACTTGTCGGTCTTTGCCGCCGGATTGGTAATGTCGTTGGCGCCAATGACAAAGGCCACGTCGGTTGCTGAGAAATCCCGATTGATCTCATCGAGTTCCAGCACCTCGTCATAGGGCACAGCGGCTTCGGCCAGCAGTACATTCATATGTCCCGGCATGCGTCCGGCCACCGGATGAATGGCATAACGAACCTCGACGCCTTTTTCCTTCAATAAATCGACCATTTCGCGCAGCACGTGCTGAGCTTGCGCCACTGCCATGCCATAGCCCGGCACGATAATGACCGACGAAGCCTGGTCCATGATAAAGGCTGCATCAGCGGCCGCACCCTGCTTGATGGTTTTATCACCCATATCGGCGCCACCGGCCGGCCCAGCAACCTCGCCGCCAAAGCCGCCAAGTATGACGCTGAAGAACGAGCGGTTCATCGCCTTGCACATGATATAGCTTAGAATGGCGCCCGATGAGCCCACCAAGGCACCGACGACAATCAGCACTGGATTGGCAAGGGTGAACCCGATACCCGCCGCCGCCCAGCCCGAATAGGAATTCAGCATTGAGACCACGACCGGCATATCGGCGCCACCGATCGGCAGGATGATCAAAAATCCGAGGGCCAGAGAGAGGACGATAATGGCCCAGAATATGACCGGAGATTGGGCAACCATCAGGACAATAATCAAAACCAGGAGCAGAATTCCCAACGCCAGATTGAGCATATGCTGGCCCGAAAAAATGAGTGGCTTTCCAGAAACCAAACCCTGCAACTTGGCAAAGGCAATAATTGATCCGGTAAAAGTGATCGCACCGATGGCGACCCCAAGCGACATTTCTATAACACTACCGGCGTGAATATGACCGACCGTGCCGATCCCGAATGCTTCGGGTGCATAAAATGCCGCCGCCGCAACCAGCACCGCAGCCAAGCCGACCAAGGAATGAAACGCCGCAATCAATTGCGGCAATGCGGTCATAACGATGCGCAAGGCGACCAAAGTTCCAATGGTCCCGCCGATACCCACGGCAATGATAATCCAAAGCAACGAAAGGCCGGTGATCGCCGGAAGGGTGAGGGTCGTAAAAACCGCAATCGTCATGGCGGCTATGCCGAACAAGTTCCCCCGACGCGCCGTTGTCGGAGAACTCAATCCCCGCAGGGCCATGATAAAGCAAACCGAGGCAACGAGATAAGCAAAGGCCGAAAAACCACCGGACATGGATAAAAGCCTCCCCTAACTCTTTTTCTTGAACATACCCAGCATGCGCTGGGTAACGATAAAGCCGCCGAAAATATTTATTGAGGCGAGCACCACGGCGAAAAACCCAAAGACAGCAGACTGACTAAAATCCGCCGGTCCGCTGGCGATCAACGCGCCGACAACGATCACCGATGAAATTGCGTTGGTCACGGCCATCAGCGGCGAATGCAGAGCCGGTGTTACCGACCAAACGACGTAATACCCGATAAAACAGGACAGAACGAAAACCGTCAGCAGAAACATAAAGTCGCTGCCGCCACCGGCATGTCCGCCACTCTCGGCAAGTTGCGCCGCCTGGGCCGCCAAATCACTCAGTCGCTCGGAAAGCGTCTGGGCCTCGCTGGCTATATCAGCCGCTGGGCCGGAAGCATTATCGGGGTTCATCCGTCCGCCTCTCCTTCTTGGTTGGCATCGCTATCTTTGTCACCGTCATTAACGGGTGCGGGTGTTCCGCCAACCGCCGCGTGAATAATGTCGCCATCCCGGGTCAAGCAGGTCCCAATGATAATTTCGTCCTGCCAATCGATCGCCAGGGATTTGCTCTCGGCGTCAATCAAAGGCGTGAGGAAATTCAGCACATTGCGCGCATAGAGCTGGGACGCATCGGTCGCCAGCCGCGACGGCACATTGAGATGGCCGACAATGGTTACGCCATCTACATCAACGACTTCGCCCGCCTTATTGCCTTCGACGTTACCACCTTGCTCAACCGCCAAATCAACGATCACCGAGCCCCGCTTCATCGAACTCACCATCGCGGCGTCGATCAGTTTTGGCGCCGGACGGCCAGGGATCAAGGCTGTGGTAATAACGATGTCTTGGGATTTGACATGCTCAGCAACGAGTTCGGCCTGGCGGCGTTTATAATCGTCCGACATTTCCTTAGCGTAACCGCCGGAGGTTTCGGCCCCTTCGGTTTCATCGCTTTCGACCATGACGAAACTGGCGCCCAAGCTCTCGACCTGTTCTTTGACCACCGGGCGCACATCGGTCGCCGACACAATGCCGCCGAGCCGCCGCGCCGTCGCAATTGCCTGCAGACCGGCGACGCCGGCCCCCATGACAAAGACTTTGGCCGGGTTAATCCGGCCCGCAGCGGTCATCATCATCGGGAACATGCGGCCAAATTGCTCACTCGCATCGAGCACCGCCTTATATCCGGCAAGATTAGATTGGGAACTCAGCACATCCATCGATTGGGCGCGGGTAATACGCGGGATGAGCTCCAGAGAAAAAGCGGTAAGTTTCTTGGCCGCATAAGCTTTGACGCTGTCGGGCTGGCCCAACGGGTCGAGCAATGAGATTAGAATTGCACCGTCGGGGATTGCCGCAAGCTCGTCCGTTCCTTCATCCTTACTCATTGGACGTTGGACTTTGAGAACGATATCGGCGTCCTTGGCCGTCTTGGCGGCATCGGTGGCAGTTTTTGCCCCGGCCTCCTTATAATCTGCGTCGGTGATCGAAGCGCCCTCACCGGCACCGGCTTCGACGGTTACCTCGGCACCCAACGCGATCAAACGTTTGACTGTATCGGGACTGGCGGCAACGCGGGCCTCAGCAGGTCGGCGTTCCTTCAGAACAGCTATCTTCATGTTGAGAAAACCTTTGCGGGCGGACGAAACGTTGGACTCGTATCTCGGCGCAGACCGGAGGGGTTTACCTCAGGTCGCAGGCAAGGGCAAGGCCCCCGCAGTCACAGCCTTGTTATCTAAATGCAGCAATCAGATCGTCGGCGCTTGTATGACTTTTTTGCGCGCCGATCCCAAACTGAAAACTATAGACCTGATGCCCGTCGGGATCGAAGGCAAACAAAGCCGGAATTGCCCCAATACCGCGCGGTCCGCCGAATATCTGACTGATCGAGGTGGTTCCCTCGACCGCGGTAATGTGCGGATCCAACCTGTCTAGCACGCGAAATATCTGGAAAGATTCCCCCGGATAATGGGCAAAATCTTCAAGCCAGTTAACGGTCACGACTTTGACCCGGTCGGGTCCCATGCGCTCGATCAGCTTGCGTAGTTCAATAAATTCAGCCCGACAGGGCGCGCACCAGCTAGCAAAAAAACTGACGATGACAAATTTTCCGCTCAGGCTCGCGCGATCGATATCGCCGCCGCGCATGATCGCGAGTTCGCTGAGTTCGGCCTTTACCGCCTCGGTCAGAATAAGCGAGTTGGTGGCCGCCACTTGTTGCGCCGCAGCGGGTAAAGCGGCGGGCAGCGCAATGATGAATGCCAGGCTAAACCAAGCAGCGCGCATCGTTCCAATTGCCAGAATTTGGATCATGACCGCCATCTTGACTGTATGGGGTCAAGTAACGCAAGAGGGTTTGCGAAAGGAGAGGTCCACCATGATGGTGCGGCGCGCTCAAACCAAAGATGCGACCGATATTGCCAAGCTTATCGCCCGCGCCCTTGCGGCCGAAAACACCGGCGCGGACAGTACGGCAGCGCTCAAATCCGGCATCAGCAGAAATCTCGTCATTCGGCGATTGGCCCGCTGGCACGTTCTGGTCAGCGAACACGAAGGCACTATTGTCGGCACCGCCGCGCTTGAGGCCAACAGAGTACGGATGGTCTTTGTCGACCCCGCCCGGCACCGCCAAGGCATCGGCAGCGCATTGCTCACCTCACTGTCCGAGCTGGCGCGACGGAACAAACTTAGCGCCCTCGAGGTATTTTCGGCGCCCGGCGCCGTTCAATTCTACACATCCCACGGCTACCTGCCGGTCGGTAACTTCACCGACCGAGGTCAAACGACCCTATTGATGCGCGCCACGCACTAATCGAAAAAAAGCGCGACGGCCCGTGTCCAGCCGGCTGAGGCGTCCTTAATTTTACAAGGAAAACAGGCAACCATAAAGCCGGTCCCCGGCAATTCGTCGAGATGGAGCATTTTTTCCATATGGCAATATGGAATATCGCGGCCCGAATAATGGCCCTCCCAGATGACCGATGGGTCCTTTGTTTCGTTCCATTTTTTTACTGTATGGGAAAATGGTGCGTCCCAGCCCCAGGCATCAATCCCCGTCACGCGTACACCGCGCGAGGTTAGATACAAGGTCGCTTCGCGGCCCATGCCAATACCCGATGTGAGATATTCATCGGTCCCGTAGCATTCACTTGCCCTGGTATTTACCAGGACAATATCGAGCGGCTTCAGATCATGGCCGATACGTTCAAGTTCGGCCTCGACTTCGTCAGCTGTGACCACATGCCCATCGGGCAAGCCGCGAAAATCTAGCTTTACCCCCGGACGAAAACACCAATCGAGGGGCACATTGTCGATGGTCATCATGTCATTACCGTCGACATCTTTACTATTGAAATGGCGCGGCGCATCAAGATGGGTACCGTTATGGGTCGTCAGTTCGATCCGCTCCCAAGTCCAGGCCTCTCCGCCGGGCAGATCGTCCTTGGTAACACCCTCGAAAAAATTTGCCAGCATCGGCACATTTTCTTCGCCGCGCTCATAATTGATCTTGGGCCGCATGATATCGGGATCGGTCACAATTTCATTTTCCAAATGCATGGAAATATCGACAATTCTTGTTGGAAGTTGCATCAAAATTAGTCTCCGTTTTGGCTTCTAGCGACCTTGGCCGAAATAGTCCGCATTCGGCATCATGCCGAGACCACCGGTCATGCGGTTGGTGTAGTTGAAGTAAGCGATGACATCGGTAACGTCGAATATATCCTCGTCGGAAAATCCGGCTTTACCCAGGACGGCGCGGTCAGTATCACCGACCAGCCACGGTGTCTCGGTCATTTTCCAAGCATAATCGAGCATTACCCGGTGACGGACCGATAAATTAGCCTCACGGTAATTCGTGCTCAATATATCGCCGAAAACGGGGTCGCCGGAAATCTCGCGCACCGCCGCGCCATGGGAGGTTATGCAATAGAGACAATGATTGCGCGACGACACGACGACGGCAATCATCTCACGCTCGAGGCGCGATAGTCCGGTCTCATCGCTGAGCATTAATTCGTTATATTTGGCGATAAAAGTCCGTAATTTTTCCGGTCGCAATGAAAATGCACGCACGACATTGGGCACCATCCCTAACTTGTCGGCGCAGACATCCATGTATTTGCGCAAATCGCCCGCCAAGCTCCGCCGACTGGGCACCGGCAATTTCGAGATGTGCGTTAATTGTTTTTTTGTCTGTTTCTTTCGGGCCATCTGACCTCTTTCGGCTGCCAACGGGAAAAATGAGACGCTAGCACGGCTATGCCGGACTAGCACATCCCCCTCCCCCTCATTTATAACTTAGCCCATGGTAAACCTGCTCGAAGATAAAGATCTGCGCGTCATCCCCCGGGAACCGACCCCCGAGGAGGCTCGCCAAGGCAAGGCCGAATTCGAATTAATCTCTGATTTCGAACCGGCGGGCGATCAGCCGCAAGCCATCACGGACCTAAAAAAGGAACTGCTCGCAGGTGAGCGGGACCAGGTGCTGCTCGGCGTTACCGGGTCGGGCAAAACATTCACCATGGCCCATGTCATTGCCGACCTCGGCCGACCAGCGCTCATTCTCGCTCCCAACAAGACATTGGCGGCGCAGCTCTATGGCGAAATGAAGAGTTTTTTCCCCAATAACGCCGTCGAATATTTTGTCTCCTACTATGACTATTATCAGCCGGAAGCCTATGTTCCGCGAACCGACACCTATATCGAAAAAGAATCCTCGATCAACGAGCAGATTGATCGCATGCGCCACTCGGCAACCAGATCCCTATTCGAGCGCCGCGACGTTATCATTGTTGCTTCGGTGAGTTGCATTTATGGGATTGGCGAGGCCGAATCCTACCAGAAGATGACCCTCACCTATAAGGTCGGCGGCCAGGCCGACCGGACAAAGATGCTGCGCGACCTGACCGAGCTGCAATATCGGCGCAATGACACAAATTTTGTGCGCGGCACCATTCGCAGCCGCGGCGACACCGTCGAAATATTTCCCGCCCATTTGGAAGATCGGGCTTGGCGGATATCGCTGTTTGGCGACGAAGTTGAATCGATTTCGGAATTTGACCCGCTGACCGGACAGAAAACCGATGACCTGGAGGAGATAAGGGTCTTTGCCAATTCCCATCACATCACCCCCAAACCAACCCTTGCCCAGGCGGTCAAAACCATTCAGGCGGAGTTAAAAACACATCTGAAGTGGCTCTATGACGAAGGAAAGTTGCTGGAAGCCCAACGCATTGAACAGCGCACCACTTTCGATTTGGAAATGATCCAGGCGACCGGTGTTTGCGCCGGCATCGAAAATTACTCGCGCCACCTGACCGGTCGCTCCCACGGCGAGCCGCCGCCGACACTTTTTGAATATTTACCCGAAGACGCGCTACTTTTTATCGACGAGAGCCACATCACCGTTTCCCAAATCGGCGGCATGTTCAAAGGCGATTACGCCCGGAAAACAACCCTTGCCGAATTTGGTTTTCGGCTGCCCTCCTGCGTTGATAACCGGCCACTCAAATTCCAAGAATGGAACGCCATCCGGCCCGACACCGTCTTCGTCTCCGCCACCCCGGCCGACTGGGAACTGGAACGAACCGGCGGCGTCTTTGCCGAGCAGGTTGTTCGCCCCACCGGCCTAACGGACCCGGTGACAATCATCCGGCCGGTGGCGACCCAGGTTGACGATTTGATTGCCGAATGCCGCGAGGTCGCCGCCAAGGGCTACCGGGTTCTGGTCACAACCTTGACCAAGCGCATGTCGGAAGATTTGACCGAATATATGCACGAGCAGGGATTGCGCGTGCGCTACATGCATTCAGATATCGACACGCTGGAGCGGATTGAAATATTGCAGGATTTGCGCGCTGGCGCGTTCGACATTCTGATCGGCATAAATTTGCTGCGGGAGGGGTTGGATATTCCCGAATGCGCCCTGGTGGCGATACTTGATGCCGACAAGGAAGGGTTTCTGCGCTCGCGCACCTCACTGGTTCAAACCATCGGTCGCGCGGCGCGCAATGTCGACGGGCGGGTCATCCTTTACGCTGACAAAATGACCAAGAGCCTGACCTTGGCCCTTGAAGAAACCTCGAGACGGCGCAACCGGCAAGAAGCCTACAACAAGGCCAACGGCATAACGCCGGAATCCGTGCGTAAAAACATCTCCAATATACTCGACAGCGTGTTTGAACGTGACCGCGTAACCGTGTCGACGGGTGACAAGGATACGCTGCACCTTGTCGGCCACAACCTAAAGGCCCATCTCGCCGATCTCGAAACTCGGATGCGCGACGCCGCGTCCAATTTGGAGTTCGAAGAGGCGGCACGCCTGCGTGACGAAATCCGCCGCCTGGAAGTCGCCGATCTCGGCGTTGGTGGCGTGCTGAACCGCGCCAAGTCCGCTCGACCGAAGGCGCGGCGGTAAAATTACGCCCCTCATTTACACCAAACGCGGGGCAATTTTCACCCTGTCCACGTTTGGTCATATATGCTAGAGTTTTGGCAAGTTAGAAAGGCAATTTGAACGACGTTAGAATCCATGTTCGCAGATGGGATCTAACGCCGAAACACGAAGGGGCGAAAGACAGAGGGCAGGCTGAACAATTCGTCTCGAATGAAGGAGAGAGCTTATGATTTTTACACGCAGACTTTCAATTGCGAGCCTACTCGCTGTCGGAATTACAGGCGGCCTCCTTCTCAGTGGCCAACTCGGTGTTGTTCAAACGGCGATAGGCGACGAAATCGAATCGTCGATCGTTCGCGGCGGCCAACTTTACGATAAATGGTACGCCGTTGTCGGGGTCGATGGCCCCGATGAAACCCACCCAACCTACCCAGCAGATATTGACCGCAGCGGCGCCGGAACCTGGCGCTGTAAAGAATGTCATGGCTGGGATTATCGCGGTGCCGATGGTGCCTATGGTAGCGGCAGCCATTTCACTGGCTTTATTGGGGTCAGCGGCTTTGGTGGCGGAGACGCCGGTGACGTAGCGGATATTTTAGGCGATGACACCCACGGCTTTTCCAGCGATATGCTCGACGATGACGACATGTCTGATTTGGCCCTGTTCCTTAGTGAAGGGCTATTTGATATGGATGATGCAATTGATCGTTCCAGCAAGGAAGCGCGCGGGTCCGTCGATGCGGGCGAACCCCTTTTCAACACGGTTTGCGCAAATTGCCATGGCTTTGATGGCAAAGGCATAAAAGATAGCCCGGCTCTTGGACCGGTCGCGCGTGGCAATCCGTGGGAAGTGCTGCATAAAATCCTCAACGGGCAACCCGATGAAGACATGCCTGCTTTCCGCGCTTTTGACCGGCAACTCTCCGTCGATATCTTGGCCTATACCCAGACCTTGCCTGAATAAGCCGCTCTTAGACTTGGCTACCGACCGTAGGCCGATTGGGCCTGCGGTCGGTATGCCGTGCGTCTGCGCTTTGCTCAATTAATTCGTCATGGAGGGGCACATGCCCGACACATCTCCTGCTCGACGTGGGTCATGGATCCGGCGTCTTTGGCATTGGTTCTGGCATCCGGCTAAAGCCATCCCCCTTGGTGTTTTGTTGATTGTCGGTGGGTTTGGCGGGATCATATTTTGGGGCGGTTTCCACACTGCGGTGGAGGCAACCAATACAATGGGCTTCTGTGTTTCCTGCCATGAAATGAGAGACACGGTTTTTCCTGAATATCAAGAGACCGTCCATTACGCAAACAGCTCGGGTGTGCGGGCAATATGCACGGATTGCCACGTGCCAAGGGAATGGGGCCCCAAGATGCTGCGCAAAATACGGGCCACATCAGAGCTTTATTACCATTTGATGGGAACCCTGGCGACAGCAGAGGATTTCGAGGAACGGCGTCTTCACCTGGCAGAGCGTGTTTGGGCGGAAATGGAAGCGACCGACTCGCGGGAATGCCGAAATTGCCATAGCTTCGAGGCCATGGATTTTGACGCACAGATCAGACGAGCATCGCGAAGACATCCCGAGGCCATTGAAGACGGTAAGACCTGCATCGAATGCCATCGCGGCATCGCGCACCATTTGCCAAGAGAAATGGTGGACGACGACGATTAAGTCCAAAAAGAGCGGAAACGTTCGTTAATTCTCCGGCGTTTTCTTAAACTCACCATGCTCGGTGTAATAGGTATCGATCGCTTCATGGCGCTTGAGTACGGCAGGCATGTTGATAATGAAATCCCACAGCGCGAGAAGGCCGCCGGTCCACATTGTGCGGATCATATTTGAATAACCCCTGTCGCCACGCAGTTTGGCAAGGTCTGCATGTTCGTTTGGATGCAGATTTTCCCGATCCTCCAAAGCGTCGCGAAGGCCATCAAGCATTAGCCAATTGCAGCGATAATGCACCTTTCCATCGGGCCGGATCACGTAGCAGGTATTTGGCATGGTCGCATGCGCCTTGTGATAAGCCCCGTCGATACTGTCGATGAGGATCCGCCGGGTTTCGCCATATCGCGGCGCCAACATGACCGCGCCCTTAATTTTGTCGGCAATATTTTTATGGTGGCCAAAACGCTCACCCGGATGTGCCTCGCGGACATATACAACCAAAAATTTTACGTCGGGAAAATCAACGACGAGATGCTTCATTTCACCAATATTTTTTGTGTACATGGAACAGGTTGCCGAGCCCGTCTCGACGACTACCCATTTGCCTTTGAAGTCAGATAATTTCACGTGATCGCCAAGAAGATCGGTGAATTCATAGTCATCCACCGCTTCGCCAGCCCGTGGACCGGCGAATACATCGAAATCATACTGGCGCACCTTGAAGCGTGGCGCGTTATAAGGCGGCTTGGCATTGCTCTCAGTCATACCTTGTTCCTTTTAAATTTAACCGCGCGGCAAAAAAATGAAATTAAAAGCGTATTTAGGTCGACTCGGCGGAGCCCGGTGATTTCGCTCCGGGTCGAAAGCGCTCAAACACGTGAGCCGGCCCGCATCCAGAAAAAACCCGTCATAACCGAGACTTTCAACATAAGAAAGCTGCTCTTCAATTGGCTCGCCCGTATGAACCTCTTCAATTTCGATCAGCATCACCGGCCGTTCCCGCTCGATTGTTTCGGCCGCACCGTCGAGTACCGGTCGCTCGAACCCTTCGACATCGATCTTAATGAACCCAAGGTCGCGAAAGTCGTAGCTATCTATAGTGCGCGCCTCAACTTCGACGACACCGTAGTCTGCACCCTGGTGAACCCGAGCGATCTTGGTTTCGCTCAATGACGCGCCTTGGTTGGTGTAGCCGACTTTGCGCTTCGGCACCATCAACCGGGCAGTTCCGGCTGTATTGGAAAGGGCAACCGGATGGGCGGTGACATTTTCCGGCAATGCTCTTTTAAGGATGCGAAAAATTTTCGGGTTGGGCTCAAAAGCCTCAACCCGAGTTACAAGCTTAGCCAGAAAATGGGTGTAAATACCTTTGTTGGCGCCTACATCGACGGCCATTTTGTCGGCCGCCGCAAGGAATGGCAGCAGGTGGAGTTCCAACTCACCCTTTTTCCAGGCCCGTGCCGCCAATTGCCTGATATACAGACGCGGCGGGATCAGCGCATATTTGAGCTTCTCTTCAAAGGTATAGGGGGGTTCCCAATTGCTGGCCATCACACTTCCGTCGGTTAGAATTCAGGTGCCGCGTGCCGCCCTTCTACACGAAAGAATGCGCAGTATGAACTGCGGTATGCCAAGATTTTTGATATTGTCCGTCCTCGCTTTGATTTTGCCCGTCTTCACCGGCGCCTGTGCGCCAACACCAACACAAGACCCGCTAGCCCTGAGCGATGCGGGCATTGGCCCGGTAAACGAAGACACCCCGTTCAATATTACGGTGATTGCCGACCTGTTTCCCAATTTGCTCGTCGAGCCCGGTCAGTCGATGTCGGAAGGTGAGCCTTACCCGGTCATTCGGATAATCGAGGGCGACCAGGAGCTTTTCACGATCATTCCTGGCCCCGCGCTCATGACCATATTGCGCATTGAAATACTGAGCCCCTTTATTGCACTCAACAATGGCGGCGCCATCGGGAACCAATTTTCATCGCTGATGCTCCCCGATATTGTGCCGGACATAACGCCCCCCATTTGCGATCGTGGATTGGAGGAACTCAGCGCCTTTACAATATGTTCAGCCCCGCCCTACACACATGTTCATCTGGTTTTCGAAGGCGAATGGTCTGGCCCCGACAGCGAAGTGCCGCCCAGGGCGATCCTAGACGAATGGAGCCTGGCGCAAATATTTTGGGTGCCATGATACCTTGGCTCCCATAACGCCATCGCTCAATGACCACGGCGATGCTTGGCGAAATATTGTTGGTGATATTCCTCGCCGCGCCAAAAGCTCGATGCGGGTAGGATTTCGGTCGCCACCGTTTCGCTGCTCTCCAACATTTCATTTACAGCATCTTTCGCCGAATGAGCAGCCTGACGCTGATCGTCACTGCAGGTAAAGATCGCCGAACGATACTGGGTGCCGATATCTGGCCCTTGGCGATTAACCTGACGCGGGTCGTGAATGCGAAAAAAAGTCTCCAACAGGGCGGAATAGGTCGTCCGAGTTTCATCGAACTCAATTCGAACGGCCTCGGCATGGCCGGTGGTGCCGCCACACACTTCTTCATAGGTAGGGTTTTCACCCGACCCGCCGGTATAGCCAACTTCAACATTTGTGACCCCCGGATGTTGGCGAAACATGTCTTCAACGCCCCAAAAACATCCTGCGGCAAAAATTGCTTCCGGCATCATTTCTCCAATCTTTTTTAATTATCCGCGAACGACTCGGGATCCGACTCGGGATATCCACAAGCAATGCCCACCTTGATCGAATGTAGCTTGAGACGAATCGATGGGGAACCCTATCGACGAATGATCCGCTAGTGGTGCGTAAGTTTGTGACTTGCCTGGTCGTGCCACGGCCAACATTAAGAGGAAAAATCATGCGCAAATCCCCCCTTGCGATTGGTTTGGCTCTTCTCGGTACGTCTGTATTCCTGACGGCATGCCAGCCTTCATACAGAACGCTTGAGCAGTCGGACCCGAGAACCCAATATGTCCAAACAAGTCGCTCACCGGGACACGGCTCTTTTGCCAATCATCCAAGCCAAATAAGTCAAACAAGCCATAATCAAAGTCTAGCGGGTCACGGATCGCCAGCGGGTCACGGATCAATGGCCGGACACGGTTCAGGCACAGGGCAGACAACCTATCTTCAAAATCAACATCAACCGCAACAATTTGTAAACCCACACTCCCAGTCGTCCTTTGCTCAGGGCTGCCCTCAGTTCCTGACGAATGGCGGCAACCATGGGCAACAAAACAGTTACGGCGGCGCCAGTTTTGCTGGCGGCAACCAGCAGTGCGGCCAACCGAGATTCGTTCAGACAGGCCCAACCTATCAAGCCAATATATACGGCACCCCCGGTGTCGTTTTCACCCAAGGCGGCTATCGCGTCATGAATGGAAATCGTTTTTAGGTCCAGTTATGCCGAACCAATATAGCAACCGTAGAGACGCTACTAAGAAGTTTCAATCTACGGTCTAGCGCCGCATTCGCCGGCCTACAGCTCACCTGCCCTTGGTAGAATTTCGATTTCTGCTCAATTGGCAGGTGGGCTGGCAGGTGGGCGCATTTCTGTGTGATAAACATCACGCCATCGCAAAAGCACTCCCGGATCCAATTTTTCAGCTGGTCGATAGCACAACCGGAGGACTGTGACCTGCACCGGTGGTACGCGCACCTGAAGCCCGTGTACAAAACTGGTAAATATGTGGCGTTAATGCAACATTCACACGCACATATGACCTGTCCATCCCCTGTCTCACGATTTTATACAAACTGTGGATAACTTCTGGATACTTCCCTGCGACCTTCTATAAGCCATTAAAATTAAAGATTTTTTTAGCATATCGCCATTGTATAACCCCACTAATTTCAGCCAGCATTTTGCCAAACCATGAAGTTATCCACAAATATACCGGCAGCTTTTGCGATGCGTGAATAACATCGATCCCCTATCATCCGGTCGACTACGGAAACCAACTACAGTGTGACGGAATCAACGTTCCAAAACCGTTTGTTTTTCAACGACCTTGGCATACCTGATCATCAAGTGAGACTAAGTGCCTATAGATAAAGCATTTGCTAGTAATTTCGGGGGCATTTGTTAGTCAGGAAAACCGGCGAGCGACGGGCGTTTGGATTTTTTCGAATACCCAGGGGGAGGGGTACAACTTATGACTTTGTTACCAAATACGGACGGGTTCTCGAAAACAACTGGCCAAACTGGCATTCTTGCGGTCGGGATTTCTCTAACTTTTATGCTAGGGATGTCTGCGTCGGCATTGGCCCAATTTTCAGCTCCAAGTAACGATATTTCGAACTTATTTGGGGCAACCGGCAATCCCAACGCGTTCAACAATTTTAACAGCGGTGAGCAATCGCAGACCTTCTGTACTGCCGCGCAGGCACGCAACAGTCAGACAAATAATTTTGGACCTCCGAATTGTATCGTCACTGCCGTCGGGTCGCAGACCATTCGGAACAATCAATTTAGTTCGAACCAGTTCCCTCAACAAAATACCTTCGGAACCCCCGGATTTAACAACGGTGGCTTCGGCAATACTGCGGGATTTAATAACAATACTGGTTTTGGTAATTCCGGGTTCAACAACGGTGGCTTCAACAATACTGCCGGCTTTAATGGCAATACCGGGCTCAACAATAGTAATTCCGGTTTCAACAACGGTGGTTTCAACAATACGGCAGGCTTTAATAATAATACCGGATTCAACAACACTGGCTTCGGTAACACCGGGCTAAACAATGCCGGCTTCAACAACAATGCCGGCTTCAACAACAATGGATTTGGAAGTTCTACCGGATTTTCTAACCCCGGTTTCGGCAATACCGCTAACTTTAATCAAAACACTGGATTTAATAACAATTCCGGTTTTACCAGCAATGGGTTAAGTGGCGGAATTTCTCAATTTGGGCAGCCCGGGTTCAATAATTTTGACCCCAATGGACACAATAACTTCGGCAATCAGTCGTTCGGCCATAACAATTCAAACACTGGTCTTCTGGGTGCCAACGGGGCCTATAGCGGATTTAACGGCAATGCCAATTTTGGCAGCGCGCCCTTTTCTCAGTCAGGTTTCAACAATAATTCGAGTTTTGGCGGTTCACCCTTTGGGCAGCAAAACTTTCACCAGCCCCAGACTGTTTATGCCAATACGGCTGGTTTCAATGGAGCGCCGTCCACTAACTCTCAGTTCGGCACAAATGTGCGGTACGGAAACTCTCCCTTGGATGGGCGGCATTCGCACCGAACACAACCGAATTACCCCAGTAATTCTGGCCACAATGCGCCCTATAATCAACAAGGCAATCACCTGACTCAGCCTAGCTTCGGTAGCAATTTTGGCCACAATAACGCGCCTTATAACCAGCAAGGCGGTCACCTGTCGCAGCCCAGCTTCGGCAACAATTTTAGCCAAAACAACGCGCCCTACAACCGGCCAAGCGGTCACCTGTCGCAGCCTAGCTTCGGCAACAATTTTGGCCAAAACAGCGCGCCCCACAACCAGCAAAATAGTCACCTGTCGCAGCCTAGCTTTGGCAGCAATCTTGGCCATAATAGTGCGCCATATAGCCAGCAAGGCAGTCACATGTCTCGGCCCAGCTACGGCAATAGTTCCTTCGGCAACATGCCAAACCATGGTCAGCAAAACAGCTATCCGCTGCGGCAGAGTTTCGGCAACAGCAGTAACTTCACCACCCCGTACCAACGCCAAGGTGGCCGCCAGATGGAATCGGGATATTTTAGCCGCTCCTCTGGCTACGGAATGCAGCCCTATGGCCGACAAAGCCAACACCAACCCCAGCCCAGGTCATTTTTTGACGACGGGTCTGGCAGCAGGTTTGGCAATCAGGCTCCGTTTACTCGGCAAAATTTCCGCCAGAGGCCAGTGTTTCAGCGGCCTCACACAAGCTCTTTTGGCAACAGTTCTCGACACGACTTCGGCGGAACACGCGGCTTAAACATCTCGAATAGAGGTTTGTCGAGCAGGGGTTCGGGCCCTGTATTAGTCGACGCCCGCAACAGTGTGTTTAATGTCAGCCTGCGAGACAACGGGCTCGGCTTTGGCAGCAGGTTTGGCAGTAGGTTTGGCAGTAGATTTGATGGTATCGGAGGCGGCCTGCTAAGCGGTCCGTCAATCAGAACCGGTATTACCAATTCGACACCGAGCCTTGTCGCCGAAGTGCAGCAGAGTTTGGCCTCTCTCGGTTTTGACCCGGGCCCGATTGATGGCAGATTTGGTATGTACACCCGTGACGGCATAATGAATTATCAAGATGCCAGAGGATTGCGTGTCGACGGCAGATTGACCAACCGCTTGATTCAAACGTTGCGCCGAGACGTCCAGCGCCACCTATCTCCTTCCGTTGACTTCACGCCGGTCGCGTTGAACGGGCCATTGACCGGAAACTTTGTTCGCCATCGGGTATTTGGGGGCATGTCTGACCACGGCGGGCCGACTTTTCTTCAGACCGGTCTGACATCGCGCGGCCTCGGTGGATTTGGGCAACTTGACATCGGTCGCAACAACAGCTCATTCGATCCATTTTACGATAGCGGTTTCGGCGATAATTTCAGCGACGATATCGACATATTCGGTAGGTCCTCGTTCCGGCCGTCAACCCGGCCTTCAACCCGGTTTGATCGCCTTAGCCTGCAATCTGGAAGTTCACGCCAGTCGAGCAGCGTCGCCGACGCGCAAAACATGCTGGCGCAGCTAGGGCTCCACCCCGGCGCAAATGACGGTATCGCCGGACCGGCAACGATAAGTGCTATCGCCGATTATCAGCGTCATAAAGGCCTCTATCCCGACGGTCGCCTGACCCGTTCTTTGTTGACCAGTATGCGCGACGACCTCCAAGTTACGAACAGAGGGCACCTCAACAGGCTCTAGACGGACGCTAACTTTTCGTAATAATTCTTGGCCCCCACACGCTGCCCTGCAACTCTGCTGAGATCTGCCGCGCGACGGCTATAACGACTACCTTCCCCAACATTTCGGCACGGCCCAAGCCCCCAAAACCCTTGCGATCACGCATGGTTTTGCCGCCGCCAATTTTTTCGGGACATTTTATCCACAATTAGGCTATACTTATCCACAGAACCTGGCGGAACTGGATGATTAGGGTTAGCACTGGCATGCTGATCCCTTCCTAAAAAGTGGCTGTACAGCCCAGATTTCATTCATTTGCCGTTTGAATTTGGGGGGGTATTGTGCGCACAAATTATTCTGCATTCTCGACATTGGCCGTGACAGCGGCACTAACGGCTACTTTGACGGCCTGTAGTAGTGGGGCGGGGGTAATGGATTTTCTGCCGCGAGGCAGTCAACGATTGATTACACCGGCTACAATCGGCCAGCAACAGCAGGTTTTTCAGCAGCCGATCAATCGCCAGACCTTTAACCCACAAATAAGCGCAAACCCGTCGGCCTTCCCACAGCCTCCATCGGCATTGTCGGCGTTTGGTCAGCAGCAGGCACTCCAACAGCCGATCACCGGCCAGACCGCCAATCAGGACCCCCGTCAGGCCGTTAGTCCACAATTGAGCGCGATCCCCTCGGCGTTTCCACAGCCCCCAACGGCTTTTGCCGGAACAAACATCCCTGCCCCCGGCCTGAATACAGGCATGCTGCCGGCAAATGCAGCGGGTCAATTGGGATCAAACGATCTTTACAACCCGCAAGCTGGCAGATTAGGGGCAACATCCTATCCGGCAAATACCGATCCGGGCTACGACCCCCGTCCGCGAGTCAGGTATCGCGCACAAAATGGATATGCGGCCGCGCAGCAGGGTGCACAACAGCGCGCGCAAGGGCAAATACAACCCGCCCAGCCCCGCAGGCAGGCGGCGATCGTGCCGCAATTTCAGCAACAGCAGCCGCAAATGCCAACCCAATTGCTGCCAGGAAATGTCCCCGGCCCTAGTCGCGAAATCGCCGAGGCGCAGGAGATGCTCGTTCGTTTGGGAATGCAACCAGGTCCGGTTGACGGCATCATGAAGCCTGAGACGGCTCAAGCCGTCCGCACCTATGCTTCTATTATCGGGCTGCAATCGGACGGCACTATCACACCTAGTCTGCTGAACCGATTGCGCCAAGATGCCGGCCAGTATGGCGGCGGCGGATCCGTCGCCCCAACCCGAGGCTCAGGTCCAGCGCTCTATAACCCAGTTCCGGCTCAGCCGATCGGGGCACAGCCGATTTCATACCAGACCGACCCCCAAACAAATCTGTTGCAGCCGACATTTGCTGCGCCGCCGCGCAGCCAAGTCAACACAGGTCCGGGCAACGTGTCTCGGCTGACAAGCCCCGCTGTTGTCGGCGAGATACAGCAGGCACTGGCAACGCTGGGATTTAACGCCGGCCCCGTTGACGGCATCATGAATGCGGGCACGGCCAGGGCGATTAGCGAATATCAAGGGCGCCGCGGACTTGCGGCTGATGGTGGCATTTCGGGTCCGTTATTGGCCCATTTGCGCGCCGACGCGGCACCAAATGCACTAAAACGGACGGGACCGCTGAAGACTATCGGAACCGGCCAAGTCTCTACATATGTTGAAATGAGAGCTGATGGCATACCGGTTTCGGTCGGTATTCTCATCGAAACCGAAGCTCTTACCGCGCTCACTCAGCAAACAAGCGACCAACGCCGCTGCATCGATCTCAACGGCAACGGCTACCCCGACCGAAACGCCGAATGCATGACCGTGACGGAGCATTTTCTGCGCATGCCCACACCGGCAAACGCTGGCTCAAATCAAAGTGCGGCAACGCCGATATCTTGGGTGAGTCTGAATTGGTTACCCCAGGGTCACAGACGCATTACGCCGACGGCAACGGCCAATTGGCCGGCCGCTCTTGCGCAACCGCATCTCAGCGTCCATTTTTTCTTGCAGGATTTCGAGGCAGTGCAGGCGATTGCCCATGGGCCCTGCGGCGACATGATCGACTGCACTCTTCTGGCCCGGGCGACAATGCCGGTGCCCGCACAGTTCATACCCGCCGGCTACGTAAATGTCGGCGGCGCGATCAGCTATATGGGGAACCATTTACTCGATTCTCATGCGCCAGAATTTGCCGCAACTAACCCGGCCAATTTCGCCAATGGATTCACTTTCGGCAGTTACGACGGTGCCCTTACTTTCTTCGAGCCCAAGGTAACTCTTGCAGCCTTGACCACGACGGCTAATGCTTGCTTCCCGATCAGTCAACCCGCGTCATTTGCCAAGGCTGGGCTCTACCCGACCGCCTATTGTGTACGTCAGCGTCCCGAAATGGAAGGCGCCACGATTTCACTGGAAGGCCTCATTTTTCAACCGGCAGCGCAGCAAATCACCTCGCGGTAGACGCGTCTTCGGCACCCAATGCCGACGGGCGTCTAAACCGATGCCGATATATCGCACATTCGGGTGGACGCCGCAGCGATCGACCCCATATACCCTTCAATATCTTTTGCGGCTCTCGGTCTCTGTCAAACCGAAGACAATGATCTTGGACCAGCATCTTGAATTGGCCCGGTAAGCAGGGTGCTCGGGGGCCCGTCCCCCACTTAGCTAAGTCGGAAAGGGTTTCAGCGTTTGCTATCATTCCTTCAAGCTGGGTTGGGATTGGTATTGCTGCTGTTCTGTGCGGATTTTCTCGTGCGCGGCGCTGTTTCGATCGCCCAAAGGATGGGGGTTTCCACCCTAATGATCGGCCTAACGGTCGTCGCTTTCGGCACGTCTGCCCCCGAATTCGTAACGGCACTCACCGCCGCCGCCCGTGGTTTGCCGGGAATGGCAATCGGCAACATAGTCGGCTCCAATATCGCCAATATCCTGTTAATCGTGGGCGTTGCGGCGCTCGTCTGCCCCTTTGAATGCTCGCCCCAGGCTATTTCACGCGATGGCATGATGATGCTCGTCGCCAGCTGCCTGTTTGTTTTGTTTGCCGTTCTTGGCGGCATTACCGCGGTGCAGGGCTTTGTGCTCGTGGCCGCGCTATTCATCTATTTGGGCAATTCTTATCTGAGAGAAACCAGGCAAATATCGGCGAAACGCAGTATCGCTGAAGAAGTCGGTGAAATTGAGAACGTGCCTCATAGCGGGGTGACCGCGGCCATTATTGTTATCGCTTCGATGGCAGGGCTCGCACTCGGTTCGAGATTGCTGGTCTCGGGCGGCATAGAAATCGCCGGGATGCTTGGGGTTCCCGACGCCGTAATCGGCCTTACCCTAATTGCGATTGGAACCAGTCTTCCCGAGCTCGCGACAGTTGTCATGGCCTCAATTCGCCGCCACGGCGATGTCGCTATGGGCAATGTTGTTGGTAGCAATATTTTTAATCTTCTGGCGATCGGCGGCGGTGTGGCACTGATCCAACCAATGACGGTTTCCGCGCAGATACTCAGGTTCGATATTTGGGTGATGCTTGGGGTGAGTGTATTTCTGGTCGCGGCACTTTTTAAAACGAGTAAGGTCGGTCGCATCCGGGGGGCGATGATGTTCTTGGCTTATTTGCTTTACGTTTCAGCCCAATTCGGCCCGTTGCGGCATATGTTCGATATTTGACCGGTTTTTGATAAGCTCGGCGGTGAATTGAGTAGAGATCGAAGACAAAACCCCAGGACCGATCCCCGATATGCCCGTCAAACCCACGACCAGCAAACGGACTGCCTTGATAACCGGGGCCGGCAGACGCTTGGGCAAGAAAATCGCCGGCGCTCTAGCCGATGACGGATGGGCTGTGGCCTTGCATTACAATCGGTCCGGCGATACCGCGCGCGCCCAAGCCAACAGCATCAACGATGCCGGTGGCCAAGCGGTTGCCATCCGCGCCGACCTGGCGGTTGAAGATGAGGCCCGCAACTTGCTCAAACTTGCCGCTGCCTCTTTGGTCAAAGGTAACGGCAACAAAGCAGGCGGCAAAACGGAATATCGCTTCGATCTCTTGATCAACAATGCCGCGGCATTCTTACCCGAAGGTGACGATGCGCCCCGCGACGTTTGGCAAACCCATATGGATGTTAACCTGCGCGCACCCTATCTTTTATCCTGGGCCTTTGCCCAAAGCTATTCGGGCGCAGCCGAAACGCCGGTATCCTCACAGGGTTTAATCATCAATATTCTTGATCGCTCGGTGATCAGCCCGCCATCGGATTTTGCCTCCTATACAGCGGCAAAATCGGCTCTCTGGACCCTCACTCAAACGCTCGCTTCAGCACTGGCGCCGAAAATACGGGTGAATGCGGTAGGGCCGGGGCCGACCATGCGGCATCAGCGGCAATCAGCAGATCACTTCGCCGGACAGGCGCGCGTGACCCCATTAGATCGCCATACAGATCCCCGTGAAATTGCCGACGCGGTCCGTTTCCTAATTGCAACACAGAGCCTGACCGGGCAAATCTTGCTGCTGGATAATGGACACCACCTGTTGTGAAGACCACGCACATGCGGCAACTGAACGCGATATTTGGCAACAGTTCGTCAAATTATCAACCGCAAGTTTTCGGCGTGAGGATGGCAAAATATCATTATATCCGAACGCTATATGCATAAACTATTGACCGTTCGTCCGACATTATGCACAGCAGGACACAGTGCGACTTTGTCACATTGCGGCACCTGGGTCACACAGCATCTCTTCGTGCCACCCTAAGGCCCATGAGTATTATACATTATATTTCAACGGCTTACCTTTTTTGCTCAAAATTTAGGCAAATCATAGGAAGGCGCGGAATCCTTAGGCTAGGTACAATCTGCCAATGTGTTACACACATACTTGTCCACCAAAGCCGTGGACAACGAGCGGGCATCCGCGAAGTGACCGACTGAGAACGATTTTGATCGCCGATGAACCCAGAACCATAGAGAAACTTGAAGCAGTGGCGACACGCCGATATGAAATAGAAGGCATGAGCGAGCACCCGACAATACCCGAACCGATATCGTCCGAGGCCCCCCGGCCCTCGCTCGAAATTGGTCGCGACACGGTGCGGCGCCAGGTCGCAACCCTTGGCCAAGGGCCGGGCGTCTACAGAATGCTGAGTGAAAAGGGCGAGGTCCTCTATGTCGGAAAGGCGCTCAATTTAAAACGCCGGGTGACCAGCTATACCCAAATTTCGCGATTGACCACCCGCCTGCAGCGCATGGTCGCCGAAACCAGGTCCATGGAAGTGGTCACCACCCATACCGAAGTTGAGGCCTTGCTGCTCGAGGCCAATCTCATCAACCAATTTCGGCCCCGTTATAATATTTTGCTCCGCGACGATAAGAGTTTCCCCTATCTGCATCTGACCGGGTCCAATCCGGCGGAATGGCCCTATATCGTCAAACATCGTGGCCGTCGAGACGGTCCGGGAACTTATTTCGGGCCCTATGCCTCGGCCGGCGCCGTCACCCGCTCCTTGAACGCGTTGGAGCGCGCCTTTCTGTTGCGTAGTTGCTCCGACACCATTTTTGCCAATCGCACCCGTCCCTGCCTGAAATATCAACTCAAACGCTGCTCGGCCCCGTGCGTCGGCAAGGTCGATGCGACGGCCTACGGGAAATTGATCGACGGAGCCAAAGATTTTCTCTCCGGGCGCAGTGCCGAAGTCCAGCGACGGCTGGCCAAGGAAATGGACGCTGCCAGCGAAGCCCTTAAATTCGAAATTGCCGCCGAGCTGCGTGACCGCATACGCGCCCTGACCCAGGTTCAGGCCCATCAGGATATTAACCTGGAAATTGCCGGGCTCGCCGAGGCCGATATTATCGCCGCTCACATGGCGGGGGGGCAAACCTGCATCCAGGTCTTTTTCTTTCGCGGCGGACGCAATAATGGCAATCGGGCCATCTACCCCAAGCATGATAAGACGGCAACCCTGGCGGAAATATTAACCGCCTTCATCGGCCAATTTTATGAAGATAAAACGCCGCCGCGCACGGTGCTGATCAGCCACGCGCTACCCGAACAAAATCTCGTCGCCGAGGCGCTTTCGGTCCGCGCCGGCCGAAAAGTTACGCTCAACGCACCCAGCCGGGGGGACAAGGCAAAGCTGGTCCGCCACGCGACCGATAATGCGCGTGAGGCCCTCGCCCGCCGACTGGCCGAGCATCGCTCCCATGCGCAGCTCCTCGGGGGACTGGCCGAACTCCTGGACCTGAACGAAACACCGGATCGCATTGAAGTCTATGACAATTCTCATATTGGCGGCGCCCACGCCATCGGCGCGATGATCGTTGCCGGCCCCGAAGGCTTCGTCAAAAACGCCTACCGAAAATTCAATATCAAGGATCTAGCGCCAATTGCACCGCTGCCCCCGGTGGGACGCCCATCTTTGGGCGCCAGCGAAGCTCCCCGCGCCTATGTGGGCAAGGAGGCATCCAACAGTAAAAAAATTACGCCTGGTGATGATTACGGGATGATGCGCGAAGTGCTGACGCGGCGGTTTTCGCGCTTGGCCAAGGCGATGGACACCCAGGAAACAGACGACAGCATGTCCAACACCATTTCCGACAACATGTCCGACAACATGGCCAAAGGGAAACCGGGTCTGGTCATCGTCGATGGTGGCGCCGGGCAACTCAGCATCGCCGTCGAAGTTCTGGCCGATCTCGGGCTAGATCAAATACCCGTTGTCGGCGTCGCCAAAGGCCCCGACAGAAATGCCGGCCGAGAACGGATCTACCTGCTTGGTCGGGCGCCGATCGAATTGGGTCCACGAGATCCATTGCTCTATTTCATCCAGCGACTACGCGATGAGGCCCACAGATTTGCCATTGGCACCCATCGGGCCAAAAGATCAAAAGCCATCGGCCAGTCGCCGCTCGACGGCATAACCGGCATCGGTGCAAAGCGAAAAAAAGCCCTGCTGGCTCATTTTGGCTCGGCCCGCAGTGTCTCGGCTGCCGGATTAAAAGATCTCGCGGCGGTCAACGGAATCAGCGACGCGGTCGCCCGAACCATTTATGATTATTTTCACAATATCCGTTAAGTCATTACCGTCGCCAATTGGGCCAACTGGCGAGCCAACTGTGGTGACCGAAATATAGAAAGGGACGCGGACGTGAACTTACCCAATCTCCTGACCTATGCCCGTATCGCCGCCGTACCCATTATTGTTGCACTTTTTTTTGCCGACAGTAATGGCGCCGGCTGGCTGGCCTTTCTGGTCTTCATCGCCGCTTCTTTCACCGATTGGCTGGACGGATATATTGCGCGGTCGCGCAATCTGGAGAGCGATCTCGGACGGCTGCTTGATCCCATTGCCGATAAGGTCATGGTGGCTGCAGTACTGGTGCTGCTCATTGGTTTTGACATGATTACCGGATATCACCTTGTTGCCGCCCTGGCGATATTGGCCCGGGAGCTTGCGGTTACGGGTCTGCGTGAATTTCTCGCCGAACGCCGAGTAATCGTGCCAGTGACCAAACTGGCAAAATGGAAAACCGGCTCACAAATGGTTGCCCTGGTGTTCTTGCTGGCTGCGGCACAATTGCCGATCGGCTCGGCGACCGAAATCATCGGCTTGTTGCTACTCTGGCTATCGGCAATTTTGACGATCGTCACGGGATGGGGATACTTCAAATCCGGTCTGGCGGCAGCTTTGCCGGGCACCGATTCGGCAACCAACGATGCCGGCTGATCGGTCGTCCGTATCGGCTCCGGTATCGGCTGGCGTATTGGCCATCGTCGGATGGCATAATTCCGGCAAAACGACCCTCATGGTAAAGCTCGTTGCCGAACTGACATCGCGCGGGTACACGATTTCAACGATTAAACATGCCCATCATGAGTTCGATGTTGATCGCCCAGGCAAGGATAGTTTTTTGCACCGCCAGGCCGGCGCTCAAGAGGTCATGGTGGGATCCGCCGCGCGTTGGGCGCTCATGCATGAGCTGCGCGAGGCCGACGAACCTGGCCTGGACGAGCTGCTGGCGCATATGGAAACAGTCGACTTAATCCTTGTCGAAGGATTTAAGAATGCCCCCATCCCAAAAATTGAAGTCTACCGACCTGGCGCCAGCGACGATCCGCTGATCGCCGCTTCCGACCCGCACGTCGTCGCCGTTGTCAGCGATGCACCTGCAAACTTGCCTGAACTGAACGCCTTGAATACCCCCCTACTCGATACCAGTGACCTACCGGCACTGGCTGATTTCGTCGTTGCCCATTGTCATTTGCAAAATGATCGGGACGCGCCGGCATGACCCAGCTCTCGAAAACCGGCACCGGCCCTGGATTGATGAAAATTGACCATGCCTTGGATCTTTTGGCTGATTTCTGCCAACCGGTTACACCAATTGAGAAAATTCCATTGAGCGAAGGGCTGGGCCGTATTCTGGGCAGGGATATCATCGCCGACCGAGATGTTCCGCCGACGCCCAATTCCGCCGTCGACGGCTATGCGGTCCGCTTTAGCGATTTATCGAGCGAGACCGAAACCATTTTGCCCGTTTCCGGTCGTGCCGCTGCCGGACACCCCCTAAATCGCCCATCAGACGTCGGTCAGGCGGTCAGAATTTTTACCGGCGCCGTCATGCCCGTGGGTTGCGATACGGTCGTCATGCAGGAAGATTGCCGCTTGATTTCGAACCCGAGCGCCAACAGTCCGGATAAAATTTCAGTGCCTCCGGGGCTTCGGCAAGGGAATAATGCCAGGGAAAAAGGAGAGGATATTCGGCTGGGGACGACCCTTCTCACCGCCGGGCATAGAATGCGCCCCCAGGATTTGGGCCTAATAGCCTCCATCGGGCACGACCGCCTGGACGTCTTCTCACCGCTCAAGGTAGCGGTTTTTTCGACCGGCGACGAAGTTCATGACCCGGGCAGTCAACTGCCGGCCGGGGCCATTTACGACGCCAACCGTACTTGTTTATTGGCCCTATTACGCGGTCTAAACTGCCGTGTGAGCGATCTGGGCATCCTCCCGGATGACGGCGAAATAATCGCCCAGAAACTGGGCCAAGCCGCGCAAAGTCATGATTTGATCATCACCTCCGGCGGCGTCTCGGTAGGTGATGAAGATCACGTCCGGAATGCGGTTGAAGCGGTGGGCGGGCTAAACTTCTGGCGCTTGGCGATCAAGCCCGGCCGTCCGGTCGCCATGGGTGAAATCGGCACCGCCGCTTTTATTGGCCTACCGGGAAACCCGGCGGCAATGATGGTCACATTTTTGCGCGTCGCCCGCCCGGCCATTCTCGCATTGGGTGGTGGCCAATCAATTACCCCACCGCTCTTTCCGGTAACCAGTGATTTTAATCACGCAAAAAAGCCCGGTCGACGGGAATTCATCCGGGCCCGACTGAGCCAAAACGATGCAGGCCAACTGGTCGCACAAAAATTTCCCCGGGCAGGTGCCGGTATTCTGTCCTCTTTTGTCGGGGCCAGTGGGCTGGTTGAGCTGCCCGAAGACATGACACAACTTAATATCGGCGAGACGGTTGCATTTCTCCCTTTCTCGGAAGTCATGTAATCTAGCCGCACTCTAAAATGGACTGATAATGAAAATCCTTTATTTCGCTTGGTTGCGGCAACGCATCGGCGTTGGCGCCGAGGACCTAAACAAACCGGCCTGTGTAACGACGGTGGGAGAATTGGTCGCCTATCTTATCGAAGACAAATCCAAAGCCTATGCGACGGCTTTTCGCGAAATGGAGGCCATACGCGTCGCCGTTAATCAGGAATATGTGTCGTTTGACCGCCAAATAGAAAATGGCGACGAGATCGCTTTTTTCCCTCCCGTGACCGGCGGATGACATGATCAAAGTCCAGGAACAGGATTTTGATGTCGGCGGAGAACTAGCCGCAATGGCCGACGGCAAAACCGATATCGGCGCTGTTGTCAGCTTCACCGGCCTAGTGCGCGATGGGGGTGGCAGCATCCGGAAAATGACCTTAGAACACTATCCGGCGATGACTGAAAAGCGACTCGCCGAGTTGGAGGCAGCGGCACGAAAGCGCTGGCCTTTGGACGAGGTGCTGATCATCCACCGGCATGGCGAACTGAGCCCCGGCGACCGGATTGTCCTGGTCGCCACCGCTTCGGCCCATCGCCAGGCAGCATTTGAGGCCTGCAATTACCTGATCGATTGGCTGAAAACCGAAGCGCCGTTTTGGAAATTGGAAGAAACTCAGTTGGGAGAAACGTGGGTCGATGCCCATGATGGGGACGCCGCCGCAGCAGCGCGCTGGAAATAACCCGAAATTCGAGTACAGTTGGTAGAAACAGGCCAAAAAATGGAGCTTTCGCCATGCAGCAGAGCAGAATTTTTGCGCTATCCTTCCTTCTCATCGGTTTCGCTGTCTTGGCCGTTCGCCCGCTACAGGCTCAAATTCCCCCGGAATTCATGGGCATCTGGTCGCAAGATGCCTGTGCGACCGGCGAACCGGCGATCATTACCGGCCCAACGATCGCCGGATTGGACGATGGCTTGCTGATCGTATTTGACGATGACGAAATCAGCACCTACCGACTAAACTCTCAGCCCATCGGCGATGGCTGGTTTGAAATATCGATGGAAGATGATGACGATCCAATTTTTTTCAAACGCCAGGCCAACCGATTATTCCGGGTGCGCGAACGCCCTCGACCCAACGACGAAAACGCGACACCGCCCAGCCTCAATGCGGAAAACTCAGTTTTAACCTGCGCCAGTGCACCGCCACGCTGGCAGATCCCCCACGGGGAAGTCATTGAATTCTTATTGAAACAGCCGGACCTCGAACCCTTTTGCGACGGGAGCGATTTGGCACTCTGCCTGGGCGAATTGATGAAAATGGCTGACGTCACCGGCGATGGCGAACTGAGTGCGGCGGAAACAGCGCGCGCCGCCAGAATATTTGTCCATTTCACCTCGCTGATCTCGATCGGCGAGGACGGGCAATCTGAAATTGAGGAAAGCGAACTTTTGAAAGCCGTCGCCGGAGCATCGGTGGCCGGACCTCTGCTGGCGCGAACCCTTGTCTTCTCCTTCGATTATGACGGCTCGGGTGGCCTGTCCTTATCCGAGCTGGCTCAAGACCGCCGATTTGACCAGCCGATAGAATACGAGCCGGAGTTTTTAATTGAGGTCGGCGGCATTTTCGAGGACGGATTGGATGGCCTCGGCGACCTTTTGGGGAAACTACTCGGCACTATTTCAGACTTGTAGCTATAACGAGCCCCGTCAGTCTGCCGCCTGTATTTGCTGGTCAACGCCGCCGCGAACCAGGGCGTCGTAATCTTCCATCAACGTCCGGGTAATATCGCCGACGGCAAATTTCGCATCGCCTATTTCGGCAATCGGCGTCACTTCGGCAGCCGTGCCGGTGATGAAAATTTCGCTGGTTTTAGCAAGCTCTTCGGGCATGATCGCCCGCTCGACAATCTCATAGCCCCGCGCCCGGGCCAGCTCAATCACCGACCGTCTGGTGATCCCGTCGAGGAAACAGTCAGGTTTTGGCGTGTGGATGACCCCATCCTGAACGAGGAATATATTGGCTCCCGTCGTTTCGGCAATTTGCCCCCGCCAGTCGAGCATCAGCGCATCGGCATAGCCTTCTTTTTCCGCATGATGCTTTGACAGGGTACAGATCATATATAACCCCGCCGCCTTGGCATGCACCGGTGCCGTTTTTGGGTCCGGCCGGCGATATTTCGCGTGGCCGAGACGAATGCCCTTCAACCGCGCCTCGGGGGAAAAATAGGACGGCCATTCCCAGACCGCCACCGCGGTGTTAATCCGCGTCTCTTGGGCCGAGACCCCCATCATTTCCGAACCGCGCCAGGCAACCGGGCGGATATAGGCGTTTTTGAGGCCGGATTTAGCCAGCGCATCGAGGCAAACGGCATCGAGTTCGGCAACGGAATATTCAAGCTCCATGCCCAAGGTTTCAGCCGAAAGAGCCAACCTTTCCGAATGCTCGGTCAGCTTAAAGATATGGCCTTCATAGGCACGCACACCTTCGAAAACCGAGCTGGCATAGTGCAAGGCATGGCTCAATACATGCAGCTTGGCGTCGCGCCATGGCACGAACTCGCCATTCATCCAAATCACACCGTCGCGGTCATCGAAGGCCTGTACCATCTATCTTCCCCTCAAATTTCCAAGTCCGCCTAAATCTCCAGGCCCAAAAGACGTATTCTTTCATTTGGGACTTGCAACAGGTAACATTCGTCGGTTATTTATGTCAATATGGTTGACCTTAAATCAGGTATCAATCCCCTCTTCCTGCGCCAGGACGATCTCCGTCAGGGCATAGAACTGCTATTCTATGCCTATCGCGATTTTACCGGCGAGCCGGACGAAATCTTGGCGCGGTCGGGGTTTGGTCGGGCCCATCACCGGGTCATTTATTTTGTCGGTCGCCACCCGGGATTATCGGTTGGTGAGTTGCTGGATATTCTCAAAATCACAAAACAAAGCCTGTCGCGGGTTCTCGGCGCCCTGGTTGAACAGAGTTTTGTCGACCAAAAGCCGGATCCAAATGACGGCAGGCGGCGCCAGCTTACCCTGACCGAAAAGGGCAAACGCCTAGAAAATGAGCTTTCCGAGACCCAACTCAGAAGGATTGCTCATGCCTATCGCGACGCGGGCGCAGAAGCGGTGCAAGGGTTTCGCGAAGTTATGCTGGGCATCGTCAATGAAGAAGATCGGCGCCGGGTGACGACGCCGCAGCGCGGCAACTCCCAACGCGCGAGCCCAGATACCACGAGCCAAAAACCCGAAAACCATGACCGGCAGGGCGATTGATCGCTGTTTGCATCCGAAAGCTGGAAAGGTAGCGTACATGATCGAAGAAGCACCCCACATTCTCGTCGTCGATGACGACCGACGTCTTCGCGAATTATTGCACCGCTATCTAGGTGACCAGGGTTTCCGGATCACCGTCGCCTCAGACGTTGCCGACGCCAGGTCGAAATTGCAGAGCCTGGTATTCGACCTACTCATTCTTGACGTCATGATGCCCGGCGAATCCGGCCTGGACCTCACTGACGAATTGCGGCGACGCGGTGACGTTCCGATTTTATTGTTGACGGCAATGGCCGAGACCCAAAACCGTATTGACGGGCTGGAGCGCGGTGCCGACGACTATTTAACCAAGCCGTTTGAGCCGGCGGAACTGGTCGCGCGGGTGCGCGGTATCCTACGCCGGGTCACGACACGTAAAGCGGCAACCGGTGAAATTAAACTTGGGCGATACCGATTTGACCTGGACCGCGAGACACTGACAGGAGAGGATGGGCCAATTCGCCTGACGACGTCGGAGGTACTGCTTTTGCGGGTGCTTGCCGGCCGTCCAGGCACGCCAATTAGCCGCGACGACTTGCAACGTCTCAGCGGCTTGACCGGCGGAGGTAGGGCAATCGATGTGCAAGTCACCCGGCTCCGACGTAAAATAGAACCGACTCCCAAAGTGCCTCGCTATCTGCAAACTGTGCGGGGGCAAGGATATGTCCTCCAACCAGATTAGTTTTACCGATAGTCAGGGAATAGAGAATTGAAGCTGGGTATCAAAAAATTCCTGCCCCGCGGCCTGCTCGGCCGGTCTTTGTTGATCATCATGATCCCGCTGGTACTCCTCCAAATTGTCACCGGCATAATTTTTTATGACCGACATTGGTCAACGGTCAGTCGTCACCGTGCACTTGATCTGGTTGGTGAAATCACCCTAGTCAAACTATTACGCAGCCAGGCGGATCCCAGGTTTTCGGAGACCGAACTCGCATATTTGGCGGCGTCCACCATCCGGCTCGAATTCGAGGTCACGACTGAAGGACCGGTCATCGACGGAACATTCGAGCCCAGCGGAAACTTGCAAAAAACACTCGCCGTCGCCCTGGATGGCCCATTTCGAAACGCCTACATCATTGACACGGACGCTCAGTCCAAACGCGTCATCATTTGGATTGATACCGGTGACGAAATTCTACGGGTGGCGACAGATAGCGAACGGCTAATCAGTTCGACCACCCGTATTTTCGTCGCCTGGATGATTGGGACATCGATCATCCTGTTTGGTGTCGCCACCCTTTTCATGCGCAACCAGGTTCGCCCTATACGCCGTCTTGCCCGGGCAGCCGAGAGTTTCGGCAAGGGCCATATAGAGACAGACCTTGAACCGTCGGGCGCCGCCGAAGTACGCCAGGCCGCCGCCGCCTTTTTGGCCATGCGCGAACGCATCAATCGCCAGGTCCAGCAACGCACGTTTATGCTTGCGGGGGTCAGCCATGATTTACGTACGCCATTGACCCGCATGAAGCTACAGCTTGCCATGCTGACCAACGACGATGACGCCGCCGAAATGGCGCACGATGTCACCGAAATGGAAAATATGATCGCCGGTTATCTCGATTTTGTTCGCGGCGAAGGCGAAGAAAAAACACAAACCGTCCGGATCGACGCATTGATCAGGGATGTGGCGAAAAATGCGCGCATCAATGAGAAAGAAATTGAGTGTGGCCATCTCGACATAACTGAAATCAGCCTACGCAAAGAAGCATTCAAGCGGTGCCTGACCAATCTGGCCACCAATGGACTGCGCTATGGCGCTGAAAAAGTTCAAATATCGACAAACAGTATGGGTGACCATATAGCCATCATCGTGGATGACGATGGGCCGGGCATCCCCGAGGCCCATCGCGACGAGGTATTTCGCCCATTTTTTCGGATTGATACGTCGCGGAACATCGACACCGGCGGCACCGGCTTGGGACTATCGATTGCCCAAGATATCGTCCACGAGCATGGCGGCAAGATCACTCTTTCCGAGAGCCCAATGGGCGGATTGCGCGCAGAAATCTCCCTGCCTATCTAGTCGGCCTCCAGGCACGCGTCCAAAGCCGCACCGTCGGGATCGGCCAGCGCTGCGAGGCGCGCCTCAAGAATTTGCGCGGCAAGCCGAGGTCGCGGAGGCGCCTCGCCCGTTAAGACTGGGTCAATTAGGGCAGTTAGAATTTTGTTATAGCTATGCATCCCCCGAGCATGTGTCGCTCCGTACCCCTTGATCAGACCTGAAAGCTCTGCAATTTCCCTTGCCGCGCCAACGTCAAGAGTTCCCATCTGCCGGATCGCAGCGAGCCACAAGTCGATCTCCTCTTGCTCAAAGGTCCAGCGAAATGAGCGCGGGCGCCACCAGCGCAATTTCGCCAGAGCCCAGATTTTTAGAAATCCAAACACAGTCGTGGTTCGGATATACAGCGGCCAGGACACTCGATGCATCCGATCCTTTTTCGCCGCCCAGTTCAGGCATGCTCGTGCCAAGCGCGGCGGCAAAAGATCGGCAACTTCCTGAACGCCCGGCTTAAAAAAATCCGTAACGTAGAGCGGTTCCCCCGGTTGCGCTCCGGCTTCGCCGCGGATGCGATCCAAGCGGCCTGCACCGATCTTAGCCTGGGCGACCCGAATGATATCGTCATAGGTCATCCGTATAGCTAAATGCCGCGCCACCGCTTCGGCGACAACCGGGTCGCCAGCCTGAAACGGCGCCAATCGATCACGGTATTTCTGCGCATATTTGGCATTCTGGTATTTTTCGAGACGCCGGACTGCATCTTCAACCGCGTCTGGGCCGGAGAGAAAAACAGATTTTTTGTCCACTAAGTCCAGTTCGCTCTCATCGGAAATGGTCAAGCCAAGTTCGAAACCCTTTAAATTGGCGTCTACCGATTTGCCCGACCGGCCAATGGCGCCAATGAAATGCTCGCGATCAATACCCAACAATCCGGTTCGCGCGATTGTGCCCAACATGATGGCGTTAACATGAACGCCGTTTTCCAGCGCCAATTCCGCTGCGTCAAACAACACGCTGCTACGGGCAGATTTTTCCAGGGCCGCCCGTACCTCGTCACCGCTCAACCGCCCTTCTCCCATCGCCATTTTTTCCAAATTCATATAATGGCGGTGGGTCGACGCAATCAGGGCGGTGCGGTCGGAAGAAATAAATCCGCCAGCCAGGGCCCGCGAGGCCTCGGCTAATTCGGTCGAAACCATCACATCTATTTCACCCTGCACGGGTGACAAAGACATGACGGGTATATTGCCATCGGCTTTACCGGGCATCAGTTCAATATAATATGTGGTGGCGCCGGTCCGCTGCGCGACGCCGGGAACCGATGTTGCCTGCACGGGAAATCGGGCCAAGTGCGCGGCCTCAACAATCCAATTCATCAGCACCCCACCACCCTCGCCACCAAGGGCGGCAATTAAAATGGTGACCGGCCGTACGCTTTCCTTACTCATAATATGGCCTAGGCAGGTTGATCTGCATCGGCAAACCAGCCGATAACTCGGCGGCGTACGCGATCGGTCAGGCGTTCGACCAACTTGGCATTCTGCACCCGCTCTACACCATAAAATGACGGACAGAGTGAAGCGACATGGGCGTTTTCCCCGCACAGGCCGCAACCAACACAAGAGCTGTCAATGGAAGCAACTGGATCTCGTTTGAGCGGATCTGGATTGTCAATGACCGTCAATGACGGACAGCCGGACAAGCGAATACAAGCATGGTCGCCGGTACAAATTTCGGCGTCAATGCCGAAACGTGGCGCGACCACCCGCCCCCCCGTGTTCAACCGTTCGGCATTGACCCGACGCAGTCGACGTTGGCGGGCCAGCATGCATTCGCCATCTGCAATAATGACTTTCAAGCCGGGCTTATCTGTTGTCATCGCCTCGCGCAACGTGTCGCGCATTGTGTTGACGCCATAGGTTCGCACGGTTCGGATCCACTTTACATGTAAGGCCCGCAGTGCCGCTTCAATTTCCCCGGCCTGGGTTCCACCACCGCCGACCCCGTCTGGGGTCGTTGCTGGCGGCAAATATTGCTGCCCCGTCGCCGAGGCATAGCCGTTCTGCATGATGATCAGGACCGCATCGCCATGATTGAAAAGCTGCGACAACACACCGGTCTGCATGCCGTTATGCCAAAACCCGCCGTCGCCCATGATAGCGATCGGCCGTTTTTCCTGAAACGACGCAACCGCCGCAGCGCTGGCAAGGCTCATGCCATAGCCCAATATCGAATTCCCCATGCTGAAGGGCTCGAAGGTGGCCAAGGCATGGCAGCCAATATCCGTCGCAATATGAAAATCGCCGAGTTCTTGTTTAAGCAGCTTGATCGCTGAAAAAACAGGGCGCTCGGGACAGCCGGTACAAAATCCCGGCGGACGGGGCGGCGGCGGTGCCGCAAGATGCGCCGAAGCCGACTGGCTAGAATTGAGCAGGCGTGCCGCCCGGTCGCGTACATCTTCGAGCATGATGCCAACCGGCTCAGACTCGCCAAAGAAATCGACCAGCCCCGACATGACGATTTCGGCCGTATACTCCCCAGCGTTCGCCAGCACATCCTTGCCGAATACTTTTGTCTGAATATCGGCCCGGCGCAAAATCGTGTTTATCTGCTGCTCGATAAATTCTGGGCTGCCTTCCTCAATCACAAGAACGGCCATTTTCGATTGGCAAAATTCGGTGATTTCCTTGGGCACCAGCGGATGGGTCACATTGAGTATATGCAAAGGGATTTGGCTATTGCCGAAATCATCGGCAAGACCAAGAGCGGTAAGGCGGCGCAAAACGGTATTGTAGAGCCCGCCCTGCATGATGATCCCGACCGTATCAACCGGTCCGGGAAAAGTTTCGTTGAGCCCGTGGTCGACAATATATTGCACGGCTGCAGGCAATCGTTGATCGATCTTTTTTGCCTCTTGAACAAAGGTCGCCGGCGGATGACTGAGTCGCGCATAATTGAACCCGGCAGGCTCGGGCGCTTTATCCTTGGTATTTAGGGTGCCCATCCGGTTTTTCTTTGTCTCGAATGAGCCCATCAGATGGCATGCGCGAATGCGCAATCCCATCATCACCGGCGTGCTGCTCGCCTCAGAGAGCTCGAACCCCTTCTCGACCAAATCGACCATGCTGGCCAGGTTTGGTCGCGGATCGATCATCCACATGGAGGATTTGAGGGCAAACGCAAGAGTGCGCTCCTGGATGACACTCGCTCCTTCACCGTAATCTTCACCGACAATGACCAAGGCGCCACCGATAACACCCGCCGAGGCGAGATTAGAAAGAGCGTCGGACGCAACGTTGGTGCCGACGATCGATTTCCAAGTCACTGCGCCGCGCACCCGATAACTGATCGAAGCACCAAGCATCGCCGCCGCCGAGGCTTCATTCGTATTGGCTTCGACATGAACACCCAACTCGCCCATCAAATCCTTGGCCTGAACCATGACGTCGAGGAGATGAGAAATCGGCGCCCCCTGATAGCCGCCGACATAGGATACGCCCGACTGCAAAAGCGCCTTGGTGATCGCAAGAATGCCTTCACCAGAGAAGGTCTCACCCTCCCCCAGCCTCAGCTTCTCTATTTCTCCAGCAAATGATCGTTCCGACATTTTTCCTATTTCGCGCTAATTCGACCTGCATAAGGCATTAAACCTGTGACATGCTAGAACCCGAAATTCATTAAGAAAAGAAAGAATAGGATGGAAAAAAGCTGATTAAGGGAGGCGCCATCCTTTCGATGGACTCGACCGTCGGGGCGCTGCCGCGCGGCGACATATTGATTGATGGCCCCATTATAGCCGACATCGGAACCATCGACGATATAGCCGATGCAGAGACCCTTGATGCAACTGATATGATCGTCATTCCGGGTCTGGTCAATGCCCACGTGTATTCTTGGCCCCGATTACGCGACCTGGGACGTCACCCGGGCAGACCTCGAACTCGCCCGGGAATTCGACTTGTCTGCCAGCCAGCATATGGGTGGCGGCCAGCGGATAGACCCGGATGGCGTGGGCTTGATGGACACGCATGGTCTCCTTGGGCCCAAACTCAACATTGTCCATGCCAACACCCTTTCCCTCGACGAGCTGAAATGCATCGTCGACCGTGGGGCAGGCATTACGATTGCGCCGGAGGTTGAGGTGCAAATGGGATTTGGCACGCCAGTGACCAACCATCTTCTCGAACTTGCTAGCGCACCGTCACTCGGCGTCGATATCGAAAGCGACGTTGGCGGCGATATGTTTTCTGTGTTACGCTTTGCCCTGCAAACGGCACGGGGATACGAAAACCAGTGTCGGATCGACGCGGGTCGGAAGGTGGAAACTATTTCACCTGCTGCGATCGACGCCCTTGAGTGGGCGACACTACGCGGCGCCACCCACCTCGGACTTGAGAAAAAAATCGGCTCCCTCTCCCAAGGTAAACAAGCCGATATCGTCCTCATCCGCAAAACCGACCTAAACCTTTTTCCTGTCCACGATCCGGTCCAGTCACTTGTTATTCAGGCCAACCCAGCAAATGTCGACACCGTTCTCATCGCCGGATCTCTGGTCAAACGCCATGGCCGGCTCGTCTATCCGTTGCTTGAGCGGAAAATGGCCGAACTGGAGGTTTCCGGACGACGGCTAGTGGCGAACGATAGTAGCGGCTGACAATCCGCTCAAATCGCCAGCCCCTCAATCAAACAAGCCCTCTTCAGCCCCATATTTCCTCGGCAACCTCGACGATATTGCGCAGTTTTGCCCATTGCTCTTCTTCGGCGACCTCGTTGCCTTCTTCGGTGGAAGCAAACCCGCATTGAGGGCTCAGGCAAAGCTGATCGAGATCGACATATTTTGTCACCTCTTCAATCCGTGCCTTAATGCCGTCGCGGGATTCGAGCTCGCCGAATTTTGATGTCACCAGGCCCAAAACCACCAGCTTGTCGCCCCTTGGCAGGAACCTTAGCGGCTCAAAGCCGCCCGCCCGCTCGCTATCATATTCGAGAAAATAGCCGTCAAGGTTGAGACCATTGAGCAATGTTTCGGCGACCGGCTCGTATCCACCTTCCGAAATCCAGGTCGAGCGAAAATTACCGCGGCACACATGCATGGTAACGGTCATATCGTCGGGCTTGGCAGCCAAGGCCGTATTGACAGCCTTTTTATAACGCTCCTGCAGACCCTCTGTCTCCAAGCCGCGTCCCTTGGCTTTTTCAATTTCGACGTTCGAACAGAGATAGGCCCAGACCGTATCGTCAAACTGCAGATAGCGGCACCCGGCGTCGTAAAAACCTTTGACGACGTCGGCATAAGTGTTGCCGAGATCTTCATAAAATTCGTCAAGGTCGGGATAGATCGCCCGGCGCGCTTCATCGACCTGGCGAAAATGCAGTACACTCGGACTGGGAATGCACATTTTTGGCGTGACCGTGCTGCTCTCTTTCAAAAAACGGAAATGATCGAGCATCGGATGATCTGAAAAACCCAGCTTGCCAGTCAGCCGAATACCATCGGCCTTGGTTTCAACCCCGGCAAACTGGATCCCACTATCGGCAGCGAAAAACTCCACCCCGTCGAGGCCGCCGAGAAAATCGAAATGCCACCAGGCGCGGCGATATTCGCCGTCGGTCACCGCCTGCAGTCCAATTTCCTCTTGCTTGGCGACGACACGCCTTATTTCCGTATCTTCGATTTCGGCCAATGCCTCGGCATCGATTTGCCCCGCAGCACGCTTGATTCTCGCATCCTTGATTGCCGCCGAGCGCAAGAGGCTACCGACCTGGTCGGCACGAAATGGCGGTTTCGTTCTCATCATGACGTGTCGTCTCCCAAAATTTCACCTCCAGGCAGAGGTATTACTAGACCCAAAAACCGAACAGCCGATCTCATCAGAGATCTCGACAAAAGGTAAGGAGCCTTTTTTATACTAGCAACACTTCAATTACTGATGTCTAACAAACCTCTTGGTTGAGTAGAAAGCTCACTGCAGCAACCAGCCACCGTTGACGGTCAGATTAACGCCGTTTACTGAGCCATTGTTCAACAGAAAAGCCACCAAATCCACGAGATCGGCAGTTGTCGCCAATCGGCCACCCGGCGTCCGACCACGCATTTGCTCGATCACGTCTGTTTTATCGACCCAGGATAGGGACGCTCCTTGGCCAAACCGCCAAAGGCAACCATGGAGGCATTTTCGGACATGTCCGGCAACCGCGTGTGAATGACTTGGGCATAGCCAACGAGCTTGACCGTCGCCAGGCGCGTCGCCTTGGCCATGTCATAGTCGCGCACACTGTTGTAATCGCGCTCGATCGCCACCAGAACCAGTCGGTCGACCCGGCCAACACCCTCTAGTTTGGCTGAAATTTCCTCCGGTTGGGCCAAGTCCAATGCCCTGGCTTCAACCTTGTCACCAATCTCCATGGCGACGCCGGTCGCGCGGTCAATGTCGCGGTCGGTGATGACGACCTTATTGCCTAGATCGGCAAAATGGCGAGCAATCTCGCGCCCAATACCCGATGTGCCACCAACAACGACAACAGTCTCTTGACCCTGAGTGACCGTGTGAAGTTTCCTTTATGCTGAGGCTGTGGCGAGTTTCTCTTTCAGATATTCCTAATCCCGGGCAAACCGATACGCATGGCGTGCCGGCGGTTGCGGGGGCTGGGTCTCCAGCCGGCGGACCGTCTTTCCGCTGGTATTATAGAACGCATGAACACAGCCGACGCCGGTCCAGAACACATCGCCGGGGCGCAGCGTGTAGCGGACCCCATCGGCTTCTGCCTCAACCTCGCCCTCGGCAATGTAATAGGCTTCTTCTAGCGGGTGATCGTGAGGTAAGGCGCTGCCGCCGGGTTGGTATTCGACCATAAACATGGTCATGCACTGGGCGTCCAAACGCTGGTCAACCAACATTTTCAGCGCGATGCCGCTATAGGCCAAAAGGGCGGTCGACATGCTGGCCGAGACTTTCGGTGCATCTACCGTCGTGCCGATTTTCAAATTATCGAGCACGATATCGTCATCATTCATGCGAAATAAATGGCGGTTGCGCGGATCGCGAATATCGAAATTGCCGTTCTTATAGCCATTGTTATAGCTAGTGGACGCTCCAAGAAAAAACGTATCCTCGTCGGCGCGAAGTACGTGGTGCATGGAAACCCCTATAATTGATGGCCAATCAAAACCGATGATACATCACTTATATCCCATGTCAAATCCCGACGCTGAAGGAAACGCGCTCTTTCGTGCCGGAAATTTGCTAATAATATGGCGGAATGGGTTCAGCCTGCCACCGGTTCAACCCCAAATATGATGTCGGATTCCGCACCATATTCGGGCATTTTTGGCAATTTTATCCGGGCGACCGACCGCGCCTGATCGGCCGGGAGCCCCATGGCGCGCATAATAGCCTCGATCAACCGCGTCTCATTCGCGCCCGTTACCTCGCCGCTGAGAATATCGACGAAGCCGCCAACCAGCAGCCACATTTGAAGCTTCCAAACGGCGTCGACATCACTGGGCAGTATTTCATAACGACCGGCATCAATTCCCAGTCGCAAATCCCTTGTACCGAACTTGTAAAACCCGCGACCCAGACGTTCGGCTAAAAGTTCGGGCCGCTTGCACCACCATTTCCAAATCGGGTTGGCGAGCATTTCGCGCAATGTCAGCCGGATCGATGTCGCTTGCACCGCCGCCGGGTCTCGCCCTTTTAAATTGGCGGTTGCCGCATCGTTGCGCCGCCCGAGATCATCGATGACACAATCGAGAACCTGCGCGGCCAAGCTATCCTTACTCTCGAAATAATTATAAAATGTCCCAAACCCGATATCGGCCTTTTCGGTTACCTCGGCAATCGAGGTAGCGTCGACACCCTTCCTCGACATTATGCCATAGGCTGCCGCCAATAGCAGTTGCCGGGTCCGCGCCTTCTTACGATCTAGTCTGGAAACAGGTTTCATTGCTTTCTTCATATTGTTTCGCGCCGCATACGCATTTAACATGCCGACGCTATTATTGATTAATCATCGAAAATGATCAATTATCGCATTTCAAAATCCAGGGCACCAATTAGGGAAGAGAATATGTACAAAGTAACTGCCGATATTATTTTACCGACATCCATCATTGGTTCCCTGCCACGCCCATCTTGGTTTACCGAGAACCTTGGTAAAAGAAGTTTTCTCGAAGCGATGATGAATACCCGCTATCGCGAACAATATAGCGACGCTGTTTCGTCTTACCTGCGCGATCAGGAAACAGCGGGGCTGGATATTTGCACCGATGGCGACGCCCATTATGACGAAGAGGTCGGCGGTCAAAGCTGGACGAGCTATCCACTTTTTCACATGGACGGCTTTGACAAGCAGAACCCCAAGCCGGCAGTTATGAAAACCGGCGGCGTCGCATTTCCGGTGGGCCATATCCTGCATGATTACCTAGAAGCGCGGGTCATGCCGCGGCTAGTTGGCCCGGTTGGCCGAGGCGACCTGCAATATACGGCGATGTGGAAGACGGCCCAGCGCATGACGTCCAAGCCGGTTAAGTTCGGCACGATCACACCCGAATTGCTCGCCGCGGCAATCGCCGACGATTATTACAAGGACCCGGTTGAACGCATTATGGCGTTCAGCGACGCGATCAACGAAGAGCTCAACGAATTGGCCGATGCCGGCTGCCCGATCATCCAGCTCGAAGAGCCCCAGGTTCATATGATCCCCGCACGCGGCCCAATTTTTGGCACCCTCGACATGCCCGAAATGGTCAAGATCTTTAACAACACCGTTAAAGGCCTGCGCGACAAGACGGAAGTTTGGTGCCACACATGCTGGGGTAACCCATCCCAGCAACGGATGTTTAAGGAAGTGCAGAGTTATGCGCCGTCGCTGGAACAGCTAGCCACCGTCGACGCCGACATCATTACCTTTGAATCCTGCTCCTCGGACCATATGGATCTAGAGGCGATCGGCAAACATATCACAGATAAAAAAGTCGCTATCGGTGTCATCGATCACCATTCATTGCAGGTCGAACGTCCCGACGAAATCGCCGCAACGATCCGTGAAGCGCTGAAACATATCCCGGCAGAGCGGCTGATCGTCTCCTCGGATTGCGGCATGGGCCGCGAAGGCATGAGCCGGCGTCATGCGCGTTATAAAATTTCGGCCTTGGTTCAGGGCACGAATATCGTGCGCAAGGAACTGGGCGTGCCCGAAGCCGAGTGCCTGGCGGCAGATCCGCGCTACTCGCTGGTGCCTACTTCTGATTAGGCCGGGTCGAGCTACCGGCTAGCGCGCTCAGTGATCGCCACCGCTTCAACTATTCGGTCACTTGGATAAAGGATGACGGGCGTGCCCGCCTCCAGTCCGCCGAGGATTTCTGCTTGGGTTCCATTGTTGCGACCGATTTCGACGCGTCGCTGAACCGCGTTGCCTGCCTCGGCGACATAGACCGCCCAGTTATCGCCGTCGCGAAACAGAGCCCCCGTGGGCACGGTCAGGGCGTCGTCACGAGCCCAGACCTCGATCCGCGCGGAAACCGAGAACCCGTGCCCCAGTGCCAGCCATTGTTGGCGGGGTGAAACGATATCAACAACCACATTGACCCGCTGTTCTTCGATGCCGAGGGCTGAAATTTTCTCGAACCCATAGGGTTCAACGCGGCGCACCCGGCCTTCAAGGGAGACTTCGCCTCCCCATTGAACGATTGCGACGGTTGCCCCGGCGGCGACCTTGACCGCATCTTCAGAGAGCAAATCGACCAAGATTTCGAGATCCCCGGCATCGCCGATTTCCATCAGCGGTGTTCCCGCGCTAATCACCGTCTGGCTTTCATGCAATAGCCGCAATATTTGCCCGCCGATCGGCGAGCGTAGTCGGATGCAGCAATTTGAACCGTCACCGTCATCACCTAAGCTCTCGGGTCCGACCAGTTGAGCGCGGGCGACATCGAGATCAAACTCGGATACCCGCTTGGCGCTTTGCGCCGTGGCAACGGCGGCTTGGCCAATCCTGACTTTCATTTCGGATTGGTCAAGTCGCGCCTGAGAGGCGTTTCCGTTTTCGGCCAGACGAGCAGTTCGCGCATAATCGGCTTGGGCATAGCTAAGCTCTGCGGTTGCCCGATCAACCTCGGCACCGGATAGACCCAATGCCGCTTGCGCCGCGTCAACAGCTGCCTCGGCTAGGGCAAGCGACCGCGCGTCGAGCAATGTTGGGTCTTGCGGCAAAATAGCGGCAAGTTCGGTTTCTCCAGCGACCACGGCATCGCCAACATCCTTGTCGATACGCAATAATTGGCCACCAACCGGTGCCGATATCACATAGACATTGCGAATGCGGGTGGTTCCGCTGCCCGACACGGTCATTTGCATTGGGCCAAGCTGCGCAAATCCGAGATCGACCGGAACGGGCTGTGGCCGAAAGGCGAAATATGACAGTCCGGCGAGCACCGCAATGACAATTGTGACCGTTAGGTATTTTCGTGAGAATTTGACCATCGTCCTCACTCCCTCGTTTTCAAGACCGCGACCAAATCCAGTTGGTCGATTTGACGACGCACAAGCAATCCCGACAATGCAGTGACGATTAAGACGATCAACATCGACACCGCATAGGTCGATTCATTCACGATTAGCGGTATCCGCATCAGATCCGTGCGATAGAGTTCGATTATTCCCGTCGCAAATAAATAACCCAGGCCACAGCCAAGAGGCATGGCGATCACCGTCAGCACTGCTAGCTCGCCTAGCAGAATGTATGAAACCTCGCCCCGTGAAAAGCCCAGAACCCTCAGCGTGGCCAGTTCCCGCGCCCGCTCCGACAGTGAAATGCGGGCGGCGTTATAGACGATGCCAACGGCAATGATCGCGGCAAAGGCAATGTAGAAAAATATCGTGATAAACAGGTTCTCGGCCATGGTCGCGCGAAACATCGCCAGCGCCACACTGTTGGATTGGACCCCGGCAATAAACGGCATGTCGCGGACGGTCTGGAAAAACATCGGTTCGTCGACTGGGTCCAAAAGAATATTGGCGCCGCTGATCAATGTGACGTGCCCCATCGCTCGATTGAGCGAGGCGATATCCATATAGGCCGAGGTACCGATATAATCGTCGGCCAGAGCCGTCACGCGAAGCTCCATCTGAGGGCGCGCGCCCAATTTAACCTCGACCGATATTGTGTCGCCGACCCCCACACCGAGCAACTCACCAAGTTTGGCCGAGAGCAATATACCTCGCTCGGGAATTGCAATCGGCATTAGTCGACGGTCCAGCGGACGTTGTAATTGGGATTGGGCGGGAAGTCCGATGATCGAAACGTTACGGCTGAACCGGCCGGCCGAAACAGATGCGGGAACGGCGCGAAATCCCTCAGCCTTCATGACGCCGGGCAAACGCTCCAAGGACCAAAGTGCATCGGGCCGCGTGGCTTCGACAAAGGTCACGCTCACATCTTGGCGTTGGCCGACCTGAAATTGGGTGTCGATAAGAACCTCGATTGCATCGAAAAAAAACATCGTCGATACCAGCATTGCGACCGAGAGGGAAATACCGACGCATGTTGCCGCCCCCCGTCCCCAAGCACGAAGGAGCTGGCGGCCGATCATCCGTGTTGGCTGAGAAAGTTTATTACTTAGAAAACCTGCCATCCGGCCAATGGCACCGGGCAGGGAAATCTGGCGATAGCGCGGTGGAGTTGGCGGGATCATCGCCTCCGCCGGTGGCAACAGCACCGCCCGGCGGATCGCCGAAACTGTGCCGAGGCAGCCTGCGGCAAGGGTCACACCGGCAGCAATGATCATAGTCGATAAATTGGGCCGAAACAGCAAAAATGGGAAACTGAAAAATTCACCATAAATTTCGGTTACCGCCCGGCCCAGCCAACTGCCGCCCGCCATCCCGAGCAACGCACCGGCAGCCGTTATCACCGACACCAATTTTAGATAATGAAAACCAATGGCACGATTGGTATAGCCGAAAGCCTTGAAGAGCCCAATACGCTCGCGCTCGGTCTGGATGAGGCGGCTCATGACGATATTAACCAAAAACGCGGCAACGGCGAGAAAGATCGGCGGCACGACTTTTCCCATCGCTTCCAGCCCGTCAATTTCCGCAGCTAAAAATGCGTCGGACATATGGTCGGTCCGGCCATAGGCGCTCACCCCTCCAAAAGGAGCAAGAATCCGATCGACGCCGGCAAAGATTTCTCTCTGATCAGCATCCGGGATGACGCTAACGGCGAGTTCGTTGAAGGCCCCCTGAAGATCATAAGTCGCCGCCAACGACAGCCGCGCCAGCCAGATAATTCCGTAAAGGCGATTATCCGGCATGATGGCGCCGGGCGCGATGGCGTAGACAAATTCAGGCGACAAGACAATGCCGACAATATCGATGGTGCGACGCTGGCCATTGATCGTCGCCACCAGCTTGTCGCCAGGGGCCAGCCCATGGGCTGTGGCAAAATTCTCGCTGACCATCCCTTCGTCCGGGCGTCCGGGGGCGATCAGCCGTCCGGCCCGCAGATACGGCCTGCCGAGGTTTTCCGGTTTGCTCGGATCCCATGAGACCAGTCGCGCCAATACCGGCTCGTCGACACCTACCATATCGAGGGTTGCCTGCCCGACGATCCTGCTGTCGGCGCGTAACACACCCGACAGCAGTGCGATCTCGCGGGCCGCGCTCTCCGGCGCCCGCACAGCGCCGGCAAAAATATCGGGCATCCGATAGCGGTCATAATAGGCGTCTCGCGTCGCCGACAAAGACGCAAAAGTTCCCGCCGCCATCACATACATCGCCACACCGGCCGCAGCGACCAGCGCAATCGCGACGGCCTGACCACGCATACGCCATAAATCGCGCAGCATTTTCCGGTCAATCGCCGCCAGACCGAGGCCCCGCCCGCTCACCAGCTCAACTCCTGCACCGGCAAACGAGAGCCATTGGTTTCAATCCCAGCGACCCGGCCATCGGCAAAGGAAATGACCCGGTCGGCCATGCCCGATATCGCCGCATTATGGGTGATTAGTACGGTGGTCGTACCAAGTTCGCGATTGACCCGGTCGATGGCGCCCAGCACCAAAATTCCGGTTTCGCTATCAAGCGCGCCCGTTGGTTCATCGCAGAGCAGTATATCAGGCTGCTTGGCAATCGCGCGGGCCACCGCGACCCGCTGCTGCTCGCCGCCGGAGAGTTGGGCCGGAAAGTGATCGGCCCGATCTCCAAGTCCGACCAAGTCCAATGCATGGGTGGCAGTCAGAGGATGGTCGGAAATTTCGGTTACCAGGTCGACATTCTCGGTCGCCGTCAGGCTCGAAATCAAATTGTAAAACTGAAAAACAAACCCGACATGGGCCCGCCGAAAACCGGTGAGACCTTTGTCATCAAAACCGGTTAGCTCACTATCGCGAAAAAAAACCTTGCCCGATGTGGGATGATCCAAACCACCGAGAATATTTAAAAACGTTGACTTGCCACTCCCCGACGGCCCGACAAGCACCACAATTTCGCCGTCATAAAGCTCTAAGTCGACGCCACGCAAGGCCTGTACGGCAAGATCTCCATCGCCGTAGACCTTGGTCAAGCCGCGCACGCGAAAGGCGGCCATTTTGTCATGCCCGGTCTTCATTTTTATGGCGGCACCCGTTCTAAAAAATTACCTCAATCAGTATGCCCGACTAGCAAACAAACGGCGATGAGCTAAATCAACTCCCGCCTAAGACGTTAACACGGTTTACGGGCAAAAAAATGGGCCGCCCTATTTGGACAGCCCGAGATAGGGAGGAAATTCTTGGATCCGGCCGGAGTCGTGGTTCCGGCCGGGTCGTCGCACGAATACCGATGGGGGATCGGGTTACTCGCGCGGGGGGTCGGGGTTCGGCGGCAAAGGGAGGTCTGCGTGCCGTTCCCCACTGGATCGGTCGGCCGCACCCTTGCAGCCTCGATCCAGATTAGTTATTTGGCGGCGGGCTTAGCGGCCTGCAGTCCATCAACATTTTTCGTGTAAACGCTGGTCAACGTCTCGGCCAGTTGGGCCTGGGATTTGACCGCCAGCTCAGCAAGTTCCTGAAAGTTAGAAACCGCCGTGTCGAATGCGGTCTTGGCCAGCTTGGCCGATGCGTCAAAGCGGTCATCGGCCTTTACAGCAGCCAACTTACCAGCGGCCTTGGTCGACTCTTCAACCGCACCCTGAACCATCTCGGTCTGGCGAGCGGCGATGGCCTTCAGCCCAGCCGAAGCGACCTGGTTGACCTCGCCAATGGCGTCAATATTGCTCTGCTGCAGAGCGGCAATCGCCTTCACGTCAAACTGGGGCACGTCGAACTTGGGTGCCGTGAAATTTTCGAAGAACTTGGCGAAATCTACGTCGAAAGGGTTACCGTTTTTGGTCGCCATCAGATTGTCTCCTTAAAGCCTAGGGTGAAGCGCGACAGGCGCCACTGCACCGGTGAATTTCGTTGCTGCACTGCATTTGCTGCACTGCACAATTATCCATATATGCCCCATCGACGCATAGGTCAAGTGTTTTTGTGCAGTGCAGCAAAATAATGTTGCAGTGCAATATTTTTGGTGCAAATCAGCTCTTTTGGCGCGGCCCTTTTGTCGAAACGCCCTCAGGCGCCAGCGAGCTCGCGGCTGCGGTCGGTTGCCTGGCGAACCGCACGGGTCATCAAGTCCGCCAATCCATCATCGGACATCAAGACCTCCAGGGCCGCCGACGTCGTGCCGCCTGGGCTGGTGACATTCTGGCGCAGTTGGGTTGCCGTCTCGCGCGCTTGGCGCAGTAGGTCACCACTGCCAATCACCGTTGCCCGGGCCAGCCGCATGGCCAACTCCTCGGGCAACCCAGCCTCGATACCAGCCGTCGCCAACGCGTCGACCAGCAAGAATACATAAGCCGGACCGCTGCCCGAAACACCGGTCACGGCATCCATCATTGCCTCGTCATCAATCCAGGCGGTTTCACCGACCGCTGTCATCAAACTTTGGCAAATTTCCCGTTGCCCCCGGCTCACCTTCTTGCTGGCGCAAAGCACGGTGATGCCACTGCCAACGGCGGCCGGTGTATTCGGCATCGCCCGAACGATCGCAGCGCGCCGCCCCAGGGCTTCGGCGAGCCGGGTAATGGTTATTCCGGCCGCAATGGATAGGAAAACAGTTTTTTCTCTGGCAAAGGGCTCGTAAGCGCCGAGTATTTGTCCAATCACCTGCGGTTTCACGGCAAATACAATAACATCCGGGGCATATCCCTGGCGAAGCTCCGCGCCATCTTGGACGAAAACTACTCCATCATGCCGCAATGCGGAAATATCTTCGGGTGGCGCCGGATCGACGATGGTTATCGCATCGGCCCCTATGCCGGTTTCAAGCCACCCATGAACAAGCGCGCCGCCCATGCGGCCACCGCCAACGAGCAAAACCTGCATGTCATCGGCGGTCTTGCCGGCGGTCAAGCCTCGCCCGCCGGTACCATCATCGTCGCGGCCAGCGCATCGGCCGGCGACCGGTCGCCCCAAACCACATAATGGAAAGCCGGGTAAAACCGATCGACCTCGCCAACGGCGATATCAACCAAATCTTCAAGTTGCTCGGGCGACAAGAAACCGCCACGCAACAACAAGGAATGACGAAATGCCGGCAGCCGCTCGGCACCGGACACGTCGAAATGACCGACCCACAGTCGATCATTGATCAGCGCCAGGAGTTCATAAACGTCTCCTTTGCGATCCTCCGGCATACGGGCGTCAAAAGCACACGTTACATGAAGGGCTGCAATGTCCTCGCGCCAGGCAAATAAGATTTGGTAGTCCGCCCAGGCGCCGGTTATTTCGGCAACGAGCTCGTCAACCCCGGTGCGTTCGGCCGACCAGCCCCGCGCTCCGACCGACGCTTCTACGAGCCCGAGCGGATGGTCGTACTCTCCTTCAAAACCTGCGACTTGGGTTGCCATTCTTAACGTCTCTCCCGGGTTTTCGCCGGAAAACGGGCAGAGGCCTCTTCCGACAATTCGCACCAAATATTGTATCGGGAAGGTTCCCGACCACAAGTGCTGGTACGGTGTCAGATTTACATTTGGGGTGCAAGGTGCATAACTTGCGGGAAACCCACAGGCGGCAAGGCCATGAATTCCGCGATTTAAGGTGAAAGCCGGAAATTAATACAAACGACTCGTATTGAGAATCGGCGCTATTCGACCTGTCCAGAGCCTTTTTCCGCGGCGGCAAGCCGCGTTGCCAAATCAGCCAGCTGTTTGGTCAGTTTTTCCTGCTCTAATCGGGCGGCGGCGGCGACATCTTTGACCGCATCGAATTCTTCGCGCGAAACAAGGTCCATTTCGCCGAGCAAGCGATCGAGCCGATTTTTAACCAATCCCTCGACTTCCTCACGCAGACCACTGGCAAATCCAGCCGCACCGTTCGCCAGGCGGGCAATGTCGTCGAATAATCTATTTTGCGTCTGCATGGTCCCTCTTGGATATAGTCCCTCTTGAATTCATTTGGCGCTGGGATCGCCCTTGTTCACACCAACCACCATAGCAACTGGCCTCGCCTAAAACCACGCCTTCATTGCGGCGGGCGCCGCGCCGACTTATAAGGGCTAAATTGCAGTATACAGCATGAACGAGGCAATTTTGCGTTTGGTGAGCATATGATTTTGGTTACGGGCGGCGCTGGATTTATTGGATCGAACCTGGTTGCCGGGCTCGAGGCTGCGGGGCTCGGCCCGATCGCTATATGCGATCGCCTGGGAACTGATGAGCGCTGGCGCAATATAGCCAAACGCGAGCTCGATACCATCGTGTTGCCGGAAAATCTCACAGCTTGGCTGGAAACCCATGGCGTCGACCTGGAGGCGGTCTTTCATCTGGGTGCAATTTCAGCAACGACGGCGACCGACGCCGACCGGATCGTCGCCACGAATATTTCCCTGAGCCAAGATCTGTGGCGCATCTGTGCCAGCCACGACATTCCATTTGTTTATGCGTCTTCGGCTTCAGTTTATGGCGATGGAAGCAAGGGCTTCGATGATGACCCGTCGCCAGAAGCGATGGCCCAATTACAGCCGCTCAATCTATATGGATGGTCGAAGCTGCAGTTTGACCGCTGGGTGGCCAGACAAATCTCCGATGGGCGTCCGCATCCGAGTTGCTGGGCTGGACTGAGGTTTTTCAACGTATACGGCCCCAACGAAAACCATAAAGGCCCCCAATCGAGCGTCGTCCCGCATTTTTTCGGGCAAATTGGCGCCACCGGAACCGCACGTCTATTTAAATCTCACCGAGACGGCATATCGGACGGCGGCCAATTGCGCGACTTTGTCCATGTCGATGATTGCGTCGATGCAATGACCTGGCTGCTACAGGATAAACAGAGTGCCAAATCGGGCATCTATAATCTGGGCACCGGAACAGCGCGCACATTCCTGGATATTGCCCACGCTGTGTTTGCAGCGATGGGCAACGAGGAAAATATAGAGTTCTTCGACATGCCCGCTCAATTGCAGGCCCATTATCAATATTTTACCCAAGCGCAGATGACCCGACTTCGCGATGCCGGTTTTACCAAAGACCCAACGCCCCTTGAAGCCGGTGTAAAATCCTATGTGACCGGTTTTCTCGCCACCGATGATATGTATCGCTGACCCAGCAGTATGATGGAATAATGAATACCCCCCTCACCTTCCCAAATTTCGACCCTATTGCTTTTCAAGTTTTTGGCCTCGCGGTGCGATGGTACGCCCTGGCCTATATCTCCGGCCTGATGGCGGGCTGGGGCTATATCGTGTTGATGGTGCGCCGCTCGCCCAAGGCAATGACGGCTGATCAGGTCGGTGATTTTTTTGCCTGGGCAATCCTCGGGGTCATTTTGGGTGGGCGATTAGGCTATGTCATTTTTTATATGCCCGGTTATTACCTCTTTCACCCGATTGAAATTTTTTATGTCTGGCAAGGGGGCATGTCCTTTCACGGCGGTTTTCTCGGTGTCTGCGGCGCCGTTATATTGTTCTGCCGCAAACGAAAACTCCAACTCTGGGCTGTTGCCGATCTTGTTGCCGCCGCAGCGCCAATAGGATTGCTGCTCGGCCGCATTGCAAACTTCATCAATGGGGAGCTGTTCGGCCGCACGACCGACGCGCCGCTGGCAATGGTTTTCCCCGGTGGTGGGCCATTGGGACGTCACCCAAGCCAACTCTATGAGGCGGCCCTGGAAGGGCTGACCTTGTTCATCATCCTTTTCATCGCGGTGCATTTTTTCAATGCGCGGCGCCGGCCGGGGCTCATCACCGGTTTATTTCTCATTGGTTATGGCCTGGCGCGAATTTTCGTCGAATTCTTCCGCGAGCCCGACGCCCATATCGGCGCCCTCTTCGCCTTCGTAACAATGGGGCAGATTTTGTCCTTGCCGCTGATCGGTGCGGGCATCTGGTCGGTGGTTCTGTCGCGCCGTCGGCCACTACCCACCGACGTCAAGGTTTCAACAAAAAGCACCGCCAAACGGTGACACCGCTGGCAAAAAAGCTGGCGCGCCGGATTACGAAATCCGGCCCGATCGGCTTGGACGCCTATATGCAAACCTGCCTCGCCGATCCCGAATACGGATATTATACCGGCAGCGCCCGCCCAGCCGGTGGACCAATTGGCCGGGACGGCGATTTTACCACCGCGCCAGAAATCAGTCAGATGTTTGGCGAGCTCATCGGCGCCTGGTGCGCCGATTATTGGCAGACCCATTGTCAAAACGTGCCGCTGCACATCATTGAACTGGGGCCGGGCCGTGGCACATTGATGGCCGACATTGAGCGCACCGTCGGCAGGGCCATTGCAGGCCTCGACATTCATCTTGTTGAAACAAGCGGCGAATTACGAAAAACCCAGGCCAAGGCGCTGCACGGCTGCACCCCCGAATGGCATGATAACCTGTCTACGCTTCCCGATGGCCCGGCAATTTTCATCGCCAATGAATTTTTCGATGCCCTGCCGGTGCGTCAATTTGAGCGCGGCCCCTCGCTGTGGCGAGAGCGCCTGGTTGATTACGACAACGCCACCAACAAGTTCACCTTTTGCCTCGGTCCCGAGGCCCAACAAGATGCCCTTTCCGACCCACGTTTTGCCAAATTTCGATCGGGAGACATCGCCGAAGTCAATGCGCCGAGCAAAGCCATTGCCTCCCAAATTGGCCAACGGATTGGCCGCGACGGTGGGGCGGCGCTGTTCATCGATTACGGTTATCGGTCGAAACCCGGCACAATTGCGACCGGAGACACGTTCCAGGCTATCACCGGGCACTCCTATGTCGATCCCTTGGCGGAACCGGGCACAGCTGACTTGACCGCCCATGTCGATTTTTCCGCGCTTGCCGTTGCCGCCCGGCACGGCGCGGCGGCTCTCGATGTCTGGGGGCCGATTGGCCAAGGCGATTTCCTAAAACGGCTCGGCATAGAGAGCCGCGCCGAAACGCTGTGCCGCCATGCTGCCCCGGCGGAAATCGCCACCGCATTAAACCGGTTAACAAGCGCCCGGCAAATGGGATCACTGTTCAAAGTGCTGGCGCTTTGCGGCGCGAACGGAAAGGATAGCGCTCGGGAAAACATGACACCGGCAGGCTTTAGCGAGGAAGATAGGTTCGCATGGTATTGAGAGAAATTGTCCGTTTGCAGTCGGCTGAACTCAACAACCTCAGCGGCGTTGAGCACGGATATTTCACCTGCGCCGGCGGGGTCAGCACCGGCCTTTATGCCTCGCTGAATTGCGGCCCCGGCTCAAGTGACGATCCGGCAAGCATTGAAGAAAACCGCGCCCGAGCCGCAGCAGCATTTGGGGCTACATCGAGCGCATTGGCGACACTTCACCAGATCCATTCGGCAGACGTAAGAACCGTTCAAAAAACGCCCACCCCATCTGGGCCCCCGGTTCAAGCCGATGCTGCGGTTACGGCAACTCCGGGTGTCGTTCTGGGCATTTTAACGGCCGATTGTGCGCCAGTTTTGTTTGCTGACCGCCACGCCGGGGTCATCGGGGCGGCTCACGCTGGATGGCGGGGAGCATTCACCGGGATCGTCGGTGCCACGGTATCGGCGATGACGGCGTTGGGCGCAAAGCCCGACCAAATATGCGCCGGCATCGGCCCCTGCATCGGCCCGAAATCATACGAAGTTGGTGAAGAATTTCGCGCACGTTTCATCGACGCATCGCTGCAAAACATTCGCTATTTCGCGCCAGCGCCACGAGACGGACATTTTTTATTCGATCTGCCGGAATATGTCGCTGATGAATGCCGGTCGACCGGGGTCGCTACCGTATCAGCACTTGGTCGCGATAGCTTTTCTGATCGCCAGAATTTTTTCAGCTATCGGCGTGCGACCCTTGCCAAGGAGACCGACTACGGCCGCAACCTCTCAGCGATTTGCCTGACCTAAAGATCATGAGGGTATACCAATGCGCCCCACTCACTATTGCCGCCGGGTTGATGACAATTCTATCGGTGACCGCCTGCCAACCGCTGTCGCGCCCATTCGTCCACGATGATGGTCTCAACCAGACAATTTTACGCATCCCAGACGGGGCCGGCATCTACGTCGAGACTTCTGTCGACATTGAGCCGCATCTGGTGACCGACATAGTCTCGGCCTTACATCAGGCTGATATTGTTGCGACCCACGGTTTGGTCCGCAACCCAACAAGTTTTGTCTTAACGCCCGAGTTCACCGACGAGACTATTATCTGGGTCTTATTGTCGCCCGAAGGTCAGGAAATAGCCCGGCGCAGCGAGGCCGGGACTGACGGTGCCGCCTTGGCACGGGTGGCTGAAGCCATGGCCAACATCGTTACCGATGACGGCATCAGACGCAACTTTGGTGGCGGTCAAGTCGGCTTACCGGAAACAACATCTCCGCCAGCTCCGAATTTAGGGCAAGTCATCGCAAATCTGATTGAAGACGGCCACGACAATGAACCAAGCCCGGAGGATATAGGCCCGGCGGATATAGAAGAAATGCAGGTGTCGGCCGACATAGCTCCCGACGCCGCGGTGTCAGACAATTCTGTTCCGGCAGAAAACACTATCGGGCTGGCTGTATATATCGCGCCGGTCGAAGGCGCCACGGGAACCGGCAACGACGAGTTGACTGACGCCATGTCGGCGGTGCTCGGCCAAACAGATGAGATCATATTGGTCGACGAGACGAGTGAGGCGCTGGTCATTCGCGGCCATGTTGACATCGGCCCGCCCATTGGCGGCACCCAATCAGTTGCCATAGTTTGGCGCTTATATGATCAAAACGGCGCGGAAATTGGCGCCATTGATCAGGCTAATCGCGTTCCTCAGGGTAGTCTTGACAGCTCCTGGGGCGGGGCCGCCCGTCAAATTGCCCTTGCCGCGTCGGTTGGATTGGGAGAGCTGCTTACCCAGGCACTTAGTCCGACACCGGACTAACCACATCCGATCATTCAACAGCCAGTTTACATAACCAGTTGAGCTTGATAGTTTCCCGCCAAAATCAGTCGCCTTCTTTAATTCCTGCTAACCGCGTGGGCCGCATTCAATGAAACTGCTCTCCTGCAACGCCAATCGACCATTGGCCGAAGCCATTGCCAATTGTCTCGACCTAGAACTGACAAAAGCGTCCGTCCGCCGCTTCGCCGATAAGGAAATATTTGTCGAAATTGAGGAAAATGTCCGAGGCCAGGATATTTTTATAATTCAGCCGACATCGTATCCGGCCAACGACCATCTTATGGAACTGTTGGTGATGATCGACGCGCTGCGGCGCGGGTCGGCCCAGCGCATCACCGCTGTTATGCCCTATTACGGTTATGCCAGGCAGGATCGAAAAACCGGCCCCCGCACCCCGATTTCGGCAAAACTTGTCGCCAATTTGATCACGACAGCCGGCGCCAACCGAGTGCTGACAATGGATTTGCATGCAGGCCAAATTCAGGGGTTTTTTGATATACCAGTCGATAATTTATTTGCCGCCCCGGTATTTCACAAAGACATTGCCGAAAACGGGCTGCCAAAGGATAAATTGACCATCGTTTCCCCCGATGTCGGCGGCGTATTGCGTGCCCGGGCCATCGCCAAACGCCTTGACGCGGATCTCGCGATCGTCGATAAGCGGCGCGAACGCGCTGGCGTGTCGGAAGTCATGCATATTATTGGTGACGTCGAGGGTCGCCACTGTATTCTCGCCGACGATATTGTCGATAGCGCTGGCACGCTGTGTAACGCCGCCGCGGCGCTAAAGGAACAAGGGGCCAACTCGGTCTCAGCCTATGTGAGCCACGGGGTATTTTCAAATCAAGCGATCGACCGGATCACCAAATCTCCGCTCGATAGCATGGTTGTGACGGACTCGATCCGAGCAACCGACGAAGTTTTAGCATCGGATAAGGTGCGTCAATTATCGGTCGCCTCCCTGCTTGGGGAAGCGATATCGCGTATTAGTAATTCGGCCTCTGTTTCTAGCCTGTTTGACTATGAAAACATGGAGTGAAATACAGGGGCGAATGAGACGCCGGCCGGTTGATCGGGCGGCATTGAACCCCCGGTACGAGCACCCTTGGAGGCTCGGCCAGGGAAACTTTTATAGGAGTGTCACATGGTAGACGCACTAAACATAGGCGCCCAAGCGCGCGACGAGGTCGGCAAGGGGGCCGCCCGTGCAACACGCCGGGCTGGCCGCACACCAGCAACCATTTATGGCGCCAAAAAAGATCCGCGGTCGATATCTGTCGAACCCAAGATCTTGCTGGCGGCCATGAACGATCAAGGGTTTTATGCCCAACTTATCGACCTAGACGTTGAGGGGACAAATGAGCGGGTCCTGTGCCGAGATGTGCAGATGCATCCGTTGAAGGATACCCCCATCCATGCCGATTTTCTCCGCGTGACCGCGACGACGCGGCTAAACGTCGAAGTCCCGGTTGACTTCATCAACGAAGATACATGCGTGGGCCTCGCGGCTGGTGGCGTGTTGAACATTGTTCGCCGTACTGTTGAACTCAGCGCTTTGGCCGAGGCAATTCCCTCGTCTATCGTGATCGACCTCGACGGAAAAGTGATCGGCGATTCAATTCATATTTCGGAAATTGCATTGCCCGAGGGCGTGCGCCCGACAATTACCGATCGCGACTTTACCGTCGCCACGATTGCCGCGCCGACCGTCGCGCCGACCGAATCCGAAGAAGGTGAAGGGACCGAGGGCGAAGAGGGTGCTGAAGGTGAGGCAAGTGAGGCAGCAGCAGACGGCGAAGACGAAGGAGGCGAGGCCTCTTAACCCATCGATCTGACGAACATCGAAATTGCTGGCGGCGGCCTATTTCACAACACCACCGCCGCCGGCAAAACGACCCAGAGGATCCACAATGCACCTACTGGTCGGTCTCGGCAATCCGGGGCCGGAATATGAACGCAATCGCCACAATATTGGTTTCATGGTTATTGATGCGATCGCAGAGCGTCATGGATTTCCGAATTTTCGCAGCCGATTTCAAGGCCTGATTTCAGAGAAACTGATTGATGGCGAAAAAGTCATGCTGCTTAAACCCATGACTTATATGAATAAATCCGGACAATCGGTCGGAGAGGCGGCGCGTTATTTCAAACTTCACCCGTCCCATGTCGTGGTGGTCCACGACGAAATGGATCTCGCCCTTGGCAAGACAAAGATGAAAACCGGCGGCGGCAGCGCCGGCCATAATGGCATAAGGTCAATCGACGCCCATCTCGAAACACCCGACTATCGCCGTTTACGGCTTGGGGTGGGCCATCCTGGGGTCAAGGACCGGGTCCATAAACATGTCCTATCGGATTTTTCGAAGGCAGACACTGCCGACGTCAAAGACTGGGTCGAAACCATTGCGGCCTGTGCGCCAAGCCTGATCAAAGACGATGGTGCAAGATTTTTAAATGACCTCGCCTTGGCCTTGGCTCCAACTCCAAATACCGCCACCAAAGATCAACCAACCAAAAACCAAAATAGTCGCGAAGACGGCACAGCCAGCAAGACAAAAACCGGCATCGCCTCCGCATTCGAAGCTGCCCTCGCCAAAATGCGCGGCAAATGACGAACAGGATACCGAGATATGGGTTTTAATTGCGGCATTGTCGGGCTGCCGAATGTCGGCAAATCGACACTTTTTAATGCGTTGACCGCGACCATTCAGGCCGAAGCGGCGAACTACCCCTTCTGCACCATCGACGCCAATACCGGCCGGGCTTTGGTCCCCGATGAACGGCTCGACACGATTGCCGGGCTGGTCAAATCGGCGCAAATCGTGCCGACTGCTCTGGAATTTGTCGATATCGCTGGATTGGTGCGCGGGGCGGCAAAAGGCGAAGGGCTCGGCAATCAGTTTCTCGGCCATATTCGAAGCGTCGATGCAATTTGCCATGTTTTGCGCTGCTTCGAAGACGACAATATCACCCATGTCGAGGGCGACGTCGACCCGGTCCGCGACGCTGAAACAGTAGAGACCGAACTCCTGCTCGCCGACTTAGAAAGCATGGAAAAGCGCATTGAGCCGGTCATCAAGAAAGCCCGTGGCGGGGAAAAAGATGCCAAGGCGGAGTTACCGCTCATGGAGGCCGTGTTGGCGGCGCTGCGAGACGGCAAAGCGGCCCGCAGCGTTGACGTCGCGGGCGAAGATAAGGACCGATTTCGCGGCCTCCAGCTGCTCACCGCCAAGCCAATTCTTTATATCTGCAATACCGACGAGGAGAGCGCCGCGACCGGCAATGTTTTTTCCGCCCAAGTCGCCGAAATGGCCGCCACCAAAGGTGCGGCCCATGTGATCATTTCCGCCGCGATCGAGTCCGAGGTGTCGCAACTCGACGACCGCCAAGACCAACAAGCCTTCTTGGAAGAGCTGGGATTAGGAGAAACCGGCCTGACTCGGGTCATCCGGGCCGGTTATGGTCTCTTGGATCTGCTGACCTATTTTACCGCCGGGCCGAAAGAAACCCGCGCCTGGACCGTGCCTGTGGGTGCGACAGCCCCACAGGCGGCAGGGGTTATCCATACCGACTTCGAACGCGGCTTCATCCGTGCCGAGACAATCGGCTACAAAGATTTTGTCGCCCATGGCGGCGAACAAGGGGCAAAAGATGCCGGACGAATGCGCCAGGAAGGCCGCGACTATATCGTTGCCGATGGGGATATCATGTTGTTCCGGTTTAACGTCTGACCCGGAGACCGGAAAAAAATAGCGGGGCGAATCTGCCCCGCTATCTCTCACATATTATTTGACCGGATCAACCGCGACCAGGTCAGCCAAGCCCTGGTCAGCCAATCAATGCTTTGACGTCATCAAGGGTCTTTTGCGGCTCGGGACGGTGCGTATAGTCGAGGCCGATATCGGCATTTCGAATGACGCCCGACTGATCAATGACCAGTCGCGTCGGGATCGGCAGGGTCCAGCTTGGCTCACCATTATTGACGGCCAAATCATTGCCGAAGCCCTTATAGACTTCTTGCAAATCAGGATGCACGTCAAAGCGGATACCGAGCTTTGCCATATATTCATTGCCACGATCGCTGAGCATATCGAATTGCAATTTATGCTTTTCGATCATCTCGACGCTTTTTTCGGCAATTTGGGGTGTCAGTGCTACCAACGTAACGCCGAGGTCTTTTAGCGGGTCTACAATGTCACGCAAAGCATACAGCTCTGCATTACAGTAGGGTCACCAATGGCCGCGGAAGATGGTCAGGACCACCGGACCGCGGGCAAGCATCGCCGACGAAGCAACCATGTCCCCGTAAGCGTTTGGTAGATTAAATTCCGGCAATGTATCGCCGACCTTGATCGTGTTGTCGAGAATGCCGGAATTTGCCAGCGCCTCGTTGGTGCGACCGATTACCGCCCGAACATCGGGTGGAATGCGGCCAGCACTCGCTTCGCGAATTTTCGCGAGTGACTCTTCTAAGCTCATGAACTTTTCCCCAAATTTTAAAATGGTTCGATAGGCCTATTATAGCATTTGGATGGGCATCGCTTACAAGACCAAACTACGCACATAAGCATCACCCGCCAGCGGATGAAAATTGACCAAGCTAGACAACCAATCAGATTTGTTTTCATTCGCAAAACGAGTAGTCTGTCGCCGTATTTGCCGGGGCAGTGCCCCACCACTCGAATTCCAGGAGAAAGACCCAATGGGAAGTTTCGTGACCTTGACCGGCGCCGACGGCAACACATTCAGCGCATATAAGACCGTGCCTGAGGGCACGCCGAAGGCTGGTGTCGTCATCATGCAGGAGATCTTCGGCATCAACAGCCATATTCGCAGCGTCGTCGACCGCATGGCGGCAGAAGGCTATACGGCAATCGCGCCAGCCATTTTCGACCGTATCGAGAAAGGCGTTGAGCTCGGCTATAACGAAGAAACTATGAAACAAGGCATGGGCTATCGTGGCCAACTGAGCTGGGACGACGTCATTAACGACGTCAATGCTTCGGCGGCCGAAATTGCCGACGCCGGAAAAACCGGTGTCCTTGGCTTTTGTTTTGGCGGATCAATCGCCTGGGTTGCAGCAGACGAATCACCAATCCAAGCGGCCGCCGGCTGGTATGGCGGACAAATTCATCAGGAAATCGCCCGCCAGCCGAAATGCCCGGTACAGCTTCATTTTGGCACCGAGGATTTCTCAATCCCCAATGAGGCCATCGAAGATATCAAGACCGCCCACCCGAACGTGCCGGTCTACGTCTATGGCGGCGCCGGTCACGGGTTTAATTGCGACGACCGCGGAAGTTTCCACGAAGGGTCGGCAAAGCTCGCCTGGGACCGCACTATCGAATTCTTCGGAGAGCATCTCAGCTAAGACGAGACTTTTGGCTGATGATATGGGGTGTCTGCGAGAATTTTTACTCGAAATTCCTGGAGGCGCCCCTTTTTATTTAGTCGGCCGGGCGGGCAAATTCCATCAGCACGCCGTGAGCCTGCTCGGGGGGGACCTGAACCGTGCCATCGGGCTCCTGAACAAATTCAACTTGCTGGCCAGAGAGATAAAGCGCGGTCGCTTTCGGATCGGCGACTTCAACGGTCAGGGCAACCAAACGAGGCAAGTGCAAGTTTTTATCCAGCACGACATCATAATGCTCTTTGGTAAAGACCTTGGGTGTCAACAGTTGCAGCCGAGCGCCACCGGTTTCGACCACAACCGACCCTTTTTTAGGGTCGCCGATCACGGCGGAGTTGCCAAATAAGCGACGATAGGGTTCAAGCACCCCGGTTAAATCCTCCATCGCCACGGTCACCTGGGCAATGGCGCGGGCGCCATTGGGATGAGAGAGCCATTCTGAGCGCCGCATCAATTTCGGGGTCAGATGACTGCAGGCATAGGTGCGCATCCCCGGTGTCCAGTCTTGGGGTAAATGCACGATTTTAAATTTAGCCGTGGTCTCGTCATCGCCGTTTAATTGCACGATCCGGCTGAGATCCGTTGTTTTTGGCGTCTCACCAGTTTCCCGCTCCAACCAGCCGCAAAGCCGATCAGACTCTGGCGTCGCAAAAACGGTGCGAAAAATGCCTTCTCCCTCGTCCAAAAATTGATCGAGAGTGTTCAAATCCTGGCTTGGATCGACGACGGAAAGCAGGTTCAGATAGTCGTGCTCAAACATTATTGTGTGATTGGCCGTACCCCAGCCAACATGCCTGCCGCCTGGGTTGACGGTAAATCCGAGCCGCCCAAAATCTGTTCCGGCCGCATCCAGGTCTTTTACGCCGATTACGACATGATCAATGCCGGCGATAACTGCGCCGCCGGGCATCACGTCAATGGCCTCGGCAATATTTGTTGCGGTCATCATTTTCCGACTCCCCGTGCAGAACAGTATCGGTCGCAAGGCCTATGCTGGATATGGCTTGCACTCAACGATCGCCAACATAAAACGCCAGCCTACCGGGTGCTAAATAACATACCGTCAACGATTCTGTTCTTATCTCTAACCCCAGAAACACGCCGATAATTGTATAACTATATGAAGTTAGGCATTATTTTAGAATTCTCGACGAACGGCACAGCAGCCAATTTGTTCGCTTGGCGCAAATCTTGGCCCATGCCCATGCCTTTGCCACCGTGCAGCGCCTCTCTCATGCCCCATTGAACCATGTTCGGCGGTCTCTCCGCAAATTTCCCGTATAAAAACCCGTAACCACATGAAATAATTGAAGATTTATTTCACATGGCGACCGGACAGAAAATTTAAGTCTTCACTTGCAGAAAGCTAGTGGAGAGTGGACCAAACCCGTCGCTTTGCGGCATAGAGCAAGCCGGAGAGAATAAGCAGGAAGATGACAACCTTAAAGCCGATCCGTTTGCGATCTTCAAGGCGCGGCTCACCGGCCCAGGTCAAAAATGCCGTCACATCGGCGGCCAGTTGCTCGACATTGGCCGGTGTTCCGTCGGCATATTCGACCACGCCATCGGCAAGTGGCGAGAACATGGCGATCTGGCTACCCAGGAAGAAGCTATTATAGTTCATTCCCGTCGCTAGCTCGAACGATTCCGGCGCCGATTCATAGCCAGTCAGCAGAGCATAAATATAGTCGGGCCCGCCATGGCGTGCTTTGGTGATCAGCGACAAGTCGGGGGGCAGAGCGCCGCCGTTAAATGCCCGCGCCTGATTTTCATTGTCATAAGGGCCGGTGATGAAATCTGCAGGAACGCCGGGGCGCATGAACATATCGCCGCTATCGTCCGGACCGCCTTCAACCTGGGTCTCGGCGGCGATTGCCTTAATCTCTGCTTCGTTATAGCCCAGCCCCTCCAAATGCCGGTAAGCGACAAATTTCAGCGAGTGGCAGCCCGAACAAACCTGGCTGTAGATTTGAAATCCGCGCTGCAGCTGAGCCTTGTCAAAGGCCCCAAAAAAGCCATTGAACGACCAATCTTGTGGCTCGGGCTCATGAGCTTCACCGGCCGCCCATGCCGTTCCAGACGAAACGACAAGACTAAGAGCGGCGGCGAATACATATTTCGTCAGGACTTGCATCAGACCTTCTCCGTCGCTGAGGCGCCGAGCACCGATTCGGTAATCGAATTGGGCACGGGCTTGGTTTTCTCGAACTTGCCCAAGAGCGGGAACAGAACGAAAAAATGGAAGAAATAATAGAAGGTCGTGATCCGTCCAACATCAATCACTTCAAGCCATTCGAGACCGAATACTTTCTCGTTCGGCGGATGGGCGCCGACCCAACCAAGCACGAAGCAAACAACGACAAACACCCAGAAAAACTTTTTGTACGTTGGCCGGTAGCGGGCACTGCGCACCTTTGAGGTATCGAGCCAAGGTAAAACAAACAAGACCAAAATCGACACGAACATAGCGATAATGCCGGCAAGTTTTGCGTCGATAATCAACAAATCAGGAACCGAGCGCAAAATCGCGTAGTAAGGCAGCAGATACCATTCGGGAACAATTTCAGCCGGTGTCTGCAAGGAATTAGCCGGCACATAGTTTTCCGCTTCACCCAGGGATTCTGGCGCATAGAAAACAATAAGCGCGTAAATGATGACAAAAACAGACAAGCCGAAGCTGTCTTTGAGCGTGTAATAGGGATGGAAGGGAACCGTATCCTGGCTTGATTTTGGCTCAATTCCCGTCGGATTGTTTGATCCAGTGACGTGCAGGGCAACCACATGCAAGCCGACCACGCCAACAATTACAAACGGCAGCAAATAATGCAGCGCGTAGAACCGGTTCAAAGTGGGGTTATCGATGGCAAACCCACCCCAAAGCCAAGTCACGATCGGGTCGCCGACAATCGGAATGGCGGAGAATAAATTGGTGATCACGGTCGCACCCCAGAAGGACATTTGCCCCCAGGGCAGCACATAGCCGAAAAAGGACGTCGCCATCATCAGCAGCAAAATGACCACACCCAGCATCCACAAAAGCTCGCGCGGCGACTTATATGAGCCGTAATAGAGACCGCGGAAAATGTGAATATAGACGGCAATAAAGAAGAACGATGCGCCGTTCATATGAATGTAGCGCATGAGCCAGCCATAATTCACGTCGCGCATGATGCGCTGAATTGACTCGAAGGCCATCTGCGTGTTCGGCTGATATTGCATGGCAAGAAATATGCCGCTGACAATCATCACGGTCAGACAGAACATCGCCAGAGCGCCGAAATTCCACCAGTAATTAAAGTTTCGCGGCGTCGGATATTCCCCGTATTCCTTATGGACATAGGAAAAAACCGGCAACCGATTATCGACCCAGCCGACCAGCCCGGTAAATTTGCTGCTTTCAGAGCTCATCTTTTCTACCTTTAGCCGATACGAAGGGTGGTGTCGTCGATGAACGTATACGCAGGAACGTCCAAATTAAGTGGCGCCGGCCCCTTACGAATGCGGCCTGACGTATCATAATGTGAGCCGTGACAGGGGCAGAACCAGCCACCGAAATCGCCACGTACTTCCGTCGCTTTTTGACCAACCGGGACGCAACCCAGATGGGTGCAGACACCGACCAATATCAGCCACTCGGGTCGCTGGACTCGGTCGGCATCGGCCTGGGGATCAATCAGGTCATCGAGGGAGGCATTTTCCGCCGCCTCGATTTCGTCGGGCGTACGCCGACGAATGAAGACCGGCTTGCCGCGCCATTTCACGGTAATGGCCTGGCCCAATTCAATGCTGGAAATATCAACCTCGGTCGAGGCAAGCGCAAGAACGTCGCCCGATGGGTTCATCGAATCAATAAAGGGCCAAAGAGCGGCACCCGCGCCGATCGCGGCGAAACCACCGGCCGCTAAATATAAAAACTCGCGGCGGCGCCCGTCATGCGCCTCATCTTGGTCCGCCTCGCTTTGGCCCAAGGACCCGTTCTTTTTTGGTGCATCTACCATGCCAATCGAGGCCTCTCCCCTTCGGTTACGATACCAACACGGCACCCATGAACATTGGTAAATGGGCACGATGCAGCAACGCCTGGAAACCTACCGTTGCGCCGCCCTGCGGCAATGCGACATGCTGCCGCATTATTGGAATTTATGACAGGTTTATATAGCTGCACCTCGCCGGTGCGAGCACCGATTTAAAGCTAGGAGCTCATATTTCGATGAACCTCTACGCCGCAAAAAGCCCGAATTTAGCCCTTTTCGAGCCCGATATCCCGCAAAACACCGGCACCATGATGCGCATGGCGGCCTGCTTTGGAGTGGCAATGGACATTATCGAGCCTTGCGGCTTCGCCCTCACCGACAAAAACTTGCGCCGCGCCGGCATGGATTATTTGGACGCATTGGATTTGACCACCCACGCCTCTTGGGACGAATTTCTGGCAGCACGAGCAAATAACCCCAACCCCGGACGGCTAATCTTGCTTTCGACCAAGGGCCCGACATCTTATACCGATTTCGCCTTCTCGCCCACCGACACGATTATGGTTGGTCGGGAATCTGCCGGCGCACCGCCGAATGTCCATGCCGCCAGCGACGCGGTACTCACCGTGCCAATGGTTACCGGCGCGCGCTCGCTCAATGTCGCTGTGACGGCGGCAATGGTGTTGGGCGAGGCATTACGCCAGACTCAGCATAATGTGGCAGACTAGGTTGGAAGGAAGCCTCTTTAACCTCACCTCACCCCAACCAAAGTATATGAGCCAGCATGGGCAAAAATAGAGTTCGGAACCCTGGGCTGGAAATCCAACAAATCGTCACAAACATCCAGTCGGGCAATCCTGAAAAAGCCCTCAAGGCCTGCAGGGCAATTCTCAAAGCCGCGCCGCGAAATTTTGATGCTCTGCAGCTCGGTGCAATTGCGGCCACGCAGCTCGGGCAGTTAGAAACCGCAGTCAAGCACTACAAAGCGGCCATACGCGTGAAGGCCGATTACCCCGATGTTTATTTCAATTTGGGAGACGCTTTAAAAGAGCTCAACCGCCCGGAAGAAGCCATCGCCAACTACCGCCAAACTTTAAAACTTCGACCCGGCGACGTCGAGATCCATAACAATATCGGCAATGCGCAATTCGACCTCGAACAATATGATGCCGCTATCGCAAGCTACAAAATTGTTTTGCGGGCCCTTCCGGGTCATGCAGTGGCGCACAACAATCTCGGCAATGCATTGAGAGGCACAAAGCAATACGACGAAGCGATCGGTTCCTACCGGCGCGCGACCGAACATAAGCCGGACTACGCGCGAGCCCATGCCAATCTGGGGAACGTGTTGGCCGATGTCAGGCAATACGAGACAGCGGTCGCCAGCTACCAGCGCGCCCTTTCGCTAGACCCAGAATATGCGTCCGCACACAATAATTTAGGCAATACATTATGCTCACTGAGGCAGTATCAAGCAGCGATTTTCAACTACAAGCGGGCATTGCACCTAAAACCCAACTATGCCGATGCCCATGCCGGCCTGGGAAATGCGCTAAGCAATCTCAGCCTGTATAAGGAGGCCGTTGCCAGTTACCGGCAGGCGATAGAATTTGATGCCCACTTTGCTGACGCCCACAATAATCTTGGCAACGCTTTAGATATTATTGGAGATCACAAGAATGCGTTTGCAAGCTATGGACGGGCACTCGCTATCGAACCCGATGACGGCATTTTTCTATTGGCATGCGCGACAGCCAGCAGAAAATTATGCGATTGGCATGATTATACGAAATACGGCATTGGCCTCCGAGACAAGTTGGAATCATCAACCACCCCCCTCCACCCTTTCGGGTTTTTGGCTTTCTCAGACGACCCCGCTGAAGCCTTAAAATGTGCGCAAAATTACTGCGCCCATAACGTCAATGCAGTCACGCCATTATCTACGATCACGCCCGATGACTTCCCCGCCGATCCTGATGGACCTATCCGCATCGCCTATATCTCGGCAGATTTTCGCGAGCACCCGATAACCTCGCTGATCCCTGAACTTTTTGAACTTCATGACAAGGCGAGGTTCGAGTTACACGGAATTAGCATCGGGCCGGACTGGGATTTTCCCGCTCGCGCGCGTGTTAAGGCGGCCTTTGACCACTGGCATGACATTCATGAGCTGAGCGACGCCGATGCTGCCCTGCTTATCCGTAAGCTTGGGATTGATATCGCGGTTGATCTGATGGGGCATACCACTGATTCCCGACCGGCAATATTTGCCCACCGGCCGGCGCCTGTCCAAATATCCTATCTTGGATACCCAGGAACAATCGGGGCCGACTTCATTGACTATATTTTGGTCGACACTCACATTGTTCCGCCCGACCAGAATGCATTTTACACAGAAAAACTCGTATACCTGCCCAATAGCTATATGGTTAACGACCGCAAACGATTGATCGCGGAGGAAACACCGAAACGAGCCGATTGCGGCCTGCCGGAGACGGGCTTTGTCTACTGCGCCTTCAACAATGCATACAAACTCACGCCGGAGATTTTTGATATTTGGATGCGGCTGCTGGTCGAAACCCCCGACGGTGTGCTCTGGCTTTCGGCAGGTAACGAGGGCTCCCGGGAGAACCTACGGCGCGAGGCCAAGCAGCGCGGGGTAAACCCGGACCGCCTAGTCTTTGCGCCGCGCGCCGAAATGCCTGACCATTTGGCCCGTCACCGCCTGGCCGATCTTTTTCTCGATACCGCCCCCTTTAACGCCCACACGACCGCAAGTGACGCCCTATGGTCCGGCTTGCCGGTATTGACCTATAGCGGCGCCAGTTTTGCCTCACGGGTGGCGGGCAGTTTATTGCATGCCGTCGGACTACCTGAACTCGTGGTCGGATCGCTGGCCGACTATGAGGCGATGGCGTTTAAATTGACGCGCGACACCGAATTATTGACCGGATTACGAGCCCGATTGGCCGAAAACATCCCAACGGCACCACTATTCGACAGCCGGCGTTTCACCCGCAACCTGGAAACGGCTTATGTTAAGATGCGACAGCATTGGGCTGACGGAAATGCACCTGAGGCGTTTTCGGTAAATGAAGATGAAACGAGTCCGCGCCCAGTGCTATAGGTCAGCTCAAACCTGAATTGACCGTGATGCAGACAAGAGAAATTTATGACCGATCTTTTAGACGATACCGCAAACGAACAAAAACAACGCGCTGCCGACTGGTTTGCCGAATTGCGAGATCAGATCTGCGCCGTATTTGAAACGATTGAGGATGAGCTGACCGGCACAAATGTCGAGCAGGCGGCTGGCCGGTTTGAGCGGAAATCGTGGGACCGCACTGGCGACGGTGGCGAAAACGGGGGCGAAAACGGCGGTGGCGGCGTCATGTCCGTCATGCGCGGTCGAGTATTCGAAAAAGTCGGCGTCAATATATCTTCGGTTCACGGCACATTCTCCGAAGAGTTTCGGAAAAATATTCCTGGTGCGGACCAGGACGGACAGTTTTGGGCCTCGGGTATTTCACTGGTTGCCCATATGTGTTCGCCATTGGTTCCGGCTGTCCATATGAACACGCGCCATATTATCACCAACCATGCCTGGTTCGGCGGCGGCGCAGACCTGACCCCTACCTATCCTGACGCGGGTGACGCGGCCCAGTTTCATGCGGGACTAAAAGCCGCCTGCGACAGCCACGATCCTGATTATTACCCACGCTTCAAACAATGGTGTGACGAGTATTTTTACCTGCCCCACCGTGACGAACCGCGCGGCATTGGCGGCATTTTTTACGATTATCTTGATACGCCCGATTGGGAATCTTGTTTTGCCTTTACCCAAGATATCGGACGCGCTTTTCTCGCGGTTTACCCAGAAATTGTTCGCCGGAGCCTCAACCGATCTTGGACGGACGATCAACGCAAACACCAATTGCAGCGCCGCGGCCGCTATGTCGAATTCAATTTACTTTATGACCGGGGCACTCAGTTCGGCTTAAAAACAGGAGGAAATGTGGAAGCCATTTTAATGTCCATGCCTCCGGAAGTTATCTGGCCGTAAGGCGGCGACGCAATTGGGCCAAGCACGCGTCAACATCGGCCTTAAAATCTCCATCGACCCACCATTTCTCGACCGCAGCGAGCGCCACGCCCAACTCGGGGCCGGGGACAGCGCCTAAATTTAGCGCGTCGCGACCGCCCACCGGAAAAACCGGTGGCACCCATTTTCCTGCCTGCTCCAATAATTTTCCGCAATCAGCTTTCGGGTCTTCCGCCCACTGCAACCAAAGGGCATCCTCAAAAGTTTGGCGACCGAGCGTATAGATGCAGCGATGCACCGCCGCCGGCTCCATCTCCAAGCCAACTTCAACTGGCGGTATTGATACCGCAAGCACCCTTGCGCAGTCGGCATTTGACAGGCGCAGTCGGTCGGTCGCAGCGATTGTATTTTTCCGACCACCCGGGATCAAGGCCGCCAAACGCCTAATCGGATCTGGTCTTGCCTCAAGGTCGACAAGGCCTGACAATCGATCAAATTCAGATAGACACGGCGCGACATGCGCTAAAATACCGTTTTCCAGCATCAAGCGCAGCGCAGGCATTGGGTCATTAGCGGCCAATAGGGCGAGCAATTCCTTGGTCACTCTCTCTGCCGAAAGAGCAGCCATTTTTGGGGCAAGACGTGTGCAGGCAGAGAGTGCAGCCTGGTCAGCCGGCCCGCGTCCCATCACCGCAAAAAATCGAAAAAACCGCAAAAGACGGAGGTAATCCTCGCGGATTCGCTGTTCTGGGTCCCCAACAAACCGGACTCGCCCGGCTTGCAAATCTGCAATACCACCATGAAAGTCGATGACCCCACCATCGGCATCCGCATACATTGCATTGACGGTCAAATCCCGCCGCGCCGCATCCTCGGCCCAATCGAGCGTGTAGGCGACCGTGGCATGGCGACCGTCAGTCTCCACATCGCGGCGAAGGGTGGTTATTTCGATAGGCTGGCGGTCCACCCCTGCGATGGCAGTTATCGTGCCATGCTTTAGCCCCGTGGGAATGGCTCTAATATGTGCGGCTTCTAGCCGCTCAATAACCTGATCAGGCGTCAAAGGTGTCGCCATATCGACATCGGCAACCGGGCGTTTAAGCAGCGCGTCACGGACGCACCCACCGACGAATCGCACATCCGACAGGGCCGCAAATACGGCAACAACCCCAGGAGATTTCATCCATGTTTGCTGTTCAATTCGCATGAATTTACCTGTCAGCCCCGGTGCGATAGGGCCTCGTAGAGATTGATCAACATGCCCGCTGTTGCTCCCCAGATATATCGATCCTCAAAGGGCAATACATAGTAGTTGCGCCGTCTGTCGCCAATCACTCGGCTTTCCTGATGATGATTGGAAGAGTTCATAACGAAGGCGAGAGGCATTTCAAAGAGCTCGGCGACCTCGCTGGGTTCAAGCCGGTACTCAACCCCCGGGGTGACGAGACCGACCACGGGGGTTACCTCAAACCCGGTACCCGTTTGGTATTGATCGAGGCGGCCAATAATTTCGACATGAGATGCCAAAAGGCCAATTTCTTCTTCTGCTTCGCGCAGAGCGGCGGCTTCCGCACTTTCATCATCGGCTTCGATATGACCACCAGGAAAACTAATTTGGCCGGGATGGTGGCGCAAATTATCGGTGCGCTGGGTTAGGAGCACTGCAACTCCCGCATCATGCAGTACCAATGGGACCAGCACGGCGGCCGGAATGAGGTCATCGTCCCGCACCCGCCCCCCCCAGTTCGGCGTTTCGTCGGATTTACCGTCGCCTAACATCTGGCTCAAAGCCAGGCCCGGTGTCTCGCGCACATGCAAACGAGTCTGTAGCTCCAAAATAGCGGCGACGATATGGGGTCGAGTGATGAGATCGCAGCGCTTGGTCATGGGCGGCGTGTTATCCACAGAAATTTGATGCTCGGACCACGCCTAAACCAGCGCTATAATCGCGAGCTGAATAGTTTTTACATTAAAATCAATATCTTGCCGAAACAGACATGTGTCAATACCGAGACATATTCCCCGCCCTTAACCGAAGAATTCGGTTTCGGCGAATCGGACCAATCACGAATTCTACCATCGTCGGAATGAAATGATACGCGCTGGCCTGCTTAAACATGTGAGCCTGACAAACGAACATAGGCACGACCGCTCCCCATGTTCGCGTTCACTTAAAAACCCCACGCATAATCATTCTGCAGCGGCGTGTTCTTAAGTCTTGGATCGGCGTTCTTAAACCAATTGTAACACTCCTATCCGGACAACTGTTTGCAGTTTGCGCTATCCCGATACGAAAGAAAATGGAGACTTAAGTCCAATGCCGAGTGCCCACACATCAATTGATACAGCGACCAACTTCGAAAACCTTTTGCGCGACGGGATACTGGCACACCGTACGGGGAAACTTGAAGAGGCCGAGACTTATTTTCTTCAGGCGGCAGATCTCGCCCCCGAGCAACCAGCACCTCAGCACATGTTAGGTGCGGTAGAGCTCGACCGGGGCCAAAATCCAAAGGCTGTCGACCATTTCAAGAAAGCCATCGCACTCGATCCCAATTTTGCGCTGTCTCACCTCTTTCTTGGCAACTGTTATTTGATGGCCGGCCATTTAGACGATTCCCAGCGGCATTTTAAAAAAATTATTGAACTGCACCCGGAAGCTCCAGACCCCTATTTTAGCCTTGGCAATGTTTATCGCGCCTTAAACGACCATGACGCAGCGGTTAGCCAGTTCGAAAAAGCTGTTGCGGCGGAACCAAAATATATCGACGCCTACACAAATATGGGGCTGTCGCTGATGAGCCTGGGCCGACACCAAGACGCGGTTGCTCCCTTCGAAAAAGCGATCGAATTGCAGCCAATGGCCATTCGCGACCATATCAATATTGGAAGCTGTCTGTTCGAGTTATCGAGACTTGGCGAGTCGGAAACGGCCTATCGGCGCGCCATCGATATCGACCCAAAATCGATGGAAGCACAATACGGCATTGGGCTTTCACTCGTCCGCCAGCAAAAATACGAGGACGCTCTCCCGCCCCTCGAACAGGCCATTTCCCTGTCGCCCGACCATGCCGACGCCTATTACCAATCCGGCCGCGCCCTCGCCGCACTGCACCGCGACCAGGAAGCAGTACGGTTTTTGACCCGAGCAGTGGAATTAAAACCCGATTTCGCCGAAGCCCATTCGACCCTCGGATCATCTTTGAGCGCGGTTATGCAATTTGACGAGGCGACAGCCCATGCCAAGCGGGCTCTGGAACTCGAACCGGAACTCATTACCCCTCAATTCCAGCTCGCCCGCACCCATTCCCAATCGGGAGATTTCGACGAAGCCGAAAAATGGCTGCGAGCTATATTGAAGCTACAGCCGAATATGGTTGGCGCCCTCTATCAGTTGGCCATTATCAAGCGGCTCAATGACGAAGATTTTGACGAAGATGATTTATTGACCCAAATGCACGATGAAGAAACCGGCGACAATGAACAGGCTCATATTCACTTTTTGCTCGGCCGCATTCGCGATAGCGAAAAACGTTATGAAGATTCATTCGTTCATTATGCGACCGCAAGCCTGACTTTCAAAGAAAATGAGCCGCCCTATGAGCGCGAAGACAACGACGCAAAAACCGAAGCCATCACATCATTGCTAACTGGTGATTTCCTGCGGGCCCTGCCGGTGGGAAGTTCCTCGGACATGCCGGTGATTATCGCCGGCATGCCGCGGTCGGGCACCACCCTGACCGAGCAGATTATCGCCAGCCACCCCCAAGCCTTCGGCGCCGGG
>JAJFIX010000016.1 GCA_021774575.1 Alphaproteobacteria bacterium | reverse complement strand
GTATTGGTACAAGGCCGAGGATCGCCTCAACCGAGAGCCGACGATCAAGCCCCAGGTCAATTTCATCGTTCACTCTCTAGGAGATGTGAACGGGCAACTGGCCGAGGGGCGGTATTTCTTCTCCGACATCGCCAAGGAAGGTATCGCCCTCTATGACCTGAAAGGTCACAAGCTGCGGGACCCGAAACCGCCAACTCCGGCGGCGGCGTTGAAGTTGGCGACGGGATATTTCGAAAGCGAGTTGCCTCAATCCCAGAGTTTTCTGGAAGGCGCAGAAATATTTATGAAAAAGCCGGAGTTGGCGCACAGAAAACACGCGGCATTCGAACTGCACCAGGCAACCGAGAGCACATATAGGACCTTGTTGCTCACCTTTACCCTTTACGTCCCCCAATCGCACAATATCGAATTCCTGCGCGGTTGGGCCGACGGCCGGGCACCCAGCTTGATCGATGCCTGGCCGCGCGATAAGCGGCGTTACCGCCGCATGTTCCAACTGCTCAAGCGCGCCTATATCGAGGCGCGCTATTCCGAGCATTACGACATTTCTCGTGACGAGCTCGAATGGCTGGCGGGGCGTGTCGCAGACCTACAGGCACGGGTCGCGATGGTGTGCGAGGCGCGGCTGGCCGAGTTGACGGAAGCGTAGAGGAAACATGTGCTTGCCCCCTACCGCTCGTCGATAATCAGCCTAACCGTCGGTTTTGTGCGGCCGGTTTAAAGATCGGGTTGGCCGGGGTCGGGTGACGGCTCGGCGGCCGGCTCGGTCCCGGTTAAGACCAGCGGTGTTGCCGCCCAGAGGTCTGGCACCGACGCTGCTGCCGGGTTTTCTGCGACCGTGCCCGAAGCGGCAAAAAAGCCGACCCTGGCCTCGTAGGCGCCGCCGCGCAGCGGTGGGTTTACTCGGGTGAGATCGAGTTCATGCACTGTTTGGGCGGTATTGAGCTGCACCCGCTCGGCATGGCCGATATAAATCTCGCCTGGGGCGCGGGTGACCAGGTTTACCCCGGCGACGACTTCGACGGGCAATGGCAGGTTGGTCTCAATGACCATGAAGATATGGGTTGGATCGCGTTCGCAGGCGGCAATATTTATGAGATAGCCACCGGTATCGCCTTCGACAGTGGCGTCGACAGTGGCGTCGACAGTGGCGTTTTGCGGGCTTGGCGCGGCAAGCCCGGCGGCCGGTGGGATCTCTCCGCAGACCAGGTCGGCAACTTCGTCCTTGCCGCAGCCGGCCAAAATCATTGAAAAAGTGAGCAAAATCGCGGTCGCGATCGAATAACGCATGACGTAATCTTTCGTGGTGGTCTGTATTTTTCCGGCGCGCAGGAACTCGTTTTCCCGTGCAAGGGGACTGGGATAATCGGTTTCAGCCCGGAGTTTACATAAAATCGGCTGAACCGTCAGCCGTAACGCCGCCGAGCCTAAGGTAATAGTTCAAGCAACAATGCAAAGGTTTCATCAACTTAATGGATAAACATCCCGTGAACATTACGAGTTGGTTTGTATGCCGGAGCAAAAAAAGTTAGTCTTTGCCTCTGTTGGGTCCGGTGCGTATCGGCAGCTTCAAACCGACGTGCGGGATATTTTCGATGGCACACTCTCGATGCCATAATATTCGATGACATTATCTCGATTGGGGAGAGCTCGTTTTGTCCGATGTCGAAAAACTCGACGCCACAAAAAATGGCGTCTCAGCTAGTAAATCCAAATTGACGACGATGGAAGGCAATGAGGCGGTCGCCTCGGTGGCCCATCGGACCAACGAAGTCATTGCCATCTATCCCATTTCACCGGCCTCGTCGATGGGCGAAATGGCCGACGAATGGTCAGCCCAGGACCGTAAAAACATCTGGGGCGAAGTGCCCACCGTCGTCGAGATGCAGTCGGAGGCCGGGGCCATTGGCGCGGTACACGGCGCTCTGCAATCGGGGGCACTGACGACGACCTTTACCGCGTCCCAGGGGCTCTTATTGATGATCCCCAATATGTATAAAATTGCCGGCGAATTAACGCCTTATTGCATGCATGTGTCGGCCCGAACCGTCGCCACCCATGGCTTGTCGATCTTTGGCGACCAGTCGGATGTGATGGCGGTTCGTCAAACCGGCTTTGCCCTGTTGGCCTCTTCCTCGGTTCAGATCGCCCATGATTTTGCCTGCATCGGCCAGGCGGCAACCTTACGCGCCCGAGTGCCGTTTTTGCATTTTTTCGACGGCTATCGAACCTCCCACGAGGTCAATAAAATCGAGTTTCTCGACGATGACACCCTGCGCGCCATTATCGACGATGATTTGGTCGCCAGCCACCGCTCGCGGGCGCTGACCCCGGATGATCCGAAAATTCGGGGCACGGCGCAAAATCCCGATAGCTTTTTCCAGATGCAGGAAGCGCGCAATCCCTATTACGAGGTCTGCCCCGATATCGTCCAGCAAGTGATGGATGAGTTCGCCACCCTGACCGGGCGCCAGTATAATTTGTTTGAATATTTCGGCCATCCGGAAGCCGAAAAACTCATCATCATCATGGGATCGGGCGCCGATACGGTGCACGAGACCGTCGATTATCTGAACCATCGCGGCGCCAAGCTCGGGGTGGTCAAGGTCCGTCTGTTCCGTCCATTTTCGATGGATAAGCTGATTGCCGCCATCCCAACGTCGGTCAGATCGATCGCCGTGCTTGATCGGACCAAGGAACATGGCAGCCTCGGCGAGCCGCTTTACCAAGACGTGGTCACCGCCCTGGCCCAGGCCAAGTCCCAAGGGCTGCGCCCGACCGCCATCGATCCGCTGGTTATCGGCGGCCGCTACGGCCTATCGTCGAAAGAATTCACCCCCGGTATGGTTAAATCGGTGTTCGATGAAATGGATGCCGACCGTCCCAAGTCGGGCTTTACCGTCGGCATCGCCGACGACGTGACCTATCTTTCGCTCAAATGGGATGCCAATTTCAGCACCGAGACCGGCGACGTAAAAACGGCGATCTTCTTTGGTCTCGGCTCCGACGGCACTGTCGGTGCCAACAAAAACTCAATTAAGATTATTTCGGAAAATACCGATAATTTCAGCCAGGGCTATTTCGTCTACGATTCGAAAAAAGCCGGGGCGGTGACGATCTCGCATCTGCGGTTCAGCCCGCAACCGATCCGCTCGGCCTATTTGATCGAGCAGGCGCATTTTGTCGCCTGCCATCAGTTTAATTTCATGTTCGAAATCGACATTGTCAAACATGTCGAGACCGGCGGCACCTTCCTGCTCAACTCCCCTTATGACAAGACAGAAGTCTGGGACAAGCTGCCGAAATCGGTGCAGGCCGAAATCATCGACAAGAAACTCAAATTCTACGTCGTCAATGCGACCAAGGTCGCCCGGGATACCGGCATGGGTCGGCGCATCAACACGGTGATGCAGGCTTGTTTCTTCGGCATCTCCGGCGTCCTCCCCCAAGACGAGGCGATCCGCCAGATTAAAGGCGCCATCGAGCGGTCCTATGGCAGCAAGGGCCGCGACATTGTCGAAATGAATTTTGCCGCAGTCGATAGCTCGATCGACCATCTCGAAGAAGTCGACGTGCCGGCCCAAGTAACCGGGGACTTCGAAATGCCGCCGGTGGTGCCCGTTGACGCCCCCGACTTCGTCAAAGAAGTGACGGCAAAAATGATTTCCCGGGACGGCGATTTATTGCCGGTCAGCGCCTTTCCCGTAGACGGCACCTGGCCGACCGGCACGACCCAGTGGGAAAAACGCAACCTAGCGATCGAGACCCCACAATGGATCCCGGAACTGTGCATTCAGTGCAACAAATGCGCCCTGGTCTGCCCCCATGCCTGCATCCGGGTGAAAGCCTATGAACCGGCGGTCCTTGACGACGCGCCGGATAATTTCCAGGCGATGGATTATAAAGGCAAGGAATTCGGCGAGGCGAAATACACCGTCCAAGTCAGTCACGAAGATTGCACCGGGTGCAATCTTTGCGTCAGCGTCTGTCCGGGCATCGATAAGGCCGACCCCGAGCGCCGGTCGCTTTTCATGGAGCCCCACGAATATTTCGCCAGTGAGAGCGACAAGCAAAACTGGTCGTTCTTTACCGAAATCCCCGAGGCCGACCGGACGAAATTACGGTCGAACGTCAAAATGTCCCAGTTCGCTGAACCTTTGTTCGAATTTTCCGGCGCCTGCTCCGGTTGCGGCGAGACGCCATATATTAAATTGCTGACACAGCTTTATGGCGATCATACGGTGATTGCCAATGCGACCGGCTGCTCGTCGATCTATGGCGGAAATCTACCAACAACCCCCTATACAACCAACAAGGACGGGCGCGGCCCGGCCTGGGCCAATTCGCTGTTTGAAGATAATGCCGAGTTTGGTCTCGGCCACCGGTTGGCCATCGATATGCACAGCGCCCAGGCGCGCTCGCTTCTGGAACGCCGGTCCGGCGACCTCGACGAAACCCTGGTTAACGACATGCTTGCCGCCGACCAAGGCGACGATGCGGGAATTTTTGCCCAGCGCGAGCGGGTGTTGAAACTTCGCGCGGCCCTCAAAACCATAACCGGCGAGGACGCAAGCCGTCTCGACCAGTTGGCCGATTACCTGGTGCGCAAGGATGTGTGGATTGTCGGTGGCGACGGCTGGGCCTACGATATTGGCTATGGCGGCCTCGATCACGTCTTCGCCTCCGGCCAAAACGTGAATATTTTGGTGATGGATACGGAAGGCTATTCCAATACCGGTGGCCAGCAATCCAAGGCGACATCCCTTGGCTCGGCAGCCAAATTTGCCGTCTCGGGAAAATCGCAGCCGAAAAAAGATCTCGGCCTGCTGGCGATCATGTCGGGCAATGTCTATGTCGCCTCGGTCGCCTTCGGTGCCAAGGATGCCCAGACCGTGCGGGCCTTTCATGAGGCCTCCTCCTTTGACGGGCCGTCGATCATTATCGCCTATTCGCCGTGTATCGAACATGGCTATGATCTTGGCTTGGGCATTGACCAGCAAACCCTGGCGGTCGACAGCGGATATTGGCCGCTCTACCGTTACGACCCACGATTGTTTGAAGCGGGCAAGAAGCCGATGCAGCTCGACAGTAAAATGCCGACGGTTTCCCTTGATGCCTTGGTCGAAAACGAGAACCGCTTCCAGGCCGTCAAACGCCGCGACCCGGAACGCTATGCGGATCTGATGATTTCGGCAAAGGCCCATTTGGAGCGCCGGTTCGCCCTCTACGAAAAACTCGCCGAGATTAGCCTGCCGGAAAAACCAGCAGGCGAGGAGACATAACCCACCACCTAAAAATCGCTTCCATCGACTCTTCTGCTTAGTGTCTAATGGAAGGTGTCTTTTTAGTACGTTCCCTATTAACGGCTAACGGGAAACGAGTATTATGGCGGATACTGGCAAACCTTCACAGCTTAATGGTCTTTCGATCTCCCTCATCGTGGCGATCATCGTTTTGTGCGGCTACATTTTATTAACCAATATATAGACGAACGCACGACCTAAGACCTGCAACCACCTTGGCGTAATAACGCCTCCATTTCTCAATTCCTCGACATAATTCCCGGTTCAAACGCTGATTTTCAATCGCGTTCGGACCGGGGACATCTTTTTATGCTAGGCTGACCGAATTCAAATATGCGGTCAAACCGCATGCGGGAAGCTGATGGACGGACGTGCCGGGGCTATTTTTTTCCGCGCGTCATGCCATGAGCCTTCCTTTGCGGAGACGCCGCTTTATGCCTATAAGCGGGAGCAAGAACATGGCAGCAAAAGTGCTCGGTGGCCGCGAGGTCGTCAAGGTCGCCGTCGTCCAGGCGGCATCGGAATTCATGGACAAAAAAAAGTGCCTGGAAAAGGCCTGCGACCTAATCATCAAAGCAGGCAAGGAAGGCGCGGAATTGATCGTCTTTCCCGAAACGTGGATCCCGACCTACCCCTATTGGTCGATGGGCTGGGACACCGCCGCCTCGGCCTTCCATGACGTGCATGCCGACCTGCAGGATAATTCGGTGGTCGTCGGCAGCGAGGACACCGATATTCTGGGCAAAGCCGCCCGCGAGGCCGGCGCTTATGTGGTCATGGGGGTCAATGAACTCGACGACCGGATCGGCAGTCGGACGCTGTTTAATTCACTGGTTTATATCGATAAATATGGCGGCGTCTTGGGTCGCCACCGCAAGCTCATCCCCTCCTATATCGAGCGGCTCTGGTGGGGCCAGGGCGACGCAAGGGACCTTAAAGTATTCGACACGGAAATCGGGCGTATCGGCGGTCAGATCTGTTGGGAAAATCATATCGTCAACATCACCGCCTGGTATATCGCCCAGGGCGTCGACATCCATGTTGCAGTCTGGCCGGGTATGTGGAATTGCGGCACCACGATGGATGAAAGTTTTATTTATGCAGGCCACGATATCAATCGCTGCGACCTCATACCAGCTACCCGCGAGCGCGCTTTTTCGGGCCAGTGCTATGTCCTCTCGGCCAACAATATCTTGCGGATGAAAGACATTCCCGACGACTTCCCCTTTAAAGACAAGATGAATTATGCCGGTAAAGGCCAAGGCAAATTTGTCGGTTGGGCTTGTGGCGGCAGTCACATCGTTGCCCCAACATCGGAATATATGGTCCCGCCAACTTTCGACAAAGAGACCATCATCTATGCCGAGTTGCAGGCAAAATTCATCAAGGTGGTGAAATCGGTGTTCGACAGTCTCGGCCATTACGCAAGATGGGACCTGGTCAACCTCACCAACCCACCCGCCCCCTATGAGCCTACCACCGCAGGCAATTCACGCGGTGCCGGACAGACGGTCAACATGGAGCAGATCATCGAGAGCGTCGCCAAGGAATTCCACCTCGAACCCGAACGGGTCGACAGTGTCGTGCGCGGCGTCTTAGCAAATGGATCGGGAGGCAGCCCAGGCAACGGCAAGATGCCAACTCATTAAACACCCCATTAAACAATAACAAGATCCGGGTGGCGTTGGCGTGAACGGCTTGCTAATTCGGGCTCACGATAAAAATATCGAGGAGCCGAACCATGCAAGCAGGCAAGATTAACACGGTGATGGGCCCCCGCGATTGGGCGCTGCTGATTATCTTGTCGGTGCTTTGGGGCGGCTCGTTCTTTTTTGTCGAAGTGGCGATCAGGGACCTCCCGCCCCTGACCATCGTCACCCTGCGGGTCGGTTTGGCCGCCGCCACTTTATGGGCCGTTATCCTCGTGACCGGGCGCAAACTGCCACGATCGGGGCGGGTCTGGGTGGCCTTTTTCGGCATGGGGTTCCTAAATAACGCCATCCCGTTCAGCCTGATCGTCTGGGGCCAAACCCAGATCTCTTCGGGATATGCCTCAATTCTCAATGCAACCACACCGATGTTTGGGGTGCTGATCGCCGGACTGCTGCTCAGCGACGAGCGCCCGACACCGGCCAAACTCGTTGGTGCGGGTATCGGCTTTGCCGGTGCCGTGGTGATGATCGGCCCCGGCGGCATGTCCGGGCAAATTCTCGCCCCCCTTGCCGTGCTGGGCGCGGCCCTAACCTATGCCTTTGCCGGGGTCTACGGGCGCCGGTTCAAAACCCTGGGCGTCGACCCCATGGTCACCGCAGCGGGCCAGGTGACGGCTTCGACCATAATGCTATGCCCGCTGATGCTGGTGATCGACCGCCCCTGGACCCTGGCAATGCCGGGTGGCGCCACTCTGGCCGCGATGATCTGCCTGGCGGTTCTTTCAACCGCCCTCGCCTATATCCTTTACTTTCGCATTCTCGCCTCTTCGGGGGCGACCAACCTGCTGCTGGTCACTTTCTTAATCCCGGTTTCGGCGATCTTGCTCGGCGCCCTCGTTCTCGGTGAGCGGCTGGGCACCCTGCAATTTGCCGGCATGGCGCTGATCGGATTAGGGCTGGTGGCGATCGATGGACGAGTATTCGACCGCCGCTAAATCACCGCCGTTGCGTCAATTTCCAGCAGATAATTGGGATGGGCCAGCCCACGCAGGACGCAGATCGTGTTGGCCGGGGGGCGCTCGGGAAAATGCTCTTTAACCAGGGCACGCACCTTTGGCACATCATGGGGCGAACAGACATAGCTGGTCAGCTTAACCACATCGGTGAGCGTGGCCCCGGCTTCGGTCAGCACCCGGACGAGGTTTTTCATCACCAATGCGCCCTGGGCGCTAAAATCCTCGGGCCCAAGAATATTGCCGTCATCATCACCGGCCACTTGCCCCGCACAAAAAATCAATTTTTGCGCCCCTTCAACGGTGACCGAATGAGAATATTGACTGAACGGCGTATGGATACCGTTCGGCGAGTTATAGGTTTTTTCGACCATTTTTGGTTCTTCCTGCAAGATTGATTTCCGAGCCGTAAATGTAGTCGTTCTTGTTGATTTGCATCAATCTTGTTGATTTGCATCAATGGCGATTGGCCGATCTAGGAATATCATTTCGATATCGGCCGAGGCACACCATATGAAGAAAGTGGCTCGTGTAACGCCAAATACGTAGCGAAAGGAAGATGCACCCTAATGATGGACCCGAGAACCGATCTCCTGCAGATCTCCTTTACTGACATCCCCGCCTCCCCATCCCTGGAAAACAGCGTCCGAGAGAGTTTTGGCAAACTGGCGCGGTTTCAAGACTGGATGACCGCATGCCGGGTGACCATACAGGCACAAACGAAACGGCCGGGCCAAGGCAAGAATTTTCAGGTCTCAATCGCTGTTGATTTACCCGACCGGGGCGCAACCATCCACCGGGAGAACTCCCGCGGTGGGACCAATCAGGACCTCACCTTGGCCATTCGCACGGGCTTTGCCAAAACCGCCCGCCAATTGGCCAGACAGACGGAACGGATGAACGGCGCCGGGCGGCGTCACCGCCACGCAAGGCAAGCTGTCGGCTGAGTTAATGTTAGGCCTTTAGCGTCTCGTCGAAAAAATTGATGGTCCGGGTCCAGGCGAGCATCGCCGCATCTTCTTTATAGCGCGCCGCCGAGGTGTCGTTATGGAAGGCATGTTGGGCGCCGTCATATAAATGCGCGGCAAAATCCTTGCCGGCTCCCTCCAGCGCATCGATGAAGGTCGGGAAGACGGTCCCGTTAATCCGGTTATCGAGACCGGCATAATGCATCAGCAACCGGGCGCCGATATCGGGCACCTTGGAAAGGTCCGGCGCCCGACCGTAAAAGATCACACCGGCATCAAGATCGGTTGCATTGACCGCTGCGTCGCCAACCACCCCACCGCCCCAGCAAAACCCAACAATCCCGACCTTGCCCGTGGCGCCGGGCAGGCGCCGCAAAAACGGCATCGCGCCCAGGACATTGCGCAGCATGACATCGCGATCCATGGTCGAAAACATCGAGCGGGCGGCATTTGAATCCGCCGGTGTTCCCCCTTGTGGGGACAGCAGGTCGAGAGCCAGCGCGGTATAGCCGGCAAGGGCGGCCCGGCGCGCAACATCTTCGATATGGGCGTTGAGCCCCCGATTTTCATGGATAACGATAATAGCGGGCAAATCGCCCCCGGCCTCGGGCCGCGCCAGATAGGCTGAAACCGCCCCGTCCGGCGCGTCATAGGAGATGCGCCCGGTGGTCAAACGACCATCATCTTCGTCAATAATCGCCGCTGCTGCTGGGTTCGCCTGAATCAATGGCAACAGGGCCGATGCCGCCACAGCCCCACCAGCCGCCAGAGTAAACCGTTCTAAAAACGTCCGCCGATCCATCGCCCCATGGGTATAGGCGTCATAGAGGTCGATGAGGTTTTGTTTGATCTCCATAATTCAACTCCTACTAGCTAGCCAGTTTGCTCGGCAGGATAGACACCATATAGCCATTCTCAAAAGAAATTGATTAATATTGCCGGATATAGCCGGCCCAAACGTGGTATGAGCAGGCCAGCTGGCCAATTTGTTGGGGCATGTTTCTTGGGGATGTCTTGTCGCGCCCACGCGTATAAGTCCCTGCCGCTTATATATTTGCGCGCCGTTATTTTGCGCGGCGCTAGTTCCTGGAGTGAGATGATGGCGAACGGTCCGATTGGAAAAATCTTAGCGCTGCCGAAGAAAATAAAAATCATCGGTGGGGCGGCGGTCCTTGTCGTCTTGGCGGTTATTATCCTCGCATCGGGCGGGGGTGGGGCTGGCGATGGGATTAGCTATCGAACCGGCGCCGCCGATCACGGGCCGGTGGTGAAATCGATCTCCTCGACCGGCACCCTGAGCGCCGTCGTGACAGTACTGGTTGGCAGCCAAGTTTCGGGCCAAATCATTGAATTACCTGCCGATTTCAACTCTCGGGTGACCGCCGGTCAGGTGATAGCCCGCATTGACCCGGCGACCTTCCAATCCCGGGTCGGCCAAGCCGAAGCCGAACTGGCGGTGGCCAACGCCAATGTCATACAACGGCGCGCCGGATTGGACCGGGCCGGGGCGGATTTACAGAGCGCCGAAGCTCAAGTCGCCAGCGCCCGCACGCGCGTCACCGAGGCCAATAATGAATTGGCCCGCAAGCAAGCCCTGCTAGAGCGCGAATTTGCCTCCCAGGCCCAAGTCGACACCGCCCGCACCGCCCGCAGCTCGGCAATTGCCGCCCTAAACGCGGCGCTGGCCACCGTTGAGGCGCGCACGGCCCAACAGGCGATGGCCGAGGCCGATATTTTGACCGCCGAAGCGCAGGTTCTGCAGCGCACGGCGGCCCTGGCCAATAATCAGGTCGATCTCGACCGGACCTTTATTCGCTCGCCGGTCGACGGGGTGGTGATTGAACGCAAGATCGATATCGGCCAGACCGTGGCGGCCAGCCTACAAGCGCCGGATCTTTTCACCATCGCCCAGGATCTGCGCGACATGCAGGTCGAGGTTAGCGTCGACGAGGCAGATATCGGCCAGGTCCGCGAAGGGCTGACGGTAAAGTTTAACGTCGATGCTTTTCCCGGCGAGGAATTTCAGGGCAATGTGCGCCAGGTGCGCCTGGCCCCGGATGTCGTGCAAAATGTCGTGACCTACAAAGTCATTGTCGCGGCGGCCAACCCGGATCAGCGCTTGCTGCCCGGCATGACGGCAAATGTCGAAATCATCGCCGGTGAGCGCGAAGATGCGCTGCGCATTCCCAATGCCGCCCTCCGTTTCCTGCCTGAAGGTGTTGCACCACAGGCTGCTGGTGGTGGTGGTGGCCCTGGCGGCGGACCCGGCGGTGGTGGTGCTGCCCCTGGCGGCGGTGGTGGTCCCGGCGGTGGCGGTGCCCCCGGCGGCGGCGGTCCCGGTGGAGGCGGTGGCGGCCCCGGCGGTGGTGGCGGTGGTCCCGGCGCATTGGTCAACCAGTTGGTCGAAGACCTCGAACTCGACGAAGAGCAAGAGGCCCAAGTTCGCGAAATCGCCTCGGGCAACCGTCAGATGGTCCAGGAATTACGGGCCCAGGGCGTCCCCTTCCCACAAATTCGCGGCCGTATCCAGGCCGCTTTGGGCGAGGCGATCAAGCCGTTGATGCGCCCCGAGCAGCTGGAAAAATTTGCAGAAATATTTGGCGGCGCCAGCACCACCCGGCGGGTCCGGGTCTGGGTGATCGGAGACGACGGTACCCCAACACCCCTGCCCCTGGTGGTCGGCATCAGCGATAACAGCCATACTGAAGTCGTCCGGGTGGTCAATGACGACCTGGAAGATGGCGATGAAATCATTATCGGTGTCGACCTGCAGGCCGCCCAAAATTCCGGACGCCGTGTCCGGTTCGGGTTTTAGGCGGCGGATCCCATGACAGATCCAGTTATCAAAACAGTTGGTCTGACCAGGAATTATCAGGTCGGTCCCGAAATCGTCCACGCCCTGGCCGGGGTCGATATCGAAATCAACGAGGGTGAGTTCATTGCCATCATGGGCCCGTCGGGCTCGGGCAAATCGACCCTGATGAATTTGCTCGGCTGTCTGGATACGCCGACTGCGGGCACCTATACCCTCGACGGTGAGCCGGTATCGGAACAAACCACCGATGAATTGGCGGCGACCCGCAACCGCAAAATCGGTTTTGTTTTTCAGCAATTTAATTTGCTGCCCCGGGTCAGCGCGCTCGAAAATGTCGCCTTGCCCTTAATGTATGGCCGGGTGCCCAAAATCGAGCGCCACGAAAAAGCGATTGAGGCGCTCAAAGCGGTTGGTCTGGCCGAGCGCATGGAACATCACCCCCAGCAACTTTCCGGTGGTCAACAACAACGAGTGGCCATCGCCCGGGCCCTGGTGGGCAGCCCGGCGATGCTGCTGGCCGACGAGCCGACCGGGGCGCTCGATACCCGCACAGGCATTGAGATCATGGCCCTGTTTCAGCGGCTTAATCGCGAGGGTATTACCCTGATCGTCGTCACCCACGAGCCCGAAGTGGCAAAATACGCCGGACGCCTCCTGACTTTCCGTGACGGCAAATTGATTAAAGACGAGCGCCAACCCAATCCCGATGACGCCGCCGCAGATCTTCAGGATCTCGATAAAAATGCCGGTAATACAGAAAATAATACAGAGGAAGCCGCATGACTTATATGGATAGCCTACGGGCCGCATTTTCGTCGCTCCGGGTCAATATTCTGCGTAGTGTCTTGACGGCGCTCGGCATCATTATCGGCGTTGCAGCAGTGATCGTCATGGTCTCGGTCGGTGCCGGTGCTCGGGCCAACGTCGACAAGCTGATTGAAAGCATCGGCTCCAATCTGATTATGGTCGTCCCCGGCTCGTCAAGCCGCGGTGGGGTGCGCGGTGGGGCCGGTTCCAGGCCAACCCTGACCATGGATGACGCCGAGGCGATCCAAACCCAGTTCGACAGCGTCGTCGTTGCCGCCCCCTCGGTCAGCGGCTCGGCCCAGCTCATCTTCGGCAATACCAATTGGTTTTCACAAGTCGAGGGCATCACCCCAGAATTCATGGTGGCCCGCAATTGGAGCATCGAAGAAGGCCGCGGCATTACCCCCGAAGAAGTCCGCAGCGCCGCCAAGGTCGCCGTCATCGGTCAGACCGTAGCCAATGAGTTGTTCCCCGGACAGAACCCTCTCGGCCAGACCTTGCGCATCAAGCGCGTGCCGTTTGAAATCGTCGGCACCCTGGTCGGCAAAGGTCAGACATCCTTTGGCCGCGACCAAGACGACACGGTGATGATACCTATCTCGACCGCCAAGAAACGAATTCTGGGCAGTGACCGGCTGAGCGGCAACCTGGTCAGTGTCATCGCCGTCTCCATCCGCTCGGCCGAGGAAGTTTCGATGGCCGAGGCCCAAGTCACCGAATTAATGCAGGAGCGCCATCGCATCCGCCCTGATCAAATCAACGATTTCTCGATCCGCAATATCTCGGAATTCCTGTCGGCCCGCGAAGAATCCTCACGCGTAATGTCGCTGCTGCTCGCCGCCGTAGCCAGTGTTTCGTTGCTGGTTGGCGGTATCGGCATCATGAATATCATGCTGGTCTCGGTCACCGAGCGCACCCGCGAAATAGGTCTGCGCATGGCCATCGGCGCCGGTGGCAAAGACATCATGATGCAGTTCCTCATCGAAGCAATCGCCTTGTCGCTCATCGGCGGCCTGATCGGCATTGTCTTGGGCCTGGCTGGCAGCCAGGCGATCGCCAATTTCGCCGACTGGCCGATGCGCATCGAAATCTATGCCCCGCTGATGGCCTTTGGTTTTGCCGCCTTCATCGGCATCTTTTTCGGCTTCTACCCAGCCCGCAAAGCGGCCCTCCTCGACCCGATCGAGGCCCTGCGATACGAGTAGCGCTCTCAATTAGCGAAATTTGCCGTTAATCAGTTGTTAAAACTTATCGACAAATTTTTACAATATGAGCGTATCCCGAGCACAGTAGAAAGCCATAATGCTAAGCGCAGGATGCTGAGAGGATGTAACCAAACCCACAATTCAAAAATGGCAAACCCATGTTGTCTTTTATCTTCAAAAAGCTGAAAGGCGATGCATCGGGCACGGCAGTCATTGAGTATGGGCTGATCATTGCCCTGGTAATGCTTACCATTCTCGGCACCCTGCAAGCTCTTGGCATAAAGACAGTGTCAATGTTTGATTCAGCCGACACCGCTCTCGCCACCGCCGGCCAGGTCGATGCATCGGCTGGCGACAGCACAGCTCCCCCACCATCAGATACCGCACCCGCCGATGAGAACGTCGACGACCAAGACACGAGCCAAGACCCGGCGCAATAAGCCCGCCGGGCCCGCCCCGATCTGCAAGACCGCGCGAATAGCGGACAGGGAAATACGAGAAGCGGTGGTCGCGGAAGAAATTAAACTTTAGAAATTAAAAGTTCCGCGCCGCACCTTTAGTCTCGCTCTACGCACAGGGCGATCCCCATGCCGCCGCCGATACACAAGGTGGCGAGGCCTTTCTTGGCGTCGCGCCGGGCCATTTCATAGAGCAGGGTCGTTAAAACCCGCGCCCCCGATGCCCCGACCGGGTGGCCCAGCGCAATGGCGCCGCCATTGACGTTGACCTTTTCGATGTCCCATCCCATGTCGCGATTAACCGCAATTGCCTGGGCGGCGAAGGCCTCGTTGGCCTCAACGAGATCAAGATCCTGGGCACTCCAACCGGCCTTTTCCAAGGCCAGACGCGATGCTGGGATTGGTCCCGAGCCCATCAGTGCCGGCTCAACCCCAGCGGTCGCCCAGGACGCGATGCGGGCCAGCGGCGCTTGGCCGCGTTGTTCGGCTTGCTCGGCCGACATCAAGACCAAAGCGGCGGCGCCGTCATTAATGCCCGATGCATTACCGGCGGTGACCGTACCTTCTTTGACAAAGGCAGGGCGCAAACCGGCCAGGGACTCGGGCGTGGTGCCGTGGCGTGGATGCTCATCACTGTCGACGGTGACCTCACCCTTACGGGTTTTAACGGTCACAGCGGTAATTTCGTCGGCCAACCGGCCGGCTTTTTGTGCCGCCTCGGCCTTTATTTGAGACTGGGCGGCGAATTCGTCCTGATCTTCCCGGGTAATTTGCCATTTCTCGGCGACATTTTCAGCCGTATTACCCATATGGTAACCCATCGCCGCGCACCACAAACCGTCCTTGATCATTGTATCGACCAGGTTCAGCTCGCCCATTTTTTGGCCGTTACGCAAATGTTGGGCATGGGGGGCGAGGCTCATATTTTCCTGGCCACCAGCAACAACAATGCCGCTCTCGCCGAGCTTGATTGCCTGATAGGCCTGGGCGACCGACCGCAAACCCGACCCACAGACCTGGTTAATCAGATAGGCCGTGCGCTCATGGGGAATACCGGCCTTCAACAAGGCCTGGCGGGCCGGGTTCATGCCGGTATTGGCCGTCAAGACCTGGCCCAGCACAACCTCGTCAACATCATCGGGGGCGACGCTGGCGCGGGTCAAGGCGCCCTTAATCGCTGTCGCTCCAAGGTCAGCGGCGGCAACTTTTGACAAGCCACCATTAAATCCACCAACAGGCGTGCGCGCGGCACCGGCAATTACCACTTCGGTCATCTGTCTCTCCTGAGTCTAAAGCGCTTAAATTTCATTTCTTCGTTTAGCCGACGATTGCCCACATGTCCACTCGATCTACCCTGCCCGATCCGCCCCAATCGATCTGCCACAGTCGGTGGGGAAACAACCCCCGCAATCCGCCTCCCTCCCATGTCCCATGTTAGCGGCGTTATTTTCCCATTCTCCACAAAGCCATCCACATCCGCCCGATTTATTGTGGTGCATTAGCAACGGCGATTAGGACCAAAATACCACAGGATTCCTGACCCAAGGAACCTTGTTTTTTACTAAATATAACAACCTATTAAAGAGGGAATGTCTTACTCAGAGAGCAATTTTTTTGATCGCGAAGGCCGCCTCCCACCCTGCCTGTGCTGTTTGGGGCACGCATTCGGCATACATCTATGCACATGCACCTTGAACGGTGAAATATGGGGACAAACTCACCTTCTTCGGCACGGCACTTGACGTGGGGCCGACACTTGCCTAAAAACCCCACTCTTATTCGAATATGACAGGATTTTGGTCATGGCCAGACGCTGCAGTGTCACCGGCAAGGGTGTACAAACCGGTAATAACGTGAGCCACGCGAAAAATAGAACGCGTCGGCGGTTCCTGCCCAACTTGCAGGCGACATCGCTTTTTAGCGAAGCCCTTGGCCATGCGGTGCGGTTGCGCCTAACAACGGCTGCGGTGCGTACCATCGAGCATAATGGTGGTCTCGACGCATGGATTTCCGATGCAAGGAGCACCAACCTTGATCCATCGATGCGCCGGCTGAAAAAGCAGATCCTGAGCGCCGCGGCTTCCAGGGCGGCGTAGAGCCACCTCGAGCAACGAAGCTGCTTAAAGCGCCTTTAGCGCTTTAGCCAAGACGCTCCGGGTAAGAGTACCAGAAACGCGCCGACGACCAGGGCCAGGCTCAATGGCAGACTGGTGAGTTCGGCGATGCTGCCGATTAATGGCGGGCCGACGAGAAACCCCGAATATCCCAACGTGACCACCGCCGCCATCCCCGCGCCCGGCGACTGGCCAGGAATACGTCCAGCGGCACCAAATAATATTGGTGCGACATTGGATAGGGCGATGCCGGTGAGGGCAAATCCGACCAGCGAGACCGGCAGCGTGACCGGCAGCAGCGCCAGACATAGGCCCAGGCTGGCCAGTGCCGCGCTGGCGCGGATCAACGCCGCATCGCCAATACGGGCACGTAGGCTATCGCCGGCAAAGCGCCCCGCGGCCATGGTCGCGGCAAACGCGGCAAAGCCGATACCGGCGCTGCCTTCCTTGAGCGCGTAACGCTGATCGAGCAGCACGGCACTCCAATCGAGGATGGCCCCTTCCCCCAGCAAGGCAATAAATGCCAAAATACCAAGCCGCCAGGCCAAACCATGAGGCATGGCAAGCGCCCGGTGCTTACCACCCCGGTCAATAGAGCTGGGTAGCAGCCGCCGGGCGGCCCAAAACATTATCGCCCCCAAGACCAGCACCGCCGCCCCGGTCAAATGCACCACGCCGCCGAAATGCGGCAGCACAACCCAGGCAACCAACGCCCCAAGAAAACCACCGGCACTCCACCAGCCGTGAAAGGACGACATCACCGGACGCCCGAGCCGTTCTTCAACCCCAACCCCATGGGCATTCATCGCCACATCCATTGACCCCGTCGTCGCGCCATAAAGAAACAGCGCCCCCATCAAGGTCGCAAGGCTGGGACTGATCGCCAATAAAGGAATAACCAGGCAAAGGCAGACCGCGGCAACAATCGCAACCGGTGCGCTGCCCCGGCGCGCTATCAGCGCCCCAGCCAAGGGCATTGCCAGCACGGCCCCGACCGCCATCACAAACAGCGCCCCGCCCAGCACCGCCGCACTCAGATCGAGCCGCGCCATGATCAGTGGAATATGAGGAATAAAACTGCCGGTCAAAAACCCGTTGCTGACAAAAAACACAGCCACGGCGAGCCGTGCCGGGGCAACGTCGTGCCTGGCCCCATCAATGGGTACGTAACTTTGCTCGGGCAAGGCCGACATTCCTTCCAACAGGCGTTAAACCGCGTCAAAGCCTAAGGCTTACGCATTTAAGAGGGCGAAAAACCCATTCCCGACGCTCTTGTTACAGCAGCCAGCGCCCAAGTTCTTACACCATAGCAACAGTAGGGCGCCCCCCCTAAAGGGGGCAAAATTGACAACAAACACAAAATTTTATAGTGTCTCTCCCACCTCATACTTCAATCGAGAACCTTAAGCATTTAGGATAAATGCACAACTCGGTGATGTTTGGGGCTGGCAGTTCTTTTGGGGGCAGGTAGAACTTAAAATGAGTACGTATATTTTCGCGGCGAAGGGTTGCCGCGCCGTGTCGTGGTGGTTGCATATTTTTTCGGTCGCCGGTCATGTTCTCCACGACTTTTTTACCCGAAATTCCTTTTCTCCGGTCGCCTGCTTTCCGGTCGCCTGCTTTCCGGTCGCCCTCTTTCCGGTCGAGAGGCATTGGGGTCCGTACCGTCGCGGCGACCAGGACGGGGCACAGCCCAGGTCGAATGTTGCCAACCCATTTTTCCTGGTTTCGGTTCTGCTATTTTCCGTGGTCGGCGGCGCGTCCTCTTCTAGCGCCCAGCCGCTGGTGGACGCAACATATGTAGATTCCGGCTGGTATAACGATTTGGGGTTTCATGGTCCGACCAACCAAAACTACCTCACAGCAAGAGCACAAACCAATACGCCCGGCCTCACAACATTTTACGGTTTTCATGTATTCGATGTACCCGATACAGACACAATAGTGTCGGCTGAATTGGAGATATATACATATGACGTTGTAGGAACCCATTCCCTGCAGATCAAAGACGTCGTGACACCGATAGCGACATTATTGGCTGGTGGAACCGGTTTGACCGGAATACGCGACGACCTAGCCAACGGTGCATCCTATGGGACGGCGACCGTAACTAACGCCATGCAAGGCATGTTCATCAAAATTCCATTAAACGCGCAAGCAGTAGCAGCGTTGAATGCGGCCCGCGGCAACCAATTTGCGATGGGCTTTTCGACACCCAACCCCACGCTAAATGATGGCGTTTTTGCAAATTCGAGTCTCTCACCCGAACGCCTGCAAAACCGCATTATTTTGACCATCGGAAACCCGCAGGCCAGTGAGGCCGCCGCCCGTTTCATGAACCGGCGCGCCGACCTCATTTTGGCGAATGGGCCGGGCATCGATCGGTCAATAGGGCGACTGAACAATGCCTCGGCGGCGGCAGGCGCAACCGTGAGCGGGTTTAATGGTCTCGCCCCAAATTCACCGTTTGGCTTGCAGGTCGATTTTGACCGCTTGCTTTCCGAACGACAATTGACCGCATCATTTTCGACCGGTCTTCGCCAAATCGAACAGTCGGCGGCAAGGCGTGACGCCTATCGTGTGTCGCTTGATCGCGCTGGCGGCGTTACTGTGCACGGTAACGATCCGACAGGCCTAGACGTCTGGGTCGAAGGCCACATCAAAACCTTCAACGATAGTCTCGGCGGCGACGGCCAGTTTGCCATCGGTTACCTCGGTGTCGATTACGTGGTCAGCCGATCTTTGATGCTTGGAATGGTCGCACAGTTTGATTGGATGCAGCAGGACAATGATGCGTTGAAAACCGAGGTCGACGGTATCGGCTGGATGGTCGGGCCCAATATTGCGGCCCGACTGTCTGAAAATTTATTTTTCGACGGCCAAACAAGTTGGGGGCTGTCCCACAATACGGTCGATACCGCCTCAACAAATTCCGACAATTTTGAAACAGAGCGCTGGCTGGCGCGCGGGCGCCTAACCGGCGACCACCGCGTGGACAATTTGACGTTTCGGCCGAGCATCACGGTCGCCTATATTCGTGACGAGCAAAAGAGCTTTACCGACAGCCTGGGCGCGACCATACCGAGCCAAACGATAACCCTAGGTCAGGCAAAATTTGGCCCGAAAATATTTTACTCAGTCACCGACGAGAGTGGAATGACATTCGCCCCCCATGCCTCGATAGAAGCGGTTTGGAATTTTGCCGGCGACAATGGCGTTCTAACTGACCAATTCATTTCAGGATCGGGCGAAATCCGCGGCAAAGGAGAAATCGGGTTTTCGATGTCCTCGGATGCCGGCATTCGATTTGCCGTGAGCGGAAATTACGACGGGATCGGCGACGATGGATTTGAAGCCTATGGGATGAATATTAACCTAGCAATTCCGGTGAATTGATATTTTGCATGCGCTGCTGAAATACCAGACGATATTTTTCTTTGGTAATATAGCTGTTCGAAATAGTGGGATCGGGACCTCCGCCGACCTATAGTCATGGCTCCACCCAGGAGCGACAACCCATGATGTTTTTCGACCAATTGCCGCTGAGCATGAATGCGCTGATACTGGCTTCCCTGGTGGTTTGCGCCGGGACAAGTTTGCAGGTGGCGACCGGCGTTGGGCTGGGTCTGCTTGCCGGGCCGATATTACTGCTCAATTTGGCCAGTGAGACGGCGATTTTTGTGGCGATCATTTTAAACCTTCTAGTATCCGTGGCGCTGCTGCCCCAAGAGCGCGGCAACATTGTCGGGGCACCTTTGCGGTTACTGCTGGTCGGGACGTTGGTTGGTATTCCCGTCGGCTGGCTTTTTTTAAACTGGATTGATGTCTCGTTGCTGAAGCTTTTTTCCGGTGCTGTTGTGCTGGTTGCTTCGGTGCAATTGCTGATGCTCGGCCGGCCTGTTGCGGCGTCTGATGGGGGCGCGATAAGCCCCGCGAGCACCCTGGCCGGGGGCGGATTGTCCGGGTTCATGAGCGGCTGCTTAGCGATCCCCGGACCGATCGCCATGTGGACATTGCTGCGCCATAATTTGTCGGCCTCGGCGACCCGGGCGACATTGCGCGCGGCTTATATATTTTCCTACGGCACGGCGCTGATCGTCCATGCCGGGCTTGGGGGCATTCCGACGGCAGGCTGGCGCATCGTTCTCATCCTGTTACCCGCCCTGATCGCCGGTGTTGGGTTGGGCATCGTTGCCAAGCATCGGGTCGGTGAGGTCGCCTTACATAGGGCGCTCAGGTTTTTACTGTTGGCGATGGGGACCTCATTGCTGTGGAAAGGGATACTCGATGTCGCCACGTGACCTACTGCCGGCGGGTCTGGCCGCGCATAAAAAGATCACCCTCACCCATGGGCCGACGCCGTTGGAGCGACTGCATAATCTGGGCCCGCAGCTGGGAATTGACCTGTGGGTCAAGCGCGATGACTGCACCGGGCTAGCAATGGGCGGCAATAAGGTGCGCCAGCTCGAATATTATTTCGGCCGCGCCGCCGCCCAAGACACCGACACCATATTGATCACCGGTGCTCGCCAGTCGAACTTTGTCCGCCTCGCCGCCGCCGCCGCCCGCCGCCAAGGCTGGCGGCCCGAGGTCCAACTGGAAGATCGCGTGCCCAATGACGATCCATATTATCGCAGCTCGGGCAATGTCCTGCTCGATCAGATACTGGGCGCCCATATCCATTATTTCGACCAAGGCGAGGACGAAGCGGCGGCGGATCGCAACCTCGACGCCATTGCCGCGCGCCTGCGCGACGAAGGACGGCGCCCCTATGTCATCCACCTGAGCCTCGATCACCCGCCCTATGGCGGCCTCGGTTATGTCGAGGCGGCGATTGAAACTTGGCATCAGTTGCAAGCACAATTGCGGGCACAAGGGCGGCGCCCCCCGAGCCATGTGGTGATCCCATCGGGCAGCGGCCTGACCCATGCGGGGTTTCTGGTCGGCGCCCGGTCGGTGGGTTGGGATGTGCCGATCTTGGGTGTCTGTGTCCGCCGTGACGCGGAAACCCAAAACCGCCGGGTCCTGACCCGCGCCCGCGAGATCGTCGACCTGCTCGGCGGCGGCATCAAGATCACCGAACAAGATATCATCACCGACGATCAGGTACTGGCGCCGGGCTACGGAAGGATCAACGCCCCGACCAAGGCGGCAATCAGTTTGGCTGCCCAAAGCGAAGCGCTGTTGCTCGATCCGGTCTATAGCGGGCGCGCCATGGCCGGGTTGATGCAATTTGTCGACCAGGGGCGCATCCCCAAGGGTAGCGATGTTCTGTTCATTCACACCGGCGGCGCACCGGCAATTTTTGCCTACCAGACCGACCTATTGGCCTAGTCAGCCAGTTTGGTGCGCACCCGCGCCGCAGCTCGTCCGGCCGCAGCATATCCGTTCAGCGCGCTGAATTCGTACCAGCGCAAAGCGGTTTCCAGACCGCCCGAGTTCAAATAGCCCGCTTCATAAAACCCACCAATATAGGATTGGGCCGCAGGCATGCCGCGCTGCGCCGCCTGCATAAAATAACCGAAGGCCCGGTCAATATCCCGGGGCGTATCTCGCCCATCAAAATAGTGAATGGCCAAGTTGAAATAGCCGGTTACATTGCCTTGATCTGCCGCACGTTTAAACCAATGGCGGGCGGCGACGGGGTCCCGCGCAACCCCGGTGCCGGAGACATACATATTGCCAATGGAAATCTGGGCCGCGACCATGCCTTGGGTCGCCGAGCGCAAGAGCCAAATTGAGGCCTGCTCATGGTCGGCGGCAATTTCGGTGCCGCGTAGCAGCATCCGCCCCAATGCAAACTGGGCCGGCGCGAAGTCTCGCTCCGCCGATTTACGGTACAATCTTGCCGCGCCGGCAGGGTCTTGCTCGCCCCCGGTCCCCGCCAGGAGCCGACCGGCAAAGCGGTACTCATAACTTGCGGCCGTTCGTGTGTGATGTACGCCCCAGGTCGCCAGGGTCGCCACCAAGGCGATCGAGATCGTCACGCCAAGCCGATAGAGGGGCACGGTGGCACGGGTCGCCGAAGGTGCTTGAAAGAAAAGAAGACCGCAAATAAATATCGCGATCCCAGCCATTTCGAGCAATTCCTCCACCGATGAAACCGCCGCATAGGCCGGGGTTCGCCGGGCACCGTCAACAAAGTGCAAATATCCGCCAACAAGTTCCATGCCGACGGCCCCGGACACGAAAACGAACCCGGCGCAGATAAGCGTCCAGCGGGTCCGCCGATCTAGGCCCCAAAGAAATTTGAGATAAGCCACCCCGATCACCACGACAGCGGCCATATAAGGAATGACCCAGGCAAAATGAAACAGCGGAGGCGGATCGAGCAGGCGGCGCATCGGTTCAATCAGCCGCTCGTGAAAAGCCAGCCCTTCATCCATGGCCAAGAACACAAAAATAACCGCAAGCCCCATCCAGCCGACGACCTGCCAGCCACGCCACTGGCGCAAAGAAAAGCCGATACCGGCCAGCAAAACGGCGCTCCACGCCAAGCCAAAAACCGAGTACCAGGTGGGGATGGCGCGTTCCATATCCAGGCTGAACCGCCGCACCAGCAAATGATCCCTGCCGATCCCCGATGTTACCCGAAGAACGTCCCCCAGCACGCCGAGCAACACAAAACCGCAAATGATCAGGCCGAGGGTCCAGGCAACGTTGCGCACCGACACGCGCCTTTTCATCCGACTTCCGCTGTTTGGATCTGACTGCATTCGTCTACCCAATTGCCTAGATCTTATAATCAATCAGATCTTATCAATATCGAGAGAATAGCCGAAGCCCCGCGCGGTGCGGATAATATCGGGCTGTCCTTCATTAGGCAGTGTAGCCGACTGTGTAGCCGACTGTGTAGCCGACAGGGCGGCCCGCAAGCGCCTGATATGCACGTCGACGGTGCGATCCTCAATATAGATATTCGGACCCCAGGCCAGGTCGATAATCTGCTGGCGCGACAGCACCCGTCCCGGACGCGACATCAGCGCTTGGAGAATTCTAAACTCGGTCGGTGCCAGGCGCACCGGTTGGCCGTCACGGGTAATTTTGCGGGCGCCAAGATCGAGGGTAATACCGGCATAGTCAAGTTTCTCACCGACCAGTGCCGGGCGCGAGCGCCGCAGCACCGCCGAAATTCGAGCGATCAGCTCGCCGGGGGAATAGGGCTTGATCATATAATCGTCGGCCCCGGCATCGAGACCGCGAATGCGGTCGTCTTCCTCGCCCCGAGCGGTCAGCATAATGATCGGCAATTCGCGGGTTGCCTCGTGGCCCCTAAGGCGGCGGCAGACTTCTATTCCCGAGACCTCAGGCAGCATCCAATCGAGTATCAGCAGGTCGGGCCGCGCCTCCTCAACCTGGATCAATGCATCGGCACCGTCGGACACAACCCGAATGGCGAACCCCGCCGCCTCCAGGTTAAACGCCAACACCTCTGCTTGGGCCGGTTCATCCTCGGCGATCAAAATATTGGCGGCATCATTCACGACGTTTTCTTGACCCATTCAATGACATCATCGGTTGGCGGTTGGCAGTTGACGGTTTGATATAGCCTATTTTACAACCCCTCGTCTTCTCTCCCATCTAGCCAATCCGCCCGGTCACGTAAGCCCCGGTGCGCGCGTCTTTGGGATTGGAGAAAACACTTTCTGTCTCGCCTTGCTCCACCAGGTCACCGAGGTGAAAGAAAGCGGTGCGCTGGGATATGCGCGCCGCCTGCTGCATCGAGTGCGTGACAATAACAATTGTGTATTTTTCCTTCAACTCGTCTATCAGCGCTTCAATTTTGGCCGTAGCGATCGGGTCCAGCGCCGAACATGGTTCATCCATCAAAATCACATCGGGCTCGACGGCAATGGCGCGGGCGATACATAACCGCTGCTGCTGACCGCCGGAAAGGCGGGTTGCGGGCATATCCAGCCGGTCCTTAACCTCGTCCCACAATCCGGCCCGCCCCAAACTGGCCTCGACCAAGGCTTGAAGATCAGCGCGTGTCTTCGCCAGCCCGTGAATGCGCGGCCCGTAGGCGACATTTTCAAATATCGATTTTGGAAATGGGTTGGGTTTCTGAAAGACCATGCCGATCCGCCGACGCAGCACAACGGCATCAACCTGGGGGCCATAGATATCCTCGTCATCAAGGGTTATGTCGCCGGAAACAACACAATTCTCGATGATGTCATTCATCCGATTAAGACAGCGCAAAAAACTCGTCTTGCCGCACCCCGACGGTCCAATCAAAGCCGTTACACAGTTGCCGGGAATATCGATATCGACCTTATTGATCGCCCGCTGGCCGCTATAGTCGACACAGACATTCCGCGCTCGAATTTTTGCCGCGCCATTTTCCAACATCATATTTTCTACCATCGTTTTTCAAATTTCCGGCGCAACAGTATCGCGGCTAAATTCATCGTGATCAGAAAAACCAGCAGCACCATGATCGCCCCGGCGGTTTTTTCTGCGAATGCCCGTTCCGGGCTTTCAGCCCATAAATAGACTTGCACCGGCAGGGCCGAGGACGGGTCAAGAACACCCGATGGCGGATCAACAATAAACGCGACCATACCGATCATTAATAGTGGCGCCGTTTCACCCAAGGCACGCGCCATTCCAATGATCGAGCCGGTCAACATGCCGGGCAAAGCCAGCGGCGCGACGTGATGGAATACCGTTTGCACCCGACTGGCACCGACGGCCAGCGCCGCTTCGCGGATCGACGGCGGCACCGCTTGCAAGGCCACCCGCGAGCTGATGATAATCGTCGGCAGGGTCATTAAAAACAAAACCAAGCCGCCAACCAAAGCCGCCGATCTGGGCAGCCCAAAAAAATTCAAGAAAACCGCAAGACCGAGCAATCCATAGGTGATCGACGGCACCGCCGCCAAATTGTTGATATTGACCTCCAACACCCGCATCACCCAGTTTTTCGATGCGAACTCCTCAAGATAAATAGCGGCCAAAGTCCCAACACCAAAGGACAGCAAAAAACAGATACCGAGGGTCAAAATCGATCCCTTGACCGCCCCCCAGACACCGGCCTGTTCCGGGTCACGAGAATCGCCGCTAGAGAGGAATGTCCAATTGAACCGCGTCTTGATGCGGCCGGCATTATCAAGTTCGGCATATAGTTCAATCTGTAGTGGACTGAGCCGAGTACTTTGCCGCGACGCCCGATCACCGCCATTTCGATGAAATAGATGAAATTCGTCTGAACTTGGCGTCCAAATTCCAGCGGTAGTGCCGAGCAAAGACGGCTGGGCGATGATCAAATCGCGTAGGTCATACTCGGTGCCCGCCCCCAATATTCCATATAGGTCCCGGCGCGCGCTGCGGCCCGAAACCTCCGGCGCCAGCTCGCGCATCGCGGCCCGGATGACGCTCCTGTAGTTGGCATTTGCCAAATCGTTTTGCGATACCGCCTGGTCGATGTCCAGCGTTTCATGATCAAAATGATAATCAACCAATATCACGGTCTCAAGAAATGCGCCGTGCCCCCTCGCCACAATCAACGCCAGGAAAAACATCAAAAACAGCAAACTGGTTAAAATCGCCCCCAGCCCCAATCGACGGAATATTTGCTCCTTGCGATGACGGCGTTCGACACCGGGCAGCGCCTGGCTCGATAAGCGCGATGGGGAGATGTTTTCAGTCATACTGTTCTCGGAACCGCTCGACGATATGAAGGCCAATTAGATTGAGCAACAGCGTGGCGCAAAACAGCGTTAGGCCGAGGGCAAAGGCAGCCAGGGTCTTGGCGCTGTCAAATTCCTGATCGCCGGTCAGCAAGGCGACGATTTGCACCGTCACCGTGGTCACCGCCTGCAATGGATTTGCCGTGAGATTGGCCGCCAGACCGGCGGCCATAACGACGATCATGGTTTCGCCGATGGCCCGGGACGCGGCGAGAAGAATGCCACCGGCGATGCCCGGCAGGGCCGCCGGCAAAACCACTTTGCGAATGGTTTCCGATTTTGTCGCCCCCAACCCGTATGAGCCTTCGCGCAATGAAACCGGAACACCCTTGATTATATCGTCGGAGATCGACGAGATCAGCGGAATGATCATCACCCCCATCACCAACCCCGCCGCCAAGGCACTTTCCGAAGCGACGCTGAGGCCGATAAATGCCCCTGATGCTTTCAACGCCGGGGCGATAACGAGGGCGGCAAAAAACCCATAAACGACGGTCGGAATTCCAGCCAATATTTCCAGCAGGGGCTTAACTAAAGACCGCGTGCGGTCGCTCGCATATTCCGATAAATAGATTGCCGAAAACAGGCCCAACGGCACCGCCAAACTCAACGCCACCGCGCCGATAAGTGCGGTACCGACAAACAGCGGTATCGCGCCAAAATGTCCCGAGGCGCCGATTTGGTCGGCGCGGATCGCCGTTTGCGGGCTCCATTGTAGTCCGAACAGAAAATCGAGAACCGGCACCATTTGGAAAAACCGTACCGCCTCGAATATCAGCGAGGCGACAATGCCGACCGTGGTTAAAATGGCGACGGCCGAGCAGCTGAAGAGACCATATCTAATCAACCGCTCGACCCACAATTGACGAACAGATCTTGCGTATAGAGTTTGACCGGAGATCATGACGTATTTTCCCGCCAGCGACGTGCGGCGACCTAAAATGCGGCGGCGCGGAAATCGGCGACCGCCCCGACCATCGCCGCACGCTCGGCCCCGGCCAAGGGGATCAGGCCCCGATCGCTCAGATAACCTTCGTCGCCAGTGGCCGTATCGGAGATAAACTCAGCCACATAATCCCCCAGTCCCGGCGTGAGGTCTAAATGCGCCCTTTTTACGTAAAAATAGAGCGGGCGGGAGACGGCGTATAATCCGTCGGCGATATTTTCAAAACTCGGGTCAAAGCCGTTGATCGCGCTGCCTTGTATTTTATCGCCATTTTGGTCGAGGAAACTGAACCCGAAAATGCCCAGAGCATCGGGATCAGCGTTGAGCTTTTGGACAATCAAATTGTCGTTTTCGCCAGCCTCGACGAACCGGCCATCCTCGCGCATGGTCGCCAGCGACGTACCATCGGTAATGCCCAGGGTCTGGCCACCGGTTTCCATGACCAGTTCGACAAAACTATCCCGGGTGCCCGAGGTTGGCGGCGGCCCAAAAACCACGATCTCTTGATCGGGCAAATTGGCGCTAATTTGGCGCCAGTTGGTGAACGGATTGGCCACCAATTGCCCATCGACGGGAACGGTTTTGGCCAGGGCGAGGAAAATCTGGGCGGTGGTCAGCTCAAACTGTTCGGCCCGCCGGGAATTGGCCAGAACGATACCGTCGAAACCGATTTTCACCTCAACGATATCGGTGACCCCGTTGGCCCGGCATAGCTCAATTTCCGAAGCCATTATTGCCCGGGACGAATTGGTCGCGTCGGGGGTATCATCGCCGACGCCGGAACAAAACAGTCTAAACCCACTGCCCGACCCAGTGCTTTCAACGACCGGCGTGCCAAATGAAGACGTGCGGCCGAACCGCTCGGCAACCACAGTGGCAAAGGGAAACACGGTCGACGACCCGACGATGCGGATTTCGTCCCCGGCCCATGCTTGGTTGGCTCCGCTAACCAGTGCCGCGACCGAAACCAGTTTTAACATCCGTACAAATTTGTGTGTGCGCCCCATATCCCTCATCCTTCGTTGCCTGGCCATTTGACTGCGCGACAGGAGCTATCTCCGTCGTCACGACGGATCTGATAGAGAGGTTATGTGACGGGTTGGTGACGTCTAGGTTACAGTTTTATGACAATATTGGGTGGCGTTAGCGCCCGGTCGGTAGGTCGACCGAAAACATCGTTCCGGCCCCTTGGCTGCTATCGATCAGCAAGGTGCCGCGATGGCGGCTGACGATATGTTTGACGATTGCCAGTCCCAGCCCGGTCCCGCCGAGCGACCGCGAGCGGCTTTTATCAACCCGGTAGAATCGCTCGGTCAGGCGCGGCAAATGGGTTGCGGGAATGGGGGTCCCATGATTGTGAACCCCGATCCGCACGCCACGCTCAACGGTTTGGGCGGTGACCGTGACCACACTGCCCTCGGCACCGTATTTAATGGCGTTACTTATCAAATTATCAAACACCTGGAATAATTCTTCGTCGACGCCGGGAACCTTGGGCACATCATTTGCGCCGATAATTTTAATCTCGATGCCGCGGGTGGCCGCCCGCTCGCTCAATCGCTCCCGCGCCCCTTCCAGCAATGGCAGCACCGCCACATCCTGGTCCGGTGGAATGAATTCCTGGGCCTCGACCCGCGACAGTGACAAGAGATCGTCGATCAGGTTTTTCATCCGCCGCGCTTCTTGACCCATCAGCGCCAGCATCCGCGACCGGCCCGCGATATTTCCCGCCGCCGGTCCTTCCAGCGCCTCGGCCGCGCCCATCAAAGTGGTCAAGGGAGAGCGCAGCTCGTGGCTGACATTAGCCACAAAGGCCGAGCGCACCACGTCGGCCTGACGGACAGAGGTCAAATCGATGAGCACAATTAAGAGGTAGCGCCGCCCGTCAATATCGAGCGCTGAAATACTCGCCTCACATATCAGTGGCGGTGTTGTGCTCAACTGAAGCTCTCGGACCGTGCGTTTGCCATTGGCCAGCACCTGGTCGATTGCCTCCAGCAAGGCCGGGATCGGATGGGACCGGGAAATACTTTCCCCCGGCCTGATAATGCCCAGCGTTTCTCGCGCCGGCTGATTTGCCGCCAGTACCGTTCGACTTGCATCGATCAGCAGGCCGGGACTCGGCAACCCGTCCAAAAGCGCCACTACGTCAACATGAGGCAAATCGACGGGGGGTGAATTTGCGATCTTGCCGGTCATGGATATGTCTTATCCCTTTTGGCTACGCTCCAGCTTAACGCCGTCTTGGTCGGCCACCCCGGCCCGGGCGTCCGCCGCCCTCGTCAAACAGGTCCGAGAGCTGCTCCATCACCGTACCGCCGAGCTGTTCGGCGTCGACGATGGTGACGGCACGATCATAATAGCGCGAGACGTCGTGGCCGATGCCGATGGCCAGTAATTCGACAATGCCGTCATTTTCGATCCGGGCGATCATATCGCGCAGATGGCGTTCGAGGTAATTTCCCGAATTGACCGAGAGGGTGCTGTCATCGACTGGGGCACCGTCGGAAATGACCATCAGGATGCGCCGCTGTTCGGGCCGGGCCTGCAGCCGATCATAGGCCCAGGCCAGGGCCTCGCCGTCGATATTTTCTTTCAGCAGGCCTTCGCGCAGCATCAGGCCGAGATTTTTGCGCGCCCGGCGCCACGGAGCATCGGCGGACTTATAGATGATATGGCGCAGATCATTCAGTCGCCCCGGATTGGCCGGTTTGCCATCGGCCAGCCATTGCTCGCGCGATTGCCCGCCCTTCCAGGCCCGGGTGGTAAAGCCCAGCACCTCGACCTTGACCCCGCAGCGCTCCAAGGTCCGCGACAAGATATCGCCGCTGAGCGCGGCCACGGTGATCGGCCGACCGCGCATCGAGCCCGAATTATCGATCAACAAGGTCACCACCGTATCGCGGAAGGTCGAGGCGGTTTCTTGTTTAAAACTGAGCGGATGGGTCGGGTTGGTCACCACCCGCACCAGGCGCGCGGTATCGAGCAAACCGTCTTCTAGATCAAAATCCCAGGAGCGTAATTGCTGGGCCAGCAACCGGCGCTGCAGCTTATTGGCCAGCCGCGTGATCACCCCTTGTAAAGGACCCAGCTGCTGATCGAGTTGCTGGCGCAGCCGGGCCAGCTCATCGGGATCGCACAAATCTTCGGCAACGACGACTTCATCGAATTCGGTGGTCATGGCGCCGTAAGTCGGCGCGCCAATATCGTTTGCCCCATGTTCAGGCGGTCGCCAGGGGGTGCCCGACATATCGGGATCCTCGTCCCCCATGCCGTCCTCGGGGTCGCCTTCGCCCTGTTCGGCCTGGGCCTCGGGCTGTTCGAGCTGCATTTCATCGTCGAAGCTGCCCATCGCGTCGACCATTTCGCCGTCGGCACCCTGTTCGTCTTCGCCGCCTTCTTGCTCGTCGCCGTCTTCGTCGACCCCGTCTTCATCATTATCTTGATCGGCGGGCCCGCCTTCTTGAGCCAGACCCAAATCGTCGATCATTTTGGCGACCAGGGACATATAATCTTGCTGATCTTCGATCCGCTCCCCAAGCCGCCCGAGCAACGAGCCGACTTTGGACTCGATTTCGGCCCGCCAAAAGTCAACAAGCTGTTTGGCCGCCGGCGGTGGTGGCGATCCGGTCAGCGCCTCGCGGGCCAGCAACGCCATCGCGTCGGCCACCGGCGCCTGGGATTTATCGCCAATCCGCGTCAGGCCTTTCAGCCGACATTTTTCCTCGATCGCCGCAGCCAAATTGGCCTCGACCCCGGCCATCCGGCGGGCGCCAATGGCCTCGACCCTCGCCTGTTCCAGCGCATCGCAAATTGCCCGCGCTTCGCCACCAGCTGGGGCGCTTGCCGCGTGCAGGGCCGGATCGTGATGACGCATTTTTAAAGCCAGCCCGTCGGCTAGGCCGCGCAACACGTCAACCTCGTGGCGTGGCAGAGTATGGCTGGGCATCGGCAAGGTCACCGCATCACCGTCGGCGCGCGCCGGTTCGGGCGAAAACGCCACATCGAGTTCGGGCTGGCGGGTCATGGCGCGCATCGCCGCCGCCGTCACCCGGCGAAATTCATCGACCTGGCCGTCTCCGTGAGACATGGCGTCCCCGCCCGGGCGGTCAGGAGACCGATGACGGGGCAATCACCCCGTCATCGAGATCGGTGCCAAAGCAGCGCTGAAAATATTCAGCCACCACCGGGCGTTCAATCTCATCGCACTTATTTAGAAACGTCATCTTAAAGCCGAGGGATATCGACTTGAAAATGCTCGCATTATCGGCCCAGTTAATGACCGTTCGCGGCGACATCACGGTGGAGATATCCCCGGCGACAAATCCGGCCCGGGTCAGATCGGCAACGGCGACCATCGCCTTTAAAGTCTGGCGCCCTTCTTCATTATCGTAATCGGGACATTTTGCCAGGACGATCGCCTCTTCTTCATCATGGGGCAGGTAATTCAGCGTCGTGACGATATTCCAGCGATCCATCTGGCCCTGGTTGATCTGCTGGGTTCCGTGATAGAGGCCGGTGGTATCGCCGAGACCGACGGTGTTGGTGGTGGAAAATAACCGGAACGACGGGTTGGGCGTGATCACCCGGTTTTGATCCAACAGGGTCAGCTTGCCGTCAACTTCGAGCACCCGCTGGATAACAAACATCACATCGGGCCGCCCAGCGTCATATTCATCAAACACCAGCGCGCAGGGATTTTGCAGCGCCCAGGGCAATAGACCTTCGCGAAATTCGGTCGTCTGCTGACCGCCACGCAGGACAATCGCGTCCTTGCCGATCAAATCGATGCGGCTGATATGACTGTCGAGATTGATCCGGATGCAGGGCCAGTTAAGCCGCGCCGCAACCTGCTCGATATGGGTTGATTTACCAGTTCCGTGATAGCCCTGGATCATCACCCGCCGATTATGGGAAAACCCGGCCAATATCGCCAAAGTCGTCGTTTCGTCGAACCGGTAGCTTTCATCGACGTCCGGCACATGTTCGCTCGGCTGGCTGAAAGCCTGCACATCCATATCCGTATCGACGCCGAAAACCTGGCGCGCCGAAACCGAGATATCGGGCGCCGCCTGTGATGCAGTTTGGTCTGTCATAATCAATCGTTCCGCAGTTTGTTCAAAATGTATTGGGGTTATTCTTCCAGGGCCTTGATCAGTGATCCGTAGGCGATATTGATCGCCTTCAACCGTTCTTCGGCCCGGCGGCTGCCGCCATTGGCGTCGGGATGATGACGTTTGACCAGCTCCTTATAGCGCGACTTCAATGACGACATGGACACCGGCGGCCGCAAATCCATGATCGCCAGCGCTTGCGTATGCCGGGCGCCAAAATTGAGCGCCGCGCCCATATACGCCTCGTCATCTCGTTTGTCATGGGTGCGTTTGTCATCGGAGTCGTGATTTTTGCCACCGTTAGCACCTCTAGAGCCACCGTTAACGCCATTACCATTAAGCCCCATGCCGTTCGGACCATCATCGAAAACCCCAAACGGGTCGCCGACCCCGCCCAGATCGACGGTCGTGCGGCGTTCGCCGAGGCGCCATGTCGGGCGGTGCCAGAACGTATCTTTCTGCAATTCCTGCTCGACCTCGTCTTCCGACATGCCCGCATAATAATTCCAGGCCTTATTATAGGCTCGAACATGATCGAGGCAGAACCAGAAATAGTCGCGAATTTCGCCTCGGGATTTGGGTGCTCGGTGTTCGGCATGGTCTTGGCAATCGGGATGATCGCAGGTTCTCACCTGCCCCCGTGTCTCGTCACCATAGCCTGGTGCGACCTGGCGTGATGTGCTGTATTTGCGTGCCATAATCCAAACCTGATACCGCCATAACCGACGCGAACCGGCGCCGGTGCAAGAAACATCCAGCTAAAACACTCGTGCGCGCCGTATGATATGACGGTTTGAACCGTCGAGAGCAATCGAAAATAGGCCTCCGGGAGAATCCGAGACTACACACAGAAACCTGGGGGCAAGCCGAGTTTTATCTGACCTAAAACAACTTAGCGGCGTTATTTGGCAAATTGAACTAACCGTGCTAAACTAAATTAATAACATGATGAAGTTGTGAGAAAAATAGGCAATAGGGGGGGGTGGAAAAAGGGCACATTCGTGCGCTGACTACCACGACATATGATGCACCAGATTAAGCAGCGGCACACCGCTCGGTTGGCTATCGGCCGGATATTGGCCCCAGTTTTGGCCCCTGTAATGGCCATTACCTTAGGCTTGGCAATTTCGGCCTGCGCGGCATTCCCCGACCCCATTGTCGGTATTGGCGGACGCAGCACCGTGTCGATGAATGTTGCCCTGACGACCGACGATATTCGGATGTCAGATGCGGCCCTGTTTCAGGCTCTTAACCAGACGCAGGACGGCTCGGGCACCACCTGGACCAATCCGCGCACTGGCAATTCCGGGGCCTTTCGCATGGTTCAGACTTTCCAGGATAGCTTCGGCCGTCTGTGCCGTGGGTATCAGGAACTGGCGAATGTCGCCGGGAACCAAGAAGGCTTCACCACCTCGGCCTGCCGCGACGCAGGTGGACGCTGGACCCGCCTGGAAGCCCTGTAATTGAAAGCCCAGTAGAGGTCGCCATTTCCACCGCCGACACGATCCGCGACAAGCTCACCAGCGCCTTGGCGCCGACACGCCTCAGCATCGAAGACCAGTCGGAAAGCCATCGCGGTCACGCCGGGTTTCGTGACGGCGGCGAGACCCATTTTAACGTCGAAATCATTTCCGCCGAATTTTCCGGCATGAGCCGGGTCGCCCGCCACCGCCGGGTCTATGAGATCCTGCAAGCCGAGATCGACGCAGGCATCCATGCCTTGTCCCTAACCACACAAACCCCAACCGAAGCCGCCTAGCCACCGGCTAGCCGGCCTGACTTTAAGACGTACCCAGCATGAGCAATCGTAATATTTGCGTGAAAGGCCGGCGTACGAGCGTCGCGCTGGATCCGGCGTTTTGGCGGGCCCTGGATGGTATTGCCCAGGGACACGACGAAACACCGGCGGCCCTTGCCGACCGTATTGCGGCGGTGGCGCCACAAGGCCTCATCGCGGCCGCCTTAAGGGTCTATATCATCGAAGAATTGGCGCCGATATAGGGCTGAAAACGCGGTTCTATACACGGTGCGCCCCCTCACCCTTGATAATTTGTTGGTATTTCGGCGCTTTGGGGAGCAAACTCATGCCTCGATATCTCAGTATATGAACGGCACGTACAAATTTTCACGAGAAAACACTTGACTGTTTCCGGGGGGAAATTCGATGTCTCGTTCTGCATTTTTGGCAATTTTTATCTCTTTGGGTCTCGCCGCTTGTCAAACAGGGGCCGGGTCGAAAAGCGATGCCGACCAAAATACCGACGAAGTGGCGGCCGAAGACGCCGGTACGGAACTCGCCAGAGCCGACCCGGTCGCCCAGCCGCCCAGTACAGCGCCGGTTTACCAGCAGCCAAGCTACGCCCAGCCTTATTACAACCAACCCCCCTACCAGCAGCAAGTTCGGCGTCCCATCGCCACACCAGCCAGCCAGCCAACTGGCCAGCCGGTTTTGTTGCGGCAATCAGTTTACCAACTGCCAGCACCAGGGGTCCCGGTCTACTTACATCAATATTATTATCAACCGCGCCCGGCCAACCCGCCGGTTCAGCGCGCTCCGGCCCCCGCTCGGGCAACAGCCATGCGCCCCGCCAGTGGCCCTAATGGCGCCCACAGCCATACCGGAGTTAACGGATATCCGGCCAACGGTGCCCATACACACGCCCCCCGTCGTTTCTGATATTCAGGCGCCTTCGTAAAACTCCGGCCACATTTGCTTCACCGCCTCACCATCGGCTTTGAGCGCATGGCAGGTGTCGATGATCCGGGGCCGCGTCCGGCTCTGGCCGCTTTCAAAGCTGGCGTCACCCGCCGACCTTTGATCCTTGGTGTGGGGGTTGCGGTCCCGCCGCACGGTTTGCAGCACGGTGGTGCCCAGCGGGCCTAAGAGTTCAACCAAATGGGTGCAGCCCTTAACCCCACCGACCAGTTGGCGGGCTTTGCGGTTCCAGCCCGGCGCGATCTTCAGCCCGGCAAGGCTCTCGAAAGCCGAGGTAATCGTCGGACAAATGGCAAAGGGCGCGTGGTCGGTGACCGCCTCTACGTTATGGATCAGATAGTCATCGTCAACGGTCAGGCGCAGCCACATCTCGTGGACATGATCGCCGGTGCCGATGGTGCCGCGCTCGTAATTTTCGAAATCATAGCCTTTGGTGTCGATCAAATGCCCCTCGACATCCCATAACCCGTCATCGCGCAAATATCCCGAGCAGGTGATTTTGCGCTCGTGCATCGGTGCCCGAGGGGCATTTTGGGAAAGGGGCATAACAGTCTCCTGGCGAGCAATTCACGAAAGTCGGGTGGCGACGCGGATCGAGGTAATTTGATTACCGGTGCGGCGCAGTATATCGAAGCGAAATCCGTGAAAGGCAAAACTCTGACCTTCGTTGGGGATCAACCGTGCCTCGTGCAAGACCAGTCCGGCAATGGTCGAGGCCTGTTCATCGGGCAGGGTCCAGCCAAACTCCCGATTGAGATCGCGCAACGTCACCGCCCCGTCAATGATATAGGCGCCGTCACGATCCTGGCGCACACCGGCGACGGGAATATCGTGCTCGTCATCAATATCGCCGACAATTTCTTCCAGGATGTCTTCTAAGGTGACGACCCCCATCAGCGCGCCATATTCATCAACCACCAGGGCAAAATGCGCCCGGCGCAAACGAAAGGCGTGAAGTTGATTGTGCAGGCTGGTCGATTCGGGGATAAACCAGGGCAGCCCAGCAATTTTGGTAATATCGAGCTCGTCGAGACGATCCCCGACTTCTTGCACGGCACGAAACAGCTCCTTGCCATGCAAAACCCCGATAACGTTATCCGGGTCATCGCGAAACACCGGCAGCCTCGTATAGGGGCTAGCCATGACCTGGGCGATAATCTCGCTGATCGGCAAGGTCGCATCGACGGTTTCGATAACGGTCCGATGGGTCATGATCTCACCGACCTCGACATCGCCGAGATCGAGAATGCTGCGCAGCATGGTGCCTTCGGTTGCCGCCTCGTCGTCGCTATGGGCATGTAAATCTATTGCCCCGCGCAGCTCTTCTTCGCGCGCTATCACCAAATCCCCATGGCGCCGGCTGGCGCCGAACACATAAAAAGCAAAACGGCTGATGGCCTGCACAAAAACCGTCACCGGCGTCAGCACCAAGATGATCAGCCGCAGCAACGGCGCGACGCTCAATGCAACTTGGTCGGCATGGCGCAGGGCATAAGTCTTGGGCATGACTTCGGAAAATATCAGCACAGCGAGGGTCATGACGATTGTCGCCACCACCACCCCCGGTTCGCCGAACCATGTAATGGCCAGGCTCGTCGCCAAGGCCGAGGCGCCGATATTGACAAAATTATTGCCGACCAGAATGCCACCGATCAACCGTTCCTGATTATCGCGCAAACGGTTAACCAGATGCGCCCGCCGGTCGCCGTTTTTTTCCAGTTGATGCAGACGCGGATGGGACGCAGCAGTCAAGGCGGTCTCCGACCCGGAAAAAAATCCCGAGAGCATCAGCAGAAAAAATATCACAACAAGACTGATTAGCGCAGCTTGGTCCATTTCAATGATCTCCTAATGAGCCCCGTGTAACTCGTCACGCAAGCTTTATTCGAGAAGTGCCTGCTCGAGCAAATGTGCCACGGTTTCGACGGGCACGTCGCGGCTGATAAAGGCGTCGCCGATACCGCGCGGCAGAACAAATCCAATGCGCCCCGCCTCGACCTTTTTATCGAGTTTCATGGTTTCGAGCAGGGCCGCCGCATCCATCTTCGCCGCACTGCCATCGGGCCAAGTCGGGGTCAGTTTGACCGGTAGGCCAACCGCATTCAAATGGGCCGAAACCCGATCCAAATCATCTTGGGTCCCATGCCCCAATTCCATTGCCAGGCCATAGGCCAGGCACATGCCAAGGGCCACGCCCTCTCCATGCAGCAGTGCCCCGTCAAAACCGGCGGCCAGTTCCAGGGCATGGCCGAATGTGTGGCCTAGATTAAGCAGGCCGCGCACCCCCTCTTCGTGCTCGTCCCGACCGACGATATCGGCTTTCATCGCGCAGCATCGCCCAATCATCTCGGCCCGCTCGGCGCCGTCCCCGGCTAAGGCGGCCGCCCCATTTTGTTCCAGCCAGGAGAAAAAATCGAGACTGCCCAAGGCGCCGTATTTCACCACCTCCCCATAGCCAGCCAGCAGCTCGCGCCGGGGCAAGGTGTCGAGGCAGGTGGTATCGACCAACACCAGACGCGGTTGGTAAAAACTGCCGATCAGGTTTTTTCCCAGCTCCGTATCGATCGCTGTTTTACCGCCGACCGCGCTATCGACCTGGGATAACAGGGTCGTCGGTATTTGCACAAAATCAATGCCGCGCAAAACGATGCTGGCGGCAAACCCAGCCAGGTCGCCGATCACCCCACCGCCCAAGGCAACGATCACCGACTTGCGCTCAATCCCCGCCGCCAACAGGTCACCGGTCAGAATTTCCAGCTGGGCAAAACATTTGGTCGCCTCGCCGGCGGGCAAGACAAAGGACCGCGCGCCAAAACCGGCGACGCGCAAACTATCCATCGCCGTTTGCAAATAATGTGCGGCAACATTTTCATCGGTGACGACAAACACCGATTTTCCACCTACTGATTTTCCGCGGGCAATAGATCCTAATCGGGTCCCCAATTCGCCAATCAGCCCCGGCCCGATTTCAATATCATAGCTGCGCGCCCCGAGATCGACGTTTAAGGATTTGCTCGCTTCCATCATGGGATCTCTGCAATGAACGCCTGCAGCCCGGATAAGGTCCGCGTTACGGTTTCGGCCAGGGGGCCGGCGCCGGAAATCACCTTGATATGGGCTTCGGCGTAGATCGGGTAACGTTGGTCGATCAGCCCTTGGAGGGTTGCGCGCGGATCGCCGGTGCGCAACAGCGGGCGATGAGTGCGCCGGGAAGTCCGCTCAAGTAAAATGTCGAGCTCAGCGCTCAGCCAGACGGCAATGCCGTTGGCCTTGATCAAGGCACGCAATTCATCGTCCATGAAGGCGCCGCCGCCGGTAGCCAGCACTTTGGGTCGCCCGTCGGCGAGCAGGCGCTTGATGACCTGGCGTTCGCCCTCGCGAAACGCCGTCTCTCCGTCGCGTGCGAAAATTTCGGCAATGGTACAATCGGCCGCCGCCTCGATCTCGGCATCGGCATCGATGAACGGCATCGCCAATTTTTCCGCCACCCGCCGGCCGATCGCCGACTTGCCCGACCCCATCAGACCGACCAGGATAATTTGTTCACGGCCGAGTACGGTGCGCAAACTTCCGGTTTCAAATTGACTTTCTGCCTCGACATCACCAGTCATTTTCGGCTCTCGCGAATCAGCTTAATAATTGCAATTTTACTTACCAGCCTATCACATAAGCGTTATCCCGGCCGCCAGCAACCTCGTTTAAGCGAACGATGAGCTCTATTAACTACCGGCCATCTACCAGCCATCTACCAGCCATCTACCAGAACGGCACAGGGTTTTCGACACACGCGATATATTACAGGATTATTGATGAAAAAATTTTTTCTCCTACTGATCATCTTATTGCTCCTGGCCGCCGCCGCCGGGGCTGTTTGGCTGGCCGTTACCGACCCGCCGCCACCCAACCGCCTGATCGAAACGGTCATCCCCAACGACCGTTTCCCTCGCTAGGCCGGGCACGCCGATGGCCGAATGGCAAAACCGGTATTTGGAACCGTTTCTTGAAATGCTGGTTGCCGAGCGTGGGGCGAGCAAAAATACCGTCGAGGCCTATGCTCGCGATTTAAATCATTGCGCGCAATTTGTTGGCGGCCAGGGCGCGCCGGATCTGGCCCAGGCAACGACCCAACAGCTCCGAAGCTATCTCCGGGCGCTAGACGAGACGGGGCTGAGCGCCCGCACCGCCGCAAGACGGCTGTCGTCGTTACGCCAATATTTCAAATTTCTGTTTATCGAGAGCATCCGCCGGGACGACCCATCCAGCACCCTGGATAGCCCGCGCCAGGGACGGTCCCTGCCCAAGACCCTCAGCCAAGACGATGTCAACGCGCTGATCGCAGGGTTGGAGAAATATAGCGGCCCCCAACCGGCGCGGCTGCGGGCGCTGATCGAACTTCTTTACGCCACCGGGATGCGGGTCAGCGAACTGGTCGGCCTGCCCCTGGCCACGGTCGTCCGGGACCCGGATATTTTGATCGTGCGGGGCAAAGGGGAGAAAGAGCGGATGATCCCCCTGACCGACCCGGCGCGAAAAGCCGTCAAAGCCTACCTGCCCAAGCGCCAGGCATTGCTTGGCCAAGTGGCCTCGCCCCATCTTTTTCCCGGCGGGCGGGGCAGCACCGCCCATCTCACCCGCCATCGCTTCGCCCAAATGCTGAAAGACCTCGCCCGTTTAGCCAAACTCAATCCAGAAAAAATCAGCCCCCATGTTTTGCGCCACGCCTTTGCCAGTCACTTGCTGGCCCACGGCGCCGACCTGCGCTCGGTTCAAGCTATGCTAGGACATGCCGATATTACCACCACCCAGATCTACACCCATGTCCTCGACGAGCGCTTGCGCCAAATGGTCGAAACGCACCACCCGCTGGCCAAAAAGGCACGCACGCTACGCCGGAAAAAACCGCCCAGCCGCAAGAAATGATGCGGCTCGGCAATTTTCTAAATCATATGATTTCGGACAGCATCGAAATGCCATGCCGCCCCGATGATCAGGAATGGCGAGGCTCGCTGTGGGTTACAAAGCCCAGTAAGACCGAATTCCGTACGCCCACAGCAACATTGTTTCAGGCGGGGTTCGTCACCCAATAATCGAGTTATGGGAGAAGGAAACCCAACGGAAACCGGCCTACCGGAAAACCGGGACGTGCGGTCCCATCTCGGCGCGCCACCCTTATTTCAGTCTCATCACTGGCTGCCGCATCTTGCTCAACGGCAACAGGCGCGTTTGACACCAGCGCCGGATCTATATCCGAATTATCTGTTTGTGAGTTTGAACCACTAAAGACGGCGCAGCCGGAAAGAGCTATGGCGCAGGCTCCAAGAACCAAAAAATTGCTAATTCGTGTCATCACGTCCTCCACGTACCAAAATAACTGTCAAATACTCGCGCTAAAAATATCGACACCCACGAAATACCTGGCCCTGTCTAGGCCCTAGCATTCGTGTACCTGTCACTCAATCGACCCTTCTCTGAGTCGTAGCAAGAATAGTTATGAATGGTTAATATTTCGTTAATGATTAGTTAATTGAGCCCAATGGGCATTCATACTTTCCGGCTACCCCAGCACGGCCATCGATTCCGGTCCGTTTTGCCCCGCTGTTAGCCACACTCCCTTGGTGAGCGGCCCCCGGCGAAGAGGTTGACTTTTTACCCGAACACGCCGCATCTTCCGCCAATAGCGGTTACCTGGCCAATAGCGGTTACCTGGAAGGACGCGACCGGAATGATGCGCAGTTTCCTGAATTTCGAAAAGCCGATTGCCGAGCTGGAAGGCAAGATCGACGAGTTGCGGCGTTTGGCCGACACCGGCGAGATGAATATTGCCGAAGAAATCTCCAAACTGCAGACCAAGGTCGATAAGCAGCTGCGCGCCACTTATGGCAAACTCTCGGCCTGGCAAAAAGTGCAAGTCGCCCGCCACCCCGGCCGACCGCATTTTTCCGATTATATTGCCGCCCTGACCACCGATTTCACGCCGCTGGCCGGCGACCGGCTGTTTGCCGAAGATAATGCCCTGCAAGGGGGCATCGCCCGCTTTCGCGGATTTTCAGCCGTCATCATCGGCAATGAAAAAGGTTACGACACCGAGAGCCGGGTCAAACATAATTTCGGCATGGCCCGACCCGAGGGCTATCGCAAGGCCCAGCGTCTGATGCAAACCGCCGAACGATTTGGCCTGCCGGTGATCACGCTTATTGATACATCCGGCGCCTATCCCGGTGTCGGCGCCGAGGAACGGGGCCAGGCCGAAGCCATCGCCAAATCAATCCAGACCTGCCTCGACATTAAAACGCCGCTGATCTCGGTGGTCATCGGTGAAGGCGGGTCCGGCGGCGCCATTGCCCTGGCCGCTGGCAATAGCGTGGCGATGCTTGAACATTCGGTCTATTCGGTGATCTCGCCCGAGGGCTGCGCCTCGATCCTGTGGCGCGACGGCGCCCACGCGTCGGAAGCCGCGGAATCCTTAAAACTAACCGCCCAAGACCTCAAACGGATGGAGGTCATCGACGCCATTATCGACGAGCCCCTGGGCGGCGCCCACCGCAATGTCGACGATATGACAGCGCGGGTCGGCGATTATATCGAAGCACAGATCAGGGAGTTTCTCCCCCTCGAACCCGGCGTTCTGCGCGCCAAACGCCGAGAAAAATTCCTCGAAATGGGGCGCACCGGGCTGCACTGAGGGCCACCGCTCGACGCATAATTCAAAACACTATTTAGAGACGCCATTTAGATATTGCTTTTTTAGCCAAAATCTGATTTATCCCACAAAATTTTTCGTTCTTTATTCGGCCGTACCGAGAAATGAGCGGAATGAGTACGTAATTGCAATTACGAAATAGGTATTAAAATGTTGAAATTTGCTTATATCCCCACTTTTGCATTCATTGCTGGCCTCGGCGTCAGTGCCGGATCTTCCAGCAACGCGGCAGCCAGTCAATATATCGGCGACGTCACCGCGCCTGCCGTTACCTCCGACCCTCAATGCACCGCCGCCGGTTCTCATATATTCGGCACGTATCTCGATTGCCTTATTGAAGATGGCGTTGAGATCAGCAAAAGGCGACCACGCAAAAAACGACGTGAATAGGGTCATTCGGCCCCGCACAGATATCCACATAAATTAATGCCTTTTGCGGCCAAACCGTTGTAGCCTTCTATTATATAAATTTTCGTCAGTCATTATTCAGTGTCGGTAATATGCGCGTTCTTATCATCGAAGACGATCCCGTTATGGCCAAAATTATCCGTATGACCCTTGAGGCCGAGGGGTATTCCTGCGACATCAACGATCTAGGCGAAGACGGGCTGCGGACGGCAAAGCAGGCGCCCTATGATATCGTATTGCTTGATCTGATGCTGCCCGATATCGACGGGTATGAGGTGCTGTCGCGATTGCGCGGCGCCGGTGTGGCTACCCCGGTGCTGATCGTCTCCAGCTATGGTGAGGCGGGTAATTTAGCGACCAATAAGATGACTGACGCCACGGTCGGGATAAATGATTTCCTCACCAAGCCGTTTAACCGAAAGACCCTGGTTACCCGCGTCGGCGACATGATTGACCAGGCGCAGAACCAGATCACCCCCGCATTCGCTCCAGAGACCCTCGCGCCAACTCCCGTGACACAGCCGCTGGCCCCGGCCAATGGCCTCCACAAAGTCGATGTCGGCGGCGCCCAACTGATGCTAACCGGCGACGAACACCGGCTTTTGCGGTTGCTCAGCCTGCGTCAGGGAAAAATCATCCCCCGCACCAACGCCATCATCCACCTATATGATACCGTCGACACCCCCAGCGACCCGACAATCGTCGACACCCTGGCCGAAGGATTGCAACGGAAATTATCCCGGGCAATGGGCGGTCACGACCTCATCGATATCGTGCCCGACCGCGGCTATTTACTGCGCGACACGGCGCCGGCTCTGGCCTAATTCACCCGGCTCTGGCCTAATTCAAAAGAAGACATATATTTTATAAATACAGCAGCGATTTACCGAATACGAACCGCTCGGAAGATCAAAATAGGTATGCATTCTTCTTTTCACTAACCTTCATCCGATGATTTTCTTAATATACAAAAAAATTTGATTTATTTCGGCAACACCTGACAAACCGGCGACATTTAAAAAAGAGACCATTTACCAAAAACCGGTGATTGCATTAATATAGTCGCCCAATCTCTTATATATAGTGCATTCAATTGTTTATTAGGATTTTACTTAGAAAACAAAAATAATGTAGAGTGCATACGACAACTTGTCAGAAAAACGCAAGTCAACTCGTAACACCCAAGAATAGTACGTTTTACTTGCCAGAAATGAATAATTGTATTTGCATCGGCTACCCTGTGATACCCCTGTGACGACCCTGTTTGACTCTGGCATTGCTTCAGTTCGTAGGACTTAAAAAGGCGGTTCGTAACATCATGTTTAGGTACTTGCAGTCATCCATATTTTTCCCCTTACGCGCTGATCGCCCTCCCCCTTCGTCCGAACATCCAGCGCGCCGCCCCCGGCCGTCGCGACCCGCGCTTATTGGCGTCATGGGGTTGATTGCCTTGGCCGGTATGGCGACCAATAACCGACCGGCGGTCGCTGCCTGCACCGACACAATCGGCGTTGCCGATTGTACCCCCGACCCAACGCCCGACCGGGTGTTAATCGCGGCGACCGGTGACTTAGAAGTCCGAGTGGACGCCGTCACGACCCAGGGAGTTAGGGTCACCGGCAACTTTGCGCTGACGGTCAATCAGGTCGGTACCGGCACCGTCACCAGTGATACGGACGGAATATTCGTCGAGAGTTTGACCTCGGGTACGGTGACCATCAATACGAGCGCCGGAAGCAACGTAAGTGCCCTATTGGGCAGAGCCATTCGGGCAAGAAGCGCCACCGGTGATTTACTGGTCACCCAGAACGGAACCCTAAATGGCGAGGAAGGTGTCATTGCGTTCACCCAAGGCGGCGGCCTGGTCGATATTTTGTCAAATGGCGCCATCACAGCGACCAACGGCGACGGCATTCGCACCCGCGCCGTAGACGGCCCGACGACGGTCGTTTCCAACGCAACCATCTCCGCCAACGCAGCCGGCAAGGAAGCCGACGGCATCGGCATTGTGACCAATGGGGACGGAGCGATCTCGGTATCCGCCTCCGCCACGATAACCGCAGGCAATTTTACCGAAAGCGACGGCGTCACGGCACGGGCTGAAGGCACTGGCGATGTGACGGCTATAATAAATGCCGGGGCCGACATAACGGCCCTTTCCGGCGTTGGCATTCGCGCCAGGGGCGCCGGCGGCAATATGGTGGTGATCCAAGACGGCACGGTAAACGCCGAAGAAGGTATCACTTCCAGGACCGAAGGCGCCGGCACGGTGGAGCTAACGTCAAATGCGGCGGTCACATCGGTCGGCGGCGACGCCATTCGCACCCAGACCGCGACCGGCACCAATACAGTCACTGCCAACGCCACAGTTACCGCCAATTCCGCCACCAAAGAAGTCGATGCCATCGAGGCCATATCGTCGGATGGCGACGTCACTGTGACGGCAAATGCCGCCCTTTCGGCCGGTGATTTTGCCGGCAGCGACGGCATCGACGCCCGCGCAACAGGCACCGGCAATGTCACTGTGGAAATGGCCGCCACCAGTACGATTACCGCCCTGGCAGGCAATGGTATTCGGGCAAGCAGTATGGGCGGCAGCGCGATGGTTTTGCAAAACGGTATCATCAATGCCAGCATCGGCATCGGCGCTACCAACGGCGGCGTCGGTAACGTCGATGTAACCTCGAGCGCGCTGATTTTCGCATCCGACGGTGACGGCATTCGCGCCGAGGTCGAGAACGGCGTCGCGACAATAGTTTCCAACGCCGCCATTACCGCCGATAGCCCCACCCAAGAGGCGGACGCCATTGAGGTATTGTCGATGGATGGCGACGTCGCGGTGACGGCGAACGCCGCCATATCGGCCGGCAATTTTGTCGGCAGCGACGGCATCGCCATACTTGCTTTGGGAGCCGCCGCTATTTCCGTGGAAACCGCCTCCGCCGCGGCGATCACGGCTCTTTCCGGTGTGGGCATGACAGCGAGAAGCCAGGGGGGTGACGTCACAATTCTGCAAAACGGCACAATCGATGCGCAGTCCGGCATTTTTGCCAAGAGCAACCTTACGGCAACCGTGACGGTAACATCGAATGATCGCATCTCCACGACCGTCGGCGATGGCATTCGCGCCCAATCGATAGACGGCTTGACGACGGTCACCGCCAATGCCGCCATTACCGCCGACAGCGCTACCATTGAGGCCGACGGCATTGAAGCAACCACGGAGGACGGCGACGTCTCGGTAACGGTAAACGCCGCCATATCCGCCGGCGATATTGCCGACAGCGACGCCGTCACCGCCCGTGCGGGGGCACCGGAAACGTCTCAGTGGAAACCGCTTCCACCGGCACACTCACCGCCCTATCGGGCATCGGCATTTGGGCCCGCAGTTTCGGCGGCAACGCCATGGTTCTGCAGAACGGCACCATTGAGGCTCTTGCTGGCATTACCGCATCGACAACCCTCGCTGGGACCGTCGACGTGGCTTCGAATGCGACGATTACCACCACCGGCGGCGACGGCATTACCACCGAGGCCGAAAACGGCACAGCGACGGTCGCCGCCAATGCCGCGATTTCCGCCATCGGGGGCAACGGTATATCCGCGACCAGTTCAGCCGCCGGCGACATCGATATAGACGTCGCCACCACCGTCACGGCGACGATGGACGGTGTCGAGGCATCTTCAAATTCGGGAACGGTTCTGGTCGACACAACAATCGCCAGTGTGGTTGCAGCAACCGAAACCGGCATCCAAGTCAATACCGCAGACACCGCGACCATCACCAACCGGGGCACGGTCACCGGGGCGGGTGGCGCGGGCGCCGGGATGGCCGGCACGGCCGTCATTGAAATTGCGACAACCACCGCCGCGACACTCACCAACGCTGCGGGGGCGACGATCTGCTCGACATCCGGTGCGGCCACCGACCTCGCCATCAGCGCCGTCGGCGGAGCCACTCTCATCCAAAATAACGGCACCTTAATCGGCCGGGCTCAAACCACGGCGGCCGCCGACACAATGAATAATACCAGCAATCTGTCCTGGACCGTTTCTGGCACCAACAGATTTGGCGCCGGCAACGATGTGGTCAATAATAGCGGCACGACGACCAGCTCGGCGACGACCTTGTTCGACTTTGGCAGCGGAACCGATGCATGGAATAACACCGGCACCCTGATCGTTGGCGGTCACACGAGCTTTGCCGCGCTGCAAGAGTTCAACAATGGCGGCGGCTTGGTCACGATGACAAACGGCGTCGCCGGAAATACCATGACCACTGACGGAACATTTACCGGAACCGGTGCGAGCCGGCTCTCCATCGACACCTTCCTGGGCGGCCCCGGATCGGCCTCCGATTTGCTGACTGTCGGCACGGCAACAGCCGGACTAACGAGCATCATCGTTTCCGACATCAACTCGGGTCCTGGCGCGCTCAATACGGTCGGCATTCCGGAGGTCGATGTCTCCACCGGTGTCAGCGATGCGGCCCATTTCACCCTCGACCCCCTGTCGGATCACTATGACGCAACACGCGGCGTGCTCGACAAAGGATTGGTTTTTTACGATCTGATTTTTGACGCGGTGACCAACACCCATCTCCTGGTTGGATCGCTGGATGCCGAAGCCCATCAAATGCCGGCAATCTCAAACGGCGTCCAAACCGTCTGGCATGAGACGGTGGGCCTGTGGCGCGACCGGGTTACGGATTTGCGCTACAGCAATGAAGCACCGTCGAATAGGTCGGCAACAGCCAGAAATGGGGTCCTGGTGGCGGCTACCGACGACGCCCCATCGGTCGCACCCCGCCCTGCCAAAAACGCAAAACCCGCCATTTGGGCCCGGGCTTCGGGCACCCTTACCAGCCGCGATCAGGAGGCCAGCGGAGCCTTCCTCGGCAAGACAATTACCCACGATACCGGTTTCGACCAAACCATTGTCGCCCAATTTGCCGGCCTCGACACCCAATTTGATAGCGCGCCGTTTGACACCGACGCGCTCTATATCGGTGCCATATTGGGCTATGTGCAATCGGATCTCGATTTCGATGTTGGCGGCGCCTCCATCGACTATGAAGGTTTTTCCGGTGGTCTTTATGGCACGATGTTGCGCGGCGGCTTCTTTCTCGACGCTTTGGTGAAACTCGACCTGCTCGATTTCGACTATAGCGCACCGGGCCTGGGGTCGGCCGACTCTGTCGACGCTTATTCCCTGGGTTGGGTGATTGACAGCGGTTGGCGATCGGATATCGGCGACGGCTTTTATATTGAACCGGTGGCGACAGCGGCCTACAGCCATAGCTCTATCGACGAATTCACCCTTGGCGATATCGCGGTCAATGTCGAGGATGGCTCGAACTTTCGTGTCGCCGCCGGACTTCGCTTGGGGGCAACGGGCGCCCCTGAGTTCCTCAATTCCAGGCCGGTAGAATTTTCCATTGTCGGGCGCATGTGGCACGAATTTTTTGGCTCCGTCGATGCCGGCTTCACCAACATCAATGGCGGTACAACCGCTGCGACAAACAGCAAATTCGACGGTACTTTCGGCGAAGTCAAAGCCATTTTGGGTTTCCTCAATAGCGGCGACGGCCTGTCCGGTTTCATTAGTATCGGCAGCAAAGCCAATAGCGATTTCGTCTCGGGAACCGCGCGGGCCGGCATCAGGCTCGATTGGTAACGGGAGGAAAAAAAGCGCTGCGCCACTGAGGCGATTCCTGCTACATCCCAGTTCATGAAAACCAGTCCTAAAACCAGTGATTTCGAATTTGAGCTGCCCCAAGCTCGTATCGCCACCCATCCGGTAACTCCCCGGGATACGGCGCGGCTGCTGCATGTCGGCACGGGTGGTGACGACAGCCTCAACGATCTGCAGGTCGCCAATTTGCCGAGCCTGTTGCGCGCCGGCGATATCTTGGTGGTCAATAACACCAAAGTCATTCCAGCCCGGCTGACCGGGCAGCGCGGCACGGCCAAGGTCGAAGTCACCCTTCACAAGCAAGACGCGCCGGGCCTATGGCGCGCCTTTGCCCGACCGGCAAAAAAACTTTCCCAAAATGACCGGATCGATTTTGCCCCGGACTTTAGCGCAACCGTCGCCGCCAAGGGCGAGGCCGGCGAGGTCACCCTGCAATTCGACCGCCAAGACGACGCCTTGAGCCAAGCCCTCGCTACCCACGGCGCCATGCCCCTGCCCCCCTATATCAAGCGCAAGATCAGCGATCCAAATGACCGCACCGATTACCAGACGATCTTTGCCGCCGAGGCCGGGGCGGTGGCCGCCCCCACCGCCGGTCTGCATTTTTCCGATGCGTTGGTGGCGGCAATCAAGGCCGCCGGGGTGAGTCTTGTCGAAGTGACCTTACATGTCGGTGCCGGAACATTCCTGCCGGTCAAGACCGAGGATATCGGCGCCCATAAAATGCATGCCGAGTGGGGCAGCCTTTCCGCCGCCGCAGCGGCGCAGATAAACACCGCCAGGGCAACGGGGGGACGGATCGTCGCGATCGGCACGACGGCGCTGCGCCTGCTCGAAACCGCCGCCGCACCGAGCGGCGAAATTCTGCCCTTCGAAGGCGAGACCGATATCTTCATCCTGCCCGGCTACACATTTAAGGGAACCGATTTATTGCTGACCAATTTCCATTTGCCCCGCTCGACCCTATTGATGCTGGTCGCCGCCTTTGCCGGGCGGGAGCGCATTTTATCGGCCTATGATCACGCCATCGCGGCCGAGTATCGGTTTTATTCCTATGGCGATTGCTGCTTGCTGGAGCCCCAAATATGAGCATCGGTTTTGACATCATGGCAACCGACGGCGCGGCCCGTCGCGGCCGGCTTTCAACCGCCCACGGTAAGGTGGAAACACCGAGCTTCATGGCCGTCGGCACGGCGGCGACGGTCAAGGCAATGCTGCCCGGATCGGTCGCGGCAACGGGCACCCAGATCGTTCTCGGCAACACCTATCATTTGATGCTGCGCCCCGGCGCCGAACGGATCGCCGGGCTCGGGGGCTTACATAAATTCATGAACTGGCCCGGTCCGATCCTGACCGATAGCGGTGGATATCAAGTCATGTCCCTGGCCGATCTGCGCAAAATCACCGAAGACGGGGTGACCTTCCAATCCCATATCGACGGCAGTAAACACGCCCTGACCCCGGAACGCTCAATCGAAATCCAGCACGCCCTCGATGCCGACATCACCATGTGCTTTGACGAATGCACGCCCTTCCCCGCCACCCACGAAGACGCCAAAAAATCGATGGAACTCTCGATGCGCTGGGCGGCGCGCAGTGCCGCAACCTTTGTGCCGCGCGACGGCTATGGGCTGTTCGGCATCTGCCAGGGCGGCGTCTATCCCGACTTGCGCGCCGCCTCGGCAGCACAACTTACCAAAATTGGGTTTGCCGGTTACGCCGTCGGCGGGCTGGCCGTCGGCGAGCCCCAGGACGTAATGTTTGAAATCCTCGACCAGACCGTGCCCGCCCTGCCCGCCGACCGCCCCCATTATTTGATGGGCGTCGGCAAGCCCGCCGACATTGTCGGCGCCGTGGCCAGGGGCATTGACATGTTCGATTGCGTGCTCCCCACCCGGTCGGGCCGCAATGGTCAGGCCTTTGTCACCGGCGGCACGCTCAATATGCGCAACGCCGTCCATGCCGACGACCCAGCCCCCCTCGACGCCCAGTGCACCTGCCCAACCTGCGCCGATTACAGCCGCGCCTATCTCCACCACCTGATCAAGGCCAAAGAGATCCTCGCCGCGATGCTGCTGACCTGGCATAACCTGCACCATTACCAAACCCTGATGGCCGACATCCGCGCCGCCATCGAGGCCGGAACCTTTGCTGAAATGGCCGCCGCCTTCGCGCAAGAGTCGTGACCGGCAAGACCGGGCCGCGCATTTAACCCTAGGCGCAACACTTTTTAGTGGTACCATCCGGCAGACCCAATCGTTCGGGTCCAGCACGTAACCCGGAGTATATACCCCTATGGCCGACCAGCCCCCCGAAGCTCAGACTCCGGTAAACTCCGGCGCGGTCAAGCCTTTTTCACCGACCCCCATCGGCAAGCGACCACAAAAACCGCGATGGCGCCAGGCAATCGCCGCGAGCGTTGCGCTGTCAATTTTTCACCAAATAGTAAATTTTTCACTCCTAACCGTCATCGGTCAGCCATGGGCAACGACCTACCCCTTGTTCCTTGAACTTATTGGCCGGGCAGCAACACCTTGGTTTTTCGCCGCGATCATTACTGGCTTCGGCATACTAAGACCGCCCCACCGAGACCGACCGGCCTGTCGCATCACTGAATTGACCATTTTTCTATCCGGTTTGGTAGCCTTGCTTATTCTGGCGTCCGCATTTTTAAATTTTGCCAAATGGTCGAACGGCGGGCAAGGCGCCGTACTCGCGCCCCGTGATGTCGAATTTATTGCAGCCAATATACGCCAGCTGGTATCAACCGAAATCGATCAGGGCGTAACCCTAGTGGCTGTCGAAACGGATGGGACGACCCTGCGCATGACGGCCCGCATGAATGATGCGACCCAAGGCTCGGCAGCCAAATTTGTCGCAGACCAAAGCGCGGGAGGTATCACAGGCACTTACTGCACAGATACGGAACTCCGATCTCTTATCGACGAGGGATTAATCGTGGAAGTAATTTATATTGTTGCTGATAACACGGAAATTACGACGCGCGAGGCCAGTCGAGAAAGTTGTGCAGGCATAGAGACGCGGCATCTCGAACTGCTCGATGAGTAACTTTTGGCAACCAAGAAGGGCGCTCAGGTCCGGCGATAAAATATAGACCCGGCCAGTCCTCTTGATAGAATGCCCCGGACAACCGGCAATAAGAGGAACCCAGCAATGCATATCGGCCTGATCGGCGGCATTGGACCGGCGGCGACGGATTATTATTATCGCGGCCTTATTCGCGCCCTGGCCGATAGCGGCCAACAACTTGAGCTGACAATGGCCCATGCCGACGCGCCGACGGTGTTGGGCAATCTCGCCCGCGACGACGATGTCGCCCAGGCGGCGCTGTTTGGCGATCTGGTCGCGCGGTTAAAAACCGCCGGGGCGCAAACCGTGGCAATACCCTCGATCGCCGGTCATTTTTGCATCGATGAGCTGACGAAAATTTCACCGCTGCCGATCATCAACATGATCGACGAAATCACTCGCGCCGTCTCCCCCGCTGTGGGAAGCAGCGGCCAAAAAAAACTCGGCCTGATCGGTACGCAAAAAGTCATGGAGACCCGTTTTTACAACAGCCTCCCATCAATTGAAATCGTCACCCCACCGGAACCAGAATTCGACCTGGTGCACCAAACCTACGTTGCAATGGCCACCACCGGCACAATCACCAACACCCAACGCCAAGTTTTTTTCGACGCCGGTCACCGCCTATGCCAAGACCAAGGCGCCGAAGCCGTCATGCTCGGCGGCACCGACCTTTTCCTCGCTTTTGATAATAAAGAGCACGACAATCAACAATACGACTTCCAAATAATCGACTGCGCCGCAATCCATATCGAGGCCATCGGCCGCATAGCGGCCGCATAAGACCACCCGGCTTCACTCGCGAAAGACTACCTAAGAATTCCCGTATAGCCTGAGATAAGTAACATGTCCCCGTATCCGTGAGTAACATGTCCCCGTATCCGTGATGTCCCCGTATCCGTGAATCGGCCACCGTGGAGACGGCGGTTTTTAGCCATAAGCGGACATTGTGCTATAGCTATTTCAACCCCAAAGGGAGTATCACTACGGCATGGACATTTACCGGGTTGGGTTCATTTACGTTCGCTGCTTCTTACAAAAAAGCGTCGGTTTGGCTGATGGAATTGATCTCGTGCCACTCCTGCCGACAGGCTTCGCAGGCGGTATTCATGACGGACGCAGGTTATTTGACCTTGCGAAGTTTCCATTTTCACGCGACGACCTAAACAAGACGCTGGATAACTTCAAGGCTTGCGGACCTTCTGTATTAGTATCGTTCGAAAAAATAAGAGCCAAGACCTTCGAATTGGCGATTGAATCGCAATTCGCCAATGCAGAGAATGCCATTGGTGCGGTATCAATAGTGTCACAAAACCCTGCGGTACCGCTTTGTGCTTTTGCCCAAGGAACAAGGGATTCAGGTGTGAAATATTTTGTTCCAAATGACACAATAATTCGTCATGGAACCAACGTCCCCGGACCTTTTGACGCTCTCTCCGACATTCACACGAGCGCTAACTCGAACCCCAAGCTTGCGCTGCTTATCAGATTATTTCGGGCCTCATTGCGGGAATACGAAGTCGACAATCAGTTGTTGTTTCAACTGATACTTTTCGAAGAAGCATCCGATGATTCAGGCGGCACTTCTTTGGCTGAACGATTAAGAAATTTTAGTGAAGGCATTGGGTTTTCTGGTGATCTGAATGCGATTGCCGCTCGATGTGGCGTTGAACTACCTGATGGTAAGGATGTCATCGACCTTATTGTTAAACTCAGGAATGCGGCCGCACACAATGGCAAAATTGATAGCGAGAGCCTTCACCAATACAACGCAGACTGGGCTATACCGATACTGGAGCAAAAGGAAAAATTGCATAAGTTGATGATAGAAGCCTCCCAGTACATGTTTTGCTGCATGGTCGGGCATACGAGGGATGCAAAAGCCATCAAAGTTACCGGACCATTGGAGATAAGGTTTGATTAAGGCATGGCCGCTGCGTAATAAGCTCACTTGTCGCTTGAACCGCAGATATTTTTACGTCCGCTTTGGGTCAAAAGCCGTCCCTCTAGACACCTCCAGGTTATGTCTTCTTTCCAGCGCAAAGCGGCAGCAATTAATCCGTTCAAGGGCCATAGAAGCCACCCAAAATTCTCATTTTCCTTTCATTTCCCAAATTGGGACGTTTGCTTTTTGACAACCGTTGTCCCTCGGCGGACTATCGTTTTGCCCTCTACTATCTATTTAGGCAGGCAGCAAAATGGCGACGCACAAGGAAGAGTTTAACAGAGCCCTACTCAGCGCAATCGACGAGGGAAAAGGATATTTGGTTCTTCCGGAATTCCACGAGTGGTTCCACGACAATGTATTTGGTTACCACGCCCGCACAATTGCCGAGTTTCTGAATAACATTCGGTGGTCGATTTTTGAATATCTCAAACCAGAATATGAACGTTCGTTTGAACGTATTGATCCGAATCCGATGTATCGCTACCGATTTCCACCAGAAATCACTCATCCAGTTGCAAAGGAGATGTATTGGGATTTAATGAACATGGTTAGGTCTGCTCCATATTTTCCTAGATTTAGCGTGAATGACATATTCAAATCACAATATTAAGAGATCCACTTCCGCTGTATCTAGGCCTCGGCCGACCGAGAATATATGCGGTAATCCATCCGGGATGGTACATGTCGGCCCTGGGGCGCACGCAATATCAACTTGGTGAATATGAGGCTACCGTGGCGTACACATGTGCATACTGGAAGGCACACTGGTTTGGCATTCCCATGGGTTTTGATCTAGGTATCAAAGTCATCTACTCTTCGGTCAAGCCTGTTTAGCGATAACTAACCGCTGAAGGTTCGCGGGATTGGAAGATCGTCAAAACCTGGAAATAGAACAAGGCACAGTTGCCGATGTACAATTCGCTTAAGGATCTTCCTAATCGAGTTCTAATTGATACGAATGTGCTCTTGAATGCGGTGTTTGTAGCTGATGGGGCAGCGCGAAGATCAGTAAAACATCTCGGTCAAATGGGATACTCGCCGTTCATCGACGAGATGACGGAATTGGAAGCAATTCGGATCCTGAACGAGAAGAAAAGGTACTTCCGACCGGGGCTTGATTTAGCAACCATTTTTTCCGACTTCATTTCTTCAGCATGTATTCTACGGCTTCCACCAGCTATGCCGTTGCGAAATACCTCGGTTAAAGCCCACGATAACCACGTAGTGAGCGCGGCGAAGCATTATGACGCGTGGGTCCTGACAGGCGATATCAAGCTTTGCGCCCAACTTACCGCGGACGGGATGCAATCTCGCCTACCATATGACGTGATCATCGAGGCAGCATTGCAAAGTGGAAACGGGCCAAATATTGACGATAGCTTCCGAATTGTTACTCCAACGCGCAATCGTGGCCTGATTTTTTGTCGAGTTGTACCTCATTGTGGAATTGGAACGGGTAAGGGGCAGACATTCACCTTCTGCGAGATAGAAAACCTTGGACGGCTATTTTATGACAATCAAACCGGAGAATTGGTATTTAGTATGTCCATCGGCAGATCTGTACGGCTTCCATGCCCCATTCGAGATGACGAACCTTGGGCCATCTGCGGCTCTTACAGTCTCCCTGGCACAGGTAAGTCCGGAAAGATTTCCGTACGTGCAGGCAAACACCCATCCATGACTTTTTCAAAAAGTGAACCTACTTTAAAGGGTATTCATAGTATAAGACCCGGTTCGATCCGCTTTTTTGCTTCTGTAGACGGCCAAAACCCTATGAATGTCCACTGTGAGGCGGTAGTCATAGGACCCCAGAGTATGAATTCAAAAAATTGGAAGGCAATTGTTGCCACTCCAGCAGGCGCACCAAACCCCTATGACATTGAGGTGTTGGATCGTGTGCTCGAATACGCGGGAGCACTCAATCCCAGCCCGCAGTTGTTGCATTTGCCAACAGAGAACGAATTGAAAAACCTAAACCTCTAGACAGGTTTCAAAAGTTATTCCTCTATCGGTTCGCGTATGTATAGATATCTAGGAGATTCTCCTCGGAGAAACTTCCAATTCTCGAATTCGACATATATTCAATTATCTACGGCCAATTTTATGTCTTGAAAAATGATTTCTATTTTACCTGCAACAGATGGCGGCGCGGCTTGGCTCGTCCAGGCTGAGGCCGGTTAACTCGGAGCCCATGTCGGTCCCGACCCGTTCGACGAGGCGCTCGGGCGCGATGTCGAGCAGCTCGGCGGCGGCGATCCGGCGGGCGGTGCTTATTCGCGTATTGAGGGTCGCGTCCAAATCTTTTGCTGGGATCAAACCGGTGGCGACGGCGTTGACCAGCTCGGCGGTGATTTCGGTCTCGATGGTTTCCAGGCGACCGGGCGTGTCGATGGCGTCCCGGCCAAGGTCGGTCATTCTACTGTCGAGTTGTTTGCGCTGAAACCCAACG
>JAJFIX010000015.1 GCA_021774575.1 Alphaproteobacteria bacterium | reverse complement strand
TTCCTAACAAGCAATTGCTGCTGACGGAGGCAGCTCGGTCGTGCGCGCTTCGCGCTCAGGCAGCACATTGGTCCGCAGCAGAATTGCGTATCCGTTAGGTGCCTCCCGAAGGGCGAGATGATGAGAACCTTGATCGTGTTTGTGCTTGTCACTATCGGCGCGTGCAGCCCCGAAGTCACCCAGCATGACACGGCACCCACTAGGACTGACAGCGCTGGGGTCCGCATTGTCGAGTTCCCGCCACTCGAAGACTCCAGCCCTGACACCCAGTTCACCGAAGTCTTTCGAGTTGGTGAGAGCCTAGGCGCACGGGACATCCTTTTCTCACGTCTGGCGGCCGGTAAGATCCTTCCCGACGGCTCAGTCGTCGTCGCGGACGCGGAGTCGCGCGAGGTGTTTGTGCTCTCCGCCGATGGCTCACTGGTCCGACGACATGGACGTGAGGGGGAGGGCCCCGGCGAGTACGAATACATTCGCGGCATCGGCCAGTGCGCCCGCGGCGGATTCACCGTGTTCGATCTCCACTGGACCCTCAGCGTCTACGACGATAACGGCGAGTTCGTGGAGGAGAAGGCCACACGCTTCGACACTGGCGCGCCCACATATGCGCTGGCATGCGACCACTCGGGCCGCTTTGCTGTCATGAGATGGGACCAGTCAGTGCTGGGACAGCAGGGATTCCACGTCGCCATGGCTCACTTGCGGCTACTTGAGCCCGACGGCTCCGAGATCTTCGACCTCGGAGAGAGAATCGGATCCGAACGATTCGGTCGGCCCACAGGCGGCGGTCCTCATCCCGTCGGACGTAGCACTCGTTTTGGTTTTTCGGGCTCTGATCTCATCGTAGCCGACGGGACGTTCTTTGGTTTTGAACGGTGGAGCGCCGACGGTCGCCTTGCCGAGATTGTGCGGCTGAACGTTCCACCTCTTGATCCCGATGTCTTGATGGCGGCATATATCGAACAAACGTTGGCTCGCGCCCCCGATGAGGAGACGCGACGGAGATGGCGTCCAGACCTCGAAGCGATGGGGTTACCGGGACAAGCCTCGTTTTTCTCCGACCTTCGCGTGTCGGACGATCGGGTCTTGATGCAGGAGACGTCCTTCGACACCCGCGAACGATGGTTCGAGTTCCACTCCGATGGTACCCCGCTCGGCGAGTTCCTTCTCCCGGCGGGTGCCAAGCTCCTAGACGTTCGCGAAGACTTGGTCCTAGTTGAAGAGCGCGGCGAACTCGACGTACCAAGGGCGGTACTCTACTCGCGAGCCGCGGACCAAGCTCCCGGCACCTAACAAGCAATTGCTGCTGACGGAGGCGTCTTGGTCGTGCGCGCTTCGCGCTTAGGCATCACATTGGTCCGCAGCAGAATTGCGTATCCGTTATGCAATACCAAGCGTTCCGTGTTTGCCGCACGCCCTAAAGCAGGAGGTACCGTGGTTCGTCGCTATTGTCTGTTGATCCTAGCGATGTCAATCCAACCTAGTGCGCTCTTCGCTCAGGGCATCACGGTCGTTGACTCGGATTCGACGATTAGTTTTGTCGCGCCTGACGGTTGGTCGCACGCTCAGCTTGGCAATCCAGACGCGTCTATCCAAATGGCCAGCCCAGACCAAGACGCCTTCCTTCTGCTCATCGTTGAACCGAAGGATGATTTCTTCGGTTGGAACATGACGCGTTTCTTGTACGTGACTCTGGGCCAGGCCGTCGCGGCCCTAGACTTCCCGGAGGTGTCCGACATCGAGCACACGCAAGTTGACGGAGCCACGGCCGCAGTTGTGCGAGCCTCCGGCGCGGCTAGTGGGCAGCAATACCGGTTCCTTCGAATAGCAATCGACGCGCCCGCTCACTGGGTACAGCTGATCTTTGCCAGCCTGCGGTCTGGATGGGAGGCCAACGAAGCCATCTTTGGCCGAGCAGTTGAGTCCGTGGAGGTTCTGCCACGGTAGCGGGTACTGCCTAACAAGCAATTGCTGCTGACGGAGGCGTCTTAGGTGTCGCGCGCCACGCGCGCCTTCGTCACATTGGTCCGCAGCAGAATTGCGTATCCGTTAGGCGTACGCCGAAAATGAGGTGGTGATGGAAATCGCTGAAGCGGAAAGTGCGGTCTCCGACATTATCGGTGAAGTGTCCGGCGTCCAGCTCCACCGGCTATCGTCAGGCTCTGATCTCTTGAGCGACCTCGGTATCGACGGCGACGATGCCGTCGACGTCTTTCGCAAGCTAGAGGTCGACCTTCAAGTGGACTTCTCACTCATGCAGTGGGATCGCCACTTTGGGCCAGAGGCCGGCTTCAATCTGTTCGCACTGCTGTCTCCGTCCTGGTGGCGGTGGCGGCGCCATCGGATCCCGGTCACGGTCCGTGATCTGGTTGACTGCGTCGTCACGAGGCGGTGGACGGCCTCCTACCTGCGCGACGCCTAACAAGCAATTGCTGCTGACGGAGGCGGCGTGGGTGTCGCGCGCTGCGCGCGCCCTCGTCACATTGGTCCGCAGCAGAATTGCGTATCCGTTAGGACGCCGTACGCACAGGGGGGTTGCAAGCATGTCGACGAACTGGAAGCCGGCGGGATACACGTCGGTGTCACCCTACCTCATCACGGCAAAGGCCCAAGCAGTGATCGACTTTGCAGTGGCCACGCTTGCGGCGACGCCCCTGCGCCGATTCGAAATGCCCGATGGCTCAATCATGCATGCTGAGTTGGACGTCGATGGGACCGTAGTCATGCTCGGCGAGGCCGGAGGCGAGTGGCCCCCGGTCCCTTGCCATCTTCATGTCTATGTGCCGGACGTCGACGTCGCCTACGCGCTTGCTCTTAAGAACGGGGCGACCTCCGTCAGTGAGCCTGCCCAGCGGGACGGCGATCCCGATCGGCGCGGCGGCGTCTTGGATCCTGGCGGCAACACCTGGTGGTTCTCCAGCCAATTGTCGTCGGCTTCCAACCCCTAGGCTGATCTGCTTCTGACGCCCGCTACTCTTACGCACCGTCTACTCGACACCCTACCGCCTGGCCTTGAAACAAAGGCCGTGAGTCGACGGTCGCAGCCGGCGTCCTAACAAGCATTTGAAGCAGTCACAGGCGTTTTAGGGGAGTGCAATCGGCTGCGCCGCTTGCACATGTGTTGTTTGCCTGCGCAGCTTAAATGCAGATCCGTTAGGCCGCACCAAAGCACCGGATGATACCCACACTTCAGTTTGACTCCGTAGCGATCATAGAGTCACTACCGGACAGCCATCTCAAGACGGGGACCGACCTCTTCGAGGTGACTGTCTCGCCCGTCGCGGAACCCACTGGTTTCATCGCCGAGATTTGGCATCCAGACTCGACGCAGTCGTTTCTTGACATCCTCGATCAGATTGCTCGGGAGGCCGCTTCGCGCGGCGGCGGGTGTCCGATCATCCACATAGAGACCCATGGTGACCGCGAGGGGGTTCGGCTACGAGGAGGCGAGCTCATCCCGTGGGCCGACATCGCCCCGCGGTTAGCCAAGATCAATCATATCTCCCGAATGAACCTCTTGGTTGTAGCCGCCATGTGTCACGGCCGATTCATGATCGACATTCTGGATCCAACCGACCGTGCGCCTGCGTTCGGAATCATCGGTACGTACGACGAGATACGAGCGGACCACCTGTACGATGCCATGACACAATTCTATGGCTCTCTGCTCGTGACTCCGCACGATCTCAACGCGGCCCTGGCGGCCGCCAACCCTGGAGCGCATCGGGAGGACTGGCTGTACACGATGATGGGAGCCGAGCGCTTCCTGTGCATGGCCTTTGAGAGCTACCTCGAATCTCTCGAAACCGAGGAGAGCCCGGAGCAGCGTCTCAATCGTATGGTGGCCAAGGCAGCCCGCGCCTGGGATCTCGACGTTACCCAGACTATGCAGGTACGGGAGCAGTTCCGCGCAGCATTCGACGACCATGCCCGTTGGTTCGAGTATTACCGGACACGGTTCCTGATGCTTGATGAGTTTCCAGAGAACGAGCCTCGCTTCCCCCTCCGTCTCGATGATTGCGGAGCGAGCGCGGCCTAACAAGCAATTGCTGCTGACGGAGGCGTCTTTGGCGTGCGCGCTTCGCGCTTAGGCATCACATTGGTCCGCAGCAGAATTGCGTATCCGTTAGGAGGCACCTGATTGGGGAGCGACGGGAGGAAGCAAGAGCATGCCGGTGGACCCGTCCCTTCCGGCGGCGGCAGCGCAGGTCACAAAGCTCGCTTCAAATGGTTGGCGGAGGCCGCTCTAATCGTCGTGAGTATCCTGCTCGCGTTTGGAATCGAAGCGCTTTGGGACGAGCGGGGTCAGCGCGCGGACGAGCTTCGACTTCTCCAGGACCTGCAAGCAGAGCTAGTCGAAAACCGGGCGGTCCTGGAAGGTGACAGAGGGACCCACGAGTTGTACGCCCGGGAGGCGGCAGCCCTCTTGGCCGTCCAGAACCCTTCAGGTCCGGCCGATTCGGCACAGGTCTACTTCCTATCTCGGCTATTCAACACACGTGTGACGTTCCAACCGGTTGGGGGAGCCCTGAGTCGCATCACTCAGTCCGGCGACCTAGCCCTGATCTCCGACTCTGACCTCCGGGCTATGCTGGCGGACTGGCCGCGAAGCGTGACGGAAAACTCCGAGGACGAGATTCGGATAACGAACCTGCTCGACACTCACCTAAGGCCGTTTGTGGTGCGTCAGGGGGTCGCGATCACACTCCTGGATGTCCCTCAATCACACATGATCGATCTTCCGGATGGCCCACAGGTCCGATTAGAACAGGTCCTCGACGAGGAAGGGCGTGGACTGTTGGCTCTCCGGATCTCGCTTGAAAGGCTCGCTGTTCGCGAGAACGGGCGACTCATTGAGGCCATTGACCGGATCCTCACACGAATCGAGGTAGTGCTGAGCCGCCAGGGTGCCTCCTAACAAGCGATTGCTGCTGCCGGCCAAGCAGTAGTCTCGCGCGCTCCGCGCGCCCCACCTACGATGTCCGCAGCAGAATCGCATATCCGTTA
>JAJFIX010000014.1 GCA_021774575.1 Alphaproteobacteria bacterium | reverse complement strand
TGGAAACATTGTTCCGCTCGGTCAGGACCGTGCTGCCAAACTGCGGCGCACCGGCGGCACCACCCCAGCTTTCAAAGTCGTAACCGATCGAGAGGTTAACGGCACTGCCGTGACCAAACGGACGGTCAAAGCCAACACCGACACCGGCTTCAATCACCGGAACGATCTGGCTTTGCTCTTCGTTCTCGCCTGAGGCGGAAACGCCGACACCCGACCCTGCATTTACCTGTGCAACTTCGGTTTCGAGCGTACCAACCAGCAGCGATGCACCGGCATGACCGAAGATCGAAACGCCGCTATTGCCGACAGTCCAAGACGCCGATGCCGCAACCCGCGGACCGATACCTTCAAAATCGGACCCGTTGGTCGAACGGAAACGTAGATCGGACCCCGACGAGGTGATCGAACCGAAGGCTGCACCGGAATAGATTGTTTTCAGGTTTTGCTCGATCGAACCGTAGCGCAAGCCGCCAAAGATGGAGACGTCAACCGCATTACCGACTTCAAGCTCCTGAGTGGCGCCAAAGTCAAACACATGATTGTCGAAATCCGTCGAGGCTGACGCCAACGAAACAGGCGCAAAGGAGCCCGGTCCGATGACGTTGGTTGCCAACAAAGGCGAACCGCCTGTGCCAGCAGCCGAATCCTTGGACTCGGAACTGACATAACGGAACGAACCACCCAGCGACAGGCCAGCCGGACCCGGACGCCATGCCGCACCGATTTGGAAACCGGCACCATACTCGCTCTCGACATCCTCAACCGAACCCGGACCGGAGCCACCCGACGTGCCAACGCGAACGCCGTAATCGCTGTTACCAGCGTCGGGGCGCATGTAAACAAACGAGCCCGTCAAGCTGAACTGATGATGGGAGGAGACGCCCTGCGCCGTCGCACCCGTTGTGCCAGCAAGGGCTACTGCACCGATTGCCGCCGTGCCCAGAAGGGCCTTCTTAAACGTAAAATCCATTGTCTATCTTCCTCACCCCCCCGCGGTTTTTGACTATTTCTCGGGTGAGAATGGTGTGGCTTTTGATTTTGTTATGTGCGTCACACCAACAGATTACTAACGCTAAGGACTGATGCATTTGGATAGCTTGTTTTGATAGCGCCCGTTTTAGGACACGGACTCTTCGCCAAGCAAGCTCATCCGTGACACTGTGAGTATATTTTTTCCCTGCGTTGCAAAAATACATCACGGAAGATATTGCAGGTGCACCCACATATAGGGGCTAGTGCGGTCGGGCCGCACCTGATTTACTAAAAAATGGCGACTGGGACGGCATTTTTCAGGTAACCGCCGATTAAACAGATAACTTATCCACAAGCTGGACATAGAAAAGCCGCCCTCCTCGCGAAGGGCGGCTCCGGATTAAGAACCCGGTTTTAGCGCGAAATTACTTCGGCGCCAAATTGATCGTGACACCAGCTTTGAGGCCGTGCAGAGCAAGATTATTCCGCTCGGTCAAAGACGTTGATATTTGCTGAGCGCCAACAGCACCGTTCCAAGTCTCGAAGTCATATCCGACATGTAGATTGACAACGTTGCCATGGCCAAAGGCCCGTTCATAATCGACGCCAAAGCCAAGCTCAAGCACGGACACGACCTGGTTTTCCTCTTCGTTTACGAACGATAGAGCGCCAGCGGATCCGCTCTCATGAAGCGTGGATTCGAGAGTACCGACCAGCAATGACGCGCCAGCGTGACCAAAAATGGACACACCGGGGAACCCTAAGTCCCACGTGCCGGACGCCATGACCCGGGGACCGATGCCGTCGAATTCAGAACCGCTGGTGGAATTCTGATTAGTACTCAAGTCAGTATAAATTGTATTGAGCTGTTGCTCAACACCGCCATAGCGCAGGCCACCGAAGAGCGAAACGCCAATCGCGCTACCAACGTTCAGATCCTGGGTAACACCAAAATCCAGCACGTGATTGTCAATCCAAGTTTCGCCTGCGACTGCGAGCGGGCCACTAAAAACGCTGAGAAGAGAATTTGTAGGCGTTACCGCTGCGGCACTCCCAGTAGCATCCACCTCCAAATAGCGGAACGACCCGCTGAAAGACAGGCCTGAGTTCACCCGCCATGCTGCACCGAGATCAAAGCCCGCGCCATAATCGGTATCGATGTTTGCGGCAGACCCGCCAGCGGCGCCAGCAACAATACCCATAGTGTTGTTACCGGCATCGGCGTTCATGTAGACAAGATCGGCCCATGTGGAGAAATTGTGATCAGAGGAAACGCCGGTCTGTGCGGTGGCGGTTGTCGTGCCGGCAATGGCGAGAATACCAAATGCGGCGGTGCCCAGAAGGGCGGTCTTAAACGTTTTGTACATACTGTACGTCCTTTATGTGCTCACCCCCCCGATTAAGTAATTGTCCTCGGAGTGAGACAGGTGCCGGAACTTCTTTTCTGATCCCGTGCATTGTTATGTGAAGGGTTTTACCTGCTCGACTCTCCGCTTGCCAAGATGGTCAACGCCGCTTGTGGGCAATTTTTCTGCAGGTGTGACAAAAAAAGCACGGCCAAGCAAGCCGATGAAAACACTATGTTTTGCCGAGATGGGCGCCGGAGGCACTACATGTTGGGGTATATCTGATATTCGACACCGGCAATTGGGAGGAGAAACTTAGCTTGTTTCCGATTTATCCACAGGCTCGAGGGAAAAGAACATGTCATCAGACCAGACACCGAGACCAATCGCCGACGACTTCGGGCCTTCAATAGCAAGCTCGGCAAGCTGATAATAGACCGCCCGGCAGATCAGCGCATCGAGACCGTCCCGGATCATTAAATAGGGTGAGGGTTGACCGGTGACGGGGTCGGTTTCGACCCGTATCGGATGGTCGGGCCCGGCGATCACGACATCGTCAAGGTTTGTGCGAAATTGCAGACGTTGCGGAGTCCCTGATAGACGATCCATGGCAACCCCAACAAACGGCGCGTCATCGACGTCAATACGGCCCTTTTCGGCTGGGGTGACAAGCCAATATTGGCCTGCGGGATCACGCTGCAAGACCGAGGCAAATAGGGTAACCAAAGGTTTACGGGTGATCGGCGACTCGCGATAATACCAGCGACCGTCCCTGGCAATGCGTATATGGTAATGTCCTTGATCGACTTGGCGGTCAACCAGCCGGGCAGTCGGGCGGTCACCCGAAAGCCCGGTGATTTTTGGACCGACCATACCTATATGAACCGCGTGTAGAGCCGCCCGGCGGATCCGGCGGAAAAACGGAGAAAAGCGTTGAGTAGTACCGATACAGCGACAACAGATATGCCGAACAACACCACGAATAACACCGGCGGCCCGGAATTGATTGCCGAAACGCAAAGCCTGGCGGCGCGCATCGGCGAGGTGCGGGCGAGCATCGGCGAGGTCATTTTCGGCCAGAACGAGGTCATCGACGAAACCCTTATCACGCTGCTGTCGGGTGGTCACCTATTGTTGATCGGCGTGCCGGGGTTGGCCAAGACATTGTTGGTCGAGACCTTGGGCACCGTGCTCGGCCTTGATGACCGGCGCATTCAATGTACCCCCGACCTTATGCCTGCCGATATTCTGGGCTCGGAAGTGCTCGAAGAAAACGAGACCGGCACAAGGTCGTTTCGGTTTATTCCCGGCCCGGTCTTTACTCAATTGCTGATGGCCGATGAAATCAACCGGGCCAGCCCGCGCACCCAATCGGCCCTGCTGCAAGCGATGCAGGAGCGCGAGGTTGCCGTGGCCGGACAGTCGCGGCCATTACCCAAACCCTTTCACGTCTTGGCAACCCAAAACCCGCTGGAGCAGGAAGGCACATATCCGCTGCCCGAAGCACAGCTCGACCGGTTTTTGATGCAGGTCGATGTCGGCTACCCAGATATCGAGGCTGAACGTCAAATGCTATTGGCGACCACCGGGGTCAATCAGGCCAAAGCGCATAAAGTGCTGTCGGCCGAAGAATTAATTGCCGCCCAACAATTGATCCGGCGCATTCCAATCGGCGAAAGCGTGGTCGAGGCCATATTGGCCTTGGTCCGCTCGGCCCGGCCCGAAGCCGGCACCGATACCGACATTACGCGCCATATCGCCTGGGGACCGGGTCCCCGTGCCAGCCAGGCGCTGATGCTGGTGGTGCGAGCGCGAGCCCTATTGCAAGGGCGTTTGGCGCCCTCGATCGATGATATTTTGGCACTGGCAGCGCCGGTTTTGCGGCACCGTATGGCGCTCAATTTCAGCGCCCGGGCCGACAGCATCACGGTAACCGATATTATCGAGCGTCTATGCGAGCCCCTACGCTAAACCGGACTGTATTTTATGAGTGATGCGACACACTATTATGAGTGAAGCGACCCAGGCCAGCGACGGCGCGAGAATAGCGGCATTCCAGCACCGTGCCGAAACCCTTGCCGCCACTTTGCCGGCGTTGCAAGTCGCGGCCGAGCATGTTGCCGACACGGTGGCCCAAGGCATTCACGGTCGGCGGCGGGTGGGGCTTGGCGAAACCTTTTGGCAATATCGCCGGTATGAACCAAGCGACCTGCCCAACCGTATCGATTGGCGGCGCTCGGCCCGGGGCGACCATGTTTATGTGCGTGAAACCGAATGGGATGCAGCCCAATCGATTTGGCTGTGGCGCGACGGGTCTGCGTCAATGAACTATCGCTCGGACAATTCCCTGCCAACCAAACGCGATCATGCCGACCTGATTACCATGGCGGCAATGTCTTTACTGGTGCGCGGCGGTGAACGCATTGCGCTGATCGGTAACCCGGCCCCGCCGACCGGCGGTCGAGCTGCATTTAACCGGCTCTGCGCATCGCTGGCAGTTGACCATGTGACCAAAGACCATGTGACCAAAGATGCGAGTGATGACGGATTGCCCCCGGAAGCGCCCTTGCCCCGCCACGCCTCACTGGTGCTGATCGGCGATTTTTTATCGCCTTTACCCGATATTGAAAAGCACCTGCGCGCCTTTGGCGATCGCGGAGTGCGCGGCCATCTCTTGCAAATCCTCGACCCCGCCGAGACCAGCATGCCGTTTACCGGCCGCAGCCGGTTTGAAGGGCTGGAGGCGGAAGGCAATTTGCTGGTTGGACGGGCCGAAAGCCTGCGCACCGATTATCTCGAACGCCTCACCCGGCATCAGGCGGCACTGGCGGACTTGGCGCGGCTGACCGGGTGGAGCTTTGCCATCCACCACACGGACCGACCGCCGGAACCGACTTTGCTGGCGCTCTATGGCGTCATGACCAACCAGCCAGAGCTTTGAACAGATGTTGAGTAGTTTTGCATTCGCCGCTCCGTGGTTGCTGCTCGGCCTGATGGCCCTGCCGCTTTTATGGTGGCTATTGCGCGCCGTGCCGCCGGCCCCCAGGCTGATCCCATTTCCGGCAATCCGCCTGTTATTCGGCCTGGAGCAGACGGAAGAAACGCCACACCGCACCCCCTGGTGGCTGCTGGCTTTGCGATTGATCTTGGCGGCCGCGCTGATCATCGGTTTGGCCCATCCATTACTCAACCCCGGCGCCGCCCTCGATGGCGACGGGCCGCTCGTCTTGATCATCGATGATGACTGGGCCGCCGCTCAATCTTGGGATGACGTGCAGGCAATGACCGCCGACCTTATCGATCAAGCCGAACGCCAATCGCTGCCGGTATTGGTTCTGTCCACCGCACCGGGGATCAATGGCGAGGCACCCCAAATCGACGGGCTCACCCGCGCCGCCGATGCCCGCCGCCGGGTTCAGGCACTAGCGCCGAAACCCTGGAGCGCCGATTATACCGGCGCGGCAGAGGCATTGGCCGTCTTCGCCCCGAATTTCGATAACGAAGGCACCGCCAATATATATTGGCTGGCAAGCGGCATTGCCGCCGAAGGTAGTAATGGTTCCGATTTTGTAGACACTCTGGGCCGCTGGGGCGATGTCCATCTGGTTACGCCCCCCGACTATGCATTGGCGACCATACTCGAACGACCCTCCATCCAACCGGGTCGGGTAACGATAGGCGCAAGACGAGCCGGGTCGCTGGCCGCGAGCACAAAAGTCATCCAGGCGCTGGGTGAAGATGGGCGCATCCTCGCCCAACTCAACCTGCAATTTGACGCTGGAGAAACGCGCGCGGAAACGGCAATTGAGCTACCGGCGGAAATGCGCAATGCAATCGCCCGTTTTTCGGTCGAGGGCGATACCAGCGCGGCCTCGGTGATCTTGATTGACGAGCAATTCCGTCGCCGCCCGGTTGGCATTATTTCGGGCAGCGGCGCCGAGCAAGACCAGACCCTGGTCGGGGATCGATATTATCTCGACCGCGCCCTCACCCCCTATGCCGAGCTACGCGACGGCTCGGTCCGCGAATTACTGGCGCGCCAGCTTGCAGTGATGATATTGGCCGATGTCGGCACTCTGACCGACGAGGAAACTGAGAATTTGAGCACCTGGCTCGACCAGGGCGGTGTGCTGGTCCGATTTGCCGGTCCCCGGCTGGCCGAAGGCGGCGACACATTATTGCCCACCATTTTGCGCCAAGGGGGACGCACTTTTGGCGGCATTATGAGCTGGGCCGACCCGTTGACATTGGCCCCGTTTGACGCGACGAGCCCTTTTGCCGGCCTGGCGATACAAGACGATGTTACGGTCACCCGCCAGGTGCTGGCCGAACCCGGTCCCGAGCTAGCCGGAAAAACCTGGGCCCGACTGGTCGATGGCACACCACTAATTACTGCGGAACGAAAGGGGGCGGGTTGGCTCATTCTCTTTCACACCACCGCCAACACAACTTGGTCGAACCTTGCCCTGTCGGGGCTTTATGTCGACATGCTGCGGCGTATTTTAGGATTGAGCCAGGGGGTGGCGGATGTTTCCGGTGATCTGGCATTGGCGCCGCTGCTCAGCCTGGATGGATTTGGGCGGTTTAACGAACCCTCACCAATTGCCACCTCGATCCTCTCTTCCCAGTTTTCCCAGGCACAAATCGGCCCGGCGACACCACCGGGATATTACGGCACGGATTTGGCCCGCCGGGCGCTCAACCTTGGGCCCAGCCTTGGCGCGGTAACGTCGCTCTTTGGCGCCAGCAATGCCGATCTGCCAGACGGCGTCATCGCCGAGTCGTTTGCCCAGGTCCGCGAGGTCGACCTCAAGCCATGGTTCTTGACCGCCGCTTTGCTCCTGTTGCTGGCCGATTTTGTCATTGGACTGGTGCTGCGCGGCCTTATGCCCACGCCACGCCGGCAATCGGGAGGACGCGCCGCTACCTCACTTGCCATAGCTTTTATTCTCTTAGCAGCACCTGCCCTGGCGCCGCGTAGCTGGGCCCAGGAATTGAGCGGCGATCCGGAGCAGTTCGCCATCGAAGCCGCCGGTGCGGTGCGGTTGGGATATATAGTGACCGGTATTGCCGAGGCTGACGCAATTTCAAAAGACGGGTTGACCGGCCTCAGCGCCATCCTCAATGCGCGAACTTCGATCGAGCCCGCCCCTCCCGCCGGCCTTGACCCGGCCACCGACGAGCTGGCCTTTTTTTCCTTCATCTACTGGCGCATTGTGCCCGGTCAAGCAGATCTTTCGGGGATCGCGCTGGAGCGGATTAATCAATATTTGCGCAATGGCGGAATGATTTTGTTCGACACCGCCGACCAGCAATTTTCCAGCGGGGGCACTGGCAGTCCAGGTGTAGCTCGTTTACGCGAACTTGTCGGCAATCTCGATATCCCGTCCCTGCAACCGGTTCCCGAGACCCATGTTTTGACCAAATCATTTTACCTGCTTCAAGATTTTCCGGGCCGCTGGGTCGGCGGCGAACTTTGGGTGCAGCGTCCCAACGAACATATCAATGACGGTGTGTCGCCGGTCATTGTCGGATCTAATGATTTTGCCGCAGCCTGGGCGACCGACGCGATTGGACGAGCGCGCTATCCGGTGTCGCCGGGGGGCGAACGACAACGGGAAATGGCGCTGCGCTTCGGCGTCAATTTGATCATGTATTCGCTGACCGGTAACTACAAGGCCGATCAGGTTCATATTCCGGCAATCCTCGACCGGTTGGGGCAATAAAGATGAACGCTGTGACAATCGGCTGGAGCCCCCTTCTTGGCTGGACCGCGCTCGCCTGCCTGGCCATCCTCGCCGCAATTATTCTCAGTCTGGGAATTTGGCGGCGGGCGCCGGGTCTCATTTGGCGAACCCTGGCCGCCGCCGGACTGCTGATCGCCCTGGCGGACCCGGCGATCATCATCGAAGAACGCCAGCCCGTCGGCGATATTGGCCTGATATTAATCGATCAGAGCGCCAGTACCGGGATCGGCGACCGGGACGAGGTTATTCGTGCCGCCGCCACCGAGCTCGGAGCGAAACTGGCGGATGAACCGGGATTGGAGATGCGTGTCGTTCGGTTCGGCGCCGGCCAGACGACGGGCGATGGCACCTATGATGGGGCGGCGGATTTTGGACGACGGGACGGCACCCATCTTTTTGCCGCCCTGAACGCTGCGATGGCCGATATTCCGCGCCGCCGGTTTGCTGGGGCCATCTTGATTACCGACGGCCAAGTACACGATGCGCCACCCAATATAGAGGCGTTTGATCCGGGCGGGCCACTGCATGCGCTGATCGTCGGGGAACCAAGTCAGAGCGACAGGTTTCTAGAAATCGTCCAGGCGCCCAGCTACAGCATTGTCGGCCAGGATATCACGCTCAAATTCCGAGTGATCGACCCAGGATCAACGCGAACCGACCGAGCCTTGGTCACCTTGCGGCGCGGCGTCGACGAAGAACTGGCCAGAATGCCGGTCATTGTCGGGCAAGAGACCGAAATGACGGTGCCGCTGCAACATGGCGGCACGAACATCTTTTCCCTGGAGGTCGAGCCCGGCGACCAAGAGCTGACCCTGCTCAACAATAATTCCGTCGTCGTGGTAAACGGCGTGCGGGACCGGCTGCGGGTTCTATTAATTTCCGGCCAGCCCCATGCGGGTGAGCGCACCTGGCGCAACCTGCTCAAATCGGACCCGGCGGTTGACTTGGTTCATTTCACCATTTTGCGCCCGCCCAACAAGCAAGATTCAACCCCGGTCAGTGAACTCAGCTTGATCGCTTTTCCGGTGCGCGAGCTGTTCGAAATCAAACTACCGGACTTTGATCTGATCATATTCGATAATTATCAGCGCCGGGGCGTACTGCCGCAGTTTTATCTCAATAACATTGCCGAATTTGTTGAAAATGGCGGCGCCCTGCTCGAAACCGTGGGCCCGGAATATGCCGCACCGCTGAGCCAATCGAGCTCGCCCCTTTCGCGCATTCTACCCGCTACCCCGACCGGCAGCGTTACCGAGACCGGCTTTCACGCCATGATCACCGAAGAAGGCAGCCGCCATCCGGTCACCGCAGGTTTAACCGGCGCCCCCGCAACAATTGGCGAGACACCCGGATGGGGTCGCTGGTTTCGCATGATCGATGCCATACCCAGCGGCGGCACGGTGGTCATGGATGGTGTCGATTCAAAGCCAATATTGCTGCTCGACCGGGTCGGTGAAGGCCGGGTCGCGCAATTCATGTCGGACCAGATATGGTTGTGGGCGCGGGGCTATGAGGGTGGCGGTCCGCACGGGGAACTCATGCGCCGCCTCGCCCATTGGCTGATGAAAGAACCGGAACTCGAAGAAGACGTGCTGACCGCCGAAGAACGTGGCGGCAGCCTGGAAATTGTCCGTCGCAGCCTCGTTCCCGAGAACCAAGATGTAACCGTGACTTTCCCCTCTGGCCGGACCCAGGTGATCACCCTGACGCCCGGCGCCGATGGCGCTGACCGGGCCAGCCTGGCCATCGACGAGGCCGGTATTTATCGACTGGAAGACGGAACACGGGTCGCTCTGGCCGCCGTCGGCAGCCTCAATCCACTTGAATTTAGCGACGTTACCGCAACCGAGACAAAACTCGCGCCTGCCACACTAGCAAGCGGCGGAGCCGTTATTTGGATCGAAGAGGACGGCGTTCCGGCGCTGCGCCGTTCTGCACCCGACCGGCGGCAATGGGGCAACACAGTTGCCGGCACGGGTCAGTGGATCGGGTTACGGGCAAACCAGGATTTCTTGATCAGCGGTGTGTCGCAAATCTCCTTGTGGCCGGCGGCATTACTTTTGGTATTTGGATTGATGGCACTGCTTGCCGCCTGGCGCCGGGAAGGGCAATAAGGGGCGCACAGTATTACGCACCATTTTTACGCAAGGGAAGTTCGAATGGGACTATTGATCGACGGCGTCTGGCACCAAAAGGAACCGGAGAAGACAGAAAAGAGCGGCCAATTTAATCGGGTTAATTCGAGTTTTCGCCACTGGGTGACCCCCAATGGCGACCCTGGGCCATCGGGGAATGGCGGCTTCCGGGCGGCCGCCGGGCGTTATCACCTCTATATATCTCTCGCCTGTCCCTGGGCCCACCGGGCGCTGATCATGCGCAAGTTAAAGGGACTTGAAAACATCATCGGCTTATCGGTCACCCATTGGCATTCGGTTGACCATGGCTGGACGTTTCACGAGGCGCCTGGGGTGATTGGCGACCCGGTCAATGACGCCGAATTTGTCCACCAGATCTATTCGGCCGCCGACAGTCGCTATACCGGTCGGGTTACGGTGCCGGTTCTTTGGGACAACGAGCAGGCGACTATTGTTAACAACGAATCATCAGAAATCATCCGCATGTTCAATTCGGCATTTGATGGGCTGAATGATCCGGAAATCAGGAGCGATACCGATTTCTACCCGGAAGATCTCCGGGGGGAAATCGATGCGGTTAATGAGCTGATATATGAAACGGTGAATAACGGCGTCTACCGCACCGGATTTGCGAAATCCCAGTCGGCCTATGAAGACGGGGTGACAGCTTTGTTTAAGACCCTCGGTGAAATGGAGGACCGCCTGGATAGAAGCCGCTATTTGGTCGGCGACCGGCTGACCGAGGCCGATTGGCGATTCTTTACCACCCTGGTCCGCTTTGACCTTGCCTATTACGGTCACTTTAAATGCAATTTGGCCCGAATTGCCGATTTCCCGAATTTACAGAACTATCTCCTGGAGCTTTATCAGATGCCGGGTATCGCCGAGACCGTCGACCTCCAGCATATCAAACATCATTATTACGGCAGTCAGGTGAGCGTTAATCCGACGGGGATTGTACCGGTGGGGCCGCGGGTTGAGTTCACCGACAGCCATAACAGGTCCCGGCTGGGAATATCGACCTGAGATCGATCCCACATACCAACTCTTTGCTAAATCAATCATTTGCAATATAAAACAATTAGGTTTTTATATAGCAAAGCTTGGTAGATGATTTTAGCTGGGAGAAAAAAATGACCGCTTCGACATGGATGGCGCTTGGCGCTGTTATACTATGTGCTGCTGCCGTGCTGCCCGGCACCCTCGGAATTTTGATGTATACCAATAAGATAGCTGCCAGCGCCCCCGGTGCCCGCTACATCTATGGTAAGTCACTTTGGGTCGGATTGATCGGCGCGGCATTGATGGCCACGGCAATATTTAAGGCCTATCCGGGGTTTGCGGCAGGACATATGCCCTGGATCACGCTCGGCGCCATTGTCATTTTTTGCGGCATCTTGGTGTTCGGATTTTTCATGCATACCAAGCTGATGTTTAAGCCGATCCGCAACCCAAATTATATTTCTCTCGACGAAGCGACCGCTAAATTCGACGAGAATGAAGAGGTGGTCGGCGTCATCGATCGGTCCGGTAAGCCGTGGGCCTATATTGCGCGCCTAGCCCGCCGCCCGCATATCGTCTACCAGCCCGAGGGCGACGATCCATTTATCATGACCCATTGCATTCTCGCCCACAGCTCAATGTCCTATGCGATGGCCGATAAATTCCGCCAGCCGGATATTACGATTACCGCGGCACTGGCCAACAATATGGTGTTTTACGAGAAATCCAACCAGTGCTCGGTGGTGCAAATCCAGAACCAATCGCGCGAAGGCACATTGCCGCTAAAGACAATTCCGACGGTGGCTTGCAGCCTAAAAACCTGGAAAGAGCTCTATCCGGAGAGCAAGGTTTGGATGCGCCCAATTGCCTGGCGGGATGTCTTTTACCTGAAACTCTTAGCCCGCGCCGACGTCATCGACCCGTCCAGCCCAGTGCTGGTCTATCCCTTGCAGCACGATCAGGATAATCGTCAACCGATGAAATCTCAGGTGAACGGAGTTGAGATAGGAGGGCAGACCAGGACATATCCGATCACCGCTTCCCAGGCCTCACCGCTTATTCATGACGAGCTGGGCGGCACACAAATTCTCATCGCCGCTGATGGCGAGACCGATTACGTCCAGGTCTACGACCGGAGCGTCGATGGCTCAGTTCTGACATTTGCCGCTGGCGGTAATGGCCGGGAATTCACCGATACCCAAACTGGATCGACCTGGTCCATCACCGGACAGTGCGTAAGCGGTACGCATCAGGGAAAATCGTTGGCGCCTGTTCCCCATTACAACAAAATCTTCTGGTATGTCTGGTCCGATTTTCACCCAGGCGTTGACGTTTATTCCGGCGCGGCCGCCGACCAAAAGCAAGTTGCCTGACCGGCGATATTTTTGACGAGGTAACCAAATTGAGCTTTTTGCCATCGCTTCCCGACAATGCCACTCTGCGCCATATTTTTACCCGCTGGCCGGGGCCGGCAAAGGCCCTGATCGAGTATCACGAAGCGTTACTGCGGAATGAAAATTCGTCTCTAACCCATGCGGAGATGGAGCTCATTGCCGCCTATGTCTCGCGGCTCAATGGTTGCCGTTACTGCCTGACCGTCCACACAGGGGTTGTGGAGAAAATGGGGTATCCGGAAGGCATTGTCGACCGGCTGATAGAAGATGACAGCCTGTCGGCGATTGATGAAAAAATGCGTCCGGTGCTGCTTTATGCCCGCAAATTGACCCAGGACGTGCGCGGCGTGACCCAGGAAGATTATGACGCCATGACCGACGCCGGCTGGGACGAGCAGGCGACCCATGAAATTGTTGGAACTATTTCGCTATTCAATTTTATGAACCGATTTATTGAGGGGTTGGGAATTGAATTGCCACCCACCCATGCCGAGCCAGCGTCAAAGTCCCTTGCCGAGAATGGTTATGCGCCACTATTGAAGATGATCGAAGCGGCGATGTAAAAATACGTTTACGCCCTGACCAGCATGACACAGATCAGGGTAAAAAGCCGCCGCGCCGTGTCGTGATCAATTTCAATCTGGCCGGCCAACCGATCGCGCAAGTCCTGGGCGCCTTCGTTATGGAGCGCTTTGCGGCCCGCATCAATGGCTTCTAGACGACCCGGCCGAGCAAAACTGCCAGCCTCAAAATAGCTTTCGCATACGGTAAAATAATCGTGGATCGTTCGGCGCATTGGCGCCAAATTTATTTGAACCTTGATCGTTGGCGGGCCATCGACACCGGTCAAACCTTCTGCGCCAAGTTCAAAAACCAACCGATCTTCGCGCCGACTTAGCCGCAGATGGTAGGGACCAGATAGGCCCGGCGGTTTCACGAGGCGGAATTTATTGGCCGCCAGCAGGTCCTCGACCGCCTTGCGCCGCTCCGCCTCTATTTCGCTGCGATACCGGACGATGCCATCATGGGCGATATCGATAGCAGCAATATGCTCATCGGACTCAAAAACCGGAGTGTTCATTTAATCAAACTCCGAGATATTTATGCTGGATTTCGGGTGCAGAGATGAGCTCAGCCGAATTGCCTTGCCAAACGATTTTCCCACGCTCCATAACATAATGTCGGTCGGCCAAAGCCGTCAGCGCTTCTACATTTTTATCAATCACCAATATCGATAAATTTTCGGATCCCAAGTCTTTCAGAACGCGCCATATTTCAGCCCGGATCAGCGGCGCCAAGCCTTCGGTCGCCTCGTCAAGAATGAGCAAGCGCGGATTTGTCATCAGCGCGCGGCCAACAGCCAGCATCTGCTGCTCTCCCCCCGACAACAGGTTTCCCATGCTTCCAATTCGTTCGGCAAGAGACGGAAACAGGTCCAAAATCCGCTCAAAGGTCCAGCCACCATCTGTATCCTTGGCGCCACCCTGGGCAGCTGTGGCGATCAAGTTTTCGCGCACGGTCAAATTGGGAAATATCTGACGCCCTTCGGGGACCAAACCCAAACCAAGGCGGGCAATGCGAAATGACGGCAGGTTTGTGACCCGCTTGCCGTCGAATACAATTTGCCCGCCTTTGGCCCGCAACAGCCCCATGATTGTTCGAACAGTCGTGGTTTTACCCATACCATTACGGCCGAGCAGGGTGACCACTTCACCATCGCCGATTTCCAGATCAATGCCGAACAATACTTGGCTATCGCCATAACCCGCCTCAACTGCATCAAGGGTTAGCATTTAATTGGCCCCGTCTTCGCCCAGATAGGCGTCGCGCACGTTCTTATCGTCGCGAATTTCCGCGGGCGAACCGGTGGCGATGGCCCGACCATAAACCAAAACTGTGATCCGATCGGCGAGGGCAAATACCGCATCCATATCGTGTTCAACGAGCAGCATCGCATAATTGTCTTTTAGCGATGCCAAAATTTCAACCATACGCGCGCTGTCTTGACTGCCCATTCCGGCCATTGGCTCGTCGAGCAGCAGCAGTCTGGGTTGCGTCGCCAACGCCATGGCAATTTCAAGCTGGCGCTGTTCGCCATGGGCCAAATTTCCAGCAAGTATTTCGGCGCGTTCACCAAGGCCGAACTGTTCCAGAATAGCTTGGGCCGGGCCAAGTAATTTGTCATCCGCACCCACTGGTCGCCAAAACCGGAATGAGTGCCCATCTTGCGCCTGAACGGCCATGGCAATATTGGCCAGAGCACTCATTTCTTTAAAAATACTGGTGATTTGAAATGACCGCGCAATTCCGCGCTGTGATCGGCGTGCCGGTGACAGGCGGGAAATTTCAGCCCCATCGAAAACAATTTTGCCGTTATCTGGCTTTATCTGGCCCGACAGCAAATTGATCATCGTTGTTTTGCCGGCCCCGTTCGGCCCTATTACGGCGTGAATCTCGCCGGGATATACGTCTATATCAAGTTGATCTGCGGCGACAACGCCACCGAATCGCACATCCAGCTTGCGTGCGGCCAGCAGTGCATCTGATTGCAGTGCTGGCGAGGTCATGAAGACATCTCCTCGTCACCCGATTGTCCCCGACCAAATCGTACCCTCAATTTATGATCCAGCCCATTGAGAGCGCCGTCGATCCCGGTCCGGGCGAACAATACAACGAGGACCAGGAATGGCCCCATAATCAATTGCCAGTGAATAGTTATATCCCCGAGAAACTCGATCAGCAGGAAAAAGACTAGTGCGCCGAACACGGGCCCAAACAAACGCCCCGAGCCGCCGAGAACAACAATGAAAATGAGGTCGCCGGAGACAGTCCAGCTGAGCACAGCCGGGCTGACAAATCGTTCCATATTGGCCATCAGCAACCCGGCAACGCCGCACATCATGCCGGCAATGACGAACGCCGTCAGCCGGTACCCATAGGTCGAGACGCCGATCGCCTGCATCCTGACATCATTGGACATCGAACCACGCAGCACCGCGCCAAAGCGGGAGTTGACCAACCGGAAGACAAACAATAAAGCCACCAGCAAAATTGCGAATACAAGATAATAAAACGTAAGCCGGTCCATTAGATCCAGCTCAAACCAACCAAAATCAAATTCGCTTCGTTTCTTAATGCGCAGACCATCGTCACCGCGAAACCTATCTAGACTGCGAAAGAAAAAGAACAGCATCTGGGTGAATGCAAGGGTGATCATAATGAAATGGAGCCCGCGGGTTCGCAGGCAAAGCGTCCCAATGAACGCTGAAACCACACCGGCCAAAATTATGGCCACCGGCCACTGCACCCACCCCAGATAAATACCCTGTTCGGCAAAGGCGAGAACGGTGTAGGCGGCGACACCAAGATAGGCTGCATGACCGAAACTGATCATCCCCCCGTACCCCAAAATGAGGTTAAGGCTGATGCCAGCAATTGCCCAAATCAATATCCGAGTAAATACATTGATGTAAAAAGCCGACGCATAATATGGCAAGAAAAGCAGATATAGGAGAAGCGCGACAATCACGATGCCCCGAACACTGACGATGTGGCGCATAATTCCAGCCATCATCTATCGGCTTCTCGGCGGAAATAAGCCCTGAGGTCGGAAGACCAGGATCGCCGCCATCAGTATATAAACACTCATCGCCGACAGAGCCGGACCAGCCGTTTCCGCCGCCCCTTCGGTCATAAAGAAGTTTAGAAAATCTTCTAGAAAGGCGCGCCCCAAAGCGTCGATGAGCCCCATAATGATCGAGGCGATAAATGCGCCCCGGATCGATCCAATGCCACCAATGACGATAACGACCAAAGCGTTAATGAGAATGAGCTCTCCCATCCCAATATAGGCGCCGCCGATTGGCAGATAAAGCATCCCAGCAAGACCGGCGAGCACCGCGCCAATGCCGAAGACAAAGGTAAACAACAATTTGATATCTACCCCGAGCGCACCGACCATATCTCGGTTGGAAGCCCCGGCGCGAATAAGCATGCCCAATCGTGTCCGTCCAACAAGCAAATAGAGCCCGAAGGCGACGACAAATCCCATGCCAATTATCAGCAAACGATACGCCGGATAGGTGATCCCGCCGGGAAGCGTCACAGTGAAATCGAAGGCGCTGGGAAATGGGATTACGAGGCCCTGCGGCCCCCAGATAATCTGCACTAACTCGTTGAAAAACAGCACCAGACCAAAGGTCGCCAGCACCTGATCGAGATGATTACGGGCGTAGAGCGTCCGCAGGGCGACAATTTCAACAACAAGCCCGACGAGCAAGACCGCCGGTACCGCCAGCAATATTCCGAGGCCGAAATTTCCGGTTAATTTGGTGAATGTCGCTGCAAAAAATGCGCCGACCATATAGAGCGAGCCGTGCGCCAAATTAACGAAATCCATGATTCCGAGGATGAGCGTTAAGCCCGCCGCCAGCAGAAATAACAGCATCCCCAACTGAAATCCGTTGAGAACATGTTCCATAACGAGAGCGGTATTCATGGCGCACGCAATAATTTAGAAAAGAGAAGAAACAATCGAAGCGGTGCGGGGAAGCGTAAAACGCTCCCCCGCACCAATTACTCGAACATTGGCCAGACTAAAACGTACAGCTGGCGGCAAAGCTATCGGGCGTGTCGGACAAAACGGGCTCGACAATATTGTTAACCCAGTTACCGGCCGCATCAATGACGACCTCACGCTTGTACCAGGTCTCAACTGGGAAATGATTGCTGCCAAACCTAAATTCACCGCGTACCGACGGAAAATCAGTCGCTTCCATCGCTGCGCGCATCGCATCGACATCGTCGATATTTCCCCCGACAGCCTCAACAGCGGCCTTAATCATGAAGATCGTATCGTAGCTTTGGGCCGCATAGAATGACGGGTAGGAAGAGTGAGCCGCCTGGAAATCGGTCACAAAATTGACGTTTTGTGCGTTATCCAGATCCGGCGACCAGTGCATGGTGTTAAAGGAACCAAGCACGCCTTCTGCACCAGCGCTCTGAAGAACTGGCAGGCTAAGTCCATCGACGGTAAACGCCGAATAGAGCGGAATACCCGTATTTGCCTGCTGATACTGACTAATGAAGGCCGGGCCGGCCGGGCCGGGATAGAAAATAAACAAGCCGTCAGGGGTGGCCGCTTTGGCACTCGTCAGCTCTGTCGCCCAGTCCACTTGGGTCGGCCACACGGTCATATCGCGACCGGCAACATTTCCGGTAAAGGTGCCTTCAACACCCGAAACCATATTGCGGCCAGCAGCATAGTCGGGGGCGATGATATAGAGATCTTCCACCCCGTCCCGGTTGATCGTCAGCCCCAAGGCGCCGGTCGCCTGATTGTTTTGGAACGAAACGTTGAAGAAGTTCTCATGACACCGCTCGCCCGCAAGTTGGGACGGACCGGCGTTCGAGCTGATCAAGATCTTACCTTCATCCAAGACCGTATCGGCAGAGGCCAAAAGAACGTTGGACCAAATATAACCGGCAACGATATCGACCTCATCCTGCAACACCAGTTGCTCGGTCGCTTGTTTTCCTTTTTCAGGATTGACCCCGTCATCGGCAAAGATGACCTCAACATCAAGGTCGCCCATCTTGTTGCCGATATGGCTCAACGCCAATTCAACGGCATTTTTCATGTCATTGCCGATCGCCGCACCGGGGCCGGTAAACGACGTAACAAAACCAATTTTAATGGTCTCGGCGAATGTCGGCGTTGCAAACATCGCACACATGGCCGCGGCGGCGAGTAATCCCTTTTTCATTTTGATCCTCCCTAGATCATCATTTTGTGCGGCGCTCTGCCCCACAAAAACCAATTTATGTGACATTCTTCCACAACCTGATTGGTTCCCCAATCAAAATTATGGTGACCGAATGTCTCACCAAAAGAAGGGAAGGCCGGATTACCGTCCCCGCCAGTGCCCTACTTCACCATATCGCTCAATATTTCGTAGGCCCCGGATATATTTTCGACACGCCAGGCATCATATTGATCCCAGTCAGCATAGGCTTCGAGAAGCACGGATTCTTGCAGCTCTTCGGCACTTTCGCCGCCAGCGATCCCGAGGGTCACCGCGACGGTTAAATCCTCCAAATATTGGCGATGCTCCAGCGCGTCCCGTTTGGTGCCCAGGGGACCATGACCGGGGGCCAATATGTCGAAATCAAGCTCTTCCAGTCGGGCGATCGAATTGATCCAGTCGGGCAAATAACCATCTCGCAACGTGCGGAATGGCAGGCGCTCAACGGACACAAAATCGACAGCAAGCACCGTGCGTTCTTCGGGAAACAAAACCGCTGTCATATTGTCCGTATGATTGCGGCCCAAATAATAGAGTTCGACGGACTTGCCCCCCAGTTCAATTGTCATACTGTTCTCGAATGTGCCGTCGGGCGGGAGCACATCTTCGGTCTCGGCGTCGCCTCGGGCCAAAGCAGCAACCATATTTTCATGACCGAGGAAGGTTGCGGTACCGGCAAAGACGGCACCGCCGGATGCATGATCACCATGGTGATGGCTATAGATCACATATTTAACCGGCAGGCCGAAACGCTCTTTGAGCTCAGCCTTCAGCCAGGTCGCTGCCGCTCGGTTGATCGGGTCGGTAACAATTATGCCGTCCGGGGTCACCAGAAAGACGGAATAATGGTTGTTGTTCTGGAACCGGTAGAGGTCGCCGGAAATATTTGTAATTTCGCGTGTTACCTCTTCAACAATTGCTGCATCGGCGGCCTTGTCCGTCGGCGCCGATTTTAAAAAACAACCGCTCGTCACCAGAGCGGCGATAATGACTGACAACAAAGTTCTGATACGCATTTTCTGTTTACGCCCTCATTATTCAAAAAAACTCTCATTCAAGGGCGAAGTTTGACCCGCCCCACCGCATCGTTCCAACCATCAAGTAGCGCGCCGCGCTCGACTGCCCCCATTTTCGGTGCAAATTCGCGCTCGCGCCGCCAACGGGTTTTGATCTCGTCAAGGGAGGTATAGAGTCCAGCACCGAGCCCCGCCAAATACGCTGCCCCTAACGCTGTGGTTTCTTGAACCACCGGTCGGTCAATTGGCAAATTCAGAATGTCGGAAATAAACTGCATCAGCCAGTTATTGGCCACCATGCCGCCATCAACCCGCAAAATATAGGTACCGCTGCCAAAATCCGCCGCCAGTGCGTCGATCAAATCGTTGGTTTGATAGGCCATGGATTCCAGGCAGGCGCGGATTATCGCTGCGGCGCTGGTATCGCGGGTTAGCCCCATGATGGCGCCCCGCGCCGAGGCATCCCAGTGCGGCGCCCCAAGCCCGGTAAAGGCCGGAACAAAATAGACACCGTGATTATCGTCGAGGGAGGCCGCCATCGCTTCGGTTTCACCGGCATCATCGAAAAGCTTCATCTCATCGCGGAGCCACTGAACGGCTGCACCGGCGACAAAAATACTCCCCTCCAAAGCATAACTTGGCTCACCTTCTATCCGATAGGCGAGAGTTGTCAGCATCCCATTGCGCGAGGTTATCGGTTTGGCGCCAGTATTGAGCACAACGAAACAGCCAGTTCCATAAGTGCTCTTGATCGTTCCCGGAGCAAAACAGGCTTGCCCGACCGTCGCTGCATGCTGGTCTCCGGCCATCCCGGTGATGGGTATCTCCTGGCCGAAAAACTGCGGGTCTGCCACGCCGAAATCTGCCGCATTATCCATGACCTCAGGCAAAACCGCATCAGGAACATTAAATATTTCCAGCATGTTCTGGTCCCAGGTCTGGGTATGAATATTGAACAGCGAGGTTCGGCTGGCATTGGTCGCGTCGGTCCGATGAACAGCACCGCGCGAAAGTCGCCAGAGCAAAAAACTATCAACCGTCCCGAACGCCAGTTCCCCGGCTTCAGCGCGCCCGCGCGCACCCGCGACATGGTCGAGTATCCAGGTTATTTTCGTTGCCGAAAAATAGGGATCGAGTACCAGCCCGGTGCATTCCCGAACGGCATTTTCGTGCCCACCGGTGATAAGCTGTTTGCAATGATCGGATGTCCGCCGATCTTGCCAAACAATCGCGCGATGTAGTGGCGCGCCGGTTTCGCGATCCCAAACAATCGTTGTTTCCCGCTGATTGGTAATACCGATGGCAGACACCGAGCAGCCTTTCGACGCCGCGTCGGCGAGAGCGGTCCGGGCGGTCTTTAAGACAGCGTTCCAGATCTCCTCGGGGTCATGTTCAACCCAACCCGGCGCGGGAAAATGCTGCGCCAAGGGCTCTTGCGCCATCGCCACCATTTGGCCTTCCAGGTCAAAAACAATGGCGCGGGTACTTGTGGTACCCTGATCGATGGCCAGAATATGCGGGGTGCTATTCATGGCAGCAACCGATCCGGCACATCGATCCCGCGATCTTGAAAGAAGCTGACGGCACCTGGATGCAGAGGCACCGGAAGACCGGTCGGCGCACGGTCCAAACTCATGGCATTCGCCGCAATATGGATATTTCGCATGAAGCCTATTTTATCGAAGATTTCTGTAAGAATTCGATACACGTGATTAGGATCGATATCGGCGCGGACCGCAAGAAAACTGGCCTGGGCCATGGTTTCAATCGCCGCGATTTGGCCGGGATAGATTCCTTCCGGAACCACATATCGCGTCCATAGCGACCGACCATTATCCGCCGCCAAAAATTCCGCCTCGGTGATATTGAGCAGCTTTGCGCCACCTTCAAGCGCCTGGGATACAGCCTGGTCGGCGCGCAAAGTCGGCAACGAGAGGCAAACAACCTCGCCGTTCAGCAGAGCCGAGGCTCCCTCTTCCTTCGTAGTTTTAACAGCCTGAAAATCTCGCTCCATATCGAGGCCGAGACTTTCGATAATCATCCGTGTTGAGTCGAGGGTTCCCCCTTCGGGACGCACGAAGGCAATTGCCGAACCTTTCAGCAGCGCGAGGTCGCTAAGGCTACCCGTTTGCACCGCATCGGCACGGCAGGCAAAATGGGCGACATTCTCCCACAACATCGTCATTGACCGCAGGGTCGCGCGAATATCGTCGCGATCAAAACTCTCGCCATCTACCCAAGCTTGATAGCCTGCCTGCGCTGGCAAAATGGCAAACTGCGCCTCGCTGGACAGCAGCAAGTCGATATTTTCTTCCGGTCCCACTGTTTCCAGGGCGGACATGGAAACGCTTTCAGCCTCGATGAGTTTGACTCTAACCAAGGTCGCTATTCCAATGCCAATGGCATAATGAGTGCCGCCAATTTTCGAAGTGGCAATCAGGTAATTATCGTCTGCTTTGGGATAAACACGGTCCGCCACCGGCTCATTTGGCGTAGCGACGGACGGTGGCGGTGGAAGAGGCGCCGGCGATTCTTCCCCGGTGCGCCAATAAACGACGGTCGAGACGAGGATTACGGTCAGGATTACGGTCAGGATTACGGTCGGTGCAATACCGAGACGAAAAAACAATTTTCCATTCATCGCAATTCCTAGCCGCTTACAAAACCATTGGCCGAATGCCAGCCTGAGAGTGCCAGAAAACCAGGCTTTCGCAAATGAATCAATCACCTATCCAGCTCGGAAAACAGCCAGCCATTCTTCTATTACGTATTTTTCATGTATTTTTTCCTTATTAACACTGATTTAATGTAATATGTATATATTCACATTGATATATTGTGTTACACTTCTATATAACAATTACGACATGTTTTAGCATTTCTTAGGGCAATAGTTCGACTGAATTTGGTCGGCCCTCCAGCCATCCACTAAGGGGTATCTTCACCATGAATAATTTCCGGAAATCGGCTCTGGCCGTTGCGGCGGCAATTTCTTTTTTGGCCGGAGGCCAAGCGGTTGCACAGACCGAACTTGAAATCGGTTATATGCCGATCTTACCGGTCGGTCAGATCTTTGTCATTGAAAGCCAAGGTTGGGCCGAAGAAGCAGGTCTCGACCTGACTTTGACCAGTTTCCAGAACGGTCCAGCAATGGTCCAGGCGCTGGCCGCGGGCCAACTCGATGTGATGTATTTCGGCATCGGACCGGCGATGGTCGCCCGGGCACGGGGCATAGAAATTAAGGTCGTCGCCTCAAATATCACCGAGCAAATCGGCTTGATCGGGCGCGGTAGATTTGCCGAACTGATGTCGGCCGAAGACCCCGCTGCGGCGGTTGCCAAGTTTACCCAAGAAGAGGGCCGTAAGCCCAAGATTGCGACGTTCCCCGCCGGTTCCGTGCCCAATACGGTTTTGCGGCACTGGATCGTGCGCATGGCCGGGATGAGCGTCGATGATTTTGAAATCCTGCCAATGGGTGCCAATCAGGTGCAGCAGGCCTTGTTGACCAACGCCGTCGATGGCGCTGCCATCCTTGAGCCCGTTCTGACAATCGTCAAGGAACGTGCTCCGGACGCTCAGATCATCGTGCAAGGGGCTGAAATGTTCCCCAATCAACCTGGTGCCGTCGTTGCCGTACGCGAAGGCGTGATTGCCGAGCACCCGGAGGCGATCCTCAAGTTGGTCGAGCTCCATGTTCGAGCCACGGACCTGCTGGTCAGTGACCCGGAAGCCGCCGCGCCACTCATCCAACCATTTATCAGTGGTGGTTTGGTCGCCGAAGAGATAATCCTAAAAGCTCTGACGGCAAAGACGACGAATTACATGTCCAATCCGAACAACATTGTTGAAGGCACCCAAGTGATGCACGACTTCCAGCAGGAAATTGGCACGCTGGCTCGCCCGGTCCCCTTGGACCTGCTCTTTGACGTGTCGTTCTATAACGACGTCACTGGGGATTAATGAAGCGATCAACAGCGTTTTTGCTTGGGGCCGGTGGGTTCCTCGCATTTTTAACAATTTGGGAGGCCGTATGGCGGTTCGGCGGGACTGGCGTTCAGATCAGCCTGCCGCCGCCAAGCGGCCTCCCAGTTGCGTTCTATTCTGAACTGACCAACGGCATATGGTTCGAAAAAGTCGCCGATAGCATGCGCCACTATTCGATTGGCCTAGCTGTTGGATCGCTTCTGGGCGTTATCCTGGGAGGTGCGGCGGCACTAAGCCCCGGTTTCAATGCGGCGCAAAGTTGGCTCGCGCGGATTATTCGGCCAATCCCGCCATTGGCTTGGATCCCCTTCGCCTTAATGTGGTTCGGCATATCTGAAACCGCCGCAGCTTTTATCATCTCCATTGGCGTTTTCTGGATCAACTATTTTACCGCCTATGGCGCCATCCGGGCGGTCGACCAAGACCTGGTGGAAGTCGCGCGCGCCTTCGGTCATGGCCGTTTTTTTCGCCGCCTAATCAAAGTTACTTTGCCGGCTGCAACGCCGGGGATATTTTCCGGATTAAGGGCCGGCCTCGGCCAAGCCTGGATGACGGTCGTGGCGTCGGAATTATTTGGTGTTCCGGGCATCGGTCAGCGCATGTATGACGCTTCGGGCGTCCTTGAGACCAATATTGTACTCGTTTATATGGTGACCATCGCCCTCCTCTATAGTATGACGGACGCCCTTTTCATGGCCGTAAACAAGCGAGTGCTGGCGTGGCAGCCATAGTTAAAATCAATGATTTAGAAATTTCCTTCCCCAGCGATGACGGTGCAAAGACGGTCCTTTCGGGCCTCGATTTGGCTGTTGAAGAGGGGGAATTTGTTGCCATTGTCGGACCGTCCGGTGTCGGAAAATCAACCCTGCTTCGGGTTATTGCCGGGCTTACCCAACCATCAGCGGGCAAGGTTGATATGATCGCGGCCCCCAATCCGGGAAGCCGGCCCACGGCAATGGTCTTTCAGGAACCCCGCCTGTTGCCCTGGCGCAAAGTTGCCAAAAACGTGGCCTTGGGGCTTGAGGGGTTGGATTTATCAACACCGGAAAAGCACCGGCGGATCGACTCATCACTGGCGCTGGTCGGGCTCAAAAACTACGGAAATCGCTGGCCCTACCAGCTATCCGGCGGCCAACGTCAGCGGGTCGGGTTGGCCCGCGCGTTTGCCGTCGCGCCCAAACTGTTATTAATGGATGAGCCTTTTGCCGCGCTCGATGCCATCACCCGGCGCCACCTACAAGACGAATTGCTGCGAATTTGGTCGGAAACGACGGCCTCGGTACTTTTTGTCACCCATGATATCGATGAGGCAATATACCTTGCCGACCGTGTGCTATTACTCGGCGGAGAACCGGCAAATATCGCCAACGAATATGAAGTTACGACCCAACGCCCGCGCAGCAGAGAGGCCGCCGATTTTCAGCAAATGGTGGCCAAGGTAAAGGGTGGGATTTCAGACACATTTGAAGGCGGCCAAGGCATTTAGGAGAAAGAGCACATGAATGAAAAAACCTATGCCGGCGACGTGTCGCCGACGGCAACTTGGGAAGTCCTGAAAAGCGACCCGACCGCCGTCCTTGTCGATGTGCGCACTGTCCCCGAATGGCGACTGATCGGCCAACCGAACTTGGCCGACCTCGGCAAGAGCATCGTTGGGATCCAGTGGCAGGTTTTCCCAGGCATGGAGGTTAACGAGAATTTCGTTGAAGAGGCGGCCAATGCCGGCATCGGCAAAGACCAACCCATCTATTTCCTCTGTCGGTCCGGTGTCCGATCACAGGCTGCTTCCATCGCCATGACGGCCGCGGGCTACCAGTTTTGCTTCAATATCATTGACGGTTTCGAAGGCCCGCCAAACGATAGCCAGCAGCGGGGGAAAACCGCCGGCTGGAAAGTAGAGGGTTTGCCCTGGAGCCAGTCTTAACCGCTCAGGTATTGGCCTTGGAGACCCCGGCGACACCCCATTGGCCCGCCGGCACCTCATAAAGAATGACCCGAATGGCTTCGCGTGGCGCGTCGGAAGTACGCGCGACTGCATCGGTAACCTCGCGGATTAATGCGTCTTTCTTTTCCTGGCTACGGCCTTCGATCATCGTCACTTGTACCAAGGGCATCGTGCGCTCCTTATGCTTCGATTTTAAACGCCGCCCGGCCGAGGCCTTGAACCTCAACCACGATATGATCACCGACGCTCAACGCTTCGGCAGCGGTCGCGCCACCTGCCATAACAATCCAACCTTCTTCCAGGGTCTCACCAGCACGCCCCGATAGATCAGCTGCGGCAACGAGGGAGCGGATCGGGTGGCCGAGAATAGCCGCCGTCGTTCCGACTTGGCGCACCGCGCCATTGATCGACATCGCCACACCGAGGTTCGAGATATCCTCGATGGCCGAGTTCCACGGCCCAATCACCAGCCCAGACGCCGATGTGTTGTCGGCGATCACGTCGCCCAAGGAAAATTTAAAATCCTTGTAGCGAGAATCAATAATTTCAATAGCCGGTGCAACAGCGGCAATTGCGTTTTGCGCCTCCAAGGCGGTCGCGCCGACCGGCAAGGGATGTTTGAGCAAAAAGGCAATTTCCGGCTCGACCCTTGGATGGACATATTTCGACATCGAGACCGCCGCCCCTTCCTCAACGACCATGGCGTCGGTGATGCGGCCCCAGATTACGTCCTCAACCCCCATTTGCAGGGCCTTGGCGCGGCTGGTCAGCCCCATCTTCATGCCGTTGCGCTTTTCCCCCCGCCCCAGTCGACGGGCAATTATCGCTGCCTGTATTTCATAGGCTTGCGCCGAGATGAGTTCCACCTCAAGAGCCAGCTGGGGAATGGCTTCAGCATTAAGTGCCGCTTCATCGAGCCGCGCGGCCAAGCCTTTAATATCGACGGACATGTTCTTTCCCCTAGCTTTCTTCCGGCCCGAAAACCGCGCGCACCGACCCAAGGCCGTTAATCCGAGCCTCGACCACCGATCCCGGCTTGACCGGCGCCATGGCCCCGAGCGAGCCCGTCATGATGGTGTCTCCAGCTCGCATCGGCATGCCAATTTCGACCATTTTTGCCGCCAGCCAGGCCGCCGCGTTCAAAGGATTGCCGAGACAGGCCAGGCCCGCACCGACCGAAACCTGGTCACCGCCGTTCTCCATCACCATGCCGCACAGGCGCAAGTCCAAATCTTCCAGCTTGCGCTTCGGCCCGCCCAGCACGTAGAGGCCCAGTGACGCGTTGTCGGCAATCGTGTCTTGAATGCGAATGTCCCAATTGGCAATTCGGCTACAGACAATTTCGATTGCCGGCAGGGCATAAGCAGTGGCGCTGATCACTTCGGCAACAGTTGGGTTTTCCATTGTGAGATCATGCTCGAGCACCAAGGCGACTTCAGCTTCGACCTTGGGCTGCATCACCCGCGACATCGCCACTTCCTCGCCATCGCCGATGCATAGGTCGGCATAAAGAATGCCGAAATCGGGCTGATCGACCCCAAGCTGATCCTGCACCGTCTTTGCGGTCAAGCCAACTTTGCGACCGGTTGCCCGGCGCCCTACTCCGAGATAATGCCTTGTGTTGGCATTTTGCACTTCATAGGCAAATTCAAGGTCGCCTTCAGGCATATCGTCGCGTAAAGGCGCACAAGCAACCCCTGACGCCTCGGCCTCCCGCAGACGCTTGGCCAAGGCCTCAATCTTTTCTTTATCCCCACTCATTTGAGGTCCATCTCCCGTAATTTAATAAGTCGCCCGGCCACCGCTGATATCAAAAACAGCGCCGGTCGAAAATGAATTCTCTTCGGAAGCAAGCCAGGCTATTAAGCCGGAAATTTCCTCGACAGTGACAAAGCGCCCACGGGGAATTTTATCCAACATATATTGGACATGCTCCTCGCTCATCTGGTCGAAAATCCGGGTCTTTGCCGCTGCCGGCGTGACACAATTTACGGCGATATCCTTGTCGGCGAGTTCCTTGGCCAGCCCCTTGGTCAGCGCAATAACGCCGCCCTTGGCTGCACTATAACCCGACGCTGTCGGATTGCCCTCTTTACCGGCGATTGAGGCAACATTGACGATCCGTCCATATCCTGCCTCAAGCATCGCCGGTACCACTGCCCGGCAGCACAGAAAAACCCCGGTCAAATCAATGTCGATCACTTGGCGCCAGGCGTCGACCGGATACGCCCAGACATTGGCGTTTGGCCCAGCAATCCCGGCGTTATTGACCAAGATATCGATACTACCAAGGCTTTCCACCGTCGCTTCCGCAGCCGCCTCAATCGCCTCATAGTCGGTCACATTTACCTGTTGCCAGGCGATCTCTCCGCGCTCGGCGAGCTCTTCGGCAGTCGCTTTTAAGGCGGTTTCATCCATGTCCCACAAGGAAACCTTGGCGCCGCTTGCCAGCAGCCGCTCGGCAATCGCCCGGCCGATACCTTGGGCGGCACCGGTTACGACTGCCCCTCGCCCTTGCAGATCAATCTGGTTCACGGGTGCGCCACTCCTAGAGCTTGATGCAGATATTTCGGGTCTCGGAATAAAACTCGAAGGCGTGCTGGCCGCCTTCACGACCAATCCCCGACCGACCACTGCCACCAAAAGGCGTTCTCAGATCACGCAGGAACCAGCTATTCACCCAAGTTATGCCAACGTCGACTGCCGACCCGACCCGATGGGCCCGGGACAGGTTTTCCGTCCAGATCGCCGTTGCCAGGCCATATTGAGTGTCATTGGCCATGGCCACCGCTTCTTCCTCGTCGTCGAACGGGGTAATATGGGCGCAGGGTCCAAAAATCTCTTCCCGCACCGGGGCGGCGTTTTCGGAAAGGCCGGTCCATATCGTCGGCTCAATCCAGCAGCCGTCGCCATAGCCGTCGGGGACCTCGGGAATGCCGCCACCGCAGATAATATCTGCACCCTCGGATTTGGCCTTATCATAGTAAGAGAGAACCTTGTCGCGGTGCTCCCGGCTGATCAGTGGCCCCAAACTCGTGCCGTCGCCATAAGGATCGCCGGGGGTGAGTTTACGCGCCCGATCCGCCAGCCCTTCAACAAATTGATCAAAGATTGACCGCTCCACATAGAGCCGCTCCGTCGACAGGCAGACCTGTCCGCAATTGGCAAAGACCGACCGCATTGTGCCCTCGAACGCCTTTTCAATATCGCAATCGGCAAAAATCAGTCCGGCATTCTTACCCCCCAGTTCCATCGATACCGGACGCACGCCTTGGGCGGCAGCCGACATGATCGCCTCGCCGGTGCGGGTTTCACCGGTAAAGGTGATACCGTCGACATCGGGATGCTCGGTCAGAAACTGTCCCGCCGCGTCGGGGCCGAACCCGTGAACGACGTTATAGACACCCTTCGGTATGCCGACATCGTTCATCACTTCACCCAGCAAAGCCGCGGTTGCCGGTGTTTCCTCAGACGGTTTAACCACCACCGTGTTGCCGCAAGCAAGTGCTGGTCCGACTTTCCATGTCATTAGCAAAAGCGGCAGGTTCCACGGGCATATCACGCCGATAACGCCGCGCGGCTTGCGGATCGAATAATTGACCGCCCCCTTTCCGTCAGGGGTATCTTGCTGGAATGCCTCCGACGGATAGGCCTTCAGCATCTCGGCAAAAACTTTGAAATTTTCCGCGCCACGGGGAATATCGATATGAGAGGCGAGGGACTTAGGTTTTCCCGTGTCGGCTATTTCGGCTGCTAGGAACTCATCGAAGCGCTTGTTGACCCCGTCGGCCAGCGCCACCAATAGCTGGCTGCGCTGTTCGACGCTCATCGACCCCCAAGGCCCGGTCAACGCCCGTTTGGCAGCTTGTACCGCCATATCGACCTGGGCCCGGTCGGCGGCATGAACACGCCCGATAAGCTCCCCGGTCGCCGGGTCGATATCATCGAAGTGGGGTGCAGCCCCGTCGACATAGGCACCGTCGATGAAGTTTCTAATTTCTCTAATATTGGACATCAGCTATTCCTAATTTCATTTGTCCTCGGCATCCTCGGCCCAAACTTCTTGGATCATTTCGGCGCCGATATTGAATGCTGATAGCCCACAAAAAAGAAAGGTCAGGCCACAGACCGCGTGCAGCTCTTCCTTCGTCGCCCCGGCCCGCTTGGCCGCGATACAGTGAATGCGCGCCGCCGGTGCCAGGCGCGTCAGCAGCACGGCAAAAAGGATCATCTGGGCGGTTTTGGTATCCATGCAATCGGGATACATCGCCGCTTCGCGCAACGTCTCCAATTTATCGAGAAGATCGGGATCAACCTCCAAGCCGAGTTTCACCCGATGCTTAATCCGCGGCGGGGTGAACCCCAAAAGATCCGAATAGATTTCGTGATAATCTTCCGCCGTTTTGTCCGTCATGATAAATTTCCCTCCCTTTGAATGCTTGAATTACGTCTCAGTCCAGATGGCGAGATTGGCGTTACCCGACCCCGATGATTGCCCATAGGCACCAAATTGCCGGCCGGAAAATTTCGCCCCGGCCGCAGTCCGGTCTCCCAATGTCCGATCCATGGCATCCAGAGTCCCCATGAAGCTTGCCATAACCCGGCCGCCCATTTCCGCCACTGCGTCCTCGGCAAATTCCGGCAGATAATCGATTAACGGGCGAACCTGGCCACTGGTCGCCAATTCGATAAAATGTTTATCCATCTCCATGCGCTCGGGGCTCGGCCATTGGTCCGGACCACGTACCAAACGGTGCGACAACGCGTTACTGGCGAGAAAGATCACCCGCTTGCCCGTCGCTACCGCCGTATCGTGTACCCGCCGCCCAACGTCCATATTTTCGTCGAGCTGAGACATCATGCAAACAGGCAGCCCGACCACCGGGATTTCAGCATCGGGGTCGAGATAATGCAGCGGCACATAGGTGCCATAATCCCACCGGTAATGCTCGCTCTCGTTGAGACTTGCAGGAATATCACTTCCTTTGAGATTTGCGATCAACTGACCGGCAAATTCCGGATCGCCCTGATATCTATAGGGCACCCCTGGTATCATGTCCGGCGCTTCGTCAGCGACGCATAGTCCTTCATGGACGGCCTGGGCCGTCGCAAACCACAAAAAAGTCGAGACCCAATGGGTTGAATGAATGACGAATAGATCGGGCTTCATCTCGCGTAGGAAACGCCCCATTTCCTTCTGGCCCTCAATCAGGCCATGGACGAATTCCGGCGCATTTTCCTCTACCCCCATGCGTGGGGTGTGTGAAACGATATTTGTACAAATGACGCCACCAGCCATTGCGACCTCCACATACTCATTCATCCCATATGAGACTAACTACCAGGATCGCTAATGGAGGCCAATGATCGATTGTACTTTTTCCCGCTTTCACCCACTACGGTTACTTAAGGGCGCAGCCAGATCAGCGTTCCATCTTCAACGATAAAGGCAAGCTCGCCCGTTCCATCGCGATCAAGGTCGGTGGCGGTCACCGTCCCAACCAATCGGGCCGGCAAAATACTGCTTGCTAGTTCGGCAAATGTGCCACCGGCAAAACTAACAATTCGCATTGTCTGGCGATCCGCCGAAGGCAGCGCCAAGTCCATTACTCCGTCGCCATTCCAATCGAGCACCGTCGACAAATCCTGCTCCCGTGTGCCGATTGCGTGATTGGAATATCCAGAATCTACATAATCGAAAACGAGTTGACTGCTTCGATATTCGTATAAGGTCAGAAAGCCACCAATATGCGGGGTGGTGACAAAAGCAATTTCGGTTACCCCATCGCCATCGAAATCACCGACGCCAACGGGATTAAGCCAGCGCCGCGCGGTACCAATTGGCGGCGTCTCGGCAAGTAGTTCAAGCCCATTTCTGCCTAGGCCGAACACCGCCAAGGCCGCGCCCAAATTTACGTTGGTCCGCACCACAATCACTTCATCGAGCCCGTCCCCATCAAGGTCCGCGATCCGCGCCTTGCGATCTTCAAACACCCATTGCCGATCCAATACATGCTGGGATATGCGCCCATCCTCGCCGAGTACGGCAAGGGCGCCGGCTTCAATGGTGTCGCCTAAAATGCCATGCCCATATCGATCCGTCGGCTGAGTTAACCAGGCTTCGAAAATATTGTTGGCGCCGCCGGTCACCTCACCGTCGGGCAGGCTGTCAGGTCTCACCGTCTGCTCGGCAATTGGCGATGGGACCTGAAATGAGGTGAACCGGCCGCTGTCGAAACGCAGTCGACTAACGATGCCATCTGCACTGGTTATTTCCAGTTCTTGGGCCAGTACCGTCGACGGTAGGCCAGAATTTTGCGTCTGGGCGGCGGCGACGGCGACGGTCGGCTGGTCGCCCCTGATCACCACCAGTTCGACGCCGTGTGCGCCGCCGATGCCAAGAACACCCCACAAAGTTAGGAAAAGGCCAATGAATCCAACAGTATTTCCTCTTCCGAGACTCAAAGTGAACGAGTTACTATTCATTTGTCTAAAAATGGCGGAATTCCTCGCATTTTCATGGCTAACAAGACGTCGCATACCCTTTCGGCCTGGCAAGCTCCGTCAATATGATGCGTCCTGACATGAGTTCTTAGTTAAAATATTATTTCAGATTGTTACAAGACCTCCGTTTGCTTGACTTTTCTTGGCACCGAGCTATGAGTACGGCCCATCACCATGACGGCAGAGCAGCGAATTCAATTTTCCAAAACTTCCACCCTGCCGGTCGTGGACTTGGTGCGGCACAGGAAAGTCCGCGCAAATTGTAATTACCCAAAATTTGTATGTACCCGACTAATCCCTCGACACGTGCCACTATCAGGTAGATGGAAATATTGTGACTAGTCCAACAATAACCACCAATTCAAATTTGGCGTTCGTTAGAGCGGACTTCGAAACCCTGACCGAAGGCCTCGACTATGCGGCGCGCGGTTCGACGGGATGCAATTTCTTTTCGTCTCGCGGGGCATTCGAGCAGGCTGTCGGCTATGCGCAGATACGCGAGAAGGCAATCGATCTCGCACAGGCCTTTGATCGAGCGGGTTTTGAACGTGGATCCCGAATGGCGATTGTGGCCGAGACGACCCCGGATTTCATGTATTTCTTTTTTGCCTGCCAGTATGCTGGCATGCTGCCGGTGGCGCTGCCACTCAGCATCCATCTGAGTGGCCATGAAGAATATGTACGCAACTTAGCCAATCTGATTGGCAAAGCCGGGGCAAACTATGCGGTTGGTTCACCTGAATTGATCGAATATGTCCGAGAAGCGGCACCTCAGCTTGAGATGATTGGCACACCGGCCAATTATTTTGCCCTGCCCACCACCGGCGGCAATTTGCGCCCGTTCCAGAAGAATGAGCTCAGCTATATCCAGTTTTCGTCTGGCAGCACGTCCAGCCCCCGTGGCGTCGTCATTTCGCAACGAGCGATTACCAGCAATACAAGGGGCATTTTGCGCAACGGTTTGGCGGCAACGGAGGCCGATCGTGCCGCCTCCTGGTTACCTCTCTATCACGATATGGGATTGGTTGGTTTCTGCCTGGCGCCGATGATGGGCCAGATTTCTATCGATTATATGGCGACCCAGAGTTTTGCCCGACGGCCAATGGTATGGCTGCAAATCATTTCCGAGCATGGCGCGACCGTGTCGTTTAGCCCCAATTTTGGATATGATTTATGCGCCCGTCGCGGCCTGAGCGAAAAAGCCCGCTCACTCGACCTCTCTAATTGGCGTGTGGCTGGGATCGGCGGCGAGATGATTTATCCAAATACGCTGAATGAATTCGCCAAAATTTTTGGCCAAGTCGGGTTTTCGAAAAACGCCTTCATGCCTTGCTACGGCCAAGCAGAAACAACTCTGGGCACGACCTTTGGACCGGTTGATAGTGGATTTACAGTCGAATATGTCGACCGGGAACAACTGGCAAATAGCCGCAAAATCGTTCGCGCCAAAGTCAACGGTCACACGCCGGGCGATGATTACCGCCCATTCATAAAATGCGGCGGTCCGATCCCGGGTCATAAAATCGATATCCGCGACGATCTCGGCAGCCCTCTGCCAGAAGACCAGGTTGGCCGCATCGTGGTCAGCGGACCGAGCCTGATGGACGGATATTTTCGCGACCCCGAGGGTACTGCCTCCGTTATGGAAGCCGATGGATGGATGGATACCGGCGATCTAGGCTATATGTCGGACGGCCAGCTGGTCATAACCGGACGTCAGAAGGACCTCATTATTCTCAACGGTCGTAATATTTGGCCCCAGGATATTGAAATGGCTGTGGAGAAAATCGACCGCATCCGCAGTAGCGACGTGGCATGTTTTTCCGTCTCCCTGGCCGGTGGAGGCGAGCGTATGGTGCTGGTTGTCCATTGCAGGGTCAGCGCCAGTATAGAACGGGACGAACTACGCAAAACGATTATGGCCAAGGTTAAAAAGGCGAGTGGCGCCGATTGCGAGATTTTGTTGGTGTCTCCGGGCACTCTGCCGTTCACGTCATCTGGAAAGCTGAGCCGCGCCGCGGTGAAAAGCCTCTATCTCAACGACGAGTTGGTAGACCTAGCCCAGCCCCAAACCTCGTTCAACTCTCAACCGAATGAAGAACCGCTCGCCGCAATGGCAGGCTGACCGATCGTGACCAAGGTAGTCGCGCTCGCAGACGGATACAAAACCCCCACATCATGACCCTAAATGCGGGTAAGGACGTCAGTCGCGGCACAATCGCCCTGACCGGCGGCACCGGCTTTATTGGTGGAGCCCTCATTGATCACCTAACAACGGCTGGCTGGCGCGTGAAAGCGCTCACGCGGCGTGCTAACGCATTGCAGCCAAGAACCCTGGTTCATCCCGTGTTGGGCCATTTGGCGGACGAATCGGCACTCACGGATTTGGTCGAAGGGGCCGACGCTGTCATCCATTGTGCAGGAACCACTATCGCAGCATCAAAACAGACATTTCACGCGGTCAACGCACTTGGAACTGCCGCCTTAGCACGCGCCGTCGCGAGCAAATCGCCCTCGGCAAAATTTATCCTGATCTCCTCCCTTGCCGCGCGGTCCCCCGAAGTTTCAGCTTATGGCGCCAGCAAGCATCGTGGCGAAGACCTGATGCGCGACATTTTGCCGGACCTAGACTGGCAAATTATCCGACCGCCAGCGGTCTATGGTCCCGGCGACACGGGCACTTTGATGCTTTTTAAAATGTTTCGGCACGGCTGGGCGGCAAATTTTTCGCCAAAAGGCAAATTTTCACTGATCCATGTCACCGATCTCGCCGCTGGTTTGCTCGCCCTGCTTGAGGCGAAAATAGCGCCGGGACAGATCTTTGAACTTGATGACGGTCACCTCGGCGGACATAGCTGGAGCAGTGTCGTCGACCAGGCACGACAGCAATTTTCACGCAATATCAGGGTCATTTCGCCACCAACAGCCATATTGCGGGCGGTCGCCACAGCCGCCACAGCTCTCTCCCGGGCAACTGGCAAGCAACCATTTTTAACTCAAGACAAAATTAACGAGCTAATCTACACCGACTGGGTTTGCCGAAAAAATATGCTGGGAGGAAAAATCGACTGGAAACCGAAAATTTTTATCGCCGAGGGATTTTCAGAAACGGTCGAATGGTATATCAAAATGGGCTGGATCTAAGTACCCACAGGAATTATTGGGCCTTCTATGTCTAATTTATATGAAAAATGCCAAGACATGAGTTGGTCCACACCTGACATCAGCGACGGGCATTTATCATGAGCAACGCCGAATTGACCGCCAAAACCGTATTCAACGAAGTCCGAGATTTGTTGGAGCCCTATAACCCCAACGCGGTTGATATTGTTATGGACACGGACCTAGCCGCCGAGTTGAACGTGGACTCGGTCGCGGCGATGACGCTGATTATGGAGATTGAGGACAAATTCGACCTCGATATTCCGATTAATTTGCTGCCCGATGTGAACCGCCCGCGCGATCTTGTCGACGCAGTTCTGTCCCAGGCGAAAAGCCAGTAGATAAAAGCCAATAGATATATGGATCTTTTTGATAAATACGCCCCCTTCTCTGACCGATACGGCCAGCTGGAAGATCTTGGTGTCGACCCATTCCACATGCGTGTGGAAAAAATTCTATCGCCGACCCGGGCAATAATCGATGGACGAGAGACGATTTTGGCGGGCACCAATAACTATCTCGGACTGACCTTTGACCCGACGGTTATCGCGGCAGCGGTCAGGGCCCTCAAAACCCAGGGCACCGCGACAACGGGGTCGCGCATCGCCAATGGGACCTATCCCGGTCATATCGCCCTTGAAAAAGAAATCGCCGATTTCCTCGGGCGCCGGTCGGCAATCGTCTTCCCAACCGGGTTTCAGGCAAATTTAGGGATATTGGCGGGTCTCGCCGGGTCCAAAGACATCATCCTGCTCGACGCCGATTCCCATGCCAGCATTTACGACGGCTGTCGGCTCAGCGGAGCGACAATGATCCGGTTCCGCCATAATTCACCCGCCGACCTGGACAAACGACTTCATCGCCTGGCGGAAAAGCAAGTTAACAAACTGGTCGTGGTGGAAAGTATATACTCGATGCTCGGCGATCAGGCGCCATTGGATGAATTTGCCGAAGTCACGCGCCGACACGGGGTTAGTCTGCTGGTCGATGAAGCCCACTCCCTAGGCGTCTTTGGTGATCGCGGCCAGGGATTGGTCGCAGAACTGGGAATCGAAGATGATGTCGATTATGTCGTAGGTACGTTTTCTAAAAGCCTCGGCTCTGTCGGCGGATTCGGGGCGTCCAATCACCCAAAATTTGATATTCTGCGCTATACTAGCCGACCCTATATGTACACGGCCTCGGCCTCACCATCGAATGTCGAGGCGGTGATAGAAGCGATAAAACAAATTCGGGCCCGCCCCAATTTACGCGAAAAATTATGGGATAATGCCCGCGATCTTTATCGCCGCCTAACCGATATCGGTTACCAGCTCTGTGCGCCGGTAAGCCCCATTCTCGCGGTCAACATGCCAAATGAAGAGACAGCGATATATTGCTGGAACGAATTATTGAAAGCCGGGATCTATGTCAATTTGGCGCTGCCGCCGGGGACGCCAAATGGCGCCTGCCTGCTCCGCGCTAGCCTTTCTGCGGCCCACAGCCCGAATGAAATTAAGACAATTGCCGGCGTGTTTGCCAATATTGCGGCACGCGCCGCACTCAAAAAACAGCCCGAGCGCGTCGGGCTATAGGTCGGCCATATTCATTTAAACGCGCCCCGGCGATAGAGCCGCCAGGCCAGAACCGTTGACGCGAGAACAGGGTGGCGACGCTGCCAAGGCGTTGGCGTGACGCCGACTCCCGAATGGCGCTCTATTTTCCACAATATGTAGGTTCCGCCATCTTCAAAGGTAAAGGCGGCTTTGACCAATCGGGCAACCGAAAGGACCTTGCCCCAAGGCCGGCGCACAGCCCACTTGCATCGGGCCCAAAGTCGCCCTCCGGTAGGCGGCATTTTCAAACCGTCCCATATCGCTTCATAGCGCACCCGGTCGGCAGCAAATATTTCTGCGGCTCGACCCGGACCTTCGCTCCGCAACTCCGCCCGGTAGGTTTCGCCAAACCCCCTCACCCAGAACGTCTCTGCCGTCGCTTGGCTCGGCAGTAAGGGGTTAATTTCCCGCGCCATTGTCCTGGTCGCCTCGACCAGGGCAGAAAGAACTCGGTTTTTATCTTTATCCTCGCGCCAATAGGTCAGCCGGCAAGGCTGGGCAAAACGCGCCCAAATATAAGAATGGAACCAGCGCCCCGAAGTGGCGCGTTCAAAATCGCGCAGAGAAATCACCGCATATTTTGCCCGGATTATCCGCCCGTCATAAGAGGTCTCGACATATCCTACATTCGGCGGCAACAGCCAATTAAAAGAAGCTGCCAAGAACCCTTTGTGGGCGTGGCGGTACTTGCCGACAATTAGATATAGATCGGCGATCTTGCCGTCATCGTCGCCGTCGCGCAGGCAAGATCCGTAAAAGAGAACTGCGACAACATTTTGGTGGCGCGCCCGCGCCGCCTCACCAACAGCCAGAATAGACGGGCGCACGTCGCGCAGCGCTTCTTCGGTCAATAAATCGCCCAGCTTGGTCATAGGCGCACGAAACCGATTTTTCGATCCGCCGTCAATATCATCGAATTGGTTTCATCTGGCTCAAGATCGGCGCCGTCCAAGGTAAAGGGGCAGCTCATTTTTAGCTCAACCCGGTCGGCACCGGTGCTGTAATAATGCGGATCCGGCAGGGATCGGTCGACGGCGCCAAATAACAAACGCCACGTGTAACGCCATAGACGGTATGCCGGATGCGCAAACTGGGTAAACGCGAAATTGCCCTTGCCGATCCCCCAGAACGGCCGGCTACCGAGCAAGAGCTTATCGAGTGTGGTCGCAAGCACGACCAGGCTGGTCCCTCTGTCGACAGTTTCACCATCAACACAAATCTCGATATCATCACCGCGAAACAAATCGTCTTCACCCTTACCAAGTCGCAGCAAATGAATGAGTAATCGGGCAAATGCCAGCGCCGATGTCGCGTCCGCCCCCATGGCAAGCGGATGAACTTTACGGCGGGTATAATCCACAGCGCGCCAGATCCCCGCGCCGCCAAAAAACATGCCAAATTGGGGGGGCAGGTCTTTTACATTTTCGACACACAAAATCCGCCGCTCGACCACATATTGATCGAAATTTGTCCGCCCGGCCGCGACAAGCAGCCGATCCAACCCCCGGGCACCGCGCCCCTTCACCCCGATATCGGCTGCTGTCATATTGGTTCGCCCGCGCGGCAAAATTGCTATCAGCGGCTGGGTCTCAAAGCAACGATCATGCAAAATACCGTTCAGGACCAATTGCACCGTGCCATCTCCCCCGGCGACGGCAACAACCTCCACTCCCTGTTTCGAGAATTTTCGCAAATCGTCGGGGATCGTTGCGACATCCCTTAAGATCACATGAGGAACATCTTCTTGCTGCCCCAGAACCGCAACAAGTGCGGAAATACTAGATTTATTTTTGTGGCTCAGCGGATTGACGATGACGCCGACTTTACGACGCTGGGTCATGGCGCCGGGGTATTTTGGGTCAGCCAGGAATGAAGCACTCCGTCTCGTCGCCAAACCAAGTAGGCCTGAACGAGTTGAAGGAGATGTAGGCCCAAGCAGATCGCCGTCCAGGCGGCGACCGCCAGCAGCCCGATATCCGGACGCCAGGCGAGAGCGCATATTGTCATCAACGCCAAATTTGGATTGCGCCGCGCTGTAACTTGCCGAAACAGCGTATCAACAGGGCGCCAGATATGTATTTCAATCTTGAAATAATAAATCGACGCACCTTCGATCAGGCGTTGCAAAATATACCCGGCAACAATTATCACGAGTGCAGCCGTTAATGTGGCATTGCCCAAAGGATGCGCGGTTCCGGCCAGGCCCAAACCCCAGGCGATATACCAAAAGGGCGGATGGATGAGGTCAATTGAATGATCAAAGATATTACCCATCGGGCTTGAGTTAAGAGTTATCCGCGCCAATTTCCCGTCGACGGTATCGAGAAACGTCATGCCCCACGCGGCGGCCAATCCCAAGATCCAAGCCCCGACGTAGAACCAATAGAGGGTGGCAAAAACCAATAAAAGGCTAGCAAATGTTACCATATTTGGCGTTAGTCCCGCCCGCACACAGAGTTTCGTGACGTAATATGCGGGTCGCGGCCACACCCATTTGGTGACGAAATCGGTCGCCCCTTTATAGGTTCCCATAAACATTCGCCATTCCAATGGCGCCAAGTCAAGCCGATTAATTACCGTCGCATAGGGCACCTCGCGCTTGCGCAATGCCGGCCAATAGGTGGAGCCGATTTCTTCAACCGATACGAGTTTTACCCCTTCATGTACATTTTTCATTTTACCAGAGTGCAGCAGCTTGAGGGTCGCAAAAAGTTGCGTCCCGGATACATTTGCCGCTATTGGAATAGCCGCACTCCCCTCCCCACTTAGCAAGACCACACCCCGGCTCCGCGCAAGGGCTGCGACGACAGGTGCGTCGAGAACAATGTCGGCCCGCACCAAAACAACATGATCGACAACGCCCACCGCGTCTTCCTCGGCCAAAACGCGGTTGACCCCGGCCCGCGCAAATCCGCGTATTAGCCGGTCTTGGGGGCGTCGCCCCCAGATTTTTGCGTCACACTCGCCAACAATAAGTAGCGCCACTTCCTCGATGGCGGCCTTGGTCTTGGTCATTTCTCCATCCTTGCTCGCGACGGCTTCACCACCATCACTCTCATAATGTCGGCCATGGGCATCGACCAAACGGATCTCATAGACTTCGCGCCACAACACGATTGCGGCAATAATCACGGCGAAGGCAGCAATGGGCCCCCATCCCGCCAGCAAAAAAGGCAGCAACCCCACCTCGCCCATGGCGACCCCAATACCGCTTAAAATGAAATAGCAGAACCCGGTCCCAAGCCCACCCAAGAACAAGAACTCAATATGCCCGGTGCGCTGGAACCGTCGCGCCAAGGCGACGATTAGAAACAGCATCAAGGCTGGCGTCAATGCCAGAGCAAGCCGCGCCTGCATCCAGGTAGCGTAATAATGCGGCACCCAGTATCCCCGTTGCGCCCCGCTGGCGAGGGCGGATAAATCGCCTATTGCCAGCCTCTTTGGGTGCAAAGTAAGTCGCTTTATTTCGCTCGGATCCAGATCCGAGCGCCAAACTAAAACGTCATGGGTCTGGGCAAGATCTTGTCCCAATATACGCTGCGTCGCATTGGTGAGGGTCCAACTTTCTTCCCCGTCGAACCGCGCCTCGGCGGCGTCAATCCGCCCGGTGAGGTTGCCAGTTTGGTCAATTTCAAAAATTTTGATGTTGCTGAAAACATCCTGATCAAGACTTTCGACCGGGATGGCGACGATACTGTTTCCGGTATGAAACCAAGCTGCCCGGCCGGGCAGCGCAACACTATCTTGGGTGAAATTCCAATCACCGAGCCCCTCAATAGCAATCGGAACCAGCCTGTCATCGACAAAAAACTGAAAACCTCCAAGAACAATCGCGACCGGCACCAATTTCAGCATCACACCGAACTGGGAAACCCCCATGCTCCAGATCGGCGCGACTTCATTGCGACGCATCAGCGCGGTAAAAGTCAGCAATCCGGCAATCAAGCTAGCAAATTTGATCAGCGATGAGGCGAGCTCGGGCAGCCGTAGTACCGAGTATCTAAAGAGAGCTGTCAATTCGCCATTGCTGTCATCAAGTACGCGCTCGCCATTGACCATGAGATCGAGGCTCAGGAGAAAAACCGTCAGGCCGGTCAAGGCAACGGCAAACCGAACCAAGATCAATCGGGTCAAATATTTTCCAAGGATACCCATATTTCGGATTACCCGGTCCTGCGGCTCAGCTTGGCCCAGATCATCCGCCAGACGAGGCGCACCCCAGCCTCAGCCCAAAGGATGGGCGCCGGTAGTGACTGGCCGCTCGGCACCCTGGCCATAGCCCGCAAGAAAACATATAGGCTGAGGCCGATAAACACGAGCAAGGGCAGCCATTGATTGATGAAGGGTGTCAATTTGGCTTCTTCGGTGGCAAATTTCCCAATACTCAAGGCCTCATTGTAGATGATGATGAGCACAAAGGCCGTTGCGATATTGTAAGCGCGGTGGGACCGTCGCGGTCCAATCGCCAGTCCGATCGCCATAAAGGGCAAAAAGACAATCGATATGGCACGTACAAGCCGATCGTTTAGTTCCGCCACCATTTCCGCTGTCTCGGTGCCAGGCGGCGGCGTATCGCGCATTAGCCAGAGTTCGAAAATGGTTAATTCGCGTTCATCCTGCCCACGCCGCCGAAAAACCCCGGGGTCGTCGATAGCGATTGGAAACTCGATCCGCTCAAACACCAACTCGTCGGGACCGGTTCCGCCCGACGACGACCCATCAGCATCCGCTAAGACCGGCGCACTGGACATGCGCACGCCGTTTTCGAGCACCAGGGTCATTCGCCGCCCATCTTCGATCGGCGACAAAGAAGCGCGCTCGGCGGTCGTGGCGATCGTTCGTCCGTCACTTGTTTCTTCGTAAATAAACATCTTGTCATAGCGCCGGCTGGTCGGGCGAATGCGATCCGCCAGAAACGTGTAACGCCCGACCTCTACCGCAGTCCGCTCGCGCAGATAGCCGCTGATCGAACTCTCAGCGACAAAATGGATCAGCGACCGATAAATATAGCGTGAATAGGGTTGGGCATAATTGGCGTTCAGGGCGGCAAACAGGCCCAGTGCGAGACCAAATAACAGCAGCGGTCGGACGAGTTGCAGCAAGCCAACCCCTGCCGAGCCCAGCGCATCCAACTCATGGCGATCATTCATCGCACTAAAGGTGAGCAGAACCCCGAGGTAAAAACCCGCCGGCAAAGCCAGCGCCATATAATGGGGGATGAGAAAGGCCAGCATTTCCAGCAATAGCACCGGTGACCCGCCAAACCCCAAAACTTGGTCGAGCAATCGCAAGGCCCGCTCGACCAATAAGAGGGCCAAGGCAACCCCAATGATCAACAAGAAGGGTTTCAGCGATTGGCGTAATACATAGGTGCCGACCGTGTTCATCGATTTGCCATTAATACGCGAGGGCAACCGGTCACCCGGTCGCAGCGTCCCAATTGCGGCGCACACCTGCCACCAATTGCGCCCGCAACTCGTCTTCGAGCAATGGTCCCGCCGTCAAATCCGGCGGACCAGGCCAGCCAGCATCGGAAAAGGTTCTGCCCTCAAATTCCTGGTCTTGGTCGTATCGAGGCAAGACGTGGAAATGGACATCCTTATCCTTCATCATCAGCATCAGATAGTTGATTTTTCGATAGGGGCGAAAGGCGGTTAACCCCCGCTCGATAGCCACGATCACCGTTCCGAATTCGGCAAATGCTTGAGATGAAATGTCGGAGAATGCAGCCGCCTCATCGGTGCAGACAAGAACCAGGGCACCGAGAGTGCATTGCTGCGGTCGCAACAGGACGACCCAATGGTCGAATTCGCAAATAACAGTGCCGGGATAGCCGAATTTGGCCGCAGTGGGATTAGGAGCGCTTGATTTTGTCACCATTTATTCATACCTGAAGGCGATAAAGTGCGCGTTGAGAGGGAAGCGTCAGTATAGAGCGGCAGTGCCAGCCCTGTCTGCCGTGCCGTGAGGGAATTTGAAAACGCCCGTAATCAAAGGGAGATCAGACCTCATGTCAGAAACCAATCGCTTGGATAGGCGACCCGATTCGGTTTTGCCGGTATTGGCGGCAATTTTTCTTGCCCTTTTTTCTCACACCGCTGCGGCCATACCACCCGAGAGATCAGCCTTTACCGGTCCCCACGCCTGCGCGGCCGACGCGGTCCATATCGACATCACGGTTGACGGTTTGCGTAGTTCAAACGGCCTATTGGCCGCCGTGCTTTATGACGACAATCCGCGCAACTATTTATCCCGGGGACGCAGCGTGAAAAAAACGCGCGTGCCCGCCAGTCGCGGAACGGTAAAGCTCTGCATCGATGCCCCCTCGCCGGGGCGATATGCGCTGGTTGTCTATCACGATGAAAACGGCAACAGAAAATTCGACGTCAGCCTGTTTGGTCGCCCTCGGGAGGGGGCCGCTTTTTCCAACAACCCTAGCCTGGATGGTGGACTGCCCGAGCACAGCGAAGCGGTTTTCACTGTTGAAGAAAACTTCGGGGAATTGCAGGTCACGCTCACCTATCCATGACCGACTGAGAATTCTTGGGTAGAGATGTCGGCAAAAATACCCTGTTGCAAATCCAAGCCCCTTGTTCGCACGGCGACATCCCACCCGTCGCCGGTTTGCTCAATTCCATAGAGGCAATAATGAGCCTGCGGTTTATGCCCGGCCTGCGCCGCCGATGCTGAGGGCACGCCGAACACACGAACTTCCCCGTGCCCGGCTGCTAGCCGCGCCGAGACAAAGGCGTGATTATGGCCATGCAGGATCAATTCCGCCCCGGCCCGGTTGATAATTTCACGAAATTCCGGCGCATCGACGAGGCGCTTGCGCCATGCGGTTGCCCCCAATTGCGGCGGATGGTGCAGGAGTATGATCCGAAACGCCCCATCGGCGCCCAACGCCTTTAAGTTCATTTCCAACCGCGCGAGTTGGTCGCGCCCCAGTTTCCCGGACGCAAAGCCAATCGGTGTCGGCACGCCACTGCTGAGGCCGATGATCGCCACGGAACCCCGTCGGCGGATAAACGGATGCGAGCATCTTCCATCATCACCAGACATAAATTCGGCCCATTGGCCAAGCGATTGATCCCAGTTTTGAGCGACATAAGCGTCGTGATTTCCTGGAACCACTGTCAGCTGGTCCGGCCTGGCAATGGTTCGCAGCCAGCTCGCGACCTGCCCAAATTCGCCGGGAAGTGAAATATTGGTGAGATCGCCGGTGATCGCAATATGGTCGGGACCAATATCTGCCAGGTCACGGCCCAATACATCCAAAACCTCAGGCCGATGAATGGCCCGGCGGCGGCGCGTCCAAGAAAGGTAACCAAAAAACCGCTTGCCAAATAATTCGACCGGGCGAATTTTGGGCAGCGGACCTAGATGAGGGTCGGAGAAATGGGCTAGCGTAAACATGACGGAAGAAAATTAGCCCCCATAATCGGATCGTCGAGCCTTGACGGTCCTGGTGGAAAATGTGATCAAGCAGACATAACATCTAGAAAGTCACTCATCCTTTGAAAGCACTAATTATCGGCGCCGGTCAAGGTAAGCGCCTGCTGCCCCTGACCGAAAGCCTGCCGAAAGCACTGCTCGACATCGGCGGCAAGTCGCAATTCGACTGGCAAGTCGACCATCTGGCCGCCTGCGGCGTCGAGGAGATTGTGTTTGTTGGCGGCTTCAATATGGATGCCGTCCGCTCGGCTGTCGCTGCCGCCCAGGCGCGTCATCCCGGTTGCCGGATCACCAGCCTCTATAATCCCTTTCACGCCCTGACCGATAACCTGGTCAGCGTCTGGATGGCGCGACCGGAAATGGTTGGAGATTTCCTCCTGCTCAACAGCGACACATTATTCAGTATACCGGTGCTCGAAACTTTACTGGCCAGTACTCGTGCGCCGATAACCGTCACTATCGACGTGAAAGAACGTTATGACGAAGACGATATGAAGGTCGTGCTCGATGGTCGGCGGCTGGTCGATATCGGCAAAAAACTCGCCCTCGATACGGTCAATGGTGAATCTATAGGGATGCTGCTGTTTCGCGATGACGGCCCCGGTAAACTCGTCTCTGCTCTTGAGCGCGCAATGCTGGCCCCGGCCGCTCTGAAGCGCTGGTATCTTTCGGTGATCGCCACCCTTGCCACCGAGACCGAAGTTTCGACCCTATCCATCGAAGGCATGGAATGGTGTGAAATTGATTATCCCCACGACCTCGCGATCGCCAAGGAAATGGTAGACCGGTGGCGCAGTGCCGATCCCAGCGCCAACCCCAGTATGCTGACTTTATCCGGACGCGCCTAATATCCGTTCGGCCAAGACTAGATCCGCTGGCTTATCGACATCCACCGCAGCTTCGGCATAGGGAATTTTCACCCCATATGCCTTGACACCCAGCCGGGCCGACGCCCGCTCTAGAGCACCATCGAGCGTCCAAGTGCGCGTCAAATATCCTGCCAACAGCCGCCACCCAAATACCTTTGCAATGCGCCAGGGACGCTTGCGTTGCGTTTCAACCCGACGCCAAAAGGCGACCGCTTTTTTTCCGTCCGGGCCGAGCAAGGCAAAAAGATTTGCCCCGGAATACCCGCCATCGCGAAAGTTTAAATATGTCCTAACAGCGTCGGGAAACCGGTTTCGAATAAGGCTGGCAGCCACCACACCAGCCGCGATATCGGCCCCTGATCTGAACGCATGTGCGCTGAAATATTCAATCACTTCGCCGGTCAGCAGCGGATGATCGGCGGTCGTTATCAAAATCGGGAATTCATCGGCACACATGTCAATCCCGCGAAGGGCACTCAGGCTCGGTGTCGGCTCGGCAGCGACAGTGAACAAGCGACCCTCTTTTGCGAGGCGCGCCAATACTTCACATTGCATCAAGTCGTCGCGGGCATTTTGCACAACGATAATCCGACCAACCCAAGGACTGGCTGCCAGCGTCGTAACCACGCGCTCGATCATCGCAATACCTACTACCGGAGCCAGGCATTTAGACGCCACCCCAGCGGCACGCGCCACCGGGTCGCTCGGCCCCCGGTCAGCGGCCAAAACGATAGCCGGCATGGGAACGGGGTCGGTCACAGGGCGCGCTCATATATGCGATAGGTTTTATAAACTCGGGCCCCGAGTTGCTCGATCATTCGCTGCATCGCCAAATTGTCATCGAGGATCCAGGAAAGTTCACCGGTCTCAACCCCAAGTCCCTCCTGCGCATCGCGTAGAGTTTTGATCACGGTGAATGCGAGACCAGCGCCTAAGGGCGTACCCTGGTAGGCTCGGCGCACGCCCATCAAGGGAATGCGAAGGGATTTCGGTGTTTTCACCTTGATCCGCCATAATAATTTTAACCAGCCGAAGGGCAGCATCCGACCGTTTAGATCGGCGATCGCCTCGTTGATATTTGGCAGGCTCACCGCCATCGCCACCGGCGCGCCGTTAAGTTCGGCAATCACCGCCGACTGAGGTCGCAAGATCGGCCGCAGAGCCTTCGCCATATGGCTAATTTCGGCGTCGGACATCGGCACAAACCCCCAGTTTTGCGACCAAGCATCATTAAAGATATCAAGGATGCGCGCCAGTTCGTTGGATAAATCAGCCAGTTTAACGTGGCGCACGACCAGTCCTTGATCACCCATAGCTCTGGCGACAAACCGGCCAACCTGGGCCGGAATAGGGTCATCTATTGTGTAATGGTAACACAGAAGATTCTTTACCTTGGCAAAACCCATGGCCTCGACCCTCGGCGCATAATAGGGTTTTGCATGTCCCATCATGATCGACGGTGGAGTATCAAAACCGTCAATGAGCAGTCCCGATTCCTCATTGATCGACAGATTAAATGGTCCCACCGCCCGGGTCATACCCCGCGCCCGTAACCATTCCGTCGCCGCCGCAAATAGCCCCGAAAACACAGCCCCATCATTTTCGGCCTCCAACATGCCGAAATGGCCGGTGGCGTCATCATAGCGCTCGAGGTAGGCACGATCTATTTGTGCCGAGATACGTCCTACCGGCCGTCCGTTCCGTCGGGCCAGCCAGAGCCCAACTTCCGCATGCTGAAAATAGGGGTTTTTCGCCGGGTCGAGATGCTCTTTGCGCTCAAAAACCAAGGGCGGTATCCAACTTGGATCGTCTTGGTAAATCGTCCACGGCAACCGGATAAACGCATCTAGGTCCGTGCGGTCATTGACCGGCAAAATATCAAGCGGTCCACCGCTCACAATTTTCGCGTTCTAATTTGCACGGTTTCCATTGATGCTTCGGCCCTGGTTAGTTTGCAGTCAAATTAGTCACTGGCATTTGAGGGGTCAACAGACCGGCCGGTGGAAAGGAATCGCGCTATCCTATGCTAAGCCCTGGACAAAGACCCAATAAACGAAAATATGTTTGAGGCACAAGGGCATGGCGGACACCAAAATATTTCAAGCGCAACCAGGGGCGCATTACCGCCGGATCCTTGACCCGTGGGTAAAGAATACCCTGCCTGTCAGCGATCCAGAATGGCAAAAAATTGAAGGCGACAGCTTGCGCGAAATTCGCCGCAAACTGCGAAAACGTACGTTTTTATCCGCCATTGGCCTCGCAGCAAAAACGGCCTCCCATCGTACAGTCGATAAGGTTGAAACCGCTTACGACACGATTTGGCGCGATTTTAATTGGCCCCGGCCCGATGCGCCGACGCCAAAGCGGACCTATGCAAGCTGGGGGAAAACAGGCCTGACTTTGCGGCCTGGCTGCCTCGGTCTGATGCATCTTGATTTGCTGATGGATATTGTCGAGCGGCTCCAGCCTAAGAGGGTGATCGAGATCGGATCGGGTCCGGGGTCTAATCTGTTTGCCTTGGCAGCCTCATTTCCCGACATTTCATTCACCGGTGTTGAACTCAGCAGTTCCGGTTTCAAAACGTCAAAATCGGTCCAGGAACTGGACGTTTTGCCGCAAGAAATTGCCGTATTCAATACGCGCAAAATTGCCGACGATACGGCGCATCGGCGGATAGACTTTCGTCAGGCCAATGCAACTGAATTACCCTTTGACGACGGTCATTTTGACTTTGTTTTTTCGCGTCAAGCGATCGAACAGATGGAATTAATTCGCGATAAAGTGCTGCCGGAAATGGCCCGAGTCGCCAGCCGCCATGTGGTCATGTTCGAACCCTTTGCCGATTTTAACGCCAGTGAGCACAAGCGGTTGGCGACAAGGAAGAAAAACCATTTCTCCGCCGCCGTTGCCGATCTTCCCGAATACGGTCTAGCACCGGTCGCCCAATTTGCCGACTGGCCGCAGAAAATCGATCAGGGTATCGGCATGGTCGCCGCCGAAACCATCGGCTAAGTTTGCTTGAAATCGCCCTCAACCAGAGGCTCATCCTTCAACACATCGCGGGCCAAGACCCTGCCGATGACCTCATCAAATTTTTCTGCCGGAATGCCGGTGCCCGGTTTTTTGGTCGTGATGTGGCGCGCTTCCAACACGGTGTCGGCAGAAATATTCTCGCGAGGTACAACGCTTTTAAAAAAGATTGACCGCATTTCAACGGCACCGTCGTCAATATGGCTTTTATCGATGGGGTTGGCGCGCATCCGCTCGATAAACCGAACCCCCTCGACGAGCTGACTAAGTTCAGAACCGGTAACAGAGGCAGGCACGTCGGGCCCAAATAGGTCTCGGCTGATTGTCAGATGAACTTCGATCACTTGCGCGCCAAGGGTCGCCGCGGCCAATGACGGAAAAATAGTACCCGAGTGATCCGACAGGCCAACCGCAACGCCGTAACGGTCACGAAACTCGCCCATCACGTTCAAGCCGATCGCTTCGGGGGGTGATGGATATTTCGTCGTGCATTGCAGCACCGCGAGGTCCAAATCCTTTGCCTTAAAGCGTTGGACGGTGGTGTCAATTTCGTCGAAGGGGCTGATCCCGGTAGACAGTATGACCGGCAGGCCAGTCGCAGCGATGGCATTAAGCATTGGTGCATTCGTAACTTCGCCCGAGGCAATTTTCCAACCGGCGACACCAACTTGTGTCAGCAGTTCAACCGCCTCGACCGAAAACGGCGAACTTAAAAACATTAGACCGGAGTCTTGCGCATGCTGTTTAAGGCCGTGCCATTGGTCGGGAGAAAACTCCATGCGTCGCCAATAATCGTACCTTGTGTCATCTTGCAGGCTGAATTTCGTTCGCCAGGGTTCACGTGCCGTGCTTTCAGCCGCAGCGATATGTGTTTGGAATTTCACCGCATCGACCCCGGCCTGGGCCGCGGCATCGATATAGGCATGCGCTAGCCCCAGCGATCCGTCATGCGCTTGCGCGACTTCGGCGATAATGGTACAGCAGCGCTCATCTGCTGGAGACTCGAGCCAACTCGAATTTTGTGTATTTCCGGTGTTTTCCGGTTCTCCCATGATCGTCTCAAAGCCCCTCAGTATTTCCGTTTCAAAAATCTGAATACCATATGTAATGGCACCTTTGCGATACGCATGAAGTTGAATATGAGCCCTAAACCTCTGATCATTCCAGTCGAACAACAGGTGCGTGAGTTCGACGCCAAATTATTGCTCGCCTGCGTCAGCGCCGAACGCGGCATCCCCGCCTATATAGGCTTCCAAAATCGAATTCGAAACCGGATCGCAGCTCTGCCCCGCGGTATTTTTATTGCCAAGGGCTTTGGCGCCACCAAAGCCACAATGCTCAAGATCATGCGCCGCCTGGGACACCAGATTTTTGCCTGGGATGAAGAAGGGCTGGTGCTGTTGCCAACCCCCATCTATCACGAAATGCGTGTGGGCAAGGGGTCGGTGGAACAGGTCCAGGGCGTGTTCGCCTGGGGCCCCAATTACCGCAAGGTTTTTGAGTCCAATCCATTTTATGGCGGGGCGCAGGTTCACGAGACGGGCAATCCGCGCGTCGACCTGTTGCGCCCCGAGCTCAGAGCCTTTTACGATGCCAAGGTCGAAGACATACGCGGGATCTATGGAAGCTATATTTTAATCAATTCGAGTTTTGGCTTGTCCAACATGGTGCTTGGCGAAAAGACCGTCGAACATAAACGCTCCGCCACCCGCAGCCCGGCGACCGCCAAATTTTGGGCCGAATCAGTGGCCTATCGCACCGAGCTTTTCTGGCTATTTTTTGAGATGGTCGGCAAATTGGCCGACCGATTTCCCGAGACAAATATTGTTCTGCGCCCGCACCCGTCGGAGAATATCGAAACCTGGAACAAGATGGCCGCACCCCGTGATAATCTGCATGTGGTGCAGGACGGGAATGTAGTTCCGTGGTTACTGGGTGCCGATCTGGCCATCCATAACGGCTGTATGACGGCAATTGAAGGCGTGCTTTTGGGTAAAACTGAGATTGCCTATCAGCCAATTACGTCGGAGGAATTTGACCGGCATCTGCCCAATGATATTAGCCAAAGCTGCGCCACTTTCGATGAATTGGTCGATTGCGTCGCACCATATACCCAAGGCACAGCGCCAAATGCCGGGCCGAAGCAGCGACCGGAAATATTGGACGAGTTTATTACCCATGATGAGCGCAAACTCGCTTCGGATTTGATTATGGATGTGCTTGAAAACTTCTCCCGCGCACCGACGCGTACAACCACATTGCCGGCAATGATCGGCGGCTGGTGGGCGGCAAATATCCGCGCCCTGGGAAAATGGGTCCGGTCGTTTAAAAAGAACGATATCTACTCCGCCCATCATCAGCACCAGCAATATCCACCGATCGCCGTCCATGAAGTGCAAAATAGGATCGCCCGTTTCCAGGCAAGCCTTGGGCGTTTTAAAAATGTCACGGCGCGCGAGGTCATGCCCGACATTTTTCTGGTTTCGCGCCGCTAACGGAACATCAACGATATGTCTCCAATCGTTTGGGCAATTCTTGGCGAACGGGTCGGCGACAATAGACAGGTCGACGCGCTCGCCCAACGTCTCGGCTGGCCCTATCTGGTAAAACAACTCGCCTATAACCGCCTTTTTGCCCTCCCAAATAGAGTGCTCGGCCCGAGCCTGACCTCGGTTCACCCCGAATACCGGACATCGCTAACCCCGCCGTGGCCCGACTTGATCATCGCCGCGGGTCGCCGATCCGTTGCGCCAGCCCGCTGGATAAAAAAACAGTCCGGCGGCAAGACCAAGCTCGTGCAAATCGGTCGCCCCCGTGCCGATTTAAAGCTGTTTGATTTGGTTGTCACGACGGCGCAATACGGCCTACCGGCCCGGCCAAACCTGGCCCGGCTGACCTTTCCACTGACCGGTCCACCGATCGCACAAAATTCCGCCACAGACACGATGACAGCAGAGTGGGCGCAAAAATTTCGCCAGCTACCCCGGCCCTGGACCGGCCTGCTGGTCGGCGGGGCAACATGGCCGTACCCCTTTTCCCCCACCGACGCCCAACGCCTGGCAAACGAGATTAATCAATGGGTTCGAAAATTCGGCGGCAGTCTGTTGGTCAGTACCGGGCCGCGTACACCGGCGGATTTCGCCACCGCCCTCGACCGGGAGATCGAGGCAGAACATCACTTTCATCAATGGAGCCCCCAGGGCGAAAACCCGCATAAAGCAATTTTGACCCTCGCGGATAATTTTATTGTTACCGGCGACAGCATTTCTCTGGCCGCAGAAGCCTGCGGTACGGGTGCCCCGGTGGCAATTTGGCGACCACCGTCTAAAAGTAACGCGATGACCCGTGCCGCCTTTGCGTTTTCCCGGTCGGTCGATAAACCGGGCATGGTCGGGCATGGATTACGAGGCTTGGCGAACCGGGGGCTCTTTTCGCCACCGCGTCTTGTCTCGCGGGTTCACGATGCCGCCATCGCCGATGGACGCGCCTGCTGGTTCGACTCGACGTGCGAAATCTCCTGCTCTTCATCGGGTGATGACGGAGAAGCGCTCGCCAATATCGTCGATAGGGTGCGTAATCTGGTGATCCACCTGGTGACCCATTGAACCATTCTCTACGGCGGCCAATATGGTATACGGCACCTATACTCATTACACGTCGGATCCAATGACCGGGCTGCTCCGCATCTTTTTCCAGTCTAAGGCCGCCAACCCGTGGGCGGTTTTGCTGCTGTTGTTACTGGCGGGTCTGTTTGAAGGGGTCGGCCTATCGACAATGCTGCCCCTCTTAACCATGACGTCGGAGGGTGGTGCCGGCGGGTCTTCGCCCCTCCATGTCATGATCACCGATGGGCTGGCCATTTTCGGGCTGACACCGACCATCGGCACTTTGCTGGCTTTTGGCGTCGGCGGTCTGTTTTTAAAAGCGGTTCTATCGGTTATTGCCCTGACCTATATGGGGTATGCCGGGGCCCGGGTCGCCACCAGAATGCGCCGCCAGCTCATCCGCGAATTGCTGCATGTCCGGTGGGACTATTTCACCAATTTGGCGCTGGGGCGGGTGGCAAATTCAATCAGCGTCGATGCAACCCGCGCCACCAACACCTATACCGCCATCGCCGTGCTGGTGAAAAGCGCGATCGAGACGGTGGCCTATATCACGGTGGCGCTCCTTGTTTCCTGGAAACTTGCGCTGATCTCCATCGCAGTCGGCGCAACGATAGCGCTCGCATTGAGTTTTCTTGTCACCATGGTGCGAAAGGCCGGGCGCCAACAAACCATGCGCACCTCGCAACTGGTGGTCTATGTCAGTGATATTCTCAACAATATTAAGCCGTTAAAAGCGATGGCCGTGCAGCGGCTATTCACCAACTTGGTTGAAAAACGCAACACTCAACTCAATAAGGCGCTGCGGCGGCTAGTGCTCGGTCGATTCGCCCTGAGATATCTAGAAGAATTTCTGGCGGTCGCGGCCATTGCCGGCGGGTTTTATATCGCCCACATATATTTCGCCGTGCCGATTTCAGAATTTATTGTTGTCGGGCTGGTGCTGTTTGCCTCGATCCGCAGTGTCGGACGGATCCAAAATCAATACCAGAAAGCGGTCATGCTGGAACCCCCGGTGCGCGCCGTCGAGGAGCTGATCGCCGAGGCGATTGCCGCCCGCGAACCAAACCCGGGGACGGGGACGCCCATTTTTGGAGATGCGATCCATCTTGAGAATGTAGATTTTTCGCACGGGGAAAATAAGATACTGACCGGCGCCTCAATGGATATTCCGGTGGGTGGCATCACGGTCATTACCGGCCCATCGGGCGCTGGCAAGACGACGATAACCGACCTGATAATCGGCCTCTACCAACCCGATAGCGGCAGGGTCGTGGTCGACGACACGCCGTTGCGTGCGATCGACCTCGACCAATGGCGCCAATTGGTCGGCTATGTGCCCCAGGAGCTGATCCTGCTCCACGATACGATCCTGGCCAATATCACCCTAGGCAATCGCGATTATGGCGAGGCGGAGGTGCGCGCCGCTTTGGTAGCTGCCGGTGCCTGGGAATTTGTGGCGGCCCAACCGGAAGGCTTGCAGACCCAGGTCGGTGACAAGGGAACAAAATTGTCCGGCGGCCAGCGCCAGCGCATTGCCCTGGCCCGGGCACTGCTGCGCCAACCCAAATTGCTGATTATGGACGAAGTCACCAGTGCCCTCGACCCAGCGACGGAACGAGATATATGCGAAAACATCGCCCGGCTATCGGGTGAAATCACCGTTCTGGCAATCAGCCACCGGGACCCTTGGACGAAAATGGCCGATAAGGTTTATCGGCTTACCGACCGCAAAACCGTCTTGGTTGAAATGACCGCCAATTCGACGCAACACGCCATCCAAATTTAGGAGCAGTTATGCGAACGGCAAAACGCGTTTTTTGGATTGTCCTCCTAACCTTCATTGCGCTTTTTCTAAACTTCTACCTGCCGTCCAAGGATGTCGTGCGGATCGTCGGCACCGACGTCAAACGCATGGATGTGGTGAGCCGGGAAACGCTAAAAGAAGGAGACGGGCTGGCCGGTGCCGACACAAGAGACGTCCGTTTCATCAATGCCGTTTGGCCCGACGGCAGTCCGCGTGTTTTTCGAAACGAGGAGACCGACTGGGGCTTTCCCTGGTATTTCAAATTCGACAGCAGCAATATTCAGGCGATTGCCCAGGACGCGGTCTCGACCGCCGCCGACCCCAAATGGTTTGTCGTCAGCCATTACGGCTGGCGCATCGAAATATTTTCGATGTTCCCAAACGCCGTTGACCTCAGGAGGGTCGACGGCCCCGACTATCGCCCCATACCATGGTTCAATATCGGGTTTTTTGTAATGCTGGCCATACTGTTGGCACTGGCTTGGTCATTTTTGCGCAAACTGCGTCGACGCCTTATCGATCCGGCGTTGACTAAACTCGGCGACGAGATTGATGAATTTTCAGACGCAGCCGAGGATCGCGCGCAGGCGACGGCGCACCGGGCAACCGGCTTTCACCGGCGGATCAAGAATTGGATATCCTCGCGCCTGCCCTAGAGCCCGAACATCGACATTGCGTTGCCGCTTTTTATCGCCGTTTGCTGATCGGCGGGCAACCGGTCGATCAGAGAATAAAGTTTTGGAATATCCGCCGGCATCGGGAAATCGGTCCCAAACATCACGTTTTGCGGACCGGCGAGCTCCAAACAGAGATCCAGGGCACCCGGATTATAGACAATCGAATCATAATAAATATTTTCAAGATAGGTTTCCGGCCGTTCTTTGATTTTGCGTTCGACGAGGGTTTCGGCGGCAAAAAACATGTCGATACGCCCCGCCACGTAGGGCAGATAACCACCACCATGTGACGCGATGATCCGAACATCCTGATACCGGTCGAAAAACCCGTCGATCACCATGCGGGCAATCGCCAGTGTCGTATCAAACATGAAGCCGGCGGCTGGCATCAAAATTCGCTCGATACCAAATTCGGCCTCCTTGGCACCAAAAGGTGCGGTTGGGTGCACCAATACAGGCATTTTTCGCCGGTTTAGCTCAGCCCAAATCGGCTCAAACATGGGGTCGATCAAATGTTTCCCGACAACATTGGCCAGCGCCATGACCCCAACGGCACCGGCTTCGACGGCACGGTCCAATTCAGCCAAAGCCCTGTCGGGATATTGCCAAGGTATGGATGCAAAATAGCGGATCCGGTCGGGATAGGCCGTCTGGCCGCCGGCCATTTCATCATTGGCAAGCCGCGCCGTTTCCACGCTAATTTCCTCACCGCCCCAGAAAACACTTGGCGAGGTCAAAGAAACAATTGCCAGATCGATGCCGGACGCATCCATCGCCGCAATTCGCCGATCATAATCAAACGCTTCAACTTCAAAGGCGCAGGCTGGCGCGCCTTTTTCGATCAGGTAATCGCGATTATCGGCCATGCGATCAGCGCCATAATCGGGACTGCCATGCTTTTTCAACATGTCGAGCCAACTATTGCCGAACATATGGGTATGGATATCAATTACCGTCATAAAATGGTCTCCAGTTTCGCCTGCTGTGGTCCAGCCAAAGGATATCAGATATTAGAACCACTTGCCGGGTCGAAATTACCCACTACATTCAATTACCCGGCCACCCACTGCGCCCCCTTCTAGAGAACAAATGCCTTACATCCTATTCACCCTAATCCTTTTTGCTCTGATCCTCTCCCCTTCGCTCTGGGTAAAGTGGACACTGAAACGCCATGCGGCGGATCGGCCGGATTTGCCCGGAACTGGCGGCGAACTGGCATTGCATCTTATTGAAGAAGGCGGATTGGCCGGCGTCACTGTCGAGAGAACCGACCAAGGCAGTCACTATGACCCCACGACCAAGACCGTGCGCCTGGAAGCGCGGTTCTATGACGAGAAATCGATCAGCGCCGTTGCCGTCGCAACCCATGAAGTCGGGCATGCGGTCCAGGATCATTTCGATTACCAGCCGCTAAAAGCCCGTCACAAACTTATTCGGCACACCGCTTGGGCTCACCGGGCGGCACAGGTCACGCTGTATGCGGCCCCGTTTGCCGGGCTGGCTGGGCGTCATCCCGGGTTTTCATTGCTGGTTCTGCTCGCCGGTGTCCTCTTTATGGGCATTCCGGTGTTAATCCACCTCGCAACATTGCCGGTGGAGATGGACGCCAGTTTTCGGCGCGCGCTGCCGGTGCTTGAGCAGGGCGGTTATCTCGACCAGGCGGATTTACCCGCCGCCCGGTCGGTGTTGCGGGCCGCCGCCCTCACCTATATTGCGGCAGCCCTGATCTCAATGGTCAACTTACTCCGCTGGCTGCGGGTTATCCCCTAACGCAAATTCTCCAGCTGAACCGACAGAATTTCGACACCGAAGGGCTTGTGCAAAAAACCGCGCATATCGAGCCCATCCTTTGCCCCCAACCGCTCAGCGCTTTTCAAAACATCTTCGTGATAGCCACTGATCAACAATATCGGCGCGGCGCAGCGCCGTGCAGCGAGGTCTTTCAGGACCGAAATGCCGTTGGTCGTCAGCAATTCCAGATCGAGGACGATGGCGCCGCCGTCCAATTTCTCAAAAGCCGTCCAAAAATCATCATCGGAGCTGGTTCCGCGTACCGTGAAGTCATTTGCTTCCGCGACCCGGCCGATATAGTCGACAATGTCTGGGTTATCATCATAGATCAGTAGTTCGCTCGCCATCATCTCCCAGTTCCTCTGTTACGTGCTAAAACTATCCATTTAGCAATATTGTTTATTCGCTCGCGATTGCCGATTTTGCAAAAATATTGGCAACGGCATTGGCAACGATTGCCGGGTCGAAATTCGGCTCCGAACGCTCATAGCGGCACGAAGACAAAACTTGATCGACGATGAAATTCGCTTGATAGCAGGCAAGCTCCTGAAACCCATTGGCGCCTTTTAGCGTATTGATGACCGCCGCCACTTTGTCTGTATCCACGGGCACCCCCTTGGCCTTGCTCACCAGGGTGAGGATCTCTGAGAACTCGGCTTCAGACGGGCCGTTCATCTCAATTTTATATGGAATTCGCCGCAGAAATGCCGGATCCATCAAATCATCGGGCTGCAGATTGGTCGAAAAAATCGTCAGCTGATCGAAAGGAATTTCAAACTGCTTTCCTGTATGTAGTTTCAAAAAATCAACCCGACGTTCGAGGGGAATAATCCATCGATTGAGCAGCTCTTCGGGCCGGACCAGCTGGCGACCAAAATCATCGACGATAAAGACACCACCCTGCGCCTTCATATGCATCGGCGCTTCATAAAATTTGGCAATTTCGTTAAAGCGCAAATCGAGCATTTCCAAGGTCAACTCACCACCGGTGATAACCAATGGTCGCCGACAAGGTACCCATCGGCGATCGATTTCCTCACGTCGCACATCGGTGAGGCCCGACCGCGGTGCCTCCATATCAATGCTAATATGAATACTGGGATCAAAAACCGTAATGATCTCGCCGCCGACCTCGATCGCATATGGGACAAAGATGACGCTCTCATAAATCTCGCCGATTTTCTCCGCGACCGTCGATTTACCATTTCCCGGTGGTCCATAGAGCAGCATTGATCGGCCCGAATTCAACGCGGGTCCGAGACGCCGCAAAAATTTCTCTGAAATAACCAGGTTGGAGAAGGCATCATCCACCTTTTCAGGTGTCACAAATTCTTTGCCAATGGCCTGATTAAAAACTTGCTTCTGATAGGCGTCAAGGGGCACCGGAGCCGAGCCAACATAGCGGTTCTGCTCCATTGCCTCATCGGCAAAATCCTTGCCGATATGGGTCAGTCGATAGAGCGGCTCGGTCGAGACCGTCGATGTTCCCGACATATATTGCTCAAGCAATTTTTGATTAGAGGCCTCCTTGAGCAGGGTATTGATCACCGGCGCCGACAATTTCAGCGTATCGCGTAACTCGGCAACGCTTTCGAGACGCAGGGAATAGATGGTTTTGACCAACAAGCGCAGCAACGAAGTGTCCGAAAGCCCGGTTTCGGCAATCGAGGCCGGGGATGACGGCGCTTCGCGCAGGGCCGCATCAAGGTCGAACATCGAAATAAGATCAAGGGCAAGCAGGCTATCGGCGAGGGGCCCGCCTTCCAGTTTTTGCCGGGCAATCGCTTGCTCAACGGCCTCGGTGGAAATGAGTTTCTTGGCGACGAGAAGTTCACTGATGCGCATTAGATGGATCCGGCTTGTTGGGCGGCTCGCGGATAAGGCGAAACGGGACAACTTGCCCTTCGAACCGGCACGCATCCCGCGCATACACCCTATGCTCAACTTGGTTACCAAAGATTTAAACTGTGTCGTCACGACGAAAAAATACCAGGCAGTTATCCCAGTATTTAGGTGGACAAATTGCTATAGTCGGGGCACGACGCTCCCCAACCCCAGGAAACCGGCGATATCTGAACAATGGCACCAATTAATATTCACCTCGTGGGCTATCAGCCCGAACAATCCGTGCACACAAAGGCCGCCAAGGTCTTTGCCGCAAGCCTGGCAGATCGTCTCGGAGACGCAGTCACCTTCCAGCTCGAAAAAAATGTGATGGATAGCGGCCGCAAATCCCTCGACGTGCTCTCATTGGTCGAAAGCGGTGAGCGGGATATGGGATATTTTGCCACCAGCTACATGGCGGAACGGTTTCCCGAACTGGCGGTGCTCGATCTGCCCTTTGTCGTCAGCGACCGGGACACCGCCTATCGCTGTCTTGATGGCGCCCTCGGCGCGCGGTTGAAAAAACATATGGAGGCCCGGTCGGGCTATCGGGTGCTCGGCTTCTGGGACAACGGATTTCGACATATTTCAAATCGGATCCGGCCCATTCGAAGCCCCGAAGACTGCCGCGGGTTGAAAATGCGCACCGGCGATAGCAAATTGCATCAGTCGGTATTTCGTCAAATGGGGTTTGACCCTATTTATCTCGATGTGCGCGATCTCATAAAAGCCGTGGCCAGCGGTGAGATCGATGCGCAGGATAATTCTTTGACCAATATCTACAATTTCGAGCTCCGTAAGCACCACCGATATATCACCCTAAGCGGCCATTTTCTGGGGTCCGTCGCCGTATTGTGCAATGCAGAAATTTTCGCGTCATGGCCGAACGAAATAAAAGAGGCCGTGCAAAATGCGGTCAACCAGGCGACCAGTGCCCAACGCCGGTTTGCCATGGAAGAAGATGTGCAGGTACTGGCCAAACTGAGCCCGAAAGAGAATGAGGTGGTTGAACTCACCGCGAAAGAACGGGCTAAATTTGCCGAGGCGGTGCAAGATATTATCGCAAATCAGTCGCAGATTTTGGGCCAAGACTTGGTTGAATTGCTGGCTGAATAAACAGCGTCGTTCACGGATGGAACGTATAATTTGGGGGAAAAATGCAACAACAGTACAAGAATTTTGCAACCACTTATTTGAACCGGTCGTCGCTTTGCGTTAGGGCGTATCGGCATCTGTTCGCGCTGCTAATATTCCCCACTATTACTGTGGGATTTACTGTGGGAATTACTGTGGGATGGGCCGCCAACCCTGCGCTAGCCGACTTCACTAATGTGGGGCTTGAGGCTGGCGTCGATGCACTTGGTGTGCGCGGTGCGGCCTGGGGCGACTATGACGGCGATGGATGCGTCGATCTTTTGCTCACCGGCCCCGGCGGGGTTGGCCTATTGCGTAACCGATGCGATGGCAGCGGAACATTTGTGAACCGAACCGCCGCGGCAGGCTTGTCAGGGCCAAACAACGGCTGGGGGGCCGCCTGGGCCGATTTCGACAATGACGGCGACTTAGACGTTTATGTTGCTGCGGGCAGCGGCCGGTCGGCCCAAGAAGCTAGAAATGGAGGAAGCCCCAACGCCCTCTACCGCAATAATGGCGACGGAACCTTTACCGATATCGCAGCGGCCGCCGGTGTCAATGATGTGGCGTCGAGCACCGGCGCCTCCTGGGCCGATTACGATAATGACGGCGATCTTGACCTCTATGTTGCAAACCGGGTCGCGACCGAGGTTGTGCCGACGACTTCCGACAGACTTTTTCGAAATAACGGCGACAGCACCTTCACCAACATGGCCTTCGCTCTCGGGGTCGCGGGCAAGCAATTTGGCCAAAGTTTTATGGGTGTTTGGATCGATTACGACAGGGATGGCGACCAAGATCTTTATGTCGCGGTGGATTTTGACAATGACCGGCTTTATCGAAACGATGGCGGCGCAGGATTCACCAATGTCACACGAACAGCCGGCATCGTTGGTCCCGAACATGGCATGGGCATTGCCGTCGGCGATTTGAATGCCGATGGTTGCCTCGATCTCTTCTCAACCAATAATACCCAAGAAGATGACGCCGAACACGGACCAAGCGCCCTCTACTTGAATAATTGCGATGGAACCTTTTCGAATGCCGCGACTTCGGTTGGAGTTTTAGATCGCCGGACCGTCGAATGGGGTCCAAATTTTATTGATTTCGATAATGACGGTGATCTCGATCTGGCGGTTTCGGCCGGCGGCATGCTGAGCGATGGCGAGCCCAATGTGCTATATGAAAACCGATGCGATAACGGCCTCTGCGCTCTCCACGACATTACCGATGCCAGTGGCGTTGCAAATGCCGGCTCCGCCTATGGCTCGGCCTGGGCCGATTATGATAATGACGGCGACCTAGACTGGTTTGTCGCCAATTCGCGAACCCATGCAAGTGCCCTTTTTCGCAATGACGGTACAAACGGCAATTACCTCAAAATTAAGCTGACCGGCACCACGAGCAATATCAATGGTGTTGGCGCATTGATCGAACTCTCGGTCGGCGACAAGACCCAAATTACCACGATACAATCGGGCCAAGGCTATGCATCCGACGGTGAACAGCTGGCATTCTTTGGTTTGGGAGCCGCCGAACAAGCACGCAGCGTACGTATTTTTTGGCCTTCGGGAACGGTTACGACTTTGACCGACATCAGCGCCAACCAGCTGATCAATGTCGTCGAAGGGGAGACCCAACCTACACCGTCGCGCTAGGTGCCCAAATTCTCAAAGCCTATAGCAACTTGGCCAGTTGTAGGATAACCTGACTTCAGGGTAATTAGGGCCGACTCACGATTGAATGCTCGATATAAACTGGTACATGTTCCAGTCAATTTTCACATTCGTCACGACAATGAGTAATCGCGACGCAAACAGCATTGTGCCCGGATTTGTTGGGCTGCTCTCGCCCCTAAATGGCGGTAATTGAACAGCAGGATCGAATAATGCCATCCAAAATGACCGGCAACACGCGCATAGCCCCCTCAAAAAACCTGGCGGATATTCTTATTTCGCGAATTCGCGAGCAAATTTTTGATGGCGAACTGCAACTCGGCGACCAATTGCCGACCGAGCAAGAAATGGCAGAGGCCTTTGGCGTCAGCAGAACGGTCGTCAGAGAAGCTATTGCCGCCCTGCGTTCAGACGGCCTGGTGAGAACTCGGCAAGGGCGGGGCGTTTTTGTCGCCTCCAATCTCGATAATCGACCGTTCAAAATTGATACGGAAATGATGAATTCCGCCGAGGATGTGATGCTCATCATGGAATTGCGGATGACTATCGAACTTGAGGCCGCAGCAGTCGCTGCCGAGCGACGCACTAAACAAGATATTGCAGTCATTGCCGAAGCCCTGGAAGCCGTTCAGAAATCGATCGATATCGGCGAAGAAGGAATTGAGGCGGATTTCGAATTTCACTGCGCGATTGCGGCGGCAACCAAAAACCCGTACTTCGTTGATTTCTTGAAATATCTGGGACGCATTGTAATTCCGCCCCGTTATCTCAATTCGGCAGTTCTAGACGCCGACGCCATGCATGATTATTTGACCAGAGTGCAGACCGAGCACCGGGATATCGAAGCCGCCATTATAAATGGCGATTCTGAATCTGCACGGCAAGCAACGCGTTTGCACCTAGCAAACGGCCGCGAGCGTTTTCGCCAACAAATGAAAGAAAAAACCGGGGACTGATTGCTCGAAAGTTTTTGACCGGCGCGCGAGAAGCGAGACTTTTTTTCGCCTAACGCTGTACTCGGCCAGATCCATCGCCACCGAGCAAGGCCTCGACATCGGCAACGCCGATTAAATTCAGATCACCGGAAATAGAATGTTTGAGGCAGCTCGCCGCCACCGCATATTCAAGGGCTGCTTGCGGGCCATCGCGCATCAACAATCCATAAATCAGCCCGGCGGCAAATGAATCGCCCCCACCCACCCGGTCAACAATATCGGTAATCTGGTAGTTTCGACTGAGGTAAAATCCGCTGGCATCGCGCAAACAGGCCGACCATCCGTTGCGGTCGGCGCTATGGCTTTCGCGCAAAGTGATCGCCATCGTTTCGAGATTGGGGAAAACTTCCATCATGCGCGCCGACAAGGCTTCGTATTTCGCCGTTTCCAAATTACCAACCGAGACATCTACATCTGCCGTCACGCCAAGGGATTTTTGACAATCCTCCTCGTTAGCGATGCCGACATCGACAAGGGCGACAAGTTCGGTCATCACCTCCGGCGCCGTCTTGCCCCACCGCCAGAGCTTGCCCCGAAAGTTGAAGTCGCAGGATATTTTGACGCCTCTTTCCCGCGCCGCCTTTACTGCTTCAAGAGATAATTCCGCAGCACTTCGGCTGATCGCCGGGGTAATGCCGGTGACATGAAACCAATCTGCGCCGGCAAAAACCATGTCCCAATCAAAATCACCAGGGGCGGCTTGCGCTATTGCCGAATGGGCGCGGTCATAAACCACCTTCGACGGTCGCTGATTGGCGCCAGTCTCCAAAAAGTAAATCCCTAAGCGATCGCCCGACCGTCGGATAAATTTCGTGTCGACACCAAAACGCCGCAACTCGCCAAGACAAGCGCTCCCAATGTCATTGTCGGGAAGAGCCGTAACAAATGCCGTATCGCAACCAAAATTTGCCAGGGAAATTGCCACATTGGCCTCGCCGCCACCAAAACTCGTCTCCAAAGACGTGGATTGGAACAGACGCTCGTGGCCTGGAGATTTCAGGCGCAGCATGATTTCACCGAATGTCACAATACGCGCGACCATATTAGCCCTCCCATTTGGTTCTTGCGGTTCGCACGATTTCAACGGCGTCACGGGTGAGCGAAGCGATGGCGGCAAAGTTTTGGTCGGCAATAAGTTTGCTCGTAACCATCCAGCTCCCGCCACAGGCCAGGACCGGCGCAAATGACAAATAGTCAGCTAAATTGGCGGCACTTATGCCACCGGTCGGCACCCAGCGCATCATGTTGTAGGGCCCACTCAATGCTTTCAGTGTCGCTAGCCCACCGTATGCCTCGGCCGGGAAAAACTTTACCGCCTCCAGCCCAAGAGACAACGCCGTTTCGACATCTGTTGGGGTGCATACACCTGGCAGCATCGGCAGATTATTTGCCTGGGCGAATTCAACAACCGCCGGGTTAAGGCCTGGGGCGACCAGAAATTTCGCCCCCGCATCAAGAGCACGCTTGGCATTTTCCACCGTTGAAACCGTACCCGCGCCGATCAGCATATCCGGTCGAGCCGCCGAAATAGCGCTGATTGCAGCGGTTGCCGCGTCGGTGCGAAAGGTTATCTCAGCCACCGGTAAGCCGCCCTCGGTCAGCGCGTCGGCCAACGCAACCGCGTCCTCCGCATCATTGATCTTTACCACCGGGACAAGGCAGCACTGCGCAAAGCGGTCTATAACGCCGGTCACGGCGCCTCTCCCTTTTGGCCGGCTTGCCGTTCGAGGTCGCGTCCAGTGACAATGCCCGCCAGCCCGGCGGCCAAGTCCCACAAGCTATAGAGCGCCATGATCGCCGCCCCTACCGGTACGCTCACCAGCCACCATTCCCGAGGCCACTGCAAAATCGACGAAGTTGTCGTGGTTCGTTCAACCAGCACCCAGCCGTAATATGTCAGGACCAGCAGGAAAATAAGCGAGAAAATCGTAGTGCCGAGGACGATGTAACGCGTGGCACGCCGTGAGAGCAGCGTATCGATGATCTCGGCTCGAAAATGCTTCTTCTCACGCCACAGTGCCGCCGCGCCAATAAATACCATCCACCCGGTCAAAAGCTGGGTAATCTCCTCGAACCAGGAGGCCGATAGGCCAAATAAAAAATCCGCCACGCTATGCAGAATAGGTACCAGCCAGTCCGGACCGGCAAAAAAACCGTCGGGCAGGTTTGCCGCTCCTCGTGCGACGACATTGATAACCACCAGCGCGACAATGAAAACAAAACAAAGGCCGGCAAAAACCTTCATCGCAAGCGCAAAATATTCTTCAAGCTGGCGCATCAATTCCTCACCACCTCTACCAGCCACAGCGACAGGGGCGAATAAAATGTCACCGCTACCAAGACGATGAGTATGCCCGCGAGATAGGGCAATACTTCACGCGACAACCGGCCGATACTGACCCCGCTAATACTCGATACCGCATAGAGAACGACCCCGACCGGCGGGGTCAGAAGACCGACCATCGACGCCAGAATTATGACGATGCCGAATTGGATCGGATCGTAGCCAAGCCGTTCGATGATTGGCATGAACAGGGGAATGGTAATGACTAAAATGGCAATCCCCTCGAGAAACATGCCGAGCACCAACAAGATCACCAGAATTATGGCCATGATCACCACTGGGCTATCGCTGAGCGATGTCATCGAGGAGATAAGCGCGTCTGGAATTTTCTGGCGGATCAGCATGTCGCCGAAAAAACCGGCAATCGCGATGATATACATCACCTTGATCGTATGGGTAAGCGTCTCCCAGATGATGCCTGGAAGATCGCGCCAGGCGACTTCCTTATAGACGAATATGCCGAGCCAAAGGGCGTAGAAACAGGCGGCGGTCCCCGCTTCGGTTGGCGTAAAAATGCCGGTTAAAATGCCGCCAATGATAATCAACGGCATGCCAAGCGGCAGCGCGCCGTACCATAAACTCAATGCTAGTTCGCGTCCGTACTGACCTAGCGAGCCAATCGGCCGGCGCGGATATTTGCGTATGATCGACACCCAAAAGACCGCGCACATCAGCGCAAAGGCCATCAATAGACCAGGCACCACACCAGCGACGAATAGCGAGATAACCGAAGTGGTCGTCAACGATCCGTAGATGACCAACGGGATCGAAGGCGGGAATACAGGACCGATGGTCGACGAAGAGGCGGTGATCGCGGCGGCGAATGCGTCGTCGTAGCCCGCCTCGCGCATTGCCTTAATTTCAACCACGCCCAGCCCTGCCGCATCCGCCGCAGCAGCACCCGACATGCCGGAGAAAATGAGGCTGGCGACGACATTCACCTGCCCCAGCCCGCCGGGCACGAAACCAACCAGTGCCATTGCAAAACGAAAGATCCGCTTGGTAATACCAGCGCTATTCATGACGATGCCGGCGAAGACAAAAAATGGAATGGCAAGAAGTGAAAAGCCGATTACGGCGGCGTGGATACGCTGACCCATGATCAGCAGCAGACCCGCTTGGTCGGTCGCGAAGTAAGTGCCGACGGCAAGACCGCCAAGGGCTATCGCGATCGGAACGCCTAGAAGAACGATGGCTAACAAGATCACAAATAGGACGATGGTTAGCACAAGGCCTCCGAGGCAAAATTCGATACTAATTCGATACTAATTCGATACTGCGATGAGGGCGAAACTAGTTTCGTAAGAGCAAGCAACCGTCCGCCCCTCACGCACGAATTGCGCAAGCGGCGGACGATTTCTCAGTTCGACAAATAACCCTAAATCAAAGTTACTGCGTTCCCTCTAAAAAACGGAAAAACGCATCGACATTGTCCTGGCCGGCAAACTCGGCGACCCGGGCGTAAGCAGGTTCCATCAAAGAACGGAATGCTTCGGTGTCCGGCCGAGTGATTTGCAAGCCCGCTTCGCCAGCAAGGAATGCCAGCTGGTCGGCCTCGGCACTAACGACGGCTTCGCGCATTTCCTGACCTGCGGAAAAGCTCTCCTCGCGTATGATGCGTTGCTGTTCGACCGTCAACCCGTCCCATGTCGCCTTATTCACGACATGAACCATGTTGTTGTAAGAATGCTGGGTAACCGCCAAATGCGTCTGCAACTCATAGATTTTAAACGCGAAGATCACGCCAATTGGATTTTCCTGTCCGTCGACAGCGCCCTGATTGAGCGCCGCGGCGAATTCACTGAACGGCATCTGGACAGCCGAAGCACCGGCCGCCTCCATGGCCGCGACGAGTTGAACCTCGGGCGGCGTGCGGAAGACGAGACCTTCCATGTCGGACGGCGAATTAATCGGCCGCGTGCTATTGGTCGCGTTGCGGAAGCCCCACTCCCAGTTTGACAGCAGAACAAGACCTTTATCTTCGAGCTGCGGTGCGATCCAGCTGTTGAACGGTCCGTCGACGAATGCATGCGCATGGTCGTAGTCACGGAACGCATAGGGCATCATGACCGTCGCGAAAGCCGGTTCAAGCGATTGCAGGCCGCCTTGTGTTGGCAAGTTCATGTCGACCACGCCAAGTACCGTTTGCTCCAACAAGTCGGGCGGGCTGCCCAACTGACTGGCCGGCGAAACCTCAAACGTGATATCGCCATTTGTCCGCGCTGTGACCCGCTCGGCAAATCGTAACGCCGCCAGATGGCCGGGATGGCTATCTGCAGCGAAATGGCCAAATTTGATGACAGTCTGCGCACTGGCGGCGGAAAGTCCGGCAGCGAACACGGTTGCGGCAATTGCCGTAAAACGAATGGTCTTATTTAACATCACACACTCTCTCCCTTTTGTGGTTACGCCATTGAAATTTTTGTGCAGTTTTTAGATGCAAATTTCGGCGCTATGTACCCCCGGGGCGCAGGGGCGTTTTATGCGAAGGTCAACTCTACCTCCCCAATGCCTTCGAACCGGGCCCGCCCATCAGTGCCCGGGTCGCAATATGTCGGTTGAGCCAGAGTGCCCGTTGTCACGACATCACCTTTGTTCAAATTTAGGCCGCTCAGGCTCAGTTCGTTAGCCAGCCATGTTACAACGGCTATCGGATCGCAGCGCTCGGCAACCGGAAAACCTGCGGCAACAACCGCGCCGTCAAAAACCAAGGAAACCGGCACCGCCTTTAGATCGATGTCACGCCAGTTATCCACTTTGGGCCCAAGGATTAACGCCCCAGTGCCTGCATTGTCGGCAATTTGGCTGACAAACCCGACGGCATCGGAATCAAGGTAACGCGTCGCCGCAAGCTCAATTGCCAGATGCACGCTCTCAACCGCGGCCTCAACATCAGCACGGCTAATTATTTGCCCTACCCCACCTAGAGGTCGGGCAAGCCGAACCGCAAATTCCGGTTCCATTTTTGCGCCGTGATAATTCTTGCTCGAAGCCGTTGCCGGAGAATCGATAATGTCGCCATCAAATAACCGGCCGTAAATAGGGCCTTCGAGCCCCGTCTTAGCCAAGGCAAAATCGCTGGTTACAGCCAATTTCCACCCACGAACCTCACGCCCGAGACCGGCAACAAGCTGATCCTGGATATAATGGCCTTCGGCGATATCGGCTGGATAGTGGTTTTCCGGTAAGTCGGCGAGCAGCGGTCCGCCCGTCCATGCCGCGAGAAGCGCATCGACGGATGGGCTCAACCGATTTTCCTGCGCCACAGCCCTGGCATCACGAAATTTAGCTAACGGCTGACTTCTCGGTGACTCCAAACGCGTCATTATCTACTTATTCCGGAATTGTCATTAATGAGCTGGCGGCCTTCAATCTTGGCTTGTTTCGTCAAACATATGATGACACTGGACTTGTCATACCTAGCCTGTGATATTAGATGACATCAGGTTATCATGTTGTATGATGTCTAGCAAATTACCAGATAGCATGGCTGAGGTCAATTTGGTCATGGAAAAAGATAGGACGACCTTCCGAAATGGTGCCGAATCCATTGGTACCCACATTGGCACCCAAATTGACACCCAGCGGAAATCCGGGCTGGTCCGACTCTCACAAGCCGATAGGACGCGGCATTGATCAGATTATGGCTTGCTGACTAAAGTACAATTGGCCTTGATCGCATATTCTACCAAGACGTAAGAGGCGCTTAATTGGTTGCGCTTTTTACCTCATTAAATTGATCGACTGAAAACGAAACGGGAAGGCAGGCTATAAGCATGAATGTGCGACAACCGATCAACGATCGATACGCCAAAGGCCTCGATACGCAGGAATTGCGGCACGAATTTCTCATCGAAGACATTTTTGTGCCCGGCAAAATGACCTCGACCTACAGCCATATCGACCGGGTGATGGTCGGTGGAATTTTGCCAAACGGCAGCGCTGTGACAATTCCCGAAGAATTCTCCACCGGCATCGCCGCCGATTTCTTGTTGCAGCGCCGTGAATTCGGCCTCATCAATGTCGGTGGTCCGGCAATCGTCGAAGCCGACGGCACCAGATATGAGGTTGCGCCCCGCGACGGGCTTTATCTCGGCCGTGGTACACGCGAGGTTTCTTTTGCCAGTGCCGACCCGAATAACCCGGCAAGGCTCTATTATAATAGCGTTCCCGCCCATGCCGACGTTCCGTCGACCTTGATCACCCAGGATATGGTGTTATCGCGGGATCTCGGCGACGATGAAACCTGCAATCGGCGAACAATCAATAACTATTTCCACGAGAATGCAGTCGCGACCTGCCAACTTTCAATGGGGCTGACCAGTCTGGCCCCGGGCAGTGTCTGGAACACAATGCCCCCGCACACCCATGAACGCCGGATGGAGGTCTATTTCTATTTTGATATCGACGAGGGCCAGACATTATTTCACTTCATGGGCGCGCCGACCGAAACCAGACATATTGTCATCGCCAATGATCAAGCGGTGATCTCACCTAGCTGGTCTATTCATTCGGGTGTTGGCACGGCAAACTATAATTTCATTTGGTCGATGGCCGGCGAAAACAAAGAATTCGACGACATGGATTTCCTTGCCGCCACCGAGTTGCGATAGGACAGTTTGATCAATGCTTGAACAATTTGATCTAAGTGGCCGCGTTGCCATGGTCACCGGCTGCTCGACCGGCCTAGGTCGTGGCATGATTGCCGCGCTGGCGGGTGCAGGCGCCGACATTGTCGGTATAGGCCAGTCGGACGCCAGCGAAACCGCCGCCGACGTCGCCGGGCTGGGCCGTCGTTTTCTGCATATCGAGGCAGACCTTAAAGATAGCTCGCTGGCCGGCGGGATCGTCGACCAGGCCGTGGCCGAATTCGACCATGTCGACATTCTGGTCAATAATGCCGGCATCATCCGACGCAATGACAGTCTCGACTTCACGCCCAAAGACTGGGACGATGTGATGGATTTGAACCTGAAGTCGGTGTTTTTTCTTTCCCAAGCCGTGGCTCGGCAGTTCGTCGCCAAAAATATCGGCGGGCGCATCATCAACATCGCCTCCATGTTGTCCTTTCAAGGCGGAATCCGCGTGCCCTCCTATACCGCGTCGAAAAGCGGTGTCATGGGGCTGACCCGATTGCTCGCCTGCGAATGGGCGGCCAAAGGCATCAATGTAAACGGCATCGCACCGGGTTATATGGAGACCGACAACACCCAGGCGCTGCGCGACGATGCCTCACGCAACAAGGAGATTCTCAGCCGCATCCCTGCGGGTCGCTGGGGGACGCCCGATGATATGGGCGGGGCCGTCGTCTTTCTCGCCTCCGACGCGGCGCGCTATATCCACGGATATACCCTTGCCGTCGATGGTGGCTGGCTGGCGCGATAGATGGACGACCTCACGACGCGCCTGGAAAATTGTTACACCGGCGCCGTGCACGATGTCATGCGCGAGCGCGGGCATGTAGACTTCGTGTTGCCCAGAGAAATCACTCCCCTACTGTCCGACCGAAAACTGGCCGGGCCGGTTTATACCGTTAACGGCCATATGCAACCCAGCGCCGACGGGCACGAAACGTTGCTCGCCTGGACCGGACTGCTAGGCCGGGCCCCTGCCGGGAGTGTGGTCATCTGCCAACCCAACAATCATAGCATCGCCCTGATGGGTGAATTATCGGCCGAAACACTGCAGATACGCGGCGTGCGCGGTTATATCGTCGATGGCGGATGCCGCGACACCGATTTCATCCTGGAGATGGGATTCCCGGTTTTTTCTCGCTTCTCAACGCCACTGGATATACTTGGCGCCTGGTTGCCCGACACATTCGCCGAGCCGATCAAAGTCGGCGATGTGCAGGTCTCTGCTGGAGACTATGTTTTGGGTGACCGCGACGGCATCGTCATTCTTCCTGCTGATCAGGCCAACGATATCGTCAACGCAACCGAAACCGTCATGGCAACGGAAAACCTAGTGCGCAAGGCAATCCTCGAAGGGGCCGACCCTCAGGACGCTTATCGCCGCTACGGTAAGTTTTAAGAACCTCAGCCGCTCACCAGTCCAGGCAGGGTCATCGAAATCGCCGGCACAAAAGTCGTCAGTGTTAAGGCCACCAAGATCGCTAAATAAAACGGCCAGATCGATTTGAGTACGCGCTCAATCGGCACTTCGCCCACCGCACAGCCGACAAACAAACAAGCACCAACCGGCGGTGTGCAAAGGCCAAGGCCCAAATTCATCATCATGATCATGCCGAATTGAACCGGGTCCATACCGAGATTAACCACAACCGGTAGAAATATCGGAGTCACGACAAGAATCAGCGCGCCCATATCCATGATCATGCCAAGAACCAGCAGCATCAGATTGATCAGCAGCAGCACAATAATCGGATTTTCGGAGACCATAAAAATCAGCTCGGTCAGCAATTCGGGCACCTGGTATAGCGCCAGCATATGGGCAAAGGCCCGCGCGCAAGCGACCAATATCATCACCATTCCGGTGGTGCGAACCGCGCGCCTGACCGCTGTTATGAAGCCCTCGAACGAAAGGGTGCGATATACCAAGGCCGAAACCAAGATCGCGTAAATGACGCCGATGGCGCCGGATTCGGTGACGGTAAAGACGCCCGATATCGAACCGCCAACAATAATAACTGCCGTCAATAGGCCCGGCAGGGCAAATATTGTCGCGGCGAAAATTGCCGAAAACCCAGCAAACTCTTCGATAGGAAGATTTCTTTTAATGGCGACGATCCGGGCCGCAACCGCAAGGAAAAGGCACATGATGACCCCAGGCACGACCCCGGCCATAAACAGGGCCGAGATAGACACGCCGCCACCGGCGGCAACCGCGTAGAGGATCATATTGTGGCTCGGCGGGATCATTATGCCGGCAATCGACGAGGTCACGGTGACGTTGACCGCATAATCTGCGTCGTACCCCTTCTCTTTCATCACCGGGATCAGCAGTGACCCGAGGGCCGACACATCGGCGACCGCAGAACCGGAAATGCCGCCAAACAGCATCGAGGAGAAGACATTGACCTGGCCCAACCCACCGCGCACCCAACCGACGGTCGACGAGGCAAGACGCACCAACCGCGCGGCAATACCGCCATGCAGCATTAATTCGCCGGCGAAGATAAAGAACGGCACCGCGAGTAATGGAAACGACCAAACACCGGCGGTGATGCGCTGGAAGGCAATCAGCAAGGGAATTTGCTCGAATGCAAACGACATCAGAGCGGCAATGCCCAGCGCAAAGGCGACCGGTATGCCGATGGCGACGGCAACGGCAAAGACTCCGAGGAGAATGAGTAACCCCATATTATTGCGCGCCCTTTTTGGAACCCTGACCCAAAACCAAAAAAATTAACTTGCTGAGCGAAAAAACAAAGATCAGTGCACCGAATAGGGCGATTGGAATATTGCGAATACCCTCTGGCCAGCCGAGCAGAGGAATCGATGAGCGCCAGCCGAATTCAACCAATTTGATCGATTCAAGCGCAACGACGATACCAAATCCACCGATCGCAATGTGTTTGATCGCGTAAAGAGCTTTGCGAAATGGCGGCGGGCTCATATTCGGCACGATCTCGACGGCCAGGTGCGTGTCTTCGCGGACACCAACCGCCGCAGCCAAAAATGTCATGACCAGCATCAGCACCAGTGCCAGCTGCTCAACCCATGTTGGCGTATCATTTAAAATGTAACGACCGAAAACCAACCAGCCGAATGAACCGATCAACACCACCAATGCAAGACTGGCGATAATTGTGCAGATACGGGCAAAGAATGACAGAAGAGCTTCGAAGTATCTGAGAAAAATATTTCGATCGGTCACGGTTTTTAACCCAGCAAAATTTGCCCAAAAGAATGGCCGCTCACGGCATGTTCTTTACCATAAGCGACCATAATTTCGGCTAGACCGTTATTGGATCGCCTGAATATCGTCGATCAGCGATGCAAGTTCCGGATTGTTTTCTCTGAACGTGTCGTAGACCGGTGCCATCGCGGCCTGGAATGCCGACTTATCGGGAATTGTGTTGATCACAACACCCGCTGCCTCGGCTTCAACACGTGCCGCCGCAGCATCGTTATCCCACAGCTCGCGATGCAAGTTTGCAGCAACTCGACCGGCCTCACGCACGACCGCCTGGTCGGCATCGGACAAATCGTTGTAAGCGGCAAGGTTAACGCAAATGCACTCAGGCAGCATCATATGCTCGGTCAACGACAAGAATGCCGAGACCTCATGATGCTTTACCGACACGAAGGACGGGAAGTTATTCTCACCACCGTCGAGCACATTGGTTTTCAGCGCCTGGAATACCTCAGAAAAATCCATCGGCGTTGCATTGCCGCCCAGGGACTGGACCATGCCAACCCACAGATCATTTCCGGGGGTACGTATTTTCAAGCCGACGAGATCGGCAGGCTCGGTGATCGGGCGCACATTGTTATAGAACGAGCGCGCACCAGAGCCAACCCAACCAACGGGCAAGATACCTTCTTCGACCATCGCCGCTGAAAGCGCATCGCCGAACGGACCATCGACCGAACGGAACATGTGGCCAACATCCCGGAAAACGAACGGCAGCAAGGCTACGCTTGTTGCCGGTACAACGCGACCGAGGGGACCGACATTGAAATTACCAAATTGAATTGCACCCAGCCGCAGCTGATCAATAGCGTCGGACTGATTGCCCAAGACGCCGCCATGGAATACGTCGGCGCCAATGCGACCTTCGGTCCCGGCATTGACGAGTTCGGCGAATTTATCCATGGCAAACGAGCTCGGATGCGCGCCGGCAACATGAATGTTCCACCCCTTCCATTCCGCACTCGCGGTCGATACGGAAGCGGCTAGCACCATTGCACCCGAAAACGCAGTGACACTCATTTTGCGTAAAAGAGCATATTTCATCGTTCTGACTCCTCCCATTTTTTGATACGCGCCCAAAAACCAAACGCCCATCCCAGCAGATACACACGACCATATTATAATCAGGTCATATGCTGTCATGTTATCATACAAGTTATCAGGAGAAGCGTCAACGCAGCGTGCAGTGGGTGGAATTAAATGTGCACCTGGACGGTCGATGACATTGTCAGAGAAAATGAACGCTCCACACTGCACCTACCCACCCGAGTATATCGTTATCGAGGGATAGTTTTTGGCACCCTCGGTCGCTCGAATTCATTCCGCTAGCCCGCGCAAAATTCGATCACGGCATCCCGAAATCCAAAATTATATTTTCAAATTCAGGTTGCTGGCGGGGGCGCAGTCTAGAGCGAATCCGTCTCCGCCGAAAATTCTCTATCAAACCCCGGTTTACACGGAAATTTTGTACCGTAATAGGCAAACGCCTCAAAATCACCGTCGATAGGCCCTTGTTTTTAATGGCTTCTACCGGATTTCCCGAAACAAATGAAAAGGGAATGCTACTGATGGGACAGGTAATTAGGATGCCTAAGCAAGAACGCTGGCGGCGTGGCGCGAACCGGCGGTTTAACGTGGCAGTGCCACCTGGTCACCCCGTCCGTTTTAGAAAATTGAGCACGATAGCATTGAACTTTTCGGGGTTTTCGAAAAACATGCAGTGAGATCCGCCTTCGTCGGGGTTGAAATATTCGATCTGTGCATGGGGCATCTCACCGGCCAACCATTGATGGCGAAGCTCAGAGGTCGGGCGTCCTCGACAGGTTACGGCGAGAGTTGGCAATTTTGTGCGTCGGGGCACGTCGCGCCAATCGCCGCCAGCCACATCGGCAAGGATATCAGCTGCATATTGACCGGGCATGGCCATGCTGTTTTGCGCCAGCCAACTTATATCCTCTTCAGACATCTGGTCTGAAACAAACATTGCGAAATTTGCTTTTGCGTCTTCAAGGGTTTTTGTTTTTCGTGCACTTTCATAAATGTTTGAAAAAGCTTCGTAGCTGGGCATTAAGACGCCGTGTCGGTCCATTTCAGCTTGGTCCCAGCCCGGTTTGGGCATTGGGCAAGGCGGCGTACCATCAACTAGAATCAGGTGGTCGGCCCGGCCCTCATGCCCAAAAAGATCTAGGTACGACCAAATCACTGTCGCCCCCATTGAGTGGCCCAACAAATCCGCCTTTTCTATGTCCATGGCCGTCATCAAGTCTCTAAGATCGGCGGCATAACGGCTTACCCGGTAACCATAGTCCGGTTTTTCCGACTGACCACATCCCCGACAATCTAGAGCAATAACCCGTTTGTTCTCGGTGAAGGCATCGAATTGGTGCTTAAAATATGCGCCAGTACCAGCCCAGCCATGGATCATGATCAATGGTGTCGTGTTGGACGGCCCACCGTCGAGACAATGAAGTTGAACACCGTCGCTCATTGTTACAAAACGGCTTTGCATGGTGGTCATTGATCACGTTTTCCCAAATAATATTCTTGACGAAGTCTCGCCTATTTTGGCGGGTGCAGCACATAAGTATAGGACGTCCCCAACAAGCTTGAACTGTAATCGTTATATCACCAGTACGTCTACCCAACCATTTTTTTGACGAACCTCTAACAGATCTTTATCCTAATTGAGCCGCCGATCTACAACCATGTCAGAACGGCAATTGGGAAAGCCGTCAAGTCATGAACCTCAAGACAAACCATACAATTCATTCCCATCAATGTCATACGTCCTGGGATAATTCGATTGCGCCTATTCTTACCGTGACGCCGGGCGAAAGTGTGGAATTCGATGTCCAAGAAGCCTCGGCCGGACAACTGTCTTCGCAATCACTGGTTGGTGATGTTGCCGACCTTGATTTCGGTCGCATCAATCCCGTCAACGGACCGATCTTCATAGATGGAGCCAAACCTGGCGACGCTTTAAAGGTGTCTATTCTGGCCTTTGAGCCTTCGGGTTGGGGCTGGACGGCCAATATTCCCGGATTTGGTTTATTGGCTGACCAGTTTCCTGACCCCGCCCTTCACATTTGGTCCTACGAAAAGAGCGCGTCTATGCCAGCCGCCTACGGGCCGGGAGGAAGAGTGCCGTTAAAACCATTTTGCGGCACTATCGGCGTCGCTCCGCGGGAAGCCGGCGTGCATTCGGTCGTGCCGCCGCGACAGGTCGGGGGCAATATGGATATCCGAGATCTTGCCGCCGGGACGGAACTCTTTCTACCGGTCGAGGTCGAGGGCGCGCTGTTCTCGGTCGGCGATACCCATGCAGCACAAGGCGACGGTGAGATTTGCGGCACAGCCATTGAAAGCCCGATGTCCGTGGCTCTTCGTTTTGAATTAGTTCACGACGCCAATATTCCGTTTCCGCGTTTTACCACGCCAGGCCCGGTCACCCGACATTTAGATGCGAAAGGGTACGATGTTACCGCGGGTATTGGGCCCGACCTCATGAGCGCTGCCCATGACGCTGTAAGCTACATGATCGATCTTCTCAGTGCCCAACATGGATTGTCTGCGATGGATGCGTACTTGCTGTGCAGCGTCTGCGGTGATCTAAAAATTAGTGAAATTGTTGACGTTCCAAATTGGGTAGTTTCTTTTTATTTTCCCCGCATTGTTTTCGAATAACCTTAAATAAGAACGGAAAATCTAGATGAATTTCACCACCCGCCCAGAATTACGCGGCACTTTTGGTGCAGTCACATCAACCCATTGGCTCGCATCGGCAACCGGTATGTCCATATTGGAAGCGGGTGGAAATGCCTTCGATGCAGCGGTTGCCACCGGCTTTGTTTTGCAAATTGTCGAGCCTCACTTAAACGGCCCGGCCGGCGACGTACCGATCATGTTTCATAGCGTACGTGACGGTGGCCCCAATGTTTTGTGCGGTCAGGGTGTCTCACCTGGGAGTGCGACGATTGATTATTATCGCAGCCTTGGCCTAGACCATGTTCCAGGCACAGGGTTGCTCGCCGCGGTCGTTCCCGGCGCGTTCGATGCATGGTGCGCGCTGTTACGCGATCATGGGACGTTTACTTTGGGCCAAGTTCTTGCGCCTGCAATATCCTATGCGGCCAATGGGTATCCATTATTACCGGCGGTTGCAAATCTCATTGATGCCGTCACACCATTATTTGAGAGAGCCTGGCCAAGCTCACTGGCCATCTACCGACCAGGCGGTAATTTACCTAAAGCCAATGCTCTTTTCCGAAATCCGGTTTTGGCCGAAACATATCAACGCATTGTCAAAGCAGGCGAGGCCGCAGGACCGGATCGCGAGGCACAAATCGAAGCCGCACAGGCATATTTCTACAAGGGCCCGATCGCTGAATGCATCGACCGATTTTGTCGCGATAACGAATTTCTGGATAGCTCTGGTGACGCGCATTCAGGCCTGTTGACCGGTGATGATTTGGCAAATTGGTCGGCAACATATGAAGCACCGGCAACCTATGACTATGAAAACTATCAGGTCTGTAAAACTGGCCCCTGGGGGCAAGGCCCGGTGTTTTTGCAGCAATTGGCTTTGCTCAAAGGGTTTAACTTGGCGGCAATGGACCCGAATGGCGCAGAGTTTGTCCACACCATCGTCGAATGCGCAAAACTAGCTTATGCCGACCGCGAGGCCTATTACGCCGACCCGGATTTCGCAGATGTTCCATTGGCAAAATTGCTGTCAGATGACTACAACGCCGATCGCCGAAATTTGATAGGGCCTTCCGCTTCCCTCGAACTTCGCCCCGGCGTGATCGACGGATTTGAAGCCGCCGTATCAGCAAGTACCCGACAAGAAGGCAGCCCGCCCAGTGCAGACGACGGATCCGGTGAACCGACCATGGCCCATCTTGAAGAGCAGGTGCGTGCACGGATGCAAGCTGGCCGCCTTAAGGTCGAGCGCACGCCCGGCGACACGTGCCACCTTGATGTGATTGACCGCAACGGCAATGTGGTCACCGCAACACCGAGCGGCGGATGGTTGCAAAGCTCTCCGGTTATCCCTGAGCTTGGTTTTTGCCTCGGTACACGAGCGCAAATGTTCTGGCTTGATGAGGGATTACCGTCGAGCTTGGCCCCACGTCGGCGTCCGCGCACCACATTGACACCAACGCTGGCCTATCGTGACGGCGCTCCTTATCTAGCCTTCGGCACACCAGGCGGTGATCAACAAGATCAATGGGCACTAACTTTTTTCCTACGCCATGTGCATCATGGAATGAACCTGCAGGAAAGCATCGACGCCCCACAATTTTTCACCAACCACTTTAACTCATCGTTTTATCCCCGTCGCAGCGCGCCAGGCCAACTTATGATCGAGGGCAATTTCCCAGATCGGACAATTGCCGAGCTTGAGGAATTTGGGCATCGGATGAATGTTTTACCGAATTGGTCAGTGGGCCGCATGTGTGCGGCAGCCCAAGAAGATGACATGATCCTGGCTGCTGCAACGCCGAGACTGATGCAGGCATACGCCGTGTGTCGTTAGGTTGGGCACACTAAACAGCGAAAGGCGATTACACGATGACATTCTCCATTGTTGCAAGAGACCCGGACTCAGGCTTTTTCGGCGTGGCAATTGCCAGTAAATTTATCGCTGTTGGTGCTTATTGTATTCACGCCGCAAATGGCATCGGCGCGGCGTCGAGCCAGGCCAAGGTTAATCCATATCTCGGTATTGACGCGATCAAAGGGCTGACCGGCGGGCAAGAGGTGGAGCCGCTGCTTGCCAAGCTGACCGGAGCAGACGAAGGACGCGACATTCGTCAAGTTCATATAATCGACAGCAATGGAAAAACCGCCGCTTGGACCGGTGCTGAATGTATTGATTGGGCCGGGCACAAAACCAATGACGGTTTCTCAGTTGCCGGGAACATGCTGGCTGGCCCCCAAGTCATCGCGCAAATGGCGACAGCCTACCAAGAGGCCTCCAATTTAGATTTTGCGTTACGCTTATTGGCGGCTCTGGATGCCGGCGAAGCCGCCGGCGGCGACAAGCGAGGGAAACAGTCGGCGGCGATCTATATTGCCGGCGAGCGAGAATATGCAGAGTTAGATCTTCGAGTTGACGACCACACCGATCCGTTACCAGAATTGAAGCGTATTTTCGATCTAACCCAAACCGAACATATGCTGGGCTTTCGTGCGCAGATGCCACGGCGCGGCTAAGGGGCGGAAGACAAAAGGGGTATGAAAGTGGAAACATTATTTTCTGTCGAGGATTTGGAGATTGAGTTTCGCACTGAAACGGGGTTGGTAAAAGCCGTCAACGGCATATCTTATTCGGTTGAGCCAGGCGAAGTCGTCGCTATCGTCGGCGAATCTGGGTGCGGAAAATCAGTCAGCGCAATGTCTGTGCTCGGCCTCGTTCCAAGTCCGCCGGGCAGAATCCGCCACGGCAAAATCATGTTCGAGGGCCGAAATTTACTCGACCTTGCCGAAGAAGACATGCGTGAAGTTCGGGGTGGCCAAATCGGCATGATCTTTCAAGAGCCGATGACGTCATTAAATCCGGTGTTGAGCATCGGCGTGCAAATGGCCGAGTCTATGCGCCAGCATTTGAAATTGAACCGGAAACAGGCGACGAAACGATCGATTGAACTATTGGAAATGGTTGGCATCGCCGACCCAGAAAAACGGCTGAAACAATATCCGCATCATTTCAGCGGCGGCATGCGTCAGCGGGTGATGATTGCAATTGCGATATCGTGCAAACCCAAACTTCTCATTGCCGATGAGCCGACGACTGCCCTTGATGTAACTATTCAGGCACAAATCCTGGAACTCATGAAAACTCTCTCCAAAGAGTTCCAGATGGCTCAAGTCATCATTACTCATAACCTTGGCGTGGTGGCCCGATACGCGGACAGGGTCAATGTCATGTATGCCGGTCGGATTGTTGAATCCGGGACAACGAAAGAAATTTATGCGCGTCCCCGTCATCCTTATACGGTCGGATTATTGAACTCGGTTCCGCGGATGAATATGGCGCAAGGAGAGCGGCTAGTTCCGATCGTTGGGCAACCGCCCGACCTTACACGCCTTGACGCAGGTTGTGCCTATCGACCGCGATGTAATTGGGCGGCCGACCAATGTGCTATGTCGATTCCAGAAATCCAGTCAATTGGCACCAATCAACATTCGGCGTGCTTTAACAGCGGTCAGTTATAATAGTCCGATTATCGATAAATTATCAGACATCATCTTTGCTTTCTCTGACATCAAGGTAATCGCGCAGCGCATCGCCAACGAAATTGATCGACAGGACGGTCAGCATAATAAATAGGCCGGGAAAAACGCCTATCCACCAAGCGCGCGAGATAAACGTTCGCCCGTCAGCGAGGATAAGACCCCAGGTCGGTGTATCGACGCCAACGCCCAACCCAAGAAAAGACAGTGCCGCCTCAGCAAGAATGGCGAATGAAATACTGACTGTCCCCTGTACAATCAAAGGCGCGGTCGCATTTGGTAGAATATGCCGCCACATGATCCGCCAGTTAGAAACGCCAACCGTTCGGGCGGCATCGATATATTGTTCCTGCTTAATAGTCAGCACCATCCCGCGCGCGACCCGCGCGAAATCATCGATAAAAGCCAGCGATACCGCGGCAATGACGTTCCATAGCCCCTGGCCAAGAATGGCGACTAAATATACGGCGACGATAAAATTTGGAAACGCCCATTGTAAATCGATGTAGCGCATAATGATGGTATCAAGAAATCCACCGTAATAACCCGCAAGAATTCCTAGCGTGACGCCAATAACCATCGCTAATGCAACGGTCGAAATACCGATAAACAGTGATACTTGGGTTCCATATATTAAACGGCTGAGTAGATCGCGGCCAAGATCGTCTGTGCCCAGCGGGTGAACCCAGGACGGGGCTTCCATCATGCTAAAGGCCATTGCATTGGGGTCATGGGGCGCAATAAGGGGGGCAAGGATTGCCGAAACGACAAAGATTGTCAGGATAACGACACCCACGAAGGCGCGTTTGTCCCTCATTAAATGACGTATCCACAGCGCCCGTTTACGGGGCCCGGAGGATGTCGCAATTTCGTTTGATTCCGTAACGGCAGTCATTCAACGGCTCCGGCTAATCGTAACGTATACGGGGATCGATGACCGTATAAAGAATATCGACTAGCAAATTGGCAAAAATAAATATCGCCGATATGACAAAGATCGAGCCTTGGACGACAGGATAATCTCGGTTCAAGATCGACTGGATTAGCACCCGTCCAAGCCCCTTGATGGCGAAAACATTTTCCACAACCACGGTGCCAGTCAGCAATATTCCCAATGCGATTCCAATCACTGTTACAACCGGGATGAGCGCATTGGGAAACGCGTGAACCAAAATAAGTCGAAACGTCAGCAGGCCTTTTGATCGGGCGACGCGCATATATTCCATTTGCAGGACTTCAAGCATCGACGATCTGATCATGCGCGCGATTATGGCGGCAAATGGCGTGCCAATGGCAATTGCCGGCAATATCAAATGCCGGAACCAGTCCCAAAATCCGTCAGCGAGGGGGGCGTAACCAATTGCCGGCAACCAATGCAAATTCCCTGCGAAAATAATAATCAAGACGATAGCAAACCAGAAATCGGGCATGCTCAGCCCTAGGAAAGCTATTACAGTTACCGCGTGATCAAGTTTGGTGTGTTTGTATAAGGAAGAAATGAGGCCTGCAGGAATAGCGATGATAAGCGCGACAAAAAACGACAAAGCTGCCAAGGACATTGTACGCGGCAAAGCCTCAAGCACAATTTGCGAAACGGAAATCCTGCTGCCGTAAATGGAGTTACCAAAATCCCCGACCACAATTCGAGTGAGCCATTTCCAATATTGAACATATATCGGTTGATCCAGCCCGTACTTAGACCGTAATCGCTCAACGGCATCAGCGTCACCCATCTCAAACAACATTGTTTGTATCGGGTCGCCTGGAAGAAACCGGAGCATAAAAAACACCAATGTCGCGACCGCGAACATGACCACGGCAGCACCGAGCAAACGCCTAATAAGATAACCGGACATGTCGTACTCACGAATTTCGGATAGCAGAAAAAGAACCAAATTCTCGGGAAGCCATCTGCCTACGGCTGACGACTTCCCGAGATAACCGGTTACCCAGTTAGTTGAACGTCACCCTATCCATGTCGACGAGGCCGACGATACGGCTCTCGGCTGGAAAGTTGATAGCCTTGCTATGCACCAACGTATCCACCGGGTGGTAGAGGAAACCAGACGCAACTTTATCAGACGTGATCCGGTTCACTTTGCGAACCAGTGCACGCCGTTGATCGAGGTCAACCGTGCTGCTTTGCTCGGTGCCCTCTCCATCGACAACCGCTTCGCCGAAATGGCCGAACGGCATTGCGTCCTTATCGCGGCTGGCTCCGTTAAGGCGTGAGCCCGTTTGCATGAAATCGACGATCCCGTCGTCGGGATCGAAATCGCCGCCACTACCGATGCGCAGCAGGTCATAATCGACCGCCTGAAATTCCGGTACCAAGACCTGGAATTCCTTGATTTCAATATCGATTTCGATGTTCAGGACGGTTTTCAGCAGATCCGCAATGATCTGGGCCTCGCGTCGCTGCGGCGTCCCGGCTTTCAAAGTCAAAGTCGGGAAACCGTCACCATTGGGAAATCCTGCCGATGCCAGCAGGCGTCGTGCCTCATCCGGATCGAAGCGCTGATTACTGTTTTCACCCAAATCATCTTCGAAGAAGAATCCCATGGCTGGGTTGATGGTTCCGTATGCTGCTACGCCACGGCCAAACAAGGCCAGTTCAATGAGACGCTCGCGGTCGATGGCTTTGGCGAGCGCCAGGCGAACCTGGAACCCTGGCTCTTCCATCAATTCGGCAAGCGGCTTGTTGAAATCGGGAACTTTGAACGGGTCGCGCCACGGATTGATAAACAAGGATTGGAAACCGTTACCGCCGATGACATCGACAACGAGTTCATCATTTGCAGCAAACCTATCGACCAACTCGGCCGGTACCGGGTTGCCACCGATGATGTGAATGTCCCCGGCTTCCATTGCCGCGCCCAGGGGTTCGGTCTCTGGAATCGGAATAATGTTGATGCTGTCAACTCCGGGACGGGACGGATCCCAATAATCGGCGAAGGCTTCTAGTTTGACGCCTTGACCGAGCACGTGTTCGGTTACTCTGAATGGCCCCGTTCCAACTGGAGTCAAACCGTATTGCGACGCGCCCATGCTTTCGAGTGCGCCACGGCTAACAATCGTTAAAGCGCGTCCACTGGCGCGTTCTGTTGTTTTAACAAAGAACGATGCCTGCGGAGCCAATAGGTTGAATTTGACCTCAAGATCGTTCAAAGCCTCGGCGGACGCGACATTGGCGAGAAGTCCACCATTGATCGATTGATCGGGATCCTTGGATCTCAAGAAAGTAAACACGACATCCTCTGCGGTGAAGGCATCGCCATTATGAAATGTAACGCCTTCGCGCAGCTTAAAAACAATCTCTGTGCCACTATCGTCGACGGTCCAGCTTTCTGCCATATCACCTTCGGCGACGAGATCGGCATTGAGATGGGTCAATCCCCCAAGTATATGCGAGGAGATTTGGAACTGCAGCACCTGGTTTATTTGCGCCGGATCCAATGTCACGATTTCGCCAACACCGGACCAACCGGCAACCAAATCACCGCCGCGATTTTGCGCAATTGCGCTACGAGTCATACCGGGCATTAGATGCCAGGCCGACAAGGCTCCTGATGCAGCCAAAAGCCTCAAGCTCGCCCGACGCGATATACTAGGGCCCGATAGCTGATCTTTGCTTAACCCGAATAGCGGGTCTCGCGGGTCAAAATCATGGGCGTCTTTCAGTTCGTCTTTGATCCGCTTTTGCTCTTGAAGAGTTAACTCTTTCGCTTTCCGTACCATTGTATTCCTCCCTAACTTTGGAATTTTTGGTTGAGGTGGACGTCATTGAACAGGTGCGTGCACCACCGGACACGCGACCCAATGCTGTGGCTGTTGCTCCTCAAAATTTGGCGCGGTCTGCCGGCATTCGCCATATGCAAGATCGCACCGTGGATGAAAAACGCAGCCGGGCGGTGGGTTTAGTGGGCTCGGCATTTCGCCGGGCAGAATTTTGTGCTCCCGCGCTTCTTCGGCAACTGGATCGGGTATCGGGACGGCCGAGAGAAGGGCGCGCGTGTATGGGTGTCGCGGGTCGGCAAATAGTTTCTCGCTATCCGCCAATTCAACCAATTTGCCCAAATACATGACAGCAACCCGATCACACAGGTTTTTCACAACACTCAAATCATGGCCAATAAATAGATAGGTCAGCCCGAGTTCCTGACGAAGATCCTCTAGAAAATTGATGATTTGAGCCTGGATGGAAACATCGAGAGCTGAGACCGGCTCATCGCAAACGATGAAGCCTGGATTGAGCGCCAAGGCGCGCGCGATACCAACACGTTGGCGCTGTCCACCGCTCATCTCATGAGGGTAGCGACCGGCTAAGTTACGAGGCAAACCGCAAAGATCTAGCAGCTCCTGGACACGCTTTTCCCGGTCAGCCGTCGACGACGCAATACGGTGCACATAAATCGGTTCGCCGATTATATCGCCGATACGCATGCGTGGGTTCAATGATGAATACGGGTCCTGAAATATTGCCTGAACATTGCGTCGAAACGAGGCAATGGACCGACGGTCAATTTGATCGATGTCGGTCCCGCAATAGCTGATCGTCCCTCCTGTCGGTTCCGTCAGCTTTAGGAGGCAACGTGCAATGGTGCTTTTCCCTGAACCCGATTCGCCGACGAGCCCTAGTGCCTCACCTTTTCTTATGGTAAACGAAACACCGTCAACCGCCTTAACTCGGCCCACCTCCCGCTTGAGAAGGCCACGCGTGACCGGAAAATGTACCTGGAGGCCGCGCACATCAACAAGTGGTTCGCCATCGGCAATTCCGGCGAACCCCAAATCAACGGATGACGTTTTGTGCCCGACCAGCGTATTTTCTGGCCCTATATTTTCGTGAGATGTCATGCGCGTTAATCGACGTGCCAAGAGGTGATATTGACGAGTGATCTTGGTCGCTGCATTAACCGATGTACCGAATATGCGCATGCTGAAACACTTCCGCTGCTCAGCAGGCACAGCTTGTTAATGATAAATACAGCTAGATCATTAGCAATTGACACTTACCACCCTTCCAACCATTTAGATTAGAAACGATTTACACTGTCAATTATGCTAGCACCTTTGTCTCAACCCTGCAATTTACAATAGAGCACGATTTCGAGATGACTGATTTTTGGAACATCCGCCGATAGGTGTTTCCTCAATAAGACTGCGAGGATAACTGGTTAACGATGATTCCAATCCTCGCTGTCGTCAGTCGAATTAGGCGAATGACCGAGCGTCTCTCCCTCCGTCGTGACACCCAAGCCAAGGACGGTTCGGTTTGCGTAGGCGAAATACGCGACCACCTGATTGATCTCTAATATTTCGCCGTCGCTCACTCCCACTCGGCGCAAATCGAGGATCGTCGCCTCGGAAATTTCTGCCGGATACTCGGTTAATTTGGCTGCATAGACCAAGAGTGCGATTTCACGAGCGTCGAATATTTCGCCAGCTGCAAGTTGTGTCGGTTTTTTTATTGCATCAACGATAAGAGTTACACGTGCATCGTCATCGATGTGACGACGCAGCCCCGCTCGGTGATGGTCGACGCAATATCGACAGCCATTGATCAAACTCACCTGGACGCCGACTGTTTCGAGAAACCAAGGTTGAAGCTGATTGCCTGCACTATGAAGGACACTCTTATAGAGCGCCATGTGGCCCTCCAAAGACTGCGGGCGCAAACTATGTGCCATCAAAATATTATCAATTTGCCCGTTGGGACCGCGAATACGTTCGTAAATTCGGCGCAGACGGCCGGTAGATTGTTCGAACGATTTAGTAGAAATCCAAACCATAGACGCAGTCCTTTCATCTACCGCATTACCCAATAGTGTGGGGATAGTGTGACTTGGTAAAGGGCTGAATACTAGGGTCTGAACCCAATTTATCGGCTCGTTTGCACTCAGGTTTGCGTGATTCAAGGGTCTTCAGAGGACTTGAACCATGCGCTTTGATCTATCGGATGAAGAGTGGGCAGTGATTGAGCCGTTGCTGCCAAGTGGCGGGCGCGGCCCCAAGCGAAAAGACGACCGGCCGATCTTGAATGGCATTTTCTATATCATTCGGACAGGTGCCCCATGGTGCGACCTGCCGGATCGGTATGGCCCGCGCACGACCGTCTACAATCGTTATGCCCGCTGGGTGCGACGCGGCATCTGGAAATTGATCTTCGACGCGCTGGCGCAAGACGGCGACGAAAGTTTGCTTTTCATCGATAGTTCCATCGTCAAAATCCATCGTGCGGCCAGTGGCGCAAAAGGGGGAAATTGGCGCAGGATATCGGCAGCTCGCGAGGAAGTCGCACGAGCAAAGTTCACGCCGTAGTCGATGAGCATGGCCGTCCCCCGCGCTTCATCATCACTGGCGGTCAGGTTTATGACGACAAGGTTCTGGCCGATCTTCTGGACGGTCCAGGATCGCCTTTGGCCGTCGTCCCGACGAAAATAAATGTCAAAATACAAATTCCTCACGACACCAATCTCTACAAGATGCGCAATATCGTTGAGCGCTTCTTCTGCACCATGAAGGACATGCGAAGACCGGCCACAAGGTTCGAAGAACTCAGCCAAAACTTCCTGGCTATGGTCCACATCTTCGCAATTCGAATGTGGATCAATTAAGTCCAGATCCTAGTATTATGCAGTCACTGACCCACGCATACGAACCTGGATTGGCCGGGTTGATGTTAGGAGGAAAGGATAGATCATGCTGACGCTGCTCTCCCCTGCAAAAAAACTGAATATGGCCCCCACCGAAACGGGTGTCCCGATCACACAGCCGCGCCTGCGCGATGATACGTACGCGCTTGCGATCGTCGCCAAAACCCAGACTGCGGAAGACCTGAAGCGCCTGATGCATATTAGCGATAACCTCGCCGCCATGAATTTCGAGCGGTTTCAGACCTTCAATCTCGACAATAAGAGCAACAGCGCCAAGCCCGCCGGGCTCGCCTTTGACGGCGACGTCTATTGGGGACTGGAGGCTGGCAGCCTCTCCGAGGACACCCTCTCTTATGCGCAGGATCATTTGCGCATCCTCTCAGGCTTGTACGGCGTTTTGCGTCCGATGGATGCAATTCAGCCTTATCGCCTTGAGATGGGCACCAAAATGGCGAATGGCCGCGGGAAATCCCTCTATGATTTCTGGGGCGCACGCATCGCCGATCGACTGAATGCGGACCTCGCCGATCATGCCGACACAACCGTGGTTAATCTTGCTTCAAACGAATATTTCAAGGCCGTGGACACAAAAGCGCTGGGACGGGCGGTGATCGGGGCGAAGTTCCTGAACGTGAAGGATGGCGAAGCCCGCTCGTTGATGTATTACGCTAAGCACGCGCGCGGTGCGATGGCACGCTGGATCATGGAAAACCGTGTGGACCGGGCCGATGGCCTGAAAGATTTCAATGCCGGCGGTTATACCCTCAACGCGGTCGTCTCAACGGGCGATGCGCTCGTCTTTTCCCGGCCGCAACCGCCCCTAAAAGGATAAGAGCGTTGGATTGCGATGGGGCGGCTCTAAAGCCGCCTCTGACTACTCGCGCCATATCATTGGCTGGAAGCTATGCACGACCATGAAGACGAGCGATGTTACCGATACTCTGGACCTTGCCCTACAAGCGTCAGGTTGTGACCAGGTCCATGTTGCACACAAACCGAGGCTGCTATCGGACAACGGCGCCAGCTACGTCTCTGGTGAACTTGCAGAGTGGTTGGGTGATATAAAAATGAAACACGTCAGGGGCGCGCCATATCATCCGCAAATTCAGGGCAAGATCGAGCGGTGGCATCAAACCTTGAAGAACCTCATCCTGCTGGAAAACTACTTCTTCCTGGCAGATCTGGAAGCACAGATCGAAGCGTTCGTAACCTGCTTCAACCATGTGCTCGGCCAGGTCACCATCGATCGGGCCAAAATAGATCCAAAGAGCGACATACCGTGCCCCCACAGAAAAATCCGTACAGAGTCACCTCTGGAAATTCCATCTAAGTAATTGAAATATAATGGTGCCGTCGAGTGGAATCGAGCCACGGGCCCCACCCTTCCCAAGGGCAGGGTAGCGTGTTTCCGCGAGTTTTATGTTAATTCTCTGCGTTCTCCTGAGCGGATATAGATGCCTTGAAAATCGGCCCCCAGCAAAGACGTCAAATAACAAAATGTTTGCATAAATCAAATGAGGTGTCTTCTCATTGATCGAGACCAAATGGTTTGCCGCTATGGCCGTTTCACAAGTACGTGAATTGGTGAAAGCACGGTAGACGGGGGCTTGGGAGCGATATAATACTACCATTAGTAAAGAGATACTTCCGGTTCAGTCAAAATCTACGTTTAACTGACCGACTCCGCGCTTCTTGTGAACATACGCCTACCAAAATGTTTCTTGCGAACCAGCAGAATCCAAGGGAGAATCACGTGGTCATTAGGCAGATCTCAAATTTCTCAGTGGCATATATTGTGTTTGCCGTTACATTGGCGACTGCAACTTTGTGGGCTCCATTGGTTGCTAGTGCGCGACCGGAAGTCTCCCTGCCTTCGCCGAGTAGAGTCTTTGACGTCAATGCGCGCCGACAAGCAATGGCGGCACTGACGCTAACCGAACAAGTAGATTTCTGCGGCGCTCAGCCAATCCTCGATCGCTTGGATTACCAAACACCCCGGGCGGTCGTCCTGCGGCCCCATCCCCGTGGCCTTTACATCTTTAATACACTGGATTACGTCGCAGCGATCCATGCCGGTGTTGAAACATTCATTGGCAACGGCGATACGGCTGCATTGGCCTATCTAAAACAAATTATACTGGACGCCGCCAACGATGGGGCCTTTACGCTGGGGAGCAACAATACCGCAGGCCCGCGATTCCTACATGGCCCGCGTGAGCCCGCATTCGTTCAGGCCATCCTTCTCATACCAATTTCGCACGCAATTGAAGTGCTGAGATCCCAGAATCAGCTCGACAGCACCCAGCTCGCAACAATTGAATCGTGGGGGAAACTTATTTTCGATCGCTCGAAGAATGTAAGTGATCGCACAATTAACGACGTTACTGCCGCAAAAGCAGCAGCGTATATGACATGGGGCGCAGCGATCGGTGACAACGAAATTTTTCAAAATGGGTTGCAGCGTTTCGACCGCGTCGCATCTACCATGCGCGACGATGGCTCATATGAAATATTCATTGGTGGTCCCGCAGGTTCGCGCCTGGACCCCCGTGAATACGTTAGAGCGAGCAATCAAATTGTAGGCTGGATGACGATCGCCGCCGAGGCCGCCGCTCAAAATGGGATCGATGCGTATGGCTTCGAGTATGGTGGGAGCACACTGCATGACTCCGTGCAGTGGCACGTCAACGCCTCAACCGACCCTAGATCTCAGAGCCGCACACCACCAAACCAGAACCTTCGGCATATGGCGCGCCGGAAAGTAGATAGCGTTTTTTCATTCGCGTGGGTTGAACCCTATCTCAGCCGATTTCCCGATGAGCAGGCATCGATAACTGCACTGGAGGCAGTTGATCGAATTGGTTCTGGGGAGCCCCTCTATAGTGGTATGTATGGTGGCACTCTGCAGTGCTACTACCGCCCTACTGGTAGCCCTGGCAATTAGAGACCTACCTGTAACCTGTGGTTACTCGCGGGGCATCCGGTTTCAGATTTATAGTTTTTCTCTGAGCGCCTCGTAAGGTATTTTTCCATTGAAAGCGCCGTGGGGTCTGGCGAAGTTGTAAAACCGCTCCCATTCGTCGAGTTTTGCTTCAAGATCCACCTCCCCTTTGTAGCTCAGAAGTTGATAGA
>JAJFIX010000013.1 GCA_021774575.1 Alphaproteobacteria bacterium | reverse complement strand
GGTGGACTCGGCCATCGGGCGCGGGGGCGCAGGTCGGGGCGCAGGCGCTTCCGGCTGCAGGGCCCGGCCCGACTTAAACGCGGAAGCCAGGCTCTTTACCGCACCGCCGAAGGCTTGCACCTGGGCCGCCTGCTCGGCGCCAAACTGGCCGGGGTTGGTTGCCAGTTGCTGGAGGGGGGTCTGGTCCTGGGCCGGGGTGACCCGGCGACCAGGTACAGTGATACGAACCATGGGGTACGTCCTTGTGTTGAGAAAAAAAATATTGTTTGTTGTTATTGCAACATCGTACTGTTTAGATCAAGGTATTTTTTCGAAGATCATTGGTGATGGGGTTGCAGGCGGCGGCAGGGGCTAGGCATAATCGCCGGGGAGCACTTAAGGCCGGGCCGCGTGCGGCACGGATGGGCGAGCGGACAAACTGAAGATACGAGGCAAGACAGATGGGCAGTGAGCAGGACACATCCGAGCAGGCAACTCAACTGGGAAAACATGTGGCGTTACCGACCTCGCCGGAGGCGGCGGTGCTGGAGCGGGTGGACAATCCTCAGGGTGGGGTTGATTATGCGGTGCGGTTTACCTGTCCGGAATTTACCTCGCTCTGTCCGGTGACGGGGCAGCCGGATTTTGCCCATCTGGTGATCGATTATGTGCCCGGCGACTGGCTGGTTGAAAGCAAGTCGCTGAAACTTTATCTCGGAGCGTTTCGTAATCACGGGGCGTTTCACGAGGACTGCACCGTTGCATGTCGCCCGGCGTCTTTGACCGCCTCACATCAAGATGCATTTTTGTTTTTGCGTTGGTGGGTCGATCCTACTCACCTAGCAAATTTAGTCGCATGCCTCAACTTCGGCTACGTACGGGCGGGGCAGGCGCGCGTGTAAGGCACGGGTGAAATCTTGCGCCTGTTCACGGGTGAATCCGCTGTCGACGACAACACGGTTTGGCCGATACATACGGACCCGGGCCAGGCTGCCACCATCAAATTCGGCGATAGAATCACCGGCCAATTGAATGACTGTCAACGACCAATCCTCACCCAGCGAGGTCGCGACCCGCTGGCGGTCCAATCCGCCGACACGCACCTCAACATTGTAGCCGTGCCCGTGCTTTACAACCGACGCATCGAATATATCTGCTGCCGATATCGCAATCTCAGGATCAATGACCAGCTGCTCCAACATCGCCGGATCGGACCCTATCCCCGGCACCTCATCCGGCACGCGGATTTGGCCGGGCTCAATAGCCTCCCCACCGGACCAGTCATCCCGACCAACGAGGTAGACCGTGAATGAGTCTGATCGATAATCAATTCGATGAGGGCGAAAATCACCTAGCGCTTCGAGATAAGCACGAGAGAAAGCCAAGCATGTGGGCCCGACCCGCCATAACCCCAGATCGATCTCCTCGCCGTCCTGCCCCGATGTCCCCGGCGCGGTCTCCGGCAAGGTTGCGCCGAGAATATTTTGCAGTCGGCGTGTGGCTTCCTCGGCCAAGGCGACTTTGGCCTCGGGCAAGATGTACATATTGAACAATCCGCGGCCATCATATTCGGCGGCCCAAAGCGGTTGGGTCTCGATCAGATCAACAACGACATCAAACTGCCTGGGATCGAGAATGGTAAAAAATATCCGCCCGCCGCCATCCTCCATATGCCGGCCCAAATGACGCCCCAGAGGTTTGCCCATTGACTGATATCGAATGTTTTCCCAATACAGAGATCGCCGTATCCACCTGAGCCTCCGCTCTACCTCTTCGCCCAGGGCGCGATTGGCGTCGACCTTAAGGAAGACGACACCTTCATCGATCGAAAAAGTTCTGGTGGCCCAATAGCGGAATGACTGGTAGCCCCCACCCACCACATAGAACGCCCCGGCAATCAGCATCAACGCGCCCACCAGACCCACTATAAGTACGCGCATTTGGTATTCCTTCCCGACGCAACTTGCTCAGGCCTCGAAAAATCGACACGACCTATCGCCGCGGTAAGCAGCAATGAGCGACAAGTAAGAATGAACCAGCGCACAAACGTACAAACATGCCCACCACAGCACAACTCCCGAGAATTATATAAGCTTTCTACCCGGTATAAAAGAAATTTTCCTAGCGAAAATTTTCCGCATCAAACTCTACGCCAAAGAACATCAAACCAATCATCGCATCAGTCAATCCAAGTGACCTCAGGGCCCGAAAAGCCTGATCTCTGTTTTCCCGAGTTTCAGGTGGTTGCCGATTTAACCTGGATTCGAGGGTGCTTTCAAATTCGTCAAATTGGCGCTCATTGAAGGTGAACCGGCCCGCATTGTGACCAATACGCGACGGAAAATCCAAGCCGAGAAATTCCGATATTTGTTGAATATACCTACCTTCAGCGCCGACAGCCAATTGTTCGACATCAACTTTGTCCTCTGTGACGTTAAGAGCCTCTGCCGTGGCCGATAACCCGGAAAAAACGGGCGTCGTCCCATGAAATGCCTCATGCATTATGGTCGCTGCAAACGGCAGTAAAAAAGATGGATCAACATCAAAGTCGCGATCATTTTGACGAAAAAATTCATCGGCCGGCGCCGATGCAATTGTATTCTCCAGGCTTCGGGCACTGGCAACCCTATTTGTGGGCCCCGTTAGAGTTGCTGTGCTCATGGTGATTGTCAGATCGTTGTTGAAACGCCTCCCGTTCTCCACTGTTATGGAGCTATCGGTGGCATTGGACCTCGCTAATTTCTCGTCCAATTGGTCGTCCACCCCCTCGATTGCAGATGTTATTTTGATGAAGGGTCTGGGGCTAAATTCGCTGTCTCTAAAGCCCCTCCGATTTAACTCCTCAATCAACGTCTCCTGCCGCTCAAATAAATTATCAAGGATAAATTGGCCATCGGGGGTCATAGACATTGCGGCAAAGCTGGCGCGGCTCATATCATTGAAGGCTTCGATCAACGGGTCACCATTGGAAAACCGAAAATACATACCAAGTGTGACGACGCGTTGTTCACGCTGACTAAAAAAATTAAAATATTCGATACGCTGTAGACCCTCGCTTTCCGCCTCCGCCTGCAATTGCCCAAGCACCTCTCGCGTGGCAACTTGGCCTCCCGCTGCCCGCCCATCAATGCCATCAGGCGCATCAGTGAACAGGTTTCGGAAATCACCACCAGCCCTCTCAATCAAAGCCAAACCCGTCAATCCTACCGGTCCGGTCGCCCCTTCACCGAAATTTCCTCGAACCGTATCGACAAATTCGGTAACATTTTCCGAGCCAATCAGATCACCAAGTCGCTGCGTCGGAATCTCGCCCCGATCCTGGGGCCCGAATATCGCTTCGAAATCTTGAACACCGCTGCGCCCAGGTACCATGACATCCGATTTGAACAAACCCAGTGCTTCTTTCTCGCGTAAGGTCAACACTCGGCTGCGCCCGATTTCATCGACAACACCAATACGGCCACCATCCAACCCTATAAGCCTGCCAAAAAGTTGCTTGGATTCAATTCCCTCGGCTAAAGCCTCCCTACTTTGCCCCACTAACTCCAAATACCTCAGAGCTGCTTCGGATAAGGGAATGGCGTCACCACCGGGAGAAAGGAGCGATATATTACCGTCTCCATCAATTGTAAGATTGGTGCCTGACGCTTCGGCTAATCGACGCACCCCATTTGCTCCGCCGAATCTCTCTGCGGGCACAGTTTCGGTCATTATTGGAAGATCATTTTCTTGAGGTGAATTGCCGAACTGTATCTCTAGAATATTTGCATCGAAGTCGCCTCCAAGCACGCCCGCTACTTCACCTTCGACCGACACCCCACCCGGCGCCCCCACCCTGCCGTCATTGCGGGCGGCTAAAATTTCCACCGTCTCTTGGTCGCATTTCTCCACGCACATGCCGACCATGGCCGCGGTCAGCCGGCCCTCGTCTTCGGCTCGGTAAAGCTGGGTGGCGAAATCGTTTTCCAGGCTGACCTCGGTCAGTTCTTGGGCGGCGGCGCGGCTGTCCAGGATCGCCCGGGCTCGTTCCCCGGCGATGGAACGGCTTTGCTCGTCCAGGTTGAGGCCAGGCAGATCGGAACTGATGTCGGTGCCGACCCGCTCCAACAGTTCTTCGGGCCCGGTATCGAGCAAACCATTGGTCGCCGCGCGCCGCACCCCGGAAAGGCGGGCGTTGAGAGTTCGGTCAAATTCCTCGGCTGGGCTCAGGCCCGAGGCGACGGCGGCGGCCAGCTCCTGGATGATCTCGGTCTCGATCACCTTCAGGCGGCCCGGCGTGTCGATGGCGTCTTGGACGAGGTCGATATACCGTTGCTTGGCCCCCCTAGTTGGATTGTGCGCGTTGGAAATTGACCGACTTGCTGGCGTCGAGCAGGGCGATCTTGGTGTCGAACCGGGCCAGCCGGGGGGCGGTCATGTCGCTATAGACCGACCGCGCGGCCGGCGGCAGGGCCGCGCCGATCTCGTCATGGGCCTGGGTCAAACTGGCCACCCGCGCCTCGCCGGGCAGGCCGAGCCTATCCTCGGTGGTGCGAAAGGCCACCACTTCCGCCCGCTCGCGGGCGGTGAATGTGGCGGCGGCCTGGTTGGCCAGCGCACTGGTGGTGCGGAATTGCAGCTGGAGCTGGGGGTCAAACGGAAACAACGGGGGCGAAACGGGGCGTGTTAGCTAATTTTCGCCCCACCATATCCTTGAGAAAGGTGATGAAGATGAAGCAGAAATAAGTAACGTGTCCCCGTTTCTTCAGTAACGTGTCCCCGTTTCTTCCGTTTCTTCCGAGATCAATAAAAAATCGAAAAGAAATTATTGACCAGCTATACACTTCAAGTCAAAATATAAACGAGCATATATTGCTTTTTTCACTACTTACACGGTAATTGAATGCCCAAAAAATCGAAGAATGCCAGGCGGCGAAGAAAACGCCGCCCCCTCACTCGGGGTGAGTTCTGGGCATTGCTCATCACCATGTTCATTTTGGCTGCGATGCAATTCTCGTTAGTGGTCACGTCTTGGCTAGAGAATTTCGACCACAGGCGCACCCTTTATGCGGTTCTTGTCGTCATGATCTTATCGCTATTGGCATATAGAAAATATCGATCGGAAGAAGAAGACCTACCGCAACGATCATTTTTGATTGCATTTTTTTTCTACGGAATTCAAGCGATATTAATGTACTCATCGATTTAACCTCAATTATTGCCACTATGTTTCAACCAAACCGGGCAAAAATGTTTAAACAGTCGCAAATAGAGAACAGGTCGGGAAAACGCCGCCCCCTCACTCGGGGTGAGACTTGGGCATTAACCATCGGCATTTTGATTTTGCTTGCGATGCAATCCTTGGTGTTGACCTCGTCTTGGCTGGAGAATTTCGGCCACAGGCACTCCCTTTATGTTGTTATTGTCGGTATGAACTTATCCCTAATCGTTTATAGAAAGTATCGATCGGAAAAAGGAGCCATACCTCTATTGGCATTTTTGATCTTTTTTTTCGGCTATGGAATCCAATCGGCAATAATGTACATGACAATTTGACATCAATTATCGCCATCCAACTCTCGGGCAACCCCATTTTCATTTGACGGCTCAAAGGGCCCGAAATTTCGGCCAAATCGCGCCCGAGCGACGAGCAGCCGGTTCGTGAGCTCCTGCTTTACATCTGAAAATTGCTCCTGAACAGCCTGCCTCAACAGCTCATTTTCCGGGAATGACTGCTCCATCAGGTTTAGCTGCCGGTTCAATTCTTCCAGGGTGCCAATGACCTGCGGTAAAGACCTCGTGCGAACCAGACGATCGAGGTCGCCCATGAACCCATCAATTGAATTGAGATAGGCCGAAGCAAAATCACCCAGTAAAACATTCATCTCGCCAAAGGCAGCGTCGAGCTCTTCCGGAGTAATCGCAATTATCGGGTTATCCGGGTTTAATCTAAAGTTCTCTGTAAATCCCGGGTTAACCAATATGTTTCCGGCGGTCGCATTGACGAGATCGAATTGGGCACTGCCGCTGATTTCATTTACAAATCGACCAAAGTTCCCAGATCGCGCGAGCATCTGATCGTAGGAAATGAGCACGCCATCGCCGATATCAAATTGTACGATATCGCGCAAATCCATTCCGTCATCGGAGACAATGGCGCGCCAAAACGTGACCGCAGTGTCAAGCCGCTCTCGCTGCGCAATGCCTTTTTTCGTTAAAGCGTCGAGCCTGGAGGTTCCGATGGTGAGCGAAATTCCGAGGGAAGTAAGGGCCGCTGACCCCGCAATCGCTGCGCCCACTGGACCACCAATTACCGCACCGGCAACCATCGTAAGAGCAATTCCGTTCACTCCGACTTTCAACCTATCATTCAGCGCATCGAGTTCCTCGGGCGACTGGCGCGGGTTGTCGAGGGTATTGAGAAAGACGAGCGTATCCCTCTCTCCTTGCCGCAATATCTCGATATCCTCGAATGACGTTCTGAGGTCGTCGGGCAATTCTTCCCTATTAAACACAGCGAATGGGTTGTCGAGGTTTTCAACATGGGCGCGCGGATCGATACTGTCGTCATTGGCCACCTCAAGCGCCTCGCGAACGGCAGCCACCCCCTCAGCCACATCCCGCCCAAGGTTCACCATCGGATTGACAATGGTCCCGTCAATCCCCTGCCGGATCCGCTCAATCGGCGGCGCCGATGGATCGGTGATGTTGCGCGGTCGCGACGTGTCGAAGAATGACCGGGACCCAACCAAACTATCCTGGGGCCGCTGGGCCGACGGCGGTAGCCCGGCCAGGACGCCGCGTTCGGCCTCGGTGGCTGGTCTTGTCTCGCGGCCAAACAGTTTTTGATCTACCGGAGATAGTTTAATCACCGGCTCCCCCCTATTGTCAAAACCGAGGGTACCAGTGGTCTGGGGTGGCGGTACGACACCGCGCAAATCGCCAAATTCCAGCTCTAAATTATCCGCGTCGACCCGCGAGATCGGCACCCGGATCGACCCACGAGACCCCGGCAGGTTGAGAATGATAAAATTCTGGCCGTTCTCGCCTTCAAAGGTTCCAGCAAAGCCGGGGAAGGTCGGCCCAGTTTCGGGAACCTCTTCAAACCCCACCGTCATAAATCCGCCAGCATTTTGCGTGAGTATATCCGCAGCCGTTCCGTCTCCGCTTCCATTTTCCGCCCCCACCCTGCCGTCATTGCGGGCGGCTAAAATATCGACCGTCCCTTGGTCGCATTTCTCCACGCACATGCCGACCATGGCCGCGGTCAGCCGGCCCTCGTCTTGGGCTCGGTAAAGCTGGGTGGCGAAATCGTTTTCCAGGCTGACCTCGGTCAGCTCTTGGGCGGTGGCGCGGCTGTCTAGGATCGCCCGGGCCCGTTCCCCGGCGATGGCCCGGCTTTGCTCGTCTAGGTTGAGGCCGGGCAGCTCGGAACTGATGTCGGTGCCGATCCGCTCCAACAGTTCTTCGGGCCCGGTATCGAGCAAACCATTGGTCGCCGCGCGCCGCACCCCGGAAAGGCGGGCGTTGAGAGTTCGGTCAAATTCTTCGGCTGGGCTCAGGCCCGAGGCGACGGCGGCGGCCAGCTCCTGGATGATCTCGGTCTCGATCACCTCCAGGCGGCCCGGTGTGTCGATGGCGTCTTGGACGAGGTCGATATACCGTTGCTTGGATTGTGCCCGCTGGAAGTTGACCGACTTGCTGGCGTCGAGCAGGGCGATCTTGGTGTCGAACCGGGCCAGTCGGGGGGCGGTCATGTCGCTATAGACCGACCGTGCGGCGGGCGGCAGGCCAGCGCCGATCTCGTCGTGGACCTGGGTCAGGCTGGCCACCCGCGCCTCGCCGGGCAGGCCGAGCCTATCTTCGGTGGTGCGAAAGGCCACCACTTCCGCCCGCTCGCGGGCGGTGAATGTGGCGGCGGCTTGGCTGGCCAGCGCATTGGTGGTGCGGAATTGCTGCTGGAGTTGGGGGTCGGTGGGGGCCACGGGCGGTGGCACCACCGGTGCGGGGATTGGTGCGGGCAGGGTCGGCATGACGTCCGGGTCGGCGCCGGTGAGCAGGGTGGACTCGGCCATCGGGCGCGGGGGCGCAGGTCGGGGCGCAGGCGCTTCCGGCTGCAGGGCCCGGCCGGACTTAAACGCGGAAGCCAGGCTT
>JAJFIX010000012.1 GCA_021774575.1 Alphaproteobacteria bacterium | reverse complement strand
ACAAGCCGTCTTCGACAGCCTGCCCGAGGGTGCCCGTCAATCCCTCAACCGGCCCGACGGCATGGGGCCGGTGCGGTTCATGGGCGAGAGCCTATCGGTGCGCGATTCGGCGGCGTTCTTTATCGAGGACTTTATTTTTCGCGCCGGGGTGGGCGGAGTTCGGGATGCTGTCCAAGGCGTCGCCGACTTCAGTTTGGAAATGGCAATCTTTATGCATGAGAGTTTACCGCCGGGTGCGTCCGGTGCGCTCGGGGCATTGCTGCCCGGACAGGCGATCCTAGAAGGGGCCCATCGGATCAACAGTTTGAGCCGGGAGGCCCAGGGCTTGGAGCCGCGTTCGTTTGCCGAATATGTTCGCGGGCTGCCGAAATTGCCCGAGGTGCCGCCGCCGGAATCTGGCCTCGGTCGGGCGAGCCGAGGCGCCGTCGAATTACTCGCCGCCATTGTCGGCGTGGGCAAGTTCACTGCGGCGATCCGGGTGCTTTCCCGGGTGGGACGCATGGGGCTCTCGGCCGCGCGGGGCGCCTTGGCCGAGATTATTGTGACCGATCCCGGAGAGGAAAACATGATCGCCCGGTTGCGCGACCATGCGGACCTGCGGGACCCGGTCACCGCCTTTATGGCCGGTGACGACGATGACACGGAACTCGAAAGTACGCTGAAAAACGCTCTGGTTGGGGCCGCGCTCGGCATACCGGCGGATGTAATACTGGGGGGCTTGAAAGTACTGCGAGCGGTGCGGCGGACGCGAATTGAACAGATGGAATTTAACGGCTTGGCCGGACGCATTGGGCTTGAGCAGGCAACCCTCAAATTGGGCCGAATTCGTAGAACCCGGTCCGCAGACGATGTTAACTTCGTCGAGCATGGAGATTTGACGTCGCCTCGCCCATATTTGCCGGGAACGAGTGTATTAGAGACCGTGACCGAGGGGGAGCAAGAATTTGTTCGTGTGTATTTTAAGGGAGGTAGATCGTGCCCAGCCGGCAAGTGGCTGATGCGGCGGGAGGATGTGGTCGACGCCGATGGCCGGATGTTATCGCCCGAGGAGATCTCACTCCGATTTGCCATTGATGTGCCGGACACGATTATACCGGTCCAGATTAGGAGCGGCACGAGACTGCGAGTTGGACTTACAAATTCGGCCCAACCGGGGGGTGGTGGTTTCGTCCAGGTTGAATTGGTTGATGAAGTCAAAAAAGAATCATTTATTGGCAATAAAGCGACAGAAATTGTAGAAGGGGCGTTGTTGCCCTTTTAGGTAGAGGAGAGTGAAATGCACGTATCGTTTGAAGGACGCATGCTGACCATCGGTGACAAGGAGATCGAACTGGAGATGCCCATTGAGAAAGTGTTGGTGCATGATTCCGGGGTGATTATCGTTGATTTTGCTGAAACAGATGGTGAAAAATCCTTGTTGCCGCGTGACGATCCGAGACGGGATTGCAACATCGTTGGGCTTGATTCCGACGGAAAAATGCTCTGGCGGATCGCGCAGTCGAAGCGGATAGAAATACAAGAAGAGAACGGAGATACACGGTTTATGATTAATTATTGGATGATTGCTCGCCTTAACCAAGATGGGACGGTTGCGGTTACCGAATTTTCCGGCATGTCCTACGACCTCGATCCCAAGACCGGGGCGCTCACTTTTGTTAGGTGCGTGAAGTAAGGAAGAAACGGGGACACGTTACTTAAGGAAGAAACGGGGACACGTTACTTGAAGAAACGGAAGAAACGGGGCCACGTTACTTAACGGAAGAAACGGGGACACGTTACTTAATGAAGAAACGGGGACACGTTACTTAATTGGTGAACTCACGTTCCAGAAGAAACGGGAAGAAGAAACGGGGACACGTTATTTAATTATGCCTCGACTTCATTGTCTTTCTCAAGAATATGGTGGGGCGATAATTAGCTAACACGCCCCGTTTCCGCCGCCGGCATCCCCCGCCGACCCCCAGCTCCAACAAAAATTCCGCATCACCAACGCCCAGGTCAACCAGGCCGCCGCAACATTCACCGCCCAGGAGCGCGCGGCGGAGGTGGCGTTTAGCGGCACTCCGGATGGCCTCGGCCTGCCCGGCGTGCCGGTCGTCGCCAGCCTGGCCCAGGCCCATACGCAAATCGGTGCGGCTCTGCCGCCCGCCGCCCGGTCGGTATTTAACAACATTACCACCCCTCGGCTGGCCCAGTTCGACACCAAAATCGCCGTGCTCGACGCGTCCAAGTCGGTCAATTTCCAGCGGGCCCAATCCAACCAACGGGTGATCGATCTGGCCCAGGATGCCATCGACACACCGGGCCGCCTGGAGGGGATCGAGACCGAGATCACCCGCGAACTCTCCGCCACCGTCGCCTCGGGCCTGCTGCTGCCCGAAGACTTTGACCGCACCCTCAACACCCGCCTCTCGGCGGTGCGCCGGGCCGCGGCCTTTGGATTGCTCGACACCGCGCCCGCAGAACTGTTGGAGCGGGTCGGCACCGACTTGGACTCGGTCTTTACCGGACTCCACCTAGACGAGCCAAGCCGCGCCGCCATCGCCGCGCGGGCCCAGGCCATCCTGGCCAGCCGCGCCGACGCGCAAGAGTTAACCAATGCGACCCAAGAATTTGATTTTGCCCAGCAGCTCCACAACAGCCAGAACGAGGGCACGCTAACCGCCGCCCAGATCGGCATGTGCGTCGGGAGATGTGATCCGGAGACGGTTGATATATTCGCCGCGCGCAATGACGGTGTGATGCTTACAGGATATCGAGCCGGAGCCGGAGGCGGAACGGCGGCGGACGTACTCCTGGAAAACTCCGGCGGCTTCATAACGGTGGGTTCTGAAGAGGTCCCCGAAACCGGACTACGCTTTCCCGGTTTTGCCGGTACCAATGAAGGCGAGGACGGCCAGGATTATATCATCCTCAACCTGCCGGGGTCTCGAGGGTCGATCCGGGTGCCAATCTCGCGGGTCGATGCGGATAATTTAGAGCTGCAGTTCGGCGACCTGTCTGGGGCCGTACCGCCATCCCAGATCACCGGTACCCTTGGCTTTGACAGAATGGGGGAGCCGGTAATCGTTCTAACCCCGGTAGAACAAAGACTGTTGGGCCGCAGGACAAGACCAGCCAGCCAAGCCGAACGCGGCGTCCTGGCCGGACTACCGCCGTCGGCCCAAGGGCCCCAGGATAGTTTGGTTGAGTCCGGGCCAGTTTTCGACCTCTCAAAACCGCGCATCATCACCGACCCTTCGGCACCGCTGGTCGAACAAATCCGGCAGGGCGTTGATGGATTAATCGTTGAGCCGATGGTGAACCTTGGGTGGGACGTGGTTGAGGGGGCGGTTGAAAAATTGGCGGTCCCACCACAATTTCCTAATTCTGACAATTTCAATCGTGGGTTTGGGGTTGGCGATCGGGGCACTCTTCGCTTACGTCGGTTCGACGTTGATGACAATGAGGTCCGGACGACGGATATTCGCCTCAGCGAAATACAGGTTTTGCAGCAAAATGCCCCTTTCGGGCAGGAAACAGTTCGGCCCGAAATGGAGGGTAGTGTTTCCAGTGATCCGGTAACGTCAGAATCGGAAGCCGAACGCCGCAGAGTATTCAGATTTGGTGCGTTTACATACTCGGCTGAGGATCGCGATATTGCCGACAGAGCAGTGCGTGATGGTGTGCTCAGAAACATCGAAACGCTACAGGCGCTTGATCGCGATGGTATACCGTTGCTCTCGATGGTGCTCGGAAATTCACTCAGTCTGTTTACCGAGGATATGACGGCAGGGGATGTCGGAACCTTGCTTGAGGAGACATATGGCTTTCAATACACGGTTGCCCGGGATGCGGATAATAACTTTGTCGTGTCCTTTGCTCAGATGGATTTTCTTGATCTTGATGATTTGGGTGTGACGGCCGAACAGCATATCGGCGGCAACGCAACAGTAAATAACGCATTTGCCATTTTGGTCGTCGACGCGGTTGTTGAACTCGCCGAGGCTGCTGGCGTCAACGTGTTGGTCACGGGGCATTCCCTCGGGGGCGGGCTCGCGTCGCTGGCGGCTCGGGCGAATAATGTGTTTGCCATGACTTTTGCCAGCATCGAATCAATGGCCCAGGGCAGGGCCCTGGAACAGGCGTTGGACATCGTGCCGTCTGGATCATTGACCGATGAGGATCAAATCAAACTGGGGCGCGCGTCCCAGTTCAATATCGTCCGTAGTACCGATTTTCTCGGCCAGCGAACAGAGCCACTCATGCAAACAGTGGAAATCGAGCCGTCTCATTCGGGTTTTCCGGCCCGGTCCCACGGCATCGCTAGCTTTGCCGATACAGTCGACGATACCGCGAGTATTAGCTTGCAGGCTAGAGACAGTGCGCCGAGAAATGGGCCTGGCATCGGTCAAGAACCTAGCCCGTGATAAAAACATTCGATTAGGTTGTATGGTCCGTCTGTTCTACCATATTAAAGGTATCCTGGAAAACGGCAGGTTTGCCCCGGGGCTGAACTGGAGTGGTTAATATGGTTGGTGCGGATGCCGGAGCGGGCGCGAATATCAGGCCTGACAACTTGATGCGTCGTCGGCGCAGGGTGTTAGGGCGGGTGTTAGGCTGTCTAATTTTGGCTACCTTAGCTTTGTCGATTTTGGTGACAGCGACGGTTGGGTTTTACACGAAATATTTTGTCCTCGAGAGTTTTCAGGTAGAGGTAGGTGTGACGGCAGTGGTTGAGGGTGCACCCAGTGCCTTTACCGAGCGCATCCAATGTTCCCAGCATTATCAGCCCCATACGTTTTGTCCTTCGTGTGTTGGCTGGGGGGCAAATTTTCGGTCGGTTCGTCACTTGTTGCCGTCAGGTGGGGTGTTTACTCTATGGGAGGGATTTTCCTGTGCCGAATTAGCGGATGTTGTGTTGGTAGATGAGGGTAGTTGGCAGTCTCAATGGCGCTCGGGCTGTGCATATAGCGTTGCCTGGAGTAACGATGCGAAGTTTCCGACAATTGTCGAGAGCTATAACAGACGAGATAGTCGCATTTCCGCAGCCCTAGCTCGAACCCCCCGTATCCGCGTTGAGACTATTCGTCTGCAGTACCGGCGCGGTCCCACCGAGCCTTACTATCTGGGGCTCAGCCAGGAATATAGAAACGGCGAACCCGTTTTTTGGCGGACGTTGCAGAACTGGTTCCGGCCCAGCGAACGCAATCCGGGCACATCCGGGCGGCTTAGTCACTGGGCGAGCCATCAGGCCCATGTCATAACGCGATCCGCTTGGTCGGAGGTTTACGAACTACCGGCAGGCTTTGTCGAAGCGACACGCCCTATGCGGATCACGGATGTAAACGATCAGCGAATAATAGGCCCGCTTACTGTTCAACCACTCAGACAGCAAATTGAGGGCGATCTAGGCTGTTGGTCGCTGGAGGGGTTGAGCTTTGATGCGTTCACTGCGCCCATCGTCCCCGGGCTGGACGGCATCTGGCGCATTGACCTCGATCAGGCGGGTGTTGGTGTTTCTTTACGCGAAGGTTACCCGGGGCCAGGCGGCGTGCCCGTCGCTCCGTTGGTCGATTACACCGGCCCGAGCGCGCGCATTGTTCCGGAATTGATGGGGCCAATCATGCAGGCGGCCTATGCGGGATCGTTGGATGCTAGAGGTGCTATATATCGATATGTCTATGATCCGGCGACGGAAAATATCTATCGGCTGTCGGGGGTGGAATGATTGGCTGGGCGGGCGCAGTATGTCAGGAAAATGATTTCCAACAAATCTCGTATTAGTTGATGTCATGCTTGTGTGTTTAAGCACGATAAGCAGAAAAATCAATGATCAACGACCGGGGGTGCATTATTTATGAGAACAATTTACGCATTTATCATTGCACCAATTATTCCGGTAATATTGTTCATTTTCCTTTCTGTTATCGTTTGTTTAGTTTGGATATTCTTTGCTGGAATATACATTTTTGATGTCGACCAAATGTTTGGAGGAATTGGAGGTTTTCTTATGTTCGCTACCTATGGCGGCCTTATCATATCCTACTGGTCGACGATACTTATTGCCGTACCTCTCTATTTCGTCATGAGGGTATTTGTGGTGATCGGGCGGCGCGTCTCCATTCTCTCTGCGGCAGCCATTGGAGCGTCAATGTGGCTCATTAATATAGCGGTTTGGTTTGATGAGCTCAGTGATTTTATAATATTTGGTCTTCTTGGTATTGTGGTTTTTGGGTTAATCGGGGCCCCGGCAGGCTGGGTATTTTGGCGGATATGCCAGGGTCGGCCCATGAAAATTTGAGGCCGATGTGATGGTACCGCCTGTCGCTTAGCGCACGCTCGTAAGAAAAGCGGTGACCTCACGTTCCAACCGCGCCGTTTAGCATGCGTTGTCTGTTCTGGTGAGGCGTCCGGAAGTCGAGGCACTTTCTCGATCATCCACTTCACGCATATCGCATCCCTTAGGTAATCGCCCAGTCGGTGGCGCTCAGTGCCGGGTCTATCCCGGGCTCCCGGGTCGGCAGCCATGATCTGGCCGCCCATGCCCGCCATTTCCTGCGGGCCTGCGCCCCGGTGGTGCGCGAGATGGGGACCGATTACCTCACCCTGCGCAATCATGTCGATATCCGCAATCACCTGGCGATCCGCTGGCTGCA
>JAJFIX010000011.1 GCA_021774575.1 Alphaproteobacteria bacterium | reverse complement strand
CTCTCAAAGCCTCGGCCCGCGGCAACCCTCTCAAACGGCTCTGGCACAACCTCGACCGTGAGCGTGTACACGTCGACGCTATCCGCTGCGATCAACAGGCTATCCCACGCACTTGGACGAATCGAAAAAAGGCAGCGTGATGGTTCTGTAGAATCGGCCTGAACGGTCCAGTTGCTTGGGTACTGGAACGACACCCCGCAGCGGTCATCCGCGAAGGTGCGCACATCGTCCTGGGCGAAGGCGAGGTGTGGACAGGCAAGTAGTCCGAGTACTACGAAGCGCACAAGCCAGTCTCCCGAGAAGCTTCCTAACGGATACGCGATTCTGTTGCGGGCATGGTAGGTAGGGCGCGCGGAGCGCGCGAGACTGGAGCTTGGCCGCCAACAGCAATCGCTTGTTGTGCGGTGACTCGCTTGGAGGGTCTAGTCCAGCCCTGCTGCTTTGCGAAGGGCGTCGTTCACGGCCTTCGAATCCGGGAACACGGCGGCCACGTCCGGATCCAAGACTACGACGTTGCTCCCTTCCTTGAGCCGATCCGCGTACTTCGCGCGGACAGCATTCGAGAAATCATACTCGGGTCGCATCTCGCCGACCGTCGGTTCTTTTGGTTCCTTATCGTCCTTGCTCATAAGCTCGCTTCTCACGCCGTGTCGCCCGCCGGGCAGAGATGATCCGGAGTCGGTCGTCATCATCCGTATGCGCGACGACGAGGATCCGCTGGAGATGGGACATGCCCATCGTGACGTACCGTTGTTCGCCGGCAGAATGGTCCGGGTCAGGCACCGTAAGCGACAAGGGGTCGCCAAACACCGTCGCAGCCTCTCGGAAGTCGACGCCGTGCTTCGCGAGATTCGACTTCGCTTTGGCCGAATCCCACTCGAACGTCAATGTAACACCCGGAGGCTAGCGAATCTGAGATACGTCGTACTGCGAAGATCAGAGTCACATTCAACCAGACGTCAATTGGGGGTGTGGGCACCGCATAACGGATATGCGATTCTGCTGCGGACATCGTAGGTGGGGCGCGCGGAGCGCGCGAGACTACTGCTCGGCCGCCAGCAGCAATCGCTTGTTATGCGTCAGGGTTGCGCTACCCAGCCTTACGATGCCGCTCGCGTGCGACGCGCTCGGCCAAAAATACCTTCAGCAGACTCTGGTAGGGAACGTCGCGTTCGTTGGCCATGGCCTTGAGCTCGTCCAGGAGCCCCTGCGGCAAGCGGAGAGAGATCGTCGTGGTCGACGGCTTCAGGGCGGGGAACGAGCCCCGCACAGAGCTGTCCCAGTCGAAGAAATCGACGACATCGTGCTCTGCCCAGAACTCCCGCTCTTCGTCCTCGTTCCGAAACTGCGGAACCTCTTCTGGCTCCTTCTTACGCGCGTTCATACACCCTCCGCTCACGTCGACTCATGTCGCGGGCCGAGATCACGCGAATCAAGGTGCCTCGAATCGTGAAGACGATTGTCAGCGTCCGATCCAGCGCGGTCTTGCCTAGCGCGGCAAATCGTTCTTCGCCCTGCGAGTGCTTCAAGTCAGGTGCGATCAAGACGGGGCGGTGAAAGAACACCTGCTCGCACTCGGCGTTGGTGACACCATGCCGCTCCCAGTTCTTGTCGGCGTTGCCCTCATCCCAGTCAAAGCCCGTGCAAGCTGCGAGATTGGCAGGGAAGTCGTCCATCGCACAAGTATACGATGGTAATATACACACGTCAAGATGGGCTGACGCATGACGGATATGCAATTCTGCTGCGGACCAAAGTGACGCCTAAGCGCGTAGCGCGCGACACCTGTAGCTGCCTCCGTCAGCAGCAATTGCTTGTTAGATGGCTGCGGTTCGAAGCTCGGCTCTAGAAATAACGCGCCCGACTTCTTGAGCTGAAGATCCGGATCGAAGCAAAGCGCGAATCAGAAGATCGATGGAAACAGAGGGGTCACCAGCTTCCATCTTCGCGACGCGCGATTGACTAGATCCAACACGCTTGGCAAAGGCCGCCTGGGAGATCTTGAGCTTTTGGCTGCGACGCCGGCGGAGAGCTTGTGCCAGCGCCACTCGCACGTCGACCAAAGCCATCTCCGCGTCGCTGAGTTCCAGAAACTCCTGGGTGTCGCCTACAACGAACCCAGCTTTTTCGAGCTTCGCTTTCTTCGCTTTCTTCATTCTCCCTCCATCTCCGACTACAGAGAGTCGTAGCGCCTCAAGATCTCTTTGCACGCTTCGATGACCGACTTCGGAGTCTGATCGCTCTTCTTGCTAAACACATGAAGAATGAGGATCGCGTCCTCGTCGATTCGATACATGATTCGCCAACTCTGGTTTTCGTCCTGGATCCGAAGCTCGTGACACCGTCGCCCGACGGACCGCATCGAACGCGATTTCGGCATTCCGAGTCTCTCTCCCCGCTGCAACATGCGGAGGAGAAATCCCGCTTCACGCCGAGCGTCGGTCGAAAGGGGCGGGGTAGTGACCTCGCCTCGGAGCCAGACCAGTGGCTTGTCACTGTCGCTCATGGAGTAGAATATGCCAGAATCGACATAATGTCAATGCTGACATAGGGAGAAAGGTGTGAGCCATCTAACGGATACGCAATTCTGCTGCGGACCAATGTGATGCCTCAGCGCGAAGCGCGCACGACCAAGCCGCCTCCGTCAGCAGCAATTGCTTGTTAGACTGCGTCGGTGGTGTGCTTACGAATTCAGTCGGTCCGAGCCAAGCAGAAGTAGCCTTGTGGGAAATAGAAGGTCGTGTCGCGTGGAACCGACTGAGCCTGGCCGCCGCTGGTCCACCTGCCCGATGCTGCGTTGGGACCAAGCGTGAAGAAACTCAAAACCATGCCACCGTCGGGGTACGAGACGCCCGTGGTGAGATCGATTCCGCCAACCGAGACCGTTAGTTCTCCCGGCGCGGTCCAGTTCGAACTTACGTCGAAGGCCACCTTCGTCGGCTCGGGATGCGGGAAGTATTCGGGGAGGGGCGCCGTGAAGACAGCAATCCCGCTAACTGGGCCGGGCCACAAATCAGCGGATCGCCGAAGTGACAGCTGGGCCTCCAGCTCATCAGGGTGGGTTGGCGAAATCGTGCTCCAAAGTCGGAGCACGTGCGTCCCTTCGAGCCACCGCCTGGGATCGTCCACGAAGCCGGGTGCCGTCGGAAGCTGAAAAACGTTGTTCCCGCTGGGATCTTCAATCGGTACCCAGCGCCACCAGTTTGCCGACAGCGGCGTGGGATCCGAGCACTGTGACGAAGCGGTGGTTAGCCTCGGTTCCCCTCCGCAGCCAAAGGCAAGCGAGAAGGCGCCGACTAACGTAACGCAGGTTCGTTTTCGCATCGCGGTAGCTCACCGTTGCGCCCGAATCGCATCGGAGTGACGCAGTCTAACGGATACGCAATTCTGCTGCGGACCAATGTGCTGCCTGAGCGCGAAGCGCGCACGACCGAGCTGCCTCCGTCAGCAGCAATTGCTTGTTAGGAAGCGAGCTACCGACAGTCTGCAGATGAACGCCACCGATTCCGATAAACCCTGACTTCGCCGGGCAGGCCTTCCCCGTCGCCGCCACCATACAAAACCAAACCCTCGCTTGTCGCGACGAGGGCGGGGCTACCGGCGCGGGCGGGTCCTTCACGATCCAGCTCGAGCCATTCAGCGCCAGACCACCGCCAGAGATCCGCTAGATACGTCCCGTCCCAGCCGCCATAGACCACAACGCCGTCGAGTTCCTCGGAAAACGCCATGGCGTGATGATCGCGGCTCCGGGGTCCCAAGACGGAAGCTTGCGTCCAAGCAGAACCGTCCCAAAGCCAAGTGTCACCTCTTGGTCCGTCCAAGTCCGCGCCGCCAAACAAGACCACCGACTCCCGCCCATAGTCGTAGGCCAGCGTGTGATGGCGGCGCGGGGATGGCCCGCTCGCAGCGACCAGGCTCCAAGCCTCGCCATCCCATTCCCACGTGTCGCCGAGAAGCCCATCTGCCGAAGACCCTCCGAACAGAACCACACGCTCCCGAGCCTGATCGTACGTCAGCGCGTGAGACGATCGAGCCGGCGGCCCCGCGCCGATCCAACGCTGCCATGTCATACCATCGAACAACCAAGTATCTCCGAAACGTGTGCTGCCGGTCAGCCCACCAAACATCAGGAAGACCTTCAGATGCTGCACGTGCGTCAGTGCGTGGGAGCCCCGAGCTTCTGGTCCGATTCCGCCCGCGGTCCGCCAGCCAGTTGAGTCGCACACCCACGTGTCGCCCAGCGGTCCGTCCTCACCATAGCCTCCGAAAATCATGATACGATCCGACGAACGATCTATATCGGCTGCTGGTTGGTTTCGGGCGGGCGGGGTTGCCACCTGACAGAACGTAAACGAAGAGACGAAAAGGGGAACCGTTACGAAGGTTGACCTGTAACGCAAAGCCTGCTCCCGGTGACTGTCTCGCTTCCTAACGGATACGCAATTCTGCTGCGGACCAATGTG
>JAJFIX010000002.1 GCA_021774575.1 Alphaproteobacteria bacterium | reverse complement strand
CGCGAAAGGATCAAACTCAAAACGATGGAGAACCGGCGCTTGCAATACCGCAAATACGCCGCTTAATATCTTGAACCAGATGGGCCAGATCCTCCTTTAGATCAGGCCGTTGTTTGTTCCAATTTATATGATGACGGACAGTCATCGCAACATCGAAGGCAAGTCATAGACAAGGCGACGGGCATCGGGCCAACCGGACTCAACAAATAAGTTAAGGCATTCAATCAGTGCGCTTCGACGGTCTGAGTTTGCCATTAGGACATCGCGGTGGTCGGCCAAGTAAAGTTGAATCAAATCTACAAATAGTTTTGAACCTAAACTCTCCCTATGATAGCCGCCTTGAATCCCACCAGAAAGCATGGCGTTGGAGATAAGGTCGAAAACCTTCTCTGGTGCGACGGTGACTAGCGACGCCAGAGTTTCCAAAAGATGGTGAGTAACCGATGGGTGCTGGATTGTGCCGAGGGTTTGGAGAGTCGGCTCCATCTCCTCTAGGAACCGACGTTGCACTGCAGGTAGGGGTACATCGTGTCCTGGCTTGGGTGCCCCACCTTTTATTTCGTGAGCCGAGGAACCGAAGTAGATCTCCAGAGCGATTTTATCAAGCAACTTAAGGGCAGATTCCGCCTCTTCTCGGTCGGGACCAGATAGTTTGCCGGTTTGAAACGCGAGCTTTGTATAAGATGGGGCTACGAGGTTCGCGGCTTGTTGAAAGAAAGCTACTGCCTGCTTACGAATACGCTCATGCCGCTCTGTCGGGTTGTCGGGGGTTCCAAGCGTAATTGCATCGCGAAGGTCAGTTAGGACTCTAGATATTTCGACGCGATATCGCAGCACATCCGCAAACCACGTCTCCATACATTGTTGGGCCGCCGCTTGGTCGTCATTCATCCACAACCTGTTGATTAGAACAGCAAGGCTTCTTCGTAATTCATTTGTGGTATTGCTATCGTCATTGGAAAAGCGGGTAGATAGTGTGACTAATTGGTCCGTAGACCAATTCAATTGGTCCCGCATGATCTTCGAAAATGCACTGATAAAACCGCGTAAAATTCCCCGGTTTTTTTCCTGTTCGAAAATAATCTCGCATAAAGACCACATGAATAACGGGTCAGAGACACACAAAGCATTGATCCAAGAAATCACCTGATATCGAACACTGGGGGCAGGGTCCTCCACCAAATTCCTTATAATCTGTTGAAGCCTTGAATCGGGTTTTCCCTTGACCAGGGCTAGGGCCATGATCGTTTGCGCAGCGGATACGCGAGGGGAAGGTCGTCCCCAACTTGGTGACTCTTCAAAGCGGTTTTCGGCGTCATCGTCTGGCTTCGATTCATCGCTCGTGAGAGCTTCTAGGGTCATTTCCTCGATACCTGGAAATGACTTAATACCCTCGACGGTTTTCGACGATTTTGCCGCCTTTCCGCAAATTTCCGCCAGTGTATCCCAGCCATGCATTTGAAGTGCGGTCGGAATGTCTTTGTGCGCACGTAACGAGCTGACGAGCGCAAGGGGCTCATTCCAAATTTCGACAAGATAGGCTCTTCTATCGGCTCCTTCGCCTTCGGGTGGTGTTAGATTTTCGACTTTGTCGATTAGAGCTTTGACTGATTTGTTTGGCTCCGCCGCCAGATCAACTCCCTCTTTTTTTAGCCACCAATCATCGTCGGATTTCGTCCAACCTACGGTAAAACTATGAGGCGGAGCTATGGTTGGAATTGAGTTGGAGGCTTTCAAACGAGCCAAGAGAGATTTAGCATCTTCAGAAACCAAATTTGAATCAGTCAATTTACCAATAATGGCGTCTCGCGAATTCTTGTCTTCGAGGTTTAGTACCGTATCTTCGATTTCACGCCTCTGGTCTTCGTCCAATTTCGGGTGCAGTATTGTTAAAAGTTTGCTTGCGAGTGTTCTCGTATCTATGGATTCCAGGACTGGAACTAGTTTTATGAGTTCGACGATTTTGAGGCCGACCTGCCTTGGATGCATAATGGCAACTCGTAGCAATGCCGCCCAAACCGCTGCCAGCCGGTTTGTACAGAAGATGCACTCAATGACCCTCGTGACCTCTGCGTCTCGTGCTTGGTTTGATGCAACGGCATCCATGCCATTTACATAATGAATAAGGATTTTAACGGCATCGTCGTGTACGCTGTCTTCGTCTTCGCTATTCCACCAAATCCCACTAAAGTCACTCTGAAAGCAACCGTCGATGTTGCCAATTCGAATGGACTGGCGTTCGTTGATATGTCCTTCCTTAAGGGCCACATGACCCTCGACGGCCAGAATGAGAGCTTCAGTGGCGAGTGATGGATGTCGCTCAACAAAATTTTGGAACATCTCAGCCAACTTGTACTGGACCATTTCGTAATCTTGACTACGCGTAGATGTGAAGGACAGGATTCGGCTGTCTCCCATATTTGATATTTCATTTCGTGACGGGGCGGCCGTTCCAAATATGGCACCGTATACTCTTACAAGAAATTCCGGCGCGTGTTCGAGCAACGTCTCGTCTTGATGCACTAGCCAGAAGAATTCTTTGTCTGCATACTTGTTAAAATGGTCCTTTTCGAGTAGACGCCCCAGTGTTTGAACCGAACCAGGAACATCGGCGGCGATGCTTTTTGCCACCGATTCGATGCTTGGATTGATGATGCTGCCGTCATATTGTTCGGCATCCAGCGCATGATTTAGGAGTGCACAGGCGGCGGTGTTAATGTCCGTTAGCTGGTCATCTGTAGGCTGAATTGGCACCAAGAGAAGCTTGGAGATCAGAGCTCGTGTTGGGTAGGGCACCTTATCTGAATCGATTTCAGCCAATTGTTTTGCGAAAAGAGTCCAGGGGCCAGCTTCGGGTCCAACGAGCTCTTCCTGCCCAAGTACATCGACCAAGATAGTACCGATAATATTATTTATCAGAAAAATTGCGGGAACGGTCTTCGTGGAATCGCCTAAAAAACTTATCACTGCAGCTACATCGTCAATGGTTTTTGTCCAATCGACGGAGGCCCGCGGTGCTAACATGCGAGAAATAGCGTTGGCGTCGTTATTTGAGGATAGTTCAAGTGCTATTTCCCAAAAATCATGATGACCGTTGGGGTCATCCAACCACAGATCGCGCAGTGCCAATAAAGCGGCTGGGGCGAGCATGAGAGCACTATCTTCCGAAGCATTTAGCCGCTCTGCGAAGTCGGGTGCTCGGCCGCCATCCAAAACAAGGTGTGCCACAGTATAATCAAATATAACGTGATGACTGAACATGATACGGCCAGTGCGACCTAGGTTTGTCGGTCCATCTTGATCCTTCAACACATTTTCTGAGAGAAGAAAATTTAGCGCTGGCGCCAGTTCTGCTGAGATGACATCGAGCTGTTTGACGCTGAGGCTAGCCCGGCCAGCTATAATTTTTTCGGCGATGCCCTTAAGCAAAATCTGTCGTTGGTGATGTAATCGATCTTGGCCGATCACGCGATAATCCCAATAAAGGCTAAGAAGTTCAGCGCGCGTTACAACTTGGGTTAGGGAGTCAGGATCGTGTCCGGCACGTAGGATTTCAGAAAGTAGAAAAAGGTTAAAGGGGACTTGAATAAGTTCCTTTAGATCAGTTTTTGCTCCCCGGTATATATCCGCGAGCTGTGGGGAGGCTCCCCATATCGTGGAAAGCTCCTCGTCACTAAACTTTGGAATATTGATATGGCGAATATTCTTGAATTCATCGCTAGCAAATTCATTTGATATTGGCGGTCCTTGAAATAAAGAGCTTAGCTGTTTGCTATACCTGAGGTCAAAAGTTCGAATCGACGCGACGACATTCCAATTTGGTAGCTCCTGCACAATCGCTCGGATTAGGTCGCGAAAAACGCGCTCAGCGGGACCGCCGCGCGTTGCATCTAATGCATCAATAAATAAGATACCGGGACGTTCGCTTTCCCAGTTTGCTAGGACATCTAAGAATCTGTTTTCTAGCCCGAGCTCTCTATCAAGACTACCCAGCGTGGAAATCGGGAGTCGATCGACAGCTAGCTGAATAATCGACCAGCCGTTATCAGTCAATTGCTTCGCAGTTTGATATAGAGCACCCGATTTCCCAGCACCCGGGTCGCCGATTACAAGCACGGATTCATCGCCAACCGAATCGCAAAGGGAGTTCGCACAATCCCTGCTAACAACGACCTTAGTCTCATTCTGGTTGCTGGGAACTATCAATTCCGCCAAATGTGACAGGCTATGGATTGTAGAATTTGAATAAGCTTGAACTTTTTTGATGTCGCCTGCGTATTCCGGCGCACTGAGGAGAGGAATGCCTTTTTCGCGAAGGATTTCCTTCAACCGTGTTCGTCCAGCACCGCTCCGGCGCTTTGCAAAATCGGCGCACGCGGTGCTTAGCGTATCCCAAGCGTTTGCTGATTTGTCTGAGGATGAGATAATGGCGCTTTCGAGATAAGTGTGGGCCGTGTTTCGATCCGCTCCGCCTCTGTCTAAGGCAAATACCTGCACGCGGACACATGACATAAGAGTGTGAAGGTCTTCTACCGAAGAGGGGGCGGCCAGATATCGATTCCATGAGTTACGCATCAAGCCACAAACCGTGTTGTAGACCTCGGTTTCAAGATGTGTTTTGGCAACTTCCTTCTGAGTCGTTTTAACTCCCAGGTCGATGATCCTTTGGATAACCGAATTGAGGTTGGTGATGAGTCGTTTGGAGCTATCAGGTGAAACCGCAAGTATTAATCGATCCCGGGACGGGTCGACTGGTCGGTGCGATTCGGGGGTACCGCTATCGGGTACTCCAGCATGCCATTGGCGTACAAATTGATCGATTACGCTTCCAAGTTCGGAATTGCCCTTATTTGAAAGGTTAACCTTGGTTTTAGCGTTAACGACACAAACGCCGCCACTGGAGGTGTGCGCTAGGATGTCGTCGACTGGTTCCTCGGTCTCAAGACGCACTGTTGTTAGCGATATGTTCGACGGCAATCCCCAAGGAGTTAGAGCAGTCCGCCCCGCCAAGACATGAACCGCTATCCACGCAGCGACCTCGTCTTGGAACACGATACCGGCATGCGTGTTGCTTCCACCGGTCATTGTTACTCCACGGTTAAGTTGATTGCGGAAAAAAGAAAGTGTTTAGCATTAAGCAGCCCTACGATTATCTCAAGTAAATTTCTCGTTCATTATCAACACACATGCGCCAAATTGCGCCGCAAACGGCTCGCAAGTTCTTTTTTGACATAATCAGCTGTACGCAGATATTGTCAATGGAACAGTCGTCGCTGACTCCGGCGCGAAAAGGCTTTGTCCTTCGATGGTTTACGAGGCGGCGGTTTAGGGTAGATCAATGCTCTCGGTTGTCGGGCAAGCCGCTAAGAGAATTCATTCAATATTGAATTAAAAAAGAGAGAATCGAAGATTGTGAGCTTTCAAAATAGGGCTTTTCTATATGTCATCGGAAAGTAGTTCGCAGCAACTTTTCAAGCACCTTACTGTTGGCAATTGGTTAGATAGAGATCTCTGGGGATCTCACATAATTTCAATTTCGCCGTCTGGGGAAACGAGTTCCCCGACAGGCGACGGTTGGGCTTCGATGATTCTTAGTTTTAAGTTGTCTCCAGATGTGCCTTCGGAAATTGTGGAACTTTTTGAGGTGGCGCGTGGCGCTCTTTGTTACGGGTATTTCTTCTATCCCCTTTATACTCTCGGATTCGAGCAGCTTCACCGGGTTGCTGATGCGGCTGTTAAACGCAAGTGTGAACTAGATGGCGCGCCATCTAAAATTCGAAGCTTCGAAAATCGAATTGATTGGCTCTTTACCGAAGCAGAAATCGATGAGGTAACCCAGGGTCGCCTTCACGCCGGTAGATGGCTGCGCAACTCAACGTCTCACCCAGACCGCCAGATGATTGTCGACCAGACGATGGCCATTCGTGATGTTGAGGTCACCGTGGAGCTCATCAACCTGATCTTTGAGGGCCATGGCCCGAAGGACTGATACTGCGCCAGCCGGTCTGAGTCAGGTAGGCATAGTTTTCATCAATTGAGATAATCTTGTGACAACCTTTGACATGAGGCCGCTCGAAGTTGGATATTGCCTTTGGAGCAGTCACGCGCTGTTTCGGGGCGTAGAAACTCCAGCAAAAGCGGTTTGTGCCGACCGTAACGGCATGCCTTGACCTCTGCGGTCGGGGAGCCTGCGGCGTATGTCCAGGCCCTCCGGCTAAAGGCCACAGGGACCGTCTTTTGTCGGTTTTCTAACTCCCCGATCACCAGGGATCATTCGGAATTATCTTGCGGGGGCGCACCGCAAGCTCTGATTTCAAGTGAGGGAGTCGCGGTCGATGTCCAGAAAGTTGCAGTTGCGCTGGCTGTTTGGGGGGGTGTTTTCATTGATACTCGTTGCGCTTGGTGCGTGGAGCATATCGCCCGTAGAAAATGCTCGTCAGGGACTATCATACCGAGATATTTGGGATATAGCCGATGCGGAAATTGATCGCGCACGATCTGCTCTGGTAGCCGGTAATCTTGTGAAGGCTTGCCGATATTTCCGCCAATCGACTGTGCATGGATCCGAAGAAGGGCGCGATCAATATCTCTCTTTGTGGGAGGTAATGAGTTGGTGGCAGAAAATCCGTTGTAATAATGCCGCCCGACACGGCTTGGAGGAGGGCGTGCTAATAACGGAATACCGGCCACGTGCATTGACCTCAGAAGGAGAAGCGCGACGTGGCGAAGGGGCTTCGCGTTTCTTTCAGCCCCCCGCGGGTCAATAGGGCTGCGTCTAGACGCAGCCGCTGCGCTGCCCGGTGGTGGGCTCTGTGGAGCGTTCCCACCCATCCTAGCCTTCCGATAGCGAGCGGCTATCCTGAGCGTCCTGGACGATTTCTCGCGTAACTCTTTCGTCCCCATCCGGCGCAATCAATACGAGACCTGTAAAAACGAGCTGATTATCTTCATCGCGTTCGGCCGCTGCAGCAAAGCGTTGTTCAAGCTCAACCGCTTTCAGCATTTGTTGCAGGATATAGATCAGCCGGGTACCGACGGTGGTCTCGATTTTGCGGCGCAGAACCCGTCGGTAGACCCGTCCCATTTCCGATTTGATTTGGCCGGCCGTTTGAAGTCGGATCCGGTCGGGATCACTCGCCCAATCGTCAAGGGATACCACACTATCTTCTTCTTTATTTTTCAATGGTTTATCTTCCTATCAGGGTGCGAAATTGTGTGGTAGTTGAGGGGGCAAGAAATTCCTGAATTGCTTCTTGCATTCTCAGCCGCTTTCTCAATCGATCATCAAGTAGGGTTTTGAGTTCAAACCAAGACGGGAACCAGGTATTCTGTTCTGCCCAGGTCTTACAGACTGCCACAACGATGTCCGACGGGTAGTCCAATAAACCCTGTGTGAACACGTCCATTTTGAGAGAAAGGTCTTCGCCGGTCTCTGGCCGGTTTTTAGTTCGGGTTTGGAGGATTGTTAGTGCTTTGACTGCAATATATTTTGGGCAGGGCTGATTAACAGTTGCCAAAATAGCTTGGGCAGTTTCAATATCGTCGATTGGCGCGCCGCCGAACTTATAGCCAGTTAATTCAAAATCAAAACCGGATCCGGGTTCGCACCATTCCCTTGTCTGTTCGTCCAGCGAGGACATTACGCGCTGCGGCAGCCACACTTCCAGAAGCTTGTCTACGTCCGCCGGATCCAATTCCGCGAGTTGTTCCGCCGACATTGGAGGGTCCAGGGGTGCCACGGAACTCAATGTCTTTGCGGAGCCAACTGCGCCATGCGGCAGACCAGTCTCGCTTGGAGGCGCGTCGTCCGGCTTCGGCAGTCCAGTAGTCTTTGAACGCATCTGCGAGTTCGTCGATTTGTTCGTTGCTGTAGCCGGATTGGCAGGCGTATTTTCGACCTTCCTCGTTAGGTCGCCAATCGGCTGCAATCCGCGTTCCCCTTTTTTGTCTCGTCCCATTCTCGTTCGCTCCGTTGTTTCCGGTACGCCGGTTTTGGTTTTCCAAACGTGATTCTTGATCGGCATTGGGACCTCTGGGGGGCGGTTCCCGATAGGGAACAGGGGAATCTTCTGCAACTTGGGTTTGGGTATGGGTATGGGTAGGTTCCCCTAGCTTTGGCGTTGGTAAACCGGCAGCTTGGCTAGTTTCCTTTGTTCCTAATGAGTTAGAGAGTATGCTTGGGGGCGTTTCTTTCCCTGTATTCTCTGCAAGATTTCCAGCCGTACCGAAGGTATTATCGGTGCGCGTCTTGTCTGACGGGCGTCCACCTTTTTTTCCGTTTTTTCGTTTGGCGTCGATTTGCCGTTGCACGCGCGCCCATTCATTTTCCAAGCGCTTCTGACGCCAAGTGCCGTCGGTCAAATCGAAAAACTCCGAAAGGACGGGACGTAATTTATCCTGCCAACGCCTTTGTGTGACACGGCAGATGCGGGACAGTCGCTTGTTTTCGTCGGGAAGTGGCTTTCCGTTGTTGCGCCAAGTGGACAGCAGCAAGAACATGTATGCACCAATTTCCTCGGCCGATAGGTGTTGCGTGTCGGCGAGTAATGCGTCGGTCATAAGTGGCATTATAGGGGCTTGGCTCATACTCCCACCTCCGCCCTGGATCCATCGGGGTTGGATGTAGACCTAAGGCCTTGGTCGCTTGTGCTACTACGGCGGTTGGCGTTGATATACGCTCGAAGCTCAGCGGTATCGTATCTGACAGCAGAGCCGATTTTGATGAAATTTGGTCCGCTTCCGGACCAACGCCAACGGCGTAACGTGGCGACTTTCATGCCCAGCGTATGGGCGGCCTCATGCTCATTGACGAGCTTGGCGTTGGAAAAGTCTTGTGACATGACTCGCTCCTCGTTGGTCGGTTATGACGCACTTAAATTCGATGAATGTGCAGATAAAAAACAGGGGGAGTTTTCTATCTATTTTTTGCCGACCGTCCTCGGGCGTTTGTTGTCTTTGTGGGCACCGTTCACGAGTTGCTCAAAACTGTAGTGAGACTACTGTTTGCAGAATCGAGCAGACTATTGTCTGATTTGCGCCCGACATTGGTATTACGAGAAACTGGGAGCCTTGTAGGTGTAATGGCGAAGGCGCAAAAAAAGAAAACATGCTTCGTGATTTGCCCAATCGGTGCTGATGATTCGCCTGAGCGACGTTGGTCCGATGATATTTTCAATCATCTCATTCGTCCTGTCACGGACGAATGCGGCTTCGACGCCGAACGCATAATTGAGGATAGCCGACCTGGCGCAATCACAGAAAATATTGTGGCTGCGGTCTATGAAGCTGATTTGGTTATAGCCGACCTCACTACGCTGAACCCCTGTTTGCCATCAGCGCCTATGGAACAGATTAGCGGTATTGCATAAGGGAGGATTTCTGGCTCATCGTAGTGACCGAAGGGAACGCAGATGAGGCAGAAATCGGAGACCCGACAGACGGGTGGAGCCAAGGCAATCAAGGACATCCGCCGGGCAACGCGCAAACAATACTCGGCGGAAGAAAAGATCCGGATAGTGCTGGATGGCTTGCGCGGAGAAGAAACCATCGCTGAGCTTTGTCGGCATGAAGGTATCGCACAAAGTATCTATTACAAATGGTCGAAGGAGTTCCTTGAGGCTGGCAAGCGTCGGCTTGCCGGTGATACGGCCCGTGCGGCTTCTACGGGCGAGGTGACGGCCCTTCGTCGTGAAACGCGTGAGCTGAAAGAAGTTGTCGCCGAGCAAACTCTGGAGCTGCGGCTTCTCAAAAAAAGCATGATCGCGGATGGGGGAGACGACGAATGAGATACCCTGCATCTGAAAAGTTTGAGATCATTCGCCTTGTTGAGCAATCTCACCTGCCGGTCAAACAGACGCTGGACAAGCTGGGCATTCCTCGCACCACTTTCTATCGCTGGTACGATCGTTATCAGCTTGGTGGGCCAGAGGCGCTTGAAGATCAATCGCCTAGGCCGATCCGAGTATGGAATCGTATACCTGATGATGTTCGCGAACGGATTGTTGACCTGGCGCTGGACGTTCCGGAGTTGTCTCCTCGTGAGCTGGCTGTCCGCTTCACTGATACAGAAAAATACTTTGTCTCAGAGGCTTCTGTCTACCGCCTGCTCAAATCCCTTAATCTAATAACCAGCCCAGCATTCATCGTCATCAAAGCGGCAAACGAGTTCAAAGACAAAACAACCGCCATCAACCAGCTGTGGCAGACCGACTTCACATACCTGAAGGTCATTGGCTGGGGCTGGATGTATCTATCGACGATCCTTGATGACTACTCGCGCTATATCATTGCTTCGAGGTTGTGCACGACCATGAAGACGAGCGATGTGACCGATACGCTGAACCTTGCTCTGCAAGCATCTGGTTGTGACCAGGTCCATGTTGCACACAAACCGAGGCTGCTATCGGACAACGGCGCCAGCTACGTCTCTGGTGAACTTGCAGAGTGGTTGGGTGATAAAAAAATGAAACACGTCAGGGGCGCACCATATCATCCGCAAACACAGGGCAAGATCGAGAGGTGGCATCAAACCTTGAAGAACCGCATTCTGCTGGAAAACTACTTCTTCCCGGCAGACCTGGAAGCTCAGATCGAAGCGTTCGTCGATCATTACAACCATAAACGCTATCACGAGAGCATCAACAACCTCACCCCCGCAGACGTTTACTTCGGGCGGGGACAAGCCATTTTAAAACAACGCGAAAGGATCAAACTCAAAACGATGGAGAACCGGCGCTTGCAATACCGCAAATGCGCCGCATAATATCTTGAACCAGATGGGCCAGACCAATCCTCCTTTAGATCAGGCCGTTGTTTGTTCCATTTTATATGATGACGGACAGTACAGCGCGGCCAGCGGGCGTTCCAGTAGGGATTGGACCTTGGAAATTGCGTCTTCCATCGGAGGTTCTCGGTCCCGCTCCTGGAATTTTATGGTCGGAGATCATCTGGGCCGACTCTCTCGTATCCGCTCCTTGTAGGCTTCATTTTCCCAAAAAAAGAGAAAAAATCGAATCAGACGGTATGGCAAAATGATCTTGGAGTTTTGGTTGAGTTTGGTTTGCAAGACTGTTGAGGAAAAACGTTTAACTTTCCCACATTCGATCGAATTCGGGTGGAACGCTTTCGCGAAATGATGTAGAATAAGTGTCTGGAAATTCCCGTTTAGATTTATGGCCATGAAGAAAAAAATAGTTGTCGATAGGAATGAAATTGACCGATTTACTGCAATTGACCTTTTTTGCGGATGCGGTGGATTGTCGTTAGGCTTGAGTTATGCTGGATTTGATATCCTGGCGGCGATTGATAGTGATCCTCTTGCATGCGCTACATATGGTCGAAACCATAAATCAACAAAGTTGATCGAGGGAGATATCACAAAAACACGGCCGACCTATTTAAGAAAACAACTCGGGCTCGACGAAGGCCAACTGGACCTTTTGGCTGGCTGCCCACCTTGCCAGGGATTTTCGACGCTTCGCACGCTCAACGGTAATAGATCCGTTGACGAACCGATGAACGACCTGGTTTTTCAATTCCTGAAATACGTTAGAGCGTTTCGTCCTAAGGCAATAATGATGGAAAATGTACCCGGTCTAGCCAAGGACACACGACTAGTACGGTTTCGCCGTCAAATCGGGGGACTGGGCTACCAAAGCTCGGTTCGTGTCTTGGATGCTTCGAAATTCGGAACGCCGCAACGGCGTAACAGAATGATTCTGGTAGCACTGCTTGACGGCAATCCGGAATTCGCCGCCGAGGCTCCAAAAATAGTCACGGTCAAAGATGCTATAGGGTCTCTTCTTCCACCGGGAACGGGCGGCGACCCGTTGCATGACTACCACGCCAAACGATCGGATCAAGTTAAACGGCTCATCCGACGGATTCCTACGAACGGGGGTAGCAGAACAGATCTACCGTTGGAATTGCAACTTGATTGCCACAAGAGATGCAACGGCTTTAAGGATATCTATGGAAGGATGGCATGGGATCGGCCATCGCCGACGATAACGGGCGGCTGCATTAATCCATCGAAGGGTCGCTTCCTCCATCCGGAACAAGACCGAGCAATTACGTTGCGTGAAGCCTCGTTGCTGCAAGGGTTTCCTGAATCTTACGATTTCGAGATCTCCAAAGGGAAATATCCTGCCGCCCAAATGATAGGAAACGCCTTCCCGCCAAAATTTGCCGAGCATCACGCACGAGTAATCCAGGCGCAATTGGCTGAAAATTTATAGAAATTGAAAGGTACGTCCGTTGACCCTGGCAGAAGATGCATTACGCGAAAATTTGGATGATGAGCAATTTGATGCCGCTACCGACCAGGCATCCGAAATTCTTACCCTCGCTTGCGCCGGGTCAGGGAAGTCAAGGACGCTTGCATATAGAATAGCGTGGCTGATTGCAGATTGTGGCGCGAACCCCGAAGGTATTGTTGCATTTACATTCACGGAAAAAGCAGCCGACTCAATCAAATTGCGGGTATCCCAGGCGCTGGAATCTTGCAATCTTGATCCAAACTATCTTGGCCGTATGTATATCGGCACGATCCATTCATATTGCCAATATCTCTTAGGAAGAGCCGACGCAAAATATCGACAATTTGACGTTATGGATGATAACCGTCTTAAGCTCTATTTAATTGAGAACTATCCGGCGCTCGGGCTTCATCATTTTAGGCCTCGGGCCAACAATCGATATTTTGAGGTCATAAAAAGGTGCTACGAAGCTTGGTCCCAGCACAACGAAGAAATGATTGCGCCCGACGATGTATCGGCTCATGACCCGGAACTTGGAGAATTTCTCAGCGCGCTTGGCAACGGCCTTCTGGAAGATCAGTTTCTTGATTTTTCCCTCATGCAGAGACTTGCCGTCGATGCGCTCAGTTCCGGAGATGATGGGGCTTTGGCGTCGGTGGAGGACCTCCAGCATCTGTTGGTAGACGAATATCAAGATATCAATCCTGTTCAGGACGCGCTTATCGGAATCCTTCACGACCATAGCGAAACGCTAATGGTCGTAGGAGACGACGACCAATCCATATACGGGTGGCGTGGTGCTGACGTTACCAGAATTCAAACGTTTGCAGATCGGTATCCCAATGCAACCGACCATACGCTTGCCAAGAATTATAGAAGTACGCCTCTAATCGTTGAGATGTCGGACCATTTTGCCCATCAGGAACTTGGTGCAAACAGAATAGTAAAAAACCCCGAGGCTAACGAAACCGATCAACCAAACGAGTTTCGCTCCTTGTGGTTCGAAACACGTGACGACGAAGCCGATTGGGTTATTCAAAAAATTCAAGAGTTACTGGCAACGGCATACCTGGAAGATGATGGTGTTGTTCGCGGCCTCACGCCTGCGGATTTTGCAATATTGATGCGCTCGACGCGACAACCTGAGACAGGCGGTAATCCACCACGTCACTTTGCGTACACGTCTCGTCTTGCCGAGCAAGATGTTCCTTTTAGCCTCGAAGCCGGAGGAGGCCTATTTGATCGGCCGCACGTGCAGCTTTTGAGAAGTGCATTCGATCTATTTCGTGACGGGCAGCCTGATCGCGATGCCGTTCGGACGTTTTTCGATGATGAAGTTGTGCTGATTTTTCCACATGCCGACTTCAACTTACTTACGAATGTATTCACGACTTGGGGAAGAGACATCCACGCCCCGGTAAAGACGGGTTCGCCGAGACGCAGAATTTACCCTCAGAATTTGGTTTTTGATTTGCTCGAAGCATTCGGCGTTTCTCAGACTTCTCTCGATGATGCCATACTACAAGACATAGGTGTGTTTAGCCGAATAATTCAAGATGTCGAGGCCGTATATCCGAGTGTGGATAGCACCGGACGTTTTAATTCTATTCTCAATTTTCTGAGTGTAGTCGCCGAGGCTGGCTACGATACGAGTAGCTCGGATATCGTACAAAGACCGGATGCTGTAACAGTCGCTACAGTGCATAAAATGAAGGGTTTGGAATTTCCGGTCGTATTCGTAGTCGATGTCGAAAACCAAAGGTTTCCCGGTAATCGGCGTTCATACACTGGCTGGTTACCAACAGCGGTTATCCAGGAATCCTTAGATCGCGGTACTTATCAGGGAAGACGCGAAGATGAGGCTAGGCTGTTCTACACCGCCCTTACACGAGCGGAGAGATATCTGTACGTCACGGGCTGCGCGATGGCCGAAGGTTGGAAAAGGGCGCGCCGTCCTTCTCCATTTGCCGCGCATCTTGATGACGATAGAGTAATCGATTCGCCGGAGGCTCCCACTAGTGGATTGATAGCTGCGACGCCCGCAAGGCGGATTGACGCAAGTAATTTGCCGACAAGCTATTCAGATATCAGATACTACCTTCGATGTCCGAAAGACTACCACTACAGACGGATTTTCGGCTTTAGTCCAGCAATTCCCGATCTGTTCGGTTTCGGTATGACGGTTCATGCCGCAATCGGAAAGTTGCATCAGGAATACTCTTCCCAGGCTCCAAGTCCCGAACAAGCGGCGGAAATAGCGGGCGACCTATTCCACCTAAAGCATGTGCAGCAAAGCGGTGATCCTGAGACCAGGCCCGGTCCGTATGAAAGAGCCCGTAATAGGGCGCAAGAATTGGTAGCCGACTACGCCGAAAATTTTGCGGATGATTTTCAGCAATGCCGTCAAGTTGAAGCCAGATTCGAAATTCCGGTGAGTGGTGCCGTCGTGTCAGGAGCCATAGACCTCATGATCGAAGAAGATGAAAACGGCAATGTCGTCGATGCTTGCGTTATCGATTTCAAGACAATGGAAGGCGGAGAAGATCCCGTAGGGAACGATGAATTGGAATGGTCGGAGCTATCGCTACAGGTGCAGCTCTATGCGAAGGCGGCACGTGATGTTTTAGGCGAGTTTGCGGAACAGGGTTTCGTTCACCTTCTGAAAGATGGACAGCGCCTAGAAGTGCCGACAGACGACAACGCAGTTAATTCGGCATTGTTAAACGTGGAATGGGCCGTGAAGCGCATCGTCCACAGCGATTTCCCAATGCGTCCGGAAAACAATAAATGCGAGTCTTGCGATTTCCGAAAAATTTGCCCGATGCAGCCCGGCGAATTTGCAGATAATTCCGAGCCTCCAAAAGTTTGTGTACCTGGAGAACCGGACGGGACAATGGTTGCGGCATTTAGAAATTATGATCCCAATTTCTCCGGCTTGGGATGATTATCCTGCTTTGGCAGTTCTTGGAGCCGCTTTTTTTTGTGATTCAACTTACGCACCAATTTGCGCGCTCCCTTTTCAATCTCGCATTCCCAAATAGTTACTACCTCCCAGCCTAATTTCTTTAGTTGTTTTGTATTATCGCGATCTCGCTTCACGTTACGCTCAAGCTTAACGTCCCAGAAATTCTTGTTACTAGTTGGACGCTTACCTTTGCGGCACGAGTGCCCGTGCCAGAAGCATCCATTAACAAAAACGGCCACCCCGTATTTTTTCAATGCTAGGTCCGGCTTACCCGGAAGTGACTTATTATGAAGGGAATATCTAAAGCCTTCATGATGAACGGTCTTGCGGATCGCTAGTTCGATCCGTGTGTTCTTTCCTTTGACCGCGCTCATAATGCGTGAGCGCCTGATTTTCGATACGCTGTCCATTGTCGGATGTTACCAAAAAAAATGCTCGTATCTTTTCCATTGTCATACTTTTGATTTAACGAAATATTTCAGTTGGTTGCGACCCGATCTATATCCTGCGCCACAATCAACGGATAAAGGTGGTAGCGCCCCTCCTCTACCAGGGACAGGTTAACCCCACTGGCTGGAAACGTGCTTCGGTGCCACCGATATTCCTAGGGCTACAAACAATTCTTTAAGATGGTTGCGTGCCCCCGCAACCAATAATTTCAATGGCTTAGCCCGAAATGGCTGGGCTATTTTTTCGTTTGTGGAAGCGGTGTGGAAGCGCTGCGGAGAGAAACTTAGCGTAGTGATTAGTCATTTGATTTGCTGTTTCTTTGGAACAGGGTGCCTGAAATCGGTGCCTCTGGAAATGCACCAGGATTGAACTCTGAGGTGCCCCTAGATTAGTAGACGCTTTGCTTGGTAATTTGGAACCAAGGGGGAGCGTAGCATGTCAGGTCGTATTCGGTTTACGGATGAGTTCAAGAGGGAGGCGGTGGCGCAGGTTGTTGATCGCGGTTACTCGGTCAAGGACGTGGCCAGTCGTCTTGGTATCAGCACAAAATCGCTCTACACCTGGAAGTCTGAGTTTTCGAAGCCGGATCAGGTCAGATCTGACGAGGCCGCGCTCTCGGCCGAGCTTCGTCGGGTCAAGGCTGAGCTTGCTCGGGTGACCGAGGAACGCAATATTCTAAAAAAGGCGGCCGCGTACTTCGCGCGAGAGTCCCAGTGAAGTACGCGTTTATCGAGGCTCATCGCGGGGAGTTTTCGGTCAGGGCCATGTGTCGCGTGTTGACGGTGCATTTCAGTGGCTTCTATGCCTGGCTAAGGAACCCACTCAGCAATCGTGCGCGAGAAGACGCACGACAGACGGCATTGATCCGCCGGGCTTGGGCCGACAGCGGCAAAGTATATGGATACCGGAAACTCCACGACGACCTGCGCGACCAGGGTGAGGTTTGTTCCCAGAATCGTGTGGCTCGGTTAACTGGCCTAGCGGGTATTGCCGCACAGATCGGTTATCGAAGGCGACCCGGGAGACATGGCGGCAAGCCAGCTATTGTGGCCGAAAACAAGCTTGAGCAGAAGTTCGAGGTCGCTTTGCCCGACCGGGTTTGGGTGACCGATATCACCTATATCAAGACCCACGAGGGCTGGCTGTATCTGTCTGTCGTCATCGATTTGTTCTCACGTCGTGTCGTCGGTTGGTCGATGCAGTCACGGATGACCACGGAGCTAGCCCTGCAAGCCTTGTTGATGGCTGTCTGGCGACGCAAGCCTCAGAATGAAGTTACTATCCATTCCGATCAGGGTAGCCAGTTCACCAGCCGAGAGTGGCAATCGTTCCTGCGTCAGCATAACTTGGACGCCAGCATGAGCCGTCGGGGAAACTGTCATGATAACGCGGTCGCCGAGAGCTTCTTTCAACTGCTGAAACGCGAGCGCGTCAGACGCAAAACCTATGCGACACGCGAGGCTGCAAGGCAGGACATATTCGACTATATTGAAATGTTCTATAACGCCAAACGCAAACACACGAACAACGGCATGCTGTCGCCCGTTGACTTCGAACGCAGACAGCAAAAAATGAACAAAGCAGGTGTCTAGGAAACTAGGGGCACGTCACTGGAAGCGCAGATCGAAGCGTTCGTCGATCATTACAATCACAGATACCACGAGAGCATCAACAACCTCACCCCCGCAGACGTTTACTTCGGGCGTGGACAATCCATTCTAAAACGGCGCAAAAGGATAAAACTCAAAACGATGGAGAACCGGCGCTTGCAATACCGCAAATGCGCCGCATAATATCTTGAACCAGATGGGCCAGATCCTCCTTTAGATCAGGCCGTTGTTTGTTCCATTTTATATGATGACGGACACCCGGGCAGATCAGTCGGATATTTCGAAAACTTGACCGACTTGAAAAACATGGCCGGGACCTTTCGATTGAAGAATACGAACGCGAGGTTAATTTGATAAGTCGCGCCTTCGCGAATGTTGTTAGGGCGCTGGACAACAAGAGTGACGTTACGTTTGTCCTCGACGACTTAGCGAATGAGATTCGATCGAAACTTCCGGTGCCATTCCCCGTTCCTGATTATGAAAAAATACTTTTCACCGGCCGAAGGGAAGAGGATTTTGAACCGTTAAAATTTTATTCTCATCTGATCAGAGATGTCGATGATAAGAAAATAGAGCGAAAGCCAGTAGAAGACGAATTGCTCCATCGGTTCAGTCTATCTGGTTCACGCTTTCTAATAATTTCCGACCAGTGAGTTTGATTGAATCAAAATATTGTGAGACACGTAGAGACAAGCTCATTTTTCTATCGTTTAGTGCCCTGAGCTTTTGTATTCGCCACAGCGCAACAACCATTATCAAGCAACGGTTGCGGGCTTTCACATCCGCCACACACATTATCATAGAATTTCGCCGACCGTTCTTTGTCGTTTGTTCCCAAAGTTATGTGGCTGATTACGGGCACTGTCTGGGCCTCCTTGAATTTACAACCCTCGCCCTTTGCGAGGGCGCGGTGTCGGGTCAAGTCTGATCCAATACATTTCAACTATGTCAGACATTATCTATGTCGAGGTAAGCGAGATTGACTCGAGCCCAGCGTCGGTTGATAGGGGCTGCCCAAAGCTTCTTTTCAACAATTTTGTCGAGCTGGTTGAACGATGGCCTCCTCCAGGATTACCGTCGCTGGATTTTCTCCGTCCTGTGAAAAACCCAAAGTAGCCAATCTTTTTTGTGGCCTTTTGTGGCTCTACAGCGGCCGAAACCTTCCAATTTGGTATCTCGTCCGGTGGCTTGTCACCCTCAATAGTTACCGTGAGGGGGCAACAATATTTGAGGAGGTGTCGGAAAATGCCTGCCAAACCCGGCTCCTAGCCGGAACTGAGCTCTGGGAAAGAGCTGGACAGGTACGAGGCCGTACGCCTGAACTGCCGGTACCGGCGTATTTACCTGGACGGTCCGTGTGTGAATGTGTCCCGGCTCGCCGACATGGTCGTGGCGAATGAAACTGCCAAGCAATGGATCGAAGTGGTCGTGGCCAGCTTGCTCGGTGATGACTTGGGTTTCTATAGGATTGAATACGGGGGCGGGAATTGTTCTGACTTCAGGGGATTGGGGCAGGGGGGGGGGCGGCGTTTCATGGGATTCGACAGATTCTATGTCTCTCACGTGATCATGGTTGGTGTCGCCGTTATCATGGTCGTGGTGAATAAAGCCGTCCAGCAAAGGGTCGAAATGGTCATGGCCAATTTGTATTTGCGTGATCCGAACTTGGATTGGATCGAATACCGGCGCTTGAATTGCCACGATTTCGGGTGGTTGCGCCGGTGGTGTGTCCGGCGTTTCCAGCGCCGCTACGGACTCAATTTCTCTTATATGGTCGTGGCTAATATCGCCGTCGGGATGATCATGCCGAATAAATCCGTCCAGCAATGGATCAAAATGATCATGACCCGCCTCTTGCCGGATGATTTGTGTTTGTATCGGCTCAAAAACCGGCGCCGGGATGGTTACGATGTCCGGCGGCAGGATCGCAGGCAGGGGAGTCACTTCTGGTCGTGCTTCTATGGTGTCGATTTGGACGCGTGGCGGCGGTGGTGTTGGCAGGCTTGGGCTTTCAATCTGGCGACAGTCTCCGCGAGGTGCGGGGTCAATTTCCAGAGGTAATTCGATTGCCCTGACAGCGCCACCAAACGGAACATTTAGGTCGGGTCCGAATAAAAATGCAGTGGAACATTGGGCATGGGCGGGATTTTGAATAATGACGAAAGAGGCAACTGCAATGCTTGCGGTCACCAATATGGAAAATGATTTTTGTGAAACTGGAATGGAATAAGCACGAACACGCATTAAAAAACCCTCCGGAAGCGACGTCTTAGTCGATTACCCATTGTTGTCCTGGAAATCACTGGCTACGCATTAGCCACTCCAGCGGTTCGTTCTCGGGTGCGTAAATAAAATGCGGGCAAGAACGCAATATGGGCAGTCAAATACTTAATGTTGAAGGCTATAGTCGAGCACAGTCCGGCTAAAAGGTCCACTTTTGCTCAGGCCCAACCTGTGGATAACAAGGCTGCTTATTTTTATGCCGTTACTTGGCGTATTAGACCGAGCTCTTCGATCATGGTTTCGCGCATGATGAATTTTTGAATTTTTCCGGTGACTGTCATTGGAAACGCATCGACAAATTTGACGTATCGGGGGATTTTAAAATGGGCGATTTGATTGTGGCAGAAAGCGTGTAGGCCCTCGGCATTCAAGGTTTCGACCGTAATTTGGCTAGGCCCGCCGACCCGTAACTTTATCCACGCGCAAAGTTCCTCGCCGTACTTCTCGTCGGGTACGCCGATAACCTGGACGTCTTCAATTTGGGGGTGAGTGTGGAGAAACTCCTCGATCTCTCTAGGGTAGATGTTTTCTCCGCCCCGGATGACCATGTCTTTGATCCGGCCAACGATATTGCAATAACCAGCCTCGTCAAGGGTCGCCAAATCACCGCTGTGCATCCAGCCCTCGATGTCGATGACTTCATTAGTACGTTCTTTGTCTTGCCAATAGCCCTGCATCACCGAATACCCTCTTGTGCAGAGCTCGCCAACCTGGCCGATGGGCACCACGTGCTCGCCCTCATCGATAATTTTTACCTCGACATGGGGGTGAATTCGCCCGACGGTGGCGACCCGGCGCATCACCGGGTCGTCGTGAGATGTCTGGAAGCTAACCGGGCTGGTTTCGGTCATGCCGTAGGCGATGGTGATCTCATTTAAATGCATGTCGGTCATGGTTCGTTTCATAGTCTCTATTGGGCATGCGGTGCCCGCCATGATGCCAGTTCGCAAACTGGTCAGGTCGAATTTGCTAAAGTCCGGATGTTCGAGCTCGGCGATAAACATTGTCGGCACGCCATAAAGCGCGGTGCATTTTTCGGCTTCGATGGTTTGAAGGACAGCCAATGGATCAAACCCTTCACCGGGCAAGACCACCGCGGCGCCATGGGTCATGCAGGCGAGATTGCCCATAACCATGCCGAAACAATGATACAGCGGCACCGGAATGCAAACCCGGTCATCGGTATCTAGCTTCAGTGCTTCGCCAACAAAATGACCGTTATTTAAAATGTTGCGGTGGGTAAGGGTGGCGCCCTTGGGGGCGCCGGTCGTACCGCTGGTAAATTGGATGTTGATCGGATCGTCGCATTTTAAGACACGCTGGGTCTCACTCAATTTTCGGCGTAGAGCCTGGTTCGCGCCGTGCCTTATGTCGCGAAAATTGATCATACCCGCTAGTTTTCCCCCGCCGAGGTGAATGATCAGTCTGAGGTGGGGCAGTCGGCCCGACCTCAGATTACCGGGGGCTGCTGCATCAATTTCGGGGGCCAACTCGCGCAGCATCTGCAAATAATCGCTACTCTTGAATTTCGTGGCGCAGACCAACGCTTTGCAGCCGACCATGTTCAGTGCGTATTCGAGCTCGGTCATGCGGTAGGCGGGGTTGATATTGACCAATATAAGTCCGGCCGCGGCGGTGGCGAACTGGGTGACCACCCATTCGGCGTTGTTGGGTGACCAAATTCCGACCCGGTCTCCAGGCGTTAGGCCCAGTTCGAGCAGTCCGGCGGCGGTAGCGCTAACCTCGTCGGCCAATTCGCGATAGGTCCAGCGGATGTCTTGGCTGGGCGCAATCAAGGCTGCCCGATCAGGCCAGCGATCGACGGCGGCGTCGAAACTGCGGCCAATCGTCTGTTCGATCAGTGCTACCCTGGTATCGCCTTGAACGTGGCTCTGTCGGAGCGCGCCCATATTTTGCAACCCTGTTAGAAGTTCAGGGAAATATCATAGTGAATGGATTTGCATGCGGCGACGGCTTTGGCGATGGGACGTGGCAACCGGTCCTGTCGGCGTATACCGATCGTTTCTCTTATCGCTTCGTCATAGGCCTCAAGCCCTGATGCCAGCTCGCTTTCCGCACGGGTTCGCCATGCTAAATCGGTGGCATAGAGGGTGCTTGCTTCGGCAATGAGGGTTGTCGCCTTGGCCATGTCAGGCGTGTCGTCATCAATGGCGCGCCGGGCTTCTCCAAGTTTCGATTTAATTGGGCTCGCGCCAGCGATCGGGGTCAGGGCCGTTTCGACAACGGAGATTGCATCGATGATCTCGCCGGAAGCTGCGTTTCTAATGAGAGCGCCCAAGTCGTTGATTTGGCTTTCCTGTGCGGCAAGGGCTTGGGTGCCGGCAATGATGGTGCGGATTTCGGCAACGGGTTGATAGGCGTTATCGACATTCCGGCGATAGCCTGTCCGGGCCCTTTTTTCGGCGGTTGCCAAGTCCAAATATTGTTCCCTCGCGGCGTCCCACTGATCGGGAATGACGGCTTCGATTTCAGATTTTTCAACAGTTAAAGCCTCGATCCGCCGTTCCATGGCAGCAAATATTTCAGGGCTTGTACCCTCGCGGCGACTTTCGCGCCGGAGCGTTGTCTCAAATTCCTCCAACTCTTCGCCGACCCGCGCGATTTCGCTTTGCAGTGCCCGCACTTCACGATGAAGCGGGCGGTAGTCGACAGTGAATTCGCCAACCGCTGCCTCGGTGGCGCGCACCTCGGCGACTTTATCAAAAGTCAACGGAGCCGCAATGAAGGCCTCGGAGAGCGTCTCGCGTAAATTTTCAGGCAAAAAACTGATGTCGAGGGCAGCCGCGGTGGTCATCGCGTTGCGCAGGCTGTCGCCGTCATCGTCATAGGTCTCGAATACGACGACCTCGATACAATATTGCAAGGTTGGGTTAACCGGCGGTGGTGCCGTATCGGAGGTGAGGCTGGTGCGGTTCGGCAAATAATTCACCAGGCTTGGGTAAAAACCGACGACCACCAATGCCGTGAGCTGCAAAAGGATAAACGGAATGACACCGAAATACATCTGAACGGTGGTTACTGCAGCCGAAGCGACACCGCGCAGATAGAACAGAGCAAAGCCAAAGGGAGGGGTCAGGAACGAGGTCTGCATGTTGACCCCGATCATCACTCCGAGCCATACCGCACTGACATTGGCCGACGGGTCAGCGAGCAAAATCGGGGCGACGATTGGGACGACGACAACCGCGATTTCAATAAAATCGAGGAAAAATCCGAGGACAAAAATGACTGCCATCACAACGACAAATTTTGTTGCGAAACCACCGGGCAGGCCGGTCAGAAAGTCTTTTACCAGTTCTTCGCCGCCAAAGGCCCGAAAGGCCGCCGTCAACATTGCCGCGCCAAGTAAAATTATGAAAACCAGGGATGTAGTTTTGGCCGTCTCGATCATGACCCCGGTTAGGGTGTTGTCGATTTTATAGGTGCGCCAGCCACTCCAAATCAGTCCGAAAAGCAATCCGGCAACGGCGACCATTGCCAGGAGGACAACGACGAGATCGCCGCCATCCTCTATGCTCTTAATGTTTATGTCGAATAGGGCAAGCAGAATGACAATGGCACCGACCGAAGCCAATGAGATAAAGGCTGGTAGATAGGCCCCCCGCTGGCCTTCTTTTAGCCGATACCCAGCCATAATCATCGCGCCGACGGCCCCAATGGACCCGGCCTGATTGACCGTCGCGATGCCCATGACAATCGAGCCCAAAACAATGAAAATCAAGGAGAGTGGCGGCGTGAGCGCAAGGGCAACTCGTTTCAGGAACTGGCCGTCATATTTTCCTTCATAAGGGACCGGTGGCGCCGATTTCTTGCGAATTATGGCGAAGATAAAAATATACGCCATATACAACCCGACCAGGACCATGCCGGGCATTAGTGCCCCCATGAACATATCGCCGGCACTGGTTGTGCTTAAATCGAATTCCAGCGGCATTGAAAATTCGCCGGTCGCGGCTCGGTACGCTGCGGCACGCAAAGTGCTGGCCTGGTCGGTTGCACTGGCTAGTTGGTCGGCCAGGATGATCAGCACGATTGACGGAGGAATAATTTGGCCCAGCGTCCCCGATGCGGCAATCGTTCCAGTCGCCAGGGAATGAGAATAATTATTACGCATCATCACCGGCAACGCGATCAACCCCATGGCGATGACTGTCGCGCCGACAATGCCCGTTGTTGCCGCCAACAAGGCGCCGACAAAGACAACGGAAATACCTAAACCACCGGGAATTGGTCCAAAAAGCTGAGCCATGGTGACCAGCAGGTCCTCGGCGATCTTGGATCGCTCGAGCATTATGCCCATGAAAATGAATAAGGGTATGGCGATCAGCGTATCGCGCTCGACCTCCCAGTAAATACCGCGAAAATTGGTTACGCCGGCATTGAGCCACTGTATCGGCCCGCCTTGGGCAAAATAGGCATCGGCGCTGCCGGCAAAAATGGTGCCGCAGAGGGCCGCTGCCGTGATCGCTAAAATGGCTGATCCCGGCAGGGCAAATGCCACCGGGTATCCCATGCCCAAAGCGGCGACCATTAGCAAGACGAGAAGTGCGAGGAAGAAGAGTTCCATGACCGGTTTCTGGTGTCCTTCTCGCTGCTAAATTACGATGTGATTTGGGTCTGGAGTTGGGCCATATTCACGCAATAGGATGCCAGCGCTACTCATGAAGTAACTGGCAAATTGCACCAACATGGAGAGGGCGTAAACGATCAGGAATGCCGCCATCAGGTATTTCGTAAACATACCATAGCCGCTTTGCGATACTTCGAAGGTCAAGAGCGGTGCATTAATGACATTGGCTTTGTCCCACATGCCGCGTGTTAAAATCACCCAGCATAGGGGCATGCCGAGAACCAGCGACCCGACCATATTGGTCCATGCCTTGCCGCGAACGCTAAAACGCGTATAGAGAATATCGACCCGGACATGCGCTTCCTCAAGCAGGGTATAGGCGCTGGCGAAAAGAAACAGCGAGGCATACCAGAACCTCACAAGGTCGCCCATGAATGCCTGTTCATAGGAAAAAACGAACCGTGAAATGACGATCAAAAATTCCGCAATGACGATGAGCGCAGCCATCCAGACGAAACTTAGCGAGCGAAAAAAATAGGCGATAATGCAGGCCAGACCGATCAGCGGAAAATGGACGTAAGGACCGCGAAAGTTGGCCTGTCCGAGGCGTGTCGTAAGGGCATCGCCAACCAGCGGTGCAAGGAGCGATTCAACCCGCAAAAAAGATATGAACATATCGGCCAGCCCGACCATCAACACCGACCAAAAAGCGGCCCGCACGATATAGGCGGATAAGGCGGTGAAGCGCCAGGATTCAGCCTGCAGAGTGCGGTGAGGCGTTCGAATGACCCGCAAGACAATGTAAACAAGCGGCAAAATGTAGAGCAATATTTGTAAAAATGCGCGAAATCCATCGCCGCCCTCAAGGTCATTTGACCCAAATAATGCCGATCCACCTGGCCAGTCCTGCCAATATTTTAGGTAATTATTCAGCAAAAAAGGAACAACGAGCCCGACTAAAGAGAGCGCGAGAATGCGTGTGAATAGCACCGCGCGACCACCCAAAGGTGTTTCCCCTGCAAAGACACCGGAAATCTGGTCGCCGTCGACAGCCTGCTGGTCGGTTGCGGTTATGTCGGTTGCGATCATGGCGTCACTGCCAAGATATGTGGAATGTTATCGCAATATAGGAGCGCACTATTTCAATCCAAGGTTCGGGTTCAATCCAAATTTCAGGATTAATCCAAGGTACGAAGATCCGTCCAAAATACTATCCTGAGCTTGAGGATCTTAAACGGCGAAAGCAGAGCCTAAAAGGCTCTGCTTTCTATCCGTAAGAACTATATATTGCTCTGGCTTAAACGCCCAGCACGCGGTTGCGCTGTGCGACGTAGGCCTGATCGGAAATTTTCGACCAACCGCCGAGGTTTTCACGAGCAGCTTCAAAGCTTGCAAGGATCCGTGCGGCAAGATCACTGTGCGCACGGGTTTCCTCGAAGACTTCAGCCGACGCTCTGCCGAATGCATCGTAAACATCATTGTTGAATTCACGAAGTTCGACACCCTGGTCGGCAATAAGGCTGGCGAGAGAGTCACCATTTTTCGCATTATATTCGGCCATCAGCACATCGTTTTCCATGCCGCCGGCGGCTTCAATAATCGTCTGGTCCGACCGTGATAGGCCGCTCCAGAACGAAGCGTTCATGCCGAATGCAAGCATCGAGCCGGGCTCATGCATGCCTGGGAAGTAGTAGAATTTGGCGGCTTCATAGAACTTCATTGCTTCATCGTTCCATGGGCCAACCCATTCGGTCGCGTCAATGGCACCGGAAACCAGATTTTCGAAAATCTGACCACCGGGCAAGGAAACCGGCGATGCGCCCAACTTGGCCATGACGTCGCCGCCAAGTCCCGGAATACGCATTTTAAGACCGCGCAGATCTTCGGCGGAATTAATTTCCTTGTTGAACCAGCCACCCATTTGGACACCGGTATTACCGGCCATAATGCCCTTGACGCCAAAGTCCGCGCCGAGCTCGTCCCACAATTCCTGACCACCGCCGAAGCGGATCCAAGCATTCATTTCAGTGTAGGTGAGGCCGAACGGCACAGAGGTAAAGAAGGCCCAGCCCGGATGTTTACCTTTCCAATAATAATCGGCGGCGTGATAACCCTGGGCATTGCCCGACGCTACTTCGTCGAAGCTATCGAATGCGCCAACACGTTCGCCGGCAGCGAAAAACTCGACCTGAATACGGCCGTCGGTCATCTCCGACAAGCGGTCGGCGAAGCGCTGGGCACCGGTGCCTAGGCCCGGAAAATCACGAGGCCAGCTGGTGACCATAGTCAGGCTGATACGGTCTTGTGCAATCGCGGGTGCGGCAAGGGTCGATGCCGCAGCAACGCCGCCGACACCGGCAACACCGGCATTCCTTAGAAATTGACGTCTTTTCATAACGATTCTCCCACTCTCAGTTGTTATTTTAGCTGTTTGATCTTGTTTTTTTGGTAGCTGATATTAGTGGCCTGAAAACTCTCTGCGTCAAGGCGATTCTGTATCCGTATGGTTCCGTGGTTAAGCCAGAATACAGAACTTATCTGGAGATTAGGTCATAAGTCGTAATGGGAAGGTGCTCCTCGTCTACTGTGCGACCCAACCGCCGTCGACCGGCAATACGGTCCCGGTGATAGAGGCAGCGTTTTTGCCGCACAAAAAAACAACCATTGCGCCGATTTCTTCTGCCTCGACAAAGCGTTTGGTCGGTTGCCTGGCGAGCATGACGTCGCGGATTACATCGTCTTCGCTCATATCGCGTGTTTTTGCCGTGGCAGGTATCTGCTTTTCAACCAGTGGTGTCAGCACATAGCCGGGGGCAATGGCGTTGACGGTAATGCCCTGCTCGGCAACCTCTAAGGCAACAGTTTTTGTCAGACCGGCCACCCCGTGTTTGGCGGCGATATAAGCGGCCTTGTATGGCGAGGCGACCAGCGCATGTGCCGAGGCAATATTGACGATGCGCCCGAATCCGCGAGCTTTCATTCCGGGCAGGGCGGCAGCCGTTGCATGGAAGACTGCCGACAGATTGATCGCGATAATGGCATCCCACTTTTCCGCCGGAAATTCGTCGACGGGCGCGACATGTTGAATGCCAGCATTATTGACCAAAATATCCACAGTACCTGCAGATTTTTGGACATCCTCCACCATCCCACGGACTTCTCTGTGGTTCAGCATGTTGGCGCTCGAATACCCAATTTCGACATCGTGGCTGTCAGCCATCGTCGCGCGGATGGCTTCAATTTCATCAAGGTTCCCCAGGCCGTTCAAAGTGACGTTGGCACCAGACGCCGCCAGCATGTTGGCGATGGCGAGCCCGATACCGCTGGTCGATCCGGTGACGATGGCGTTTTTGCCGTTCAACATCTTGGCCTCCCCAGACTTCATGTTATCAGATTTCATGTGATTTAGCGGGCGCGCTAATCCCAACTCGCGAAATAGCGCCCGTGGGTGAGCTTGGCAATTTCTTCTTCTATAGCACTCATAAATTCCTGGCGATCCCGACCAACACCGGTCAGAGCCTCGCCGATGATGATATCGCAAAAAAACGGTACCAAAACAAAATCGCCCTTTGGCAGGGCTTTACCCAGCCCATGCATGAAAATCGGCACGATGGGGACATCGGGATGGTGTTGGGCGATGCGCGCGATGCCGTTATGGAATGCGGTCAGTTGTTCGGGTGCCCCGCGACTGCCTTCGGGAAAAAAGATCACAATGTCGCCGTCCCCAATCGCTTCAAATATAGGCTCGAAGGGGTTTTCCCGACCGGATTTCGGTTTCGTTTTCGATGGGCGGATCATCGGTATGACGCGAATAATATTGGTTGAGAACCAGCGCTTTAGTGGCGTTCGCAAAAAATAATCTGCGGCCGAAACAGGTCGCATGCGATGGAGCTTGCGCAACGGGTAGATGCTCATCAAAACCAGTGTGTCTAGATGGCTATTGTGATTGGCAATTAGTACCGCTGGGCCCGATTTGGGCAAGTTTTCGCGCCCATCAATGCGCAAGCCTAGGACAATAAGGATGATCGGCCGGACGATGGCCGCAAAGAATATAATCTGCAGGAGGCGATAGACTTTATCCATAAAAGTAACGAACGAAATGGAAAAACAGCGGCGCAGTGAACGTCAAGCTGTCGAGCCGGTCCAAAATGCCCCCATGCCCCGGCAAAAAGCGACCGCTATCCTTCACCCCAAGGTCGCGTTTGATGGCCGATACTGTTATGTCGCCGACAAACCCGAGCACCCCAATGAGCGCCCCCGACGCGGCGGCAAAATAAACGTCAAACGGCGTGAATAGGCCAGCCAAAACAATCGACAAGGCGACGGTGGTCACCAGACCGCCGAGAAACCCCTCCCAGGTTTTTCCCGGACTGACCAACGGAATGATTTTGTGGCGGCCGAATAGTTTGCCCCAGATATATTGGGCGACGTCGTTGAACTGGGTTAGAAAAACCACATAGAAAAACAACCCGGCGCCACCGGCCTGGGTACTCTGACTGAGTGGCAAAACGAATAAGAAACCGAGATGGCTCAAATTATATACGGTGAGAATGAGCCCCCATTGAAGGGTGCCGGCGGCCCTGATGAAGCCGTCGGTTCGACCGGTGAGCAACAGCCGGAAGGCAATGAAGGTGAACACGTAAACCGGAATAAAAATCGTGAAAAAGCCGTAATAGCCCGCATACACCCACCAAAATTGGATCGGAATGGCGATATAGGCCCAGAAAAACACTCGCCGGTCCGCCGCCCGATTGGGTACTAGGGTCAGATATTCTTTAAAGGCCAGGAACGATATAAAGCCGATAAATATAATCGCCGCCTTATCGCCCATGGCCATGACCGAGGTGAGCGCGAGTATGATCCAAACCCATGTTCGGGTGCGGCTCGCCAGTTCGGTGTAATCCTTTTCCGGGTTAGCGCGCGCTAAAACAAAGACGGCAACTCCTGCTACCCCTAGAAGTACCCAGAGCCCGGCCATACCCAGCCAAATCGGCGCAAGCGCCATGGACGAGAAATCAATCGGCATCGGTTGCGTCGCGTTTGGCAGCTTCGCTCTCAATAAGCGCCCGGTTGACCCGTCGGAAAATTGTCAGCGTGCCAAGGCCGATAAACAGGCCAAATATTGCGTTGAGCAAAATCGGCGTAAAATCAAAAAAGGCGAGTAAAAATGCCAGGGCGCCGAACGCTAGTGCCCGATCGCTTTTGCCAAACGGCCCGTCATAGCGGCGCGCTGCACCGACTCCCAAAGCCAGTACGCCCGCCAATTCAGCTAGCCCCGAGACGCCGACCGCAAAGACGACCAGCATCGCTGACGCACCCGGCAATATTGCAAAGGGCAAATATAGTGCCGCATCGGCAGCAACGTCGGTCAGCTCATTGAGGAAAAATCCGCGATCTGTTTTTTGCCCATGCTCGCGCGCCAGCATGCCGTCAATGGCGTTGAGTGCCATGCGAATAAGCAAGATCAAAGGGAGCAGCAATAATACCGGACGCGCGCCGGCGCTCAGAAAAAAAGTCATGCCAAAGAATGTCGACATAACTAACGCGGCAACGGTGATCCCATTGGCCGTCGCCCCAGCGCGAGCAAGCCACCCGGTAATCGGGCGCAAAGTTGACTGAAACCAGGGCTTAAAATCGTAAAGGCTCGCCATAGCCGACTATACCGCCGTTGAGCCAAAGTTAAAATTCGTAATCCCTTGAATTTTTCGCCACTTACATGGCGGCGTCAGGTTAAAATCTCACGATAATGTGTCTGATTTGATATCCCCGTTGCTGCGCTCAATCCTGCACAATAGGCGTGGGCCTGCATAACAGGCGCGGGTTTGAGAACCGGCAGGATCCCGTTGGATGGGGTTCGGCGGAATAGAGGGTTGCACTAAATGTTGAGCTGGATTTTCGAGATATTTCGGCGGTCGCCAATAGCCATATTAGCACTGCTGGTCGTATTTGGGCTTGCGGCGTGCGACGGCGACGAAAAGGTCGCCGGAGATGAGATCGTGCGTGAACCGGTTGCCGTTCCGACGTCGCAATCAGCCGGTGCAACACCGCCGCCCGAACCGGCTGAGGTCGCCGAGACCGCTCCGCCTCCGCCTCCACCGCCGCCAGCACCAGCACCAGCACCAGCACCAGCACCAGCACCAGCACCAGCACCAGCACCAGCACCAGCACCAGCACCAGCAATGGCCCCACCCTTCGGCAATGAAGAGGATATCTCCTACGCCGCCGACCTATGGGCATTGCTCGATAGCGACGCGGTGACCGGCCCATCGGCCCGACGCAGCGAACCCTATCAAGGTGTCGAACCCCACGGCCAGATCCTCGAGATCATGGAAACAGAGGGGACCGTCGGCGAT
>JAJFIX010000001.1 GCA_021774575.1 Alphaproteobacteria bacterium | reverse complement strand
CCAGCGTACAGAGTTTCCTGAAATGCTACGTTCACGACTTGCTGACGGTCACGGATCTTGATTGTGATCGTGGTCAGGTCATGTTCAAGGACCTCCATCGTGCCCACGAATACCTTGACCATATCCGTCGCGAACGTGCCCGCGTACGTGCCGTAGTAGACCGTGATGTCTCGGCCGTCATAGGCATAATCGAGGATGCCGTCTAAGGCTCCGTCGCCGTTCAATAACACCATATCCCCGAAGCCCACGCGCCTACGCCCACCAATGCGCCCGGAGCCCCAGGCGTCACGCTTTAGGAGTGCGGGTTGCTTCAACCGTTCGTCGAAAAAAGCGTCGCCGGGAGTGTCGCCCGATGTCGTCACAAACCCCTGGGTCGCATAGCGCAACGTCACCTCAGCCGCGCCGACCGTGTCGTAGGGCGTCAGCTCAACAGCGAACACGTTCACACTGTTACCGCTTCACCTGTGCGCCGCGTTTCTGTCTCGATGCGCCCGAGCCGTTCGACGACCATGTCCAGCCGCTCAACTGTCTGCTGGAATCCGGCCTGCGTGACCGTCAACGTTTGGTTGGCTGTGCTGTTCGCGGCGACTACCGCTGGCGCGCTACCACCGCCCAGCCTATCACGGATCAGGTCGTCGATGGTCGTCCCGATGATGGGAAGGTCGGTGACTAGCTGTTCCATCGATGCACTCTGACGGCGTTGCTCCTCTAGGATATCGAACAGGCTCTGGATCATGTCCAGATAGAACTGGCGCTCTTCTGAGAATTGCTCATTGATCGCGTCGATCTGTCGCTGTGCTTCTACGCCAATCGCCGTGCGTTGCCGCTCTAGTTCCGCGATCTGTTCGCTGAGTAGCGCGCTCTGGGTTCGCAGTTCAGCCAGAAGCTGTTCGTCGACCGGGCGTTGTACCCCGAAAATGCCGGTGACCTCATCCAACGCAGCGCGCACGAGATCGAAATCAGTTACGAACCGCTCACCGGACGCATTTACCTCCCTGGATGCGTCCAGGAGCGCCTGTGCGGCACGCGGCAGACTCTCGGCGGCAGTTACGTCACCACCCAAGGCCAGGGACTGCATAAGCTCAAACTGACGACGCGCTTCATCGAGCGCCCGAGTAGGACTCAACGTCGTCGTCGGGCCGAGCAACAGGCTGTCTCTGAAGTCTGAGAGAGCCGTAACGATGCGCCCCGAAGCTTCGACCGCACGCTCCTGTTCGCGCTCCTGTTCGCGCAACTGGCTTTCCGATACCCGGAGTTGATCTTGGGCCGTGCGGAGTTGCGAATCGATGGCCGCTAGTTGGTCCTCGGCTAAATCACGCACCTCTTGCGCCGCGATAGCGATCTCGAGGTCGACACGTTCGAGCCCCTGCAACGCGCCGAGTAGATCTTTGAATTCCTGAGATTGGCCCGCTACACTTTCGCGTTCTTCGGCCTGCCTGAGTCCCAAGCGGATTCGATCTCCTGCGCCGGTACGCCCCAAGGCATCGAGGGCACGCGCTTGTAGGTCGGTGATCTCCCTGAGTCGACGTGCGGTCTGTTCACGCTGAAGTGCTAGGCGTTCTTCCTCCTGCACAACCTCAATGAGTCCGATAACCTGATCATCCCAACCAGCGGCTCTAGCCTCGAACAATTCGCGCTCTTGTTGGACCCGCAGACGTAGCGTCGCGGACTCTTCCTCACGACCCTGCGCGACCAACAACCTAATTTCTAGATCCTGCTGGAACGTGACCGTTATGCGTTCTATAGCTTCGCGGTATGCGTCTATGGCGGCGGCTTCCTCTTCCGATACCGGCTGAGTCACTGGCCCCGATGACGTTGTACCCTGACCAAATAGGCCGGGCAAACTGAATGTGCCACCGATGGCAGGGCCGATTGGGAAATCAACGCCCGGAACTTGTCCACCGAACCCGGCTCGTAGCGTTTCAAGCAACTGGCTTGGTGTGCCGCGATAGGTTTGGTCGAGTGCTTCGGTAGCCTCGGTAAGACGTTCTAAGGCGCGCTGCATCTCTTCGGCCCGGCGCTCTGCATCGGCTCGCGCCTGTGCGTCACCGTCACCACCGAACAGTCCCACAATGCCTCCGAGGATCGTCAGGCCACCACCAATCAGGCCAGGGAGACCAGCGGACAACGCACCCTCACCGCCCGCGCGTATCGTCTTCAGTGCGGATCCAAACTGAACGACCGCTTGAAGCTGACGCGACGCCTCGGACCCGATCAGCCCGATGACTTCGGCTACCTGCACACCAGCGCGTGCCAAGTCTTCCTGTTCCCTGATTTGCGCACGTACTTCTGCACGCGCCCGCGCTATCGCGTCTACAAACTCTCGCTTGATCGTATTGGCAAGATCGCGCTCAGATTGCGCCAATTCCTCGGAAGCGGCGACTGCCGCGGCAGACTGCGTAGCGAGCCTGTCCTCTATTGCTTCTCTCTGTTCCCTCGATTTGTTGACCCGATCCGCTATCTCTCGCGTAACCTTCATCGCAGCAGCCAACTCGGCTTCGGCTTTGGCTGCGTCGTCTACCGCATCAGTGGCCGCTTCCGCCGCATCTTCGCTGGCTTTCCTAGCAGCCCGTGCGCCATCGGCTTGTGCCTTGTTTTCGGCGGCCATGTCGGCCCGCGCCTGCCTCAAGCGCCCTAGGAAGACAAGCTGATTTTCGATCTCTACTGTTAGTTCCGCCGCCTCGTCCGCGAACCTAGAAAAGCCAAAAAAACTAGCGATTCCGCTAAGGGACTCGGCTTCGGTTCTGCGGTACTTTAACGTGGCCAGTTCCAACTCGCCCAACGCAATCGCAGACTCTGTGCCGAGGTCGGATACGCTGTTAAAGAACCCGTCTACTTTTTCCCTGATCCCCGGTATCGCCTCGCCGAACGACTCAAGTGCCTCTATCATTCCATCCGAAGATTCACGTGACACCTCCACAGCATCCGCCCACTGATTCTTCACAAAAATCAGGGCGCCCCCAAGCGTGTCACG